>NZ_VLNT01000009.1 GCF_007421815.1 Aeromicrobium piscarium | reverse complement strand
ACGCAACCGCGGCATCGAGACGCTGCCCAGCATCCGCGAGACCGCCGACCGAGACAACGACTAGGCTGCCCACACACCGTTCACTTTTCGGGCGATGCAATCGTCCAGTTTTCGAGCGTTGCCGACAATCGCAAGGTCACTACCTCGTAGACAACCGCAAAAGACGCTAGGCAGGAACGAAGTAGTCAGGCGCACACTATCGATTCTGACGGTCGCCGTTTCTATATCTGCGCTGTCCGTTTCGATCCGCTGGTTCTCCTGACACACCTCATGGCCACGAGGCCACCTCCAGGCTGAGGCGGTTCGGTGAGAGGAGGCCGATCATGGGGATACAGACTGCGACCAGCCGGCATGGGGCTATGGCGGCGATCCTCTCCCGGTTAGTCGGCCGTGTGCCATTGCCAGCTGCTGCGCAATTGTTATCCCGAGCCGGTGTGCCGGTTTTCCCCTGTGTTCCGGGCGAGAAGCGACCGTTGACACCGAAAGGCTTTCACGATGCCACCACGGACCTTCAACAGGTGAAGGCTTGGTGGCATCGATATCCAACGGCGAACCTCGCCGTCCCCACTGGCGAGGCGTCAGGTGTAGTGGTTGTCGACGTGGACATCCACGGCCACGTCAACGGTTATGAAGCCTTCGACCGCGCTCAGCAAGCTGGGTTGTTCCCAAGCTGGTCATTTCTGGTAGACACCCCTTCGGGTGGACTGCACATCTATTATCCGGCCACTCAGGGTGTAGTGCAGCGCTCATGGCAGGCCGCCAAATGTGGGGTGGATTTTCGCGGTGACGGCGGTTATGTCCTGATCCCACCTTCGGCGGTCACCAAGGAGGGCAGTACGACGCCGTACCGCGTGCGGCAGGTGTACGTCATGGCGGCTAGTCCGGTGAATTCTGACGGTCTGCGGGACTTCCTCGATCCCCGTCCCACACCTCGCCAGCGTCCGGTTCACGGCTTGCGTTTGGAGGCTGATGTGCCTCGGTTGGCCGCTTGGGTGGCGAGCCGGCCCGAGGGTGAACGCAATCAGGGGTTGTTCTGGGCGGCTTGCCGTCTGGCCGAGAACCGTGTTCCCGCCGCGGACGCTCTCGATGTTCTCGTCGCAGCCGCGGGTCATGCCGGGCTGGGCGAACGGGAGATCACCGCCACGGTCCGGTCCGCCTACCGCTGCGCTCATCCGCGACCGCCATCATGGTCGGCGTCAACGCACACGACGGGACCGGTGCCGCGGGCCGCGGGTAACCGGCTAGAGCGGCGCCCCGACAGATCGGCGACCCGGGAGTTAGGGCTGTCGTGATGTCTGGGCGTCGTTGGGTCGTGGTCATCGCGGTGGCCGGAACGGTAGCGATCGGATGCGGGGCCTTCTGGCTGTCGTTCATGTCGTTGACGGATTTGGCTCTGCGCTCGGGGATCGGCTCTGGGCAGGCCTGGGTATGGCCACTGATCGTGGACGGCATCATCGTGGTGTCCACCGTCGCGGTAGTCGCGCTCGATGGGCAATCGGCGACATGGTATCCGTGGGCGCTGTTAATCGGCGCAGCCGCGATCTCCGTCACCGCGAACTCTCTTCACGCGATCGTTGCCGCCGAGGCCAGCGTGCCCGGACTGCTAGCGGCCGCGGTGGCGGCAATACCTCCAGTCGTGCTGTTGGCCAGCACCCACCTGACGGTGATCCTGACCCGCCCGCCTGCCGGAGTCGATTACCTATCAGATAAAGGACACTGGGTCGAGCCGACCGAGTTGGTCCAGTCGAGCACGGCCGCGCCGCCGCCAACCGGGAAGGCCCCGAGGCCCGCGGCAACATCCGGACCGGCCGGTTCGAAGCGCGATCGGCGTGAGCGGGCGCGTGAGCTACGCGAGAAGGGCTGGTCGAATAAGCGCATCGCTCGGGAATTCGATGTGCATGCGGCGACGGTCGGACGGTGGTTCGCTCGTGAGCACCGTGAGAACGAAGGTCCGACGACGGACCCTATGGAGTCTGAACGAACTGTGGTGAAGGAGATGAACCGATGAATCCCGACGACTACGAACGGGAAGACCATCGTTGGAGGCAGCCAGACCCGGCGCCTGAACGCACGCCGTTGGAGGCAGCCCACACAGCGGCCGGCGCTGTCGGAACCCCGTACGCCGTCCGGACAGCCGATCTGGAACGCCGACGCAGCCAGGATTTTGAGAATCGTGACCTCGACCCTGATACGGAAGCCGAGAGTGAGCGCGAGGAACCGGGGCGTGAGCGTCAGCGTGCCCGGGGTGTGGAGTGGGTGCGTCCAACCGATCTGATGGTTCGTGGCGGTGGCGTAGTGGCCGGGCGTGGGATCAGTTTTCAAGCCGAGCTGGCTCGGACCGTCCGTACTCCGGTAGCCGATCGGCTCCAGCGGGCCGGTGAACGGGCACGCCAACTGCCGCCGCTGGCCGCGTTCGGTCGCGGTTCGGGTCGTCGTGGCGCGGGCCGGTCGAGTGTCGGCATGAGCTGAGAGCCGGGATGGGTCGTGGACGTAGGCACCGACACCAGCAGGGCCGCTAGCTCAGGGGCCGTGTGCGCTCCTTGCTGTTAGGAGGTGCCCGGCCATGACTATTGATGAGCAACCCAACGTCTCTGCCGGCGGTGAAGATTACACGAGCAGTGAGGGCTTACGGGCGCTGCTGTGCCGGCTCCACGCGGCCGGTCCCGGAGCCTGGCAGGACGACCAGACCGCCGCGGACTTAATGGCATACGCGGCCGACAAGTATGCCGCCCTGGCCAGGAAACACCAGCTGGACCCGTGGGAGGCAGCAACCGCCGCGTTCGAGGCGATGCAGTATCGCTCCACCCGTAAGGCCGCGGATCCGTGGGCGATGGTCACCCATGCCGTGCGGGTCACCTGCATTTTCGAGGAACGCGGCCAAGGCATGCTGTGTTCGACTCAGCAGGCGAGGCGGCGGCATTTCTCGGTCTTCCATGACGCAGAGCGGTTCAGCGACCGCGAGATTCCGCTGTCCGAATGGCATCCGGTGTTCCACGTCACAGACGAGCCCGACCTCGACGAGGACGCCGGCGGTGACGCAGCCGCGGCCGGACGAAAAGGCATGTCGGCGACCGCGGCGGTCGAGGAAACCATAGCCCTGTTCACGGAGTGGGGCTGGCCTGCTGCTACGGCCCGCACGGCGATCGAGCATGTATGCGGGGTGTTGGCGCGGGCTGGCTCGCGCCAGACTGCGTATGAGAGTTTGCGGCGCGATCAGCATGCGAGGGCACTGCTCGACCTACCTACGAAGTCCTGGTCAGCCTTGTTGAGGATCCTGCTGGGCCACCCGCATCCGGCCTACGCCGCGACCGACACCGGGCGTGGAGTGCTGTTGCGGCTGCTGATCAGCCAAAGCCAGCAGATGCTCCTGGACGATCACGACCTGCGACTCGCGGTGGAGGCTGCCGCGCCGGAACGAGGAGGCCGCTGACCGTGGCCGCACCCACCAGGCACATCGAACTCGACCGAGCCGTCGAGTCGATCGAAATCGGTCGACGGCATCGCACTGATCTGGGCGATCTCGACGCCCTCACCGCATCCATCGACCATTATGGCCTGCTGCAACCGCCGACCATCACTCCTGACGGGGTGCTGGTGTGTGGCCGCCGACGACTGGCGGCCATCAGACGCCTTGGCTGGCGCACCGTGTCTGTGTGGGTGCGCTCAGGGATCTCGGACCGGCTGGGACACCTGTTGGCCGAGCAGGACGACAACGTGTTGCACAAGGATCTCACCGCGAGCGAAGCCTTCGCGCTCTACCGCGAACTCAAGACGTTGATGGCCGAAGACGCCCGCCGGCGAAAGGCCGCCACACAGTTCAGCAGCCAGCACCAGCCCGGAATTGACGGTCCCGGAAAATTTCCGGGACCGTCAACCTCACTCGGCGACGCCCGTGAGCAGGCCGCCGCAATGATCCCCGGCAGCGCGTCGTACAAGACGCTGGACAAAGTCGGATATCTTCGGCAGCTCGCTGACGATCCTGGCATTGGTGAGCCGCTCCGCGCCGAGACCCGTGCCGAGTTGGAGCGTATCGATGCCGGGGCACCGGTCGATCCCGCCTACCAGCGTCTGCGCGCCGCCGCCGAGGATCATCGGGCCGAGGAGCTGGAGCAGCTCGCCGATGATGCGGTCGCCCGCGTCACGACGTTCGAAGCAGTCACAACGCGGAAGAAACCGACCCGAATGACGCGAGCCGGTGCTGGTGGCGCGGATCGGTGGCCGGTGCGGGCGTTCGTGCAGACCTGGAGTGGCCTGGTGGCCTGGTGGACCCACTACGATCCAGCCGAACTCGCCACCAAGTTGACCGCTGAGCAGATCGCTTCGTTCCTCGACACTGCTGAGGGCACCTATCGGTTCGCCGGTCAGCTTCGCGCTGCATTGACCACCTCGGACCAGACCGCCGGCAACGGCGAGGACTCTGAGACTACCGAAGGCGAGCCAGCACCGGGGCCCCTACGCCTCCTGTAATAGCCATCCCGGTGGCCGCGGGCGCGCACCTGATGGCATGACCTCCCACGACTCACATACGCGACATCGTCTGATCGCTGGCATCGTCGCTGGTCTGGCCGCGTTGGTGCTGATCGGGATAGGCGTCTATGGCCTGACCGTCGGCCCCGATACTCACTCGGGCGCTGGCGACGGTGACCGGCTTCGGCCAGGGCCGGCGGCCAGCGCCCCGGGTGGGCCGGCGAGGAGTGGCGCGATTTCCCCGATCCGTCCGAGCGACGATCCTGAGGCGTTTGCCCGTGCCGTGGCCACCGGGCTGTTCAACTGGGACACCGCCAGTGGGCATCTGCCGTTGGACTACACTACGGTGATCCTCGACGTGGGCGATCCATCCGGGGCCGAGCAACCTGGCCTCGCCTCCGACGTCGCTTCCTACCTGCCCAGCAGTGATGCCTGGGTCGAGCTACGCAAGTACGCCACCCGCCAGCACCTGACCATCGAACGGTCGTACGTGCCGAAGGCGTGGGACACCGCCATCGAACAGGCTCAGCCCGGACAGCTCGCCGAGGGAACCACCGCCTACACGATCGAGGGCACCCGTCACCGCTCCGGCGTCTGGCACGACGAGAACGTGGCCTCTGAGCACCCGGTGGAGTTCACCGTGTTTCTCGTCTGCCAACCCACTTATGACTCGTGCCGGCTCCTGCGGCTGTCCGAACTCGACAACCCACTGCGTTGAACCAGGAGGCCGGACTCTGTGTTGAAGAAACTCGTCATCGGCGCCTTGGCAGTGATGCTGCTGTGCCCCTTGCTCGGACTCCTCGGTGTCGGAGTATTGATGAACCCTGCCGCGAACGCCGCCTGCACTACTGTCAGCAACGATGGCGCTGCCGTCAGCGAGGTACCCGACGAACTGGAGGCCACGACCGCTGACGGTGAACAGATCACGCTCACCAAGACACAGTTAGAGCATGCGGCCACCATCATCGACACCGGAGCAGAAATCGATGGCGTGGGACGAGCGGGGCAACGGGTCGCGCTGATGGCCGCACTCACCGAATCGACGCTGAAGAACCTCGCCAACCCCGCGCACCCCGGATCAACCGATCTACCGAACGACGGCACGGGGACGAACCGCGACTCGCTCGGCCTGTTTCAGATGCGCCCATCAGCGGGTTGGGGCGACCCGAGCCAACTCATGAACCCGGAGTATCAGACCAAAGCGTTCTTCGGAGGTCCAAACGGACCGAACAACGGCTCCCCGCGAGGATTGCTCGACATCAGTGACTGGGAGCAACTGGACCCCGGCGAGGCCGCCCAAACCGTCGAAGCCTCCGCCTACCCCGACCGCTACCAGACCTTTGAACCGGTGGCCGATACGATCCTGGAAACACTCGTCGGCAGCGCCGACACACTTGCGAAGGTCAAACCTGCTGCGGCCAGCGTCAGCACGACGGCTTCCAGGGAGTCGCGGGTCGTGTTCCCACTACCAGCCGACACTTGGGTCATCACCGACGAGTTCGGCCCGAGAACGCATCCGGTCACCGGCCGAACCTCGATGCACACCGGCGCCGACTTCGCCGCACCAGAGGGCACACCTATTCTCGCAGCTGCGGACGGCACCGTCACCAAGGCTGGACCAGCCGCTGCGTTTGGTCAGCTGATCGTCATCGAGCACCAAATCAATGGCGCCACCGTGGCGACTGCATATGCCCACATGTGGGAGACCGGCGTCCGTGTCTCCGTCGGTGACAAGGTGCGGGCCGGACAGCACATCGGAGATGTCGGCAGCTCGGGCCAATCCACGGGTCCCCATCTGCAGTTCGAGGTCCGACCCGGCGGGACCGACGCCGCAGCGATCGATCCCGTGCCATGGCTCAACAAGCACGGCGCGGCCGACTTGCCCGGTGCCGAACCCGGTACGCCGGTCCCAACACCGGCCGACTGCGATGCCAGCGCACCGGGCCCAGGCGACCAAGACATTTCCGACGCCGAATGCCGACACGGCTCGCGGGTCGAGCAAGAACTGCAGCCAGCCACCATCAAGGTCTACCGTGCTGTCTGCGCCGCCTGGCCCGATGAAGTGACCACCTACTATGGCTTCGCACCCCGCGGCGAACATGCCACCGGCCACTCCCTAGACATCATGATCTCTGGCAGAACTGGCTGGGACATCGCCTACTGGCTGCAGGAGAACCACGAGGAGTTGGGCATCGAGTACGTGATCCACGCGCAGAAGATCTGGTCGGTACCTCGCGCCGCCGAAGGGTGGCGGCCGATGGAAGACAGGGGCGATCCCACCCAAAACCACTTCGATCATGTTCATGTAACTACCGCCGACGATTAGCAACTATCAGACTAGCCGTAGTCGATTTTCCTGGGAATCACAAGGATTTCTGTTTAGGCAGGAGGAACCAGTCGGAGTTGGGATGAACGGTCAGTGAGGCGGATGAGTATACCCGGCGCTTCGGGCGCGCCGCACGAACGCCGTTGAGGATCACGATGACCTCGGCGATCTCGTGGACCAGTACCACCGCGGCCAGCCCGAGCACCCCGAACAACGCCAAAGGAAACAGGACCACGATGATCGCCAGAGCGAGGGCGATGTTGCCGGTCATGATCGCCCGGCCACGGCGGGCGTGAGCCAGTGCGTCGGGGATCAGCCGCAGATCATGGCCGGTGAACGCGACATCGGCGGACTCCACCGCCGCTGCGGAGCCGGTCACACCCATCGCGATCCCGACCGTGGCTGAGGCCAGGGCGGGGGCGTCATTGATGCCGTCACCGATCATCGCTGTCGGCGTCTGTTCGGCCGACTGCCGGATATGCTCGGCCTTGTCCGCCGGGAGCTGCTCGGCATGGACCTCGTCGATGCCGGCCTGGGCCGCGATCGCCTCGGCGGTGCGGGTGTTGTCGCCGGTGAGCATCACTGTCGACACCCCCTGCACGGCGAGGACGGTGATCGCTTCTGTGGCTTCGGGGCGCAGCTCGTCGCGGATGCCGATCACCCCAGCCACTCGGTCGTCGGTCTCGACCACGATGATGCTCATGCCCTGTCCGGCCAGCTCAGTCGCTTCCTGGGTGAGGGTTTGGGGGTCGATCCAGCGCGGGCTGCCCACCCGCACCCGACGTCCGTCCACGGTGCCGGTGAGTCCGTGGCCGGGATGCTCTTGCACCTCAACCGCCTCCACTCGATGTGGTGCTGCGGTGGTAATGGCCTCGGCCAACGGGTGGCTGCTCGCGGCCTCTAGCGCGGCGGCGAGGCCGAGAACGTCCGCTTCGGTGTGTCCACTGGCGGTGTGGGTGGTGACGACCTGGGGTTGGTTACGGGTGAGAGTGCCGGTCTTGTCGAACGCGACTCGGCGGATCGTGCCGAGCTGCTCGAACGCGGCCCCGGACTTGATGACCACCCCGAACTTCGAGGCGGAACCGATCGCCGAGATCACCGTGACCGGTACCGCGATCGCCAGAGCGCACGGAGACGCCGCCACGAGGACGACGAGGGCGCGTTCGATCCAGGTGCCCGGATCGCCGATGAGGAACCCGAACGCCGCGATCAGGGCGGCGGCGATGAGCACTAGCGGAACCAGAGGGCGGGCGATGCGGTCAGCCATGCGGGCCCGTTCGCCCTTGTTCGCGTGGGCCTGCTCAACCAGATGTACGATCTTGGTCAGCGAGTTGTCTCGCCCATCGGCGGTGGCTTCGATGTGCAGCGTGCCTGACCCGTTGACCGACCCGGCCAGCACCGCGTCGCCGGGGCCTATCTCGACCGGGATCGATTCGCCGGTGATCGCCGAGGTATCCACCCAGGATCGGCCATCGGTGACCACACCGTCGGTAGCGACCCGTTCCCCGGCCCCGACGATGAGGACGTCGAACTCACGCACCTCGGCAGCCGGGATCGTCTGCTCACCGGTCAGACGGGAGACGCGGGCGGTCTCGGGGATCAGGGAGAGCAGGGCGCGCAGGCCCTGCTGGGCGCGATCCATCGCCCGGTCTTCCAGGGTCTCGGCGATGGAGAACAGGAATGCCAACGCCGCGGCCTCCCCAACATGCCCGAGCAGCACCGCGCCGATCGCGGCGATCGTCATCAGCAGGCCGACGCCGAGCTTGCCGCGGCCACTGGCGGTGAACAGGCGCTTGATCGTGCTGGGCACGAACGTCCACGCACCGGCCGCCAGGCCGAGTGCGAAGACGACCAGCCCGACTACTTCCAGGCCCATCCGCTCCAAGACCAGCCCAGTCACCCACAGCAGACCCGAGGCTACCGGCAGAGTGAGGGCACGGTCGCGCCACCACGGCGGCAGCTCCTCGTGCTCCTCGCGATGACTGGACTCGGCCGGGCCACAGCAAGCGTCGGCCGGCTCCGGGGTCACAGGTTCTTCGGGCCCGCAGCACTCCCGACTCACCGCGCACCCTCCGCCTCAGTCTCAACAGACGACACCGTGCCGGGGCCACAGCAACCCGGAATCGAGCACTCCGGGTCGATGCACGGCTGGTGCTCATCGACCGCGAGCGTCACATCCACCAGCGCCGTCAATGCTGCAGCCAGATGGGGGTCGGCGATCTCGTACCGCGTCTGTCTACCCTCGGGCTCGGCGACCACGATCCCGCACCCGCGCAGACACGCCAGATGGTTCGACACATTCGTGCGCGTTAGTCCGAGGTCGCGGGCGAGCTGCGCCGGATACCCCGGCTGAGTCAACAGCGACAACAGAATGCGCGAGCGCGTCGCATCAGCCATCGCACGGCCTAGCCGGTTCATCACATCCACACGCGAAGCAATAGTCAGCATACAATGACTATACACTGGTCGCTGACGCATTGATAGTGCGACGAGATACCTATCCAGGCTCTCGCCCGCCGAAGGAGAAAGCACTGATGATCCCTGCCGCAACCGCTTTGGTCTTGTATCTGGCGTATTTACTGGTCGCGTTCGGGCTGCGTTCATGGCTCATGAATCAGCGCACGGGTTCCACCGGCTACCGAGGCCTGTCAGGGACAGTGGGATCGGCGCGCTGGTGGGGCGGGGTCCTATTCGCCACAGCACTGCTGGCTGGGCTCGCCGCGCCCGCGTTGCAGCTTGCCGATTTTGTTCCCGCAATCACGATGCTCAACACCGCGCTCCTAAATACCATCGGTGTCGTGCTCGTGCTGATCGGCACCGCCGCGACCCTGGCCGCCCAACATGCGATGGGCACAACCTGGCGAGTCGGCGTCGACGCCGAGGAGCGCACCGAACTGGTGCAAACCGGGCTGTTCGCGCTCGTACGCAACCCGTTCTTCACCGCCCTCCTGACCACCGCAACCGGGCTGTTCCTCCTAGCCCCGAACCCGATCGCGCTGGCCGCTCTCGCCGTCCTGTTCGTGGCCGTCCAACTCCAGGTTCGCGTCGTCGAGGAGCCCTATCTCCTAGCCGTCCAAGAAGACGCCTACCGCAACTATGCCCACGCGACCGGTCGCTTCCTACCTGGCATCGGTAAACGCCCGACCCACTGAATCAGCCGAACATTGCCGCCGGCCTGGCGCTGATTCCGGGCGATTGCGGTGTCTCTCCCTACCGAGCTTCGACACTGTTGTTTGAGGGCTCTTAATGAGGCGATCACCCCCTGGGGCACAGACCGGAGGTTCAGCGATCTTGCGCGTACCTAGCTGGTATGGAGACCGAGGAGTACCGGCGTTGGGGGGGATCGGCTGGACACGCCCGACTATCAGCCTGATGAGATCTACGACAGTCTCGCTCGTGAGTTGGCGGCGCAATGGCAGCAGCACCGAGATGATCCGCTGCCGCCACACAAGCAGCTGAACTGCGATCTGGCGCAGCCTTCCGCCCGTCGCCGGTGGGCTGACAAGATACCCGGCCGGCAGCGGGCACCTGGCCGTTTCGAGCCCAACGATCGCACTAGTTTCGGCCGGCGGCCGGACGCCAGGTCGTCGCGGAGGTTGTGATACGCGATGGACGTGTTCCCAGATTTCGACGGATTGGCGGGTGTCGAGGACATCGAAAAGGTGGTCGGTGCCCTGCTGACGATCGTGCTGGTGGCCGCGGTGCTGATGTTGATCGTCTCGGCCGTGGCGTGGGCGATCGCGTCGGCAGCCGGTAACTATACGGCCGCAATGAAGGCGCGGGGCGGCGTGCTGGTGGCGCTCGGCGCGGCCGTGCTGGCAGGCGGCGCGATTCCATGGGTGAACTGGTTGATCAGTATCGGCCGGCAACTCTAAGACCCAGCTCATTATCTCTGTGGATACCCATCCCTAACTGAAGGGGTGGGCGTTTTCTCATGCCCGGCCGCGTCGAGCACACGAGAGCGAGGTGGTCCCCAGGGATGGCGGGTGCACCTGGCGGTTATCCCCCACTTGTTTCTCGCCTGTCAGGAGCGTGCCGTGTTCGAGTTACTTGTTTCCGTGGTCACCGGTATGGCCGTGGTGCCGTTGCAGGTCGATATCGCGCCGAACTCCGATGGGCTGCCGGGCATCGCGCAGCTACGCACAATCGTCGGCGCGGTGATGACGATCGGGCTGATCCTGTCGGTGTTGGCGTTAGTGATCAGTGCTGTGGTGTGGGGCTTCGGGTCCAACTCATCCAATCCCCACCTCGCGGGTCGAGGAAAAATCGGAGTGCTAGTCTCCTGTGCCGCCGCGGTGATCTGCGGCGCCTCGGTCACGCTTATCAACTTTTTCTGGTCCGTCGGACAACAGGTGTGATCCCTGATGGGCGTGTGCGATGTCCCGGTGATCTCCGGTGTCTGCGACAGCGCCGGTGAAGCGGCCGCGAGCCTGGTGGCGGCACCGTTCGACTGGCTGGCCTCGGCGATGGGCGAGACCGCCGGATACCTGATCAAGTCGATGTGGGCGATCTTCGACACCACGACATTCGTCGACATCACCAGCCCCGAGTTCCTGGCGGTCTACCGACTGCTGTTCGGGATCGGCATCTTCCTGGTGCTGACCTTCTTATGCTGCCAACTCATCCTCGGCCTGATCCGACGTGACCCTTCGGCGTTGTCACGAGCGGCGCTCGGCGCCGCCAAGGCGGTTCTCGGCAGCTTTCTCGTGATTACGCTGGCAGCACTCGCTCTGGAAATCGTCGACCGGCTGTCACTCGGGATCGTGCAAGCCGCAGGAGAAACCAGCGAAACAATGGGCGACAAGATCGCCGGACTCGCGGTCGGGTTAGGCGCGACCACCGTGGCGATCCCAGGAGTGGGCGCCATCCTCACCATTTTCCTGGCCGGGTTGATGATCTGCGCGGTCGCGATCGTCTGGTTGTCGCTGCTGATCCGCAAAGCGCTGCTGTTGGTAGCGATCGTGCTCGCCCCTGTCGCGCTCGCCGGAGCGACCTGGGACTTGACCCGTGGATGGATCGGCAAATGGCTCGCCTTCGTCATCGCGCTCATCGTCAGCAAGCTCGTCCTGGTAGTGATCTTCCTGGTGGCGATCACCCAGGTCGCGGCTCCGATCGACGGCGACATCGCCTCGATCGCCGACCCGCTGGCGGGGATCGCCCTGCTTTTCATCGCCGGCTTCGCTCCCTACATCGTCTACAAGACGATCTCGTTCCTCGGCGTGGATCACTATCACGCGACCGGGACCGAGCAGGAGGCAAAGAACGCGCTCAACCGGCCGATCCCGATACCGGGCACCCGCCGCGAGGGTGGAAGCACTAAGAGCGTCCTCGGCAGCAATAACGACGATGACGGTGGTGGCAAGACCGACACCGCCGACGGAGGAGGGCAGCGACCGTCGCCCAAGCCCGCCGCCGCGCCGGAGGGCACCCCCGGAGCGAATCCGGAGACCACTGAGGTCGCGGCCACTGCTGGACCCGCGGGCGCGGCCGTCGCCGGAGCCGAATCCATCAAGGACACTGTGACCGCTGGCCCTCGGGCCGGTGATGCCGTGGGCGATCAGGCTGAGACAGCTGCGGACGGGCCCACGAATGCCAGCACTAACAGCGGGCCGTCGTCAGGACCGCGGGTGCCGAAGACACCGACCGACACGAGCCCGCCCGACAAGGAGTGACTCGACGATGACGACGACCACGCCGAAGGACAAGACGCCGGGCACTGAGCTGGTGCCGGTGAAGTTCTCCCGGCTGACGCGCCGCGGCATCCTGCTCGGACTGTCTCTGGCACAGCTGATTGCCCTCGGCATCGCCGGCACCACCCTGACCTCGATGCTCTACGCCGGTGGCGGGAACCTGATCTTGCTGTCCACGCCGATCTGGCTGCCGGCCGCGTTGGCCGCCTGGATTCCGGTCGCCGGGCGTCCGGCCATCGAGTGGGTGCCCGTCGCGGGCTGGTGGGCATGGCGCGCTACCGGGCACCAGCTCATTTACCGCCGCCGGATTCTCACTCCGCGCCCATCCGGCAGTCTGGCGCTGCCCGGCGACGCAGCCCGGCTACGTGAATACGTGGACCCGGTCACCGGCGCGGTGATGATCCACGACCCGACCGAGCACACCCTGACCGTGGTGTGCGAAGTGACGCATCCAGCGTTCATCCTGCTCGATCCCGCCGAACAGCAGCGCCGGGTTATCTCTTGGGGGCGAGTGTTGGCCACCATCTGCCGCTCCGGCAGGATCGCCATGCTCCAAGTCCTCGAACGCACCCTGCCTGCTTCGGGCACTGGACTGGCCGACTGGTGGGCCACCCATGGCAACGACGACGGCTCCTGGCCGTCCTCCATCTACGCCGAGTTGATCGAGCGAGCTGGGCCTGCCGCGCAACGACATGCCACCACCGTCAGCCTCAGCCTCGACCTGCGGGCCGCAGCCCGCCAGATCCGGACCGCCGGCGGTGGTATCCGCGGCGCGGCGGCAATCCTGCGTCAAGAGATGAATACGTTAACCGCCGCGCTGAGGTCGGCGGACTTGTCACCTACGGCGTGGCTGGACAGCGGAGCCATCGCCGTCATCTTGCGCAGCGCCTACGACCCGGCCATTGCACCCGCGTTGGAACGTCACGGTCAGCTCGGTCGGTCGTTGGCCACCGCCGGACCCGTCGCCGTCAATGAGTCGTGGTCACGCATCCGCACCGACTCGACCTATCACGCAGTGCTCTGGGTCAGCGAATGGCCACGCGCACACGTTCATCCTGAGTTCCTCGCCCCTGTACTGCTGTCGACAGACATCCAGCGTTCCTTCGCCCTGCTGTGCACACCGATGCGGGCCGATCAAGCTGCACGCCATGTTCGTAAGAAGAAGACCGAGCACCTCAGCGATGCAGCACAGCGGGCGCGGATCGGTCAGATCGAAGACGCCGCCCAAACCGCCGAATACGCTGACGTGCTCGCCCAAGAAGCCGACCTGACCGCCGGCCACGGGCTGCTGCGCTACACCGGCCTCATCTCGATCACTGCCACCAACCCCGATGAACTGGATGCTGCCGTGGCCGCTGTTGAGCAAGCCGCCATCCAAGCCTCCTGCGAGACCCGGCGCCTGGTCGGTCAGCAAGCCCGAGCCTTCACCGCCGCCGCGCTCCCCTTGGCCCGGCGCGTGTGAGGCCTCATCCGGGCTCGGGACCTTTCACCAAGACGGCTTCTCTCGGTTCGACCCCTTGCGCCCAGGCCAAGGTGGGCAGTTCGGCACCTTCGAGCCCCGCGGCTTCGAGAGCAACCTGGGCGGACAGGTGCGCGGCCCGGATCGATTGTCCGTTAGCGATCGTGGCGTAGAACTGGGCGGCGTAGCTGATGGCATCGCTATCGTCGATGGTCCCGGCCATTCCGATCGCGAACGGCACCACCTGGGCGACAAGGTCATCGATTTGAGCGGCTGAATTGCACGAGTTCAGCAGCACGAGCACTGGCGGATCATCGGTTGCGTCGATTGCCTTGGCGAAGGTATGCGCGGCGACAATCACGCCTTCGTGGTGACCGTCCTGCTCGTCCTCGAACACGATGAGAGCCTCGTTGCTGTGTCCTGAGAAATGCACGATGTGCGGGCGGAACTTCGCTAGCCCGTCAAGCAGATCGGCGGTGGTGGCTGCCGGCCGGACATCGAGTTCAATCTGGTCGCGGTGTAACGCTGACTCGACGGCGGCACGTATGCGTTTCTGTTCCCGTCCAAGACGTAGGTCACCTTCGGCGGAGGCTCCAAGAATCAGGACACGCAGCTTCTCCTGTTTGGGTTGTCGCAGTTGTCGTGCAAAGTGCTCAACTGCCAGCTCGGTGTCAGCGACTCTGGATTCCAAGGTGGTGTGTTCCGCAACGGCTTGGCGCTCGATTCGCTGTTGCGCCTGTTTACGTCGGCGGTCAGCCGCGTCAGTCTCGGCGCTCTCAGCACGGGCGAGCTTCGACGCCAGGGCAGCTTCCTCCTTGGCGTAAATGGATGCCTTTTTCTGCCAGCGCGCAGCTTCCTTGCCTGCTGTCTCCGCCTCCCGTTCTTTGCTATCCGCCTGACGCTGCTTGCTTCGTCGCGTTGTGTCGCTCTTGATCTTCGCGGCCGCATGCCGAGCCCGAGCAGCCTCGGTCCGTCTTGCCGACTCCTTGGACCGGAACTCGCCCGCTTTCTTCTCAGCAGCCAGGCGTTGATTTCGTTTGCGTTCGAGCTGTCTTCGGTACTGGCTTGCGCTCACTCTTTGACCCTTTCTGGACCATAGCGTCCTTCTCACTTTACGGGCGTGTTCTGACACTCGTGGCCACCCCGGCGCACCTGCCGGTCGAATCCGACCGTTTGGGAGGCCACCGATGCCTACGTTTCATGATCCTGTCGCCGATGCGACGGAGGCCGCGAGCGCGGTGCGCGCTCTGGCTCACGCTTCTCGATCATTCGAGGTCCCGGACCAGACCTATGCGGTGGTTGGTGATCTGCTGGCGGCTAGTCGGTCGTTGCGGCAGGTGCTCGACCAGGTCGCCGACGCACATTTGATTCACCGTGGGCGGGCGCGTGACGACGACGGTCATCGGGCGCCCGGGCTGCTGGCCGCGTTGTCGGCTGCTGATGAGTTGCACGAGGCGGGGACGCTGCTCGATCAGGTCGAGTTGCATCTCGATGCCGCGTTGAGAGAGTCCGGGCGTATCGCCTGGCATCCCCAACCGCTTGAAGTCGAGGTGCCGGTGAGCCGATGGGTGCTGATCGAACTCCTCGATGGTGAGGACGCCGATGAAGTGATGGAACTGCTCCATCGCGACGGCACCCAGGCCGCTATCGAGCACCTGGCTCAGTGGGACTACGGCGAGGAGACGACCAATGCGGCGTTAGCCAACGGGCACGTTTACGATGAGCCACCGTTCGGTCCGCTGGATCGCAGGGGGTCGCACGGTGTCTACACGCTCATCTACAGCGGCGCGTCAGGGCATGTCGGTCTCTACCGGCAAGCCGCCGCGATAGCCGCTTCGACATCGCCCAGCCGAGAGACGCCCCTAGCCAAGGAAGCCCAAACGGCCAGGGCGGCGCGGGGGCCACAGCAGCGGGCGACCGATCGGTCCTGGTTCTCCCCCGCCGGCGACAGCATCGTCACCCAGCCGCGGGGACGGTCCTTGTGAACCCCGCCGAGGACGAGTCCGAGCGGCTGCTTACCTCGGTCCTGGTGTCTCCGGCCGCCGAACGGCGTCGGGTGCGCAAGCAGCGGCGCCAGGCGGCGGCGCGGCTACAGGCGGACAAGCACCGCGCCGAGCGGGCCGTAGCGAAGGCCAGGGCCGAGGCCGAACGCGCTGAGCGTCGCGCCACCGGGTATCTGCCCGCGGCCGGTGAACCGGGATCGGCAGCGTTACGGACGCCGGGGCGGTTCCGGATACCCCGCCATCAGGACACGTCCGCCACCCTCGCGGCGGCGTATCCGTTTCTGGCCGAGGCGGGTCTGGGCAGCAACGGCGTGTTCATCGGCGCCGATTTGTACAGCGGCGGCTCGTTTGTTTTCGACCCGTGGGAGCTGTATCGCCAGGGCGTGATCACCGCTCCGAACGCCATCTTGGCGGGGATCGTCGGCAGCGGGAAGTCGAGCCTGGCCAAAGCGCTGTATGTGCGGTCGTTGCCGTTCGGGCGCCGGGTCTACATCGCTGGAGATCCCAAGGGCGAACACTCCGCGGTAGCCGAGGCAGTCGGCGGGCGAGCGATCCGTCTCGGCCACGGCCTACCGGCCCGGTTAAACCCGCTGGACGAGGGTTACCGGCCCAGTAGCTTGTCCGATACCGAATGGGCGGTCACGCTCACCTCGCGGCGCCGTGCGTTGATCGGCTCCCTGGCCGAGACTGTCGTCGACCGGCCGTTATCGCCGCTGGAGCACACCGCTATCGATGCCGCCTTGGCTCAGGCCGTCCGCGACAATACGACGCCAACCCTGCCGATGGTCGTCGACCACATCCTGACCCCATCGCACGACCCGGACGGGCGGCTGGCCGAAGACGGCCGGCTCATCGGACATGGCCTACGCCGTCTCGTGTCCGGTGACCTGGCCGGATTGTTTGATGGCCCCTCGACCGAGGTCTTCGACCCATCGTTGCCGATGGTCTCCCTGGACCTGTCCCAGGTCACCGAGAGCAATACGCTCATCAGCGTGTTGATGACCTGTTCCAGCGCCTGGATGGAAGCAGCCTTGCTCGATCCGGCCGGCGGGCAGCGTTGGATCATCTACGACGAAGCTTGGCGGCTGATGGCCTACCCTTCCCTGTTACGCCGGATGGACAGCCACTGGCGTCTCGCCCGGCACTACGGGATCAGTAATTTGCTCGTATTTCACAAGCTCACCGACTTGGACAACGTAGGCGACGAGGGCAGCGCCATGCGGTCGCTGGCGAACTCGCTGTTGGCCAACGCCGAATGCAGGATCGTCTACCGACAAGAGAGCGATCAACTCGGTGTCACCGCTGACATGCTCGGGCTGACCGGCACCGAGCGTCAGCTGCTGCCCTCGCTCTCGGTCGGACAGGGCTTGTGGAAGATCAAGGACCGTAGCTTCGTGGTTCAGCACCAGCTCCACCCCGACGAGTTGTCCCTGTATGACACCACGGGCCGCATGTTGAATTCTCAAAATTAGCATTTTCTAATTCATATGCCGTTATGGCCTGAGGTGCCGTCAACGTCGCGGGCTGTGGCGGGCGTGCTGCCCTCCAGTATCCGTTAACGACGTGGCCGGGGCGGGTGGCGCGCACCTGGCCGGCATGGGAACTTATGCGCCCGGTGGGGCGGATAGCAGGCAGTCATGTCGGACCAGGTCGGGCAAGCATCAGGGCGAGTCCACCGGTAGGCCACCTATCCGTATTCCGGTGGCGTTACCGCAGGTGGTGGTCACGGTCGCCGACACGGGCGCGTTGACGGTCAGTGTCGATGGCGTGCCCTTCGACCCGCCTGAGGGTGGCCGGTCGTGGACACGGACGACGTTCGGTGATCTGCTCGACGCCATTACTCGCGACCGGCATGTGCCGGTGCGGATCGAGGTTCGCGAGACCGACGGCACCGTGTTCACCGATCTGGTTCAGGCCAGCCGAGGCACCGCCGCCAAGGAGCCCGGCCCTCCAGACGGCGAGCCGCAACCACAGCAGGCGGCAGGCGGTGTCGAGCAGGTCGAGGTCGTCGGGGAGGGGTTCCGGGCCGGTGAGCAGGTGCTGGTGGCGGTCGTCATCGATGCGGTTCACGCGGGCCCGGACGGCAAGGCCCGAGCGGCGCTGGCGCCGGCCCGGATCGAGCCCGCGAATCAGGTGGTGCTGGTCGGACAGCTGTCGGGCACAATGCGCACCCGGCGGGTCGGATGAGTGGACAGCGGCAGACCGGCGCGTTCGGCGACGAACTCACCAACATGCTGCTTGCCGGTCTGATCGGCCTCTTCGGGCTCACGCTCGTGTTGCGCGCCGCCGGGACGCTCGCCGCGTTCGTGACCGGCGCGCCTCAGCCCGCCGCGGGTGTCACCGCCGGGGCGCGGGTGCTTTTTCGGCCCGGCGACCCCGCCGCCGCACTCGACGCCGAGGGTCTGAACTCGATCGTCTACTGGACCGTCGCCACACTGCTACTCAGCCTGCTCGTCGCCACCGGAACGTGGGGGTGGGTCCGGTTTCGCCGCCACGCCCGGAAGATCGCGAGCGACCCGCGCAAGCTCGCCGGCGTTGCCACCACCGAAGAGATCCGCCAGAGCGCCTCGGCCAAGGCGTTGCTGCGCCGCGCCCACAACCTGCGGCCCTCGCTCGCCCGTCCGGCGCCTAGCGATGTGGGGTACCTGCTCGGCACCGCACGCGGCCAGCAGGTGTGGGCGAGCGTCGAGGACTCAATGCTGGTGACCGGCCCGCCCCGTAGCGGCAAAGGCCTGCACGTTGTGATCCCGTCGATCCTGGATGCGCCCGGCGCTGCGATCACAACCTCGACCAGACCCGACAACCTCACCGTCACGCTGCGTGCCCGTGAACGAGTCGGCCCGGTCGCGGTCTTCGATCCCCAGCGCTTGGCCGACGGCGTGCCTGCCGGGATGCGCTGGTCACCGATCCGCGGCTGCGCCGACCCCTTGACGGCGATGATCCGCGCCACCGGTCTGGCCGCCTCCACCGGTCTGAGTGCCGGCGGGGTCGAGTCAGGAGGCTTCTGGGAAGGCAAGACCCGCACCGCGCTGCAAAGTCTGCTGCACGCTGCCGCGATCGACCACCGCTCCCCCGCTGAACTGTTTCGGTGGACGCTCGACCCTTCGGCCGCGGCCGAGGCGGTCGCCGTCTTGGCCAACACCCCGAACGCGGCGACTGGATGGGCCGAGTCGTTGGACGCGATGATCGACGCCGATCCTCGCACCCGCGACAGCATCTGGCAAGGTGTGTCGCTGGCGCTGGGGGCGCTGGCCGACCCGCGGGTGCTGGACGCGGTCAGCCCCGGCCCTGGTGAGGACTTCGACCCCGAGGCGTTCCTGACCGAACACGGCACGTTGTACCTCTTGGCGACCGGTGCCGGGGCCGGAGCCAGCGCGCCGTTGGTGGCTGCGCTGGTCGAGGACTTGGTGGAGACCGCCCGCCGCCTGGCTGCCTGCTCCCCTGGTGCTCGGCTCGACCCTCCCATGCTGTTGGCGCTCGACGAGATCGCCAACTTGTCGCCACTGCCGAGCCTGCCGACACTGATGGCCGAAGGCGGCGGCACCGGCATCACCACGATGGTGGTGCTGCAATCGTTGGCCCAGGCACGCGACCGGTGGAACGAGAACCAGACCAACGCGATGTGGGACTCAGCCATCATCAAAGTGATCCTCGGCGGGGCGTCCAACTCCAAAGACCTGCAAGACCTCAGCGCGTTGATAGGTGAGCGCGATGAGCACACCGACTCGATCACCATCGGAGACCACGGATCGCGTTCCTCTCAACGTTCGATCCGCCGTGTCCCCATCTTGCCGCCCGACCGGCTCCGCACGCTGCCGTTCGGCACCGGCATGGCCCTGCTGCGTGCCGCCCCACCCATCGTGACGGACCTGAAGGCGTGGACCAGACGCCAGGACGCGACCACGCTGACAACCGATCGCGCCCAGATCGAGAGCCTGCTGGAGCAGGCGCCCGATGGCTCGCCGTGATCCCGCGGCGCACCTACCCGTTGCAGCGATCAATCACCGGTCAGGCCGGTCGGCAGAGGAGACGTCTCATGGCCATGCACACACAGAAGTCGATCAGCGGCTTTATCGCCTCGGACCCGAAACTGACCTACCACCAGGACGGGAACCCGCGGTTCTATGCTCGGTTCAAGAAGGAGCACTACCGCGAAGAGCCCGATGGGTCGTTCACCAAGCTCGATCCGACGTTCCACAACCTCGTCATCCGTCGCAAGACCGCCGAACGCGCCTACGAGATGTTCGCCGATGGCGACGCATTCGTCGCCGAGGGGTACGTCCGCCAATACAGCTACCAGCGCGACGGCCAGCAGTTCGAGGGCGAGGAGTTCGTCGCCAAGAAGATCGGTCACGACACCGCCCGAAGCCGCTACACGGTCGACCGGACACCCCACGGGCAGGCCGTCGGCCACGACGCGCCGACCGTTAACCATCGACGAGGATTCGCTTCGGCGGACCCGTCCACTCACGGCGCCGCCGCGACCGCCGCGTCCGTCCTTGGACAGTAAGAGCAAGTGACAACCATGACCGACGACCGCTTCACCGACGAGCCCGAGCCCGACCTCGATAAGACGACCGGCTCCCAGAACCCCGTAGAGGTGTTGAGCGAACCGCCCAGACCGGTGAACTGGAACCTGCTGACCGCCGATGACCTGGAAATCGAGCTATTGGAGCTCAACCGATGGGTCCGGTGGCTGTGCCGCACCTACGGCCTCCCGGCCAGTGTGGTCCCGCCGCTGTGGCATCGGCATTGGGAACTGATCTGGGAGTTGAGTTCGCTGCACTTGCATTGGCTCTGCGCCTACGATCCCGACCAAGACGGCAGCGCGCCGCTGGGCTGGCACCGGGATTTCGCCGACACCCGTCAGCGGCTGCGTGACTGGGTGACAGCCGCGGGCACGCGCCTGGATCGTGACCGGCCCACCCGGCAGACCGTCTGGCCCGGCGATGAGCCAATCGAGACGGCTGGCGAGATGCCGATCACCGACCGCGACGGCGATTTCGTGGAGTTCGTGATGACCGAGGTCGACAAGCGCCGACGAGCCGAAGACGAGTTCTACGCCTCCCTCGATCCCAACACCGGAGAACTGCGCTGACCAGAGACACGGCCGCCGCATACCGGCCCGCCCGGTCGAGGCTCGACGGCCAAGATCGAACTGCCGAGACGGAACTGTCCTCCTTCGAAGGTGACAAGCTACGCATCTAACCAATGCAGCTCTCGACACGAGGGGGATGCTCTCGATGCCATGATGTTGTGCATGCAAGACGGGCGCAGCCTTCAACCTAACGGTTTCGCACATCTGCTGTTAAACGATGACGGCCTGTGCTGGTGGTGCCGAGAACGCCCAGCCACGACCGGCGAGCACAAGTACAAGCACAGCGATCTGAAACGTCTGATGAGCGGCGACGAGGTGTTGTATTGGGGTGACCACGAACAGTTCCGCGAACTGCGCGGTAAGAGCGGAATCAAACGTGACCGACACGGAGTAGTCAAGTTTCCGAAGTCAATGTGCGGCCCCTGCAACAACGCCAGGTCGCAGCCGTTCGATCTGGCATACGACAGGTACGCCGAGTATGTGACTGAACGACCGACTCGGAAGATCCCCGGACTTGACTTCGAGACGGTCTACGGTGAGTCGTGGGAGAACGATCTTCTGAATCTTGCGCGGTACTTCGGAAAGCACTTTGGTTGCCGAATGGCCCGATCTCGCGTGCCGGTCCCGGGATCACTGCGGAGTTTCCTTGACGGCGCCACTGACATGCCGGATGCCCACATGGCTTTGATAACAACCGATTCAGTCCACCGGCTCTATCGACATGGCATGTATATCGGACCTGACGGTGTTCACGTTTCGTCGGACTGTTCAAGATTCACTGGATATGTGATGGCGGTCTACCTGGGATCATTCGGGGTTCGCTACATGTGGTCAGAAGACGAGATTCCAGACGAAGAGCGCTCGCAGTTCTTCCACTTCCCTCGACCAATTCTGAACTACTTTCGGACCGAGGAAGCGGTCATGCGTGGAGACACCCGCAAGCCTGGCCTCCTCGTCCGTTTTCTGCAGTGGGCACAGAAGCCACGTAATGATAGTGGACCGACAAGTTAACTGTCCGCCAGGTGCGGCCCCAGTTGCACCGCCTGGCCCGGCTTGTCGTCTACCATCGGAACCACCCAGCCTCCGACAGGCCAAGTGACAAGCAGCACTGCTGAGAGGAGAACTGCATACTCGGCGTGGTCGCCGGACCGGACCTGGACCAAGAGCGTTTCGCCGCGAGCGGCTGGACCCTGGCTCCGGGCAATCCTGATTCCTTGAGGTACAAGCATGGGATCAAGGCGCTCATTCTTCGGTTTGTCCCGAACGATCATCAATGACTCTCGGACTCGTTCAGCTTCCGGCGTTTCCGGTATCTCCCCCAACAGCAAGCATGAGGCGAGGTATGCGGACTTGAGTGCTGCCAGCTGCCAGCGGACGGAGTCGATGACCTGGTAGGTGAGGTCGATTTCGCCGCCTGCTTCGAACGCCTCTCGTACCTCTCCTGGGGTCCGTGGCTTGTCCGGCAGCATGACGAACTCGCCGTTGTCGGTTCGTCGCAGCAGGATCTTCGGCCCGCGGCGAGCTCCCTGGAATCGGGCACTACGGTATTCGACCCGGACCAGGGCGTCTTCCCACCAGTCGACGAGGTCGGCTTCCAGCTTCGAACCAAAGGCGTTGTTGCATCGTGCACAGGTGTTGACCATGACTGCGCCGCCGAGCGCCTTCGGCGGTACGTGTTCGAGGCTGTCTGCGTCTGATGCCAGGCAGAGCGGGCAGCGGTCGAAGTGGCGATTGGGCAGGATTTCAGCGATCGGAATTATCTGATCAACCTTGCGAGAGTTCTCATGTTCCAGACGGCTGATACGCAGGCTCTTGCCCTGGCCGTCGTCAAGCAGCATCTCATGGGCTTTGGCCAGTCCCGGTTCAGGAGAGGAGCCGCGGCCGCGTACACTTTTAACTTTGAGCGGCTGCCGCGGTTGAGCAGGCTCGTTTGCCTTTTCTGCCATCGAACCAGCTTAGCGTCCGGCGCTGCCTCTCCCTCTGAGCACCGTGATATCCATGTCAACAGGCCATCTGTGAGGGTTTCTGGCACGACTTCGATCGTCCGCGAACGGTGACAGCAAACATGGATACGCCGTTGAACTAGATCCGACGGGCGACCTCGCAGTCTTCATCGATGAGCACCGGCGCAGCCTCTACCAAAGATGACCCTCGGCCAGCTATTGAGGGAAGGCGTCACAGTGACACCTTGGCACCATTGCATTTCGACCGAACCGATACGTACTCGGTTCCGCTGACTGCTGGCCTGTCGGATCTTCCCGTACGACTAGATATACGTCGTGGATCGGCAGTAGAATCACTAGTTCAGGCGACTGTAGATTAGCTAGGTCACCGGGCGAGCCTGGTGACATGACGCCCTCGGGAAGCCGCTCGGGGTCAGTCCGTTCCCCATATGACGTCGCCGTCATCAAGGAGGACTGGACCATGCTCGGTCCTATCCTGGCCGCCGTCACGTATGTCTACGTTTTCGTGCGGACATGGGCGCCCAGCAACATCGTTTTGGATCTCATCCGCACCCGATCCGGCCTCAAATGGGGTGTTCCCGCGATGGCGATCGCGGTGCCGTACCTGGCCATCGCCTACTGGAACACCACGCTCATCGACGACGGCGGCCCCGGCTTGCTGCATCTGGTCGTGTTGTGGGGCATCTGGAACGGCATCAAGTTCTTCTTCATCGGGCCGGTCAGCCTCGTCCAGCTGGCGATCGTGCGGGTGCGGGAGCACCGCGCCAGGTCCGTACCGATCGGCACTAACGACCGGCACCCTTCCACCGAACTTGCGGTGGTCACAGCAGATCGACGAAGGCGTCGTCCATGATGTCGGCCGTGACGGGGTCGACGAGTTCCTCGGTGACGACGTAGCTGCGGCGGGTGACCTGCTCATCGGCGTGTCCGAGCAGCCGGGACGCCAACCCGATGCCGGCTTTGGCCTCCACGATAGTGGCGGTCGAACGGCGGAAGATGTGGGTGCTGAAGTCGTCGACATCGATGCCGGCCGCCTGCAGGGCAGCCTGGTTGTCGTCGACGAACGTGCGCAGCAGCCGCTCGTAGTTACTGACGCTCAACGGTTTGCCGGTCCGGGTGGCGAACAAGTAGGCCTCTGGTTCTGAGTCGGTGACCGCGAGCCGGCGGCGCATTGCCGCCGCTGAGAAGGAGGGCAGCGCGATTCGGCGCTTCTGCCGGGTGCGTTTGGGGGCGTTCTTGCGGTGCAGGCCCTGCTTCTTGGTGTAGCGGATCGTGCCGTCGAACCGGGCCATCGGCGTCTTGGTGGTCACGTCGACCTCCGTGCGTCGCAGGGCCAGCACCTCGCCGATGCGCACGCTGGTGCCGACCATGATCCACATGGCGTCCTCTAAGATCGCGACGTTCGGCCGCGGGCCAGAATGGCCCGGTCCGGTGCGCCAACCGCGGATCAGGTCTTGGACGATCAGCAGCTGCCCGGGAGTGAGGACCGATTCTTTCTTCTCCGGCAGCGGCAGTCGGCGGGTGTCGCGGACCGGGTTGTGCATCAGGACCTCGTGCTCGATCGCGATGGCGCAGGTCTGCGATAGCACCGAGCGAGCTTTACGCGCCGACGACAGCGACAGGTCGGTGCGGATATCAGTCAGAATACGGTTGCAGCGTCGTACCGACAGGTCGATCAACAACAGGTCACCGCACGCGGGGATCACCACGTTCCGCACGCTCGCCTCGTAGGCCTCCACGGTGGAGTCCTCCACCAGACCCGACTCCTCCTTGTCCCGCAGGAACACCTCGCACGCCTCGGCGATGGTGGAGTCTCGGGTCAGCTGCGCGCCGCCGGTGGCGTGGCGCAGCGCGTCCGCCTTCGTGTGCAGGTCGCCGACGGCGTCGGCTTCGGTGACGGCGCTGGCTTTGAGGCGATGCTGGACACCGAGGTCGTCGCACAGCAGGGCGCGGGCCTGAATGCGGCCGCTGGGAAGGACGAGCGTCTGGATGGTGCCGAGTTGGCCGGCACGGAGCTTCTGCCTAGGCATAGGTGTCCAGCTCCTCGAACCAGACCAGCACCTCGCGGCGGAGGTAGCGCACATGTCGGCCCATCCTCCGCCAGGGCGGGCCGATACGGGTGCGTCGCCACTCTTCGATGGTGCGTGGCGAGACCTGCAACAGGGCGGCGACCTGCTCGGGGGTGAGGATCTCGCCGGCGTCATCGGTCATGACAGGCAGGTACGCGCCGGCCGCACGGGATAGACGGGTCCAACCGTGTCTGGAGCGGGGCAGCCAGGGGCGTCGTCGCCCTCGGGTTGGCGGACGGCCCAATTCGGGACCGAAAAAAGGACTATCGGGGGGTGAAACGGTCGATGTCACCATGGGAAACTTCCATTTCCCGCAGGATTCCAGACCTTTTGGCTGGGGTACTAGGACTCGAACCTAGAACAACTGAACCAGAATCAGCCGTGTTGCCAATTACACCATACCCCAAGGGGGTACCCTTCGCGCTCCTTGCGGAAGCCAGGGAACCGAAGTGAAACTCTACCCGACGGCCCCGCAGCACCCCAAACCGGGGTGCGGCGGGCGAACCATCAAGCCAGGGCAGTGTCGAGGCGGGCGAGGCTGGTGTCGCGGCCGAGGAGCTCGAGGGATTCGAACAGCGGCGGCGATACTCGACTGCCCGTCACAGCCACACGAACGGGACCGAAGGCCAGGCGCGGCTTGAGCCCCAGTCCCTCGATGAGAGTCGCCCGCAGCGCACCCTCGATCGACTCCGTCGTCCACTCCCCCAGACCGGCGAGGGCCTCGCGGGCGGCACGCACGACGTCCAGGCCCTTCTCGTCGAGCTGCTTGGCGCGGTCGGTCTCGTCGATCGTGAAATCGGCGTCCGAGACGAAGAGGAAGCGCAGCATCGCCACCGCCTCGGTGAGCAGATTCGTGCGCTCGTGCACCAACGGAGCCGCGCTGGAGAGCATGGCTCGCTGCTCATCGGTGATCGGATCGTCGACGAGCTCGGCCGACTGGAAGTACGGCACGAGACGCTCGGTGAACTCCTCGAGCGACAGCAGCCGGACGTGATCGCCGTTGATCGCCTCGCACTTCTTCAGGTCGAAACGCGCCGGGTTGGGATTGACCCGCGAGATCTCGAAGGCCTCGACCATCTCGGCCAGGCTGAAGATGTCGCGGTCCTCGGCGATCGACCATCCCAGCAGGGCCAGGTAGTTGAGCAGTCCCTCGGGCAGGAAGCCCTGCTCCCGGTAGCCGAGCAGGTTCGACTCGGGATCGCGCTTGGACAGCTTCTTGTTACCCGCCCCCATCACATAGGGCAGATGTCCGAACTGCGGGGTCGAACCGTCCCCCACACCGATCTCCGCGAACGCCTGATACAGGGCGATCTGACGCGGCGTGGAGCTCAACAGATCCTCACCGCGCAGCACGTGGGTGATGCCCATGAGCGCGTCATCGGTCGGGTTGGTCAGCGTGTACAGGGGCTGGCCGTTGGCGCGCACGATGACGAAGTCCTGCACGTTCTCGGCGCCGAAGGTGATCGGACCGCGCACGAGGTCGTCGAAGGTCCAGTCCTTGGCCGGCATCTTGAAACGGATGACCGGCTGACGGCCCTCGTCCTCGAAGGCCTGCTGCTGCTCGGGGGTCAGGTCGCGGTGCAAGCCGTCGTAACCGCTCGGGCGGCCCTCCGCGCGGGCCTTCTCCCGGCGCTCCTCGAGCTCCTCAGCCGTGTCGTACGCCTTGTAGGCGAAGCCCGCGTCCACCAGCCGTTGCGCCACATCGGCGTAGACGTCCATCCGCTCGGACTGCCGGTACGGTCCGTTCGGCCCACCGACCTCGACACCCTCGTCCCAGTCCAATCCCAGCCAGCGCATCACGTCGATCAGCAGCCGGTACGACTCCTCATTGTCGCGCGCGGCATCGGTGTCCTCGATGCGGAACACGAAACGGCCGCCATGATGCCGGGCGAAAGCCCAGCTGAACAGCGCCGTGCGTGCCATGCCGACATGGGGATTGCCGGTCGGCGAGGGGCAGAAACGGGCTACGACCGGCTTGGTCATGCCGGCACCTCCAGGTCATCGTCTTCGTCGTCGATATCGGCGACGACGGGATTGCTCAGTGTGCCGATGCCCTCGACGGTCACGCTCACCGAGTCGCCGACCTGCATCGGGCCGACGCCCTCAGGGGTGCCGGTGAGCACCACGTCACCGGGCAGCAACGTCGTGAAGCTCGTGACGTACTCGATGACATCGGCCACCGAGAAGACCATGTCGCTCGTGCGGCCATCCTGTCGCGGCTCGCCGTTCAGCGAGGTGGAGACTCGCACGTCGGACGGGTCCAGGTCGGTCTCGATCCAGGGTCCGAGCGGGCAGAAGGTGTCGAAGCCCTTGGCCCGCGCCCACTGGCCGTCCTTCGCCTGCAGGTCCCGCGCTGTCACGTCATTGGCGACCGTGTAGCCGTAGATCACCTTGGCGGCATCCGCCGCGTCGAGCTTGCGGCAGATCCGGCCGATCACCACGGCCAGCTCGCCCTCGAAGTGCAGATTCTGGGTCTGCTCGGGGTAGAAGATCGGCTCGTCAGGGCCGATCACGCTCGTATTGGGCTTGTAGAAGATCAGCGGTTCCTCGGGGACCTCACCGCCCATCTCCGCGGCATGCCGGACATAGTTCTTGCCGACGCAGACCACCTTGCTGCGGGGAATGACCGGGGCCAGCAGTCGGACATCGTCCAGCGGGAGCTTCTGTCCGGTCAGCTCGACACCGGCGTACATCGGGTCGCCCTTGAGGGGGGCGATCACCGTCGTTCCGTTGTCATCGCCGATCACACCGAAGCGAGGTTCATCGTCCAAGGAGAAGCGGGCAACGCGCATGCCGCCACCCTATCGAGCGCCCCTCCTCCCGAACCCGTTGAGTTCCCCGGTCAGGCGGAGCCGAAGCGGCGCTGGCGGTCGGCGTACTCCTCGACGGCGGCCCAGAGGGCACGGCGATCGACATCGGGCCAGGCGATATCGCTGAAGACCATCTCGGCGTAGGCCGACTGCCACAACAGGAAGTTGCTGGTGCGCTGCTCCCCCGAGGTGCGCCAGAACAGGTCGACATCGGGCATCCACGGCTCGTCAAGATAGCGCGCGAAGACCTTGTCATCGATCCGATCGGGATTGAGCTTGCCCGCCTGCACATCGCGCGCGAGCGCGGCCGCCGCATCCGCGATCTCAGCGCGCCCGCCGTAGTTGACGCACATCGTCAGCGTCATGACCGTGTTGTGCCGGGTCAGCTCCTCGGCGACCTCGAGCTCACGGATCACGCTGCGCCACAACCGGGGCCGGCGGCCGGCCCATCGCACGCGCACCCCCAGTTCATGCATCTCGTCGCGACGCCGACGGATCACATCGCGATTGAATCCCATCAGGAAGCGGACCTCGTCGGGCGACCGCTTCCAGTTCTCGGTGGAGAACGCATAGGCCGAGACCGCCTCGACGCCGATCTCGATGGCGCCCTCGACGACATCGAACAGCGCCGCCTCCCCCATCTCATGACCGGCGGTGCGAGGCAGGCCGCGCTGCTTGGCCCAGCGCCCATTGCCGTCCATCACGATCGCGACGTGACGCGGCACCTGCGATGGCACCAACGAAGGAGGCCGGGCGCCCGAGGGGTGGGGGCGCGGGGGCCGGGGGGCCGGCATGGTCATGAGTATCGATCCACGTGAGCCAGGGAGCGCAGGCCGCGCTCCAGATGCCAGGACAGGTAGGCGGCCACGATACCGCTCGCCTCACGCCGTGCGCGGTCGTCCGAGGACCGGGCCGTCGGCCAGTCCCCCGCCAGCAGCGATCCGAGCAGTTGGACCGTGGCCGGCGACGGTGCCGTCGCTCCCGCACTCCGGCACCGGTCACAGAGCATGCCGCCCGCCGCCACCTGGAAGAACGTGTGCGGACCTTCGACGCCGCAACGCGCACAGGCCTCGAAGGACGGGGCATAGCCGGCGATCGCGAGGGAGCGCAGCTGGAAGGAGTCGAGGATCAGCCCCGGGTCCTCGCGCCGTTCCGTCAACGCGCGCAGTGCACCCACGAGCAGGGTGAACTGCGGGACCGACGGCTCGGCTGTATCGGCGACCAGTCGCTCTGCCGTCTCGAGCATGGCGCAGCCCACCGTGTATGCGCCGTAGTCGGCACCCAGATCCCGGGCGAAGGCGTTGATCGTGACGACCTGGGTGATGAAGTCGAGGGACTTGCCCTCGCCCATCTGCAGATCGACGTGCATGAAGGGCTCGAGCCGTGCGCCGAATCGACTGGTGGTCTTGCGGATACCGCGAGCCGCCGCGCGCACGACGCCTCGTTCGCGCGTGAGCAGCGTGATGATGCGGTCGGCTTCACCCAGCTTGTGGGTGCGCAGCACGATGCCCGCGTCACGGTAGAGGCTCACTTCCCCATTGTGCCGCGTCCTCCCGACAGTCCCCGCTCGGCGCGCGCACCGTCGTGGATGGAGGTTCTACGATGTCGCCATGGCCAGACTCGCGGTGATGATCGTCGTCTACCTCGGTTCGGCGGCCCTCGGACTGCTCGCGGCCGCCGTCGCTGTCGACGGGTTCCGGGTACGTGTCTTCGGATTCGTGACCACCGTCGTCATCTACGCCATCGTCCAAGGACTCGTCACACCGTGGCTGAGCCGAGTCGCGGCGGAGCGTGCACGCTACCTGGTCGGACTCACCGGCCTCGCCGCCACGGTCATCGCACTGGTCATCGCCTCCTGGTTCGGTCGTGCACTGTGGATCTCGGGACTGTCCGCCTGGGCGTGGGGCGCTCTCGTCGTGTGGATCGTCTCCTCGACCGCCGCCATCGCGCTCCCCCGGCTGCTCGTCGCCCTCGGTGTCGAGGCCGCTCGGGATCCGCGGGAGGAGTAGCGGCGTCCCGATAGCCTGCCGATATGACCGTTCTCGCCGACATCGTCTCGATCATGACGCGACCCGACACCGGAGAGTCGATCGTTCGGGTCAGGGATCACGGCTACAAGGTCCTCGGCGGTGCGGCCCTGCACGACCTCGTCGATCGAGGACGGCTCGGGCGGACCGGCGAGGGACGAAAGTCGCGAGTCGTGGTGCTGGATCCGTCCCCGGTCGCTGAACCGTCGCTGGAGTACGGCCTCGCGCGGGTGCGGAACCATCCCGAGCAGTGGCCCCGCAACGCGGTGCTCAGGCTCGGTGGCGGTACCAAGCTGCGCGACGGGATCTACGGCGGTCTGGTGACCGAGGGAGTGCTCGGACCGCTCCAGAGATCCGGGATGTTCGGCAAGCGCTACCCGGTGCTCGACCCGCGCCATCGCGACGATCTTCTCGGACGTCTCCGCGCGACGCTGGTCGATGGTGGGGAGCCCGATGAGACGATCCGGCGCCTCGCCGCGCTGCTGGCCGTCGGGGACGGCGATACCGGGCCTCTGCTCGACATCGTGCTTGACTCCCCCGCGGCCGCTCCCGAGGGCGGCCCGGCGAGACGCGAGCTCAAGGAGCGGGCCAAGAGACGCGGGATGGAGCTGGCCAAGGACGATTGGATCGCCCTGACCACGCTGCGTGCGATCGAGTTGCCGCAGCAGATCGTGAAGACCACGGCGATGTTCGGTATCGCCGACGCCGCGATCCCCAAGTGAGCCCCGTGTGGCGGTAGAGGAGCAACCGAATCGGAGTGCCATGAGGTTGATGCCCTACCTCGAGGACGGACGTAGGGTTGACCAGCTACCGCCCCCGCCGGGCGGCGCCTCGAGGGTGGGTGAGGTGGATGGTTCGTCGCTAGTCTGGCGGCATGAGCCACGCGATCGTCATCGAGAAGACCGGCGGCCCCGAGGTCATGCAATGGCGCGAGGTCCCGCGGCCCGAGCCGGGGCCGGGTGAGCTCCTCGTCGAGGTGGGCGCCGCAGGTGTCAACTTCATCGACACCTATCTGCGGACGGGAACCTATCGCGCGCCGCTTCCCTTCACTCCGGGCAAGGAGGGGGCGGGACGGGTCGCCGCCGTCGGCGACGGAGTCACCGGATTCGCTCCCGGCGATCGTGTCGCCTGGGCGATGGGCGATGGCGGCTACGCCGAGCATGTCGTCGTCCCCGCCAGCCTGGCCGTCCGTGTCCCGGACGATGTCGACGACCAGCAGGCGGCGGCCATGCTGCTCCAGGGCATGACCGCGCACTTCCTGACGCATTCCATCGTCCAGCTCGATGCGGGCGACACCGCGCTCCTCCACGCCGGTGCCGGTGGTGTCGGGCTGCTGCTGACCCAGATGCTGAGCCACCGGGGCGTCCGGGTGCTCACCACGGTCTCGACATCGCAGAAGGCCCGTCTCTCACGCGAGGCCGGGGCCCAGGAGGTGATCGTCGCTTACGACCGATTCGACGAGCGGGTCCGCGAGCTAACCGACGGCCTCGGCGCCCGTGTCGTCTACGACGGCGTCGGCCGAGACACCTTCGACCGCTCCCTCGACGCCGTGCGCACCCGCGGGACGGTGGTGCTGTTCGGTGCCGCGAGCGGTCCGGTGCCTCCCGTCGACCCACAGACGCTCAATGCCAAGGGCTCGCTGGTGCTGACCCGGCCCTCCCTCAACGATTTCATCGCCGATCGCGCCGAGCTCGACTGGCGCGCCGCCGACCTCTTCGCGGCGGTCGCCGCCGGCGAGATCGACGTGCGCGTCGGTGCCGCCTACCCGATGCGCGACGCCGCGCGAGCGCACGAGGATCTGGAGGCTCGCCGCACCACCGGCAAGGTCATGCTCACGATCTGATCCGGTCAGGATGCCGCCGCGAACAACGCTCCTGAGCGCGTCGCCAGCAGATCGGAGAACCGGATGTCCTCTTGATGGACGCATCCCGTGTGCGGCAGGACGCCCTCGGCCACCAGCTCCACGACTCCGACGGCCGATGCTGCCGTCGTCCAGCTGATGGCGCGCCACCGGCGTCCGTCGATGTCCATCGGCAGATAACCCCGGACGAAGTTCTCGCGGAACGGCTGACCGTCTTTCACGCCCTCGACGGCCACGTGCAGGTAGACGATGTCGTCGTTGACCGGTGGTTTGGCATCGAGAAGGATCCGGCCGATGAGGGCGCGGTCGTCACGCAGGTTCAGCTCATCGAAGAGGAAGTGCATCTGCCGGAAGTGCCCCGGGTAGCGCAGCGTCTTGTAGTCGAGCCGCTGCACGTGTCCTTCGTAGGTTCGGCACATCGTCCCGAGTCCCCCGGAGGTGAGCGCCGCCTCCAGCTCGATCCCGCCGATGACGACGCGCTCCTTCTCAGCCAGCGCCGGGACCATCTGCCGACGGCCACCACGCAACACCTCACAGTCGTTCAGGTACTCGTTGACGACTCCCTCCGCGGACCAGTTGAAGGCGTAGCCGAGTAGTCCGGTGGGGTTCTGAGGCAGCGCGCCGACTTTCAGCTCGATGCTGCGGGTCGTGGTGAAGGTCGCGGCGACGGATGCACCGACGATGCCGATGAATCCGGGCGCCAGCCCGCACTGAGGCACGAAGACCGACTCCGGCCTGACGGCCGACAGCTCGACCACGCGTTCCGTGGTGGGGACGTCCTCGGTGAGATCGAAGTAGTGGACGCCGGCATCGTAGGCGGCCTCCGCCACGGCGATGTTCAGGTGGTACGGCAGACAGGCGACGACGGCGTCGGCATCGCTGAGTCCAGAACGGATCGCCTGTCCGTCGACGACATCCAAAAGCCGCGTCTCGAAATCGGCGCACGGACGTTCGACCGCGTCGAAGCCGATGACCTCGAAGCCGGCCCGCGCCAACAGCGACGCGACGAGCTCGCCGACTTTGCCCAGCCCAATCACCGCTACCGTCTCGATCGATCGTGTGACCATGGCCACAGCATTCACTAAACCGTCCAGACGGTCCAGTCCCCGGTCAGTGGGCGTGGTGCACGTGAGCGGTGGGTAGGCGTCCATCCGGACGTGCCGAATGGACGCTCACCCACCGCTCACCGGGTGCGAATGGACGCTAACGCACCGCCCCGGCGGGAGCGTCAGTCGCGCGGGATGGTGACCCCGGCAGCGCGATTGGCGGCACAGACCACGGCGCGCAATGAGGCCGTGACGATGCTCGGATGGATGCCCACGCCCCACACCACCTCGCCGGCGATCTCGCACTCGACATAGGCGGCGGCCAACGCGTCGCCGCCCGAGGACAGCGCGTGCTCGCTGTAGTCGAGCACACGGATCTCCGCCCCGGCCTGACGCATCCCGTCGACGAAGGCGTCGACCGGACCGTTGCCCTCGCCCTTGAAGGAACGATGCTCGCCCCGCACGATCAGGTCCACGATCTGCTCGTCGCGCCCGTCGGCGCTCGTCGTCGACGACAGCCCCGCCAAGGAGTAGGGCTCCTCGACCTCGAGGTACTCGCGCTGGAAGGCCTGCCAGATCTGGTCGGCATCGATCTCACCGGCCTCCCCCTCGCTCATGCCCTGGATGACGCGGCTGAACTCGATCTGCAGGCGACGGGGCAGCTCGAGCTGATGCTCGGCCCGCAGGATGTAGGCAACGCCACCCTTGCCGGACTGGCTGTTGACCCGGATGACCGCCTCGTAGGTGCGGCCGACATCGTGCGGATCGATCGGCAGATACGGCGCCTCCCAGTCCACCTCGCGCACATCGACGCCTTGCTCGGCGGCAACCCGGTCCAGGTGCTCCAAGCCCTTCTTGATGGCGTCCTGGTGCGATCCGCTGAAGGCGGTGTAGACCAGGTCTCCGGCGTACGGATGACGCGGGTGCACCGGCAGATTCGTGCAGTACTCGACCGTGCGGCGGATCTCGTCGATATCGCTGAAGTCGATCTGCGGGTCGATCCCCTGGCTGAACAAGTTCATGCCCAGCGTCACCAGATCGACATTGCCGGTGCGTTCGCCGTGCCCGAACAGGCAGCCCTCGACGCGGTCGGCCCCGGCCATCATCGCCAGCTCCGTCGCCGCCACCGCCGTGCCGCGATCGTTGTGCGGGTGCAGGCTGATGGCGACGTGCTCGCGGTTCTTGACGTGCCGGCCGAACCACTCGATCTGATCGGCATAGGTATTGGGGGTGGCCATCTCGACCGTCGCGGGCAGGTTGAGGATGATCTCGCGCCCAGCTTCGGGCTGCCAGACGTCCATGACGGCATCGCAGACCTCGACGGAGAAGTCGAGCTCGGTGCTGGTGAAGATCTCCGGGCTGTACTGGTAGCCGAAGGCGGTGTCGTTCATATTCTGCTCGGCGTACTTCATGACCATCTCGGTGCCGCGGGTGGCGATCGCGCGGATCTCGTCGCGCGAGGCGTTGAAGACCACCTTGCGGAACAGCGGCGCCACCGCGTTGTAGAGGTGGATATTGGCGCGCTTGGCGCCGGTCAGCGACTGCGTGGTGCGCTCGATGAGGTCCTCGCGCGCTTGGGTCAGAACCGAGATCGTGACGTCATCGGGAATCAGGTCCTGCTCGATCAGGTCGCGCACGAACTGGAAGTCGGTGTCGCTCGCGGCGGGGAAGCCGACCTCGATCTCCTTGTACCCCATGCGCAGCAGCAGGTCGAACATGCGTCGCTTGCGGGCGGGGGTCATCGGATCGATGAGTGCCTGGTTGCCGTCGCGCAGATCGGTCGACAGCCAGCGCGGGGCGGAGGTGATGGTCTTGCTCGGCCAGGTGCGATCGGGGATGTCGATCGGGGGGAAGGCTCGGTACCGGTCGAACGGCATCGGCGACGTCTGCTGGGGAGAGACGGGGTTGTTCTTCACTGGGGGCTCCTCGGGTGGGTTCGTCAGGCGGCCGGTCACGACGAACTCCGCGGCGAGGTGTCCGACCTAGTGGACCTCGACGCGGCAGCGAAGGAGCAGGTTCGCATAGCGCATAACGTGGTCAGCATAACAGGCCTGCACGGACGGCTTTCCGTCGCGATGGCATTCGCCGGTCAGGAACCTGATGATGACGCCAGGGGCGGTGACTTACGCACCTCTCGCTCCGTGGGGCGGTGGGTTACGCACGTCTCGACTGCCGCGAAAGGTGCCTATCTCACCACCCACCCTTGGGAGGGGTGCGTAAGTCACCGCTCACGGCATCATCCGGTCCCTTAACCCCGCGGGTCGTTGACGACGGCTTGGAAGAGCGGCCAGCCGGTGTCGACGTGGACGATCCTCAGCGCGAAGGGCCGATCGACGATCATGGTCACCTCATCGGTGACGGCGGGCGCCGATGTCAGCCCGGCGATCTCGGTGACGGCCGCGGCCACCGTCCCCTCCTCATCGATGCGCAGCAGCGCCTGCTGCGCGACCTCGCCGATGGACACGCCCCCGGCGATACCGCCGAGGTCGTCGCCGGCGAGCACAGGCGCCAGGCCGAGTCGCCGCAGCGGCTCCACCAGGGAAAGCCGACGAGTCGATGTCGACCTTGGGCAGCGCCAGGTCCACCATCGTCTCCGGCTCCGCGCGCAGCGCCCCGTCGTAGGCGGCCCAGTCCTGCGTCGTCAGGTCCTCAGGGGCCGTGCCCTCCTCGGGAAGGAGCACGTCCATCGCGAAGCCCTCGGTGTAGGGCAGCCGGACGGCCTGACCGCCCGGCTCATCGGTGTACGCGGCCCGCAGGCTCTGATGCATCGTCTCGACCCGATGCTGATCGCCCGAGGAGTCGGTGAAAGGCTCGTCCGTCGTCGCGGACTTCGCGAAGGGGCTCTGCCAGCGCGCCGCCAGCAGGACCGCGTTCTGCAGCACGAAGACCGTGTCGGCGTCCGGCTCGATGGCCGACTCCTCGATCAGCCCGCCGGTGTGCTCCTGGACCCAGGCGTCCAGCACGGCCTTCGCGTTCGCATCGGCGAAGTCGGCGGTGGCCACACCCGCATCGAAGTACTCAGTGATGACATCCAGGAAGTCCGACTCGACCTCGTGGCCCTCCGCCTCGACGATGCCGGTGGCCAGATGCAGCAGTGGACGCTCCGGCAGCTCGTCGTCCTGGACCACGGACGGGTCGCCGTCGTACTCGGCGATCGCGGCCTGCAAGGCACTGAAGGCGTCGCGGCGGTCCGTGCCGCCCGCCCCGAGGAACTCGTCGAGCGCGTCGGCGGCAGGCCCCCGCGCTCCCTCCGCGACGATGGCGAACACGAGGGCGACCGACGCCGAGGACACCACCCGGTTGTCGCCACCGGCACCCGCGAGAAGATCGTTGCCGAGGGCCGTCGTGGCCTCCACCACCTCCTGCGTCGCCGCTGCCTGCGACAGGGAGACCGGCCGATAGCCGACATCGCCGCGCTGTTCACTCCGAGAAGGCTCCGGTGACGACGGGCCGCAGGCGCTCACGCCGACCACCGACAACACAGCCACCAGGGCGACGAGCCCGATCGCACGACTCCGGGCAATGAAGGACACTCGTTCACGTTATGCGGCGCCGACCATAGGGTCAACGCTCGCCGAACCTCAGTCGTGGCGGCCGATCAGGTCGCCGCTGATCGCGTCGACGCTCACTTCCACATCCTCCGTGTCGCCATCGGCGCGGATGTCGAACTGGTACTGCGGACCTCGCGAGGTGCCCTCGAGCTTCCACTCCACGACCTGGCCGTCGTACTCGGCGAGCGCCGTCCGCATCGCCTCGTCAAGCTCCGCCACGTCGTCCACGGCCACCGTCTCGGCCGCCTTCTCGGCGCGGTCATCGTCGTCGATCCGCTCGGTCTCCTCGGCGATCACCCGCTCATCGTCGTCCGCCCCGATGACCGTCTCGTACTCTTCGTCCGCGGAGACCAGCTCGATCGTGTAGACCAGACCCTCGTGACCTTCGTCGAGCTCGATGGACGCCAGCTCGCCGTCGAAGGAGTCCTGGGCCAGCGTCACCGCGTCCTGCCACGAGAGTGCGAGATCGGCGGTCGCCAGATCGGTGGTGTCCGCGGCCGAACCGGCACTCGTCTCGTCGTCGTCGCTGCATCCCGCGCCGGCAGCGGCGAACACCACCGCCGCCGCTCCGGCCACCAGCATCCGCTTCCTCATACCGGCCAGCCTCGCATCCGTCGTCATCGGACGCAGCTCGACCGCGTGCGGCAGACTGAAGAGGTGAGCTCTTCAGACCCCGAACAGTCGACCGCCGGCTCCTACGTCACCGCCGGCGAGGCGTTCGACCGCGACATGGACTACATCCCCGATCGCATCACCGCCCACGGCGGTGAGCCGGTCGACGACCGCGCGGGCACGGGGAAGGCCAGCCCCTCCGATGCGCCGCGGTGGCCCGTCGAGCCGGGACGGTACCGGCTGATCGCCGCGAAGGCGTGTCCGTGGGCCAATCGCGCCATCATCGTGCGCTCACTGCTCGGGCTGGAGGACGTCATCAGCCTCGGCCTGGCCGGCCCGACACACGACAAGCGCAGCTGGACCTTCGACCTGGATCCGGGAGGAGTCGACCCTGTGCTGGGCATCGAGCGGCTCCAGCAGGCCTATTTCGCGCGGTACCCCGACTACCCGCGCGGCATCACCGTCCCCGCGATCGTCGAGATCGCCTCCGGCGGCGTCGTGACCAACGACTTCCCATGGATCACCCACGACTTCTTCTTCGAGTGGCGCGAACACCATCGTCCGGACGCTCCCGACCTCTGGCCGGCCGAGGTCCGTGACGAGATGGAAGACGTCATGAAGCGGGTGTTCACCGAGGTCAACAACGGCGTGTACCGCTGCGGTTTCGCCGGATCCCAGGAGGCGTACGACGACGCCTATGACCGGCTATGGACTGCGCTGGACTGGCTCGAGGATCGGCTGTCCACCCGCCGCTACCTGATGGGCGACGCGATCACCGAGGCCGACGTCCGGCTGTTCACGACCCTCGCCCGCCTCGATGCGGTCTACCACGGGCACTTCAAGTGCAATCGGCAGAAGCTCACCGAGATGCCGAATCTCTGGGGCTACGCCCGCGATCTCTACTCGATCCCCGCCTTCGGCGACTCGATCGACTTCGAGCAGATCAAGAAGCACTACTACGTCGTGCACACGGACATCAACCCGACGCAGATCGTGCCGCTCGGCCCGGACCCGGCCGTCTGGCTGGAGCCGCACGGCCGCGGCTGACGCCCACGGGGATCACCGCCAGAGCGAGCGGGGGAACACACGGGCGGCCAGCCGGTGCCGGCGCGTGCACGACGCCCTGAGCCGGCGCTCAGCGCTGCGAGCCGTCCGGCGGCTCTGCTCGTCGACGCCGGGAGCCGAGGCGGCGTAAAGTTCACGCTCCAGTAGCGCGACGACCTCGCGCACCTCGGGCCCGGCGGCAGGAGCGAGCGCTTCGGCCTGTCCCCGAGCCGTGGCATTGGGCGGGACCGAGATCCCCAGATCGGTGGCGGTGTCGGTGAGCTCACGCCACCAGGGCTCGACCCGCGTCCTCCTCCAACGCATCAAGCGGCGCACCTGCCTCACCAGCGCGGGAGCCAGACCGAGCGCGCCCAGAAGCACGGCGAGCGCGACGCCGAGCCCCCCTACAGACTGCCGGCCAGTCCCCTGTTCCGTCGTCTGATCCGCATCGGGGCGTGCGGAGTCAGGACCCGCGGTGGGAGCCGCCGTCGGCCCGTCCGGCACGTTGACATCGGGTGCGGTCGTGCCCGGTTCGATCCGGGGCTCGTCGAACTCCGTCGGCGATCCCACTCCCGGCGTCGCATCGAAGGTCACCCAGCCGACACCGTCGAACCACACCTCGGTCCAGGCATGCAGCATGTCCGAGCGCGTCGAGTAGACCTGGTCCCCGTCCGCGGTGCGCCCCGCGGGCCGGCCCGGCGCGTAACCGACCGCGATGCGCGCCGGGATGTTCAGCGACCTTGCCATCGCGGCGAGGGCCGAGGCGAAGTGCACGCAGTAGCCCGACTGCTCCTCGGTGAGGAAACGGGCGACGACATCCAGCCCATTGCCGTCGTACCCCTCGGCCACCGGAGCGGATTCGGAGTACGAGAAGCTACCGCGCAGCCAGTCCTGGAGAGCGACGATGCGGTCATAGGAGTTGGTGAGACCGGCGGTCTGCTCGCGCGCGACGCCGCCGATCTCCGCCGGGGTGCCGGCCGGTAACTCCGTGTATCGCCGGAATACCCCCGGGGTCATCGAGGTGGAACGTCCGCGCATCTGCTCGGCATCGGGCTCGATCTCCACATAGGACGCGGCATAGGTCAGATCGCGTGTGGTGTCGCCGCGCGACCGCACGGTTCCGCCGACCGGGTGCCGCGCCCAGGCTCCGGCCAGCCCTCGCAGCTCGTCGAAACGGTACGGAACCGGCAGCATCGTGGTGTCCAGGTCGCCGATCTCGACTCGGATCTCCTCGGTGCTCGTGGGAATGTCGGGACCGATATCGCCGAGCGGTTCCTCCGTGGGCAGGCCGGCGCCGTCCCCGACCTGTCGCCAGGTCTCGCCGTCGACGTCGATGAGGGTCGCGACCTTGAGATACGGCGGATCGTCGGCGGTGGTGATCGACCGGGCCACCTCCACCGACTCGCCGCGGCGCAGGTTCTCCCCCAGCCGCAGCATCGGGTTGATGCCGCGACCGAACACGTCCGCGGGGGGCCGTCCCCAGGAGGTGACCGTGGGTTCGAGGCCGGGAGCGGCGAGGGACGGCGTCAGCAGGGCCGCGACGACCGCCACCGCTCCGATGCCGGCGGCGAGCACCCCACGAGCCGGTGTCGGCACACCGCCCCGGCTCACGATCACGCCGAGCCAACCGGCCGCGGTGACCGCGACCGCGAGCGGATCGGGTGTGACCCCGACGATCAGGGATGCCGCCGCCAGGCCCCCGGCGTACAGGATCCCGCACCCGACCGCCGCCCCGGGGACGGGTCGCGAGAGGAGGTCGTCGACCACCAGAGCCACCAGGCCGAAGCCGAGGGCGATGAACATCACCAGCGCCTCCGGTGGCGCGAGAGGAGCCTGCTCCTCCGCGACCACTGCTATCGCAAGACTCAGCTGATCGCCGACTGCGCTCCAGGTGGCACCTGTCGGCACGCCCACGACGGTCGTGGTGGGCAGGAAGACCCAGACCACCATGAGAGCGAGGGCTGCCACCGCCGCGAACGGAGCCGCCAGGGGACGCACGCGTCGCACCGCCGCCGCGACGACGTAGACGACCGCCACCACCAGCACGACTCGCCACCACCAGGCGCCCAGGAGCACGACGCGCAGCCCGAGCAGGACGCCGACGAGACCGAGGACACCGAAGAAGGAAGAACGCTCAGCCCTCATCGACCGGGACCTTCGCCGAGCCGGTTCCACGCGCGTCCGACATCGTCGCGATCGCGATAGGTCACGACCCGCCAGGCATCCTCTCGCAGCAGCGTCAGCGCCTCCGCATCGCTGGCATCGTGCAGCATCGCGTAGGCCGGGCGGCGGCGGGTGGTCAGCCACTCGCCCGCGACCGATGCATCGATCCGTCCCGCGACCACGATCATCGGCGCATGAGGATCGAGGGATGGACCGTGCGGTTGCGGTTCCGCGAGAGCCAGGTCGACCAGCGCGGGGCGCAGCGCGTCGTCGCGCCCCACCGGCTGTTCGTACCAGCCCGCCGACAGGTGCAGGTCGATGTCATCGTGATGCAGATGCTGGAGGACCGAGGCTGCCGCCGACACGCGCCAGTCGAGGTCGCGAGCGGAATCGCCGCGTAGGTCCACCACCACGTGCACCTGGCGTTGCGACTGCTGTTGATCGTGACGCACCATCAGCGTGCCCCGGTGGGCCGTGGCCTTCCAGTGCAGGCGCTTCACGGCGTCGCCGGTCCGGTACGGTCGCGCGAGCACATCCGCGTCCCCGGTGCCCGAGGGTCGCAGCCGCAGGGCGGAGTCCTCGCGATCCTGTGCTCCCGTCAGCGCTTCGACCCGCCCGTCGAGCGGGTAGCGGTGCGGGAGCACGATGACGGTGTTCTCACCCTCGAGCTGCGTCCACCGGGTGGCGAGGGCGAACGGATCGGTCACGCGCACGCTCGTGGGTCCGAGGAGATGGGGACCGCGCTGCGAGAGCCGCACCTCATAGTGTCCGTGGGGCGCGCTGGTGCCGGCCCCGCGAGCGACGAAGGAGCCGCTGTGTCCACCGCCGCTCGCGTCTTCCCACCATTCCGCGACATCGAGCGCGCTGCGCCGGGTGCTCATCAGGCTGAACCGGATGTCCACCGGCTCACCCGGCTCCGCGACGTGAGGCACGACGCTGCGGCGCACCTCCCATCGAGGATGGCTGACGGCGACCGCGACATGCGCCAGGACCACCACGGTCACCAGGAGGCCGGTGACGCTCAACAGCACCGGGACGCCCCACCAGAAGGCACTCACCGCGCAGCCGACCGCCGCGGCGAGTGAGACCGCGCCCCGGGCCGTCGGAGTCGGCCATCGCGACCAGGCCACCGGGTCAGCTTCCTTGAGGGACGGCGGTCGTCGCGACGATATCCCGCACCAGGGTCGCCGCAGGGGGTGCGCCGCGGTCGACGATGAGCCGGTGCGCGAGCACGGCCTCCGCGAGGACGTCGATGTCATCGGGTAGCACGAACTCCCGCCCGGCCATCGCCGCCCGTGCCTTCGCGGCCCTGACGAGCTGCAAGGTGGCGCGGGGACTCGCCCCGAGATAGATCCGGGGGTGCTCACGTGTCGCGGTGCTGATCGCGACCACATAGCGCCCCACCGCGTCCGAGACGTGCACCGCACGAGCCTCGCCGATCATCGCCGTGAAGTCCGCGAGCGGGACCACCGATTCCAGCTCCTCGACCGGCTCCACCCGATCGTGGCCGTGGATCATCGCCAGCTCGGCGGTCGCGTCGGGATATCCCATCGAGATCCGCGCCATGAAACGGTCCCTTTGCGCCTCCGGCAGCGCATAGGTGCCCTCCATCTCCACCGGGTTCTGGGTCGCCACCACCATGAACGGGGGCGCCAGCGGGTACGTCGTGCCGTCGACGGAGACCTGACGCTCGCTCATCGCTTCGAGCAGGGCCGACTGCGTCTTGGGGGACGCCCGGTTGATCTCGTCGCCGATCACGATATTGGCGAATACGGCTCCAGGACGGAACTCGAACGCTGCCCTGGCCTGGTCGAACACCGAGACGCCGGTGATATCGGAAGGAAGGAGATCCGGGGTGAACTGCACCCGGTGGACCGTGCCGTCGATCGAGCGGGCGAGGGCGCGTGCCAGGGCGGTCTTCCCCACGCCGGGAACGTCCTCGATCAGCAGGTGACCTTCGGCGAGCAGCACCGTGATGGCCGTGTCGATCGCTTCGGACTTGCCATCGATGACGCGTTCGACATTCGCGTGGATCGACATCGCGGCGGCAGCGAGGTCCATGCTCCGATCCTAAGCGGTGGCGGGAACCGCCGCCGATGCGCGCACGTCCGTCGGCACCGCGTTAGCGTCGGATCATGTCCCGTCTGCTTGTGGTCCACCACTCCCCCACCGACACGCTGCTCCGGCTCACCGATGCCGTCCTCGGCGGTGCCCGCGATCCGGCCATCGAGGGAGTCGAGGTCATCGAGCGCCAGGCGCTGGATGCCACGGTCGAGGACGTGCTCGACGCGGACGGCTATCTTCTCGGCACGAGCGCCAATCTCGGCTATATCTCCGGGGCACTGAAGCACTTCTTCGATTCCGTCTACAACGACGTCCGGGAGCCGACAGCCAAGCGACCGTTCTCGTTCTGGATCCGCGGCGGCTACGACACGACGGGAGCGGAGCGGGCGATGGAGTCCATCACGACGGGACTGCAGTGGTCGCTGGCAGCGCAGCCGCTCGTCTTCACCGGCGATATCGAGCCTCGTCTCGACGAGGCGACCGAACTGGGCGGCACCCTCGCCGCCCTGCTCATGGGGTGAGCGGCGCGACCGAGCACCTCCTCGCGGATCCGCGAGTGGTGCACATTCGCCCTGGAATCGCCGCTCAAGGGGCGAATCTGCACCACTCGCGGTCACGACTGCACCACTCGGCGCGACTCCGGAGCCGGCGGAAGAGTGACCTTCAGTAGCGGGTGCTGAACTCGCCGAGACCGTCGTCGACCTCGGCCTCGCTGACCTCGACCGACGTGACCGACGCCTGCTGCGGCCCCTGGTGACACCAGCGCACGAGTTCCTCGACGGCATCTGCCTCCCCCTGGGCCACGAGCTCGACGGCGCCGTCGTCGCGATTGCGCACCCATCCGTCGAGGCCGAGCCGGCGGGCCACGTCTTCGCACGAGGCACGGAAATAGACCCCTTGGACGCGACCGTGGACGACAAGATGACGGCTGATCAGAGAGGGCATGTCTCCATGAAGGCATGCGGCGGAAGCGCTCGCAAGGTGGGAGCATCGGCCTATGGACGCCGCTGACACACTCCGCGAGATCGCCTTCTGGCTCGAGCGAGAGCGTGCGTCCACCTATCGCGTGGAGGCCTTCCGTACGGCCGCCGACGTGCTGTCCTCGCTCTCGCCCGCCGATGTCGAGCGCCGGACGCGCGACGGCAGTCTCAAACGCCTCAAAGGTCTCGGTCCTCGCACCGTCGGTGTCGTGGAGGATGTCATCGCGGGCGAGGTCCCGGACTATCTGACGGAGTTACGAGACCGGGGCGCGGCACCGCTCGCCGACGGCGGTGAGCCGCTCCGATCCATGCTGCGCGGTGACCTGCACCTGCATTCGGACTGGTCCGACGGCGGCTCGCCCATCGAGGAGATGCTGCGCGTCGCGAACCGGCTCGGCCGGGAGTACATCGCACTGACCGACCATTCGCCGCGGCTCACGGTCGCCCGTGGGCTCTCCCCCGAGCGTCTGCGCGATCAGCTCGGCATCGTCGCGGACCTCGGCGAACGGTCGGAGGGAACGGCCCTGCTGAGCGGGATCGAGGTCGACATCCTCGACGACGGCGGCCTCGACCAGGAGGACGACCTTCTCGAACGCCTCGATGTCGTGGTGGCTTCGGCGCATTCCCAGCTGCGGATGCGCGCACCCGCCATGACCCGACGACTGCTGAATGTCGTGTCGAATCCGCGGACACGGATCCTGGGCCACTGCACGGGAAGACTCGTCACCGGCGGGCGCGGCACCCGGCCGCCCTCGGAGTTCGACGCGCGGGCGGTCTTCGAGGCCTGTGCTGAGCACGATGTCGCCGTGGAGATCAACGCGCGACCGGAGCGCCAGGACCCTCCCGATGAGCTCATCGCGATCGCCCTCGATACGGGCTGCCTCTTCTCGATCGACTCCGACGCCCATGCCCCGGGTCAGCTGGACTTCCTCGACTACGGCGCGGCGCGAGCGGTGGCCTGCGAAGTCCCGGCCGAGCGCATCGTCACCACCTGGCCCCTGGACGACCTCCTCGCCTGGATGCGCAGGGAGTGAGCCAGAAGCGGGCAGGTGGGTTCACGCGAGATGTGCTTCGGTGGTTGCTATCGCGACCGGGAAGACACGTCCTTCGTCGGCTTCACGCTGGGAGGCCTGGGTCGCAGCCGCGTCAGAAGCCCAGCTTGCGCAGCTGCTTGGGGTCACGCTGCCAGTCCTTGGCCACCTTGACGTGCAGGTCGAGGTAGACCGGGGTACCGAGCAGTCGCTCGATCTGGCCACGGGAGGTCACGCCGATCTCGTGCAACCGGGCGCCTTTCTTGCCGATGATGATGCCCTTCTGGCTGTCGCGCTCGACATAGACGTTGACGCGGACATCGAGCAGCGGCTTGTTCTCCGAACGACCCTCGCGCGGGACCATCTCCTCGACCACGACCGCGAGCGAATGCGGGAGCTCGTCATGGACGCCTTCGAGGGCCGCTTCGCGGATGATCTCGGCGACCAGCGTCTCCTCCGGCTCATCGGTGAGCTGGCCCTCGGGGTAGAACGCGGGCCCCTCGGGCAGCGCCCGTACCAGCAGCTCGGCGAGCAGCTCGACCTGTTCGCCCTTGACCGCCGAGACCGGCACGATCTCGGTCCACTCGACACCGGCCTCCTGACCGGCGGTGGCGATCGACTGGAGATGCTGGGCCAGCCGCTCGGGTGAGACGAGGTCGGTCTTGGTGGCGATCGCGAACATCGGCTTGGACCGCAGCGCCGCCAGTTCTCCGATGAGGTACCGGTCGCCCGGCCCGATCCGCTGGTCCGAGGGGAAGCACATGCCGACGATGTCGACCTCGGACCAGGTGGAGCGGACGAGGTCGTTGAGACGTTCACCCAGGAGTGTGCGGGGCCGGTGCAGGCCGGGTGTGTCGACGAGGATCAGCTGGCCGTCGGGTCGGTGGACGAGACCGCGCACGGCGTGCCGGGTGGTCTGAGGACGCGACGAGGTGATCGCGACCTTCTCGCCCACCAACGCATTGGTGAGGGTCGACTTGCCGGCATTGGGCCTGCCGACGAAGCTCACGAAGCCGGAATGGAACTCGCTCATCTCAGGCCTCCAGCACGGTGTCGACGGTGCCATCCGGCCCAGCGACCACGACCGAGGTCCCGGAGCCCGCAAACTCGCGCACCGTCTCGGTGCGGATCGGCACGTCTCCCTCGGTCACGACGGCCGCGGCCTCCAGCCCCTTGGCCCCCGAGGAGACGGCCATTGCGACAGCGAGGTCCAGCGCCGAGAGTGTCAGCGATTCCAGCGCGATCGTCGCGGCGGCGTAGGTGCGTCCGTCGAGATCGCGGACCGCCGCGCCTTGGGCGACTCCGAGCCGGGCACGGGTGGCGCGTGCGAGCGTGACGAGCTTGGCATCCTCAGCCGACAGATCCATGCCCTCAGCGTATCGGCACGTCCCCGTCGCCTCAGTCACCGAGACGGGAGACGAGCACTCGGCCGATCCGGTTGCGGCGGCCGGCGGGCGTCTGGGCCTCCAGCCTCAGCCCGTCGACTTCGACGACGCTGCCGGGGATCGGCACCTTGCCCAGATGTTTGGCCATCAGGCCGCCGACCGAGTCGACATCGTCGTCCTCGATCGGCACGCCGAACAGCTCCTCGAGGTCGTCGACATCGAACCGAGCGCTGACCCGCCAGGACCCGTCGGCGAGCTGCTCGCGTTCGTCGGGCTCGGAATCGTACTCATCGGTGATCTCACCGACGATCTCCTCGAGGATGTCCTCGATCGTGACCATCCCGGCGGTGCCGCCGTACTCGTCGACGACGACCGCCACATGGGTGCGGTCGGCCTGCATCTCACGCAGCAGGTCGTCGGCCTTCTTGGTGTCAGGGACGAAGAGGCACGGGCGGCAGATCGAGTCGACCTTCTCGGCGGTCTCGGCCGCGTGATTGTCGAAGACGCGTTTGGTGAGGTCCTTGAGATAGGCCATGCCCACGACATCGTCGAGGTTCTCCCCCACCACGGGGATGCGCGAGTATCCGCTGCGGAGCGCGAGGCTCATCGCCTGTCGCAGGGTCTTGTGCTGCTCGATGAACACCAGATCGGGCCGGGGCACCATGACCTCCCGCACGATCGTGTCGCCGAGCTCGAAGACCGACTGGATCATCCTCGACTCATCGGTCTCGATGACGGAGCTGCGCGCGGCGAGATCGACCAGCTCGCGCACCTCCACCTCGGACGCGAAAGGACCCTCGCTGAACCCCTTGCCCGGCGTCAGGGCATTGCCGATGAGGATCAGCAGCTTGGGGATCGGCCCCAGCAGTGCGGTCAACACGATGACGACGAAGGCGGAGGCGACCGCGATGCGCTCGGCATGCTGCTTGCCGATCGTTCGGGGACCGACGCCGATGACGACGAAGCTCACCACCGTCATGATCGAGATGGCGATGAGCACATTGCTCCACAGGCCCTCGACATGATCCGCGACCACTGCCGCGACGAGCACGATGCTCGCGGTCTCCGCCAGGATGCGCAGAAGAAGGACGGTGTTCAGATAGGGAGCCGGATCCTCCAGGATCGTGCCGAGCCGCTTGGCGCCGGCGCTGCCGGACCCGGCCAACTCCTCGGCGCGGGCCCGTGAGAAGGAGGAGATGGCGGCGTCGATGCTCACGAGGATTCCGGCCAGCACCGCGAGCACGACCGCCAGCACCAGCGGCGTGGTCACGCCCATGTCGTCACCGCTGGAGCGAGATCACGCGATTCGGTCACGATGCGTCCGGGTCCTGTCCGGCGGCCGCCTCATGCCATTCCACCAGGAGGCGTCCCTGGATACCGAACATCTCGGCGTGCTCCTCAGGGGTCGCATGGTCGTAGCCCATGAGGTGCAGCATGCCGTGCACGGTGAGCAGGGCGATCTCGTCGTCTCGGTCGTGTCCGGCCGCCGGCGCCTGCTGGGCGGCGATCTGCGGGCAGAGGGCGATATCGCCCAGGTAACCGGGGTCGTCACCCTCATCGGGCTCCTCGCGCCCCGGAGTCAGCTCGTCCATCGGGAACGAGAGCACGTCCGTGGGGCCCTTCTTGCCCATCCACTGCTCGTTGAGCGTGGCGATGGTGTCGACGTCCACCAGTCGCATGGTCATCTCGGTCTGCGGGTGCAGCCGCATCCTCCGCAGCACGAAACGGCAGAGCCGAGTGAGGTCGAGGACGTCCACGTCCTCGCCGGACTCGTCGAGAACGTCAACGCTCACCGTGATCCACCCGCTCAGGCACGCTCGCGGCCGGCATCGTCGCGCCGCCCGGCGTCGTACTGGTCGTAGGCGGCGACGATGCGTCCGACGAGCTTGTGCCGGACGACGTCATTGCTGGTCAGCCGGGAGAAGTGGATGTCGTGGACATCGCCGAGGATGTTCTCGACGACCCGCAGACCGCTCGTGGCACCACCGGGGAGGTCCACCTGGGTGACATCCCCGGTGACGACCATCTTGGACCCGAACCCGAGCCGGGTCAGGAACATCTTCATCTGCTCGGCGGTGGTGTTCTGCGCCTCGTCGAGGATGATGAAGGCGTCATTGAGGCTCCGGCCGCGCATGTACGCGAGCGGGGCCACCTCGATGACGCCGCTGGTCAGCAGCTTGGGGATCGACTCGGGGTCGAGCATGTCGTGCAGGGCGTCGTACAGCGGGCGCAGGTACGGGTCGATCTTCTCGCTCAGCGTGCCGGGGAGGTACCCGAGCCGCTCCCCTGCCTCGACGGCCGGGCGCGTGAGGATGATCCGCGTGACCTCCTTGGCCTGCAGCGCCTGCACGGCCTTGGCCATCGCGAGATAGGTCTTGCCGGTCCCGGCGGGGCCGATCCCGAAGACGATGGTGTGCTTGTCGATCGCATCGACATAGCGCTTCTGATTGAGGGTCTTCGGGCGGATGGTGCGGCCGCGACTGGAGAGGATGTTGAGGCTCAGCACCTCGGCCGGCCGCTCCTGTGTCTCGGTGCGCAGCATCGAGATACTGCGCTCGACCGTCTCGCGGCTGAGCGCCTGCCCGGTGCGCAGGATCGTGACGAGCTCATCGAGCAGGCGCTCGACGAGCGCCGCCTCGGACGGCTCGCCTTCCACGGAGATCTCATTGCCGCGCGCGTGGATGCGCGCCTCGAAGGAGTCCTCGATGAGGCGCAGGAACTCGTCGGCGGGGCCGTAGACGGCGACCGCGGGGATGCTCGGCGGGACGGAGAAGATGTGGGACGTATCAGTCATGTGGTTCCGTTCTGGGCCGATGCAGCATCGATGTGCCGTTCGGCGCCGGCGGGCAATTCGGGTCCGGCCAGGACGTGTCCGTGTGCATGGAACACGGTCTGGCCCGCGGACTCCCCGGTGTTGAATACGAGCCGGAAGTCGTCGAAGCCTTCTTGCCCGGCCACCTGCCGCGCCTGAGCGAGCAGATCGGCCGCAGCGGCCGGGTCAGCGACCGCGAGCGAGGCAATGTCGCGGTGGTGATCCCGGGGCACCACCAGGACGTGGACCTGAGCGGCTGGCGCGATGTCCCGGAAGGACACCGTGTGTTCGGTCGAGGAAACCACGTCGGCCGGAATGTCGCCGGCGACGATGGAACAGAAGATGCACCCGCTCATGGCCCCAGCGTATCGGGGGTGCGGCTGTGCGCCCGACGGATCCGCGGGTCATGAGTCCGCGATCGCTCCTTGCTTCGTTGTCAGCGCGGTCAGGAACTCATGGATCGCCCGGGTGAACCGGGACTGTTCGTCTCCCGAGATCATGTGTTCGGCCTCGGGCACGAGGCTGATGGTGGCGTGCGGGATCAGCTCGCGAAAGGACTCCGCGCCCGCGTCGTCGACGACATCGCTTCGCTCCGCGATCAGCAACTGGGTCGGCGCGGTCACGGACCTCGCCGCGTTGCTGAAGTGATGGGCTCGTCGATGGACCCATCCGTGGCGGACCTCGAGGAGAAAGTCGGGGTCCCAGTGCCAGCGGAGTCGTCCGTCCTCGTCCGTCCGAAGGTTCTTGACCAGTCCGCTCGTGTCGGGAGGCCGCCGGCCGCCATGGTAGGCCGCCACCGAGTCGGCTGCCGCCTCCAAGGAGTCGAAGCCGGCCAGCCCTGAGCGCAGGAAATCGATGATGCGGCGCTGACCCGACCTGTTGTTGCGCGGAACCACGTCGATGAGAGTCAACGAGGCGACCGCATCGCCCCGCTTCGCCGCGAGGGAGAGGCCGAGCAGTCCTCCGAGAGAGGCTCCGACGACATGGACCGGGGCCCCGACCCTCCGGACCACGCTCATCAGGTCGTGGCGGAGCGCGTGCAGCGAATAGTCACCGTCCGGAGCCCAGTCACTCTCGCCGTGACCCCGAAGATCGGGGGCCACCGCGCGCCACCCGCGTCGCGCGAGTCGCTGGGCGACTTCGTCCCACGACGCCTTCGTCTGCGCACCGCCGTGCAGGAGGAGTACTGCCGGACCGTCGAGTGGTCCCACATCCGACACCGCCAGTCGGAGTCCACCGAACCCGGTGACGCTCTCCACTCGTTCCACGGTCAGAAGACACGCTCGTCGAGAAGCACCGGGTCGGTGGGCGACACGGTTGCCACGGACTCCACCGTCATCGACAGCTTGATGACGTCGCGAAAGACTCGTCTGATGGTCTCGATTCGCTTCTCGTCATCGGCAGGGACATCGGCACGCAGGACGAGAACGTCTTCGCCGTTCTCTCGGGTGATCACAAGTTGACCGGCCGACAGGTTCGAGCGGTTCAAGGCGTCGGTCACCAAGTGCGGGTAGACGAACATCCCGCGCACCTTGGTCCCCGGACCGCTACGGCCCAGGATGCCCTCGAGCCGCGGGCCGGTACGGCCGCAACGACACGTGTCACGGCTGGCCACGCGGCTGAGATCGCCCGTGCCGAAACGCAGCATCGGGTACCCGGTCGCAAAGTTGGTCACGACGAGTTCGCCAATCTCACCGTCGGGAACCTCGACATCACCTTCGGGGTCGACGATCTCGACGTCGAGGAACTCACTCACGTGGAGTCCGTCGGCGAACTCACATTCGGCGGCGACGTATCCCACGTCGGCGGTGCCGTAGATCTGCCGGATGGATCCACCGCTGTGTTCGAGCACGGCCCGGTCTGTCTCACTCATCTTCTCGCCCGACACCGCAGCACGACTGAACCGCCAACCGGTCCGATCCGTCAGGATCCGAAGATGGGACGGGGTGCCGATGAAAGCCGTGGGCCGGAGAGCACGGATGACCGTCGCGATCTGTTCCGTCGATGCCGTGCCTGCGGGAATCACGGTGGCGCCGAGGCGTGAGGCTCCTTGCTCGAACGCATGTCCGGCAGGCGTCAGGTGGTAGGAGAACGCGTTGAGCACCACGTCGCCGCCTGCGAACCCGGCCACGTGGAGACCCTCGCCAAAACCCCATTCGTCGGCGAAATCGAGCGGGTCGAAGATCGGTCCTGGGGACATGAAGACGCGCGCGAACTCGTGCAGCGGCTTGGTGGTGAAACCGCCCAGCGGCGGGCGTGCCGCCTGCCGTTCGAGGAGGTCCGCCTTGCGCAGGACCGGCAGTTTCGAGACGTCGATCGGTCCGGGCTCGTCGACCTTCACGCCTGCCGCGACGAGGCGAGTGCGCCAGCCCTCGCTCGCTTCGGAGGCGATCGTGATCACCTCACGGAGGCGCTGCGCATGGTCATCCACGCGCTCCTCGTGAGAACGTCGTTGCAGTGCCGCCAAGCGCTCCACGTCCGCGCTCATCCGAGCCACCTCTTCCTGCGCCGATAGGTCTTAACGTCGCGATAACTCTTGCGCTCGCCCACTCCGGAGAGCCCGAGATAGAACTCCGAGACATCCTGGTTGTTCCGCAGTTCGTCACTCGTGCCGTCGAGCACGACGCGGCCGTTCTCCAGGACATAGCCGTGATGAGCGATCGAGAGCGCCGCTTCAGCGTTCTGTTCGACCATGAGGACCGTCAACCCGGTATCGACGTTGAGTCGGGTGATGATCTCGAAGATCTCGCTCACCATGATGGGTGAGAGTCCCAGGCTCGGTTCGTCGAGCAGCAACAAGCTCGGTTCGGACATGAGAGCACGACCGATCGCGAGCATCTGCTGCTCGCCGCCGGACAGGAGTCCACCGTGCTGTCGGCGGCGGTCAGCCAACCGCGGGAAGTAGTCATACACCACGGAGGTCGCCTGTCGGGCCTGCCGCAGGGACTTCGTGGTGAAGGCTCCGCTGAGCAGGTTCTCGTCGACCGTGAGGTGCTCGAACACCCGGCGGCCTTCGAGCACCTGCACCACGCCCGCCTTGACGGTGCGGTCGGGGGAGAGCCGGACCAGGCTCTCCCCCATCCACGACACCGATCCCGACACGACCTCGCCGCGCTCATGGGCCAGGAGGCCCGAGACGGCGCGAAGCGTGGTGGTCTTCCCAGCCCCGTTCCCGCCGAGGAGCGCGACGACCGATCCTCGGGCGACCGACAACGAGACGCCCTTGAGAACGAGGGCCACCCGGTTATAGACGACCTCGAGCCCGTCTATCGCGAGCACGGAGTCCACGTCAGTTCTGACCGACATCCGGCTCTCCCGCCACCGGCGGACCGACGACGCAGGTCTCGACCCGGGCGAATTCGCCGCTCTCCACCCGGTAGATGTTCAAGGCCCGGTTGCCAGAATGGTCCTTCGGGGTCAGCGTGATCGGACACGCCGCCCCGTATCCCTCGAAGTCGGTGATCGACTCGAGCGCGGCCTTCATATCCTCGCCGGTGATCGGTCCATCCCCGACCTTGTCGTCGGCGAGACGAATAGCCTCTTCGAGGACCGTGGCGAAGTACAGACCGTTGGAGTAGACCGTGTTGTTCAGCGCGACGGGATTGGGCTCCTCACCAGACTCGGACCAGAAGTCCTGCAGCATCGTGAATGCCTCGGGCTCATCGGTGGTCAAGGTCGACATGGAGGTGGCGTACATCCCCTCCATGCAGTCCTTGCCCGCTCCCTCGACGGCGTCCTTGGTCACGCTCCAGTGCCACGTTCCCATGATGCTATCCGGAGCAGCCTCGCAGAGGCCCTTGAAGGCAGCCGTGGCCTGTCCGAACACTGCGCTGTGGAGGTTGACGTCGGCTCCCAGATCGACGAGCCGATTCACCTGGGGAGCCAGGTCGGCGGCTCGCGCGGGGAAGACCACCTCGCCGACGAAGTTCTTCTCGGCAGCGTCGGCCGCACCGTTGCAGAACTCGCGTCCTGCCGGAGCCTCCCACGCAAGACAGGCGAAGGTGGTGTCGGGTCCGTTCTCCTGGATGAGGTAGTCGACGAGGGCCGACGCTTGGTGCGCGTACAGCGGACTCGCCGGGAACACGTACGGAGCGGCTTCCCCGTCGACGGTCTCCAGGTTTCCCTGACCCGGGAAGAACAGCGGAATCTTGTTCTGGGTCGCCACCGGCGTCAAGGCGTCGGTGATGGCCGTCCCTTGGGTGACGACCACTGCGGCGTCGTCCTGTTGGAATCGCGAGAACGCCTCGACGGCGGGTGGAGCCTCGTACTCGGTCTCGACCTCGACGATCTCGACCTCGCGCCCATTCACGCCGCCCTCCGCGTTGACCATCTCGAACCAGTCAATGATGCCTTCGCTGATGCCTTCACCGATGTTGGCGATCGCTCCCACCCGCGCACCGGCGATGCCGACGACGATGGGTTCCTTGTCTCCGTCAGCACCGGGATCACCATCGGATCCGCACGCGCTGAGAATCAGCGAGCCAGCCAGGAGAGTCAACGCTCCTGCCGTGAGTCTTCTGGTCATCTTGTCTCCTTTTGTCAGTCCGGCGCGACGTGCCGAAACCCGAATGGGGCTAGTAGCTGAAGGGCCACTGGCGGAAATAGTCCTTGATGTTGCGGAAGAGTCCATACAGTCCTTTGGACTCCAGGAACAGGAACGCGAGGATCGCGATCCCGAACAGCACGCTGAGCAGGTGCACCTGCATGTTCGCGGCGAGTTCGATGCCGATGATCGGGAGCCCGTCGCGCAACACGATCGGGAGCATCGTGATGAATGCCGCGCCCAGCACGGCTCCGGGCACCGTGCCCAGACCGCCGACGAGGATGATCGCCAGGTACTGGATCGACAACGTGAGCGTGAACGCCTCTGCAGAGACGATCCCGGCGCTGAACCCGTAGAGAACACCGGACAGACCGGCGATGGAGGAGGAGATGAAGAACGCGATGAGCTTGTACTTGAACGGCGAGACGCCGATGCCCGCGGCCGCCATGTCCTGATCGCGGACCGCGATCATGGCTCGTCCGGTACGCGTTCTAGTGAGGTTTTCGACGTAGAGCACGACAAGCGCGAGACACGCCATGATGAGGAGATACCTGCCGACAGGTGTCGCCGTGTTGAAGGCGCCGATCTCGATCGGCTCGAACGTGATGAGCCCGTAGTCGTTGCCGGCGAGGTTCCAGGCGTGCAGCGCCCATTCCACGAGGTACTGGGCGGCAAGCGTGGCGATGGCCAGATACATGCCCTTGACCCGAAGCGAGACCACGCCGAAGATCAGCGAGAAGAGCCCCGCGCACAACAGGGCGGCTGGAATCGCGAGCCAGACCGGCAGTCCCAGGCGTGTCGTCATGATGCCGCAGCTGTACGCGCCGACGGCGGCGAAAGCGGCGTGGCCCAGTGAGATCTGGCCGGTGTAGCCGACGAGGACGTTGAGCCCGAGGCCGCCCACCGCGGCGACCCCGATGAGGCCGAGGACGGTCAGCCAGTACTGGTTGGCCGCGAACGGCACGATCACGAAGCCGACGACCAGGAGGGTCAGGATCCAGAATCGGCGGTGGGGTGTGTCGTACACCCGGACCTGTTGACGGTGGTTCTCGTCGAACCTACCGGTTTCCATGGCAATGAGAGGCATGGTTCACACCCTTTCGATCTCTGGTCGCCCGAAGAGCCCGTACGGACGGACCAGGAGGACGACCAGCAGCAGCAGGAGTGGGGCGACAGTGCTGAACCCGCCACCGACGACGTCGTCGAGGTAGCCGGCACTCAGACTTTCGACGATCCCGACGACGATGCCACCGATGACCGCGCCGGGAATCGACTCGAGCCCGCCGAGGATCACCACCGGGAAAATCAACGCACCCAACGCGATGAGTCGGCCGTCGACGCCGAGGAACGATCCCCACACGAATCCGGCCAGGGCGGCCACCGCACCGGCGATGGCCCACGCGGTCGCGTTGACCACGCCCAGACTCATCCCGAGCGACTGAGCCGCCACCCGATCATCAGCGACCGCCTGCATGGCGAGCCCCAGTTTCGTCTTGCTGAAGAACCATGCAAGGGCGCCGAGCAGGAGCAACCCGATGACGGCGGCCCACACCATGAGTGCCGAGAAGCGCAGGCCGAGCACCTCGTATGTCCCCGTGGGAAGGATCTCGGGCATGGAGCGCGTTCGGTCACCGAAGATCAGCGACATCAGCCCGCGAATGATCGACCCCAGCGCGATGGTGGCCATGATCAGCGCCAACATCGATTCGTTGAGCAACCGGCGAAGAGCGAAACGCTCGATGAGGACTCCGGCGACGGCACACACGAGGGCCGCCAACGGGATGCCCAGCCAGAACGGCACGCCGAGGGTCGCGAGCACCCACGAGACCACGTAGGCGCCCAGAAGCACGAGTTCTCCCTGGGAGAAGTTGATCACGCCGCTGCCCTTGAAGACGAGGACGAAGCCCATCGCCAAGATCGCGTACATGAAGCCCAAGAGGGCGCCATTGGCCGTCAGTTGCACGAACTCACCCATGACTGACCACCGCTTCCTTCGACGCATCCATGAGGTTCAGGCGCGTCGTGATGACCGAGCTCCGCCCGTCCCGATAGGTCACCTTGGCCTCGACCTCGATCGAGTCCTCCCCCGCGTACAGCGCGTCGAGGATGAAGGAGTACCGCTGCTCCACGAGGTTTCTCCGAATCTTCTTGGTGCGGGTGATCTCCTCGTCATCGGCGTCGAATTCCTTGTGCAGGATGACGAACCGTCCCACCCGCAGGCGTTCTGGCAGGGAATCGTTGATCCGGACGATCTCCTCGCGAATGAGGTCGATGATCTGCGGCTTCTGTGACAAGTCGGTGTAGGTCGTGTAGCCCACTCTGTTCTTCTCGGCCCATCGTCCGACCACGTCGCCGTCGATGTTCACCAGCAGCACCGGGAACGGGCGCTCGTGCCCGAAACACACCGCTTCGCGGATGAAGCGCGAGAACTTGGCCTTGTTCTCGACGAACGTGGGACTGAAACGGTCGCCCGACATCAGGGTCGCGACGTTCTTGGACCGGTCCACCACCACGAGGTGACCGTCATCGTCGAGGAATCCCTCGTCGCCGGACAGCAGCAGCCCGTCACGCAGCACCTCCTCGGTGGCGTCCGGATTCTTGAGATATCCGAGGAAGACGCTCGGGCCGCGGTGGGCGATCTCGTTGTTCTCGTTGATGACCACCTCGACGCCGGGGATCGGCTGGCCCATGGTCTCAGGCTTGATCTTGTCCCAGTGGGTCGTCGTGATTCCGGCTTCGGTCTGGCCGTACATCTGCTTGATCGGTACGCCGAGCGAGAGGAAGTACTTCGCGACCTCCTGACCCAGGGCGCCACCACCGGAATAGACCCGGGTGGCTCGCAGCAGTCCCAGCTGGTCTCGCACGGGCCGGTACACGAGAAATTCAGCGACCTTCCGCTTGAGGCGCAGGCGCAGCGGCAATGCCTCGCCAGCCAGATCGAAGTCGACCAACGACTGACCGACATCCATCCCCCAGCGGTAGATCGCGCGCTTGAGACGCGTGGCTTCGCCCATTCGCAGCTCGAAGCTCGAGAGGAAGTCCTCCCACATGCGCGGAGCGCCGACGAGCTGCTGCGGACCGATCTCCCGAATGTCGGCGCGGAGAGTTTCCGGGCTCTCCGCGAAGTTGAGCCGGTAGCCCACCAAGAGGTGGCCCGCGGTGGAGAAGTAGCGTTCGCCCGCCCACGCCAATGGCAGGAAGACCAACCTCTCGTCACCGAACTGGAGGGGTTCGACCGCGAAGAAGTTGACGATCGCTGCCACGACGTTGTGGTGCGACATCATCGCGCCCTTGGGCCGACCCGTCGTGCCCGAGGTGTACATGATCATCGCGGGGTCGTGGCTTCGACCCTCGTCGACGAAATTTTGGTATTCCCCCGGGTTCGCCGCAGCGCGGGCTCGTCCGGCATCGATCATCTTGTCGAAGGACAGGACCCGCTGCGATCGGTACCGCTGCATGCCCCGTCCGTCGCAGTACACGATGAACCCGACATCGGGCAGTTCGTCGATCACGTCGAGCACCTTGTCGGCCTGCTCCTGGTCACGAACCACGACCACGCGGCATTCAGCGTGGGCCAGGACGTACGCCACCTCGTCTGAGGTCGACTCGGGGAACAGGACCACCCCGGACCCGCCCAGTGCTTGCGCGGCGAGGTCAGCGACCAAGTGGTGAGGCCAGTTGTCGCCGAGGATCGCGACGGTGGATCCCGGCTCCATGCCCCGGTCGACCAATCCCAGCGCGAAGTGCTCGACCTGATCGCGATACTCGCTCCACGTGGTGGGCTTCCAGAGTCCGCGGTCCTTGATGCGATAGGCCACGGCGTCGGCGGTCATGCCCGCACGATCCTCGAGCAACTGCGGCAGGGTGCGGTCCGGATAGTTTCCCGGTCCGGCCTCGATCATCATGAAGCGATCTCCTTTGCTCCACCCACGTACGCACGGATCACGGCCGGATCGTTCTTGACCTCGTCAGGAGACCCCATCGCGATGAACTGGCCGAAGTCGAGGACGGCGACACGATCGGAGATGTCCATGACGACTCCCATGTCGTGCTCGATCAGCACGATCGAGATCGCGCGCGTTTCCTGCAGTTCGAGGATGAAGCGCACCATGTCCTCCTTCTCCTCGACGTTCATCCCGGCCATGGGCTCGTCGAGGATGAGGATGTGCGGATCCTGAGCCAACGCCCGACCCAGATCGACGCGCTTGCGTTGCCCGTAGGACAGCAGGCTCACGGGAGCATTCCGAATGCTCTCGAGTTCGAGGAAGTCGACCAGGTCTTCGACCACCTCGCGCTCGCGCAATTCCTCGTTGCGGGCCTTGCCCCACCACAACCCGCCGGAGATCGGGCCACTGGACATGTGCATGTGACGACCTAGCAACAGGTTCTCCAGGACCGACATGCCGTCGAAGAGCTCGATGTTCTGGTAGGTGCGTGCCACGCGATGCTTGGCGATCTTCTGGGGAGGAAGGCCCGAGACGTCCTCGCCGAACACCGTCACCGTGCCGCGCTGCGGACGGTAGAAGCCGGTGATGCAGTTGACGAGCGAACTCTTCCCGGCGCCATTGGGACCGATGAGTGAGACGATCTGCCGTTGCCCGACCTCGAGAGACACATCGTTGAGCACCGTCAGACCGCCGAAGCGCAGGCTGATGCCGTTCGCTTCCAGTGCAGGTGTACCCGATGGCTGCATTCCAACTCCAAAGATGTTTTTTGACCAAGAAGTAAAATCCCGGCCAGTATGCAGGCTTTCGGCCTGTGACGCAAGTCTCACGCCAAGAATTTTCGTCCACCGGCGCAGTCTTCTTGAACTACGGTTGAAATCCGGCCCACTGGTTGACGTGGCGAGCGAGCGATCCGTAGGGTCAGCGCATACCTCCACCCGCGACGAGGAATGGTGCACCCATGACCTGGGAACTCGACGATGTCCACGAAAGCCTGCGAGACACGTGTCGAAAGTTCGTCGACTCGCGCCTGCGGCCGATTGCGACGGCCGCAGACAGCGGCACCGTGGACCTGTCTATCTGGCGTGAGGCCGGAGATCTCGGCCTTCTCGGTCTCTTGGTTCCGCCCGAGGCCGGCGGGAGCGGCGGGGACGTGCTCGCGGTGACCATCGTCGCTGAAGAGCTGGCTCGCGCGTCGTGCGGACTGGCGATCACGCCGTTGGCGAGTTCCTACATGGCCATGCCCCATGTGTGGGCCTACGGGACGCGGGAGCAACAGCAGACGTGGTTGCCGCGACTGTGTGCCGGTGAAGCCTGGGCGTCCATCGTCGTCAGTGAACCCGAAACGGGCTCTGACGTGGCTGCCGTCAGCACGACGGCGGTGCGCTCCGCAGACGGATGGGTGATCAACGGCTCCAAGATGTTCATCACCAATGCCGGATTCGCCTCGGTCTTCGTGACCGCCGCTCGAACGGGAGAATCCGGACATCGTGGGCTGAGCACGTTCATCATCGACGCCTCGACGCCGGGGATCACGGTCGGCCCGCCGCTGGAGAAACTGGGTTGGCATGCCTCCGACACGCGCGAGGTGCACTTCGACGACGTGTTCGTACCCCACGACGCGGTCCTGGGCACCGAAAACCGCGGCTTCCACCAGATCATGGCGCGATTCACACTCGAACGCATCGTCCTCGCCGGCATGTCCCTCGGCGTGGCATCCGAATGTCTCACTCTCATCGAGGAGCGCATTCGGTCCCGCTCGACGTTCGGCGTTTCCCTCGTGGAACGTCAGACCATTCGCCACCGAGTCGCTCACATGAGAGCCGGGATCCAGGTGGCTCGTGCAGCGACGTACCAAGCCGCGGCTCGCATCCAGGCCAACCACCGTGAAGCACATCGCGCGGCATCCGTGGCCAAGTACTTCACCGCCGGGGTCGCCCAACACATCGCGGACGAAGCCGTCCAGATCTTCGGTGGTGACGGTTTCCTCGCCGGCGACGCAGCACGCCACTACCGCGATGCCCGAGTCCTACGCATCGGCGGCGGAACCGACGAGATCCAGCTCGAGATCCTCTCTCGGGACCTTGGGCGATGAACCGCTATCGCACGGCATTCGTCATCGGGGGTTCCTCGGGCGTGGGGCAGGCGGTGGTCACGGCCATGATCCGCTCAGGCGTGGAACGAATCGCCATCGCCGGTCGCGGGCACGACGCGTTGCGCGACGCCGCGACCCAGGCGTCAGTGTCCGGCGCCACCGTCGTGCCGTACGTGCTCGACGCCATGGATCATGCGGTCCTGACCGAAGCGCTCACCGATTTCGACGCATCGTCCGGGGGCATCGACGCCGTGGTGTGTTCCACGGTGCCGAGCGGCGTGAGTCCTCAGCCCTTGGAGTCGACCGACCCCGGTCGCGTCGAGGACATCCTCACATCGATAGCCCTCCCCCCGCTGCACGCGACCCGTGCAGCGATTCCGCTCATGCTGCGCTCGGGCGGCGGTTCCATCGTTCTCGTCGCCTCGGACGCCGCCAAATCGGCGACTCCGGGGGAAAGCGTCATCGGAGCAGCGATGGCGTCGATCGTCATGTTCGCGCGGACGGCCGCCTGGGAGAACAAGCGCCACGGCATCCGCATCAACACTGTCACGCCGTCGCTCATCGGCGACACCCCGACCGGAGCCCGCATGCTCGAGGGTGGTTTCAGCGCGCGGCTGTTCGCCAAGGCCGCCGAACGTGCCGACCTCGGCGTGCCGTCCGCGGCCGAGGTGGCCGAACTCATCGACTTCCTCGCCAGCCCCCGCGCCCGCCGGATCACCGGTCAGACGGTCAGCATCAACGGGGGGATCTCGGTCGTCTGAGGCGAGCGTCGCCCGAGGCCCTCGTCGCCCTCAAGACGTGCTCAACCGAACCCGCAGTTCACTCCAGTCCGGATGATCGACGATGACGGGTTCGACCCGGTCTCCGAAATCAATCTCCTCACCGTCCTCGACCCGGACGACCGCTCGGCAGCCTGCGTCGAAATCGACCGTGGCCAGGACATAGGGAACATCGGCAGCGAACTCCGGCGCGAAGGCACGCTGGGCGACGATCCACGAGTACACCTCGCCTCGACCCGAGATCTCTTCGATGCTGGCCTCGGGGTTCCGGCAGAACGGGCACCTCGGCATTGGGGGAAAGCGGAACCTCGAGCATGACGTGCATCGCTGGAGCACGATCTTTCCGTCCCGCAACCCGTCCCAGAAGAAGTGACTGTCCAGATCCGTCACCGGGGCCGGGGGTGCCATCGGGCTCGAGGTGGCATCGGCGTTCATCGGACTCACCGTCCCGTGTAGTGGGCCGGGCGCTTCTGCGCGAAGGCTTCCAGTCCTTCGGGCGCATCGTCGCTCGTGAGGCAGTACAACGACGTGGCCGTACGTTCGAGCCGCAGCCCCTCGGTGATGCCGGTGCCCTCGCTCCATGCGGCGTTCATCGTCCGTTTGGCGTTGGCCACTGCGAGCGGGGACTTGGCGGCGACTTCGGCGGCGAACGAGAGTCCCGCGGCCACGAGCTCATCGGGTTCGGCGATCCGCGAGACCAGTCCGACGTCCATCGCTTCGCGCGCGTCCATCATCCGGCCCGACAGCACCAACTCACGCGCGCGCACGGGGCCGATCGCTCGCGGCAACAACGTCAGTGCTCCGCCGCCGCCCATCTGGCCGAAGACGAGATGGGCGTCCCCGATGCGCGCCTTCGTGCTCGCGACCACGACATCGCACGAGAGCACGAGTTCGATCCCGCCCGCGACCGCGACGCCGTTGACCAGGGCAACGTAAGGCTTGGCCGACTGCGAGATGCCCGAGAAGATGCGATGGATGTCCTCGAGGAACTGAGGAAAGTCGACCGAGTCGCGCTGCAGCGTCGCATATTTCTTCATGTCACCTCCCGCGGAGAAGGCGCGGCCTGCTCCCGTGATGGCGACGACGCGAACATCTCTGTCCTGCTCGAGCTCGGCGAAGGTCTCACCCAGGTCCTTGACGGTGTCCCAATCCAACGGGTTCATCTCGTCGGGACGATTCAGCGTGACGAGCGCCATCTGCTGGTCGGTCCCGTCGATGGACATGCGATCGACGAGAACCGTCGGTGTCGAAGTCACGATCTTCTCTCCCCTTCTTTATGACACTTGAGTCAACTATTGACTATATAGCCAGACTTTGACTTAATAGTCAATGATTGAGTCCTGTCGAACCGAAGGTGGCTTCATGAATGACATTGCGCTCGCGGGCGTCGGGTACACGAGTTTTTCCAGAAACTCCGGCCGCAGCATCTTGGACCTTGCGGCCGAAGCTGCCCAAGCGGCCTGTGACGACGCAGGTCTTCCGATCGACGAGGTCGATGGGATCTCCAGCTTCATGATCGGGAGTGACTCAGTCAGTTGCGAGGCGGTGGCGACGATCCTCGGTGTGCCCGAGAGTCGGTACATCCTCGACCTCAACATGGGCGGCCAGTCGCCCAGCTTCCTCATCGGTGCCGCCGCAGCGGCGATCCGGTCCGGCATGGCCAAGAACGTCATCGTCTTCCGGGCGATGAACGGCCGATCGGGCGCCAAAGTGGGGACCGCGGTGATGGCCGGCGGCGCTGGCCAGTACCGCTACCCCATCGGATATAACGCCTACCTGATGTACATCGGCATGTGGGCGCGTCGGTTTCTGCACGAGACGGGACAGGACGAGAGTGATCTCGGTGCCGTGGCCGTCGCTCAACGTCACTGGGCCAGCCTCAACGATCGCGCTGTCCTGAAGGACCGGCCGCTCGACTACGAAGGCTACCTGGCTTCCCCCTGGGTGGCGTCGCCGTTCCGCGTGGCCGACTGCACCAGCGAGATCGACGGCGCCTGTGCCGTGCTCGTTACGTCCCTGGAGCGCGCTCGGGACCTGCGCCACCCGCCGGCGGTCCTGGCGTCGACCGCCTATCGTGCGGGCCGCCATCCCGGTCTCGACATCGGCGACCACGTTCTCTATCAGGACTACACCACCAACTATGCGACGCTCCTGCGCGATGAACTCTTCGGCCGCGCTGGCCTCGGTCCTGGTGACGTCGATGTGGCCGAGATCTATGATTGCTTCACCAGCACCGTCCTCATGACGCTCGAAGGCCTCGGACTCGCGGAACGGGGCGGTTCCGGACCAATGTTCAAGTCCGGCGCGACAGGCGTGGACGGCCGCCTACCCGTCAACACCCACGGCGGGCTCCTCGCCGAGGGATACGTCCACGGCATGAACACCGTGGCCGAAGCCGTCCAACAGATCCAGGGACGCGCCGGGGTCCGACAGTCCGCGGCGCACGAGGTCGCGGTCGTGACGTCCGGGGCTCTCGTCGACGGCTCGGCCCTCATCCTCACTCAAGACCGATGACCACCCACGACGAAGGGAACTCGCCATGACCTACGCCTCCACCGAGCGTCTCACTGCCCTCCTGGGCACACGCCACCCGATCATCCAGGACGGCATGGGACCGTTTCGGACGAACGCGATCGCGATCGCCGTCTCCAAGGCTGGCGGGCTGGGCACCGTGAGCATCCCCGGCATGACCAAACCTCCCGTCGAGGGCAAAGCGACGATGAAGGACTTTCTGCTCGAAGTCGCGACCGAACACACCGGCCCGTTCGCGGTCAACGTGCCCGTGGGGCGTGACGCCGAAGGTCGCGTCCTGTCATCGACCGAGGCCTACATCTCGGCGTTGATCGAGTCACGCGAAGAAAGCGACGCCGTGCGCACGGCCGTGACCACGATCATCACCAGCGCCGGCTTCCCCGGCGAATTCCGCGAGGCGATCAAGGCCTCAGGAGTGACCCACATCCACAAGGTCGGCTCCACGCGGCATGCGATCAAGGCTGAACAAGCCGGGGTCGACGCCGTGATCGCCTCAGGGTACGAAATGGGAGGTCACACCCACGCTCATCCGGTCCACACCTTCGTCCTGGCACCCAACGTGACCGAAGCGGTCTCGATCCCGGTCATCGTCTCGGGCGGCGTCCGTGACGGGCGCACCATGGCAGCGGCACTGGCACTGGGTGCGAGCGGCGTGGCCATGGGAACGCGATTCATCGCCACCGAGGAGAACGTCGATTGGCATCCTGCCTACGCCCGTGAAGTGCTTGCGATGACCGAAGGCGGCGACACCACCTTCCCCGCGATCTACGGACCCGCACGAGGTCTGGCGAACGAAGGCGTGCGCGAGCTCCTCGAGATCGTCGCCGAGGACCGCATGACCGGGGACGAACTGTCCCGCTGGAAGGACGCGCGCATCATCTCGGCTCAGGAAACCGGTGACACCGTGCGGGGCATCATGCCCATGGGACAGGTGGCCAGCGGGATCCACAGCATCGTGTCGATCGGCACCTTCATCGAGGAGATGGCCGCCGAGGCGCGTCGAATCCTGGGGGCGTGACGACGGCCCGGCCGGTCACCCCGCGAACATGGCGACGAGTTCTTCCGCGACGCTGTCGATGACGCGGCGGTCCTCGTCCTTGCCGCGGCTACGGAACCATACCGGCAGATAGTTCATTGCGCCGAACATGCAGTGTCGGGCGACCAGGTCGTCGCGAGGACTGAACTCTCCGGTCGAGATGCCCTCCTCGATCACCCGATCGAAGGGCGCTCGGTGCTCGGAGCGCCAGCGACGGATGGAATCAAGCATCGACTCGGGCCAGTCGAGCTGCTGGACGTAGAGCCTCGCCAACTCACGGTCACTGCTGATCAGGATGTCGAGGTGCCCGACGATCAGCGCGCGCAGACGCTCGGTGGCAGAGCCTTCAGAACGCGAGATCTCGTTCAGCGTCTGGATCGATTTCAGGGCGACTCGCTCCAAGCACGCCTCGAAGAGCGAGTCCTTGCTGTCGTAGTAGTGGTAGAGCGATGCCTTCGTCAGGTCCAGGCGGTCCGCAATCATCTCGAGCGACGTGTTATGGTACCCGTGTTCGGCCAGCACGATGGACGCGACGCGCAGGATCCGTTCGATCCGCTCCTCACGCTTCCGCTCGACACGGCTCTTCGGCTGATCGCGTTGCAGGTCTGGGGAACCCACGGTCATGTCGTTGGTCGCGCTCATGGCACTGTCACTACCTCACACTCGGTGTTCACGATCGACTCGGTATTCATGATCGCACGAGGTGCTCGATGAACAATTCACCCTCGATCTCGACTGCCCGTCCCGTCCTGACGGGAACACGCCGGTCAACCTGTGCCATCAAGGTCCCGTCACGGAAACGTTCGACGAGTTCTCGACACGTCGTCAACGTCGGCGGAAGCAACCGGATGTCGCCTCGTTCAGCCGCCATCACGGCGTCCTCGAGCTCGACCCACGCGCTCGTCTCGGCCTCCGTGGAGACGTGCCGCACCCGTTGACCGTGGGGAACCCGCGCCACGAAGAACCTGGCATCATACCTGCGTGGTTCGAAGTCCGGCGTGATCCATCGCCCCCACGGCCGGAGAAGTCCGGGCTGGATCGCGTAGCCGTGCCGCTCCAGGATGTCCGTGAGACCTGAGGTTCCGTCGATCAATCGGATCCGGTCGAGTTCCAGGGCGGTCTCGTCCATCGCGCTGGACGCATCGACAGGATCTGCGAGCAGAACGCCGGTCTCCTCGAAGGTCTCGCGCACGGCCGCGGCCACCACGGCGCGCGCCTCGTGAGGATCACAGCCGAATGCTCGTGCGATCTGGTCGATGCCCGCAGCGAACGGTAGATCCGGATCCCAATCCTGGTCACCGACGCCTCCGCCAGGGAAAACGCTGAACCCCGAAGCGAACGTCATCGTCGACACCCGCTGGAGCAGGTACGTGAAGATCTGCCGGTCATCGAACCTGACCAAGGCGACCGTGGCGGCGTCACGCGGTGCAACCGCGTTCCCGTCGAAGGTGCGGGCGTGGTCGATCAGTTGCGCAGGCATGGGTGAGAACAGCTGGTCGCGTGACACTCACCGAATATACCAAAAATCAACTCAGCAGTCGATTTTTTGACCCCTCGACGAAATCGAGATCAGCGGAAGGCGTCGCGGATGCGACCGAAGACACCGTGGCGGTGCGAGTGGGCGACCACCGGCTCGGGTCGTTCCTCGCCGCGCAGCGATGCGAGCTCGGCCAGCAGCTCGCGCTGACGGTCGTCGAGATCGCTCGGAGTCTCGACGATCACCTGCACCGTCAGATCGCCGCGGCCGCTGCCACGCAGCCGCTGGACACCCTGACCGCGGACGGTGACCGTCTCGCCCGACTGCGTGCCAGAAGGGATGTCGATCGGCACCGTGGCCGGCGCATCGCCGAGATCGGGCCGCTCGGACTCCAGGGTGGGGATCTCGATACGGGTCCCCAGCGCGGCGGCCGTCATCGGCACGGCGATCTGGCAGGCGAGCTGATCACCCTGACGCGTGAACACCTCGTGGCGTTGCACCCGGACCTCGACATAGAGATCGCCCGCCGGGCCACCGCCGGTGCCGACCTCGCCCTCCCCCGCGAGCTGGATGCGGTTGCCGTCGTCGACGCCCCCGGGGATGTTGACCGAGATGGTGCGACGCGCCCGGACGCGCCCGTCGCCGCCGCACTCCGCGCACGGGTCGGGGATGATCGTGCCGAAGCCGCGGCAGGTGGGGCACGGCCGCGAGGTGCGGATATCGCCGAGCAGCGACCGCTGCACCGACTGCACCTCGCCGTGTCCGTGGCAGGTGCCGCAGGTCACGGGCTCCGATCCCTCACTCGCCCCGGAGCCGTTGCACAGCAGACAGACGATCGCGGTGTCGACCTTGAGCTCGCGGGTCACGCCGAAGGCGGCCTCGGGAAGCGTGACCACCACGCGCAGCAACGCGTCGGATCCGCGCTGGACCCGCGACTTGGGCCCGCGGCTCGCGCCGCCCTGGCCGAAGAAGGCGTCCATGATGTCGTCGAAGTTGAAGCCACCCTGGCCGAAGCCGCCGCCCATGCCGCCGCTGGAGAGCGGATCGCCGCCACGGTCGTAGACGGCTCGCTTGTCCGGATCCGCGAGGACCTCATAGGCCAGCGAGACCTCTTTGAACTGCTCGGCGGCATCCGGAGCGTCGTTGACGTCCGGATGCAGCCGCCGCGCGGCCTTGCGATAAGCCTTCTTCAGCTCCTCGGCGCTCGCATCACGCGAGACACCCAGCAGTGCGTAATAGTCCTGTGCCATGTCCTTCTCTCACCCGATCGCGGGATCAACCGTCCGCGAGGATTCGTCCGACGTAACGGGCCACGGCCGACACGGCGGCCATCGTGCCCGGATAGTCCATGCGCGTAGGTCCGACGGTACCGAGCCGCGCCAGGATCTCCGCATCGGACCCATAACCCGACGAGACCACCGCCGTACCGGAGAGGCCGTCGTGCCCGGTCTCCATCCCGATGCGCACCTGTGCCGCGTCACCCGGGCCGCGGGTCGCCTCGCCGAGCAGCTTCAACAGGACGACCTGCTCCTCCAACGCCTCGAGCACCGGGCGGATCGCAGTGTCGAAGTCGGCACCGAAACGCGCCAGATTCGCCGTGCCGCCGACGGCGATGCGCTCCTCGGAGCGCTCCCCCGACAGCGTGTGGCTCAGCGTCGTGACGATGCTCGTGACGATCGGACGGTCCCCGGGCTCGACCCCGTCGATCAGCTCGGCCAGCCGCAGCGCCGCCTCGGGCAGGCGCTGGCCGACCGTGGCGCGGACCAGCCGGCCGCGCAGATCCGAGAGCAGCTCCTCGCTCGGCGTCTCGACCAGCTCGACGATGCGCTGCTCGACGCGTCCGCTGCTGGTGATGACCACCAGCAGCACCCGAGCGCCGTCCAGCGCCACGACCTCGACGTGACGGACGGTCGAGCGCGTCAGCGACGGGTACTGGACGATCGCCACCTGATTGGTGAGCTGGGCGAGCACCTTGACGCTGCGACGCACCACATCGTCGACGTCCAGGGCCTCGGCCAGGAAGGTCTCGATGGCACGGCGCTCGGCCGGCGACATCGCCTTGACCGTCGCCAGCCGGTCCACGAACATTCGGTAGCCCTTGTCGGTGGGGATGCGACCCGCGCTGGTGTGCGGCTGGGTGATATACCCCTCGTCCTCCAAGGCGGCCATGTCGTTGCGGATGGTGGCCGGCGATACGCCGAGATGGTGCCGGTCGACCAGCGCGCGCGACCCCACCGGTTCCTGGGTCGCGACGTAGTCCTCCACGATGGCGCGGAGCACGTCCAGGCGGCGTTCCTCCGACATGATCGCGGTCACCTCCCCGTGTCGCGCTGGCACTCTCGATGGTCAAGTGCCAGTCTAGTGTCCCGTGTCGAGAGTTCATCACCGCCTTTCGCCGCCTGGGCGGCGCTCCGCTGCGTTGGCGTCGCTCGAAAGGCGCCCAGCCTGGGGGTACCTCCCTGGCACGGAGCGCAGCGGAGTGCTTGGGGGAGCCGCGCTCCGCCGCCTGGCGGAGCATCCACCCAGACGACGCCTCTCGGCAACGAACTCCCAACACGGGACACTAGCCAGATGACCGAGCTCAACGTACGGCCCGACGGGGCGATCACGGTCACCTCCGGCGACGACGTGCTGACCTACACCCCCTATGCCGTGACGACACCGGACGGGCAGCGGATCGCACACGAGTCTCGCGGCGGCTCGCTGGTCGGGGTGTGGTCCGCGCAGGTCGGCGACGCTTTCGTGGAGGTCTCCTACCTGGGCGACGGCCCTGCTGGCGGCGAGCTCGTCATGGTCGTGACGCTCCCCGGCGAACCACCGCGGGTCGCGCTCGGCGCCCTCATAGCGCCCGAGGCTCCCTCTGCCGATGTCCCCGACAGCTGGCCGGCCGCGGTCGACCTCGCCCTGGGCCTCATCGCCGACTCCACCCTCGACAGCGGCTCCAAGGACGAGATCGAGTCCTTCCACCAACGACTGCTGGAGGTCGTCCATGACCTTTGACCGTTACGGCTCCGATGTGCTCGGCGGGGACTGGCGCAAGCCCCCGCGTGGGCGCTCCACCGAGCAGTCCGCCGACCTGGGACTCGTGGTCGAAGAGGCCACCAGCGGCTTCGTCGGCGAGATCATGAAGGTCGAACGCGATCTCGGCACGGTCGAGCTCGAGAACCGCCGCCTCAAGCGCCGCACCTTCCCGCTCGGCCCGGGTTTCCTCCTCGAGGGCAAGCCCGTCGTGCTCGTGGCCCCGGTCCGCGCCGCGCCGCAGAAGGCGACCCGCACCGCCTCCGGCTCGCGGATCGCGGTCGACACCCGTGCCAAGGTCGCGCTGCCGAGTCGCATCTACGTCGAGGGACGTCACGATGCCGAGCTCGTCGAGAAGGTCTGGGGCGATGACCTACGGGCCGAGGGCGTCGCCGTGGAGTTCCTGGGCGGCATCGACGACCTGCCGGCGATCGTGCGCGACTTCGCGCCCACGAGCCGGCGCCGTCTGGGCGTGCTGGTCGACCACCTCGTCCCGGGTTCCAAGGAGTCGCGCATCGCCGAGCAGCTCTCGGGACAGCCGCACGTCCTCGTCGTCGGGCACCCCTATGTGGATGTCTGGCAGGCCGTCAAACCCGAACGCCTCGGGATCGCGTCCTGGCCGACCATCCCACGGTCAGTGGAGTGGAAGAAGGGGATCTGCGCATCCTTCGGCTGGCCCCATCGGGATCAGGCCGACATCGCGCGGGCGTGGAAGCACATCCTGAGCCGGGTCGACAGTTACACCGACCTCGAGCCGGCCTTCCTCGGCCGGGTCGAGGAACTCATCGACTTCGCCACGCTGCCCGCCGACTGATCGACGGTTCGGCGATAGGCGCCGTCCTCGGTGCGTTCCAGGAGGCCACGTTCGACGAAGGCATCGAGCCACCCGCGCATCGGCCACCATCCCCAGGTGCGATGGAACTGGCGCGCGTTGCGGAGGATGTCCTGGAGATGCTGCACCGGCGGATCGCTCGTCGGATGATATTGGTGATAGGCCCGCGCCCCGCCGACCCATGCCATCGGCACACTTGCTGCCCGGGCCCGCTGTCCGAAATCGGTGTCCTCGGCCCCATACCCCCGATAGCGCTCGTCGAAGCCGCCGATCCGCTGCCAGGTCTCGGCCGTCACGGCGAAGGACAGCGACCAGAACAGGGTGTGCCCGTCGTCATCGCGCACCACGGCACCGCGCGGCGGTGCGGGTCGGGCCGGATGAGGATCGGCCATCGCGGCGAGCCGGCCGGGGTCGTAACCTCCGGCCGGAGGCGGCGGAAGGTAGGCGACCGGGCCGCTGAGCACCGCATCGCGTCCGTGCGGCGCGCGCGCCGCACGGACGTAGTCCTCGACGAGTCGGTCCTCCGGCAGACAGTCGACATCGAGGAAGATCAACAACTCCGCACCGTCGCGGAGAGCCGACGCGGCACCGCGGTTGCGAGCCGTCGCCAGCGGCAGCGCAGCGGCGTCGGCCTCCACCGTCTCCACCAGCGGGACCGGTGCGGTGCCGGGGCGCCACCGGGTCAGCGAGGGATCGTCCATCGCCACCACGCGGTAGGAGTCCACCGGCATCGTCCCGGCGCCGAGGGCCTCCTGCTGGCGGCGCAGGTGATCGTGTCGGCCGTGGGCCAGGGTGATCAGCGCTGTGCGTGTCATCGCCGCAACACCTCGTACACGACGTGAGCGAAACGTCTCGCTCCTTCCCCGTCGTTCCAATCCTTCCATCGCTCGCCGTCGAGCCCCGACGCCAGATCGAGCAGGGCCGGCCAGCCGTGGGTCGGGAACCCGTCGAGGGAGACGACCGGCCACCGCCCGCCTTCGCGCAGGGTCGCCGCCATCGTGCGCTGCTCCTCGTGGGGCCGGTCCTGCGGCACCACGATCACCGGGCGACGCGCCGCGGCGACCTCGGCGAGGGCGTTCTGCCCGGCGTGGGTCACGATCACATCGGCATCGACGAGCCGCCTCCAGGGATCCTCCACCCAGGACGCCGCCGAAGAACCGGCGATGCTCCATTCCCAGTCGGGGGTCGACGCCCGCGCGCGGTCGACGGCCTCCTCGGGCACATCGTGTCCGCCGCGCCCGAGCAGCAGGGCGACCGTGCGCGTCTCTGGTCCCGGTGGCGGGACGCGGTCGTCGAAGCGCGAGAAGGCCCCGACATGGACGAGGCGATCAGGGTGAGCGATGCCCCGCAGCAGATCGCCCGCGGACGCGGGCCAGGGAGCCACGACTCGATCGGCGATCCGATAGGCCATCGAGTGGGGCACATCGTCGCGGATCCCCGGCTGCGCGACCGTGATCACCGGGATGCCGTGCAGCCGCGCCAGCAGACAGACCTCCACCGACACGTCGACGATCATCAGCTCAGGTCGCGCTCTCTCGATCCATGCCGAGATGGTCGCCATCCGGGCGCTGAGACCCCGGTCGTGCCGGGGCACCCAGTGGAGCAGCCCGTGCGCGGTCGGATCCTCGGCCACCCCTGTGTCGTCGCGGGCGAGCTCGACCCAGTCGCCGTCCCACGAGTCCGGGGGCGCCGCCGACGAGAGCAGCGTGAACTCCGGGAGCCAGGGCGCCAATGTCATGGCCCGGTTGAGGTGACCGGCGCCGTGATGGTGTGCGTAGTAGCCGATCACGCCATCGCCCCGACGGGAGAGCCGTTGTAAAGCCTTTCGTAGTCGTCGACCATCCGGCGAAGGTCGCAGTGCTCGACCGCATGGGCTCGCACAGCCCCGCGGTCCAGCATCTGCGCGTCGACGGCCGCGCGAGCGAGCGCGTCCACGTCATCGGGCTCCGCGAGCCGTCCGCCCCTCGGGCCGATCAGCTCGGGCAGCGCCCCGCGCGCGAAGGCCGCGACCGGCGTGCCACATGCCATGGCCTCTGCCGCGACCAGGCCATAGGGCTCGTCCCAGCGCGGGGACACCAGCGCGACGCGCGACGTACCGACGGCTGCCACGAGATCGGTGCTCCCGAGGTGACCGAGGTAGCGGATGCCGTCGCCCAGCCGCGGAGCGATGGCCTCGTCGAAATACGCCCGGTCGTGCACCGGCCCCGCTAGATCGAGCGGGAGGCCGGCACGCCGGGCGGCTTCGATCGCCAGGTGCGGGGCTTTCTCGGGAACCAGCCGACCGGTCCAGATCGCACGCTCGCCCCCAGGGCCCGGCACCCACCGCTGCGTGTCGACGCCATTGGGGATCACCACCGGACGCACCGCGTGCACCCAGGCATCCGCGGTGTGCCGGCTGACGGCGACATAGGTCGACGGCGAGGGCGCCAGCGCGATCGCCGACTCCAGCCAGCCGACCGGTGGCGTGTGCAGGGTCGTCAGGAAGCGCAACCCCGTCGCGGCGGCCATCGCGATCGGGAGGTGATGCAGGCTGTTGTTGTGGACCACATCGAATCGGTCGCGCCCGTGTTCGATGAGATCGAGCATCAGGGCGAGATAGGCGTGGTGCTCGCGCAGCCACGTCTCGGGGTGTGCGCCGACATCCGCCCGAGCGGCCGGACTCGGCTCGAACCGCCGGACGGGCAGCTCGACGGCACCGAGGGCCGGATCGGAACCCGGGGCGGCGAAGATCGTGACCTCATGTCCTCGCTCGATCAGTGCTGACCCGAGTGCCGCCGTATGCGCCTCGAGACCGCCTTGGAAGGGCTCGGCGATCGGGAATCTGCTGGAGGCGATCAGGCAGACGCGCATCGGGCCTCCACGAGATCGGCATAGAGCTCGGCATGCGCGGCGGCGATCTGGTCGCGCTGGGCCCGCCTCCGGGCCACGATCTCCGCCGGCGGCGGGGTCTGCCGGTAAGCGGCCAGAACCGCGTCGACCAGCTCATCCTCGTCGAGACGGTCCTCGTCCATCGTGAACGAGTGGACGGGCCCCTGGTCGGCGTAGTAGCCGCACGTGGGTGCCGCGACCGGCGTGCCCACGTCGCGGCAGGCTTCCAGCCACCCCGAGTGCGTGCCGAACCGGTACGGCAGCACCGACAGGTCCAGCGAGGCCAGGTAGTCGACCAGCTCGGCATCGGAGAAGAAGTCGTGGATCCGCACGTCGACACAGGACGGTGCGGCGCGCAGGGCCGAGGCCAGCTCGACGTCGTACCTCGCCCCGCCAGGGTCAAGGACATCGGTGTGACCGTCGATCTGGAGCACACCGCCGGGGATCGAGCTGACCGCCCGCACGAGCGCGGGGAGCATCGCCAAGGGGTCCATGCACGAGCGCAGGCTCTTGACGTGCAACCCCACACGGAACTCACCCCCGCGTTCGGCGGGTGCCCTACGCGTCACGGGCAGCGATCCCATCGTCTCGAAGTCCACGACATGCGGGTGCGGCAGGACGATGGCCTCACGCGACCAGCGGCGCTCGATCTCCGCGGCCGCGCCGGGCGTCAGGGTGATCACGGCATCGGCAGCCGGGATCAGGACGTCGAGCTGAGCATCGTGGAGGTCCCGCGTGCGGTGGTGCGGGTTGCGCAGGTCGTGCGCCGTGTGGACCAGGGGCTTGCCGTGCTCACGGAGCGTTTCGACCGCGCGTCGCAGGTCGGCCGGAGCGAAGGCATCGAAGCCGAACTGCACATGGAACACGTCGAAGCTGTCGTGGGCGCGCTCGATCCAGGCCGGGTCGAGCATGACCGGCGGCCACCAGCGGCTCTGCTCGGCCGGGGAGGCGCCCGACGGCACGGGATCCTTCAGACGAACGACGTCGCGCAGTGCCCTTCCCACCGGGGCGAGGTGACGGATGTAGACATGCCCGGCGGGCACTGAGGCCACACGGATGGTGCCATCCGCCGCCCGGTCCGGGGTGGGGGAAGGCCGATGGGCCACACGCATGCGACGCACCTTTCGATCGACGTGGAGGACGGCGACCTGTCGCGTCGTCAGCTACGTCGTACCCGGGGGCGCCCCCGATGAACCATCCTTCCGGGGTGATCTGGCCATGCTGACCTCAGGTGAGTCGGCGGACGACGTGGTCGGCCAGGAGGCGACCCTCGCGGGTGAGCACGACGCGATCGTCCTGCGCCGTCAGCAGACCCTCGGCGATCATCGGAGCGGGGTCTCCCGCCAACGCCCTCGTTTCGATGCCCTCACGCAACCGGATGCGCAGCATGACGTCCTCGAGTGCGCGGATGTCCTCGTCGAGGGTCTCGCCGTCGGCCCGCGGCGATCCGCCGGACGCGAGCCGCTGCGCGTAGGCCGCCGGATGCTTGATATTCCACCACCGCTCGCCGTCGAGATGCGAATGCGCGCCGGGGCCGATGCCCCACCAGTCGCCGGAATACCAGTAGCCGAGGTTGTGGCGGCACCGGGCGTCGTCGTCGCGTGCCCAGTTCGACAACTCGTACCAGCCGAGTCCCGCCTGCTCGAAGAGGTCGTCGGCGAGCAGATACTTGTCGGCGGTCTCGTCATCATCGGGCATCGTCACCTCACCACGGCGCACCTTGCGGGCGAAGGCCGTGCCGTCCTCGACGATGAGCGCATAGGCGCTGACATGGTCGGGCTCCATCGACAGCGCTTCCTCCACGCTGCGCCGCCAGTCCTGGATCGACTCGGTGGGCGTGCCGTAGATGAGATCGAGGCTCACCTGCTCGAAGCCGGCCTCGCGCGCCCATCGCACCGCACGCGGCACATTGGCCGGGTCGTGCGTGCGGTCGAGCATCGCGAGGACATGCGGGGCAGCGGACTGCATGCCGAAGGAGATCCGGGTGAAACCGCCCTCACGCAGCTCCGCCAGGGATGCGGGCGTGACGCTGTCGGGATTGGCCTCGGTGGTGACCTCCGCATCCGGGGCCAGGCCCCAGGCCCGGTCGATACCGCGCAGCATCCGCACGAGCTCGGCCGAGGCGAGCTGGGTCGGCGTGCCACCGCCGACGAAGACCGTGTCCACCTCGCGCGGGCCGGTCGTCCGGGCGGCCAGGTCGATCTCCCGGAGCGCCGAGTCGGCGTACTGCGCGCGGGTAGCGCCCTCCCCCAGCTCATCGGACGTGTAGGTGTTGAAATCGCAGTAACCGCAGCGCACATCACAGAACGGCACGTGCAGATACAAGCCGAAGGAGCGACCCCACTCCCTGGCGGTCGCTCCTTCGGCGGTCACGGAACCAGCCTACTGGCTGGGGGCGACGCTGATCTCAGGCGTCAGGCGTAGAAGCCGTCGAGGATGTCCTTGTAGTTGTCCTCCACGACGCGACGCTTGACCTTGAGGCTCGGCGTGATCTCCCCGGACTCGATCGACAGATCGTGATCGAGGATGGCCCACTTCTTGATCGTCTCCCACTGGTTGAGCTTGGAATTCAGCTCCTTGACGTAGCCCTCCATCTCGCTCTGCATCGCGTCGGAAGAGACGACCTCGCTGTACGACGCTCCGGCCATGCCGTGCTGCTGCGCCCACGCTTCCACCGCGTCGGGGTCGAGGGTGATGAGCGCGGAGCAGAAGTTGCGCTCGTTGCCGTGGACGACCATCTGGCTCGCGAGCGGGCAGACCGCCTTGAACGCGCCCTCGATATGCGATGGGGCGACGTACTTGCCTCCGGAGGTCTTGAACAGGTCCTTCTTGCGGTCGGTGATCCGCAGGAAGCCATCGGCATCGAGCTCGCCGATATCGCCCGTGGCGAGCCAACCGTCGCCCGTGAGTGAGGAGGCCGACTCCGCCTCGAGATTGTGGTACCCGTGCATGACGCCCGGGCCCTTGATGAGGACCTCGCCGTCCTCGGCGATCTTGACCTCGGTACCCGGCATCGGCAGGCCCACGGAGCCGATCTTGAAGTCATCGGGGTGATTGACGAAGGATCCCGCCGAGGTCTCGGTGAGGCCGTAGCCCTCCAGGATGAGGACACCGGCCGCGTGGAACCACTCGGCGATATCGGAGGACAGCGCTGCGGCGCCCGAGATGAAGAAGCGCACCCTGCCGCCGAAGCGGGCGCGGATCTTGGTGAAGACGAGCTTGTCGGCGATGCCGTACTTGATCTTCAAGCCGGCGGGGATCGACTTGCCTGCGCGTTCCAGCCGCGAGTGCTCGAGGCCGACCTTCTCGGCCCAGCGGAAGATCTTGAGCTTGGCGCCTCCCTCTTCCTCCATCATCCCGACGATGCGGCCGTAGGCCTTCTCGAAGATGCGCGGCGCAGCACCCATGAAGGTCGGCTGGACGACCGCGAGGTTGTCCACGATCTTCGGCACGCGACCGTCGATCGCCGCCGGGAACCCGACCTGCAGCTGCGTGGTCAGCAGGACTTTGCCGAAGGAGTGCGCCATCGGCAGCCAGCGGAATTCCAGGTCGTCGACGGTGAGGAATCCACCGGCCGCGACCGCTGCGCCCTCGTAGGTCCAGCCGTCGTGGCTGAGCCGGACGCCCTTCGGCCGGCCGGTGGTGCCGGAGGTGTAGATCAAGGTGGCGAGGTCGTCGGGCTCGGTGGCCGCCACGCGCTCTCGCACCGCCTCGGGGTTCTCCTCCAGATAGGACTGACCCATCGTCTCCAGCTCCGCGAAGGTGATGACCCAGTCGTCGTCACCCTCGCCGTCGAAGAGGACGACCTTCTCGACGCTCGGCAGCTCCGAACGCTTCTCGCGCAGCTTGGCGAGCTGCTCGTCGTCCTCGGCGAAGACCACACGGCTGTCGGAGTCGGCGAGGATGTACGCGACATCATCGGCGACGGATGTGGGATAGACCGTGGTGGTGGCCGCACCGGCGGAGTTGACCGCGAGATCGGCCAGGATCCATTCGTAGCGAGTACCGGCGGCGATCGCGACGCGCTGCTCGCGTTCGATGCCGAGGGCGATGAGCCCGGCGGCCAGCTTGCTCACGTGCTCGCCGGCCTCTGACCAGGTGATCGACTGCCAGTTCTCCTGGTCGTCCGGGTACCGGAATGCCTCACCACCGCCGGACTTGGCGACACGGTCGAAGAACATCTCTCCGACGCTGCGGGCACGGTTGTTGATGATCTCCAGCTGCTCGGGCGTGGGGGTCGGGGCAGGCATCGTGCTCCTTCGCGGGGGACTTGTGGTGGAGATCACCTTAACTGATGAGTAGCTTGTCTCACACCGACTTCACCGAGTTGTTGCCTTCTGACGGAGCGCGGCGCTGATCCGTGGTTCCTCGGCCACCCGCGACAACAGTTCGCGCTCCGTGGTGCAAGCCCGGAACACCAGCCCCACCGTGAGGTCGTGGTCGGGGCGTTCATCGACGACGATCGGGGCGCCGGCTGCCACGTGTCCGGACTCGAGCACGCGCAGATACGCGCCGGGGACTCCATGGGCGGTAAACCGCTTGACCCACCGGGGCTCGTCCAGGAATCCCGCGAACACCGAGCAGGGGATGCGCACCGAGGTGACCTCGAGCAGGGCGTCACCGACGCGCCACCGCTCCCCCATCCGCGCGTTCTGGATGTCGAGGCCGATGGTCGTCAGGTTCTCCCCGAAGACGCCGCTGGCCAGCGGCCTGTCTAGTTCGGTCTCCCAGTGCGCGTAGTCCTCCCGCGCGAACATGTAGACGGCCTTGTCAGGGCCACCGTGATGGGCCAGGTCGGCGATCTCATCGCCGTCGAGGCCGAGTTCGCCGATCCATACGGCGCCTGCGACGGACCGCTTGTCGATCCCGGTCCGCTTCAGCTTCCCGTGTGCGGTCGGTCGGACCCGTCCTACATTGACCGACTCGACCCGCGCCATCGCTCGAGCATAGAGGGTGGGGTTCCCGTTGAGTGTGATGTTGGGACGGCTCAACGCCGGGTTTCACCGTCCAAACGTTCCCCAAAGACTCCGCTGCGCGCCGTCCAGGGAGATACCCCCACACTCAACGAGGACCCACACTCAACGAGGACCCGCGCTCGATGGAACGGAGGTCAGGACGGCTTGGGCTCGCTGGTGGAGAGGGCGGCGATGAAGGCCTCCTGGGGGACCTCGACACGACCGACCATCTTCATGCGCTTCTTGCCTTCCTTCTGCTTCTCCAGCAGCTTGCGCTTACGGCTGATATCGCCGCCGTAGCACTTCGCGAGGACGTCCTTTCGCATCGCGCGGATCGTCTCGCGGGCGATGATGCGCGCTCCGATTGCGGCCTGGATCGGCACTTCGAACTGCTGTCGAGGGATGAGCTCCTTGAGCTTCCCGGCCAGCGCGACACCGTAGGCATAGGCCGAGTCGCGGTGCACGATCGCGCTGAAGGCGTCGACGATCTCGCCCTGCAACAGGATGTCGACCTTGACCAGGTCGGCGGCCTGCTCGCCCGAGGGCTCGTAGTTCAACGAGGCGTATCCCTTGGTGCGCGACTTGAGCTGGTCGAAGAAGTCGAACATGATCTCGCCCATGGGCAGCGTGTAGCGGATCTCCACACGGTCCTCGGACAGATAGTCCATGCCCTCGAGCTTGCCGCGACGCGACTGACACAGATCCATGATCGCGCCGATGTAGTCCGCGGGTGCGAGCAGCGTGGCGTTGACGATCGGTTCGTAGACCTCGGCGATCTTGCCGCTCGTGGGGTACTCGCTCGGGTTGGTGACGACCACCTCGCTGCCGTCCTCCATGACGACCCGGTAGATCACATTCGGCGCGGTGGAGATGAGGTCGAGGTTGAACTCGCGCTCCAGCCGCTCGCGCACGATCTCCAGGTGCAGCAGCCCCAGGAAGCCGATACGGAAGCCGAAGCCCAGGGCCCCGGAGGACTCCGGCTCGAACTGGAGCGCGGCGTCGTTCAGCTGCAGCTTGTCGAGGGCGTCGCGCAGCGTCGGGTAGTCGTCACCGTCGATCGGGTACAGCCCAGAGAACACCATCGGGTTGGGATGCCGGTAACCGCCGAGCGCCTCATCAGCGGGGCGGTTGTTGGAGGTGACGGTGTCGCCGACCCGCGACTGACGGACCTCCTTGACGCCCGTGATCAGATAGCCGACCTCGCCGACGCCGAGGCTGCTCTCCTTGATCGGCTCGGGGCTGATCACTCCGACCTCGAGCATCTCGTGCACGGCGCCGGTCGACATCATCTTGATGCGGTCACGGTGGTTGAGCTGGCCGTCGACCACGCGCACGTAGGTGACGACCCCTCGGTAGGTGTCGTAGACGCTGTCGAAGATCAATGCCCTCGGCGGGCCGTCGGCATCGCCCACCGGGGCGGGCACCTGCTCGACGATCGCCTCCAGCAGGTCCGCGACTCCCTCGCCGGTCTTGGCCGACACCCGCAGCACATCGGCGGGGTCTCCGCCGATGATGCCGGCGAGCTCCTCAGCGTATTTCTCCGGCTGCGCTCCCGGCAGGTCGATCTTGTTGAGCACCGGGATGATGTGCAGGTCGGCTTCGAGCGCGAGGTAGAGATTGGCGAGGGTCTGCGCCTCGATGCCTTGGGCGGCGTCGACGAGCAGGATCGCACCCTCGCAGGCCTCGAGGCTGCGGCTCACTTCGTAGGTGAAGTCGACGTGACCGGGCGTGTCGATCATGTTGAGCACATGAACGGTGCCGGCGCTCTCGCCTCGGGCAGGCGTGAACGGCATGCGCACGGCCTGGCTCTTGATCGTGATGCCACGCTCGCGCTCGATGTCCATGCGGTCGAGATATTGGGCCCGCGCGGCACGCTCGTCGACCACCTCGGTGATCTGGAGCATGCGGTCGGCGAGGGTGGACTTGCCGTGGTCGATATGCGCGATGATGCAGAAATTGCGGAGAACCTCGGCCGGGGTCGAACCCGGGGCCGGGCCGTGGAGAGTGGACACGAGGCGGCTACCAGGCGATCGCGATGACGACGTTCAAGCCGATGAGTCCAGCCAGCACGTAGGCCATCGAGTTGGGGGCGGGCTTGCGCTGCTGGGTGTAGGCGACCACGACGGCAGCGAGCGCGACGACGAGCTTGACGCCGATCTTGGCGTGATTGGGCCCCTCGTCGTACACATCGGTCATCTCCCACAGCCCGACCAGCAGCAGGCCGGTCACCAACGCCGCGGCCGTGGCGTGAGCCGTACCGGGGGTGATCTGCGGCGGAGTGAAGTTCATCGCCAACAGGGCGACGGCCCAGAACAGGACGTGCAGGATGACGAGGATGGTGAAGAGGGTAGCCACGGCCTCCATCGTAGAGGTCGATGCGATTTGAGTCGGCAGCGCGTGTGCTGCTATCGTTGAGGATCGCGTGCCCGATCACGTCTGTCGACGTCCGGCGCCATCACCATCTTCATCAGCAGTTTCACGAGAGAACAGGTTTTGCCCCGTGGCGAACATCAAGTCGCAGATCAAGCGCAACCGCCAGAACGAGGCTGCGCGCGAGCGCAACAAGGCCGTGCGTTCGGCTCTGAAGACCTCCGTCCGTCGCTTCAACGAGGCCGCCGAGGCCGGTGAGCAGGACAAGGCGCAGGAGATTGCGCGCGAGACCAAGCGCAAGCTCGACAAGGCCGCCTCGAAGGGCGTCATCCACAAGAACCAGGCCGCCAACCGCAAGTCGGCCATCGACAAGAAGGCCGCCGCTCTCTGAGCCGGTCGTCCTCGAAAGCCCCGTCCGCGGACGGGGCTTTCGTCATTCCCGGGCGGATCTCGTCGCGGCCTCACCCGTTGGCGGTAGACCATCAACCCTTCCCGCGCAGCGGAGGTAGCTGGTCAACCTTATCTCGGCCGGATGAGGTTGATGGCCTACCGCCACTCGAGCGGTGAGGTGACGGCCTATCGCCCCTGGGGCGGGCTCAGTGGCGCTGGCGGGCGGCGGCGACGCGCAGGATCATGCGCTCCACGGCATAGCCGGGCTCGGCTCCTCCGCCCTTGACCGCGATATCGGCCTCGGCGACCGCCTGCAGCGCCCGCTGGAGGCCGGTGGGCTCCCAGGAGCGCAGTTGCTGACGTAGGGCGCGGATCTTGAACGGCGGCGCTCCGACCTGGGACGCGAGCTCATTGTCGCGCATCCCTCCGGGGGCGCTCGCCAACTGCGCCAGCTGTCGCAGCCCGCTGGCGAAGGCCGAGGTGACCAGCACGGGAGCGACGCGGGCCGCCTCGGCCCATCGGGCCCGCTCGAGAGCGTCGGCGAGCCGGCCCTCGATCGCCGCATCGGCGATCTCGTAGCCGCGAACCTCAGCTCGCCCACCGAAATAGCGTCGGACGATGTCGAGGGTGATGGCCTCCCCCGGTGCGGAGGTCACGGCCAGCTGATCGACCGCCCCCGCGAGCGCCCGCAGATTCTGGCCCACGGCCGTGACCAGGAAGGCCGCGGCCGCCTCATCGATCGAGCGTCCGAGATCGCGTGCTTCCGAGCGCACCCATCCGGCGAAATCCCGCTCGTACTTGGGTGGCTGCACCTTGACCTCATGCACCGCGGATGCCTTGCGCAGACGATCGAGGACTCCCTTGCCTTTGTTGCCCCCGCCGTGCACCGCGATCACGGCGACATCGTCCTGCGGAGAGCCGGCATAGGCGACCAGTTCGGCGGCAGGCGTCTCCGCGAGGTTCTCCAGCTCCAGCACGACGACCGCGGTCGCGGCCGAGAAGAGGGACGGACTGGTGAGCGACGCCAGCTCGCCCGCCGCGAGCTGTCCGGCCAGGGTCTCCGAGACCTCCACATCGGACACTTCCTCGCGCACGGCGTCGAGCGCGCGACGGCGCGTACGCTCGGCGAGGAACTCGGCATTGCCGGTGATGAGCAGGATCTTGCCGAATGCCGTGGCCACGTGTCGAGGATATCTGCGCGAGCCGACAGTCGGCGATCCCCGTCGCAGTCGGGACGCCCCGCTCGCGAGATCAGGGTGAGACCGCGCGTAGCTCCCCGTCGCGCTGGACGATGGCGATGTCGCCGAGCTCATCAGTGCGCCACGTGCGGATCCCCGCGTCTCGGAGGATGTCCAAGGAACGCCGTGTCGGATGCCCGTAGTCGTTCTCCCCGACACTCACGGTCGCGGCCACCGCACCCGTCTGCTGGTGGAATCGCGCCGACTGATCGGCGCTGCCATGATGCGGCACCTTGAGGATCTCGGCGGTGACATCCTCGCGTGCGGCGACCCGCGTCTGCGTCTGCTCGCCGAGATCCCCGGTGAACAGCACCCGCACACCGTTGATCGTGAAGCGTTGCACGAGGCTCGCGTCATTGCGATCGGTCGCCGGGTGGTCCGTATCGGGCCAGAGCGTCTCTATCTCGACCTCGCCGACCATGACGGACTCCCCGGGGCCGGGTGTGGACCGCGGGACATCGGGGAGTTCCGGCCCGCCGGAGGGGCCGACCATGACGTGCTCGACCTCGCGCCCGCGGACAGCCCCGCGCCAGCCCGCCACGTGATCGGCATCGGCATGGCTGAACACCAGCAGCCGAATTCGCTCGATACCGAGCCGGCGCAGGCATCGATCGATCGGCCCCGGGTCCATGCCGGTGTCCACCACGATCGCATCGCCCTCCCCCAACGGCACGACACTCGCATCGCCTTGCCCCACGTCGCAGGCCACCACGATCACCTCGTCGGGCGGCCACCCGGTCTGCGGAGGCCGGACGATCGCCACCAGCAGACCCAGTGACAGCCCGGCCGCCAACACGGGACGGCTGAGCACCACCAGCACGATCGCCGTAACGACCGGGACGACGAACACGAGCGACCACCACGGCTGCTCCCAGGCGATCGCCGCACCGTCCCACGACGCCGATCGCTGGCCTACCTCAGCGATCCACCAGGCAGCGCCGAAGGCACCAGCACCGATCAACCGTGCGGCCGGAGCCCACAGCAGGTCGGTGAGACCGCCGGTCAGTCCCAGGATCGTGGCCGGGGCGACGGCCGGTGCGGCCGCGACATTCGACACCACGGCGACCAGGGAGACCTCCTCGGAGATCGCCGCGACCATCGGCACACAGGCCAGATGTGCTGCCAGGGGGACCGCGAGCGCCATCGCGATCCACGTCGGCAGCCACTGTTCCAACCGCCGCGTGAACATCGGCCCCAGCGTGACGATCCCCGTGGTGGCGCACACCGACAGGACGAATCCCGCCGCGCGACCCATCCACGGGTCGATCACCAGCAGCGCGATGACCGCCCATGCCACTGCCCGCAGGCCGTCCCTCGTCCCCCACCCCAGTCCGACCACCGCCACCGTGCCCATGACGGCCGCGCGCTGGACACTCGGCTCCGGGCGGGCGACCAGCACGAACACGATGACGGCCAGGAGCGCCGCCGGGATCGTCAGACGCTTCGCGCCGATGCCTCGCACGATCAGCAGCACCGCGCCGAGGACGATGGTCAGATTGCTGCCCGATACAGCCGTCAGATGTGTCAAACCGGAGCGTTGGAAGTCCTCCCGAAGATTGTCGTCGACTGCCGTGACATCACCGGTGACGAGGGCCGGTACGATCGCGGCTCCTGCCCCCGGATAGGGGTCCACCGCGGACCGGACGCCCTCACGCACCCGCTCGCTCGCCTCCCACCACCAGGCGGCATCACCGACTCGCTGCCACCGTTGGACCGCCAGGACGCCAACCGCATCGGAGTCCTCCGTCGCGGCGAGGGCGCCCTCGACCACCACCCGACGTCCGACCGTGAGTCCGTCGAGATCACCGCGGACGAAGGCCGTCAGCCGAGCCCGGCCCTCGGTCGATCCGCCGCTGCTGCGCGCACGCTGCACCGTGAGCTCGACGACTCCCTGCTCTCGCTGAGGCCCGAACGCGCGCACGTCCTGACGCACGGTGGCCTCGACCGTCACCCAGCGGCCGTCCTCCGCCCAGGAATGCAGCGGATGCTGTTCCACCGCCATCATCCGCGCTCCCGCCGACATCGCCACGAGGCCGATCGCCATCGCGATGACCGCGAGACCCGGTCGGCGCCCGAGAAGGAGCACCGCAGCGAGCGCTGCCACCGCTGCGACGATCGCCACGACGTGACCGGTACTCGTGACGGCCCAGACCGCCACCGCCCAGACGGCACAGGCTCCCGGCACCATGCGCAGGTCGTGGCCGAGCATCACACCACGACACGGTCGCGCAGCTCGGCGAGGGTCGCTTCACCGATGCCTTTGACATCGAGCAGATCCTCCACGGCACGGAAGGGGCCGTGGTCGGTGCGGCGGTCGATGATCGCTTGGGCCGTCACGGGCCCGACCCCTGGGAGCTCCTCCAGCATGGAAGAGTCGGCCGTGTTGATGTTGATCTGACTGCCGGAGGCCGTTCCTCCGCCCGCGTCTCCGTTCGCGGACTCGGCGGGCGGGCCACCCACGACGATCTGCTCTCCGTCCTGGATCTCCCGGGCCAGGTTGAGGGTCGACAGGTCGGGTGCCCCAGCCACGCCGCCGGCAGCCTCGATCGCCTCGTGCACGCGACTTCCCGGTGCCACGATGACGATGCCCGGAGTCTGTACCTCCCCGGTCACGTGGATCACCAGTTCCTCTGGACTCTCGGCCTCGTCCGCCGGCGCTGACGGCGGCGTCGAGGCCGAGATGGAGGCGAGGGGCGCGGAGTCGTCGGACTCCGTGGGGCGTCCGACGATCACCCACCACGCGACGAGCACCGCGGCCGCGAGACCGAGGACGGCGACGACGGCGAGCTGACGGTCACCCCAGCGCCGCTGCATCGTCCGCGCATGTCGTGGCTCGGTGTCATCGTCGAGCGGCTCCTCGGGATCGGCCGGCTCGTCGTCCGGTGCCGGCTGCCAGGTGGCGTCGAAGGCCGTGGCGAGTTCCGCGAGTCGTCGACGCGCGATCTCGGCACGCGTCTCGTCGGGTACTCCGGGAACGATTCGTCTGGCCACGTCAGCACCGTACGGAGCCGATCAGCGACTCGTCACCGCCTCAGACGGCATCTGTGGACAGCCGCTGAAGGTCCGAGTCCTGGGGAAAACCGGAATCTCGTCCGGCGGTTCCTCGTTCCCGAGATCAGCGACCGGTCACGGTGACGGCGATCATCCCGGGGCCGACGTGGGCACCTATATCGGCGCCCACTTCGTCGACGGGGACGGACCCTCGCCCCCACGCCTCGGCGAGGCGCCCGGCGACGTCATCGGCACGCTCCTGGGCCGCGAGATGCTGCACCCCGGTGTCGAAGCCGCGGGGGAACCGCTGCGAGGCCTCGACCGCCAACTCCACCACACGCGCGAGGGCTTTGGAGGCCGTCCGGACCTTCTCCAGCGGCACGACCGCTCCGTCGGCGACCGTGAGGATCGGCTTGACGGCGAGGGCCGAGCCGATCAGCGCCTGCGCCGCGCCGATACGACCACCGCGCCTGAGGTATTCCAGGGTGTCGACATAGAGCAGGACGGTGGACTGCTGTCCGGCGCGCCGCGCCGCGGCGACGATCTCGGCGCTCGATCCGCCGTCATCGCGCATGCGCGCCGCCGCGCCGGCGGCGAAGCCCGTCGCGATGCCGACCTGACCGGTATCGACGAGATGCACCGGCACCTCGCACCGTGAGGCCGCTAGTCGAGCCGAGTCGATCGTCCCGGAGACTCGCTTGCTCAGATGCACCGACACGATCTCGGTCGCTCCCTCGGCGACGAGACCGGCGTACACCGCCGCGAAGGCCTCCGGGCTCGGACGCGAGGTGCTGACCGTGGCCTTGTCGCGCAGGGCACCGGCGATCACCTCGGCGTCGATGTCGACACCCTCGGTATACACGCGCGATCCGATGACGACCGTGGTGGGGACGACGGCGATCCGCTCGCGTGCCGCGTCGTCCGGGTCGAGCGAGGCAGTGGAGTCGGTGACGATCGCGACGCTCATGCGTTCACCCGCCCGCGCTCGATCATGTCGTCACCTTATCCGTCTCACGTCCATCGGCGGTGGGTTACGCACCCCTCGCCCTGCGGGGCGGGGGGTTTAGCCCCACAAAAAACTAGCGGGGGGGGGGGGAACCCCCCCCCCCCCGGGGGGGGGGGGTGGCTACCCCCACCACCCCCCGCGGGCGGGGGCCCCCCCCCCCCCCCGCCCCGCCGAACGAGACGTGCGTAGGTCACCGCTCCAGGGAGGGTGGATGCGGCTCAGACGACGATGTTGACGAGCTTGGGGGCACGGACGATCACCTTGCGGATCTCGCGTCCGTCGATCGTGCGCACGACATTGGGCTCGGCGAGCGCCAGCTCGGTGAGAGCGTCCTCGGCGATGTCCGGGCTGACTTGCAGCTTGCCGCGGACCTTACCCTGCACCTGTACGACACAGGTGACCTCCTCGGCCACCAGGTACCGCGGATCGGCTTGCGGGTACGGGACGTAGGTGATCGTGGCGTCGTGTCCGAGGCGCTCCCACAGCTCCTCGGCCAGATGCGGCGCGAACGGTGCGAGCATCTGCGCGAGCGGTTGGAGTGCCGCCCGCGAGGTCACCGACTGCTTGGTGAGGTGATTGGTGAGCTCGATGAGCTTGGCGATCGCCGTGTTGAACCGCAGCTCCTCCATGTCGCCGCGCACGCCGTCGATCGTGCGATGCAGGACGCCGAGGGTCTCGCGGTCGAGCTCGTCATCCGTGGCTCGCGTCGCGCCGGTCTCCTCGTCGACGACGAGACGCCACACGCGCTGCAGGAAGCGCTGCGAGCCGACCACCGCGCGGGTCTCCCACGGACGGGAGACGTCGAGCGGGCCCATGCTCATCTCGTAGACGCGGAAGGTGTCGGCACCGAACTGGTCGTACATCTCGTCGGGCGTGACGACATTCTTCAGGGACTTGCCCATCTTGCCGTACTCGCGCTGGACCTGCCGGCCCTCGTACCAGAAGGTGCCGTCCTCGGCCTCGGTGACATCGTCGGCCGGCACATAGGCGCCGCGCTCGTCGGTATAGGCGAAGGCCTGGATGTAGCCCTGGTTGAAGAGACGATAGAACGGCTCCTCGCTGGAGACATAGCCGAGATCGAACAGCACCTTGTGCCAGAACCGCACGTACAGCAGGTGCAGCACCATGTGCTCGACGCCGCCGATGTAGAAGTCGACGCCTCCTGGGTCGTGGGCACGACGCTGCTCCTGCGGACCCATCCAGTAGCGCTCATTGGCCGGATCGGCGATGCGCTCGGTGTTGTGAGGGTCGGTGTAGCGCAGCTCGTACCAGCTCGAGCCGGCCCAGTTGGGCATGGTATTGGTCTCGCGGCGATAGGTCTTGGGGCCGTCGCCGAGGTCGAGCTCGACGTTGACCCAGTCGGTCGCGCGGGCGAGCGGGGGCTCGGGCTCGCTCTCGACATCGTCGGGGGCATAGGTGCGCGGCGAGTAGTCCGGCACCTCCGGCAACTCGACGGGCAGCATGCTCTCGGGCAGCGCGATGGGCGTGTCGTCCTCGTCGTAGACGATCGGGAACGGCTCGCCCCAGTAGCGCTGACGGCTGAACAGCCAGTCGCGGAGCCGGTAGGTGGTGGTGCCCTCGCCGGTCCCCTGCTGCTCGAGCCAGGCGACGATGCGCTCCTTGGCCTCGGACACCGCGAGACCGTCCAGGCTGATCTCGTCATTGGACGAGTTGACGACGCATCCGTCGCCCGTGAACGGCAGCTCGCCTTCGCCATCGATGACCCGAGGAGTGGGCAGGCCGAAGCTCTGCGCGAACTCGAAGTCGCGCTCGTCGTGACCGGGCACCGCCATGATGGCGCCGGTGCCGTAGCCCATCAGGACGTAGTCGGCGATGAAGACGGGGATCTGCTCGCCGTTGACGGGGTTGGTCGCGAACGCGCCGGTGAAGACTCCGGTCTTCTCCTTGTTCTCCTGGCGCTCGACATCGGACTTAGCCGCGGCGCTCGCCCGGTAGGCGGCGACGGCCTCGGCCGGGGTGGTGGCCCCGCCGGTCCAGCGCGCGTCGGTGTCCGACGGCCAGGCGGTGGCCGTGAGCGTGTCGACGAGCGGGTGCTCGGGAGCCAGGACCATGTAGCTGGCGCCGAAGAGGGTGTCTGGGCGGGTGGTGAAGACCTCGACGGGCTCGTCGACGCCGGGCACCGCGAACTGCACCTGGGCGCCGTGGGAACGGCCGATCCAGTTGCGCTGCATGAGCTTGCCGGACTCCGGCCAGTCGACGCGGTCGAGATCGTCGATGAGCCGGTCGGCATAGGCGGTGATGCGCAGATTCCACTGTCGTAGGCGACGTTTGAAGACCGGGAAGTTGCCGCGCTCGCTGCGGCCCTCGGCGGTGACCTCCTCATTGGCGAGGACGGTGCCGAGGCCGGGAGCCCAGTTGACGGGGGCATCGCTGATGTAGGCGAGCCGGTACTCGGCAATGATCTCCTCGCGGTCGGCGGCCGAGAGGTCGGCCCAGATGGCTCCCCCGGGCACGTCGCGGGCGCCGTTCTCGAACTCGGCGATCAACTCCCCGATGGGGCGAGCCCGGTTCAGGTCCTCGTCGTACCAGGAGTTGAAGATCTGCAGGAAGATCCACTGGGTCCACTTGACGAAGTCGGGATCGATCGTGGCGAACGAACGACGCGGATCGTGGCCGAGGCCCAGGCGCCGCAGTTGCCGCCGCATGTTGGCGATGTTCTCCAGCGTCGTCTCCCGCGGATGACGACCGGTCTGGACGGCGTAGAGCTCGGCGGGGAGCCCGAAGGCGTCGTAGCCGAGGGCGTGCAGGACGTTGTCGCCGCGCATGCGCCGGTAGCGGCCGACGACGTCAGTGGCGATATAGCCGAGGGGGTGACCGACGTGCAGCCCCGCACCCGAGGGGTACGGGAACATGTCCATGAGGAAGTACTTGGATCCCTCGGCACGCTGCTCGCCGTCGGCAGCCAGGTCGCCCACCGGATTGGGGGCGTCGAAGGTGCCCTCGTCCTCCCACCGGTCCTGCCAGCGCAACTCGAGTCGGCCGGCGAGCTCGCTGGTGTAGCGGTGGCCGGTGTCGGTGGGCGTGGAGTTCTCGGTGGTCACCAGCCCATGCTAGCCAGCGACCTCTCCCCCGATCCGTGGGCGGTGCGCTATCCCGCACTTCGCGACCGACGGTGCGGGATAGCTCATCACCGACGGCAGGGGTGCGGGATAGGTCACCGCCCACCGCGTCGCCTCGGGCTACTCCTCCTCGACGACGATGGGGCGCCATCGTGCCCACGCGATGAAGATCGCCGAGGTGACGAGGAGCCCGATACCGGTCCAGAGATTGACGTGGAAGCCGTCACCCTTCGCCAACTGCTCGTCGGAGGTGAAGAACAGTCCGACGATCACGAGCACGACCCCGTAGAAGCCCAGCAGGCCGCCGATGATCGTGCGGATGTCGAAGGCACCGGCGGTCTTGCTCTGGCCGGGATGCTCGCGGGGTTGCTGATCGTTCATGTCGGTCACCTCAGAAGATCACGTTGAAGACGATGATGATGACGAGCGCGATGCCGGCGAGCTTGACCGGCGACTGGTACCACGGCAGCTCCTTCTCCTGCGGGTCGACCAGCGACTCCTTCGGGGTCAGGCCGTAGACCAGACCCACCAGCTGTTTCTCGGGCTTCGGCGCCGTGACCGAGGTGACGGCGACGCTGACGGCGATGTCGACCACGAAGGCGGCACCGGCAGCGACGAAGCTCGCTCCCTGGCCGCTCAGCGGCAGCGCGCCGATGCTGAGGCCGCCGAGCGCGTCCTCACTGAGGATCGCCACCAGGACGGCCGCGAGGGTGCCGGAGACGAGTCCGGTCCAACCGGCCGTCGCGGTCATGCGCTTCCAGAACATACCGAGGATGAACGTGGCGAAGAGTGGAGCGTTGAAGAACCCGAACAGCGTCTGCAGATAGTCCATCAGGTTCGAGTAGTTCGAGGCGATGAGCGCGGTGCCGATCGCGATCACCGTGGCGGCGACCGTCGCGAGGCGCCCGACGAGCGTGTAGTAGCTGTCCTCGCGGTCCTTGACCACGTACTGCTGCCAGAGGTCGTAGCTGAAGACGGTGTTGAAGGCCGAGATATTGGCTGCCATGCCCGCCATGAACGAGGCCAGCAGTCCGGCGATGGCGATGCCGAGCATGCCATTCGGCAGCAGATCGCGCATCAGCAACAGGATCGCGTCGTTGTAGGTGACTCCCTCGACGCTGTCGCCTCCCTTGAGCTGTGCCAGCTCGGGGACCACGATGGCGGCGATCATGCCCGGGAGGATGACGATGAAGGGGAAGAACATCTTCGGGAAGGCGCCGATGATCGGGGCGCGCCGCGCCGAGGACATCGACTTCGACGCCATCGCGCGCTGGACCTCGACGAAGTTGGTGGTCCAGTAGCCGAAGGACAGAACGAAGCCCAGGCCGAAGACGATGCCGATCACAGACAGGACGGGGTTGTCGATCCCGGTGAGATCAGTGCCGGGCCACGACTCGAGCTGCTCGGGGCCCGGCTGGATCTTCTCGGTGAGCCCCTGCCACCCGCCGACCTTGTGCACCGCGATGATCGTGAGCGGCAGCAGAGCCGCGACGATCACGAAGAACTGCAGCACCTCGTTGTAGATGGCTGCGGAAAGCCCGCCGAGCGCCGTGTACGAGAGCACGATGACCGCCGCGATGACCAGCGAGACCCACAGCGGCCAGCCCAGGAGCCGGTTGACGATCGTGGCGAGCAGGAACAGGTTGATGCCGGCGATGAGCAGCTGGGCCACGGCGAAGCTGAGGGCGTTGACCAGATGCGCGCCGGTGCCGAAGCGCTTGCGCATGAACTCCGGCACGCTGCGCACGCCGGAGCCGTAATAGAACGGCATCATGACGATGCCGAGGAAGAGCATCGCCGGAACAGCGCCGATCCAGAAGTAGTGAGCCGTCGCCATGCCGTACTGCGCACCGTTGGCCGACATCCCCATGATCTCCACCGCGCCGAGGTTGGCGGCGATGAAGGCCAGGCCCGTGACCCACGCGGGAAGCGAGCGCCCGGACAGGAAGAAGTCGATGCTGCTGGACACCTGGCGCCTGGCCAGCAGGCCGATGCCCAGCACGACGGCGAAGTAGGCCGCGACGATGAGGTAGTCCACGAAATTCGCGTCGAGACGGAATGTGGAGTCTGCTGTCGCTATCACGTCGTGTGACGTTACTCCCATCCTCGGGTGCTTGCCGGGTGCCGAGTCGGGGCGGCCCGAGGGCGGGTCCGAGAGCGCTCGGCGCCTTACGATTCACCTATGTCCATCAAGCTCGAGAATGTCGCCATCGCCGTCCGCGATCTGGAGGCGACGATCGCGTTCTTCACTGATCTCGGCCTGACCGTCCTCGGCCGCGACACGGTCAGCGGCGAGTGGACCGACACCGCGGTCGGCCTCGACGGCAATCACGCCAGGATCGCGATGCTCCAGACCCCTGACGGGCATGGCCGGCTCGAGTTGTTCGAGTACCTCCATCCGGAGGCGATCGAGACCGAGCCGACACGTCCGAACGAGATCGGCATGCACCGGGTCGCCTTCTCCGTCGACGACCTCGACGAGGCACTCGAGGTCGCCGCGCGGCACGGCTGCCATCCGTTACGGGGTGTCGCGACCTACGAGGACGTCTACAAGCTCACCTACGTCCGTGGTCCCAGCGGCATCATCGTGATGCTCGCCCAAGAGCTCCAACGGAGCTGAGCAGCGCGGCTCAGCCCTGGAGGGCGCAGAACACCTCGACCTTGCGGGTAGGCCCGGAGACGATCAGCTCATCGGAGGCCGAGATGAGGGTCTCGGGGCGGGCATAGGTGAAGTCCTCACCGCGACGTTTGACCCCCACGACCGTGATCGCATACTTGCTGCGCAGGGCCGACTGCTCCAGGGTTTGGTCGATCGCGACCTGCGGTGCCCGGGTTCGGGCGATGGAGAAGCCGTCATCGAACTCGATGTAGTCGATCATCGCGCCGGTGACCATGTGGGCAACCCGCTCCCCCATCGCCGACTCGGGACGGACCACATGCGTGGCGCCGACCCTTTCGAGGATGCGCGCGTGCTTGGCATTGATGGCCTTGGCCCAGACCTCCTCGACGCCGAGCTCGACCAGGCTGAGCACCGTGAGCACGCTCGCCTCGATGTCGGTGCCGATGCCGACCACGGCGCGAGAGAACTGCTCGGCGCCGATCTGGCGGAGTGCCTCGGTGTCGGTGGTATCAGCGGCGACGACATGCGTGAAGTCGCTCGCGAACTTCTGCACGAGGTCGGCGCGCTCGTCGACGGCCAGTACCTCGTGGCCCAGCCGTTCCAGCGACCGCGCGACGGACGCGCCAAAGCGCCCGATGCCGACGACGAGGACGGGAGCGGTGAGGGGGTTGTCATGTTTCTTACCCAATGATCGGTTGCTCCTCGGGAAGGTGATACCGCGGTTGACGACGACGTAGGACGAAGGCGGACGCTGCGGCAATCGTGCCCACTCGGCCGACGAACATCAAGCCGATGAGCAGGAGTTGGGACGGTGCGGTCAGGTGAGGTGTGAGTCCAGTCGACAGTCCGACAGTCCCGAAGGCCGAGGTCGCTTCGAAGAGCGCCTCGATATAGGACGCTCCCGACAAGGTCATCAACAGCAGGGTGCTCCCGACGACAAGCATGACGGCGATGAGGGCAATCGAGAGTGCCGTGCGAATGGTCCGGCCGCTGATCGAACGTCTCCCGATCTGTACCTCCGGATCGCCACGCAACTCCGCGAGGATGACGAAGGCGAGCAGCAGAAAGGTGGTGATCTTGATACCGCCGGCCGTACTCGCGCTACCGCCGCCGATGAACATCATCAGGATCGCGATGCCCTGGGTCTCGGGGCGCACGAGAGCCCAGTCGAAGCTCTGCAGTCCGCCCGAGCGGGTCATGATCCCGCCCTCAACGCTGGTGGCGATCTTATCCACGAAGGGCTGCGTGGCGAGCGTGGAGGGATTGCTCCATTCGATCACCAAGAAGGCCAGCGATCCGACCGCCAGGAGCAGGAATGAACCCCAGACGGTGAGTCGCGTGTGGATCGTCCATCGGCTCGGTCGCCTCCAGCCCCGATAGAGCTCAGCCAGCACCGGGAATCCGAACGCGCCGATGAACACGGCGATGGAGACCGGCACGATGACGCCGATGTCACCGGCATAGGTCGCGAGGCTGTCGGTGTTGAGGGAGAAGCCGGCATTGTTGAACGCCATGACGGCGTCGAATACACCGTGCCAGACCGACTCGAGCCAGGAGTCGAAATAGGCCGCGCGATAGCGCAAGGTGAGGACGACGGCGATCACCGCCTGGAAGCTCAACAGGGTGACCGTGACGCGGCGGAAGAGCGGACGGACGTCTCCGAAGCTCACCACGTGCATGTCCACCTGAGCCAGCATCTGGGTGCGCAGTCCCAGCCGGCCGCCGATGAACAACCCGAGGATCGTGGCAAGGGCGATAATGCCGATGCCGCCGATCTCGACGAGCAGCAGGATGATGACGTGTCCGACCGGGGACCAGTACGTGCCGGTGTCGACGGTCGTCAGGCCGGTCACGGTGACGGCCGAGGTGGCGGTGAACAGCGCGTCGAGGAACGTGGGAGAACCCGGACCCGATCGTGCGATCGGGAGAAGCAGCAGCAGGGTGCCGATCAGAATGAGTCCGAGGAAGGCAAGCGGCAGCAATCGCACGGGATGTGCGATGGCGGCGGGGATGTGCAAGCGACGCGAGGGCCTCATCACCCGATGACGGTACCGCGCTCTCGGCGGCGTGCAGCGCAACAGCGCACAGGACGCACCGTTACCCTGTTGCGGTGACCTCGACGACCGACCGCCTGGCCATCGCCATCGTCACCTTCAACCGCTCGACGCTACTGGGCGAGCTGCTGGAGAGTGCCGCGACGATGCACGGATCGCCCTATCGCGTCGTCGTCGTCGACAATGCGAGCACCGATGACACGTCCGAGGTCGTGGAGTCCTTCCGTGAGCGGTTCGCCGACGGCGTCCTCGTCTACCACCGGCTGGCGACGAACACGGGTGGTTCCGGCGGTTTCAGCGAGGGCACGCGGGTGGCACTCGAGGAGGGTGCCGACTGGGTGTGGCTGATGGACGACGATGTCGAGATCCTGCCCGATGCGATGGAGCGGTTCGAGCCGTGGATGCGCCGCTTCCAGGTCTTGCACGGCCGGCGTTACGACGTGAACGGGTCGCCCTTCTTCTGGCAGGCGAAGTTCAACGAGTTCCTCGGAGTGCCGCTGCCGTACACGCGCAAGGCGTTCAATCCCAAGGGCTATGCGATCACCAACTCCGGCACGTTCGAGGGCATGCTCGTCCATGCGGACATCGTGCGGCGCATCGGACTCCCCGATCCCCGGTTCTTCATCTCGTGGGACGATGCCGTCTACGCCTGGCTGGCATCGCGCTACACCCAGGTGGCCTATGTCGATGCCTATGTGCTGCAGAAGAAGCGTGAACAGAAACAGATCAACCTGGGCCTACGGCACCTGAACGATTCGAGCCCGCTGGCGAAGTACCACGTCATGCGCAACCGGGCCTATGTCGGACGCTATTTCGACGCCCATGGGCAGTTGAACCGGGTCGGGTTCGCGTTGGGCACGGCGCTGACCTTCGCCAAGGAGGTCTTCAGGCTGATCGCCGTCGAGCGAGGGCTCAAGGGCGTGGGCGTGCTCATCAAGGGCTGGCGCGACGGCCGCACGATCTGGCGCGACCGCAGCTGGCGTCCCATGCCTCCCCTCGACTGACGCCCGCCGTTCAACGACTTCTCATCTTTCTGGGAGACACTGCATCCATGAACCATGTTCTCGCCCACGTCGTCTTTCCGGCCGACGGCGACCCGGATGTGATGCCACTGTACGCCGATCCGGAAAGCTGGACCACGATCGACGGCGAGACGGTGCGAGTCAGCAATGCCACGCATCTGATGCGGGTGGAGTCGCGTCACAGTCTCCGGGTGCGGCGTAGCGAGCGGGTGTCCTTCGCCTCCTACTTCAACGCCTTCCCGGCCGCGTACTGGCAGCGGTGGACGCGGGTGGAGTCGGTGACATTGACTCTGCGCACCGATGGAACCGGGACGGTCACCGTCTATCGTTCCAATCCCCAGGGCATCCAGCAGCGTGTCGCCTTCGAGCACGTGGAGGACGACCGCAACCTGCGCTTCGAGCTTCCGGTGCGCAATTTCAGCGACGGCGGCTGGTACTGGTTCGAGGTGACGGCCGCGGAGACCGATGTCGTCGTGAGCGACGGTGCGTGGTCGACCGATGCCGAGCTCGGCGATGGGACGCTCTCGATCGGCATCACCACGTTCAACAAGGCCGACTACTGCGTCCGCACCCTAGAGACTCTCGCCGACGCTCCCGAGGTGGTGGAGCTGCTGGATCGCGTCTACGTCGTCGACCAGGGCACGGACGAGGTGGCCCGGGCCGACGGATACAGCGAGGTCGCCGCGCGTCTGGGATCGACATTGCAGATCGTCCGGCAGCCGAATCTCGGCGGGTCCGGCGGCTTCTCACGGGCGATGAGCGAGACCGTCGAGGCGGGCCGGAGCAGCTGGGTGATGCTGCTCGATGACGATGTCGAGATCGAGCCGGAGAGTATCTGGCGCACCATCCAGTTCTCCCGCGCTTCTCGCCGCCCCACCATCGTGGGCGGTCACATGTTCGATCTGCTGGACAAGCCCGTCCTCCATGCGTGGGCCGAGGGCATCGAGATGCATCACTTCCTCTGGGCCCCGACCTTCCCCGAGCAGCACCGCCACGATTTCCGGGCCGCCAACCTGCGACAGACGCCGTGGATGCACGCCCGTCATGACGCCACCTACAACGGCTGGTGGATGTGCACTATCCCGGTCGAGGTGATCGAGAGACTGGGACTCGCTCTGCCGGTCTTCATCAAGTGGGACGACAGCGAGTACGCCTTGCGCGCCCGTGAGGCGGGCTACCCGACCGTGAGTCTGCCCGGTGCGGCGTTGTGGCATGTGTCGTGGCTCGATAAGGACGATGCGCAGGACTGGCAGGCCTACTACCACGCGCGCAACCGGTTGCTGGCCGCGATGCTGCACTCCCCCTTCCCCGGCGGTGGGAGCCTGGTCAAGGCGAGCCGGCGCATCGACCTCAAGCATCTGATCTCGATGCAGTACTACGCGATCGAGCTGCGGCACAAGGCGTTACGCGACCTGCTCGCCGGCCCCTCGCACCTGGACCGCGACTGGCCGTCGGTGATGCCGGAGCTGCGCGCCTATGCCAAGGGATTCAGCGAGACACAGGTGATCACCGATGTCGACGCTCTGCCCACCACACGCGAGGGACAGAGGCACTATCCGTACGAGAGGGCCCCACAGGCTCCTCACGGGTTGGGACGGGTGGTCTTCACTGCCAAGGCGGCGCTGCGTCACTGGATCCGCCCGACCGATGGCACCGCCGAGCCGCAGGTGGAGCTGTCCAAGCACGACGCCGCCTGGTGGCGAGTTCCCGGTTTCGACTCCGCGCTCATCAGTGCCGCGGACGGGCGAGGCAAGTCGGTCTACCGCCGCGATCGCGGAGAGTACCGCCGACTGCTGCGCGAGAGCATCGCCCTGCACAAGGACCTGGCGGACCGCTGGGACGAGCTAGCGGCCGAGTACCGTGGCGCGCTGCCGGACCTGACCTCCCGCGAACGCTGGCACCGCACCTTCAAGGGCTGATCGCCCGGCCCGGAAGGTGCCCAGTCCCGGAGTCGAGCGGTGGGTCGCGTCCGTCCGGCCGCGACCCACCGTTCATCTCACCTCACTTCATCACAGGGCGTCGAATCGATAGAGGAAGGCAGCCATCGCTTGGCGTTGGACCTGTCCGTCCGGACGGAAGCTACCGTCGGCGAGCCCCTCCGTCACCCCCGCCTCACTGAGCCACGCGATCTCTCCAGCGAACTGGTGATCGGCGGGGACATCCGTGAACACAGGACCCGACGGCGGATCGACGGCCGGTTCGCCCGCCGCGCGGTAGAGGAACGCTGCCATGGCCTTGCGTTCGACGGCTCCTCTCGGACGGAACGTGCCGTCACGGTAGCCGGTCGTGATGCCCGACTCGGAGAGCCAGACGATCTCCTTGTAGAACTGGTGATCAATCGGGACATCGGTGAACGGCGACGACGCCGGCAGTTCCACCTCCGGTGAGCCGGCCAGGCGGTAGAGGAACGCCGCCGTGGCCTGACGCTCGACGGGGGCGAGCGGGCGGAACGTGCCGTCGTGGTAACCGGTCGTGATGCCCCTCGCACTGAGCCAGGTGATCTCGTCGTAGAACTGGTGATCAATCGGGACATCGGTGAACTCGGTGTCCACGATCCACACCGTGCCGGTCGCGCTGAAGCCGCTGCCAGAGCCGATCGTCGAGATCGTCTTGCGGCCCAGTGAGATGTCGCTGGGCACAGTGATCTCGACCTCGACCGCTCCGTCGGCGTCGGCCACCTCGTCAGCGACGACTTCGTCGGCGAAACTGACCGCGACGCCCTCTCCGGCGCGGAAGCCGGAGCCGGTGACCGTGAACACGCCGTCAGCCTTCGCAGCGCTCACGGAGACGTCCAACTCCCCCGGCTGGTCCAGTGCCGCCAGTTCGGCGCACGCGTCACCCTGCTGGCCTGCGCTCGGAAGGGGTGTGGCCGTGTTGCCGCTCTGATCGGGGACCGTTCCGTCGTCCTCGCGCACTTCCAGCTCGCCGAACGCATCGGCGCCCATCACCGCGCCGCTCGTGTTGATCACCGACAGCATCACCGTCGTCGCGGCGGTGGTGCTCGCCTGCCTGTCTCCTTGCACGGGCGCAGCGATCGTCTTGCACTGCTCACCGGGGGCGAAGTCGACCCGCTCCATCGAGAGGCCACCGCGGCCGCTCGTCGACCCGAGGACGCTGACCCAACCGGTGATCGGCTGGTCGGCAGGCGCGCCGAGATACACGGCGATGTCGGCGGAACCCGGACCATTGCCCTCGTTCACGGCGGTGCTCGCCACGTTGACCGTGTTCGTCCCCTTCGCGTCGGCGGTGCCGACCGAAGAACTCTCGAACGCCAGATCCGACAAGTAGACCCCGCCCTCGGCAGGCTGACCCTCCAGAGCCGCGGCCTTGAAGCTCACCTCCCGGACATCACTGAGGTCGACGCCTGCCTCCGCGATCGCATCGGCGGGAACGTTGACCTGCTGCAGGACCACCTTGTTGAGGGTCGACGCGCCGCCGGAGCCCGGCGGCGAGGCCGGTAGCCGGTTTGTGGCGAAGGGGTTCAACTCCGAGACCTGGGAGGTGTAGCTGTTCCCGGCACCGTCGCGAACGACGATCGCCAGATCTGAACCTGTCGGCACGCTCTCGTCGGCGGCCATCTTGACCGACAGCCGCTCGTGGCCGCTCGCATCACGCGCGGCGCCCGGCACACTGACCCTGACCTCGCCGGTCTGACTCGTCCAGAGGAAACGTGACATCGGCGTCGCCGGCACGTTGCCTCCGCGGCTGGCGGGGGTCCAGTGCGGGACCTGGGCCGATGCCAGCGTCGAGGCGCACGCCGGCACCGACACCGGGACGGTGCGACCGGAGAGGCTGGCGCAGACACTCACCGTGCCCGTACCGTACTGCCGGACCGTCGGCTCGGCGGACTCGAAACTGGTGATCGTGGAGCGCGCGCTCGACGGCGCCGTCGTGACGCTGCGGACGTCGGCGTCCCCGACGACCGCGGGCACCGCTCCAGTACCGTCGAACATTGGCAGGAACTCGTCCTCGCCACCCATCGCCATGCGGAAGTACCCGGCCATGTAGGCGGTACCCACGTCGTACTGCACCTCAGGGCTCAACCGGATCGACGACTCGGCGACCGCGGGATTCGTGCCGCACGTGGGATCGGTCGCAGGAGCGGAGTTGATGTTCGTGCCACTCCAATCGTCCGACACACCGGCCGGAAGAGACCGGGGGTCCAGACAGTGTTGAAGAAGTTGTGATTGGCTCCCATGACCCAGGTGCCGGTACGCAGGACATCGTCGCCGAATCCGTAGCGGCTGTCATCGAGCATGTGCTGCCCCTGCTGATTGGACACGTCGCCGTCGCAGTACGGCAAGATGACCTGCATCGGGACATCGGGCACCGTCATACGCCCGAAGTCGACCGGCGCGAGCGGCAGCACCGCCGTCAGTCCGTAGGGATCGTTGCGAGCCGCGTTGAGCGCGACCGCGGCGGTCGCTCCCTCGCCACCGCGCGAGTGCCCCATGATGCCGACGTTTCCGAAGTCGAACTTGCCGACGAAGTCCGCTGCCGTGAGCCCTTCGCCGAGCGCATCGTCGAAGTTCACGTCGCGATCGGTCGCATCGTCGTGGAAGCTGACCTCCTCTCCGGCGTTCGCCTGCGCGAGGAAGTCGAGTGAGTCCAGGATCAACTGGCCGCGCGCCATCGCCCCCAGGTCCGGCGCGAGCTGGTTGTCGTTGGCGTTGACGGCGTTGGCGGAAATCGAGACGACCGCGTAGCCATGGCTGGCGAGCGCCTCGCCCGTGCCGTCGTAGCCGGCGTGATTCGGAATGGTCTCCGGGGTCGCCGCCGGGCACGGCCACACGTTGGCGGCCCTGTTGTTTTCCGCGTTGTAGCAGACGCTGTGGCGCCCGTGCAGCAGGATCACTGTGGGGTGAGGACCATCGGTTTCGGGCAGGTAGACGCGGCCCTGCAGGTCACCGCGCACCCCGCCGATATTGAGCAGGTCGATCGCCTGGTCGCCGAAATGATAGTCCGCGACGGTGTAGTCGACGTCTCCGTGCGAGGTGGGGTCGACGTCGAGAGTCGCCAACGGCGTATCGAGCCGGTCCAGAAGCTCCTGAGGGAGCTCTCGGGCAGACCCGCCGTCGTCGGTGCTGCCGGACTGGCTCGCCCACCCGCTTTCCACCGACTCAGCGTCGGCGACTGCCGGATCGGACGTGGTCACCGTCAGCGTCATCCCATCGGCTGACTCGACGGCGATCCCGACCTCGGTCCCGTCGACCACGAGGGTCGGTGCGTCCGAGAGCACGGGCAACGGCTCGTCGAGCTCGACGGCCACCTCGTAGCCACCGGCGACTTGGGTCACCGTGAAGTTGTCACCGGACGCCACGACACCATCAGCTCACGCGGTCGATGGCATCGCGATCATCCCGCATAGCAAAGCACCGGCGATGACGCCGGTGCTTGCACGCATTCGTCTTCTCACGTTGTGTCTCCTGAAGAGGGGGGTAACAGGACAGGCGCCGGCGGCGTGCCGCGGCGCACCCGTTCACTCTCCCCTCCTCGCGTTTCGGCGTCGTGACGATCCCGAGAAGATGTGACGGCACCGGTCTCCGGCCAGGCCTCACCCGCCGGCCTCAAATGACAGACCAGCGAAGCCCGCTCAGGCTGCCGTCGCGGCGAGGTCTCTCATGGCAGCAGGATCTCCGCGCGGATCATATTGTGGTCCGACGGGATGGTGCTTCGCCACCGTCCCGTGTTGTCGATGTCCGCCACGTTCTCGAAGACCGGAGCGTGGGCGATCCCCTTGGTGAAGATGTAGTCGATGTTGTTGCCGTTGCGATACGTCTCGGTGAACGCGTTGTGCGCGCATTTCGGCGAGCTTCCGCTGGCGCTGGACAGCACATAGTTCGAGAATCCGTTGAAGCTGTTGCAGTTGACCCTCCCGACGTAGCGGGTTCGCAAGCCGGTGTCGAGCCGCTCCCAGGAGGCCGGCCGGCTGCCCTGTAACTCGGTGTAGCCCTTCGCGCCGAAGGGAGCTATGACCTTCGCGTAGGCATCGTCGGCGTCCCACCGCGCGGTGTTCATGTCTCCTGCAATGACGACCGGCAGTCGCTCGACGTTGAGTCGCTCGATCTCGTCTCGCGTCTTCGTGGCGTGCTCCACGCGCCTGGGCAGCTGTGCTGGCGACAGGTGCGCCGTCGCGAACAGGAAGCGCTTGCCCGTCGCGATCTGACGGAACTCGGCCCACGCCATGTAGCGATCGTCGCTTCGCTGGCCCGTGATCGTCTCCGGACCGGTCAGCAGGTGGCTGCCTGAGCGCACGACCTCCATCGTTCCCGGGTTGTAAGCGATCCGCAGATCTCGCGAGGCGCCCTGGTCGACGATCTGAGCGCCGTGGCATCGTGTCCAGCTCTCCCCGTTCCATCCCTGGTGTCCGGGAGTATCGGGATTGCGGCAGTTCCATGGTACGCGGTTCACCAGTCGATAACGATGGTCTCCGTCGGTCATGCCGCGCACGACATCGTCGTAGTAACGATCCGGCGTGGTGGGATGGGGTTCACTGGCCCCGTAGGGGTTCTGGCTCGCCTCCTGCAGAGCGATCACGTCGGGGTGGCGGGAGTTCACCGCCGCCCACAGTGCGGAACGCCGCGAGGCCCACGCGCGAACGGCGTAGTCGGCCGCAGCGACGTTGTAGGTCGCCACGCTCACCGGTTGCAGCGGCCTCGTGACGACCTTGGCAGGCATGGTGGCGAGGACCGCTCCATCCGTATCGAGCGCCTCGACGGTGACGTAATAGGTGGTCCCGGGTCGCAGCTGACGGAGGTGGCGTGCTGTCGTCGACGCCGTCAGGCTCACCGACTCCGCGCCGCCTCCGTCGGCCGTCCGTCCCCATGAGAACCGGTAGGCGGCGGCCCCCTCGTAGGGGGCCCACGCGACATCGAAGCCCTCAGTGCTCAGCGCCGAGATCTCGATCCGGTTCGTCGTCGAAGCCGCAGAGTCGACAGCGCTTCCTCGGTGGAACGACCGGTCGTAGCGCATCAGGAACGCCGCCATAGCCTTCCGTTCAACCGAGGCCCTGGCACGGAAGGTCCCATCGTGGAAACCGGTGGTGATCCCCGTCGAGTTCAGCCACTCGATCTCCCGATAGAACTGATGTGAACGTGACACGTCACGAAACGTGGGCCGGGCGGGCGCGTCGAACTGCGGGCTGCCGGCCGCGCGGTAGAGGAAGGCCGCCATCGCCTGGCGTTCCACGCTCCCCCGGGGTCTGAACGTGCCGTCGCTATACCCCGACGTGACGGCGCTGTCCCGGAGCCACGCGATGTCCTCATAGAACTGGTGGCTCGTGGGGACGTCGCCGAAAGGCGTATACGCCGGGACCGGGAGGTCGACTCCGGAGTCGAAGCGGTGCAGGAAGGCGGCCATCGCCTGACGTTCGACGGCTCCGTCGGGCCGGAACGTGCCGTCGGCGTACCCGGTGGCGACACCGGTCTGGGCCAACCACGAGATCTCCGTCGCGAACTGGTGGTCGGCAGGAACATCGGTGAAGGTCGGCGGCGGGGCCGGGTCCTCGGCCGCACCGGAAGGGCTCGCCAGCAACCCGATGATGAGCGGTGCGCCGGCGACCAAAGCCAGCAATCGAGTGGACGATGACATCGAGGCACCTCCGTCGGCAGGGGGCGGGAGCACGGTCACTGTAGCGCCGATCGGACGGCCCGGCGGCCAGATCGGTGCCGACGCCGCGCGAGGGACGATGACAACAGACCTCGCGCCATCGTCTCGGTGGCCGTCACGAGCCGAAACCCCGGAGCACTCGAAGCCTCCCACCGAGCGTCACCTAGGATGGTGCGGACCTGCCTCCGCGCGAAAGGACCGTGCATGGCCTCGCCTTCCTCACCTCGTGTGGTCGTTCTCGGCGACATCGGGCGTGATGAGTTCTACCACCTCGGCGACGAGGCCATGACCGATGCCGCCGCCGAGGCACTCCTGCGGCGGGGAATCGACGACATTGTCCTCGTGGCGACGGAGCCGTCGGTGGCCGAGCGCCTTTACGGCCTCGCCGCGGTGAAGCGCTTCGGCTTCTGGGACAGCGACGACGACAGGACGCTCGCCCGGAAGTTCGATGGCGTCAAGGCAGCGATGAGCGCCACCCCGGTTGCCGGCACCCTCGACGCGGCCGTGCGCGGTGCCGACGCCGTTCTCATCGCAGGCGGGGGCAATCTGAACTCCGGTCACGCGGGCCAGCTCATGGAGCGAGTCGCACTCGCGACTGTGGCACGGGCTCACGGCAAGCCGCTGTTCGTCAGCGGCCAGACCGTCGGACCGTACCTGCGCGAGGATCACCGGTCGCTCATTCGAGAGATGATCGACTATGCGACGGCATTCGCCGCGCGAGAGAGCTTCACCTTCGACATGTTGAGCGATCTGACCGATGCCGGCTCTGTGCACCACACACTCGACGACGCGGCGCTGCTCGGCGAGGCGGACGCCCCCGACTTCGGTGACCGCTACGCGATCGGCAGTTTCGCCAATCCCGATCTCCACCGAGTGCACCGCGAGAACGCCGAGCTGATCGCCGAACGGCTCGACGCCGTAGTGGAGAGGCTGGACTGCGACCTCGTCCTGCTCCCACACGTCGGCTCGCTCGACGACGATCGCTCCCTGGGCGATCAACTCTTCCATGCGGCCATCGCCGAGCTCTCGACCACGGGTCGGATCCGCGCGGAGCGGCAGCTCACGGGCCGCCAACTCGCGCACGCGACCCGCCGGTCGATCTTCTCAGTCTCCACCCGGTATCACCCTGCAGTCTTCGCCCCCTCGACACTGACCCCCTCCTTCCCGATCGGCGTCTCGCTGTACTCGGCCGTGCGCATGAAAGGCGCGCTGGCGAATATGGGACAGCAACGGACATTCCTGCCCCTGCCCATCTGGGAGGCCGGCGGCGCGCCCGACCGCATCGCCGAACTCCTCGAGCCGGCGCGCGCTCATCTGGCCGAGCAGGCCGAGCGGACGCTCGACTACCAGCACCGCTGGTGGGATGCGATCGCCCGTGCCATCACCACGGGCGTATGGGAGTCGCCCGGCAACCTGGTGGCCCCTCAGCCCTTCGCTGCCGAGGAGAGGAACCCCGAGTCCTACGACACCGCCGATGACCTCATCTGGCAGCACTGGCATCGGGACCACGCGGAGAACCAGGCCCGTCTCCTGGCGAAGCGGGTGGACGAGCTCGCCGCGGACCTGACGGTCGAACGTGCCCACCTGCGGAACCTGACGACCGATCTGCGTGCCGAGCGAGCCCGTGCCGATGAGTTGCGCCGGCGTTTGCGGAGTGTCGAGAGTCGCCGCGTGCTCCGCGCCGTCGACACCGTCGCCGACGCGGCGCGACGGGCGCGGCGTCGCGCTCGCCGGTCCACGGCTGCCGACTAGCCACGTAGGCACCGGACCGGGGGGCGCAAGCGACCGCAGGCACGATGCAGGACGGCCGGTAGTGCTATCGGCGCCGTGCCAGGCGCCTGACCCGTCGCCAGGTCCGCGGCGAGACCCGCGGCTTGACAGTACGCACGGCCCACCTCACGACTCGCTCCGTCCCCTGCGGCGACGGCTCCGGGACCTCGAAGTCCGGGTCGGATGAGTCCAACTGCGCCAGCACGTGATCGAGGTAGAGTCCCTCGCGCTCCTCGTCGAAGCTGAAGCCGCTGTAGAAGGCATCCCACGACCATCCGCCGGAGGGATGGGAGACGTCGGCCTCGGAGACCACCTGGACGAGGGTGTGCCCGCGGACGGACGAGACCATCTGCTCATTGTTGGCGACGTAGGCGTCCTGACCGATGGTGATGACGATCTTCGGCCGTTCGCAGTAGGCCAGGCCCAGCAGTGCGCTCCCTTCGTAGCCGGCGATAACCGAGGCGCGCCGAAAGAGCGCAGCCTGGTCGGGCAATGGGAGCTCCTCCGGGCGCAGCAGCGTGAAGCCGGCGCGCTCGAACCGGGATTCCACGACCTCGGCGTTGTGGCATGGCCGGATCGCATCGGGCGCCCGGGTGAGGAACACCCGATCGGGGTAGTCGCGCTCGGAGGCCCGCGACTGCAGTCCCTCGGCGATCGTGGACCACACCTCGACAATGCGTGGATGGAGGTAGTCGGGCATCGAATACAGAGGTGTGACTCCGATGAGCCGTTCGACATCGTAGGAGGTGCCTCTGGCCATGCTGACGACATCGTCCCGGTCGACGCCGGCCGCCTCGAGGAGGGCGTACTCCCACTCCGATGGCCGGCCTCGGTCCGGACGATGCGACAACAGGACCTTGACGTCGCGATAGTGGTCACGGATCCACGGCAATGCCCACAGGCGGCTCATCTGCTCGGAGACGAAGTGGCCGAAGTGACTCGTGTACTCGCCGTCCAGATACAGGTACGTGCCGTCCAGCCGGCCCCGGTGATCGGCCTGGGGCTTGTCGGCGAAGTAGTGGGTGCGACTCGGGGCCAGCCGATGAGTGAGCCGCGGGTACTGGTTGTGACGGAACGACTCAGGCTGCAGCAACCGACCCTCTGCGATGACGGCCCCACCGGCGGCACAGCGGACGCCCTCGTACATGCGGATCGCCGTCGCAGGAGTGGTGCTGACCTCGCGGTACTCCGCCAGCGCGACCGGATCATTGGTGAACACCCGGGCCCGCGAGTGCAGCGTCTCAGGCTCCTCCGAGTGGAGCAACCGGCCGAACGAGGCCCCCTCCCGAAGCAGGTCGTTGGTCTGCTCCTCGCGCATCTTGGCGAGTACCTCGAAACGGTTGGTGACGAGGACGTGCCGCTCTCCCCACACGATCCTCCCCACGACCTCGGCCATGTTGGCGACGTCCCGGTCCTGCCAGCTGGCGCGGGGGCGCTCACGATGGCGGTAATCCAGCAGCTTCGCCAGATAGGGCCCGAAGTACGACTCCGCCGCGCGGGCATCGTCGTCGGCGTCCCCCGGGCGCAGATCGGCGACCATCCAGACCCCGCCCGCGCGCAGGTGGGAGAAGGTGTTCCGGAACCGTACCGGGCGGCCCTTCGCGTCCCGACTCAGGTCGACGATGGCGTCGTACCGCGACCACCGAGCCAGCCGCGTATGGATCTGATCGTTCGTCCCGTTCAGGTCAATGTGGTGGATCACCGCGTCCGGGATCGTCTCGGCGAGCGCCTCGGTCAGACCCTCGACGTCGTCGCCGAGGGCGGCGACCACCGGCGGCCTGGTGCTCGCCGGCAACGCGGCCCGGAGCTCCTCCACGAGGGCCGCGGTCGTCAGCGCTTCGGTCTCGGCACAGATCGATTCATCGTCAACGGACACAGACCAGATTCCCTTCCAGCGAGACGGCGGGGCGATGACGCCAATCTACCGTCCGAACATCGGGGCGACGGTGTTGCGGAAGGTCGAGAGTGCCGAGCCGATGGCCATATGCATGTCGAGGTACTGGTAGGTGCCGAGCCGGCCGCCGAAGACCACCCGGTCCTCGCCCTTCTGAAGCTCCCGGTACTTGAGCAGGCCGTCGCGGTCCGCGGGCGTGTTGACCGGGTAGTAGGGCTCGTCACCGCTCTCGGCGAACCGCGAGAACTCGCGCATGATGACGCTCCGGTCGTCCGGATAACGATCGGCGCGCTCGGGGTGGAAGTGCCGGAACTCGTGGATGCGCGTGTACGGCACCTCACGGTCGGCGTAGTTCATGACCGATGTTCCCTGATAGTCCGGGACGTCGACGACCTCGCGCTCGAAGTCGAGGGTGCGCCAGGACAGCGAGCCCTCGGCGTAGTCGAAGTACCGGTCCACCGGGCCGGTGTAGATGACCGGCACCTGCCCCACGGTCGCCGCTTTGTTGACGGGCTGAGAGGCGTCGAAGAAGTCCGTGGAGAGCTGGATCTCGATATTCGGGTGATCGGCCATCCGCTCCAGCCACGCCGTGTAGCCGTCCACCGGCAGACCCTCGTGGGTGTCGTTGAAGTAACGGTTGTCGTAGGTGTAGCGGACCGGCAGACGGGTGATGATCTCGGCGGGCAGCTCGGTCGGGTCGGTCTGCCACTGCTTGGCCGTGTAGTCGCGGATGAAGGCCTCGTAGAGGGGACGGCCGATCAGCGAGATCGCTTTCTCCTCCAGATTGGAGGCGGAGGCCGTGTCGACCTCATCGGCCTGGGAGGCGATCAGTGCACGCGCCTCCGAGGGCGAGTAGGCCGAGCCGAAGAACTGATTGATCGTGCCGAGGTTGATCGGCAGCGGGTACACGACATCGCGGTGGTTGGTGTAGACGCGATGCTGATAGGAGGTGAACGCCGTGAAGCGGTTGACGTACTCCCAGACCTGCTCATTGGAGGTGTGGAAGAGATGCGCACCGTATCGGTGGATCTCGATCCCGGTGTCCGGGTCGTCCTCACTGTAGGCATTGCCACCGAGGTGATCGCGCCGTTCCACGACCAAGACCTTCAGGTCCAGTTCGCGCGCCGCGCGCTCAGCGACGGTGAGTCCGAAGAAACCGGACCCGACGACCACGAGGTCGGGATTCATACACTCTCCTGGCTAGGTGGCAACCTGAGCAGTCTAGCGGTCCGACACCTCCCGGTCCCCCGGCGGACACCGCTACTTGAACAGCCCAGGAAGTGCTTCGTGCAGAGCGTCGCGGATGTGCAACTGCAGCGATCGGGCATAGCTCGATGACAGATGATCGGTGTCGCGGTAGATCAGCACATTGCCCTCCACGACCTCGCAACGCTCGAGCCCGCAGAAGGCATCGGTGAGATCGATCGGGAGGACATTGGCTGGGAGATTCCGGACCTCCTCGAGGGGATTGACGGGCGACATGACGTCCAGTCGAGCTTGACCGCATGGCTCGGTGGCTCCATCATGTCGCTCAATACAGGCCGGGACGGGTTCGAAGAAGCGCGGAGTGCCCCGAACAGGGAGGACGGGCACATCGACTGCGTCTAGTGCACCCCAGGCCGCCACCTGCTCCTCAGACACATGTTCGTCGACCTCGGGATCGGGGTTAGTGCGGGTGCCCTCGGTGATCACGGCATCGGGTTGGATATCCATGATGCGATCGAGGACATTGTCGTTCCAGCTGACGCACATCGCCCGCTCCGACACGGGGCCGTCACCCCACTGCGCGAAACGGCAATCATTACGAAACATCGTGATCAGCTGCCAGCCCTCCGCCTCCGCTACCGGCTTCACCGCCGAGTACCAGTGAGTCACATGCGAGGCGCCCACCATCACGATGGTCTTGCCGCTGCGCGGCGCATTCTCCAGACGGCATTCGAGCACCGTATCGGTTCCCGGCAGATCCTCCCAGGGCTGAATGCAGTTGCGCTCGTAGAGTTCAACCTCAAAATCCTCCCCAGCGTCGGCGGGCGAGGGCTGGAACCCTACTTCAAGAGGTACGTTCACATCATCGTCCCGGAGGGCCCGCGCACCGGGGAAGTCCGCTTGGGACGCCTCCAGTCGATCGAGCGCCGCCCGCCGCTCCCACTGGAGCGTGTTGACATAGACTGCGGCGCTGCCGGCGACGACCGTCGTGGCGACGGCAAGCACCATCAACGATCGCACCGGGAACAACCGCGACCGGTGCCGGTGCAGTGGCCGGGAGACCCAGCGGTCTGTCAGCCCCGCCAATGCCACCGACAGGACGAGCACACCCAGCGCACCGCGAACTCCTACAGCCGGCTGGGCCCTGTATTCCAGGTAGAAGATCAGCACCGGCCAATGCCAGAGATACAGGGGGTAGGACACTGCGGCCAAGAACACCAGTGGACGGAGCTCCAAGAGTCGCAACGGCCCGGTTCCGTCGGGGGCTCCGGAGCTGACGATGACCAGGACGGCCCCCACAACGGGCCACAGCGCCCACGGACCTGGGAAGAGGGCACCTCCGTCGAGCACGAATCCACAGGAGACGATGAGCGCCAGACCGGTCCAGCCGAGAGCGCCGCGCAGACGGGCGGGCGGCAGCAATCGGTGCTGGATCAAGGCGAGGATACCGCCGACACCGAGCTGCCAGAACCGCGTCCAGGAGGAGAAGTACGCCACGGGCTGCTCGAGGCCGACGAGGATAGTCGCCCAGATCGCGGAGGCGGCCGTCGTGGACAGCAGGACGAACAGCACGACGCGTCCGGCCGGCTGGCCGGCGCGTCGAGCGAGCCCGACCGCCGCCGCGACGACGACCGGCCACGCCACGAAGAACTGTCCCTGGATCGAGAGGGACCAGAAATGCTGAAGCGGACTCGTCTCGGGACCCGCCGCACCGTAGACGAGTTGTGACCCGATCAGTTCCCAGTTCTCCAGGAACAAGGCGGAGGCGACGATCTCGCGCAGGTTCTGATCCCACAGTGAACGGGGTGTGATCATGAGCGTGAGCAACGCTGTCGCTATCAACACGATCAGCGCCGGCGGGACCAGCTTGAGAAACACATTGCGGTACTGGACGCGCAGAACGATGCCCTCGGGCTCAGATGCCCGCCGCATCAACGATGCGGTCAGCAGGTAACCCGAAACGAAGAGGAAGACATCGACCCCTCCCGAGACTCGACCATTGCCGACGACGTGGAACAGCACGACCAGCGTCAGCGCCAGCCCGCGGACACCCTCAATCTCGGGGATACGACGTCGCCTCGGGGCGCCGGTCGGAGGAGCAACCATCACAGCTCACCCACTAAATACACCGGAGAGCAGGCTGCACAAATGTGCAGCCGAGGAGGGCGAGAGCGGTCGCTGTCGAGGGCTATGCAGCTGCGCCGGAGAACGGACCATACACTCGCTTCGACGGCGTCACGCAACGCGCGACGGCTCGGGCAAACGCCGCCGAGTCTATCAAGTCCACGACACGGCGCGTCAGTCGCCGTGTGACAGACGCTCTACCACGAGGTCGGCGATCTCGGCGACCCGCAGGCTGTCTCGGCGCAGTTGGTTGTTCTCCTTGCGCAACGTCGCCACCTCGTCCTCCAGCGCTCGGACGCGCTGGTTCAGCTGCCGCCAGCCTGACAGCCGACGGCGAGCGCCGCGCGCGAGACGGGTGATCTCGCTTCTCATCGACGGCCCCCTCTCGAGCGGATCTCCCAGGTACCGATCCCCTCTTCGAGGTCCAACCGCACCGCAGCGAGGTCGTATTGCCGTGCTGTCATCTCCACCGCTTCCGTCTCCACATGCCAGGTCGTCGGGTCGTCGTAGTCATAGTCGTCGGCGAGGGTGTGGTTCATCGTGACGACGGCCTCTCCGTCGTTGCCGAGCACCCAGCGCAACCACTGGCTCACGTGATGGCGGCCCGAGTGCGTCATGCCGTCCAGTAGCCGCGAGGCGACGGCCAGCACACGCCTGTTCTCACGCCGCACGTCGATCGCGTAGGACATAACCTGGCGCCGGTCGTAGAGGTTCACGGTGTCCGCACGCAAGGTCAGTGCCCGTTCGCCCGCCATCTGGCGCAGTCGCGAGATGGCGGCCTCCGCATAGTCGACCGCCCACACGTCTAGGCCGTGCTCCGCCAGATCCACTGCAGCGGCACCGAGTCCACAACCTAGGTCGACGATGAGGTCACCGGGCCGGGCCCGCTCCATCACGAGTTCCGCGAGTCGACCGGGAACGTCGAGCTGATCGGTCGCGTAGCGGGCATTCCAGTACTCGCGGTGGGTGTTCTGCGACCCGAACCAACCGTGGAAACGGCGCACCGTATCGATCGGGGTCTCGAAGCGGAAGGACGGGTCCGGGCGACGCCAGTTCGGTCCGTAACAGGCCGCGAGCCACGCTTCGGGATTTGCCGGCGCGGCAAGCTCGCGGCTCTCCAACACCACCCGCGTGGTCGGAAGGATGTCACGGGCCGACAGTTCCGCCGTGCGCATGTGGATGGGCTCACAGAACTCACCGTCGGTGATGAACGCCGTAAAGATGTCGATGTAGAAGTCCGGCAGTCCCGGCTCGCCGCCGAAGCAGACCTGCACGTGCGCGGCACTGTGCCGCACCACGCGATAACCGCGTGAAGCGAGGTCGCGCTCCATCACGAAGCTCGCCGCCGCGACATCGGCCGGCGATTCCTCCCGGCAGAACCACGCGATGTCGGCGTCATCGTCGTGCCCGAGCATCCGCCGATCACGCACTGCGCCGAGGAGCGTTCCACCGACGACGAAAGCCTCATAGCCCAACGAGTGGAGGACGCCCAACAGGTGCTCGAGCTCGTCGAGGAACCACCGCCGCTCATTGGGCTCCATCAGCTCCCATGGCCGCGCAGGACGTCCCCACTTGTTGAGCGCGACGATACGCCCTCGCTGATCGACCAAGTCGGCCGGTCCCTGACCACCGAACTCCAGCCGGCCCGACCAGTGCGAGCGACCGAGACGGTCAATCAACTCCACGACGACCGGAGCGTTGAGCCCCGTCGTCAGCGCCACGGGCCAGGTCACGAAGCCTTCTCGGGGCGTGATGGACCAGACCCGCCGGCCACCCACCATCACGTCCAGCTGGACGCCGAGCACACCGAGGCGATCGGCGTCGATGCCCTCGACGGTCACCAGGCTCGGTCGGACTTCCACCCGCACGACCGTACTGCATCGCGCCGGACCGACGATCGTCTTCCCACGTGCCCTAGGCTCGTGTGCTGTGAGCAACGCAGCCCAGTGGCGTACCAGCGCCCTCGACGTCCTCGCCCACGAGAACCTGCTCGGAGCGCGCAACGCCGCACGTCGCGCCCTCTGGCTCGGCGAGGGTCTGCGGCAACGCGTCGCCCTCAACGTCGACGACGCGCCGATCGTGCCCGGGCTGCTGAGCGTGGTCGTACCGGCCTACGGCGTCGAGGCCTATATCGAGGAGACACTCGACTCACTCTCCCGCCAGGACTACCGCTCGATCGAGATCATCGTCGTCGACGACGGCTCGCCGGATCGCACGCGCGACGTCGTCCGCCGCTACCAGCGACGCGACCCGCGGGTGAAGATGGTGCGCAAGCAGAACCAGGGTCTCGGCGCGGCTCGCAACACCGGGATCGAGCACGCACGAGGCGAGTTCCTGGCCTTCCTCGACAGCGATGACACGGTCGACCGGTTCGTCTATCGCGAGGCCGTCGACTCGCTCCGCGCCACCGGATCGGATTTCGCCGTGACCCCCTACCGGCGCATCGTCAAGGGGCAGTTACGCTCTGCCGCCTGGTGGATCAACGAGGCCCACGCCCGCTACCGCCCGGCCTGCACCCTGGACGACTTCCCGGCGATCATGGTCAACGCCGTCGCCTGGACCAAGATCTACCGTCGCGAGTTCTGGAACCGGCAGGGCTTCAGCTTTCCGGCCGGCGTGCTCTATGAGGACCAGGAGGTCTCGACACGCGCCTACGCCGAGGCGAGCAGCTTCGACGTGATGCCCCGCATCGGGCTGAACTGGCGGATCCGTGACGACCGGTCGTCCATCACCCAGCAGGTCGTGTCGCTGCGCAACATCGTCGACCACTGGAAGGCGGCCGAGGACAGCCTCGCCGTGCTGCGCGATGGACAGGTTCCCGAGGCCTACCGCGAGCGGCTCCTGCAGTACCTGAACTTCAACATGAGCGAATTCCTGCCCCAAATCCGCGCCATGGACGACGAGTCGTGGGACGCGTTCCGGCAGGCGGTGTCCTCGCTGCTCGCGCAGCTGCCGCCCGGCTCCTGGCAGGACGTGGACGCGCGCGCCAAGGTGATGCTGACGCTCGTGCGCCAGGATGACCGAGCCGGAGCGCTGCGCTTCCTGCAGGAAAGCGGCTGGGACCGTCATCGCTTCAGCGGAAACGTCGTGGGCGATCAGATCATCGGCAATCTCCCCCTCCGGCAGAATCCCTCGCTACCCGCCGACGCCTTCCACCTCAGCCCCGAGGAGACGAAGCTCGTCGCGATCCTGCGCGAGGCGCACTCCGACGTCGAGGAGGGACGCTTCACGTTGCGCGTCCTGGCGTTCATCGACGGCATCGACTGCGAGCGGTATCCCCAGGACGTCGAAGTCACGCTCGTCGACGAGCGTTCGGGAGCCGAGGTGCGTGCGGCGATGTCCCGCGAGCCCCATCCCGAGGATGCTCTCCGGCACACCCGCCCCTATGCCGATGTCGGACGTCAGTCGTGGCGGGCGAGCTTCGACATCGCACCTCTGCTCAGCGGGCGCCACTGGCACATCCTCGTCACCGCGCGAGTGGAGGGCCTCGAACGGCAGCGTCCGCTCGGCTTCGACGCGCGTTCGCCGATGGTCGATCCTCGCTGGGTCGTCGGCGACGTCCGCTACTCCCTACTGGCCGACGAGGACGGTCATCTGTTCCTCGCGTCGACGGCGCTGGACCAGTTGGCGGTCACGAGCATGCGCGTGGCTGACAACACCGTCGACGTGCACCTCGTGGTCGACGACGGCCAAGTCGCCGAGCTCTCCTGGCGTGACATCGACGATCGACTGAGCCTGCCGCGCGGCATCACCCCCGTTCAAGGTCGCGGCCAGGTGTCGGTACGTATGGCCCTGCCCCGCACCTTGAGCGATCCGGAGGGACTGCGTCAGACCTTCGTCCTACAGGCGCGCCCCGGTCGCGGCGAGTGGCGGACGCTGCCGTTGCGCCAGGTGACGGCGGACTATGATCACGCCTCCGGCTGGTCGGTGCGGCCGCACTGGCCTTCGCTGCAGCTGGCCACCGCCGGCGCCTACGGCGAACGGCCGGTGCTGCCGGGCGATGCGACGCTCGTACGGCATCGCGCCGCCGCCATCGTCGACTCCATCGAGTTGGTCGATGACGCCATCGAGATCGGTGGAGCCCTTCTGCCGGCCGGCGCGGAGGCCGACGAGGCGGTCCTGAACGTCCGATCACAGCGGATGCCCGCGAGCTGGCAGCCCACTGGAGACGGCCGCGTCGTCCTGCGGGCGCCGTTGCACCACGACCAATGGGGCCTTGGTACTCGCTCCGTTCCGACCGGTCCCCAGACCATCGGCGCCGTCACTGGCGACGACGCCGTCGGGCTCGACGTCGAGGACGCCCTCGCGACCGCCTTCCCGCTGGAGATCTACTCGCCAGACCTGCTGCTGATCTACTACCGGTCCGACGAGACCGAACTCGTGGCCAACGGACACGCTCCACTCCCGGTCGGCGACCGCGAGCGCGGAAACTCGATCCGGCTGCGCGAGGAGACCGCCGCACTGACCGGCGTGGCGTCCCGCCCGATGGCGCTTTTCCGCAGCCTCTACGGCGAGGTGGCGAACGACTCCGCGCTCGCCACTCACGAGCGGCTCTTGGAACGCGGTACCGACCTCGACCTCGTCTGGGCGGTCCGCGACGGATCCGTCCCTGTGCCGCCGGGCGGACGCCCGGTTCTGGAGAACAGTCGCGAGTACTTCGAGGCATTCCGTCAAGCGACCTATCTCATGGTCAACGTCCACCAGCCCGATTGGCACGAGCGCCCCGAGGGGCAGACGATCATCGAGACCTTCCATGGCTACCCGTTCAAGCAGAACGGCGTGACCTGGTGGGAGACCCTCGGCTTCACGCCCGAACGCATCGCGTCGTTCTTCCGCCGCGCGCGCGAGTGGGACTATCTCGTCTCCCCCGCTGCCTACGCCACCTCGCCGCTCTTGGAGTTCTTTCCCGATCGTGATCCCGGTCCCACCCGAATCCTCGAGATCGGGTACCCACGCAATGACGTGCTCTTCGGCGAGCGCGCCTCGGCTCTTCGCGCCGACACGCGCCGGCGGCTGGGGTTGCGCAACGATCAGATCGCCGTCCTCTACGGTCCGACCTTCCGCGACTACGCCTCGGCGGACGACATGACGGCCGCCATGGTCGACTTCCTGGACTACCAGAAGATCATCGACCACTTCAGAGACCGCGTCGTGATCCTCGGCCGTGGTCACCCGTTCAATGCGAGGTCGGGCACCGAGCTGGCCCGGCATGTGCTCAACGTGACCGACTATCCCGACATCAACGACCTCATCGTCGCCTCCGATGCCGCCGTCCTGGACTACTCATCGTTACGTTTCGACTATGCCTTGACCCGCAAGCCGATGATCTTCCTGGTGCCCGACCGCGAGCAGTACTTCGCCGGGCGGACGGGATTCATCCCCTACGAGCCGACCGCTCCCGGCCCCTGGGTGGACACCACTGAGGAGGTCATCGGCTTCCTCGAGAACCTTGAGGCCGCCAACCGGGCTCAGGCCGCGGAGCGCGAGCGGTTCATTTCGACGTTCATGGAGCTCGAGGACGGCCACGCGACCGACCGGCTGCTCGACGAGGTCTTCGTCCCCCGCGGGCACGCCGGGGGGCGCTGAGCGGCGCGTCCGCCCCGCCTCTGCCCAGAACGCGGTCCAGAGGTAGCGGTCAGGAGGGCTCGGGCCAGATGCGCACGATGGTGCTGCCCAGCAGATCCTGGTGCTCCCAGTTCAACCTGCCGAACTCACGCAGCCAAGTCTCGAGATGACGCCGGTGCTGCTCGGCGTCGGCGTCGAAGGTCCCGTACAGCTTGCTCGGTGTCAAGGCGATGATCTTCAGATCCTTGAGGATCGCGGCCTCCCAGATCGCCGCCGCGGTGCCGGGCGTGTGGACCGATCGGTAGTCATCGAAGGCGATGACCGCCCCCGCCTTGGCCAGGCGCTGTGCCGACTGCGCATCGGTGGCCACGTGCTCGTAGAGATGAGAGCCGTCGATGTGCAGGAACCGCGCCGAGGAGGGCGCGACGTGGTCGACGATGGTCGAGCTGAGTGCCTGAACGATCACCGGAGGCCGATCGTGGAAATGGGCATAGTTCTCCTCGAACTTGGCACGAGTCAACCCGCGGTACGATCCAGCGTTCTCACGCTCGTTCGCCTCGTCGGTCTGTGCGTCCTCGCCGAACAGATCGATCACCGTGAACGTCTCATCGTCTCGGAGGTGGTCACCGAGCAGGACGGCGCTCTTGCCCAGATAGGCACCGATCTCCACCAGATCGCCGAAGGGCTCCACCGCCCGGTGAGAGAGGAAATGGCCGAAGACCTGTTGATCCGTCCAGCTGAACCAGCCCGGGATATCGCTACGCTTCATCACGGTTCACTCTAGACCCTCGCCCGGCGGCGCCATGCGGCAACGGCAACCGGCGCGCCCGCCGGGCCAGCGCAGCCGCCAGCCGGCGCGGCGAACGCACGATGTCGAGGAGCTCGCGAAAGCCACGGCGACGCCGGACCGCCCATTCGGGCAGATGCTCCCGTAGCTCATCCGGCACATCCGAGCTGCCGTGCCGGCGCAGCCACCGCAGGCGCTCGGCGAACCGCTCCGGACCACCGGCCGTCACCGGACCGACGGCGGCGGGCAGGGAGACCGCGCGCATCTGCTCCTGGAACACCGTCGTCTCGCGGTCGAAGCCGTGCGCGAGGTCGTGACGCTCCAGGAACCGGACGTACCGCCGCAGGTTCTGCTTGTGCGCACGGTTGAAGCGGTCGGCATCGACCTGCTCGTACAGCTCACGACACGTCAGGCCCGCCTCGAGCTCCGAGAGCCGGGTCCGCGGAAGGGCATGGACCTCCGCGAGCTCGGCGGTGCGCGAGTCGAACGGCAGCACCACCGCCGGCAGGCCGGCCAGAACGGACGCGATCGTCCCGTGGATCCGGTTGCCGACGGCGAAGTCGTAGTCCGCGATGTGATGACGCCAGGTGCGCTCGTCGACGAAGATCCGCGTCCGGTCCTCGTTCAACAGGCGATGACCGGGATGGCGCGGCAGGTCCGGATGACTGGTTTCGGCGAACGGCGCGGCCCACAGCAGGTGGTCGAGATCCTGGTTCTCCTGGGCCACGTAGAGCACATCGTCGAAGTCGTCCACCGTGCGTCGGACGAGGGAGGCGAGCGGCTCCGTTCCCGCGCTGCGGATGCGCGGCGTCAGGTTGAGCACGATGCGGGCATCGTCGCCGAGCCCCTCGGCACAACGAGACATCCGGGCAGGTACGTCGGGGCGGTACAGCGACGGACACCCGATCTGCTCGATCGCGTCGTCGGGGAAGCCCAGCGAGCGCAGGTAGGCCGCGGTCACGGGGCCGCGGACGCCGATCGACGGGCTCCGGTCGAGGACAGCCCGCACAAAGCGCCTCGCCGCCGCGGCAACCTCGGGCGACGAGCTCGGCGGGTCCTCCCCCAGCCGGAACTGGCCACCCACGCCCAACACGGACACCGGCAGGTCGGCACGCTCGATGACGTCGGTCCAGCGGTCCAGCTGCCTGGCAAATCCACCCCGGAAGGCGTTGGCGAAAGGCAGGACCAGGTGATCGAACTCCGCCCGGAGACGGGCGCCGATCCTCACCGGGTCGCCGTTCCGCTCGACCTGGAAGTAGTCGGCCCGCGTCTGGTTCCCTTCCACCCCCAGCGCCGCGAAGACCGCGGTGCTGAACAGCAGGTTGCCGCTATTGGTGCCGAGGACGTTGTGGCTCAGCGTCGTCTCGGGGCTGAGCGGGATCCACGGTTCCTTGCCGGCGCGGATGAGCAGCCTTCGGGGCATCGTCGAGAGGGTGCCTTTCTCACTCGTGGATCGCTGGCCCGGTGCGTCGTCAGTGACCGCCGCCGATGGCCGCCGGACCGTCCTCGCGCCGGATGTCCAGGACGTGTCCGGTCATCGGGGCGGTGAGGATGTCCAACGAACGACGCGCCACTTCCGTGGATGCCAGCAACGTTCCCGAGGGCTCCTCGCCGAACGCCTTCACCCGCATCGGTGTGCCCGTGCGCTCTGGATTGACGCAGTTCACGCGCACCTCGCCGGACCACTCGTCGGCGAGCGCCTGGGTCAGGTTCACCACGGCTGCCTTGGCCGAGGAGTAGAGGGAGTATCCCTTGCGTCCGCGGGTGTAGGAGGAAGAGGTGAACATCAGCAAAGAACCCCCGGCACGGGCGAGGTGCGGGTAAAACTCCTGGGCGATGAAGATCGGCCCGAGGTAGTTGACCTCGGTAGCCGAGTAGATCGTCTCCTCCGTCGTCTCGGCGAGGTCACCCAGCGGCAGGATGCCTGCGGTGTTGACGACATAGTCGATGTGATCGACCTCGGCGAGGACCGTGCGTGCCGCGGCGACGACATCCTCGCGACGGTCTACGTGGGTCCTGGTCGACGAACGCGAGAAAGAGAACACACGAGCACCGAAGCTCTCGGCCAGTTCCGCGATATCGGCCCCGATACCGTAGGAGCCACCGAAGACCACGACCGTCTTGCCCTCGAGGGCGGCCCGGTACTGGTCATCGTCAAGTTCCTCGGGCGACTCGGCGGAGGTCAGCTGGAAGAGCTTGTCGGCGATATAGACGTCGATGGGCTCGGTGACCTTCATGTTTCGTTCATGACCGCGCACCACAGCGATCGGCACATCGGGGCGATACCTCAGCACCACCGTGCAGTCATCCGTCGCGGTGAAGTCGGGATCTTTCCATGCCTTCTCATAGGCCGATGCGATCACCGAGCGACGGAATGCCTGGGGAGTCTGGCCGCGGCGCAACAGGTGGCGTGGCAGCACGTCAGAGATGGCGTCGCGCTCATCGACGGAGATGACGGTATCGGCCGAGGGAATGGCGGTGTCGACGGCCTCATAGCTGTCGAGAGCTCGCACCACATCGCCGATGATCTTCTGCGACACGAGCGGACGCACCGCGTCGTGGAACAGGACGTTGCATTCCTCAGTGCCTAGCGCCTCGAGAGCGATACTCGTCGTCTCGTTGCGCGTCGAGCCACCCTCGAGGATGCGGGTGACTTTGGCGTAAGCGCCGGCACGGACGATCTCGCGGATCGGATCCAGATGGCCGGGAGTCATGAGAACGACGATCTCGTCGATCTCCGCGGCGGACTCAAAGGCGGCGATCGTGTGCTCAATAATCGTCTTACCGGCGATCTTGATGAGCTGCTTGGGGATGGACAGCCCCACTCTGGTGCCGGTTCCACCGGCCAGGATCACGGCGACATTACGCAAACCACTCACCCGGCCGACCCTACCGGGCCTTCTGGGGGCGGTGACGGAGTGACCCACCAGCGCGCATAACTCAGGAGCTGGGGCGCATGACGGCATCGGCCTGGGTCGACTTCCACTCGCGGAAGCCCTCCTCGGTCACCCCGTGACGCCAGTAGGCGGAGACCGAGAGGTCGGCTCGATCGACGCGCCCGTCCAGCAGATAGGGGCGCACGGTCTTCAGCAGCGCCGACTCGCCGTGCACGAAGGCCTGGACACGACCCTGCGGCCACGTCCACCCGCGCACCGCGGCGTCGAGCAGATCGGTCGTGCCCGGATGCGACGGCGCACGATGGAGCCAGCGCAGATCGAGATCCGCCACCGTGGAGAACCTGAGCTGGTCGGCCGGACCGTCGACCTCGAGGAAGGCCGTCGCCGACGCGCCGGAGGGCAGCCGCTCGAGTGCCGCAGCGATCGCCGGCAGGGCCGACTCGTCACCGATGAAGAGATGATGGTCGGCCTCGGGCTTCGGCGCGTACGCACCGCCCGGGCCGCGTGCGTGGATCCGATCCCCTGGCTTCGCCTGCGCGGCCCAGGGGCCGGCGAGACCTTCGTCGCCGTGCACGACGAAGTCGATCGCGAGCTCGCGCGCTTCGAGATCCACCCATCGCACCGTGTAGGTGCGCAGGATCGGGCGCGCCTCGGCGGGCATCGTCTCGCGGACCACCGCGAGGTCGAGCGGTTCGGGATAGTCGAATCCATCGCGCAGGAAGGCGAGCTTGACGTACTTGTCCGTGGCGTCGATGTCGCGCTCCGCGAAGTCCTCGAATCCCGGGCCACCGAGAATCACCCTCCGCAGACGAGGAGCGAGTTCCTCGGTGCGCTGTACGACGAGTTCGACCGCGATATTCTTCGACACGTCGGTAAGCCTACCCTTCCTTGCCTGATCGGAAGACGCCGTCCGTCGGGTTCGATGCATGCCCTCCGCTGTTAGCCTGACGACGTGACGCATGGACTCGACCCGGCTTCCTTCGACCCGCAGATCCGCCCGCAGGACGATCTCTTCCGCTACGTCAACGGCCCCTGGCTGCGCGACGCTCCCATCGCGCCGGACCGGGCCACCGCAGGCGCCTTCGTCAGCCTGGTCGACGACGCCGAGCAGATCGTCCGCACCATCATCGAACGATGCGCCGAAGCGGCGGAGTCCGACGAGGAGCGCACGATCGGCGCCTTCTACGCCAGCTTCATGGACACCGAACGGGTCGAGGAGCTGGGCGCCTCGCCGCTGACCGCCGATCTCGAACGCGTCGACGAGATCGCCTCGGTGCCCGATCTGGTCACCACCATGGGAGCACTCGAACGCTCGGGCATCGCGAGCGTCATCGGCATGTACATCGCCCCGGACCGCGGCAACCCGGACCGCTACATCACGCACATCGTGCAGAGCGGCCTCGGCCTGCCCGACGAGTCCTACTACCGCGAGGACCAGTTCGCGCCGGTGCGCGAGGGCTATGTGGCGCATGTCGAGCGCATGCTCGAACTGGCCGGCCTCGACGACGCATCGCAGCGCGCCGCCCGCGTCATGGACCTCGAGACGCGCATCGCCGCACTGCACTGGGACCGTGTCGCCATCCGCGACGCCCAGAAGACCTACAACCCGCGCAGCATGGACCAGCTCGCCGCGGCACTGCCCGGTTTCGAGTGGAAGGCCTGGCTCGCGGCCGCCGAGATCGACCCGGCCGTCCTCGCCGAGGTCATCGTGTCGCAGCCGTCGTACCTCGAGGGCCTCGCCGATCTGCTCACCGAGGCTCTTCTCCCCGCCTGGGGCGACTGGCTGCGCTGGCAGGTCGTCCACGCGGCCGCCCCGTATCTCTCCGGGGACTTCGTCGACGAGAACTTCGCCTTCTACGGCACGACCCTGCAGGGCACCGACGAGCTGCGTCCTCGCTGGAAGCGCGGCGTGAGCTTCGTCGAGGGCGCGATGGGCGAGGCGATCGGCAAGATCTACGTGCGCAGCGAGTTCCCTCCCTCCTCCAAGGAGCGGATGACCGAGCTGATCGGGAACCTCATCGAGGCGTACCGCCGCTCCATCAGCGAGCTGACCTGGATGAGCGAGGAGACCAAGAAGCGCGCGCACGAGAAGCTCGACGCCTTCACGCCGAAGATCGGCCATCCGGAGACCTTCCGCGACTACTCGTCCCTCTCGGCCGACCCGGACGATCTGCTGGGCAACGCCCGCCGTTCGCTCTCCTTCGCGATGGATCGCGAGTTGGAGAAGATCGGGCAGCCCATCGACCGCGACGAGTGGTACATGACCCCTCAGACGGTGAACGCCTACTACAACCCGACGATGAACGAGATCGTGTTCCCCGCCGCGATCCTGCAGTGGCCGTTCTTCTCCCCCGACGCCGACGATGCCGTCAACTACGGCGCCATCGGAGCGGTGATCGGCCACGAGATCGGCCACGGTTTCGACGACCAGGGCTCGCAGTACGACGGCACGGGCGCCCTCCGTAACTGGTGGACCGATGACGACCGGGCGGCCTTCGAGCAGCTCACGGGCTCGTTGATCGCCCAGTACGACGAGCTCTCGCCGGAGAACGCGGACGGCCAGACCGTCAACGGAGCGCTGACGATCGGCGAGAACATCGGCGACCTCGGCGGCCTCGGCATCGCCTACCGGGCCTACCTGATCGCCCGCGGCGACACCGCGCCGGAGCCGATCGACGGTCTCACCGACGTGCAGCGCTTCTTCCTAGCCTGGGCGCAGGCCTGGCAGAGCAAGGTGCGCCCGGCCGAGACCATCCGCCGCCTGACCGTCGACCCGCACTCCCCGCCGGAGTTCCGCTGCAACCAGGTGGTGAGCAATATCGACGCCTTCTACGACGCCTTCGGGGTCACCGAGGACGACGACCTCTGGCTCGACCCCGCCGATCGCGTCACCATCTGGTGAAACCGGTGTTCAGCCGATGAGATAGACGATGCCGTTTCCCGCGCGGGCGGTATCGACGACGAAGTGCTGGACCCGGGTGAGAAAGGCCATCACGCCGGCGATCTCCTCATCACGGAACATCGCGCACACGTCCTTCTCCCCCACTAGCACCAGATCCGCGGCGATCTCCGACACCTCGTCCGGCTCCAGTACACGGATACAGGGCACCCACGATGCATCGTCACCTGGATGTCGTGCGTCCCCCGCGAACAGCCGAGAGGAGGGGCGCGGCTCAGCGCCGCCCGTGGTCAACCGGTACAGCTGGCGCCGGCGCTGGTCCAGCCCGACGATCGAGCCATCGGAGCGGCTGGCACCGCCGGTCGACGGGTCGGCCGACAGGAACAGACTCGGATCGTGCCGCGCGAGACCGATGAAGTGCGGCTCTACCTGGTAGGCGTAATAGCGGATTCCCATGGCGAAAGGTGACGGCCGCACCACCGCCGCGGTGGCGCTGACACGGATCTGTGGACGGCCAGAGGGCCCAGGAGATCTGTGGACCTCCCGTGTGGTGTGGTCTCGATACGGTCGCTCGCGGAGCGAGCTTCCTACTCGACCACCGAGGGGCGGGGCGAGCTCCCTACTCGACCACCGAGGGGTCGGCGCAGGAGGAGTTCGTCCACCAGTCGCCCAGCAGGGCGATGGCTTCGTCACCGAGCGGATTGACCCCGGGCCCCTTGGCCAGCGAGTGGCCCACCAGCACGTGCAGGCACTTCACGCGGGTCGGCATGCCGCCGGCGGTGATCCCGTCGATCTCCTCGACATGGCCGAGCGCCTCTCGCTCGGCCAGATACGCCTCATGGGCTGATCGATAGGCGGCCGCGAGATCAGCGTCCTCGGTGAGCCGCTGCGACATCTCGGCCATGAGGCCGGAGGCTTCCAAGGTGCCGATGGCACCGGCCAGCCGCGGACAGGTCAGGTAGTAGAGCGTGGGGAACGGAGTGCCATCGGGAAGCCGCGGCTCGGTCTTGACCACATTCGGGTGCCCGGACGGACAGCGTGACGACACCTCGACGATGGCCCTCGGCGGCCGCCCCAACTGCTCGGCGATCGTCATCAGGTCGTCATCGCTCAAGGTCACGGATTCTCCAGTACGTCGTCGGGACGCGCCTCTTCCTGCGGATCCGGCGGGTTGCCGGCCTGTTCGACGCTCCCCCACAGTTTGCCGTACCAGGGATCGTCCGCCGCGGTGGGAGGCTCCTCCAGACGGCCCACCTCGCCCTGCAGCTGGCCGTCGATACCGACGACGCGGTAGCCGACCTCGCCCGGCAGCACCCACCCGAAGCGATCCCGTGCCTGTTGCTTGATGAACGCCGGATCGTCCCAGCGGTCGATCTCATCGTGGAGATCGTCGATATCCTGCTCGGCCTGTCGGTTCGCGGCCTTCAACGCCCCGATCTCGCTGCGCTGCTGCCACCAGGCGTGCACCGTGGTGGTGTACGAGGCCACCAGCAGCACGACCACCGCCAACAGGATGATGGCGCGAGCGGTGAACCGCGTCCCCGACGACGGCGGGGCGGAAGGACGCGCCGCCGCCGCGGGGCGACGCGGAGCACTCGTGGTGCTCCGCGTCGCACCCGCCGGTGGCTTGGTCCGGCGCGAGCCGGAAGCCGATCCGCGGGCTGGGGGTCGTCGGGACGCGGCCATCGGCCTCAGCGCGTCAGGCGCGGGAACGCCGACGCACCGGCGTACGCGGCGGCGGGGCCGAGGAGCTCCTCGATCCGCAGCAGCTGGTTGTACTTGGCGACACGGTCGGAACGGGCGGGGGCGCCGGTCTTGATCTGACCGCAGTTGGTCGCCACCGCGAGGTCGGCGATCGTGGTGTCCTCGGTCTCGCCCGAACGGTGGCTCATCATGCACGTGAAGCCCGCGCGATGAGCCAGGTCGACGGCGTCGAGGGTCTCGCTCAGCGAGCCGATCTGGTTGACCTTGACCAGCAGCGAGTTGGCGGCGCCCTCTTCGATACCTCGCGAGAGACGCTCGACATTGGTGACGAACAGATCGTCGCCGACCAGCTGGACCTTGTCGCCCAGCTCGGAGGTGATGGTCGTCCAGCCGCTCCAGTCCTCCTCGTTGAGGGGGTCCTCGATCGACACGATCGGGTAGGACGCGACGAGCTCGGCGTAGTACGCGGTCATCTGCTCCGCGCTGCGGGACTCGCCCTCGAAGGTGTAGACGCCGTCGGACTCGAACTCGCTCGCGGCGACATCCAGCGCGAAGGCGATGTCGGTGCCGACGGTGAGACCGGTCTTCTCGACGGCCTTGGCGATGTAGTCGAGCGCAGCCCGGTTCGAGGACAGATTGGGGGCGAAGCCGCCCTCGTCGCCGAGGCCGGTGGAGAGGCCCTCCTCGTGGAGGACGGCCTTGAGCGCGTGATAGACCTCGGTGCCCTGGCGCAACGCCTCGGCGAAGGTCGGCGCGCCGATGGGGGCGATCATGAACTCCTGGACGTCCACATTGGAGTCCGCATGCGCACCGCCGTTGAGGATGTTCATCATCGGCACCGGCAGGACGTGCGCGTTGGGGCCGCCGACATAGCGGAAGAGCGGCAGGACGGCCGACTCCGCGGCGGCCTTGGCGATCGCCAGGGAGACGCCGAGGATGGCGTTGGCCCCGAAGGTGGCCTTGTTGGGGGTGCCGTCGAGCTCGATCATGACCGAGTCGATCGCGCGCTGGTCGTCGGCGTCGAAATCGCGCAGCGCATCGGCGATGGGGCCGTTGACGGCCTCGACCGCCTTGAGCACGCCCTTGCCGCCGTAACGGTCGCCGCCGTCGCGCAGCTCCACGGCCTCGAACTGGCCCGTCGAGGCACCCGAGGGGACCGCCGCGCGGCCGATCGTGCCGTCGTCGAGCGCGACCTCGACCTCGACGGTCGGGTTGCCTCGCGAGTCGAGGATTTCACGTGCGCCGATGGCATCGATGGTGGCCAAGGCCGTCTCCTGGGGTGTGAGGGTGGGGTCCGACTGCTCTCAGCCTAGCGCGTCGCCCACCCCGGAAGCGGCCGCCTGTCAGGCGCGTTCGGCGTGCCGGCGCGCGGCCTGCTTCAATGCCAGATCCGGATCGATCCCCTCGACCCGCGCCTCCGCGACGAGTGCGAGCAGTCGATCGCCGAGGTCGTCGCTCGCATCGAGGTCGATCCCGGTGCGTGCGAGCACCTTCTCGGCGTAGAGCAGTGCCGGCAGCTGCTCGGGGATGCCCTCGAGGGCGCTCGTGCGCTGCTGCCGTTCTGCTTTGAGACGCTGCCAGTTCGCGTCGACCTCGGCCGCCGAACTCACCACGACATCGCCGAAGACATGCGGGTTGCGATGGACGAGCTTGTCGCGGATCCCCTCGGCGACCTCGTCGATCCCCCAGCCCTCACCATCGGAGCGGGCGATCTCGGCATGGAACACGACCTGCATGAGCAGATCGCCGAGCTCCTCGCGCAGATGCTCGCTGTCCCCTGCATCGAGCGCCTCGAGCGTCTCGTACGCCTCCTCGATCAGATAGTGGCGCAGGGAGGTGTGCGTCTGCTGCTGCGTCCAGGGGCATTCGGCGCGCAACCGCGACATCACCTCGATCAGGTCGTGCACAGGGTCATCGGTCATGCCGAGCAGCTCAGGGCCTCGGGAAGCTCCTGGCCCTCGAGCACCGGACCCGCGACCGACAACGACCCCGACGGTGCCACGACCTCGCCGATGCCCGCCATGCCGAACCGGGGATCGATCGAGAGGTCCATGGAGTCGGCCTCCGCGCGGAGGATCTCCTGTCCGATCTGCCCGAGCTCCTGCTCGCTGAGGTCGTCGGCCTCGTCGCCGAGCTGCCGCCGGGCCAGCTCCATGGCCACGGCGAGCGCACGCTCGTTGCGCTTGATCGTCGAGACGACCAGATCGGTCTGGTCGCCGAAGACCTGTCGCGCCTGGGCCAGGTCGGAGCGATCGAGTTCCGCCACGGTGATCGAGATGTCCTCGCGCTCGGCCACCTGCTCGGCGACGGATTCGAGGATCAGCAGCGAGAGCGCTCCCCGGCGCACCTCGGCACCGGGGATCGAGGTCGTTCCCTGTGCGGCGGCGTTCTGCGCCGCCAGCGTGCAGTAGCCCTCGGTGACCTCATCGGCCTCGTTCATCGAGATCCGCTCATCCCCGACGACTGCGGCATTGCCGCTGTGCACCGAGCCGCATCCGGTCAGGACGAGACCCGCGACAACTAGCAGAGCCAGACGACACCGGACGGTCATGGAACCTCCTCATACCCACAGAACGAGCCCAGCCTACCCATGACCTGGATCACGTCCTGTGCGCGCACCGCCGCGAGCGGTGAGTTGTCACGTACCCCGGTCGTCGGCGGTGAGTCATCACGCCCTTCAGCGTCGACGTGCGTGGTAGCCCACCGCCCACCGCGAGCTAGCCGGTGATGGTGTCGAGCGCGGTCTCGACCCAGGCGATCAGCTCGCGATCGCGCAAGGGCTTGCCACCGACCGGCGCGGTCTTCGGATGCGGCAACAGCGCCACGCCCGCGGCCTGCTTGTAGACGCTCTTGGGATACACCCGAGCGAGACGCATCTGCGACGACTCCGGCAGCGTGACCGACGAGAACCGGATATTCGAGCCCGCCGACGTGATCTCGCTGAGCCCCGACTCGCGCACCGTGACCCGCAACCTGGCGACATCCAACAGGACCTCGACCGGATCGGGCGGAGTACCGTAACGGTCGGCCAGCTCAGCGCGCAGCTCCTCGACGTCATCGGCCGACCGGACCCCGGCGAGACGCTTGTACATCTCCAGCCGCAACCGCTCACTCGGCACATAGTCGTGCGGCAGGTGCGCCTCGATCGGCAGCTCGATCTTGACCTCGCGCTCCGGCTCCTCCTCGCCGCGGAACTCCGCGACCGCCTCACCGACCAGCCGCACGTACAGGTCGAACCCGACATCGGCGATATGACCCGACTGCTCGCCGCCCAGCAGATTGCCGGCACCGCGGATCTCCAGATCCTTCATCGCCACCGCCATGCCACCGCCGAGCTCCGAATGCTGCGCGATCGTCGAGAGACGATCGTGTGCGGTCTCCGTGAGCGGCTTCTCCGGCGGATACAGGAAGTAGGCGTACGCCCGCTCACGGCCACGACCCACGCGGCCACGCAACTGATGGAGCTGCGAGAGGCCGAACATGTCCGCGCGCTCGATGATCATCGTGTTCGCATTCGAGACGTCCAGCCCCGACTCGACGATCGTCGTGCAGACCAGGACATCGAACTTCTTCTCCCAGAAGTCGAGCATCACGCTCTCGAGCTGCTGCTCGCTCATCTGCCCGTGTGCTGTGGCGACCCGCGCCTCCGGCACCAGATCGCGCAGATGCTGCGCCACCTTGTCGATGCTCTTGACCCGATTGTGGATGTAGAACACCTGGCCCTCGCGCAGCAGCTCACGGCGGATCGCGGCGATCACCTGACGGTCCTCATAGGCGCCGACGAAGCTGAGCACCGGGTGCCGCTCCTCGGGGGGCGTGGCGATCGTGCTCATCTCCCGGATACCCGTGATCGCCATCTCGAGGGTCCGCGGGATGGGCGTCGCCGACATGCTCAACACGTCGACCGAGGCGCGCAGGTGCTTCAGGGCCTCCTTGTGCTCGACGCCGAAGCGCTGCTCCTCGTCGACGATGATGAGCCCGAGATCCTTGATCCGGATACCTGGCTGCAACAGCCGGTGCGTGCCGATGACCAGATCTACCGTGCCCTCGGCCAGCCCTTCGAGGGCCGCCTGCGACTCCTTCTCGGTCTGGAAACGCGACAACGGCTTGATCGTCACGGGGAACTGCCCGAACCGCTCGGCGAAGGTCGCATAGTGCTGCTGCACCAACAAGGTCGTCGGCACCAGCAACACCACCTGCTTGCCGTCCTGGATCGCTTTGAAGGCCGCCCGCACGGCGATCTCGGTCTTGCCGTAGCCGACGTCACCGCATACGAGGCGGTCCATCGGCACCACGCGCTGCATGTCGCGCTTGACATCGTCGATCGTCGACAACTGGTCGGGCGTCTCCATGTAGGGGAAGGCGTCCTCGAGTTCTCGCTGCCACGGCGTATCGGGTCCGAAGGCGTGCCCCTGGGTGGACTGTCGCGCCGCATACAACTTGATGAGCTCGCCGGCGATCTGCCGAACCGCCTTGCGCGCCTTGTTCTTGCGCTGCGTCCAGTCGCTGCCGCCGAGACGGTCCAGGGTGGGGGCCTCGCCGCCCACATAGCGGCTGACCAGATCCAGCTGGTCCATGGGCACGAACAGTCGATCCGGCGGCTGGCCCCTCTTGCCCGGTGCGTACTCGATCACCAGGTATTCGCGCGCGGCCCCCTGCACGACCCGCTGGATCAGCTCGACGTATCGGCCGACACCATGCTGCTCGTGCACGACGGGGTCGCCCGCCGAGAGCTCCAGGGGATCGACCTGCTTGCGACGGCGCACCGGCATCTTGCGCTCGGTGCGGTCGGCCACCTTCTGCCCGACGAGATCGTCATAGGTGAGCAGCACCAGGCCAAGCTTCTCCGCGACGAAGCCCTCGCTGAGCTCCGCGACGGCGACCTGCACCGTCTTGGAGCCGTCCTTCGTCGGCTCGAGCCGCTCCACGGCTCGACCCGCGATATCGTGCTCGGCGAGCCACTCGAGCGACCGCGTCACCTGGCCCGGACCCGGGACGGTCAGCAGGACCTCGTGTCCCTCACCCAACCAGCGGCGGACATCGGCCACCGCCGCGTCCATGTCTCCGCGGTACAAAGGGGCGGGGTCGACCGCCGCGGAAGCATCGTCACCGATACCGAAGGGACCGATCGCCCCCCACGGATGTCCCGCGCGGACCGTGTGGTCGCGCACGTCATCGAGCTCCTTGAAGGCGGCCGATCCAAGATCGATCGGTGACTCGCCCCCGGTCGCCGCCGCTGCCCAGGAGGCCGCGAGGAACTCCTCACTCGTGGCGACCAGGTCATGGGCCCGTGCCCGCACGCGCTCGGGGTCGCACACGAGGACGGTCGATGACGCGGGCAGGAGATCGACGAGGAGCTCCATCTCGCCCACGAGCACCGGAGCGAGCGACTCCATGCCCTCGACCGCGTGTCCCTCGGCGAGCTTGGTGAACAGCTCGGCCAGACCGGGCTGCTGTACAGCGAGCCGGGCCGCGCGCTCGCGCACCTCGTCGGTCAGCAGCAGCTCACGACACGGCGGCGCCCAGAGCCGGTCGACCGCTTCGACCGTGCGCTGATCGGCGACCGCGAAGTGGCGGATCTCGTCGACGGTGTCGCCCCAGAACTCCACGCGCAACGGGTGCTCCTCCGTGGGCGGGAAGACATCGACGATGCCACCGCGGACGGCGAACTCTCCGCGTCGCTCGACGAGGTCGACACGCGTGTACGCGGCCGCGGCCAGGCGCGCCACCACGACGTCCAGTTCGATGTCCTGGCCGGCGCGCAGCTCGACCGGTTCGAGATCTGCGAGCCCCTTGACCTGCGGTTGAAGGACCGATCGCACCGGCGCCACCACGACGCGAGGGCGATCCGCGCCGCCGTGGACGAGGTGTCGCAGGACCGCCAGACGCCGCCCGACGGTGTCCGACCGTGGAGAGAGCCGTTCGTGCGGCAACGTCTCCCAGGCCGGGAAGTAGGCGATGTGATCGGGCTCGTCGACCAGGCAACGCAGATGATCGACGAGATCCTCGGCATCGCGTGCGGTCGCGGTGACCACGAGGACGGTGGCGGCATCGCGCACGAGGGCGGTGCTCACGAAGGGATAGAGGGCTTCGGTCCCGGTGATCTGGAACTCGAGCGAGCCGGCGTCGCGTGCGGCGACGGCTGCCGCGATCGCCGGTTCGTGCGCCATCGCAGCGGCGAGGGGGGCCTGGGAGGAGGGGGAGGTCATCATGTCCAGATTACTCAGCCGGCCTCAGGATGCTCGGGTGACCGCCGCTGGAAGCCGTCCGTGGGAGCCCCGTCACGCGCGACCCGGCCGGTGGAGGTAGGCCATCAACCTCATCGAGCATCGATAGGGTTGATGGCCTACCTCCCACGCGGACGAAAGGTTGATGGCCTACCGCTGGGCGGGGGCGCGTGGATCAACGGTTGAAGTCGCTCTGCGTCGCGACCAGGCCACGGGTGATGAGCGACTCGATGGCATCGGCCGCCTCTTCGACATGGACGCCGACCTCCTTGCGCTCGGTCGACGAGAATGGCTTGAGCACGTAGTCGTGGACGGGCTGGCGTCCCGGGGGACGGCCGATGCCCACGCGCACGCGGTAATAGTCACCGGTACCGATGGACTGGCGGATCGACTTGAGCCCGTTGTGGCCGTTGTCGCCGCCGCCGAACTTCAGCCGCAACATCCCGAAATCGATGTCGAGCTCGTCATGGATGACCACGAGATGGTCGGGCTCGATGTCGTAGTACGCCAGGAGCGATGCGACCGGCCCGCCGCTCTCGTTCATATACGAGCGCGCCCGCCCCAGCACCACCCGCTCGCCCTGGAGACGTCCTTCGACCACCTCGGCCCGCCGGCCCTTGTGGGCGGAGAAACGACCGCCGACGCGCTCGGCGAGCGCGTCGGCGACGAAGTACCCGATGTTGTGCCGGGTGGCGGCGTACGTGGGCCCCGGGTTGCCGAGGCCCACGATCAGCCAGGTCATTCCTCGTCTGCGGCGGGAGCCTGGGCCTCCTCGTCGGTGATCGCACCGACCTCGGGCTCCGGCTCGTCGTGCTCGATGCCGGCCTCGGCCTCGGCCTCTTCCAGCTCGGCCTCGACTTCCGCGGCGGTCGGGGCATGCGTCACGTTGACGATCAGCAGCTCGGACTCGCTCGCGAGCTCGACACCCGAGGGCAGCGTCAGATCGGCGGCGGTGATCTGCGAACCGGCCTGCAGGCCCTCGATCGACGCCTCGAGCTCGGACGGCAGGTGCGTGGCCTCGGCCTCGATCGACACCGACGCGTTCTCGGTGACGACCATGGCATCGGGGCCGGGCTCGCCGACGACATTGACGGGGACCTCGACGACGACCTTCTCGCCACGCTTGACGATCAGCAGGTCGGCATGCTCGAGGAAGCCCTTCAGCGGGTCACGCTGGACCTGCTTCGGGATCACGAGGTGCTTCTCGGAGCCCAACTCGATCGAGAGCAGCGGGTTCGGCTTCTTCAGGGCGAGCATGAGGTCATGGCCCGGCAGGGTCACGTGCACCGGATCGGTGCCGTGACCGTAGAGGACTGCGGGCACCTTGGCGCTACGGCGGATGCGGCGGGCGGCGCCCTTGCCGAACTCGGTGCGGGTTTCGGCGGCGATCTTGATCTCGGCCACGGGGGTGATGCTCCTCAGCAGACGTCGTTCACTTCAGGTCTCGGCGGCCGCCCGGCGCATGGTCGGCACAGCGCTCAAGGAGCGCCACGTCGATCACGGCTACGAGGTAGCCCTCGCCGAGGCAACCCCGCGAGTCTACCGCACGGGTCGAGGCCCGTGAAATCGGTCCACGCCGCGACCCCGAATACGCCCCCGCCGAGCCGCTCGCTCTGCCACAATCGGAGCCGAGGAACCGCGTTTCCGGAACGCGGTGGGAGACAACGATGGCCAACGTGAACACCGCACCGTCCTGGCACGCCCCGCACGCGGGCTTCATTCGCGTGCTCGTCGGCCTGTTCACCGTCGCCGCACTCGTCGTCATCGCTATGACGCTGGCCTATCCGGGACCCGATCCACACACCATCGTCCTGGTCTCCGCCGGCATTTCGCTCGTCGCCCTGAACATCGTCGCCTTCACACTCCCCTGGGGGCGGTTGCCGCGACGCCACACCTTCTGGCTGGCGCTCGCCCAGCTGGTCATCACGATCCTGCTCGCCGGGACGCTCTACCAGACCAACAACGCCATCCCGCTGCTCGCGCTGATCCCCGTGCTGTGGATCGCCTTCCAGCTCGACTGGCCGCACACGATCGCGATCATCGTGGCGCTCGGACTCGGTTGCATCGCCTTCTGGCTGATCGTGGAACCGATGCCGAGCCGCCCACGCGTCATCGTGGCGATCAGCGTCTTCTACTTCGTGGTCGCCTCGCTCGCCATCCTCACGCAGGCCAATGCCGACGCCCTGCGCAGATCGCGGGCCATCGCCGAAGAGGCCTGGCGCTCCCAGCAGGACGCCCTCGCGAGCGCCGAGAGCAATGCCGCGGTGATGCGGGCGATCGCACACGGCGTCGATGCGGCCGTCTTCTTCGCCTCGCAGGACCGGTCCTCGACCTTCGCGAACCAGCGGGCGCAGGAGCTGGGACGCCGGATGGGCGTCTCCGCGCAGGACCCCACCTGGGCCGGCCACGAGGTCTACGGACCGGATCGCGTCACCCCCATCCCACCGGAGGACCAGTTGCTGCCCCGGGCTCTGCAGGGCGAGTACGCGACGGAGTCGCTGCAGTGGGTGGGTGAACCCGGGGCGCAGCACGCGGTGTCGGTGTCCTCGCTACCGGCCGTGACCGAGGCGGGCGAGCAGGTCGGAGCCGTCATCGTCGCGCACGACATCACCAATCTGGTGGAGGCCCTGCACGCCGCGGAGTCCTTCAGCGCCACCGTCGCGCACGAGCTGCGTACACCGTTGACATCGATCGTCGGCTATCTGGACCTGCTGGAGACCGATGACCTGGACGAGACCGGCCGCGAGTTCCTGCGCCGCGCCCAGCAGGGGGTCACGAGCCTGTCGGCCAAGCTGCGCGAGCTGCTCGAGCCTTTCGAGGTCGCGGGGGCCTCCCCCACGTTCTCCTTCATCGACGTCGTCGATCTCCTGCGCCGGCGTGTGAACCACTGGCGCGAGAGCGCCGGCACACGCGGCATCGTCATCGAGGGCCCGGACGGCTCATCGCGCCTGCAGGTGCCGCTCGACCGCGAGCTCGCCGAGCGCATGGTCGACGCGGTCCTGTCCAATGCCGTCAAGTTCAGCGCCTCGGGCGGCCGCATCGAGGTAGCGGTCGACACGCACGAGAACTCCGCTCGGATCACCGTGACCGACCACGGCCTCGGCATGACCCGCGAGGAGACACGGCACGCCTTCGAGCGGTTCTACCGCGCACCGACCGCGATCCGTCGCGCGCTGCCCGGCTTCGGTCTCGGACTCGCCACGGCACTCTCGATCGCTCAGGCTCATGGGGGCACGATCCGGCTCGAGAGCGCGGCCGGCGCGGGGACCACCGCCATCGTCGAGATCTCCTTGACCCAGGTCGGCGTCGCGGCACGAGGCTCTTCATGATCCCCGGTCAGCTGAGAGCCCGCGTCGACCGGGACTTCCGCCGAGTCGTCATCTCACCGCGAGCGATCGTGCACTGGCAGTTCCTCTTCGTCCTCACCGTGGCGCTGCCGTTCTTCGCCACGATCGCGGTCCGACCGGACTTCACCGAATCGACGACGCTGCTTGTCGGCGCGCTGATCATCATCGGCGCCACGACCGTGGCGGGGCTCTTCCCCTGGCGGCAGTCCAACAGCCGGTGGGCTCTGCTGCTCGCGATCGTCGATGTGCCGGGCGCCCTGCTGCTCTACATCCCCACCCCAGGGGCGGGCTTCTCGATGTTGGTGGTGCTCCCGGTGGTCTGGGTCGCCATCGCCTTCGGAGGCCTGGTGGCGACCCTCATGGTCGCCGCCTCCATCATCGCTCTCTGGACCGCCTGGTGGACCCAGGCGCAGGTGGCCGAGGTCCAGCTGATCGGAGGCATCCCGGCCACCGCCGCGGTGACCTCGCTGATCGTGCTCAGCGCCGTGGCGGCCTACCAGACCAATCGCGTCGCCTCGGCCCGGCGCGGGCTGCTGCACCGCCAGTCCGATGCCTTCTCCCGCGCGCTCGAACGCGCGAGCCTGCAGGAGCGCTTCACGTCCTCGGTGCTCGACTCCCTCGATCTCGCAGTGTTCTCCTTCGACGCCGATGGCGGTCTGCGCACGGCCAATCGCAGCGCCTGGCTGCTCCTCCGCCACCTGGGCGGCACGCGCTTCGAGGCCGCGCTCTCGGACTACGAGATCGACTACGGCTCCCCGATCTTCGCACCGGACGGCCCCATCGGTCGCGCGCTCCAGGGTGAGCAGGTCGATGGTGAGACCACCTGGGTCGGCGGTGCGCAACCGATCGCCATCGAGTGGACCAGCCAGTTCCTCCGCGGCGACGACGGCTCGACCGAGAATGTCATCGTGCTCGCCCGCGACGTCACCAGCCAGCTGCGTGCCCAGGCCGACCGCGACGAGCTCGTCACCTCCGTCAGCCATGAGTTCCGCACGCCGTTGACCTCCATCCTGGGCTACCTCGAGCTCGCCCTCGACGAGCCGGGCGTACCGGCCGTCCCGCGCGAGATGGTCGAGGTGGCCCTCAAGAACACCGAACGGCTCCTCACCCTCTCGAACGACTTCCTCGCCGCCCGCTCTCCCTCGGGGAGATCGGGGATGGTGCTCACGATGGAACCGTGCCGGCCCTCGGCGATCGTCGAGGACGCCATCACCGCCGTCCGCCCGCAGGCGATCGCCCGATCCATCGCCATAGTCGTGGGTCCACTGCCCGATATCGTCCTCGACGCCGATCCGCTGCGCATCCGCCAGGTCATCGACAATGTGCTGACCAATGCCGTCAAGTACAACGTAGAGAGCGGCCGGATCTTCGTCGACGCCATCCTCACCGACACCGGTCACTACGCGTTGTCGATCCGCGACACCGGTCGCGGCATGAGCGCCCACGACGCCGAACGGGTCTTCGACCGCGGCTATCGGTCCGCTGCGGCCCGGGACTCCGCCGTGGGCGGGTCGGGACTCGGGCTGGACATCAGTCGACAGATCATCGAGTCCCACGCCGGAACGATGGCTTTGAGCAGCGTGCCCGGGGAGGGGACGACCGTGTCGATCACCCTCCCCGCGGGCGCACCCGATGGGAGACACGCATGAACCAGTACCACGCCGTCGCCGTGGGAGCACTCGTCGTGGGTGCCACCGTGACCGTCGTCTTCATCCTCTCCGCGATCCTCACCCACGCCACCCGCGCGGCCCGGATCCTGGCCGTCGCCCAGTTCGTGTTCAGCGCGAGCATGGTCGTCTACGTCTCATGGACCAGCGAGACCTCTCCCAGCAGATTCGCCGGAGCGGCGGCGATCGGCGGTGCGGCCATCGCCGTGACGCTGTTGTGGTCGGGCATCCGGCTGTTTCACGACCGCTCACCCCGGCTCGAGATGGGCGCGGGAGCGGCACTGCTGATCGTCGCGGCGGCGGTCCTCGAAGGCTATGTGGACGGCGCCCTCGTCGTCACCGCCGGCGCTCTCGTCACCGTGGCGGCCGCGATCGCGATGATCTACGAGCTCCAGATCGGCTCGTGGGCGCAGCATCCGGTGACCCGGATCTTCCAGGGCTATCTCGCCTCATGCGTCCCGTCGGCCATCTGGTGGACGATCGTCGCCTGGCAAGGCACGGCGCGCATCGAGTCGGCCCTCGTCGGCTTCACGGTGGTGCAGACGGTGGCGGCGATCGTGCTCGTCCAGCTGCTGCGCGAACGCGGCAAGGCCGGGGGGTTCACGACCTCGGAGTCGGAGAACCCCCTCGCGGACCTCGACGTGCTGTCACCGCAGTCCTTCCGGTTCGCCGCACAGGGCCGCTTGAAGAGGGTGACCCTCGTCGGAGGACACGCCTGCTTCCTGCTGATCAGCATCGAGGATCTGCGCGCGCTCAACTCGGCCTTCGGCCGATCGCTCGGCGATGATGCCGTCCGCAAGCTCGCCGAGACCGTGCGAGCGCATGTCCCGCCCTGGGCGCCCATCGGGCACCTGGGCGCCGGCAACTTCGCCGTCCTCGCCCCGGCGACCTCGCCGCAGAGCGCCCACGCGATCGTCAGCGACATCGAGGACTCGCTGCTGACGTCCCGCACCGCGACGGTCATGGGCGTCCGCATCGGCGCCGTCTACGGGGTCGCCGACACCTTCTCGGCGACCCCGGAGTACGGAGCCCTGCTCGAACAGGCGATCACCTCCATGGCCGCGACGGCCGCCGAGCTGAAGACCACCCTTCTTGAGCAGAGATTAGGCAAATCCTGAGGCAATTCGACAGCCGGCCGTGAGCCGGCCGCGCCATGATCGGGCCCATGGAGTTCAACGATCCGTTCGTCGACGGCGACACCGCTGCCCTCACCGGCCAGGTGACCGTCCCGGACGATCCGCGCGATCTGGTCACCGCCCGCGCGATGGTGGGCTGTGTCGTCCCGGCCTACAACGAGGGGGCGACGATCTCCGCGGTGCTCGACTCCCTGCTGACTCAGACCCGTCCTCCGGATGTCATCCATGTCGTGGTCAACAACACTACCGACGACACGGTGGAGGTCGCGAGCCACTATGCGGGCGTGCACGCGCGGATGACCGCCGAGGGCGAGCAGGTGGTCGAGGTCTTCGTCCACGACATCGGCGAGAACCCCGACAAGAAGGTCGGCGCTCTCAACTACGGCTTCTTCCTCGTCGAGGGCTACGACTTCCTGCTGGGCGTCGATGGCGACACCACGCCCGAGCCGACCGCCGTCGCCGATCTCCTCGCGGAGATCCAGAGCGACCATCGCATCGGCGGCATCTCGGCGATCTACTCGATCGACGACACCGCGCTGAACAGCCCGATGGAGAAGTTCCTCATCGCCGGCCAGCGCGCCCAGTTCGCCGCGTTCAACATGCAGAACCTGCTGCGCGGCCGGAACATGGCCGTGCTCGGCGGGCAGTTCTCCATCTTCTCGGTCCCGGCGCTCCGCGATGTCATGCGGCACACGCACCAGCAGGCACCCTGGGTCAAGGACAGTGAGGTCGAGGACTCGCTGCTGTCGCTGCAGATCAAGAGCGCCGGCTACCTCACCAAGATCAGCGCGACCGCCCGCGCCCACGTCGGCGGGATGACGAACCTGCGCGCGCTCGACGGTCAGCAGGTCAAGTGGAACTTCGGCGCCATCGAACTGATGTGGCCCGGACAACGCGGCGACACCAAGGGGCAGCCCTTCCACCCGAATCTGCGGCTGCGCTGGTTCGAGCACTTCTCGATGGTGCTGAACATCATCACCCGCTTCCTCTTCGTCACGCTGTTGATCTGCTCGCTGTGGATCGACGCCTTCGTCTTCCAGTGGTGGTGGCTCATCCCACCGACCGCCGCCATCGTGCTGAACATGCGGGTGGCGCGCTCGATGCACTACCGCAACAAACGTGACACGCTCTTCGCCCTACTGCTGTTCCCTGCCGAGTTCTACATGTGGATCCGGATCGGGCACTTCGTGCGGGCCTGGACGAAGTTCTTCAGCCGTCAACAGACCGACAACTGGGCGGCGCAGGCTCGCGCCGAACGTGGAGCCGGACAGGCCTACCTGCTGCCCTATCTGGTCGCCCTCGGCCTGATCGCCATCGTCATCGGCGTCTGGAGCCAGCTGTCGCTGGGTACGCAGAGCGATCTCCTCGCCTATGGATGGCCCGTCCTCGGGGTCATCACCATCGCCCAGACCGCTTGGATGGGCATCAAGATCCTTCGCAACTATCGTGGCTTCACGGTCTGAGCACCGCGACCCATCGAACAGGAGTCCCGTGAACGCCTTCTTCCGCCGTCTCTCCCTGGCCGGCTGCGCCCTCACCCTGCTCGTCGTGCTCTCGGCCTGCGGACTGTTCCCCGGCGGCGACGACGCCGACTCGCCGACACCGTCCCCCAGCGCGGCGGCATCGGAGCGCGAATTCGACTCGGAGTTCACGCACGACGGCACCTTCCAGTCGCACAACACGACCAGCGATGTCGACTACGTCTTCACCATCTGGCCGACCAAGTCGACCCCGCGCACGAACGATTGGTATCCCCTGGGCGACAAGAACTTCTCGTTCACCTTCCAGGCCTACGACATGAGCCGCGACTTCCGCGATCCCTTCTCCACCAAACGACAGACCTTCCTGCAGCACGTCAAGGTGACATCCACGATCACCACCGAGTCCGGCAATGTGACCGACGGGCCCTACACGCTCGACGCGACCGCCGCGGCGATCACCTTCGATCCCGAGCCGGTCAGCAACCAGTGGGGCATGCTCGTGACCTCGCCCAAGGGATCCTTCGAGCTGCGCAACCAGACGATCGGCGATCTGCCCGAGGACACGATCGGCATCACGCTGCGCTTCGAGGCGACCGTGTGGACCGAGAACGCGGCCGGCAAGCCCGATGTGACCCCGCAGGTGATCACGCAGGAGGTGCCCATCGCGATCTTCGCCTCCGATACCCCGACCGAGCAGCAGGAGATCCCCAAGAACGCGAACTGAGCGCGCGGGGCCAGGACCCTGGGCGGTGACCTACGCACCCCTCAATCCGGGGGCGGTGGATGACACACCTCTTAACGCCCTTGAGAGGTGCGTAGGTCACCGCCCGAGGGTCGTCAGTCGGCGGCGATGCGGTAACCGACGCCGCGCACGGTCTCGATCCAGCGTGGTGTGGCACTGGAGTCGCCGATCTTGCGGCGCAGATTGGCCATGTGCACCTCGATGGCGCGTTTGTCGGCCTCGTTGACGAAATACGAGGTCACATAGTCCTGGCCACGCAGCGCGAGCACCAGGTCTGCTTTGCTACGGACCCTGCGGCCCGAGGACAGCAGGATGTGCAGCAGGTCGAACTCGGTGCGGGTGAGGTCGATGCCGCGTCCCTCCACGGTCACGATCCTGGTCTCGGGATCCAGCACGAGGCCACGGACCTGGAGGGCTCCGTGCGAGCCCGCATCCGCCCGAGCGCCGGCCTGTGGGCTCGTGGCGGCGATATTGGCCGCGACCTGAGCCGGAACCGCCGGGCCCGCCGGCGCACCCCGATGATGCGCGGGCGTAGGCGCCTGGCGTGTGGGCTCGGCCCGGTGATGAGGCGGCTCGGCAGGGGGCGTGTACGTCGGCGGCGTGTACTCCGGCGCCGGCGGGGCCGGTGCCACCGCTGCCGCCTGAGGCGCGGACGGCTCGGCGGCCGGGCCAGCCGCCCCCGCACGGTCGCGGGGACGACGCAGGACCGCCTCGATCCGCGCGCGCAGCTCGCGAGGACGGAACGGCTTGACGAGATAGTCGTCCGCCCCGGCCTCGAGACCCTGGACGACGTCGATCTCGTCACCGAGCCCGGTCAGCATGATGATGTACGTCGAGCTGAACTCGCGCAGGCGTTTGGCCGTCGCGAAGCCGTCCATGCCCGGCATCGTCACATCGAGGGTCGTGATGAGGGGGTCGTACTGCCTCACGAGCTCGATGCCGTCTGCTCCGTTGGAGGCGCTGAACGGCTCGAAGCCGCTGCTCTCCAACACGGTCTTCAGCAGATGGCGGATGTCGGGATCGTCTTCGATCACGACGACACGGCGCTGCTCCTGGCTCGACATGGGCTCACAGTACCAACGCCCCGCAGTCAGCCGACGGTGTTTCCCGACTCGGCGGTGAGACACCCCTGTTCACCGGCTCCACGGGACCGGTCGGCGCGGAGGTGAAAAGCACCGTTCCGAGGCTCACCAGCCGGCCTGTCGCGCGAGCTCCGCCGCTCGTTCGTTCCACCAGGTGCCCGCGGGCGGTCCGCCCCGGCAGGTGCCGTCGCTCTCGCCCGGCGGCTTGATCCAGAGTCGCGCGTCGAGACGGCCCTCCCCCGCTCCGGGGCGCTGACCGAGTGCCCGGCCCGGCGGGTTACACCATTCGCCGGAGGCGCCCGCACCGTTGCGGCCGGTGTCCATCACATAGTGCACGCCGTCGTCGAGCAGATCGGCCAGTCTCTCGGCGTAGTCGATCTCATCGGCCTCACCGTTGTAGGCGGCGACGTTGACGGAGAAGCCTCGCGCCTCGTCGATCCCGATCTGCCGGAGCCGGTCGGCCATCGTCTCCACCGCCACCCAGTCCGAATGCCCGGCATCGAGGTAGGTCGTGACTCCCGCGCTGTCGAGGGCCGATCGGGCATCGTCGAGCAGGTCGAATCGCGTCTCGGGGTCGGGGCACTCGTCCACCATCGCGAGGGCGTCGGGCTCGACGACGGCGGCCACGTGGCGCGGCTCATGTCCGAGACCGCGAGCCGCCCGCTCGACCCAGGTGCGATAGTCCCCCGGTTCGAGACCCCCGCCGGAGTGCCCACCGGCGCAGTCTCGATCGGTGATGCCGTAGAGCACGACCACAGCGACGGCATTCTCCTCCGCGGCACCCTCGGCGATGGTGGCCGCACGATGCTCGACGGCGTCGAGTCCGCTCTCCTCGGGGGTCAGCCAGATCGCCGTGGGGACCTCGGCGACCCGTCGCACGATCTCGGCATCGGGGCCGGTGGCCGCATCCGCTGCCTTGTGGGCGAGAGAGTCCGGTGCGCCGTACAGTTCGGCGCCCGCGAAGGGGTCGTGGCGCTGGGCACCCGATCGGCCGAACCAGCCGCGCGGATCGACCCCGAACATGACCAGCGCCGCCACGAAGGTCACGATGACGACGATGCTCGTGACCGCGATCGCCCGCGGCGGGATGCTGAGACCTCGAACGCGCACGAGCCACCCTTCGTCACCTCGACGGCGTCCGCACGTCGTCCGCACCATTATGCCGCGAGACCACCCGACGACGGCACCATCGCTCCCGTCCCTGGGCGGTGAGTTATCCCGCACCCAGCGGGCAATCGTGGGTGATGGCTCACCGATATCCTGTCGACCACGATTCCGGTGAGTCATCACGCAGGAGCGTGGCGCGAGTACGTGACAGCTCACCGCCCATGGGCGGGAGCGGCGCGCCTCGAGAGCGGTTCAGCGGAGGGTGGCCCGCAGCCCGCGGCGCAACACCAGATGCGTGACGACCACCAGAACCGCCGTGGTCACGACCGCGACCAGCCAGCCGGTCGTGCGCAGCGCCAGCACACCGAAGACCGCCACGAACAGCGAACCGGCGAGAGAAGCCATCGTCACCGCGATCTCGTCATCGGGTTCGCGATCATGTGTGTAGCCGAGCACGAGCAGGGCGATCACCGTCGTGAGGACACCGCCGACGAAGCCGAAGACCATCAACACCCCGGCCGCCGTCACCAGCGCCTCGCGCGGAGCATCGTGGCCGACGACCACCACGGCGAGGAGGGCGACCAGGGCGAAGCAGCCCCCGAGCGACACGGCGAGCCGCGCGGCACCGGGACGCAGGGTCACTCCTTGAACAGGCTGGTGACCGAGCCGTCCTCGAACACGGCCGAGATCGCCTGGGCGAGCAGTGGCGCGATCGACAGCACCGTGAGCTTGTCGAACTGCATCTCCTCGGTGAGGGGCAGCGTATTGGTGACGATGACCTCGCGCGCGCAGCAGTTCTTCAGGCGGTCGACCGCGGGGCCCGAGAACACGGCATGGGTCGCGGCGATGATGACGTCCTCGGCCCCATCGGCCTTGAGCGCCTCGGCGGCCTGCACGATCGTGCCACCGGTGTCGATGAGGTCGTCGACCAGGATGCACGTGCGGCCGGCCACTTCGCCCACGACACGGTTGGCCTTGGACTCGTTGGGGCGGGAGATGTCGCGGGTCTTGTGGATGAAGGCCAGCGGTGCGCCGCCGAGCGAGTTCGCCCAGGACTCGGCCACCTTGATCCGGCCGGCATCGGGCGAGACGACCGCGAGCTGCTTGTCGCCGTACTTCTTCTTGACGTGGCGCGTCAGGATCGGCATCGCCAGCAGGTGATCCACCGGCCCGTCGAAGAAGCCCTGGATCTGCGCGGTATGGAGATCGACCGTCATGAGTCGGTCGGCACCGGCCGAGAGGAACAGATCGGCCATCAGACGCGCCGAGATCGGCTCGCGCCCGAGGTGTTTCTTGTCCTGGCGGGCGTAGCCGTAGAAGGGCAGCACCACCGTGATGCGCTTGGCGGAAGCCCGCTTGAGCGCGTCGATCATGATGAGCTGCTCCATGATCGCCTCGTTGATCGGTGCGGAGTGGCTCTGGAGCACGAAGGCATCGCATCCGCGCACCGACTTGTCGAAACGCACGTAGATCTCGCCGTTGGCGAAGTCGTAGGCGGTGGTCGGCACGAGCTCGGCCTCGAGGAGCTGGGCGACCTCCTGCGCGAGGGTCGGGTGCGCCCGACCCGAGAAGAGCATGAGGTTGCGGGTCGGTGTGCGCTCGCTGAGGCTGCCGTTGGTCACTGGGGGTTCTCTTCCTGCCGTGCTGCGTTCTCCGCGGCCTCGTGGGCCGCCGAGCCGGGCCGTCGCCTCGCGACCCACCCGTCCATGATCCTCTGTCCTCCCGCGCTCACCGCGAGTGCCCCCGGTGGAACGTCCTCGCGGACGATCGTTCCAGCGCCGGTGAAGGCGCCGTCGCCGATCTCGACCGGTGCCACGAAGACGTTGTCGCTCCCGGTCTTGGCATGACGCCCGACGACGGTGCGGTGCTTGCGCTCGCCGTCGTAGTTGGCGGTGATGGTGCCCGCACCGATATTGGTGCCCTCGCCGATCTCCGCGTCGCCGATATAGGAGAGATGGGGCACCTTGGCGCCGTCGGCGATCTGGGCGTTCTTGGTCTCCACGAAGGTGCCGATCTTGCCCTTCGCGCCAAGCTCGGTGCCAGGACGCAGGTAGGCGAAGGGGCCGACGGTCGCGCCGGCGGCGATCACGGCATCCGATCCGTGGGTGCGTTCGATGGTGGCATCCTCGCCGATCTCGACATTTCGCAACGTGGTGTCCGGTCCGATCGTGGCGCCGCCGGCCACGGTCGTGGCTCCGAGAAGTTGGGTGCCGGGGCGCACCGTGACATCCGGCGCGAGAGTGACGTCGGAGTCGATCCAGGTGGTGGCGGGGTCGATGATCGTGACGCCGTCCAGCATCCAGCGCCGGGTGATCCGGTCGTTGAGCTCGCGGGCCAGCCGGGCGAGCTGGGCGCGGTCGTTGACGCCCTCGGTCTGCCAGACGTCCTCGAGGACATGGGCTCCGACGGGGAGCCCATCGGCGACCGCGAAGCCGACGATATCGGTCAGATACAGCTCGCCTTGCGCGTTCTTCGGCGTGAGCCGGCCGAGGGCCGCGTCGAGGAAGGTGCCGTCGACCGCGAGGATGCCGCTGTTGATCTCGCGGACCGATCGCTCGTTCTCGCTCGCATCCTTGTGCTCGCGGATGGCGGTGACGGTTCCGTCATCGCCGCGTAGGATCCTGCCGTAGCCGGTGGGGTCGTCGACCTCGGCGCTGAGGATGGTGACGGCGCGGGCGTCCGCGCGGTGCTCGTCGACCACCGCGCGGAGCGTCTCGGCCGTGAGCAGCGGGACATCGCCGTAGGTGATCAGGACGGTGCCGCGAGCCGCGCCCGCCTCCAGCGCGTCGAGCCCGGCGCGGACGGCGTCACCGGTGCCTTTGCGCTCGTGCTGGACGGCGATCAGCGCCTCACTATCGAGGGCCGTGGTGGCCGCCTCGACCTGCTCACGCTGATGGCCCACGACCACGACACGCTGTTCGACGCCGAGCTCGCGGACGGCGGCGAGAGCGTGGCCGAGCATGGACCTGCCACCGAGCTCGTGCAACACCTTGGCGCGCTCGGATTTCATCCGGGTTCCGGCTCCGGCGGCGAGGACGATCGCCGTGACCTTCGCGTCCAATGCGGACTCCTTCGTGTTCGGGGCTACCCGTCAAGTGTGGGGGTACCTCCACACTCAGCGGGTTCTCGCGTGGCTCCCCGGGTAGGAGTCGAACCTACGTCGCTAATCCTGATTCAAAGTCAGGCGGGCCCTGCCGGCAGACCAACCGGGGAAAGCGCGTCCAGCGTACCGAACACCCCAGGCCACGCGCCGGGGCGGCGCTCCTGCAAGATTCTCGACCTCAAGAATCTCGACGCGATAAACTCATCCCATGGACGAGGTCGATCGGATCGTCGCCGCCTGGCGGCACGAACGCCCCGATGCCGATGTCTCCCCGATGGAGGTGCTGAGCCGGGTCAGCCGCCTCGCGCAGTATCTGGACGGGCTCCGCAAGCAGGCCTTCACCTCCGTGGGCCTCGAGCCGTGGGAGTTCGACGTGCTCGCGGCGCTGCGGCGCATCGGCGAGCCCTACGAGCTGTCCCCCGGCCAGCTCGTCGCTGCCACGCACGTGACCAGCGGCACCATGACCAACCGCGTCGATCGGCTGCAGCGCAAGGGGCTGGTCGAAAGGCGCCCGGCCCCCTCCGACCGGCGCGGTGTGCTGGTACGGCTGTCCACACGAGGGCGAGAGCGCGTCGATGCGGCCCTCGATGCGCTACTCACCCACGAGCACGAACTTCTCGCCGATCTCGACAGCGACGAGCGCGCCACGATCGCCGACCTCCTGCGCGATCTCATCGAGCCCTTCGCCGGCCCCTCGGCGTGAGCGGCGGTCAGGGCTATCGCCATCCGCACTCGCTCGTGACGACCACGCGGCCTGAAAGCCCCTCTGCGCTTTCGACGATCAGGTCGAACGGGCTCGTTCCGGGGGCGCGAGCGAAAGCCGCCTATTAGGCATATGGCCGCCCCTCTATTGGGCATGTGGCCGCCCTTCGATGGCGTACTCGTTTGTTCAGTCGAGGGATTCGGAGAGCTCGAGCCAGCGTTCCTCGAGCCGGGCGATCTCGTCCTCGACCGTGCGCAGCTCCTCGGTATGACGCTGCAGACCCTCGTAGTCGCTCTGGTCGTGCGCGGCCAGCCAGGCGTGGAGCGCGTCGACACTCGCCGAGAGCTTCTCCATCCGGCGCTCCAGGGAGGCGATGTCCTTCTGCACCGACCGTCGTTCGGCACCGGACAGCCCCGACTGTTCGGACTGGGATACGCCGCGCGGTGCCCCCGCCGCGGAGTCCCGCTCCTGTTCCTGTTTCTCGCGCAGGACCAGATACTCGTCTACTCCGCCAGGGAGATGGCGGAGCCGGCCGTCGAGGATCGCGTACTGCTGGTCGGTGACTCGCTCCAGCAGGTACCGATCGTGCGAGACCACCAGAAGCGTGCCTGGCCAGGTGTCGAGCAGATCCTCGATCGCCGTGAGCATGTCGGTGTCCATGTCATTGGTCGGCTCGTCGAGGATCAGGACATTGGGCTCGGCGAGCAGGATGAGCAGCAGCTGCAGACGCCTGCGCTGCCCGCCGGAGAGATCCTTGATCGGGGTCGAGAGCTGCTGCGTGCGGAACCCCAGCCGTTCCAGCAGCTGCCCGGGTGTCAGCTCCTTGCCGCCGGCGACATAGGTGGCCCGCTGACGGCCGACGAGGTCGCTCACCCGCTCCTCGGCCACATCGTCCAGCTCGTGCAGGGACTGGCTCAGCACGGCCACCTCGACGGTCTTGCCGCGCTTGACCCGGCCACGGCTGGCGGCCACATCGCCGGTGACGAGGCCGAGCAGGGTCGACTTGCCCGCCCCGTTGACGCCGAGGATGCCCGTCCGCTCCCCCGGCCCGATCCGCCACTCGATATCGCGCAGCACCGGGCGCCCGTCGGGAAGGTCGACATCGACATCGAGAAGGTCCACGACGTCCTTGCCCAGCCGCGCCGTGGCGAGCTGGGTCAGCTCCACCCCGTCGCGGACCGGGGGCTCCCGACCGATCAGCTCATTGGCCGCGTCGATCCGGAACTTCGGCTTGGACGTGCGCGCCGGCGCGCCACGACGCAGCCAGGCCAGCTCCTTGCGCATCAGGTTCTGCCGGCGGGCCTCGCTCGCGGCGGCCTGCCGGTCCCGCTCGACGCGTTGCAGCACGTACGCCGCGTACCCGCCCTCGAAGGCGTCGACGGTGCCGTCGTGGACCTCCCAGGTCGTCGTGCACACCTCGTCGAGGAACCAGCGGTCGTGCGTGATGACCGCCAATGCGCCGCTCCCCGCGGGCCACCGTTGCCGTAGATGACCAGCGAGCCACACCACGGCGTCGAGGTCGAGATGGTTGGTCGGCTCGTCCAGCACCAGCACGTCCCAGGACCGCGCCAGCACACTCGCCAAGGCGACCCGGCGACGTTGACCGCCGGAGAGCTCGCCGATCCGCGCCTCCCATGCGACATCGGGGGGCACGAGTCCCGACACGATGTCACGCGTCCGGGCGTCGCCGGCCCACTCGTGATCGAGGGCATCGCCGACGACCGCATCGCGTACCGTCGCCGCGGGGTCGAGGACATCGCTCTGGTCGACATATCCGACCGCGAGGTCCCGCCGCCAGGTCACGCGTCCGGAGTCCGGTTCCAGCTCGTGGGCGAGGACCCGCAGCAATGTCGACTTGCCGTCGCCGTTGCGGCCGACGACTCCGACGCGGTCGCCCTCCGCCAGGCCGAGGGTGACGTCGCGCAGCACCGGTCCTGCCGTCGGGAAGGCCACGTGGACCTTCTCGGCGACGATCAGCGGTGGCATCAGCGCACCACCTTCGCTCCCGGTCGGGGCCCCGCGGCCGTCAGCACGACATCGGCTACCTCCGCCCCGCGGAGAATCTCCGCGAGATCGTCGGCGGCGATCTCGTCGCGCACGAGGAACGCCAGCGTGGGCCCCGACCCGGACACCAGTCCGCCGACGGCTCCCGCTTCCAGGCCGAGGGCGAGCACACCCGCCAGCTCGGGGCGCAGCGCGAGTGCCGCGTCGGCGAGATCATTGACCAGCGCCCCGCCCAGCACCTCCGGATCGCCGTCGCGGAGCGCCTCCAGCACATGCTGTGTGGCTTCCCCGAAGGTCCCTGATCGTCCGCCGAGGCGATCGTGCTCCTCATAGACCTCGGGCGTGGACATGCCCTCGGCGAATGTGGCGAGAACCCAGTGGAAGTGTCCACGGGCGAGCACCGGGGCGATCTGCTCGCCACGACCCGTCCCGACTGCGGTCGACCCATGCAGCAGGAACGGCACATCGCTGCCGAGCTCCGCGGCGATCGGCTCCAGCTCGGCGCGACTCAGGCCCCCCTGCCAGGCCTCGTTGCACGCGACCAGCGTCGCCGCGGCATCGGCGGAACCGCCGGCCATGCCGCCGGCGACCGGAATCCCCTTATGGATCAGGAGATCGGCACCGAGCTCGGGTCGGCCGAGATGCGAACGCAGGCGGTCCGCCGCCCGGATGGCCAGATTGCTCTCATCGCGCGGGACATCGGTGCGCTCGCGCAGTGAATCGGCATCGAGCACACGCACCGCGAGCACCGCATCGTCATGGGGTGTCGCCGTGACCTCGTCGTACAGCGACACGGCGTGGTAGACGGTCGAGAGGGCATGGAAGCCGTCGGGACGGCCCGCACCGACCTCGAGCACGAGGTTGATCTTGGCCGGAGCGCGAACGGTGACGGGGAGCACTGCACCAACCTACGGCACCCCACGATTTCCGCGAGACGTGGTGAGCGGCTCAACGCCCCGCGCTACGCGCCTCACTGCGCACCGTGAGCGCCACGCCGATCCAGGTCGCTCCCAGCAGCACCGCGTAGATCCCGGTCATGAGGACCAGCGTGCCCGCCCCGGCGACCGGGTCGAGCGTGAACAGCAGGCCGAGCAGCACGCTGAGCACGCCCGAGACGAGAGTCCACCCCCACGCCCGACCGCCCTCACGACGTCCCTCGATCGCACCGAAGATCGCGAAGAAGCCGGTGACGAGCGCCCACGCCGCGATCACGAGCACCATCGCCAGCAACGTCGTCTCGGGGTAGCGCAGGGCGATGACGCCGATGACGATGCCGAGGAGGCCGTTGAAGACCACCCACCCCCAGGACGTCCCCCGGGTCGCGATACCGCCGACCACGGCGACGATGCCGTCGACGACGCTGAACACGCCGAAGATGATGAGCAGCGCCGCGAGCGTGCTGACCGGCGCCACGACCGCCACGACGCCGAAGATCAGCGCGAGGATGCCGCGGGCCAGCATGAGCCACCAGATCGTCGTCGCGAGCGAGCGGACGGGCGAGGAATCGGCGACGTGGGACATGACGGCCTCCCGGCGATCGGACGGAAACTACGTGTCGCTACTACACGGAGCGTACGCCGTCTCAGGCCGTGAATGCGGCAAGCCGCGCGAAATCCTCGACCGTCAGCTGCTCGCCGCGGGTCCGCGGGTCGATCCCCACCGCCCGCAGCGCCTGCTCAGCCTGCTCGCCCCCGCCGAAGTGGGCGGAAAGCGCCGCCCGCAGGGTCTTGCGTCGCTGCGCGAAGGCGGCGTCGACCAGAGCGAAGGTCCGCCGACGATCGGCCTCGGGCGGTGTCCGGCGCGTCACCCGGACGAGGGCCGAGTCGACATTCGGCACGGGCCAGAAGATCGTCCGCCCCACCGTTCCGGCGAGTTGCACATCGCCGTACCACCGCGCCTTGACGCTCGGCACGCCGTAGGTGCGCGAGCCGGGCCCCGCGGCCAGACGATGGGCGACCTCGGCCTGGACCATGACGAGCACCTCGCGCAGCGAGGAGAAGGTCTCCAGGAAGTGCAGGAGGACCGGCACCGACACGTTGTACGGGAGATTGGCGACGAGTGCCGTGGGCGCGGGTCCCGGCAAGGTGTCGATGCGCAGGGCATCGGCGTGGACGATCTCCAGCCGATCCGACCGCTCGGGAGCGAACTCGCGCGCCGTCTGCGCCAACCGGCCGGCCAGGACGTCATCGACCTCGACGGCCGTGACGTGATCGGCCACCTCCAGCAGACCCAGGGTGAGCGAGCCGAGGCCGGGACCGATCTCGACGACGGAGTCGTCTCGATCGATCCCGGCCTCACGCACGATCCGGCGGACCGTGTTGGCATCGGTGACGAAATTCTGTCCCCGCTGCTTGGTGGGTCGCAATCCGACCTCGGCGGCGATCCGCCGGATGTCCGAGGCGCCCAGAAGGCGCACCGGGCTGGTCAGCGCAGGCCCAGCTTGGCCGAGCAGGCGGGCCACTGGCCCCAGCCCGACTGCTGCTGCAGGATCGTCGCGCGGTGGATCTGCTCCTCGCGGCTGTTCTCGTGCGGCAGACCCGATCCACCGACCGCCCGCCACGTCTGCGCGCTGAACTGCACGCCGCCGTAGTAGCCATTGCCGGTGTTGGCGGCCCAGTTGCCACCGGACTCGCACTGTGCGAGCTGGTCGAACACGCTGTCGCCGGGCACGGCGGGAGCGTCCGAGCCGGCGGGCTCGGGCTCCTTGGTGCCGTGCTTCTCGACCCGCGACACGGGTTCACGGGTCGTGCTGCGCGAGACGACCTCACGCTCACGGACCTCGCCATCGGCGAGGACGAGGTTGACCTCCTCGGAGGCCTCGCCGGCCTCACCCTCGGTCACGACCTCCTTCTCGCCCTTCTCGAGCTCGCCGTCCTCGGTGACCTCGGTCTCGAAGTCGATCGGGACGGTCTCGGTGCGCGTGACCTTCTCGATGCGCACGACCTTCAGCGCGGTGTCCGCGGCGACGAAGCTGTCGACACCGGGATCGACCTCGTCGTCCTCGTCCAGCTTCACGCCGGCCTCGTCGAGCACATCGCCCACGGTCGGCTTGTTGGTCTCGACCTCGGTGTCCTCGCCATCGGCGGTCACCGTGAGGGTCTTGGGATTGCTGACGACGATCTCCTCGCCGAAGCGATTGACATTCTCATCGACGTCCGAGGACAGGTAGGCACCCTTCTCGGGCGTCACCTCCAGGTCGTCGAGGAGGTCGCCGACGGTCGTGGCGTAGCTGACCTCATTGGTCGACTCGCCGTCGACCACGACGGTGACCGGCTTGGCGTAACGCACGGTGACCGTGGCGTTGTTCTCCACCGTCTCGTCCAGCTCATGGGAGAGCTTGTCCTCCTGGCGGGGCTCGACACCCTTGCTCGCCAGAAGCTCGTCGACCGTCTCTGCGGACGTACGGGTCTCGGTGACGACGCCGTCGACATCGAGCGTGACGCGCTTGTCAAAGTCAGCCGCGGCGACGAGTCCTGCCGTCGCCATCAGGACGACCAGGACGGCCGCGACCATCTTCAGCACGTTCTTCGGATGAATCTCTGGGACCGAAAACTGCACGAATCAAACCTCAACACATTCCGTTGACAACCTGTCCACCTTGAACGAGGCTGCCACGGCCCGTCAAGTCCGTTGACCACCATGCGAAGCCCACGGACCGCCGAAGGCACGGCTCGTGTTCTCGTCGATCTGCCGGCACAGCGACACCAGATCGAGGTCCAGGACGTCGGCGATGCGCCGCACGGTGTGGGGCACGAGGAAGGAGGCATTGGGACGCCCGCGATAGGGCTCCGGGGTCAGGAACGGCGCATCGGTCTCGACCAGGACGCGATCGAGCGGAGTCACCCGAAGCGCCTCGCGCAGGTACTCGGCGTTCTTGAAGGTGACGGTACCGGCGAAGGACAGGAAGGCCCCGCGTTCCAGGCATTCCAGGGCGAACTCCGGCCCCCCGGAGAAGCAGTGCATGACCACGCGATCCGGGATCCCGGTGTCGTCGAGGACCGCCAGCACATCGTCATGGGCGTCTCGATCGTGGATCACGAGGGTGCGGTCGTGACGCGTGGCGATGGCGATGTGCTCGCGGAAGGACCGCTGCTGACGCGGGCGTCCCTCCGGCCCGGTCCTGAAGTAGTCGAGCCCCGTCTCCCCCACAGCGCGCACCGCCGGGTCGGCGGCCAGCTCGTCGATGCGCGAGAGTGCGCCATCTAACACCGGATCGTCCATCCGGGCGGCGTCATTGGGGTGTAGCGCGACCGCGGCGACCACCGCGTCGTGCTCGCGGGCGGCCTCCACGGCCCACTCGCTGCTCTCCAGATCGCATCCCACCTGGACGATGCGGGTGACCCCGACGGCGGCGGCGCGATCGAGGGCCTCCTCGACCGGGATCAGCAGCCCGCCCTTGATCCGATGATCGAGGTGGCAGTGGTTGTCCACGACGGGCGCCGGCAGCGGTGCCGGCGCCTCCGGCCAACCTTCGGTGACGGTCATCGGACGGGCCCTTCGACCCCGGTGGTCGGGTGCGACCTGCCTCGACCCACGGTGGTCGGGTGCGACCTGGGGGCACCTCCCGCTTGCGGGGGAGGAACGAGGAATGGAGCCATCGCATGAGGGGCATCGCCGCGATGGAGTATCGAGACCACATCAGGTGACGTGGCCTCGATACGGCTCGCGCGCAGAGCGCACTCACCTACTCGACCACCGAGGGGTGAACCGAGGTTCATGCGTGGTCCAGTTCGAGGCGGGGGAAGAGCGAGGGCACCTTGGTGATGGTGGTGCCTGCCGGGAGCTGTCCCCACCGGCCGGCATCCGCGAGGGGCTGGTCGGCGAGCGCACCGAGCGACTCCTCCGCGCCGAGCGACTCCCAGAGCGCCGCGCACGCCCTGGGCAGCACGGGGTTGAGCACGACCGCGAGCACGCGCAGGCCCTCCGCTGCGGTGTTGAGGATGGTCGCCAGGCGCTCGCTCTGCTGGTCGTCCTTGGCGACCTTCCACGGAGCTTGCTCGGTGAGATAGCCGTTCAGGGACTCGACGATCCGCCACACCTCGTTCATCGCGTCCTGAGGAGCGACGCGGTCGATGGCTGCATCCGCCGCACCGACGGCGGCGGCGATGTCGTCGATCAGCGCCTTCTCCGGCTGGCTGAACGGGCCGGCCTCGGGCAACTGCCCGCCGTGGTACTTGCCGATCATCGCGGCGACGCGGGACGCGAGATTGCCGAAGCCGTTGGCGAGCTCGGCATGGTAGCGGGCGCCGATGTCCTCCCAGGAGATCGACCCGTCGCTGCCGAAGGTCAGGGCGCGGCTGAAGTAGTAGCGGTAGGCGTCGGAACCGAAGGTCTCGACGATCTCATTGGGGTGGATGCCGTTGGCCTTGCTCTTGGACATCTTCTGACCGCCCACCAGCAGCCAGCCGTGCGCGAAGACACGGTGCGGCACCGGCTGACCGGCGGCCATCAGCATCGCCGGCCAGATCACGGCGTGGAAACGCGCGATGTCCTTGCCGACGATGTGGATGTCGGCCGGCCACAGCCCCTCGAAGCGCTCCGGATCGACGCCGTAGCCCGCGGCCGTGACGTAGTTGAGCAGCGCCTCGATCCACACGTACAGGACGTGCGAGGAGTCCCACGGGACGGGGATGCCCCAGTCGAAGGTGGACCGCGAGATCGACAGATCCTTCAGGCCGCGCTTGACGAATGAGACGATCTCGTTGCGCGCCGACTCGGGCTGGATGAACTCCGGGTGCTGCTCGTAGAGCTCCAGCAGGCGGTCGGCGTAGTCGCTGAGCCGGAAGAAGTAGTTCTCCTCGGTCATGTACTCGACCCGGCTGCCGTCGAGTACGGAGATCTTGAAGCCTTCGTCCTCGCCCTCACCGTCGCGGACATCGTCATCGCCGACGAACTCCTCGCTGCTGACGCTGTACCAGCCCGAGAAGCCACCCTTGTAGACCGCGCCGCGGTCGTAGAGGTCCTGCCAGAAGGCCTGCGCGCCCTTCTCGTGACGCTCCTCGGTGGTGCGGATGAAGTCGTCATTGGCGATGTCGATGGTGCGCAGCATCGGCTTCCACTCGTCCTCGACGAGGCGGTCGACCCATTCCTGCGGCGAGACGCCGTTGGCATCGGCCTTTCGCAGCACCTTCTGGCCGTGCTCGTCGACGCCGGTGAGGTACCAGACCTTCTCGCCGCGCTGGCGGTGCCAGCGCGACAGGATGTCGCCCATGACCGTCGTGTACCCGTGCCCGATATGCGGTGCGTCGTTGACGTAGTAGATGGGCGTGGTGACGTAGAAGGTCCGGTCGGTGGCCATACGTCCCAGTCTAGTGAGGCCCGCGCTGGACCGAGATGTGCTCCCACTTCGTCAACGCGGCGTCCTTCTGATCGACGAATACCCAGCACATCTCGGTCCGACGTGGGGCTCGCCATACCCGATCGGCTCGATTCCCTGACATTCGTCATGGACCATGGATCAGTTGGCCCTTTCGAGGGCGGAGCACGACGATGAAGGCTGAGCATGCAGATCGAGACCCACGATGTCACGGTGGACGGGCCACACACGGTCTTGTTGCGTCCCACGACCCTGACCGCGAGGAGCCGAGAGGTCACCCTCGTCGAGGGTCCTCCCGGCACGGGTCACACCGCCCTGTCCCTGGTGCTGGGCGGCCGGCTGCGTCCCGATGGCGGGACCGTCCTGCTGGACGGCAGCCCCGACGGTCAGGGCCTGCGCGAGCGCGTCGCGCTCGTCGATGTGCCCGATGTGTCGGAGCCCGATGACGTGGTCAAGCTGTCGACGGTCGTCGGCGAGGAGCTCGCGATGGCTCGCCGCACGGCCAGCCCCGCGGCAGTACGCGCCTGGCTCGAGCATCACGACGCCCTCGACTGGCATGGCACGCGCGTCGAGGACGTGCCGGGTCCCGTGCGCGTGCACCTGCTGAGCGAACTCGCCGCGCTCCGGCCCGGCGTGGAGGCACTGGTGATCTGCGCACCGGACCGTTACGGCGCCCTCGGCGACGAAGCCTATGACGTGGCGGACCGGATCGCCCGCCGCGACCTCGTCGTCGTCCTCCAGCTCATGACCGCCAGCGCCCGCACGCTCGGGCTCCCGGCGACCCGACTCGGCAATGCCGCCGACGGCACCTCTGAGGAGATCGCATGACCTCGCTCCGCATGGCCATCAGCGAGTTCCGCCGGCTGACCGCCGGGCGCATGCCGGCACTCGCCATCCTCGCCATCACCCTCATCCCCACGCTGTACGCCTCGCTGTACCTGTGGGCCAATCACGATCCCTACGCGAAGCTGAGCAGCGTGCAGGCCGCCCTCGTCGTCGATGACGTCCCCGCGCAGTCCGATCAGAGCGGGGAGATCCACGCCGGTCGCGATGTGGCGCACGATCTGCGCGAGGACGGATCCTTCGACTGGCAGGAGGTGAGCGAAGCGGAGGCCCGCCAGGGCGTCCAGGACGGCACCTATCTGTTCGCACTCACCATCCCGCGCGAGTTCTCCTCGGCGCTGGCGTCGACGGCGGACTTCGAGCCGAAGAAGGCCGAGCTGACACTCACCACGAATGAGGCCAACAACTATCTCTCGACGACCATCGCCGATCAGGTGCTCTCGAAGGTCAGCGGCTCGATCGCGCAGAACGTGAGCGAGCAGGCCGCCAGCGCCTTCCTGCTCGGCTTCTCCACCCTGCACGATCAGCTGCTCCAGGCCGGCGACGGAGCCCAGCGGTTGGCCGATGGTCTCGTCGACGCCGAGAGCGGCGCGGGACAGCTGCGCGACGGCGCCGGTGAGCTGGTCTCGGGCCAGCAGCAGCTGCTCGGCGGTCAGCAGCAGCTCGCCTCGGGGATCGACCAGGCGGCCAGCGGAGCCGACCAGTTGGCCGCCGGTGCGGCCACGCTGGCGCCGGGAGCGCGGCAGGTCGCCGACGGCAATGCCCAGATCGCGCAGATCGGCGACGAGATCGCGAACGCCTCCCAGACGGCGAACGGCGACCTCGACACGATCCGCGCCGACATCGTCCAGCAGCTCGACGCGGCGGGTATCTCCGATCCGCAGCGTCAGCAGATCCTCGACACCCTCGACGGCTTCCGTCAGCCCCTCGACGATCTCAACGATCGCGTCCAATCGACCTCAGGACAGCTCGACCAGCTCGCTTCCGGTTCACAACAGGTAGCCGACGGGGCTCAGCGGCTAGCGGACGGTTCAGCCACTCTCGCCGGCGGGCTCGGAACCGCGCGGTCCGGATCGCAGCAGCTGGTCAGCGGTCAACAGGAGGCGTTGTCCGGTGCACAGCAGTTGCAGAGCGGCGCGGGCGAGCTGGCCGACGGGATCGGCACGGCACAGACGGGTGCCCAGGAGCTGGCCGACGGCCTCGCGGACGGTGTCTCCTCGATCCCCGCGCTGGACGAGCAACGACGCGATGAGACCGCGCAGACGATCGCCTCCCCCATCGCCACCGAGGACGTGTCCCAGGCATCGGCCGATTCGTACGGCGCCGGGCTCGCGCCGTTCTTCCTGTCGATCGGTGCCTGGGTGGGCGCCTATGTGATGTTCCTGCTGGTGCGACCGCTCTCGAACCGCGCGATCGCGGCGCGTCAGTCTCCGTTGCGCACGGCCCTCGGCGGCTGGCTGACACCAGCGGCGATCGCAGTGGCACAGTCCGTCGTCATGCTGTTCGTGGTGCGCTTCGCCGTCGAGATCGACTGGGTACGCGCCGGCTATGTGTCGTTGCTGCTCGCGCTGGTCTCGGTGACCTTCGTGGCGATCGTGCACACCCTCAACGCCTGGCTCGGCACGGTGGGACAGCTGCTGGGCCTGGTACTGCTGGTCTTGCAGCTGGCCAGCGCGGGCGGGACCTTCCCCTGGCAGACGCTGCCCGGGCCCTTGCAGGTCGTCCACCACGTGCTGCCGATGACCTATGCCGTGGACGGGCTGCGGCACCTCATGTACGGCGCGTCGCTGGAGAGTCTGCCGCGCACGGTGGCGGTCCTGGTGGCCTATATCGTCGGCGCCCTCGCCCTGACCTGCGCCGCCGCCTATCGACGCCGCATCTGGACCGTCTCCCAGATCAAACCCGAGATCGCCCTCTAGCCCCACCCTCCTGGGGCGGTGGGTTACACACCTCTCGGCCGGTGGGGCGGTGGCCTACGCACCTCTTGGATCGCTCGAGAGGTGCGTAAGTCACCGCTCCGGAGCGTGATGGTGGGGTCAGCGGTGGGCCGCGGCGTAGACGGTCTTCTTGCGGACGCCGGTCTGTTCCGCGACCCGCGCGATCGCGTCCTTGCGGCTCAATCCGGTCGCCTCGGCGTCGGCGACCAGACCGGCGAGCGCCTCGTCATCGAGATCGGCTGCCGGCGCCGCGGGCGCACCGGCGACCACGAGCGTGACCTCGCCCCGTATCCCGTGCTCCTGCCCGGCCGCCCAGGCGGCGAGCTCACCAAGCGGGCGACGAACGACCTCCTCGTAGGTCTTGGTGAGCTCGCGGCAGAGGGCGGCGGGGCGGTCCGGGCCGAAGGCCTCGGCCATCGCCTCCACCGTCGCGATCGTCCGGTGCGGCGACTCGAAGAACACCATCGTGCGGCGGTCGGCGGCGAGCTCGGCCAGGAAGCGCGACCGCTCCCCCTGCTTGCGCGGCAGGAATCCCTCGAAGCTGAAGCGGTCGACCGGCAGTCCCGACAGCGCGAGCGCCGTGAGGACCGCCGACGGACCGGGGATCGCGGTGACCGGCAGGTCCTCGGCCACCGCGGCCGCGACGAGCCGGTACCCCGGATCGGAGACGCTCGGCATCCCGGCATCGGTGACCAGCACGATGGTGCGGCCCGCTCTCAGCTCCTCGATGAGCTCGGCAGTGCGCCGCTCCTCATTGCCCTCGAAGTACGACACCACCCGTCCGGGAACGTCGATACCGAGATCGGCCGCGAGACGACGCATCCGACGGGTGTCCTCCGCGGCGACCACATCGGCCTCGGCCAGCGCGGGACCGAGACGACGGGAGGCGTCATCGGCCTGTCCGATGGGGGTGCCGGCGAGGATCAACACGCACTCATCTTCGCAGGCCCCCGAACCCGTCGCCCCGGCCCGCTCCGCACATCTCACACCGGTCAGTCCTCGCAACACAGCGTCCCTCGCCCCGGCCACTATGGTGGAGCGCGTGCTGGAGCGAGTGACGTGGCGCGCGTGGTCGTGGATCGTGCCGAGCGCCCTCGCGCTTCTCGCCTTCGTATTGCGCGTCGTCCGACTGGACCGCCCCGATGTCCTCGCCTTCGACGAGACCTACTACGCCAAGGACGCCTGGTCACTGCGCCAGTTCGGCTATGTCCGCGAGTACGTCGACGACGCGAACGATCGCATCGAGGCCGGGAACCTGAACGCCCTCTTCGGCCCGGATCCCGCGTGGATCGTGCACCCCGACGGCGGCAAGTGGTTCATCGCCCTCGGGGAATCGGTCTTCGGGATGACCCCGTTCGGCTGGCGGATCAGCGCCGTGGTCGCCGGCGCGCTGACCGTCCTGGTGCTGGCGCGGCTGCTCATCACCCTCACCGGCTCCCTGTGGGTGGGGGCGGTGGGCGGCCTGCTGCTCACGCTCGACGGCGTGCACTTCGTGATGTCGCGGCTCGCGCTGCTGGATGTCTTCCTGACCTTCTGGCTCGTCTGTGCCGTCGCCTGCCTGGTGACCGACCGGCGACGACTCGACCGGTTGCTGGAACGGGGCGACCGACCTCGACTCGGGCGACGCTGGCAGATCGCCGCCGGCGTGTGCTTCGGTCTGGCGATCGCCACCAAGTGGAGCGGGCTGTACGTGCTCGCGGCCTTCGGCCTGACCGTGGTGATCTGGGAGGTCGCCGCCCGTCGACAGGTAGCACGTGAACGCGCTGATCGGCCGAGAGCCGTGGTCCCTTCGCTGTTCGCGGTCGGCCTTCCGGCCTTCTGCCGGCTGGTGCTGGTGGCCGCGGTCGTCTATCTGGTGAGCTGGACGGGCTGGTTCTGGCATCGCGGCGCCTATGAGGACCGCTTCGGCCACGGCTATGGGGACTACGCGCCGTGGCCGAGTGTCGAGAGCCCGATGGGTGGACCACTCGGCGCCGTCCTCGACCCGTTGCGCTCCTGGTGGAGCTTCCACGAGATGACCTGGGACTTCCACACCGGCGACTACCTCACCGACAAGACCCATCCCTATGCCTCGCATCCGATCGGCTGGCTGCTGCAATGGCGTCCCGTCGCGGTCGACACCACCACCGATGTCCCCGCTGCCCAGTGCGGTGCTCCGAGCGACTCCAGCTGCATCAGCGAGGTGCTCATCCTCGGCAATCCGATCATCTGGTGGGTCGGCATCGTGGCCATCGTCGCGGTGCTCGTCATGTGGCTGCGCGGACGGCACTGGCGGTTGAGCGTGCCGCTGGTGGGCGTCGCGGCGACCTGGCTTCCCTGGTTCGCCAGCGCGGACCGTCCGATCTTCTCGTTCTACTCGGCCGCGATCGCACCCTTCCTCATCATCGCGATCTGCCTGGCGATCCATGGCGTGCACCGCCGAGCGGCCGCCCGACGACGGCAGGGGCTGTTCTGGTCGGCGCTGGGCATCTTCGTCGCCATCGTCATCGCGGCCTTCGTGTTCTTCTATCCGGTCTGGACCGATGTCCTGCTGCCCTACGACACCTGGCGTCAGCGGATGTGGCTCTCCCGCTGGATCTGAGACGCGCCGTCCGGGCGAATCCCGCTCGGCCACCGGCGAGGCCCGCCTCACGACGTGATCCCCGTCACATATAGTGTGCTGCGAAGACCCTGAGGAGTCCTCGATGAACAAGACAGCGACCAAGACCGTGGACTCTGACTCCACCTCCGTCGACAAGGCTATGCTCTTGCTGGCGGCGTTCAGGAGCAGTGACCGACGCGATCTCGGCGTCAGCGAGCTCGCTCGCCACACCGGCATGAGCAAGTCCACGACCCACCGGCTGCTGGCGGTTCTGGTCAGGAACGGCGTCGTGCGCAAGAACGGCTCGCGCTATGCGCTGCTCGACGACGGGGCGACGTCCCAGCCCTCCACGACGCGCCTGAGCGACGAGCTGACCCCGTTTCTCGCCGATCTGTTCCTCGCCACGCGGTCCACGGTCCACCTGGCCGTCCTCGATGCCACCGATGTGGTGTTCCTCAACAAGATCTACGGTCATCGCGATCTCCGCATGCCCTCGCACACCGGCTTCCGGGCGCCGGCCCACTGCACCGGAGTCGGCAAGATCCTTCTGGCGCACCAGCCCGACGCACGCGATGCCCTGCAGTCCATGCGGCTGCAGGCGATGTCGCCGTACACGATCCTGGACCATCGCGAGATCGAGGGACAGCTCGATCTCGCGGCCGAACGCGGCATCGCCCGCTCGAACCAGGAGACGATGCTCGGGCTGTCGTGCGTAGCCGCGCCGGTGCGGCTCAACGGCGAGGTCGTCGCCGCGATGTCCGTGTCCGGGGTCGCGCAGCGCTTCGACGTCGCGCTGGTCGAGACCGCGCTGCGCCAGATCTGCGCCGCCGCGTCCCGTCAGCTCACCGCCACGTGGACGCGCGCCAGGCGCCCGGTCCTCGAGATGCAGCCCGCCGATGGCTGACCGCCCGCCCCGCTGGTCGGCTGGCAGCGTGGACGGGCAGTCGGTGCGGTGACTATCAGCCTTCGGCGGCCGTAAGGCCCGAGCGCAGACGCGCCAGGCCCTCGGTGGTCAGCCTCTCGTAATCGGCGACTGAGGACAGCTTGATGTCCTCATAGCCGCGGATCTCCTGCGGTCCGGCCAGAAGCGTCCTGGCCTCGGGCAGAGTGTCGCGGTCCGCCAGGCGGAGCACCTCCTCGACGAGCGCCGTGTAGTCGGCGATCAGACGCCGCTCGACCTTGCGGACCCGGGCATAGCCGAAGGGGTCGGCGATCGTCCCGCGGAGCCGGCGCATCGAGCGGAGTGCCACGAACACCGGCCTGAACCAGGGGCCGAGCGACAGCTTGTTCTTCAACCCGATGGCCCGCAGGATCGGCGGATGGAGCTTGTAGCGCATCGATCTCACGTCGCCGAACTGGTCACGCACCGAGCGCTCGAACTCCGGGTCGAGGTATAGACGAGCCGTTTCGTATTCGTCCTTATAGGCCATCAGCTTGAACAGCGACTCGCCCACTGTGGCCGTCAGGGCACCGGCCCGTCCGGTCAGCTCGCGCTCACGGTCGATGACCGCCGCCACCCGTTCGAGGAAGGTCGTCGCGTAGCGCCGGTCCTGGTAGTCGGTCAGCTCACCGGCCAGCAGTCCCAGCCGGTCGCGCAGCTCGGCGTCCAGCTCCAGCTCCGACAGCAGCTCGAGAAGCTCACCCGTCGCGTGGGCGATCCCGCCGGCCGACCGAGCGAAGGTCTCGGCACCCTCGACGACGACACGTCGGCCGAGCTCGATGGCCCGCAGATTGGAGGCAACGGCGGCGCCGTTGAGCTCCACGGCACGGTTCAACGCCGACAGCGGCAGCGGTAGCGCACCGGTCTGATAGGCCATGCCGATGAGCATCATATTGGCGAACTGGTCGGAGCCGAGGGCGCGGACGGCGATCGTGCGCGCGTCCACGAAGTGCGAGTCCTCGGAGCGTGCGTTCTCACCGATCGTCTCGGTCAGGTCATCGATCGACGGGAACGCGGTCGAGGGGCTCAGCACCATGTGCCCCGTCGGCACGATCGAGGTCGACACGATCGCGATCGTGCGAGCATCGTCGATGACCGCCAGGTGTCGTGGGTCGGAGGCCACGAGCAGGTCGTTGCCGAGCAGCAGATCGCACTCCCCCGGATCGATCTTGTTCGCCCCGTCGATGTCGCCGCTCGCGAACTTCATGTCGGAGACGACCGGTCCGCCCTTCTGGGCGAGACCGAGCTGGTCGAGCCCGCGGACCTTCATGCCCGCGAGCGATCCGGCCATCGCCAGGATCTGCGCGCTGGTGACCACGCCGGTGCCGCCGATGCCGACCAGACGGACGTTGAACCGGTGCGGGTCGACCTTCGCGCGGGGCTCGGGTAACTCGACCGGACGCGCCGACACCTCCTCCTCCCTAGTCCGCGATCCGGGGACGACCTCGACGAAGGAGGGGCAGTCACCGTCGAGGCAGGAGTAGTCGAGATTGCAGGTGGCCTGGTCGATACGGGTCTTGCGCCCGAACAATGTCTCGACCGGTTGCACCGACAGGCAGTTCGACTTCTGCCCGCAGTCGCCACACCCCTCGCACAGCCGCTCGTTGATGAAGGCCCGCTTCGTGGGCGTCTCTACCATCCCGCGCTTGCGCTTGCGGCGCAGCTCGGTCGCACACTCCTGGTCGTGGATGAGCACCGTGACACCGGGAACCTTTGCGAGCTCCTCCTGGGTGGGGATGAGCTCGCGGCGATCGCGCACCTCGACCCCCTTGGGCAGACGGACCCGCCGGTAGCGCGCGGTGTCCTCGGTGGTGATGACGACACGGGCCACGCCCTCGGCGAGCAGCTCCTGCACGACCTGTGGCACGGCCATCTTGCCGACGGCCGTCTGTCCTCCGGTCATCGCGACGGCGTCGTTGTAGAGCAGCTTGTAGGTGATGTTGACCCCCGCCGCGACAGCCGCGCGGATCGCGAGGCTGCCGGAGTGGTGGAAGGTCCCGTCGCCGATGTTCTGGAAGAGGTGGTCCTCCTCCACGAAGGGCGCCATGCCGGTCCAGGCCGCTCCCTCGCCGCCCATCTGGCAGAGGCCGGTGAAGTCTCCGACCCGGTCACTCGGCATCAGTGTGGCGAGCGCGTGGCAGCCGATGCCGGCCCCCACCAGCGAGCCCTCCGGCACCACGGTGGAGCGGTTGTGCGGGCAGCCAGAGCAGAAGTACGGGGTCCGTGTGATCACCGGGAGCAGGGTGCGCATCAACGGTTGTTCCGGTTCACCGGACCCGGCCGGCGCCCCGCCGTCGGGAAACAGCCGCGTGCCGATGAGCTCGGCCAGGTAGTCCGGCGGAAGGTCTCCGGACTCGCGCAGGAAGCGCCCACCCGCGCCGTCGCCCTTGCCGAGCACCCGGACCCTCAGCCCCGCGTCGAACAGGACCCCCTTGACGGCCGTCTCGATCAACGCGCGCTTCTCCTCGACCACGATGATCTCGTCGAGACCGTCGGCGAACTCGCGCACGACCGCCGGGTCCAGCGGTGAGATCGCCCCCAGTTTGAGGAGGCGCACCGATGAGGTGGACAGGTCGTCGGGAGCGATGCCCAGCCGTTCGAGCGCCTGAAGGGAGTCGCGGTACGCCGCTCCCGCGGCCACGATCCCGATCCTCGCCTCCGCATCGCCCTCGATCCTGTTCAACCCGTTGGCCACGATGTAACGCAGGGCGAGCTCACGACGCTGGTGGGAGAGCGTGGCCTCCAACTCGCCCAGTGCGGGTTGGGTGAACCGAGCGGTCGCGGCGTGACGGAACTGCACGCCGTCGATCAGCCGTGGAGGCTCCTCGCCCCGCTCGGGCACCGCGTCGAGGTCGACGGTGGCCGAGCCGTCCAGCACATTGGTGGCCAACTTGAGCCCGGCGTACAGGCCGCTGAACCGTGAGAGCCAGATCCCATGGAGACCGAATCCGATGATCTCCTGCGGATCGGACGGGGACAGCACCGCGAGTCCGAGTTCGGCCATGGCGGTCTCGGAGCTGCTCGGGACAGTCGATGACTTCGCCGTCGAATCATCGCCCACCAGCACGAGAGCGCCGCCATTGTCGGCCGCGCCACCGAGACTGGCATGCCGCAGCGCATCGGACGCGCGGTCGAGCCCCGGGGCCTTGCCGTACCAGAGACCCACGACGCCGTCGAACTCACAGCTCGGCGAGACCGACGCAAGCTGGGAGCCCATGACGGACGTGGCCGCCAGCTCCTCGTTGACGCTCGGCCGGACCACGATGTCGTGGACCTCCAGCAGCTCGCGTTGCCGGAGCAGTTCCAGGTCGTATCCGGCCAGCGGCGATCCCTCGTAACCGCTGATGAACACACCGGTCCGTCGTCCGTCCCTCTCCTCGCGACGGTTCAGCTCCAGCGGGAGCCGGACCAGCGCCTGCATGCCGGTCAGGAGCATCTCACCGGCCGTCTCGCGATAGCGATCGGCGAGGGTGAAGCCGGTCGTGTCGGTCGTCGTCACTGTTCGCCCTTCTCTCGTGCCGGGCCGTTCATCGGCCGGTCCACTGCGCCGGACGCCCCTCAAGGAACGAGGAGACGCCCTCGCGGAAGTCCTCGCTTCCGTAGACCATCGCGATGAGGTCATCGATATCGGGCAGGTCCCGCACCCGCAGCCGCCGCATCGACTCCTTGAAGCACTGCAGGGTCAGCGGTGCGTTGGCGGCGACCTCCCGGGCGATGGTCATGGCGCGATCGTCGAGCTCGTCGGCGGAGCAGATCTCGGAGACGAAGCCGGCCGCGAACGCCTCGTCGGCGCCGATCAGCCGTGCCCGCAGCAGCATGTCCGATGCCCGGCTCTGTCCCAGGTGTGAGACCAGGAGGGCGATCGCGTGCATCGACAGGCAGTTGCCGAGCTTGCGGGCCATAGGGGTGCCGAAGCGGGCCGAGGGCGTGGCGATCCGCAGGTCGCAGGCCGCGGCGATCTCGATGCCGCCGCCGACGCAGTAGCCGTTGACCGCGGCGATCGTAGGGACCTTGACCATCTCGATAGCGCTGAGGAACTCCGAGACCTCGCGCTCGTAGGCGATCCCGGCCGGACCCCCTCCCCATTCCTCCATCCGGCCGATATCGGCACCCGCGGCGAAGGCCTTGTCGCCCGCGCCGCGGAAGATCACGGCCCGCAGGTCCGGATCGTCGTTGGCGCCGCGGCAGGCGGCCACGAGCGCCTCGGACATCTCCGGGGACAGCGCGTTGTGCTTCTCGGGACGGTTCAGGGTGATGGCGAGGATCGAGCCTTCGCGATTGAACAACAGGTGATCAGACATGGGTGTCCTTCTTGGATTCGGAGGAAACGAGCGAAGTGTGGGCGACGCGGAGGCGACGGCGGCGGGCGAGCACGGCGGGAACGACGAGCAGCAACGCGGCCACCGCGAGGATGCCCAGCGCGATCGGACGGTCGAGGAGGATCCCGAAGCTGCCCGACCCCATCGAGGAGGTCTGGACGAGGGTCTTCTCGAAGAGCGCGCCCAGCACCATGCCAATCACCAGGGGCGCCACCGGCAGACCCACGCGGAAGATGAAGTAGCCCACGATCCCGAAGGCGATCGCGACCCACACGTCGAAGATGGCGTTCTCCTCGGCGAAGGCGCCCAGCAGGCTACTGCACAGGATCAGCGGATACAGATAGCCATACGGGAGCCGCAAGAGCTGGGCGAAGACCGGCGCCATCGGCAGGTTCAAGACCAGCAGGATGACGTTACCGATGAAGAAGGAGGCGAGCAGGCCCCACACCAACGTCGGTTGCTGCTCGAACAGCAGCGGCCCCGGGGTGATGCCGTAGAGCGTGAATGCCCCGAGCAGCACCGCCGTGGTCGCACCTCCGGGGATGCCGAGCACGAGGGTCGGGATGAAGTTGGCGTTCGCGGCGGCGTTGTTGGCGCTCTCCGGAGCGGCCACCCCCTCGATCGCGCCCTTGCCGAACTCGGCACGGTTGGGTGAGACCCGCTTCTCCAGGCCGTAGGCAATGAACGACGCCAGCGTCGAACCCCCGCCGGGGAGAGCCCCGAAGGCGAACCCGACACCCGTGCCCCGCATGATCGGGGCCCGGCTGCGGCGCAGGTCCTCCTTGCTCAGCAGCATCTCGCGCAGCCTCGTGCGGATCGGTTTCGCCTCGCCGATGCTGAGTTGCGCGAGCACCTCGCCGAGCGCGAAGAGACCGACGACGACGGCGATCAGCGAGATCCCGGAGAGCAGGTCGAGCTGGCCGAACGTGAAACGCGTGGTGCCGGTGGCCGAGTCGATGCCGACCGTCGCCAACAGCACACCGCATGCCGTCATCAACAGACCTTTGATCTGAGAGTCCCCCGACACCGTCGAGATGATCACGAATCCCAGCACGACGAGGGCGAGCTGTTCCGGCGGGCCGAATTTGAGGGCGATCTGGGCCAGGGGCGGTGCGACGAGCGCCAGCAGGATCAGCGAGACGATCGCGGCGAAGAACGATCCGACCGCCGCGATGGCGAGTGCCGGCCCGGCACGTCCCCGGCGAGCCATCTGGTAGCCGTCGAGCGTCGTCATGATGCTGTTCGGTTCGCCCGGTGTCGAGATCAGCACCGAGGTGATCGTGCCGCCGTACTGGGCGCCGTAGTAGATCCCGGCGAGCATGATCAGGGCGCTGACCGGGTCCAGGGTGAACGTCAGCGGCAGCAGAACGGCGACACCTGTGGTCGCGCCCAGGCCCGGCAGCAGGCCGATGATGGTGCCGGCGAGCACGCCGATGAAGCACAGCAAGAGGTTCTCTGGCGTCAGCGCCGTGGAGAAACCCAGTGAGAGGTTGTCCCACATCGCTCAGATCACCCCGCCCAGCAGACCCGTCGGCAGTGGCACGCCGAGCAATTGGTCGAACACCAGATAGAGCACGACGACGGTGATCAGCCCCACGGCGACGGCCCGCGTCCAGGACCGTCGTTCGACAAACCCGACCACCACGACCACCAGGATGCCGAGCGCGGGCAGCAACCCCAGTACGTTCATGAGGAGCGCCGTGACCACCATGAGCCCGATCACGACCCACGCCCGATGCTCGCGCGGTGGATCGATCACGTCGTCCTCGGAGGCCGCGGCGAGTTCCTCGGCAGTGACCCCACGACCGGCGCCCGACGAGCGCAGCACTCGTACCATGAGGATCAGCGACAGTCCGACGATCACCACACCGCTGGCGGCGGGCATCATCCCCGGACCGACGGCGCCCGACGGTTCGACGAGTCGGTAGCTGACACCGTTGACGGTGGCGTAGACCCCCACCGCTGTCAGGACGGCATAGGCGATGAGCTCGCCGCTGGGCACCGGTCGCGTTTCCGTCACTGCTCGGACACCCCGCTCAGGGACTCAGCCATCTCCTCCAGGTAGGTGGAGAACTCCTCACCGAACACCGCATTGGGCTGCAGATAGTTCTGCTCGATGTACTCGTCGTAGGCATCGCTCTCGGTGAACTCCTCGGCGACCTCGACCCACGCGTCACGCTCGGCGTCGGTAATGTCGGCCGGCGCGATGATGCCGCGGAACTGCGAGAACGTGACGTCGATGCCCTCCTCGACGCTCGTCGGGATGTCCTTGAGCTGGTCGTACTCGTAGCGGTCCTCGGCGAAGACACATAGGCCCTTGAGCTTGCCGGCCTCGTACTGGCCGATGACCTCGCCGGGGTTCAGCAGCGCGATGTCGATGTCCCCTGAGAGCAGGGAGGTCACCAGCTCCGAGCCGGCGTCGAACGGCACTCGCTCGAACTCGACGCCGGTGGCCTGCTCGGTGAGCAGCGTGACGGCCGCGTCGATGCCCGTCGCGCTCGCGACGCCGACCTGCACCTGGTCGCTCTCCGCCGCGCCGATCACCTCCGAGCACGACGAGAACTCCGAGCCCTCGCTCACGGTCAGCACCGCGCGATCGTCGCCCAGCTTGAAGATCGGGGTGAACGACGTGTAGTCGAAGTCGACGTCCGCGAGCTGCGGCACCGTGATGAGGCTCGACTCGGCGGACAGCATGACGGCGGGGTCGCCGGCCGCCTTCTGCAGCTGGGCGTAGCCGGGCAGTCCGTCGTAGTTCTCGACGTTGACGTTCAGGCCGGAGACCACGTCCTCGAATCCGCTGCCGACCGAACGGGCCAACAGATCGCTGCCGCCGCCCGCGCCCGCGGGCACCAGCATGGTGACGCGGCCTTCGGGGGTCCAGTCGTCGTCTCCGCCGCTGCCGACGCTGGCACCGCAGGCCCCGAGCAACAGGGTGGAGCCGGTGGCGATGACGAAACAACGCGTCAGGCGGCGTTGAGGGGGCTGTGTGTACATCGGAGTTTCGCTTTCTACGAGGGGAGGAGGTTCAGCTCAGTGAGGAGCGCTTGTTCTGGAGCCGCTTCTCGAGGACCGGGATGTCGACGATGAAGCGGTCGTGCTCGGCGCGGCCGATGGCCTCCTGCTCGTCGGCGACGGCGACCTCGAAGCTGACGCGGCGTCCAGAGGCCGCGGTGATCTTCCACTCGACGGTGACCTTCTGGCCGAGTAGCGACGCGGCGAGGTGCGCGACGTCGACGCGGGTGCCCACGCTCTCCTGGTCCTCGGCCAGGTACGGGGCCAGCCCTTGGATGGCGGCCCATTCGATGACGGCCACCATGCGCGGCGTGGAAAAGATGTCGTAGTCGCCTCGGCGGATGCAGTCCTCCGCCTCGATGGTCCATTCGAGAGTGCCGGCGGCGCCGACCTCGACGGTGTTGTCTGTCACAGGTTCCTCCTGGGGGTGGGGGTGATGGCGGGGAAGGTTCAGAAGTCGGTGCTGGCGCCGACGACGCCCTCGGCGACCATGCGGTCGATGTCATCGGTGGTGAACCCGGCGGCGGCCAGGACATCGCGCGTGTCGGCTCCGAGGACCGGTCCGGCGTTGCGCCGGACGGTCGGCGTGCTCGACAACCGCATCGGCGAGCCGATCTGGCGTACCGCGCCGATCTGCGGATGAGCGGCGTCCCAGAAGAAGCCGCGCTGGTTCAGATGCTCTTCCCGGTAGACCTGGTCGGTGCGCAGGATGGGCGCGCACGGCACGCCGGCGTCGTCGAGCGCGTCGACTAGGTCATCGGTGGTGCGGCCGCGCGTGAGGTCCTCGATGATCGTGGCGAGCTCCTCGCGGTGCACATACCGCGTCGCGGCGTCCGCGAACCGGGGATCGTCCACAAGCCGCTCGAGCCCGAACACGTCGCAGGCTCCCTTCCACGTCTTGGGCGTGACCGCCCCGAGCGTCACCCAGCCGTCGGCGGTGCGGAAGGCCTGATAGGGCGCGCTGGCCTGGTGCGCCGTCCCCGACGGCGTGCCCGCCTCGCCGCTGGTGAAGAACCGCGCGGCCTCCCAGATGGTCAGCGACACACCCGCCTCGTACAGGCAGGTGTCTACGAACTGCCCCTCCCCGGTGACGTCGCGCGCCTTCAGCGCCGCCATCGTGGCGAGGGCGATGTAGAGGCCGCAGACCAGGTCGCAGACGGGCACGCCGATCTTCACGATCTCGCCGTCGTTCGTGCCGGTCACGCTCATGAGACCCCCGCGAGCCTGCGCCATGATGTCTAGCCCCGGCTTAGCGGCCAGCGGTCCGTCCTGCCCCCAGCCGGACCCCGAGACATAGACCAGGGCCGGATTCCACCGGCGGACCTCGTCGTAGCCGAAGCCCAGCCGAGTCAGCGCGCCCGGCCGGAAGTTCTCGATCAGGACGTCCGCGTGCTCGATCAGCTCGCGCAGGACGCGCTTCCCGTCCTCGCTCTTAAGATCGACGGCGACGGAGCGCTTGTTCCTGTTGAGCATCATGAACGCCGCGCTGTGACCCTCGATCCGGTCGCCGGTCGAGCGGACCGGCTCCCCCGTGACGGGTGGTTCGATCTTGATGACATCGGCCCCCAGGTCGGCGAGCTGCATGGCGCCGAACGGGGCGGCCATGAAGGCGCCCAGTTCCAGGACGGTGATGCCCGTAAGGGGAGCCGGCGCGGAGGCGGTCTCTGGTGTGATCTGATTCATAGCCACGCCATCTTCGACAGCGGGCGTCGAGACGGCAATCGAGCGTTCCGTCCTGTAGAACACTTCCTATCCGACTCCTACCCGCCGGACGCGGCGACCTTCCGCCGCCGAATCTGAGACGATCTCGTCACGCCCGACATGACCCGGTAGAGCACCGAGGAGCTGGCGATGACGAACGAGAGCACGGACGAGGCGCTGCTGCGTCGTGCCTGTCGTGACGACGACAGCGCCTTCGGGCTGCTCTTCGATCGTCACATCGATGCGGTGTACTGGCAGGCCTTCGGGGTCCTGCGCCACCGTGACGAGGCTCAGGACGTGGCGCAGGAGACCTTCGTGACGGCGTGGCGGCGTCGTCACGACATCACGATCGTCGACGAGTCGGTGCTCCCCTGGCTGCTGGTCACGGCGCGGTTCACCGCTCAGAACGCGCGGCGCAAGACCGCTCGGGTGCATCCCGGCGAACTGCCCGATATCGCCGACGACTCCCGTTCGGCCGACGAGCTGGTGGCCGATGCCGAGGTCCGGGCGGCGATCACCCGCGCGGTGGCCCGCCTCACGCCGGTGGATCAGCAGCTCTTCGCGCTCTGCCTCGAGGACGATCACAGCTATGCGGATGCCGCGGCCGCGCTGGGCGTCTCCCATGGGGTCGTGCGCAATCGTCTGTCGCGACTGCGCGGGCGGCTACGGACCGACCTGCGCTCTGTCCGGGAGGACTCATGACTTCACTCGATGACATCCTGACCCCTGAGCGCCGCGCGCAGATGCGATCGCAGGTGCTCACCGAGGTGCGGTCCGATATCGCGACGAAGGACGCTCACCCGTCGCGGCGGCGCATGGTGGTGGGCGCGCTCGCCACCGCCGCCGCGTTGGCCGTCGTCGCGGGGGTCGGCGTGCAGGCACTGTCCGTGCTCACCCCGTCCTCGACGGACTCGTCGGTGAGCTCGTTGCCCGCCGACTCGCAGGGGGCGCCTGACAGCGCGCCCGGCGTCGAGCAGGAGGGCTCTCCGGAATCTCTCGACCAGGCCGAGCGGGTGGTGGTGACCACCGGCGACGCGCACGTGGAGGTCGACGATGTGCCCGCCACGGTCGAGGCACTGACGGCCTTCGCCGCCGACGAGGACGGCCGCATCGACGCGCAACAGCAGCAGTCGGACGGTCGCGCCTCGTTGACGGTCCGAGTGCCTCCCCCCGCGGTCTCGGCCCTCACCGCCCGGCTCGACGAGCTCGGCTCCGTCGAGGAGGTGAGCATCGCGCGTTCCGATGAGACATCGGCGGCCATCGATCTGGCCGCGAGGATCCGTTCGCTGGAGGTCTCCACCGCCCGCTTGGAGTCCATCATGGCCGAGGCGGACACGAGCCAGGATCTGCTGGCGACCGAGAAGACCCTCGCCGAACGCCAGAGTGAGCTGGAGAGCCTGCAAGCACAGCAGGCGGACCTGGAGCGGCGTGCCGAGCTCGCGAGCATCCAGGTCACCGTGAGCGAGCGTCCGAGCCCTCAGGCCGTGGACCCCGGCGGATTCATCGGCGGCCTGCAGGGCAGCTGGAACGCGCTGATGCGCGGGGCCGAGAGCGCGCTGACCGTCCTCGGCGCGCTGGTGCCCTGGACACCGTTCCTCCTGGCAGGAGCAGGCGTCTGGTGGTGGCGCCGACGCCGAGCGGTCTGACTCGCACTTCGGAATGCCCGACTGGACATGATCGGCGGCGAAGACGAGGGAGATCTATCCACGAAGACCCGTGGCCAAGTCCGGCGTCTGCTTTCTTCCCTTGACCCGGATTCGTCAGGGGTCCGCAGAGGGACCGTCTTGTAGCGCGATGATCTGCCGATACCCCTCGCGATAGCTGTCGTAGCGCAAGGATCCGAGGAACTCCCTCAGCGCGGAACCGCCGAAGACCTTCCCTGATGCCTTCTCCGGCTCGATGCGTGGCGGCGGGGCGAGTCCAAGTTCGTCGGCGATGGCGGTGACCACGTCTCCCAGCGGTGCGGAATGCCCGTCGACCGCGTGCAACATCCGTGGCGGTCGCGACGTCGTCAACATCGCGACGAGGGTGGCGATCAGGTCGTCCTGATGGATGCGATTGGTGCGCCTCGCATACTGGACGGCCTTTCCTTCGGTGACCTTGCGCGGCAGCATCTCGCGGCCGGGTCCGTAGATCCCCGCCGGACGCACGATGTGCGCGTCGAAGAGGCGCTCGGCGAGGATCTCCCCGTCGTGCAGACGCCGGCCCCGCGCGGTCGCGGGCCCGGGAAGATCGGCCTCGGTGATGAGGCACGGCGAGTCCTCGGAGTCGAAGACGCCCGTGGATGACACGAAGACCACGCGGGAGGGGACGGAGGGAAGGGCACCGGCGAGATTCTCCAAGGCCGTGAGGTAGCCGTCCGGCCGTTCCTCTCCACCGATACTGGGTGTCACCGTGAGGACCATGGCCTCCACCTCGGGAAGCGGGCCCATGTCGGGGTTCAGCAGGTCCACCCGGAGCGGGCTGACGAAAGCGGGCAGCTCCTCGCTAGACCGACGTAGAGCGAAGATCTCCCACCCCGGTGCGATGAGCCGCGAGGCGAGCCCGATACCGACCTTGCCGCATCCAACGAGCAGCACCCGTCGTGGCACGGGACCGTGGTCTCGGTCGGGATTCAGCTGCGATGACACGGGGCTCCGTCAGGGTGGCAGTGGCGAAACGGGGAATGACGCCCGCCAGCCGGCGAGCGTCATTCAATTGTGGACCGCGGCGGACTCGAATCACATGAGTGGAAGCGCGTCGAACGACTGGAAGCCGTGTGGGAACTGGCGAAACGAGGTCTCGGGGCGTCGGGCTCGGCGGCTGATTCTGGACTTGGTGAGGTGATCACGGAACCAAAGAGACGGAGTCGAACGCCTCTGACGGCCAAGCAGATAGACGCGATTCACACGGCTCGGGACGACGGAGAGAGCGTCATGTCGATCGCCCGAAGGTTCGAGGTGAGCCGGATGACGGTGTGGGAGAAGACCCGTACCCGACAAAAACCTCGGCCCGCAGAGAAGACCGGTTGATTAGCCATGCGAACCTGCGTAGGCACTTCACACTACTGGTGTGCGCTGCTTACGCCCGATCAAGAATCATCAAGCGCGAAACCCGTTATCCTCCAGTGTTCAGGTCCGTTACCAGGCCGACGAGTGCTGACAAGAGACCAACTATTTCAACAATGCCCGCCCAAAGCAGCCGTGACAATCGGGCTTCGCGATCGGAACACCATCTGTATAGAACATAGAAACCAAAGAGTAAAGCTAGCGCCATACCGAGCAGAACAGGCGTCCAGGCCCCCAAAAGGAGAGCAACAACCTGAACCGCCCCAGGTTTCCCGCCGCATCCTTGTGAGTTGGAAGGATGGGCGTGATGCAGCCGCGGGTGACAGTTGTTGTTTAGGCAGCGGCTGCTGCGTTGGTGGTGATCTTGTCCTCGTACTCGATGGGGGTCAACCCGCCGAGTGAGTCCTGGGGGCGTTGCCGGTGGTACTTGCGTTCGATCCAGACCACGATCGCGAGGCGCAGCTCCTGGCGGGTGGCCCAGCGTCGCTGGTTGAGCACGTTGGTCTGCAGTAGCGACCAGAAGCTCTCCATGGCGGCGTTGTCGCCCGCGGCCCCGACGCGGCCCATCGAGCCGACCATTCCGTGACGGTTCAACGTGTGGCCCATCTTCCGAGACCGGAACTGGCTGCCCCGGTCGGCATGCAGGATGCAGCCGGCGACGTCGTGACCTTCAGCCTTGCGACGAGCGACGGCGTTGTTGAGTGCATCGACGGCCAGCGAAGCGGGCATCCGGTCGCTGATCGAGTAGCCCACGACTCGGTGTCCGCAGGCGTCCTTGATCGCGCAGCAGTAGAGCTTGCC
>NZ_VLNT01000008.1:46953-171662 GCF_007421815.1 Aeromicrobium piscarium | reverse complement strand
CCCTCGGCCCGCAGCTCGTCGATGAACGCGACGATCATCGATTGCGGGGGTCGAGTTCCCCCGCGAAGAAAATCGAGGCCCTGCGCAGGACCTCGTTATCTTCCTCGAGCCGCCGGACCCTGGCCTTGAGCTCCTTGATCTCAGCCAGCTCCTCGGACGTGGCGCCCTGGCGCTGCCCGCCGTCGACCTGGGCCTGGACAACCCAGCGACGCACCGACTCCTTCCCGACCCCCTCGCGACGCGCGACGGACTCGGCAGCTGCGGTCAGCGACGGATACTCCGGCAGATGCTCCAGCACCTGCCGCACGCACCGCTCCTTGACCTTCTGATCGATCTTCTTCGGCATGGTCTGCATCCTTCCAACTCACAAGGATGCGGCATCAAACCTGGGGCGGTTCAACCTGCGAGTTCGCGTTGATGACCCGTCTCCGGGCCGGGGATACGCGGTACGGAGCACTCTGATGGATTGCTCGACCCATAAAAAGGATGTCGCGGGTTCGAATCCTGTCGGGGGCTCCACGGAAGCGGGCTGACGATGGCGCCCGTCCCCGGCCGGGCGAGGACCTCGCCCGGCAGATCTCCCACGTTCCCCATTCGAATCCTTCGCCATGCGATAGCAATAGTGATTCGAGGTGCGATTGAGTATGCTTTCAGTATGACGATCCATGTTGCTCGCCCGGATCTGCTGGCGCACCAGAATGCGGTGCGTCTTCCTTTCGCGGCTCTGGTCCAGGAGCTTCGCGAGATGCTCGGCGCCCGGCTCGTGGCCTATCTCGGAGGTGTCAAGGCGACTCGCCAGGTCTCCGACTGGGCTGAAGGGCGGCGCCTGCCGTCGCAGCTGGTGCAGGACAGATTGCGGGCGAGCTATCAGATCGCCCAGACGCTCGCCGCTGCTGAGGAGCCCGCCGTCATCCAGGCGTGGTTCCAGGGCATGAACCCGAAGCTCGATGACGTCTCACCGGCTCGTGCCCTGCGCGAGGCGTCCAGTGACGACGTGGCGTCGCAGGTGATGGCAGCCGCACGGGCGTTCCTCGCGTCGTGACACACGAGCCCGGTCTCGTCATCGATGAGCTCTCGGGGTTGGAGGTCTGGCGGATCGGTCACCACCCGTTCCCGTGGCGTTGGGTCGACTGGCGTTACGCCGAACACGGCATATTCACCAACAGATGGGACGATCCCGATGGACGTTTCCGGGTCGCCTACGCCGCGTCGTCGCTGCGTGGTGCTCTGCTGGAGGTGTTGGCCCAGTTCTGCGTCGACCCGCAGCTCGACGAGTCGCTTGCCGAGATCGACGACGATCCCGCGTACCCGACCCAACCCGCCGGAGTGGTGCGTCGATCGTGGTTCGACCGTCGTTCGGCCTCATCAGCGTTGTTGTCAGGTCGCTTCTGTCAGATCACGAGGTCCGAGACGATCCGAGCGCTGCGCCCGCATTTTCTTGCTACGGCCAAGCGCCTCGGGCATGCCGACTTCGACGCCGCCGTGCTGCGCGATGCTGTGCCTCGACAGCTGACCCGTGCGGTCTCGGCCCACCTCTACGCCGTATACGCAGACCTGCAGGGCATCGCCTACCGGTCCCGACACGGCGACGAGGAGAAGCTGTGGGCGGTCTGGGAACAGCCGACGGATGTCGACTACTCTCAAGCGCTCAGCTCGTTGTCCGCGCCGGCTCCCTTGGCCGACGGTCTGACCGAAGTCCGGGACGTGCTCGACTTATTCGTCCTGCGGGTCCAATGATCTGAGCGACCACCCGGCAGCGGCTTCTGATGCCGTCGGTCGAGCCGGCCCTCTACGCCGAGCGCATGTCTGAGCGTCCGGTGATCCTGGTGGTGACGACCGACCACCGCCGCAAGCTCGAATCGGAGTTCCGCAGCCGCTACGACCGCGACTACGACGTCCGATTCGTCCCGGACGGCTCAGCTGCGCGGGACACGGTCGAGCGACTCGTCGCCGCCGGAACACCCATCGCCGTCTTGGCGGCCGAACTGACCCTCCCCGATGTCGACGGCCATGTGCTGTTGCGGCAGCTGCATCGCGTGGCGCCGACGGCCGGACGGTTGTGCCTCATCGGTACCGGCGAGTATCGGGAGCGATTGGAAGAGCTGCGGATCGCGCTGACATCACGGGACTTCGACACCTTCCTCGGGGTCCCGCGCGGCCAGCGCGACGAGGAGTTCCATGTCGCGGTGAGCGAGATGCTCTCCGAGTGGGGCGCGACCGTGGCCCGGCCCGTGGTCTCGTCGGTCACCATCGTCACGGATCGCGAGACTCCACAGGTCGCGGCAATCCGCGATGTCCTCGCCCGGATGGCGATCGGCTCGGAGACTTATCCGCCCGACTCCGAGATCGGCGAGCAGATCCGCCAGCAGGCGGGCGACGACCAGCGCTTCCCGATGGTGCGGACCATGACCGAGGACGTACTGGTGGCGCCCACCCCGGGCGAGGTCACCGAGGCGTGGTTCGGCACGCCGGACACCATTCCAGCGGGAACCGTCGCCGATGTCGTCGTCGTGGGTGCCGGACCGGCCGGGCTGGCGGCGGCGATGTACTCGGCGTCCGAGGGGCTGACCACGATCGTCATCGAGGCCGAGGCGATCGGCGGGCAGGCCGGCACGAGCTCGATGATCCGCAACTACCTCGGTTTTCCGCGCGGCATCTCGGGAATGCGCCTGGCGCAACGAGCCAGGATCCAGGCCACCCGGTTCGGTGCCCGCGCCTTCACCGGCCGTCCGGTCACGGTCGTCGAGCGGGGTCCGGTCGACGAGCCGGAGCATCACCACGTTCACGTCGGCGAGACCGTGCTCTGCGCGCGGACCGTCGTCGTGGCGACTGGCGTCGCGTATCGGACACTCGGCGTCCAGGGGGTCGACGATCTCGTCGGCACCGGGGTCTACTACGGCGCGGCTGCCACGGTCGCCCGGGAGATGGCGGGTCGGCGGGTCTTCATCGTCGGCGGGGGCAACTCGGCGGGTCAGGCCGCGGTCCACCTCGCTCGCTGGGCGCATCAGGTCACCCTCGTCGTCCGGCGCGAGACGATCGAGGAGACGATGTCGGACTATCTCGTGCGCGAGATCGCCGCGACCCCCACGATCGACGTGCGCACGAGATCGCAGGTCGTCGACGGAGGAGGCGATGGGCGGCTGGAGTGGATCGCCGTGCGTTCCGGCGACGGCGATCCGGTGCGCGAGCGGGCCGACGGCCTGTTCCTCCTGCTCGGTGCGGAGCCGCAGTGCGAGTGGCTGCCCGATGACGTCCTCCGCGATGACAACGGCTTCGTCCTGACCGGCCGCGACGTGCCGCGCGAGCGATGGGATGGCGACCTGCCGCCGACCAGCCTCGAGACGGCCGTGCGGGGCATCTTCGCCGTCGGGGACGCGCGCTCCGGCTCCATGAAGCGGGTCGCCTCGGCCGCCGGGGAGGGTGCATCGGCGGTGCCGCTCATCTACGGCCACCTGGCCTGGGTGCGGGCCCAGGAGTTCGCCTCGCCGCACTGAGCCGATAGCACGGCGCGGGCGCCGAGGGGTCTACGGGTGGCTGCCGCCGCCGTGCGCCGGGCCTGGCACAGTGATGCGGGCAAGCGGACACCACGATCCTGGTTGTGCGGCCGGAGGCCGCGGGGAGGAACCATGAGGCAGCACCTGACCGCACGTACCGGACGACTGGGCGCGACACTCCTCCTGGCGATGGCGCTCACCGCGTGTGGTGGTGGGGGCGGTGATGGTGACCAGGACTCGGAGACCGCGGAGGCGCCGGAGACCTCTGAGGCGGTATCCGCCCCACAGTGGCGCGACGGCGTGCGCGAGGCGGCGGCCGACGAGTTCGACGAGCTCTGCGCCGAGCAGTTCCCCGACGACATCGTCGAGGAGTTCGCCCGGTTCACAGGTAGCGAGTTCATGCGCGCCGAGATGATCGCCCCGGTCGATCACCAGGTCCTGGCATGCGAGTACCAGGCCGACGACCTGCAGATCCTCGAGATCGTCGTCGACCGGGACGACGCGTCCACCTGCGAGCGCCTGATGAACGAGGACCAGGACGGCTACTCCGCCGATCGCGACCTCTACACGAGCGAGCAGATCAGCGACGGATCGGCTTTCCGCCAGGTCCACGGCTGTCTCGACGGCACCATCTCGATCTCGGCCACCGTCAGCGGTCTCGACGAGGAGCCGGGTGCCGATCTGCTCGAGGACGATAGCTTCGTCACCGCCCTGGTCGAGGACCTGCGCGATTCGTTTGCCGCCTGGCAGGCCGACGCCGAAGAAGCGCGGACCACCACGGTCGAACAGCGCTGAGGACACGACTGTCGTCGTCTCCATCGACAGCAGTGGCCGGCGGGGCGAGGATGGTGGTGTTCCTCGGCACGAGGCTCGCGCCCACCGCGGGGGACACCGTCCGCAACGAGGAGCTGATGAACCCCATGTCACGTACCCAGATCCCCGGCCCGGAGATTCTCGGACCGCAGGCGCTCGACGCCGCCCGCCGATGCGGTGTGGACGTCGAGGCGCTCGCGGGCGACGGCGCGCACCGCTCACCCGTCAACGGCGCCTCGCTCGGCGGCGTCCGCTGGAACGACGTCGCCGAGATCGACGCGGTGGTCACGCGCTCGCACGAGGCCTTCCTCGAGTGGCGTCGCACGCCGGCCCCGGCGCGGGGGGCGGTCGTGAAGCGCCTCGGCGAGCTGCTGACCGAGCACAAGGCCGATCTCGGCACGCTGGTGAGCCTGGAGGTCGGCAAGATCACCTCCGAGGCGCTGGGTGAGGTGCAGGAGATGATCGACATCTGCGACTTCGCGGTGGGCCTCTCGCGCCAGCTGTACGGGCGGACATCGGTCTCAGAGCGGCCGGGTCACCGGCTGATGGAGACCTGGCATCCGCTGGGTGTCGTCGGTGTCATCAGCGCCTTCAACTTCCCAGCGGCCGTGTGGTCGTGGAACACCGCGATCGCGCTGGTGTGCGGCGACACGGTGATCTGGAAGCCGTCGGAGCAGGCGCCGCTGACGGCATGGGCGAGCGCGGCACTGCTGGACCGCGCGCTGCGTGAAGCGGGCGTGCCTCCGGCGATCAGCCAGGTGGTCGTCGGCGGTCCCGAGATCGGCGAGGCCCTGGTGGATCATCCCCGCGTGGCGCTGATGAGCGCCACGGGTTCGACGCGCATGGGCCGCGCCGTGGGCCCGCGGGTCGCGAACCGCTTCGGCCGTTCCCTGCTGGAGCTCGGCGGCAACAACGCGGCGATCGTCACGCCCTCTGCCGACCTCGACCTGACCCTGCGCGGCATCGTGTTCTCCGCCGCCGGCACCGCCGGACAGCGCTGCACCACGATGCGCCGTGTCATCGCCCATCGGTCGGTCGCCGATCAGCTGACCGAACGGCTCGCGGAGGCGTACGGCCGGCTGCCGATCGGCGACCCCACGGCCGACGGCACCCTGGTGGGCCCGCTCATCGGCGAGCCCGCGTACACCGCCATGAGCGCCGCGATCGAGACGGCGACCTCGGACGGCGGCACCCTGGTGGCCGGCGGCTCGCGGGTCCTGGCCGAGGCGGCTTCCGATGCCTACTACGTGGAGCCCGCGATCGTGTCGATGAAGGGCCAGACCGATATCGTCCGGTCCGAGACCTTCGCGCCGCTGCTGTACGTGCTGCCCTATGACGACTTCGACGAGGCGATCGCGCTGAACAACGACGTCCCGCAGGGGCTGTCGTCGTCGGTGTTCACCCGGGACCAGGCCGAGGCGGAGCTGTTCGTGTCGGACGAGGGCTCGGACTGCGGCATCGTCAACGTCAACATCGGTACGTCCGGTGCGGAGATCGGCGGTGCCTTCGGCGGCGAGAAGGAGACCGGCGGTGGCCGCGAGTCCGGCTCGGATGCCTGGCGCGCCTACATGCGCCGGGCCACCAACACGATCAACTACTCCGGCGAGCTCCCGCTCGCCCAGGGGGTCGACTTCACCGTCTGAGCCGGGCTCACGGGCCGTGCTGACCGATGATGATGCAGCGTGATCGTCGGAGCGACCGCAGGCATCATCATCGGTCCTCGGAGGGCGGTGGTCAGGAGTCGAGATGGGTCTTGAGAGAGTCCAAGGCCTCGTTCCAGCCGTCGTAGACACCGTCGTCACCGGGCTTCCCCGCGATACCGGCGACGTGCAGGGTCAGCTCCGTGCTGTCTCCGGCCGTGTTCAGCGACAGCGAGACGACGGGTTGCTCCTCTACCGGGTCGCCGGGTACACCCCAGGTGAAGACCAAACGGTGGGGCGGTTCGACCGTCAGATAGGTGCCGCCCGTCGGATAGGTCTCACCGGTCTCGTCGGCCACCATCGTGTACGAGTAGAAGCCGCCTTCGCGGAGGTCGACGTTCACGGTCTCGCGTGGGGTGCTCACGCCGACGGGATGATGCCAGCGGGCGAGCTGGTCGGGATCGGTCCATGCCTCCCAGACGCGTTCGACGGGGGCGTCGAGGATGCGGGTCAAGGTGAACTCAGCTGGGGTCATCGTCGTGCTCCTTCGTGGTGTCGAGGAAGTCCTCGAGGGCGTCGAGTCGCTCACTCCAGTCGCGCCGGTGGCGTTCGACCCACGCAGCCGCCTCGTCGAGCGGCTCGGTATGCAGCGTGACGGTGCGCCACTGTGCCTGCGTGGTCCGCGTGACGAGTCCGGCCCGCTCCAGCACCTTGAGGTGCTGGGAGACCGCGGGCGGGCTGATCTCGTAGTCGCCGGCCAGTTCGCCGACCGTGATCGGGGCCCGCGACAGGCGTGTCACCATGTCGCGTCGGGTCGGGTCGCTGAGCGCGCTGAACACCAGGCTGAGTCGATCGGTCGCCCGCATTAAGCAACTCCTTAATTAATGAATTGCTTAATCATGGATCGCCTGCCTCGACATGTCAAGCCACGAGGTGGAGACGTCCGCCGCCGGTCCTGTCCTTACCCACAGCGCACTGCATCAGGGTCGCGTCGTCAGTTCCCGTCACGACGCGGGCGACCTCCTGGAGAACCCGAGGAGCCATGAGACCGCTGGGGCCCACCTGCGCCGGTCCGGCACATCGGGTGTCGCCGATAAGCTCCTGGGATGGACCTGCGCACCGTGTTCTTCGGCGTGGTGATCGGACTCGCCGTCGGTCTTCCGCTGTGGGTCGCCACCGATATGGCGATCTTCCTGTTCGGCGGTCTCGCGGCCGGCGTCGGACTCAGCCTCGCGCTGACCTGGTCGCCGGACGATCACGACCGCGGCGAGCACTGAGCCCCACCGTCACCACCAGGTGTCGTCGAAGTCGACGACCACCTCGCCACCCTCGATCGAGATCGAGCCGTCGAGCGCGAACTCGATCTCCTCGGGATCGGGGTCGCCGTTGAAGAGGCCCGGATTGGGGCGAATCGTGATGACGGCGTCCTCGGCGCGGAAGCCGCCGAGCTCCAGCCTCTCGAAGTCCTCCGGCTGCGTGGTGACCGTCAGCTCGGCAAGGTCGTCGTCGCGCACGGCGGACGGGCAGACATCGTCCATATTGGTGGGCGGCGTGGCACACTGCTCGACCCTCGCGCGGACCTGTTCGAGCACCGCCTCCCGGAGGCCGTCACTCGGCTCGGACTCCAGCATGGCGTCGGCACCGGCGCCGCCGGGAGTCGCCCGCAGCGTGACAGCCTCGGTGCTGACGTACTCGGTCTCCGGCGCGCTGACCTCGTAGATGCCCGGGTAGGCATACAGCTCGGCGCCGTACTCGCTCGATCCGAAGAAGCCGGAGCTCTCGTCCAGTGTCACCTCGGCGTCGCCCACGAGAAGAGAGTCCTGGGCGTCGCTGCCCAGCGTGACCGGCACGAGCAACGGGTCATCGAGCGTCCAGGTATCGAGCACGCCGAAACGCTTCTCGCCGCCTCGCACCTCGAAGGTGTGCTCGAACCTTTCACCGTCGAGGGACAGCGAGGCGGTCACCGTGGCCGAGTCGCTCCCACGGTCGTCGACGCGCACCTCGCCGACCTCCAGCAGGGTTGCACCGCTCATCGCCTCGTCGCTCAGCAGCGCGCGCTCGTCGGAGGCGATGCCCGGATCGACCAGCTCGCCGGCGGCCTCGGCCTGGCCATCGGCCAGCAGCGCGAGGTAGTCCTCGACGGTGCCGGCCGGACTACGCTGAGCGTTGACGATCGACAGCGCGACGAAGAAACCGCCGACGAGCAGCACGAGCCCGGCGATCACACTGCCCGCTATGACCACGCGCCGCTTGGTGAGCGGATCCATCGGTGCGGGCCCCGTGACCGGTGCCGGATCGGGGGTGGCGCCGTCCGAGAGGACGATGGTGGCCTCGGTGTCATCGGCCTCGTCGGTGCCGAGGGGCAGCACCGCGGTGGCCTCGGTGCCTTCATCGGGCGGAGCCTCGTCTGACGAGGCGGCCGGTGGTGGACCGTGCAGCCAGCGCATCGTGGCGGCCGATCCGGCGATCAGGGCCGTCAGGCGGGGAGAGAGTGCGTAGGCGACGGCGGGGGCGAACTCGGCGCCGGCTGAGACCAGCGCGGCCGCGATCGCGACGGTGAAGGGCGTCCACCAGGCCAGGCCGATGCCGATGTGGCCGAATCCGCCGGCCGACATCCGGATACCCGTCGCTAGCGCGGCCAGCAGGACCCAGACGAGCAGGGTGATCGCGGGCAGCTGCCAGGTCCGCGACCACACGGGCACGGACGACCGCTCGCGATGTATGCCCAGCCGTACCGCGCCGACGGCGAGCAGAATCACCGCCAGCAGAATGCACCACGCTCCGTGCCCGTCGGCGATGTCCCACGCCCAGCCGATCTCGGTGGAGGCGCCGGTCTCCGAGAGGGTTACCGCGCCCAGATGCGCCAGTGCGATGACCGCGGCGACCAGGTTGCCGAGCATGGGCGGGATCGCGAGCAGCGTGATCGCGTTGTCATCACGGATGAGGGCGATCGCCACGGCGACCACGGCGACGGGTCCGAACACGGTGAGCCACAGCGCGTGCAGGCACACGGCCTCGCGCAGTGCGGTGGTCACCGGGTGGGGTGCGGCACCGCCGGCCGCCCGCCGGCCGGTGGCGGCGCCGATGGCGACGGCCAGGGCGGTCACGATCCACGTCGTGAACCAGCGCGGACGCGCCGAGAACTGTCCGAAGAAGTCGAACTCGGCGGCGCCGACCGAGGCGAATGCGGTCAGGATCGTCAGTGCCGTGGCGGCCGTGACCGCCTCGACGACGGTGCGGGCGACGCGCCCGATCGCCGCGAGCCCGTGTTCCTCCGCCGTGCCGCGCCGGGTGAGTGCGTGCACGGCCCCCCAGGTGGCGAGCAGGGTTCCGAGCGAGAACACCGTGACACTGATCGTGGATCCGAAGATCCCCGCCGACACGCCGGCCCCGAGGGCCATGCCGGCGAAGGTCAGCACACCGCCGAAGACCGTGCCGGCCGAGGCGAGGTCGCCGGCCGGGGCGACGAGCGCGACCGTGTAGAGGACTCCCGAGACGATGGCCGCGACGAGGACCGCGGCGGTCACGAGACCGAGACGGGTGAGGCCGGCGGGGGATCGCAGCCACGGCATCAGCGTGGCCAGGCTCGCCGCGCTCTCGGGACTCAGCACAGCGGAACTCTGGGAGGGCTGTGAGACCGGCGCGGACTCGGGCCGCGGGTCTTCGGAAGGCACATCAGTCATAGCGGACGTGACCCTACTAGAAATCGCCGACATGTCTCACCGTCCCGCTCGGCCCACGAGACTGTCGGCCCGAGCCGTTATCGTCGCGGACAGTGAAGCGACCATCTCCCGAGGAGGAGGAAGACGGTGTCCGACTATGAGTTCTCGGCCGACCCCGGTCGTGTCGATCGTGCCCGTGTGCACGGCTGGCTGACCGAGCTCTCCTACTGGGCCAAGGGGCGTGACCGTGCCGTCACCGACGCGGCCTTCGACGGGTCCCGGCTCTTCGGTCTCTATGAGGTCGGTACCGGTGAGCAGGCCGCGTTCTGTCGTGTGGTCACCGATGGCGCGACCTTCGCCTGGCTCGCCGATGTGTTCGTCGATCCCGACCGGCGTGGAGCGGGTCTGGGTCAACGGCTCGTCGCCGAGGTGCTGGCCGTGCTCGAACCGCTGCGGTTGCGCCGGGTCCTGCTCGCCACCGCCGATGCGCAGGGGCTGTACGCCCAGCACGGGTTCGGCGCGCTGCCCGATCCCGAGCGGTGGATGGTGCGTCCCAGCACGCCTGTCGCCTCGTCCGCGACGGTCGACTGAAAGGGTCCTCGCGCACACTGTTTCGCCGGGCTACCGGGGCGTCGCGACACCGCGGCGCTTGCTAGGTTGGAGGGCGACCGAATCTTCGAAGGGGAGTCCATGTCCAACCGCTTTGACGTCGTGGTGCTCGGTGCCGGCCCCGGCGGCTACGTGGCCGCGATCCGCGCCGCCCAGCTCGGCAAGTCCGTCGCGATCATCGAGAGCAAGTACTGGGGCGGCGTGTGCCTCAATGTCGGCTGCATCCCGTCCAAGGCGCTCCTTCGCAACGCCGAGCTCGCCAATATCGTCAACCATGAGGCCGATGTCTTCGGCATCAGCGGCGACGTCTCCTTCGACTTCGGCAAGGCCTTCAGCCGCAGCCGCGAGGTCGCGGAGGGGCGCGTCAAGGGCGTGCACTTCCTGATGAAGAAGAACAAGATCACCGAGTTCGACGGTCGCGGCACGTTCACCGGCCCCAACTCGATCGAGGTCGCCCTCAACGACGGCGGCACCGAGACCATCGAGTTCGACAACGCGATCGTCGCCACCGGCTCGCGCGTGCGGATGCTCCCCGGTGTCGAGAAGTCCGACAACGTGCTCACCTACGAAGAGCAGATCATGCGCGAGGATCTCCCCGGATCCATCGCGATCGTCGGTGCTGGGGCGATCGGCATGGAGTTCGCCTACGTGCTGCGCGCCTACGGTGTCGACGTCACCATCATCGAGTTCCTCGATCGCGCGCTGCCCAACGAGGATCCCGAGGTCTCCAAGGAGATCACCAAGGCCTACAAGAAGCTCGGCATCCCGATCCTCGCCTCCACCAAGGTCGAGGAGGTCACCGACAACGGCGACGACGTGACGGTCCGCTACTCGGGCAAGAAGGGCGAGGAGACCATCACGGTCGACCGTGTCCTGGTCTCGATCGGCTTCCAGCCCAATGTCGAGGGTGTCGGCCTCGACGCCGCCGGCGTCGAGCTCACCGACCGCGGCGCCATCGCGATCGACGAGCGGATGCGCACCAATGTGCCGCACATCTACGCGATCGGCGACGTCACCTCCAAGCTCATGCTGGCCCACGTCGCGGAAGCGCAGGGGGTTGTGGCAGCCGAGACGATCGGCGAGGCCGAGACGATGGAGCTCGGCGACTACCGGATGATGCCGCGCGCCACCTTCACCACGCCGCAGGTCGCCTCCTTCGGCCTCACCGAGGAGCAGGCCAAGGAGGAGGGCCACGACATCGTCGTCGCCAAGTTCCCCTTCACGGCCAATGGCAAGGCGCACGGGCTCGGCGACGCCACCGGTTTCGTCAAGCTGATCGCCGACAAGGAGCACTACGAGCTGCTCGGTGGCCACCTCATCGGGCCCGACGTCTCCGAGCTTCTGCCCGAGCTCACGCTCGCGCAGAAGTGGGACCTGGGCGCCCTCGAGCTGGCCCGCAACGTGCACACGCACCCGACACTCAGCGAGGCCCTGCAGGAGTCCTTCCACGGTCTCGTCGGCCATATGATCAACTTCTGATCGCGAACCTGGTCTCTCACCCGTTGAGTATGGGCACCTCCCACGAGCGCAGCGAATAGGTGGAACGTTTGGACGGTGATTCCTTGCGAAATCACCGTCCAAACGTCCCCACTCGACGGGTTCGTCAGTTCAGGAGGGACTCGAGTTCCTCGCGAGCGGTAAGCAGGCTGGGGCCGTACCAGGTGAGGGACCGGCCCGAGCACAGCACCGTACGCACGTTCGAGAAGGCCTCGGGGCCGTCGTCGGCGGTGAAGACATAGGGCTCGTCGGGCAGCAGCACGAGGTCGATGTCGTCGCGGTCGATCTCGCTCAACTCGACGTGTGGGTAGCGGTCCTCGTGCTTCTCGAAGACATTCTCCAGGCCGAGTCGCTGCATGACATCGCCGGTGAATGTGGATGATCCGACCACCATCCACGGATCGCGCCACACGGCGACGGCAGCTCTCCCTCGCGGCGCGGACGCCGGCGTGGCCCACGCTTCCTCGGCCGTCGTGAGCCAGTCGGGCACACCCCAGGACAGCCCGTCGGTGAACAGCCGACGCATCGAGGAGAAGGCCTCGTCGAGGGTCTCGATGTGCGTGACCCAGACCGGGATCCCCTCGGCGCGCAGGCGTTGGACATCGAGCTCGCGGTTCTCCTCCTGATTGGCGACGACGAGATCGGGACGCAGCGAGGAGATCAGGTCCAGGTTGGGGTTCTTGGTGCCGCGGACTCGCGTGACGTCCAGTCCGGCTGGGTGCGTGCACCAGTCCGTCGCGCCGACCACCGCGTCCGGTTCGGTCACAGCCATGGCCTCGGTGAGCGACGGAACCAGACTGACCACACGGCGCACAGGTCGGCGGGTGATCAGCTCGGCTCCGAGGTCGTCACGCATGGCTCCAGCCTAGAATGCGTGGCCCAGCGGACGACTCGGAGGCGTCACGAGGTCTGAATCCCGCCAGCTTCGGCGGTGGCTTTCACGAAGACTCACGCCTATGGCATCACGGACGACGAGCGAGTCGACATGAGTGCGGACGATGTCACCGCGCTGGTGCTCTTCCTCTTCCCCTTGGCATACAGCCCCGGCCCGGGCAATGCGATCTTCGCCGCCATCGGAGCCATGCGAGGTGTGAGGGCCGCGCTTCGGGCGCTCGCCGGATATCACGTCGCGACCTTCCTGGTGACCGCGCTGATCGGTGTCGGCATGGGCGTCGCGGTCGTGCGACATCCGATCGTCGTGGACGTGCTCGCCCTCCTCGGCAGCATGTACGTGGCGTGGCTGTCCTGGACCTTCCTCCTCGCCGCGCGGTCCCCGGCGGCGTCGCGAGCTGGGTCTCTCGCCGCGCCGCGCCCCGGCTTCTGGACAGGAGCGGCGGTACTGCTTCTCAACCCGAAGGCGTACTACATCGTCGTGGTGATGTTCACCCGGTTCCTGTGGTCGCCGCCCGGCGGCGATGTGGCGACGGCCTTGGTCATCACGACCATCTTCACTGTGAACAATCTCGTCGCGTTCGTCGTCTGGGCGATGGCCGGGCGCGGGTTGGCAGCGCTGTTTCGGAGTCCGCGCGCCGCCCGACGACTGAACTACCTGTTCGCCTCGGTTCTCGGCGCGGTCGCAGTGTGGATGGCGATGCCGTTACTCGGTTGAGGAGATCGTCGCCGATGGCGGCGAACGTGCCGATCTCGACGGTCGCGTCATCCACTACCCTTCTGCGGTGACCATCGCCTCGTCCCAGCGTTCTCGCCTCGTCGGTCGGCTCGTCTCCTTCGGCCGTCCGCCCCGCGTCATGGGACTCGATATCGCCCGCGGGCTGGCCGTGATCGGCATGATCGGGGCCCATATGGGCAGCACCCCCGATCTGATGTGGTCCGACCCTCAGACGTGGGCGGGTGTGGTGCACGGCCGCTCAGCGATTCTCTTCGCCGTGCTCGCCGGGGTCTCGATCGCACTCGTCACCGGTCGCACGGTCCCGCCCGCACCCGAGGAGCTCCCCGGGGTCCGTCTACGGCTCATCGGCCGCGGTGCCGCGATCTTCGCCATCGGCGTGGCCCTGGAGCTGCTCGGGACCGGCGTCGCCGTCATCCTCACGTTCTACGGCGTGCTCTATGTGGCGGCCATCCCGGTGCTGCGCTGGTCGCCACGGCGGCTGTTCCTCGCCGCAGCCGGACTCGCGCTCCTCGGTCCGCCCGTCCTCGCCGCCATCCAGCTCCTGTCGCTCTACGCCACCGGCCCGGGAACCGACCTCGTCGTGTCGGGCGTCTACCCGATCACCGTCTGGCTCGTCTTCGTGCTCGTCGGCCTTGGCCTGGGGCGGCTGGGGGTCGACCGGATGCGCATCGCGGTGGTCAGCCTCCTGGCTGGTGTGGTCCTCGCCGCGCTCGGATACGGACTCGGGGCCGCCGCCGAGCACATCGTCGACGGGGAGCCCGGAGACTCCGCGTGGTCATCATCCTCGAGCTTCGCCTCCTTGGAAGACGGGACCTGGGGCGTTCCCGCGGACGAGGTCGATCTCGACGGTTATGTCTGCGACGTGGAGGAGGAGTGGGTCGGCTGCTATCCCGAGGAGACCGGCTCGTCCTCGGTCGACGAGGAGATGTGGGAGGAGCTCTCGTACTGGGAGCAGCTGCGCGACTCCGATCCGTGGAAGTCGCTCCTCTGGTCCACGATCTCGGTGCAACCTCATTCGGGAGGCATACCGGAGATCGCCGGCTCGGGCGGCTTCGCGCTCGCGGCGTTGGGTGGGTGCCTGCTGCTCGCCCGCCCCGGACGCTGGCTGCTGATCCCGCTGGCCGCGCTCGGATCGATGCCACTGACCGCGTATGCGGCGCACATCGTCATCATCCTCGTGGTCGGTGGCGGGCCCATGGGATTCGTCAACAGCAATGCGACGTGGGGGTGGAGCACGCTCGGACTGCTCGTTGCCACCACCGTGTGGGCACTCCTCTGGGGACGGGGACCGCTCGAGCGACTGGTGGGCCGCTCGGCCGGGGCGATGGCCGCGCCCCGCGGCGTCGAGGGTGTCCGGTCGGACTAGTCTGAGCGGCATGAGTGCTGCGACCACCTGGAACGTCTCGGGGGACTACTCCGATATCCGCTACGAGACCACGAGCGACGGCATCGCCAAGATCACGATCTGCCGTCCCGAGGTGCACAATGCGTTCCGGCCGCAGACCATCCGGCAGATCTCCCACGCGCTGAATGTCGCGCGCGAGGACGAGACGATCGGCGCCATCATCCTCACCGGCGAGGGCGACAAGGCCTTCTGCTCCGGCGGCGACCAGCGGGTGCGCGGAGACTCCGGCTACAAGACCGATGAGGGGGCGACCGGCCGCTTCGACGTCACCGACCTGCACGTGCAGATGCGCCGCACCCCCAAGCCGATCGTGGCGGCGGTCGCCGGCTGGGCGATCGGCGGCGGGCACGTGCTGCACCTCGTCTGCGATCTGACCATCGCGGCCGACAACGCCCGCTTCGGTCAGGTGGGTCCCAAGGTCGGCTCCTTCGACGGCGGCTACGGCGCGAGCGTCCTCTCCGACCTCGTCGGACCGAAGAAGGCCAAGGAGATCTGGTTCCTGTGCCGTCAGTACGACGCACAGGAGGCCCTCGAGATGGGGCTGATCAACACGGTCGTGCCCCTCGCCGAGCTCGAGGCGACGGCCGTGGAGTGGTGCCGCGAGATGCTGCAGCGCTCGCCGTGGGCCATCCGACTGTCCAAGATGAGCTTCCACGCTTCCGAGGACGGCTACGCCGGCATCCAGCAGCTCGCGCATGACGCGAATCTGCTGTTCTACGGCCAGCCGGAGGCGCAGGAGGGTCGTGACGCCTACAAGGAGAAGCGCACGCCGGACTTCTCGCAGTTCCCCCGCCGCCCCTGAGCCGCACGTGGTGGCGGTAGACCATCAACCCCACCCGCGTCGTGGCGGTAGCTGGTCAACCGTATCGGGGCGTGGTGGGGTTGACGGTCTACCTCTGCCGCGAGGGTGGGGTTGATGGTGTACCGCCGGCCCGCGCACGGCTAGTCCGTTCGGGCCAGTTCTCCGAGCTGATGTGGCCACGCGTCGGCGACAGGCACGTCTTCCCTAGAATATTGCCCATGCGTTCCCCCCGAATCCTCGGTCTGTCGGCTGCCGCGGGCGTGCTCGTGCTCGTGCTCGCCTCTGCCTGCTCGCCCGCCGACGACAACGACAACGACTCCGCCTCAGCCACGCCCGGAGAGGGCGAGTGCTCGGTCGACAGCCTGCCCGTCAAGAACGACGGCACCCTGACCATCGCCACCGACGATCCCGCCTTCGAGCCGTGGTTCGCCGACAACGACCCGAGCAACGGCGAGGGATACGAGTCCGCGGTGGCCTATGCGGTCGCCGAGGAGCTCGGCTTCGCGGCCGAGGACGTCGAGTGGATCGTCGTCCCCTTCAACTCCTCGTACCAGCCCGGCGCCAAGGACTTCGACTTCGACATCAACCAGATCTCGATCAGCGAGGACCGCGAGCAGGCCGTCGACTTCTCCGAGCCCTACTATTCCGCCGCCCAGGCGATCCTCACGCTCGAGGACTCCGACTTCGCCGGTGCCACCAGCCTCGAGGAGTTCGCCGACGCCCGGCTCGGCGCCCAGATCGGCACCACCTCGCTCACCGCGATCGACCAGATCGATCCGTCCACCGCCCCGCTCGTCTACGACGACACCGTCAAGGCGGCGCAGGCTCTCGAGAATGGTCAGGTCGACGCCATCGTGGCCGACCTGCCGAGCGCCTTCTACCTGACCGCCGCGGAGATCGAGGGCTCGACCATCGCCGGCCAGTTCCAGCCCGAGACCGGCGACTCCGAGGAGTTCGGCCTGCTGATGGAGAAGGACAGCGAGCTGAAGCCGTGCCTCGACGCGGCCGTCTCCGAGCTCAAGGACAACGGCACGCTCGACGACATCGAGACGCAGTGGCTCTCGGAATCCGCCGACGTCCCTGAACTGCAGTGACCTCGCCCCCACCCGGGGCGGACCGCGTCCTCAGCGCCCGCCAGCTCGAACGCAATGCCTACCGCACGCGCCAGTCGCGCCGGAGGGCGACGATCGCCGCGGTGTCGACGATCGTGGTGCTCGGCCTGTTGGCGCTGGTCGTGGTCAACGCCCCGGGGTGGGAGCGGGTGCGCGTCACCTACTTCGACTGGGGGCACGCCAAAGAGTCGTTCCCCAAGATCCTGGACGCCTTCTGGCTCAACATCCGGCTCTTCCTGACGATCGAGCTTCTCGTGCTCGCCGTCGCGCTGTTGGTGGCCGTCATCCGGATCATCCCCTCGCCGGCGCTCATGCCGCTGAAGATCATCGCGGCGCTCTACACGGACATCTTCCGCGGCATCCCGACGCTGTTGATCGTGCTGCTGGTCGGCTTCGGCGTCCCGGCGCTGAATCTCAACGGCATGCCGACCAGCCTGTTCTGGCTCGGCGTCATCGCCCTGACCCTGAGCTACGGGGCGTACGTGGCCGAGGTGTTGCGGGCCGGCCTGCTGTCGATCCACCCGACGCAATGGGCCAGTGGCCGGGCGCTCGGTATGAGCTATCGCCAGACGCTGCGGCACATCGTGCTGCCGCAGGCAGTACGCCGGGTGTCGCCTCCCCTCATCAACGACTTCGTCTCCTTGCAGAAGGACACGGCGCTGCTGTCGACGATCGGACTGGTCGAGGCGTTGCGCGCGGCTCAGGTGTACTCGGCATCGACCTTCAACTTCACGTCGCTGTGCGTCGCGGCGGTCTTCTTCATCGTCGTGACGATCCCGCTCGCGCGGTTCACCGACTGGCTGACCATCCGATCGCTGCGTCGCGAGAACGGGATCTGACATGCTGCGCATCCAGGACGTGACCAAGGCCTACGGTGAGCACGTCGTGCTCGACGGGATCGACCTGTCCGTCGCGCGCGGCGAGGTCGTGTGCCTCATCGGGGCCTCGGGATCGGGCAAGTCGACGCTGTTGCGGTGCCTGGACCTGCTGGAGATCACCGATGACGGCGATATCTGGCTGGAGGACCGGGAGATCACCGATCCCTCGATCGATCCCGACGAGATCCGGCGCTCGATCGGCATCGTCTTCCAGTCCTACAACCTCTTCCCGCATCTGTCGGTGCTCGACAATGTGACCCTCGGGCCACGCCGTGTCCTGGGCCAGAAGCGGGTGGAAGCCGAGCGACGCGCGCACGAGTTGCTGGACCGCATCGGCCTGGACGGCAAGGCGAAGGCCTATCCCGATGCGCTGTCGGGCGGTCAGCAGCAGCGGGTCGCGCTGATCCGCGCGGTCGCGATGCAGCCGAAGCTGCTGTTGTTGGACGAGGTCACCGCCGCGCTCGATCCGATGCTCGTGGGCGACGTGCTCGATGTCGTGAAGGACCTCGCCGCCGACGGGCACACCATCGTCATGGCGACGCACGAGATGTCCTTCGCGCGTGAGTCGGCCGACCGGATCGTCTTCCTGGCCGATGGCCGCATCGTCGAGGAGGGCACACCCGAGCAGATCTTCACCGCGCCCCGGGAGGCCCGGACGCGCGAGTTCCTCGCCCGTCACCTGCCTGCGTGAGCTGAGCCCGGCTGCCGCCCGACTTTCGCCGGGTTGTGGCCCTTCGGGGAGCCTCCCGAGGGCCACAACCCGGCAAAAGCTGGACCCGGAGGGTCTCAGAAGGCCTGGTGGGTGCCGAAGGTCCGTTGCCAGTAGGCGAGCGGCCGACCGCCGGCGGCCTCGGCCTCCACGACATCGCCGAGCACCAGCGTGTGGTCGCCCGCGGGCACGAGACTCGCCACGTCCGCGAGTACCCAGGCGTGGACATCGTGCAGTCGCGGGGCTCCGGCGTCCTCCCATGCGATATCGGCGAACCGATCGTGGACGTCCTTGCTGAAACGCAGTGCGATCTGATCGTGATGGGCTGCCAGCACATTGACCCCGAACTGCCCGCCCCGACTCAACCGGGCCAGCAGGCTCGAGGTGCGCGACAAGGACAGCAGCACCATCGGTGGGTCCATGGACAGCGACATCACTCCGCTCAGCGTCGTGCCGTGCGGGCGACCTCCGCCCGAGGAGGTCGTCACGACGCACAGGCCGGTCGTCATGTTCGCCATGGCGCGCCGCAGGGCGGTCTGCAAGGCGGGGTCGGTGCGGGTCACGGTCACGACCCCACACCCCCTTCGTAGCCGAGGAGGGCGGAGATGCTCGCGGGGACGGCGCCGTTGAGGGGAGCGGTCGTTGCCATGCCTGCAACAGTGCTCCGCTCGACTCCTCGCCGGAGCGCTGCTCACCCTGTGGTCAGGTGGCCCGCCGGTCCCGGATCTGTGCTAGACGGCTCAGCGGCGGATGGCGATCGCGCCGCTCAGCGGCAGCTCGATGTCGACACAGTCGCCTTCGATCGCCGCCGCTATCAGGGCGGCGACATCGTCGGGGAAGGGCACGGGACGCCGGGTGCCGAAATCGACGTGGACGGCGATGCTCTCCATGACGCAGGCGAGCTGGCCGCGTGTTCGGTTGGTGATGAGAGCGGCCATGTGGATGGCCTTGGCACCGGCGTCGACGGCGACCGCGTGCACGCCGATCTCGTCGCCCTCGACCGCCTCGGCCAGATAGCGCAGATGCTGCTCGGCAGTGAACGTGCTGAGTCCGCGCTCGGCGATGTAGGAGTCGGGCATCCCGAGGTCCTGGCGGTTGCGATCCCACATCGCGTGTCCGCCGAAGGCGAAGTAGTGGCCGATGTTCATATGGCCGTTGACATCGAGATGCTCGGGGCCGACCACGTGCTCGGCGGTCAGCGGCAGGAGAGAGATCTGCTCATAGGTGGCGGAAGGCACGGCAAGACCCTACCGGCTCATGCGCCACCCAGAGGTGAAACCCGAGCTCGCGGTGTCCTCGTGCGGCCCGCTGGGGCGAGGCGACGGGTGGGTGGTCACGATGGACTCACCCACCCGCGTCCATGCGGTCTCTAGGCAGGGGGCGGGGTGTCGCGGCGAGCATGCCGCGGGTCGCCCACGCCCGGATCCTGCGCCCTCTGAGTCTCATGGTCGGGGCCCACCGGGCCGTCGGGGTCGAGCTCGTCGGCCTGCCGCAACTGGTCGTCGGCGGCCGTGCGCGTCGACGACGCCTCCGCCTCGAGGGTCTCGGCCTGCGCGGCGAGGCGATCGGCCTCCAACTGGGCCTGCTCGGCATCGGCCTGAGCCGTGGTGGCCTCCGCCTCCGCCCGGTGCGCCTCGACGTGCCCCTCGCGCGCGTTCTCGCGCAAGTCGGCCGCCTGGATGCGGCGGTGCTCACGCTGCTCCTCTTCACGGCGCTGCTTCGCCTGGCTGCTGTTGCGCAGCACGAAGGCGACGATCGCGACGACGGCGAGGACGGCGACGATCGCGATCGCCACCCAGATCATGGTCTTCATGCGGTGCTCCCTTCAACGGGTGGATCCGCTCTCACCCTCCGCACCTTCGTACCGCACTCGTGGCCGCTCCGCTCGGTGAGAAAGACGGGTCAGGCGTTGCGCCGGTACTGCCCACCGACCTCGAAGAAGGCATCGGTGATCTGCTGCAGCGAGCACACTCGTGCCGCGTCCATCAACACCGCGAAGACGTTCTCGCCTCCGGTGGCAGCATCCTTCAGCCGCGCCAGCGCCGCCTCGGCTTCGGTGCGATGCGTCCGTTGGAAGTCGTCGAGACGTTCGAGCTGCGACTGCTTCTCCTCCTCGGTTGCACGGGCGAGCTCCACGGTGGGCGGTTCCTCACCGCTGGACTGGGGACGGAAGGTGTTGACGCCGATGATCGGAAGACTGCCGTCGTGCTTGCGCTGCTCGTACAGCATCGACTCGTCCTGGATGCGGCCGCGCTGGTAACCCGTCTCCATCGCTCCCAGCACGCCACCGCGTTCGCTGATGGCATCGAACTCGCGCAGCACGGCCTCCTCGACCAGGTCGGTGAGCTCGTCGATGATGAACGAGCCCTGCAGCGGATTCTCGTTCACCGCGAGCCCCCACTCGCGGTTGATGATGAGCTGGATCGCCAGGGCGCGGCGCACCGATTCGGCACTCGGGGTCGTGACGGCCTCGTCGTAGGCATTGGTGTGCAGGCTGTTGGCGTTGTCGTAGATCGCGGTGAGCGCCTGGAGCGTGGTGCGAATGTCGTTGAAGTGCATCTCCTGCGCGTGCAGCGAGCGGCCCGAGGTCTGCACGTGGTACTTGAGCTTCTGGCTGCGCTCGGCGGCACCGTACTTGTCGCGCATCGTCACCGCCCAGATGCGCCGGGCGACGCGTCCGAGCACCGAGTACTCGGGATCCATGCCGTTGCTGAAGAAGAACGACAGATTGGGGGCGAAGTCGTCGATGTCCATACCCCGCGCGAGATAGGACTCGACATAGGTGAAGCCGTTGGCGAGGGTGAACGCGAGCTGGCTGATGGGGTTCGCTCCGGCCTCGGCGATGTGATAGCCGGAGATCGACACCGAGTAGAAGTTCCGCACTCCCTCGTCGATGAACCACTGCTGGATGTCGCCCATCATCTTGAGGCTGAACTCCGTGGAGAACAGGCAGGTGTTCTGGCCCTGGTCCTCCTTGAGGATGTCGGCCTGCACGGTGCCGCGGACGGTCTGCAACGCACCCCGGCGCAGCTCCTCGCGCTCGGCACTGTCGGGATCACGGCCTTCGCGCTCGCGGAAGGCGTCGATCTGCTGGTCGATGACGGTGTTGAGGAAGAACGCGAGGACCGTGGGAGCGGGGCCGTTGATGGTCATCGAGACGCTGGTGGTCGGTGCCGTCAGATCGAAGCCGTCGTAGAGCACCTTCATGTCCTCGAGGGTGGCCACCGAGACGCCGGAGGTGCCCACCTTGCCGTAGATGTCCGGGCGCAGATCGGGATCCCGGCCGTACAAGGTGACCGAGTCGAAGGCGGTCGACAGGCGGGTAGCGGGCTGGCCCTCGCTCAACAGCTTGAAGCGCCGGTTGGTGCGGAACGGATCGCCTTCGCCGGCGAACATGCGGGCCGGGTCCTCGTTGTCGCGCTTGAACTTGAACACGCCGGCGGTGAAGGGGAAGAAGCCGGGCAGGTTCTCGTTCCGCCAGAACCGCACGAGCTCGCCGTGGTCGGTGAACCGGGGCAGGGCGACCCGCGGGATGCTCGAACCCGACAGCGACTCACGGGTGAGCTGGGTATGGATCTCCTTGTCCCGGACCACCACGACCTGCTCGTCGCCGGAGTACGACTCGACGACGGTGGGCCACGTGGCGATCTGGTCCCGGACCTCGACCGGGAGCTCGGTCTCCGCGCGATCGGCTGCGGCGGCGACCGAGGTCTCACCCAGCTCGTCGGCGACCTCGCGGAAGCGCTGGGCGCGGGCGGCCTGCCGGGCGAGCTCCGTGGTCCGCGCGTGGTAGCCGCGCACGGTCTCGGCGATCTCGGCCAGGTACCGCACGCGGTCGGGCGGCATGACGTGGTCCTCGTCGCCGGAATGACGCACCGAGACGGGGGGCAGTACCCCAGGCTCGATGCCGACGAGATCGCGCACGGCCTGATAGAGCGCGGTGACGCCGTCGTCGTTGAATGTCGCCGCCGACGTGCCGAACACCGGCATGTCCTCAGGCCTGGACCCGAAGGCCTCGCGGTTGCGCACGAGCTGACGGCCGACGTCGCGCAGCGCATCCTTGGCGCCACGGCGCTCGAACTTGTTGATCGCGACCACATCGGCGAAGTCGAGCATGTCGATCTTCTCCAGCTGCGAGGCGGCGCCGAACTCCGGAGTCATGACGTACAGCGAGTGGTCGACGAAGGGCAGGATGCCCGCATCACCTTGACCGATACCGGGAGTCTCGACGATGACCAGGTCGTTCCCGGCGGCCTTCAGCACCGCGATCGCGTCGGCGAGTCCTTCGGGGATCTCGTGTGCCCCGCGGGTGGCGAGCGAGCGGAAGTAGACGCGGTCACCGTCGAGCGCGTTCATCCGGATGCGATCGCCCAGCAGAGCGCCGCCGCCCTTGCGCCGCGTCGGGTCGACCGCGATGACGCCGATCCGCAGCTTGTCCTGCTGGTCGACGCGGAACCGGCGGACCAGCTCGTCGGTGAGCGAGCTCTTGCCGGACCCGCCGGTGCCCGTGATGCCCAGGACGGGTGCCGAGGAGGCGGCCGCGGCGGTCCGCAGTCGGGTGCCGAGGTCGCCCTCGAGGTGACCGGCCTCGGCACCGGAGACGGCCCGCGCGACGGCGGACCGTTCGCCCGCCATGACGGCGGCGGGGTCCGGTCGGTGACGGTCCCACAGGTCGACATCGCATTCGGCGATGAGCTCGTTGATCATGCCGGCGAGGCCGAGCCGCTGACCGTCCTCGGGGGAGAAGATGTGCACGCCGGCGTCTCGCAGCCGGGTGATCTCCTCGGGCACGATGACGCCCCCGCCCCCGCCGTAGACCCTCACATCGCTCGCGCCTCGTTCGGCCAGCGATTCCACGAGATACTCGAAGAACTCGACATGTCCGCCCTGATACGAGCTGACGGCCACGCCCTGTACGTCCTCCTCGACCGCCGCGTCGACGATCTCGGCGACCGAGCGGTTGTGCCCGAGGTGGATCACTTCGGCGCCCTGGCTCTGCAGGATGCGGCGCATGATGTTGATGCTCGCGTCGTGCCCGTCGAACAGGGCCGAGGCGGTGACGAAGCGAACCGGATGGGTGGGGACGTGCATGCTGACCTCGCTGGCTAGTTCCTAGGTCATAAAATAGTCGGACTTCCTACTAAATGAAAGTCAGTGGGCAGGTCGGTTAGGCTTCTGCGCATGGCGCCGCTGGAGTTCGACCCGATCGAGCGAGCCGGTGAGCTCTGGGAGGAGCATGTCGGCGATGCGACGGCCATGCGCCTGGTCACCTCGCTCATGCGGGCCCAGCAGCTGGTGCTCGCGCGGCTCGAGGCCGTCCTGAAGCCGCTCGGCATCACCTTCGCGCGCTACGAGGTGCTCCGGCTCCTCTCCTTCAGCCGAGCAGGCTCGCTGCCGCTGAGCAAGATCGGCGAACGGCTCATGGTGCATCCGACCTCGGTGACCAATGCCATCGATCGGCTGGTGGCACAAGGTCTCGTGACGCGGGCCGTCGACGAGAGCGACCGCCGGCGGGTGCTCGCCGCCTTGACGCCGGAGGGGCGCGCTGTGCTCCGCGACGCCACCGAGGCGCTCGTCGCCATCGACTTCGGCGTCGACGGGCTGACGTCGGGTCAGCAACATCAGGCCTATGACGTGCTGCGGGTGCTGCGCTCGACGGACTGGACCTGACTCGACGTCTCGGCATGCGCAGCTGACCGGACAGGCGTAGACCGGAGGTCATGGCTCGTTCTGATGTCGAACTCGGGCGCATCGAGACCACGGTGCCGGCCCGCATGGACCGTCTTCCCTGGGCACGCTGGCACTGGATGATCATCATCGGCCTCGTCTGACGGTCTCGAGGTGACGATCGGTGAGTAGGCGTCCGTTCTCGGGAGTGGGCGGTGCGACAGCGTCCGTTCGGCGTTAGGGAACGGACGCTGTCTCACCGCCCAGCTCACGCCCGCGATGGCGGGTTCAGCGCAGCACGCGGTACCAGTGCGCCGCGGCGCCCGGCTTGCGCTCGAGACGCACCTCCTGCCCGCCGGGATGCTCGAAGAGCCGGGTGCCGTCGCCGAGGAGGACCGGCGCGATGAAGACGAGGATCTCGTCGAGCAGGCCGGCCTCGTGGCAGCTACGCGCCGCCTCCGCGCCGAGGATGTTCACATAGCGACCCGAGGCGAGCTCCGTCGCCCGTTCGACGGCAGTCCGCACGTCATCGGTGACGAGGTCGACGCCGGGCTCGGGATCGACGAGAGTTCGGCTCAGCACGACGGCGGGACCGCCGTAGGATCCGCCGAACGCGCCTTCGCTGTCCGTGCCGGCATTCGGGTCATCGCCTCGATGTGTCCGGCCGCCCACCAGCAGGCAGCCGACCTCGGTCACGAGCGTGTCGGCGTCCGGGCTCAGGTCCTCACCGAGATAGGGGGTCAGCCATCCCATGTCGCAGTCAGGTCCCGCGATGAAGCCGTCGAGGGACATCGTGGCGGAGTAGAGGGTCGTCATCGCCGTAGCCTCTCACAGGGCGGCACCAGCCGGCTTCCGGCGTTCAGCTCCCGGTGTCGGAGAGGGCGAGTGCGCGTGCCAGGACGATCCGCAGTCGATCGAGCTCCGCGTCCGCGTCGAACCCGTCGTCACCGCAGCGCAGGTAGAGACTGTCGCTGATCGACTGCACCCACGTGGCCGCGTGGGCGGGCGCCCAGTCCGGGTCGGCGCGACCCTCGGCCTGTAGGCGTGCGATCAGATCGGACAGCAGGGTATGCGCCACGGTGTCGATGGCGCCGAGCAGCTGCCCGACGACGGGGTCCACCAAGAGCTGGCCGAGCAGAGCGACCGCCAACGGGCCGGCGAAAGGATCGCGCAGGTCCCCGGTGACGCGGTCGATCACCCGCCAGAAGGCGGCCAGGGCATCGTCGTCCTCGATGGCCCGGAGGTCGGCGATGGTCTGGTCGCGGTCGATCTCCAGCATGCCGTGGAGGATCGCGCGCTTGTCGGCGAAGTAGTGGAAGATCGTGCCGGACCCGAGTCCGCTGGCCCGGCAGATGTCCTTGACCGTCGCCCCGTCGTAGCCCTTCTCGGCGAAGGCGTGTGCCGCGCCGGCGACGATCTGCTCGCGCCGTCGTGCATGCAGGGCGGGGTCAGCTCGACGGGCCATCCTCGTCCTCTCGCTCGCGGTCCTTGCGCTTCCGTCGTCGCTCCAGCTCGCTCAGGCCGACGACCACCGCGACGACGAAGGGCATGACGTACTGCAACCAGGACAGATCCAGGTCGGGCAGCCAGCCGAACCAGTCCCAGTCCGGCAGCAGCCGCGAGACCCAGTAGACCGGATCGACGTAGCGCAGCCAGTCCGGCGGCGAGATATCGGGCAGATCGGGCAACCACGACCAGTCGATACGCGGCAGAAGACCACGGAAGAAAGCGCTCACGACGGCACCGATGCCCAGTAGGCCGATGAGCATGCCGAGACCGGTCGTCACGACATGGCGGGCGGCGAAGAGGCGCGGATGGGTCTCACGCCAGTCGTAGCGACGCCGCGCGCGAGTGCCCGCCGGCGGGACGAAGTCGGTCCGCACCGGACGGGTGCCCTCGGCGCGTTCGACGAGGCGTACCCGCCGGATGCCGCGACGTGCGTTCAAGCCGACGAGCACGGTCTGTTCGATCTCGTCGTCGACCGTGCCGAGCCCGACCTTGATGTCATCGAAGGCTCCGGCGCTGCGCTCCTCGACGAGCTCGCCGTCACAGGTCACGCGCACGGTACCGCCCCCGAGGTCCTCGGCGCCGAGGTCACGACGGCGATCGCGCAGGGTCCAGATGCTCATGCCGCCACCCCGCGCTCGGCGCGACGGATACCCCATGCCGCGAGTGCGATCACGGCGATCAGCTGGACGACATTGGTGGCGTACTTGGCAGTCGGGTCGTCCGCCGGCGGCAGGAAGAAGGTCTGCAGCGAGTAGACGATGAGCGGCGCGCTGGCGACGACGGCCACATGGCGCTGATCCCATCCGGCCCGTGACGACCACCGGCTGGCCAGCCAGGCGATCAGCAGGAGCACGATCGCGGCGACGCCGACACTCGGCCATGCCCACGGTCCTGGCTCGGGTGCTGACGCGGTGGAGTAGACAGCGAGGAGCGCCAGTGCCGTCAGCGCCGTGACGGTGAGACTCGGAGAAGCCCCGGATCGCTCCCGCCCGGGACGAGGGGCGAGCCAGGCGAGTGCGACGCAGGCGATCAGCGCGATGGCGACGGCGCCGGCCTCCAGGGGTGTCGGGAGATAGGAGCTCTCGGTGGCGATGGCGGCGGCTGCCAGCAGGTAGGCGACGATGCCGAGCGCCGCTCCCCACCAGGTCAGCCACGGACGGTCACGGGTGCGGGGGCTGGCGGACTCGACGATGGCGATCGGAGCGCAGAAGCTCCAGATGACGTGTCCGACGACGAAGACGAGCAGCTGGCTGATGTCGACGCCGAGGAACGGTGTCGGCAGTTCCTGCCAGAAGTCCGAGTCGTCGAAGTAGCCCGGGTCGAACAGGGAGCGATCGATCAGAGCCGCCTGGACCACGCCGAAGGCGGCCGCCAGGGCGATCATGCTCGGCCAGCCGCGACCCGTCCGCCGGGCGAACTCGCGGATCAGCAGTGCGGGCACGCCGTAGAGCGGCGCGAGGATCACCAGGCTGACCACGATGCCCGGGAGATCGGCGAGTCGCTGACCGAGGTAGCCGCTCAGGTACTCCGCTGAGATCGGTGCGAGCACGAGCAGGCCGAGGATCGGCCAGAGCGTACGCACTTTCATGGAATGCACGTTCTAAGAATAGCTCTGGGCCCGCTCCCTCGCGACCCCCTGGGCGGTGAGCTGTCCCGCACTTCCACGATCGGCTCGCCTGGGCGGTGAGCTGTCCCGCACTTTCAGGCCTCGGGTGCGTGATAGCTCACCGCCAAGGGGTGGCGAAAAGCGGACGCGAGAGAGGCGGTGCGAGTAGCGTCGGGGTGTGGAACTCACGCTGATCGTCGTCGTCGCGCTGCTGGTGATCGTGGCCGTCCATGCGGTCGCCGGACGTGTCGGGGTCGCGGCCCCCCTGGTGCTGGTGTTGGTCGGCATCGGTGTGAGCCTCCTCCCGGCAGTGCCCGATATCGAGATCGAGCCGGAGTGGATCCTCGGAGTGGTGCTCCCGCCACTGCTCTACGCGGCGGCGGTGCGGGTGCCCACGATGGACTTCCGCCGCGACTTCAAGGTGATTTCCGGCCTCTCCGTGGTGCTCGTGGTGATCTCCTCGGTCGTCATCGGCTGGGTGATCTCGATGCTGATTCCCGGTATCGGTCTGGCGACCGGCATCGCCCTCGGCGCCATCGTCAGCCCCACCGATGCGGTGGCGACCTCGATCGTCCGCAAGGCCCGAGTCTCGCCGCGCATCGTGACCGTGCTCGAGGGCGAGAGCATGCTGAACGACGCCTCGGCGCTGGTCCTGTTGCGGTCGGCCATCGCCGCGACGGGAGCCAGCGTGTCGCTCTGGGGCGTCGTGGGCGACTTCCTCTACGCCGTGGCGGTCGCTGTCGTCATCGGCTTCGTCGTCGGCCACCTCAACCTCGCCGTGCGTGCCAAGCTCGGTGACCCCACGGCCGGTGTCGCGATCACCATCGTGGCGCCCTTCGCGGCCTATCTCCCGGCCGAGCATCTGCACGCCTCGGGGCTCGTCGCCGCGGTGGTCGCCGGCCTGGTGGCCGGGCACGGGACGCCGCGCCGGCTCACCGCACAGGACCGAGCGACCGAACGGGCGGTCTGGGGCACGCTCGAGTTCGTGCTGGAGAGCGCCGTGTTCCTCTTGATCGGCCTCGAGCTCGAGGCGATCGTGCGCGACGTGCAAGACCACCACGGCAACCCCTGGCAGGCGCTCGTCTACGCCTCGGTCGTGGTGGCCCTGGTCCTGGTGCTCCGGTCGGGCTTCGTCGGCCCGCTGATCTGGTGGATGAGTCGCCGCCAGCGACGTTTCCCCGAGCTGCGCGAGCGGATCAACGAGGCCCAGGGTCGGGTCGCCGCTGCACCGGACCACCCGCGCTCGAAGCGGATGGGATGGGTGCTGAACCAGAAGCTCGCGGATATCGACTACTTCACCGAGGCGCAGTTCGGTCGTCGCGCGGCCGTCGTGCTCGTCTGGGCCGGCATGCGCGGTGCGGTGACCCTGGCTGCCGCGCAGACCCTCCCGGCCGATACCCCGCAGCGCTCGCTGCTGGTCCTCATCGCCTTCGTCGTAGCCGTCGGGACGCTGATCATCCAGGGTGGTACGTTGCCGTGGCTCGTCGGCAGGCTCGGCCTGAGCGGCGGCGATCCCGGTGCGACCGAGCGCGAGCGTGATGAGCTCCGAGCGCATCTGCGCACCACGTCTCGCGCATGGCTGGACGAACAGGAGAGACTCGACGACAGCGTCCTCGATGATGCGATGATCGAGCGCCTGCGCCGGATGATGGAGGCGCAGGAGAGCGCCGAGCCCGCCTTCGACATCGCCCAGGTCCGTCGGATGCGGCTCGCGCTCATCGACTCCGATCGTGCCGAGCTGCTGCGATTGAGCGAGCAGGGCACCTTCAGCTCCCAGGTCATCGAGGAGCAGCTGAACCGCCTCGATGCCGAGCAGATCGGTCTGGAGCTGCGCGATCACGAGGACGGCTGAGCCCCCGCCCTGCCTGTGCCCACCCGAGTGGGCGGTGACCTACGCACGTCTCACTCGCGTGAGCGGTGGCTTACGCACGTCTCGGCGGTCTTGAGAGGTGCGTAAGTCACCGCCCCACGAGGCGGTGGTGGCCTGTGAGCGGAGTCACGCACAGCCCCGGGCGCCAGGGGGAACAACGGTCGCTTGAGCAAAGTTGATAAGATTAGACTCAAGTCGGTTGACCCACAGTTTTTCAAGCATTCCACGACTCATTCAGGAGGAGATCACATGGCTCGCGCAGTCGGTATCGACCTCGGCACGACGAACTCCGTCGTCGCCGTGCTGGAAGGTGGCGAACCCACCGTCATCGCGAACGCCGAGGGCGCCCGCACCACCCCGTCGGTCGTCGCCTTCGCCAAGGACGGCGAGGTCTTGGTCGGCGAGGTCGCCAAGCGTCAGGGTGTGACCAATGTCGACCGCACCATCCGGTCGGTCAAGCGCCACATGGGCACGGACTGGTCGACGAAGATCGACGACAAGACCTTCAACGCCCAGCAGATCAGCGCCTTCGTGCTGCAGAAGCTCAAGAGGGATGCCGAGGCCTACCTCGGAGAACCCGTCACGGACGCCGTCATCACGGTGCCCGCCTACTTCAACGACCACCAGCGCCAGGCCACCAAGGAAGCCGGTGAGATCGCGGGCCTCAACGTCTCGCGCATCATCAACGAGCCCACCGCGGCGGCTCTCGCCTACGGCCTGGACAAGGCCGACGACCAGACGATCCTCGTCTTCGACCTCGGCGGCGGCACCTTCGACGTATCGCTGTTGGAGATCGGCGACGGCGTCATCGAGGTCAAGGCCACCAGCGGCGACAACCACCTCGGTGGCGACGACTGGGACAACGCGGTCGTCGACTGGATCGTCACCAAGTTCAAGAACAGCAATGGCATCGACCTGTCCAAGGACAAGATGGCCATGCCGCGTATCCGCGAGGCCGCCGAGCGCGCCAAGATCGAGCTCTCGAGCTCGTCGAGCAGCTCGATCAACCTGCCGTACATCACGGTCGACGCGGACAAGAACCCGCTGTTCCTCGACGAGACGCTGACCCGGGCGGAGTTCGAGAAGATCACGTCCGATCTGCTCGAGCGCACCAAGGCGCCCTTCAACAACGTCATCCGCGATGCCGGGATCAAGGTCGACGACATCGACAGCGTCGTGCTCGTCGGCGGCTCGACCCGTATGCCCGCCGTCAGCGAGCTCGTCAAGAAGATGACCAACGGCAAGGAGCCCAACAAGGGCGTCAACCCCGACGAGGTCGTCGCCATCGGCGCGAGCCTGCAGGCCGGCGTCCTCAAGGGCGAGGTCAAGGACGTGCTGCTGCTCGACGTCACCCCGCTGAGCCTCGGTATCGAGACCAAGGGCGGCGTGATGACCAAGCTCATCGAGCGCAACACCACGATCCCGACCAAGCGCAGCGAGGTCTTCACCACGGCCGACGACAATCAGCCGTCCGTGGCGATCCAGGTCTACCAGGGCGAGCGCGAGATGGCCGCCGGCAACCAGCTGCTGGCCACCTTCGAGCTCACCGGGCTGCCCCCGGCGCCACGCGGTGTCCCGCAGATCGAGGTCACCTTCGACATCGATGCCAACGGCATCGTCAACGTGTCGGCCAAGGACCGCGGCACCGGCAAGGAGCAGTCGATGACCATCACGGGCGGCTCGGCGCTGTCCAAGGAGGAGATCGACAAGATGGTCAAGGACGCCGAGCAGTACGCCGAGGAGGATCGTCAGCGCCGCGAGGCCGTCGAGACCCGCAACCAGGCCGAGGCCCTCGTCCACTCCACCGAGAAGTTCCTCGAGGAGAACGGCGACAAGGTCGGCGACGACGTCAAGACCGAGGTCAATGCCGACCTGGAGGCGCTCAAGGAGGCGCTGAAGGGTGAGGACAACGACGCCATCTCGGCGGCGGTGACCAAGCTCGGCGCCTCCAGCTCCAAGATGGGCGAGGCGATGTACGCCGCCGCTGCCGCCGAGCAGCAGGCCGCGGGCGACGCCCCGACCGCCGAGGGCGATGACGACGATGTCGTCGAGGCCGAGATCGTCGACGAAGACGAGGGTGAGCAGAAGTGACCGAACAGCCCGACCACGGACAGTCCGACCCCTCGGTCGACGAGCCCGAGGTCGCGGCGGCGGGCGCGCCGGAGGCCTCTCCTGAGGGGGAGGCCCCGGCCGCCGGGGCGGACGACTCGGTCGAGCGTCAGCTCGCCGAGCGGACGCTCGACCTCCAGCGACTGCAGGCCGAGTACGTCAACTACAAGCGCCGGGTGGACCGTGATCGCGAGCTCATGCGCAAGCAGGGCCGCGAGGACGTCCTCACCGCGCTGTTGACGGTGCTCGACGATATCGGGCGAGCCGAGGAGCACGGCGAGCTGACCGGTGGCTTCAAGGCCGTCGCGGACTCGCTGCAGGCCGCCGTGGCCAAGTACGAGCTCGAGGCCTTCGGTGCCCCGGGCGAGCCCTTCGACCCGGCCCTGCACGAGGCGGTGTTCCATGCCGGCGAATCGGCCGATGTGGACACCACGAGCGTCGCGCAGGTCATGCGCATCGGCTACAAGGTCGGTGACCGGGTCGTGCGTGCGGCCACCGTCGGCGTCGTCGATCCGGCCGGCGAGCAGCCCGCCGAGGCCGACGACGACGAGAACGACGAGCAGTAATCGATACGGATGGAGAGGAGGGGTGAGTCGTGAGCAACCCCAGTGACTGGGCGACCAAGGATTACTACAAGACGCTGGGCGTCAAGAAGGATGCCTCGGCAGCTGATATCAAGAAGGCCTACCGCAAGCTGGCGCGCGACAATCACCCCGACTCCCACCCGGGCGACACCGCCGCCGAGGAGCGCTTCAAGGAGGTCTCCGAGGCGTACAGCGTCCTGGGATCGGCCGAGAAGCGCAAGGAGTACGACGAGCAGCGCTCGTTGTTCGGCCAGTTCAAGGGCGGATTCCCCGGCGGGGGAGGTGGTTTCCCGGGCGGTGGTGGTGGCGGCACCACGATGAACGACTTCGATCTGTCCGATCTGCTCGGCGGTATCTTCGGGGGCGGCGGAGGTCGCGGCGGACGTCGTCGCCAGCCGCAGCCGCGCCGCGGTGAGGACCTGGAGTCCGAGGCCACGATCACGTTCCAGCAGTCGGTCGACGGAGCCACCCTGCCGCTGCGGCTCACGAGCGACGAGGCCTGCCCGACGTGTCACGGCACCGGTGCCGAGCCGGGCACGGTGCCCAAGGTCTGCCCGAAGTGTCAGGGCAGCGGCATGCAGACGGGGACGTCCGGCGGCGTCTTCGCGATGACGGAGCCCTGTTCGCAGTGCCGTGGCCGCGGGCTGATCGTCGAGCATCCGTGCGCGACCTGCAGCGGCAGCGGACGGGCCCCGTCGAGTCGCACGATCCAGGTCAAGGTCCCGGCCGGGGTCAAGGACGGTCAGCGGATCAAGCTCAAGGGCAAGGGCGGCAAGGGCGACGCCGGAGCACCCAATGGCGATCTGTTCCTCGTCGTGCATGTCGAGCAGCACCCGCTGTTCGGGCGCAAGGGCAGCGACCTCACGATCACCGTCCCGGTCGCCTTCGACGAAGCGGCCTTGGGGGCGCAGATCAGCGTGCCGACCTTGGACGGTCCGCCGGTCAAGATCAAGGTGCCGGCCGGCACTCCCACCGGACGTACCTTCCGGGCCCGCGGCAAGGGTGGCACCACGAAGTCTGGTGAACGCGGTGACCTGCTGGTGACCATCGAGGTCCAGGTGCCGCGTGAGCTCAGCGAGGAGCAACGGGCCGCGGTCGAGTCCTATCGCGTGGCCCGTGGCAGCGAGGATCCGCGTGCGAAGCTGTTCGACGCGGTGAAGGGATGATCGGCGATGAACGAGTTCGTACCGCCGGGGCCTGAGGCCAAGGTCTTCGTCATCTCGGTCGCAGCCGAGCTCTCGGGCCTGCATCCGCAGACCCTGCGCACCTACGACCGGCTCGGGATCGTGGCCGCGGGCCGCACCACCGGTGGCGGTCGTCGGTACTCGCTGCGCGATGTCGAGCAGCTGCGCGAGGTCGCGCGGCTCACCGCCGAGGGCCTCGGGCTTGAGGGCGTCAAGCGCGTGATCGAGCTGGAGAATCAGGTCGCGGCGCTACAAGAGCGGGTGGCCGAGCTGCAGGCCGAGCTGGCGACGGCCCAACAGTCCCAGAACCTCCCGTCCGTGATCGCCCACCACCAGATCGCCCTCTGGCAACGCCGCCGCTGAGAACTCGTGACCCACACTGCACGGGTTCTGGCTTCTCTCCGTCAGGTGGACCAGGCGCGGACGGTCGCGTCGAGGGTGGCGGCGTACAGGTCGTCGGCATCGGCTTCGTGGGGGAGCGCCCCCGCGAGTTCGATGCTGACCATGCCATGGACCTGGGCCCAGATCACCGCAGCCACGGTCGCCGGATCCTCCGGGCGGAAGGTGCCCTCTCGCTGGAGGCGTTCGACGGCCTCGCGCAGCGGCGCCATCGAGGCGGAAGCCAACTTCGGATCGGGGGTGCACTCCTCGCTCATCATCAGCGCGCCGCCGAACATGAGGCGATAACGTGCCGGGTGGTCGAGGGCCCACCGACGATAGGCCACGCCGAGGGCAGCGAGTCCCTCCTCGGCGGCCTCGGCCTGGGCGGCGCCGAACGAGGCGAAGGATTCATTGAGTAGGGCAGCCAGGAGCTGTGCCTTACTGCCGAACAGTGCGTAGATCGCGGTGGTCGAGGTGTCCGCCTCGCGAGCGACGGATCTCAGCGAGAGCGCCGCCGGTCCGACTCGGTCGACCACCTCCGCGGTCACCTCCAGGAGTCGTCCTCGTAAGGCGTCATCATGGAGCACAGGTCTTGCCATGGGGACAGGTTAGCCGTAACGTCGTTTTATAACGACGTTACGAAAGGTGATTCTCTCCATGAGTCAGGTATTCCCCGGGCGCTACACGGCAGCTCCCCAGACCGACACGGTCACGGTCTTCCTCATCGGCATGCGGGCCAATCGGTGGTGGAAGCTTCCCGCGGTGATGCGCACTGCCGTGGCGATGCCGCGCATGCTCATCCACCTCGAACGACACCCCGAGGCTGGCCTGCTCGGCTACCACCAATGGTTCGGGCGTACGACGATGCTGCTGAGCTATTGGGAGAGCCCCGACCATCTCCAGCGCTTCGCCGCGGACACCGGAGCGCCGCACCTCGGACCCTGGCGGGACTTCATGCGCCGGGTGAGCGGGACCGGCGATATCGGTGTCTGGCACGAGACCTATCAGGTCCCGACGTCGAGCCTCGAGGTCGTCTACAATGGCATGCCTCGCTTCGGGCTCGCCGGCGCCACCGAGCACGTGCCGGTCGGACCCGGTACCGCCACCGCACGCCAGCGCCTCGGCCGCTGAACGCCGCCATGGTGGTCGTCCGTGCACCACTGGGGACAGGCCGTTTGTGAGAGTGGGCGCGTGGTGCGATACTTGCCATGCAGACCCCCCCACAGCATTGTGGAGCAGGGGGTCTAGCTGTTTTCAGACCTCCCGTGGTCCGCGGTGGGGGTCGCGGGCCGAGAGATAGCGCTCGTACCATTCCCAGGCGTACTCGTGGCTCGGATGGCGTTCGACGGACACATAGGCGCACCAGGCGACCAGGTCAGCCAGCTGTACGAGCTGTGACTGGGCCGAGTCCACCATGATGGCGTCCTCGATGGTCCTGCGACGGTCCAGCTGCAACCTCCGGTGCGCGGCTCGATAGGAGCCGTCAGAGCCATCACCGTCGACGAGAACGAGGCCGTACTCGCGTCGTTCGGCGAGTTCGCACTCCCATAGTTCGATGAGCTCGCGATACACCCGGATCTTCGATCCCTGTCGTGGGTGTGGCTCGCAACGGCGATAGACGGCACCCGCGGTCACACCCTCCAGCGAGGAGACTTCGCGCAGCAGTGTCACGGCGATGTCTTGTCCCAGATCACGCCAGTAGACGACGCCCTCGTGCACGTGTCGGCGTGGGGGTCTGGTGCTGATCCGTCCGCGTCCGTTGATGTAGTGCGTGGAATGCAGCTCTCGGTCCACCGAGACGCCGAACTCTCGCCACAACCGCCGGCGTACGTCGATCCAGGTCCTCAACACTCGTGACCATGCGCCGGGCGAGAAATGGACCCAGCCGTAGACGACGAGCCCGGTGGCTTGATGGCCCGAGTCGTCCACATAGGCCAGACGGCTCAGGGGATCAGGCACCGTGATCCTCCGGCCTCATAGGAGCACATAGCCGCACCGTAGTCGTCCGAGACGAGATGCGGACGGTTGTCCACAGGGACGATCGGATGGGCGCACGCGTATCGACATCGGCACCCGCGCTGGCGGGTTCTCGTGCGACGATGCCTCCGTGAGCGTTCTGGAGATGGTGCTGGCGACGGCCGTCGTCCTCCTGACGGCCGCCCTCGGTGGGTGCCTGCTCGCGCTTCGCCGCTCACGTGCGCAGGTGGTTCGCCTGGAGGCAACGCAGCAGCGGACCGCGCCGCGATCACCGAAGGCTCTGCGGGTCGCGGGCCGGGCCGCGCGGGTCGTGGCGCAGTCGGCGGCCCATGTGCGCGAGCACGGTGTGACGTCGCTGGTCACCAGCTCGATCGAGGATCTGACCCGATGGGCGGCCGAGAGCCGTGCCGCGATCGCCGAGGTCACCGCGCCCGATGGCACCGTCACCGTCCTCTTCTCCGATATCGAAGGATCGACCGAGCTCAACGTGCGGCTCGGGGACCGCGCCTGGGTCGGTCTGCTCGCCGAGCACGACAAGCTGGCACGGGCCGTCATCGCCCGGCGTCGCGGACGCGTGGTGAAGAGTCAGGGCGACGGCTTCATGGTCGTCTTCCGCCATCCGGCGGATGCCCTGCGGGCCGGCTGGGAGATCCATCGCGGGCTGGCCTCCGCGCGGGGCCGGCTGCGATCGACCCCGATCTCCGTGCGCATCGGGGTGCACCGTGGTGTGGTGGTCGCCCGAGACGGCGACTTCTTCGGCCGCAACGTCGCCCTGGCGGCGAGGGTGGCCGCTCAGGCCGGTGGTGGCGAGACCTTGGTCTCCGATGAGCTGCGTGAGGCTCTGCTCGACTCGACCGAGTTCGTCTTCTCCGAACCCCGGGAGGCCACGCTCAAGGGCTTCGCCGGCCCGCAGACGCTCTGGCTCGTCGACGAGGTGGTCGACGACCACGAGGAGGATGCTCGGTCTCGACGTCCCAGGCTGTCTCGCCCGCGCCGCGGCTGAGGCCCGGTTCAGGCGGCCGGGGAATACCCCGTCGCGTCACCTCGCCGCACCGTGGACGTCACCCCGTCCACGCTCATCGGCACATCGCCGGCGACCGTGATGCGGCGCATGACGCGGCGCTCCCCGGCATAGTCGGCGACCGCGTAGTGCTGCGTCGCCCGGTTGTCCCAGACAGCGACATCGCCGGGTCGCCAATCCCACCGCACCGTGTTCTCGAGCGTGGTGACCTGGCGCTGCAGCAGCTCGAACAGGGCACTGGAGTCGCGGGTGCTCAGACCCACGATCCGCTTGACGAACTGACCGAGCAGTAGCGTGCGCTCGCCGGTCTCGGGATGGACACGGACGACGGGGTGCTCGGTCTCGAACACATCGGAGCCGAACTCGTCGCGATACGCCTGCTCTTTGACGTCGATGCCGCCGATGCGCCGCTCGTCGTGGTCGGCGGCGTAGTCGTAGAGATTGGTGTGCACCGCCCACAGCCGTTCGGCCATCGCCTGCACCGCCGGATGCAATGTCGCGTAGGCGCGCGCGGTGTTGGCCCAGGTCGTGGTGCCGCCGAACGAGGGGAGGGTCACGGCCCGGAGCACGCTGATGGCCGGCACCCGATCCACGAAGGTGACATCGGTGTGCCACGCGTTCGCCTTGCCGTGGGAGGAGTCGATCGGCAACACGGCGTTCGCGTCGCCGCGGACGGTCGGATGAGGGGCCGTCGGGGTCCCGAGGCCGGCCGCGAACTCGTAGTGCGCGAGATCGTCGAGTCCGGGTTGACCGCGCACGAAGACGACCTTGTGCTCGAGCACGGCCCGCCGGAACTCGGCGGCGATCGTCGCCGGCAGGGGACTGGTCAGGTCGACGCCCTCGACGACGGCCCCGATGTGCTCGCCGACGCGGCGCACGTCCAGATGCCGGTAGGTGACCCGACGGGTCGGTGCCGTGATGGTCATGCTGCCTCCGATCGTTGCCTCCCCCCAGGGTGCGTCTGCGATCGCGGTCCGCGGGCTCTGCTCACTGACCGAGACTGGTCCCCGACCGGCCTTCGAGGGGGGATACTCCGCCCTCGGATCAGGCAGCGGGTCGGCTCAACGCACGACGATGACGTGGAGGGTGCGAGGCCCGTGGACGCCCTCGACACGGCTCAGCTCGATATCGCTCGTGGCGCTCGGGCCGCTGATCCAGGTGAGCGGGTGGGTCTGAGCGCCGAGCTCGGTGATCCTGGCGACCGCCTCGGGCACGTCGCTGACGATCTGGTCGGCGGAGACGAGGCACACGTGGACGTCCGGAACGAGGGAGGCCGCCCGGCGTCCCTGTCCGCGCCCGTGGTCGAGCACGAGCGTGCCGGTGTTCGCGATGCCGATCGTCGCGGTGGTGACGACGGCATCGACCCGGTCCAGCTCGGTGGAGGTGAGGTCCGCGGCGTCGAGCCACTCGACCTCAGCGTCGCTGGGCCACGATTCGCGCAGCGTCCGGTCGCCGACGACATGCCGCGCGTCGCCGAGGGCGGTGGCGATCGCGTCACCAGCCTCGTCGCGATCGACGACATCGACACGAGCTCGGTAGTCGGTGACCCGCTCGACGAAGCGGTCGACGAGGTCGAGGTCGCCGGTGCTCACGGGCCGGCCGTACTCCCACGGCACCTCGGGTAGCTCGGGTCGATCGGCCAGCGCCGAGCGGACCCGGCCCAGGATCTCGTCGCGCGCGCTCATTCTCTCTCCTCGCTCGGCCCAAGCCGGCCGCCATCGGTGCGCTTCCACCAGGACCGGAAGGACTCGGACGGCGGGACGGGGGCGTCGCGGGCGCCGCTCCAGGCATTCAACGGCGGCGGAAGCTGGCGCAGCACCTCCTTGCGCCCGAGCAGTGGGCTGCGCAGTGCCTTCCCGCCCGTCGACGCGATCTTCTCGGCCGCCTCGTAGCGCCGGTGGTCCGCGAACATCCAGCCGGCCGCCTTCATGGCCAGGGCCTCCGGCTTCGGCACCCCGCCGCGGTGCTCTTCGACGACGCGGGTGCGCAGGTGTACGAGCAGCGACGGGATGTCGATGCGCACCGGGCACGCGTCGAAGCACGCCCCGCACAGGCTGGACGCATACGGTAGCGACTGGTCGATCTCGCTGGAGGTGCCGCGCAGCTGCGGGGTGAGGACGGCCCCGATCGGGCCGGGATAGATCGAGCCATAGGCGTGCCCGCCCGCGCGCTCGTAGACCGGGCACACGTTGAGACAGGCCGAGCAGCGGATGCAGCGCAACGCCGCGCGGCCGACCTGGTCGGCGAGGACATTCGTGCGGCCGTTGTCGAGCAGCACGATATGCACGTCCTGGGGGCCGTCGCCCTCCGCGCCGCCGGTCCAGATCGAGGTGTAGGGATTCTCCCGCTCCCCGGTGCTGCTGCGCGGCAGAACCTGCAGCATCACCTCCAGGTCGCGCCAGGACGGCACGACCTTCTCGATGCCGACGACCGAGACCAGCGTCCTCGGCAGCGACAGGCACATCCGGCCGTTGCCCTCGGACTCCACCACCACGAGGCTGCCGGTCTCGGCGATCGCGAAATTGGCGCCCGAGACCGCGAAGTCCGCGCGCAGGAACTTCTCCCGCAGGTGCAGCCGGGCCGCTTCCGCGAGCCGCGGCGGGTCGTCGGTGAGGTCCTCGGGGGCGGGCCGGCCCACCTTCTTCATCTCGCGCAGGAAGATCTCGCGCACCTCGGAGCGGTTGCGGTGGATCGCCGGCACCAGGATGTGGCTCGGCCAGTCGTCGCCGAGCTGCACGATGAGCTCGGCCAGATCGGTCTCCCACGCGTCGATGCCCGCGGCCTGCAATGCCTCGTTGAGCTCGATCTCCTGCGTGGCCATCGATTTGACCTTGACGACCTCGCGGGCCTGCTTCGCCCGCGCGAGGTCGACGACGATGCGATTGGCCTCGGCCGCGTCACGGGCCCAGTGCACCGTGGCGCCGGCGGCGGTCGCCCGCTCCTCGAACTCCACCAGGTACTCGTCGAGCGAGAACAAGGCGCGGTTCTTGATCGCCTCAGCGGCCAGGCGCAGTTGCTCCCAGTTGTCGAGCTCGCCGACCACCGCGGCACGCTTCTCGCGGATCACGCCAGTGGCGTGGGCGAGGTTGCGGCGCTGCACGGTGTCGGTGAGGGAGACGCGCGCGGCTTCCTGGAAGGTGGGCATGCCGAGGAAGGTCGTGGTGATGCCGACATGGGGATGCCCGTCGGCCTGCCTGGTGCCCGTGGTTCGCTCTCTCATGACGGGTCCTCCTCGGTCGATGCCAGGATCTCGGCCAGGTGCATGATCCGGATGCCGGAGCGCTCGCGTGACAGCAGGCCGCCGATGTGGGCCAGACAGGAGTTGTCGCCCGCCGCGAGCACCTCGGCGCCGGTGTCGCGGACGTGTCGTGACTTGTCGGCGCCCATCGCGATGGACGTGTCGGCATTCTTCATCGCGAAGGTGCCGCCGAAGCCGCAGCACTGGTCGGCCGCGGGCAGCTCCACGAGGTCGATGCCCTTGACCGCCCGCAGCAGTTGGAGCGGCTTGTCGCCTACGCGGAGCATGCGCAGCGAGTGGCAGGTCGGGTGGTAGGTGACCCGGTGCGGGAAGTAGGCGCCGACATCGCTCACTCCGAGCACGTCGACGATGAACTCGCTCAGCTCGTAGGTGCGCGGGGAGAGCGCCTCGACGCGGTCCAGGAGCCGATCATCGTCCGCGCGCCGGGCGATGTCCCGATGCTGATGCCGGACCGACCCGACGCACGAGCCGGACGGAGCGATGATCGCGTCGTAGGAGTCGAAGGCCCGCACGAAGGTCCGCACGGCCGGCTCCGCCTCGTCGAGATAGCCCGTGTTGGTGAACATCTGCCCGCAGCAGGTCTGCTCTACGGGGAACTCGACCTCGACGCCCAGCCGGCGCAGCAGCCGCACCACGGCTTTGGGCGTCTCGGGCCACATCAGATCGTTGAAGCACGTGGCGAACAACGCGACCCTCAATCCGGTGGCCGCCACGGGCGACGTGGTGCTCATGTCCCGACTCTCGCACGGCGTGCTCCGGCGTGCTCGACTGCGGCATCGAAGGAACGGAGACGGGGTCCTCGCGCGGGTCCGGTGAGGGTGGTGCCGGCTAGCCGGCCCGGCGCACGTCAGCCGGCGAGATCGTTGGTGCGGACGGCGAGGCACTCGTCGACGGCCTCCAGATGGGCGGCGACACCGGCGACATCACCGCCCGTGTCGTAGGCCGCCCGGATCTCGGTCCCCACGGTCGTCTCCACCGAGCCGACGCTGCACGCGATGCTCATCAGCTCGCCGCCCGAGCTGATGACCAGGCAGATGTCGGCCTGTTCATCGATGGGATATGGGATCACCGGCGTAGAAGGCATAGTCGTCCTGCTCGTGCAAGAGATAGGCATCGCGTACGGACCCCTGTGCTTCCTCGGGCAGCTGAGCGAGCGCTTCCGGCTCGCGCTCGGCGATGTCCGCGATGCCACAGGTCGTGGGCTCGCTGCCACAGGCTGCGAGGAGGGTGGCGCCGAGGAGAGAGGGCGTGGCGGCACGAATCCGGGGGTGGTGGGGCACTGAGGCTCCTTCAGTCGGCGGTGAGTTCCACCCTCGCATAGATCCGGACTACCGTCACCGGTTGAGCGGCAGGCCGACACGGGCGGGACGGGCTAGCGTGTCGGAGCGGAGGTGACCCGGTGGACGAGAAGAAGGAGACGACGGTTTCGTGGGAACGCGAGTCGCGGCGGCGTCATCCGTGGACGGTCCTTTACATGCTCGGCATGCGGATCCGCCGCGACAGCGAGGCGTTCAGCGGTGTCGAGCGCACACGCCGGCAGGCCCTCGAGCTGCAGGATCACGGTGACGCTCCGCCCACCTGGTGGACTCGACGACGACTGTCGGGGTGGGCCGAGCAGCGTGACGGCATGACCGTCTGGAGGCTGAGGCCACGGCGGCGCCGGCCCCGGCTCCGTGTGCTGTACCTGCACGGTGGCGGATACGTCCACCCGTTGACCGCCGACTACTGGCGCCTCGTACGGGCGTTGAGCAGGGTGCCCGCCGAGGTGATCGTGCCCTTCTACCCGCTCGCTCCCGAGGCCCATGCCGATGACGTCCTTCCCCGGCTGCTGGATCTCTATCGGTCGGAGTCCGGCCTCCCGGTCGTGGTGATGGGTGACTCGGCCGGGGGCGCGCTCGCCGTGGAGATCGCGATGCTGGCGCGCGATCGCGGTCTCAGGCCACCTCGTCGCGTCGTCTGCCTCTGTCCTTGGCTCGATGCCACCCTCGCCGATCCCGCCGTCGCGCAGGTGGAGAGCAACGACCCGATGCTTGCCGAGAGTGGTCTTCGCGCGGCCGGCCGATGGTGGGCCGGGGCCCGCGACCCGGCGGATCCCCTCGTCTCGCCCGTCCGCGGCCGGCTCGAAGGGTTGCCGCGTATCGACGTGCTCATCGGCGACCGGGACATCCTGCGGCCCGCCATCGACGACTTCTTCGCAAGGGCGCGGGCGGCCGGAGCCGCGGTCGATGTTCACGAGGTCTGCGCGATGTTCCATGTGTGGATGACGCGTGCCGTGCCGGAGGGACGGCGCACGCGGCGCTGGCTGGTCCGCCGGTTGCGGTCCATCGCGACACGATGACGAGCCGCGTCCTAGGCTCGATGACATGACCGCCAGTGAGTTCGACGCGATCGCCAGTTCCATCGACGATGCGATGCGCCACGATGTCCGGCGGGTCGTCGACCTGCTCGGTGAGACGCTCAAACGCCTCGAGGGCGAGGAGCTCTTCGACCTGGTCGAGCAGGTGCGGGCCCATGCGAAGGTGGTCGAGGAGAGCGAGGACGACACCGAGCGTGACGCATCGGCACAGACCATCCGCGAACTGCTGCGAGATGCCCCGCCGGCGACGCTCGGCCAGCTCGTGCGGGCGTTCAGCGTCTACTTCAGTCTCGCCAATGTCGCCGAGCAGGTGGCGCGCGTCCGTGGCTTCGCCTCGCGGCCTGAGGAGGACGGCTGGCTGGCCCGCGCGATCACCGACATCGTCGACGAGCAAGGGGCTGAGGGGCTGCGCGACGGCATCGACCGACTGCACGCGCGCACCGTCTTCACCGCGCACCCGACCGAGGTCAGCCGTCGCACCGTGCTGACCAAGCTGCGCCGCATCGCCGACATCCTGTCCGACCCCTCCGACCCGGAGAGCCGCAAGCGGAGGCGTCAGGACGCCGACCTCGCGCAGCTCATCGACCTCGTCTGGCAGACCGATGCCGTGCGCCGGACCCGCCCGACGCCGCTCGACGAGGCCCGGCACATGGTCTTCTATCTGCAGCAGATCCTCGACGAGGCGATGCCCGCCCTCAGCCGCGAGCTCGACGACATGCTGCGTGAGCACGGGGTCGAGCTCGCACCCACGCGGGCCCCGTTCAGCTTCGGCTCGTGGATCGGCGGCGACCGTGACGGCAATCCGAATGTCACGCCGCAGGTGACCCGCGACGTGCTCGACCTCCATCACCGGATCGCGTCGCGCATCGTCATCGAACAGCTGGACGTGCTGATCCGCGAGCTCTCCCCGTCCGACGAGCTCGCCGGCGTCAGCGACGAGCTGCTGGAATCGCTGGAGGCCGACCGCGAGCACCTGCCCGATCTCGACCCGCGGCTGCTGGTGGTCAACGCGGCCGAGCCGTACCGCCTGAAACTGTCGTGTATGCGCCTCAAGATGCAGAACACGGCGTCGCGGATCGCGCAGGCGCAACACCACCGGCCCGGCTGGGACTACGCGAATCGCGACGAGCTGCTCGACGATCTGTTCATCGTGGACCGGTCGCTGCGTGCCCATGGCGGCGAGCTCATCGCCGATCGGATGCTCGCCGATGCGATCCGCCAGATCTCACTGGTCGGCCTGCACCTGGCCACGCTCGATATCCGCGAGCACGCCGACGCGCATCATCACGCGATCGGCCTCATGGTCGACCGGCTGGGGGAGCAGGACCGGGACTACGAGGACCTCGACCGTCCCGAGCGCACGGCTCTGCTGTCCACCGAGCTGCTCGCGCGCCGGCCCCTCAGCCCGACACCGCCGGCACTCGACGAGTGGGGAGCACGGACCTTCGGCGTCTTCGACGCGGTCCGCGACCTCAAGTCGACCTTCGGCGAGGAGGTCGTCGAGTCGTACATCGTCTCGATGGCCCGCGGCGCCGATGACGTGCTCGCTCCTGCCGTGCTCGCCCGGCAGGCCGGACTCGTCGACCTCGTCGGCGGCCCGGGTGTCGAGCCGTTCTCGCGGCTGGACTTCGTGCCGCTGCTGGAGACCATCGAGGAGATCCGGCGGGCGGGCGATGTGCTCGACGATCTCCTCAGCGACGAGGCCTACCGCGAGATCGTGCGGCTGCGCGACGATGTCCAGGAGGTCATGCTCGGATACTCGGACTCCAACAAGGAGGGTGGCGTCACCACCTCGCAGTGGGAACTGCACCGGGCGCAGCGCAGTCTGCGCGATGTCGCGCAGAAGCACGGGGTGCGGCTGCGGCTCTTCCACGGACGCGGGGGCACGGTCGGGCGAGGTGGAGGCCCTACGTACGACGCGATCCTCGCCCAGCCGTGGGGCGTGCTCACCGGCGACATCAAGTTCACGGAGCAGGGCGAGGTCATCAGCGACAAGTACGCGCTGCCCAAGCTCGCGCACGAGAACCTGGAGCTCTCCCTCGCGGCGGTCCTCGAGGCCTCGACCCTGCACCTGGAGTCGCGGCATCGTCCAGGCCAGCTGGAGGCGTGGGACGAGGTGATGACCCTCGTCAGCGACGCGGCGTACACGTCCTACCGCGGCCTCGTCGAGGATCCGGGGCTGTTCGACTATTTCCTCTCCGCGACACCGGTCGACCAGCTCGGCGAGCTGAACATCGGCTCGCGTCCCGCGCGTCGGCCGGACTCCGGTGGCGACATCTCGGGTCTGCGGGCGATCCCCTGGGTCTTCGGCTGGACGCAGACCCGGCAGATCGTGCCGGGCTGGTTCGGTGTCGGCAGTGGATTGCGCGCGGCTCGCGAGGCCGGGCACGGCGAGGTGCTCGACGAGATGTACCGCGAGTGGCAGTTCTTCCGCACCTTCATCTCCAATGTCGAGATGACGCTGACCAAGACGGACCTGCGGATCGCCGAGCGCTATGTCGAGGCGCTGGTGCCCGACGAGCTCACGCATGTCTTCGACCTCGTCCGCGCCGAGCACGAGAGCACGCTGGCGGAGGTGTTGCGGGTGACCGGCGAGGGCGCGCTGCTCGAACACCAGCCGGAACTGCGGCGCACCCTCGACGTGCGCGACGCCTACCTGCAGCCGATCTCCTTCGCCCAGGTGGGTCTGCTCGCGCGCGTCCGGGAAGACCCCGACTCCCTCGACGACGACATGCGTCTGGCCCTCCTGCAGACCATCAACGGCATCGCCGGCGGCCTCCGCAACACCGGCTGACCCTCACGCCGGCTCGGTGGGCGGCGGTAGCTGGTCAACCTCACCTCCCGAGTGGCGGTAGCTGGTCAACGTCATGGGTGTCCGGTGAGGTTGATGGAGTACCGCTCGCCCCGGGGCGTGCGGCCGATGAGGTTGACCAGGTACCGCTACCGCGACTGGGTGTCGGCCGCCGCGCGCCACCAGGCGATGGTCGCGGCGGCGGCGTCCTCCAGCGGGGTCGGTGTGACGCCCAGCCGTGTCTCGTCGGAGCGGCTGTCCATGACATAGGGCTGTTCCCACTGGTGCAGCATCTCGGCGAGTTCGGCACTGTCGCGATGGAGCCGACCGGCCCATCGCAACAGTCCTCCGGGAATCGGGCGGACTCTCGGCGCGTGCACGTCCGCGGCCCGCGCGTACTCTGCGATCAGGTCGCGCTGCGTGATCGGGGGAGCGGTGGGGGCCATGACCAGCCCGTCGATCGCGGTGTCGTCCGCCGCGCGTGCCATCGCCGTGGCGAGATCGGGCAGGTAGGTGAAGGAATGCGGCTGGTCGACGGCTCCGAGGGGCCGCACTGTCCGGCCGCGCAGGATCGGCACGATCATCCGCTCGCCGGCGTGGGCATTGGCACGAGCGAATGGCCCGAAGTAGTCCGAGGCGGCGACGCTGACCGTCCTGGCCCTCGCGTGCTCGCGGGCGCGCAACAACTCGACGCGCACCTCGCCCTTGGCCGAGCCCGGTACGAAGGGCGAGGCGGAGGTGAACGGCTGCTCTCCGGAGTCGAGTGCGTAGAGGCTCTCAGCGAAGATCACCGGGATGTCCGCGGATGACGCCGCGCGGAGTACGCCCGACTCCAGCCCCGGCAGCTCGGCCCTCCAGGTGTCCGCGCGATAGCGCGAGGCGTGCAGGCACCAGTGGACGGCCGCCGCGCCGTCGATCGCGGACCACAGCTCGGCCGCGGCGCCCGCGTCACCGGCCCGCCGTTCGATGCCGGGATGCTCGGGACCCGATCCCGAGCGGGTGAGGAGGCGGACGTGATCGCCGCGTTCGGCGAGATAGAGGGCGAGGGTCGAGCCGATGGGTCCGGCGCCGACGACGAGGTGGGTGGTCATCATGATCTCCAAACTGTGAGCAGTGCTCTCTGTTTGATCATCGCGGATGACCACGAGGAAATCAAGAGCACTGCTCACAAAAACGTCTGGTGCCCTACGATGAGGCCATGAGCACACCACGGCAGCGGGCCCGTGAGCAGACGATGCGCGATATCGTCCGCATCGGCCGCGAGCACCTCGCGGCGGCGGGTCCCACCGCACTCTCGTTACGGGCGATCGCCCGCGACCTCGGGGTCGTGTCGTCGGCGGTCTACCGCTATGTCGCGAGTCGCGACGAGCTGTTGACGCTGTTGATCGTCGACGCCTATGACGAGCTGGGCGATGCGGTCGAGGCGGGGATCGCGGCGTCCGGCGAGGACCCGCGCGAGAGGTTCATGGCCGCGGCACGCGCCGTGCGGTCCTGGGCCATCGCCGAGCCGTCCCGTTATGCGCTCGTCTTCGGCACGCCCGTCCCCGGCTACGAGGCACCCGGGGAGCGCACCACCGGGCCGGGCACGCGGGTGATCGTCGCGTTGTTGAGGCTCTTCGACGACGCGGCGCGCACGGGCCGGTTCGCGGCCGCCGCGCTCACGATCGACCCGGATCTCGGTGCCGATCTCTCACGCATCCGAGAGGAGTACGGCTCGCCGCTGGAGGACGCTCAGCTCGTGGCGGCGACGATCGCCTGGACGGGCATCTTCGGCGCCGTCAGCTTCGAGATCTTCGGCCAGTACGGCACCGACACATTCGCGGCGCCCTCAGCCTTGTTCGAGGCGCAGATGGAGGCACTCGCCGCAGGCACCGGCCTGTCCTGAACCTCGGTTCAGCGGGGTGAGCTGAGATCAGCCGATCGGCAGGCAACCCCACACTGGTCGCAGCTGCTCCAGGGTCGCGCATGCCGGCGTGGCGCCGGGCAGCTGATCGATGACACGGCGCACGAGCTGCGCGTCCGTCGGGCCGATGAGGCCGCCCAGCTTCTCGAGGACGGCATCGGTATCGAGCGGCAGGTGGGCCGTGTCCCCGACGGGATTGGACTGCGCGGCCGACACGACGGTCCCGTCGACGCCGATCAGCTCGACCTCCGCGATGCGTCGATGCGGCAACTCGGCGTCGAGGTCGCTGCGGGCCTCGACCGTGACGCGCCCGCTGAAGGTCTCGGCACTGGCGAAGGCCGGCGACGCCGGGTCCATGACATCGGGGGTGACGCGCCCGCTGACCACCGCGGTGCTGACGACGAAGGGCAGTGAGAACATCGCCGACAGTCGATTGTGCGGGTGCCGCTGGAAGAGCGGTGCGGCGAGCGAGTGGATGGCGACGTGTACCTCCGCGATGTCGGCGGGGTCCTCCCAGCGCTCGCGGAGGGCGAGGGCGAGGTCGACGGCGGCGTGGGTATAGGAACAGCAGGAATGCAGCTTGAGATAGCCCTCGTGAACCAGCCAGCGGCGTCCGAGATCCTCGGTCAAGAAGGCGGGATGGAGCTCGCCGACGATCTCCCCCAGAGAGTGGTGGACGGACCCCTGGTTCTCGACAAGTCCCGCCATGGCCAGCCGCGCCGCGTCGAGGCCCGCGCTGTTGGCCCGGGCGATCCACAGATTGCGCGTGAAGTCTCCCGTCAGCACGGTGGACCACGGGGTTACCTGCAGAAGTCCTCCGACCGCATCGATGGCCGCTGCCACCTGGGGTGCGTCGCCGCCGCGCAGCAGTGTCGCTGCCGCGGCGGCGCCGGTGGCGCCCCAGTGGCCGTGGGTGTGCCAGCGCGGATCGCGCCGGGTCGCGTAGCCGAAGCGCGCGGCGATCTCGTATCCGGCGATGATCGCGGTGACGAGCTCGTCTCCGGTCGTCTCCGGGCCACACGAGGCGAGTGCCGCGAAGACGACGTGCGCCGCAGGGTGTCCGGTGGCGTACTTGTTGCCTTCGTCGAGCTCGAGCATGCAGGCGGCGATCGCCGACACGAGCAGGTCGTCGCCGATATCGCGGTGAGTGGAGGTGGCGGTCTCTCGCAGCGCGGTGATCTCCCGGGTCCGCAGTCCGGCCACTGTGACGCCGACGAGATCGGTCAGCAGAAGCCGGGCGCGGTCGGTGAGGGCCGGCTCTGGGCCGGTGCGGCGCAGGGCGACGGCCATCTCCGCCAGGGCACTCACGGCGCTCTGCGTATGTTCCGCTGAGGGAAACGCTTGAGAGGCGTCCATAGCCCTGATGGTCGCACTATGATTCCCGGCGGTCAACATCTCCGTCGCGGTTATCTCTGTGTTTGTTAGGCAAATATAGGGCTATGGCGAACCGCCTCTTCCGTTGCGACGCAGGTCACGGTAAGGTCGCCCGAGTGAGTAGTGTTTCGTTCAGAGAAACGTCAGGTGCTCTTGAGGGGCTGCGAGTGATCGACGCCGCGACGATTCTCGCGGGTCCTCTCTGCGCGCAGATCCTGGGTGATCACGGTGCGGAGGTCGTCAAGGTCGAGCATCCCGAACGCGGGGACAGCATGCGCGGGCACGGAAAGAGCAAGGACGGCATCCCGCTGTGGTGGAAGGAGATCAGCCGCAACAAGCGCACGATCACCCTCGACCTCTCACGTCGAGGCGATGTCTTCCGCGAGCTCGCCACCACCGCGGACGTCCTGATCGAGAACTTCCGTCCGGGCACGCTGGAGAAGTGGGGCATCGGACCGGAGGAGCTCCATGAGATCAACCCGCGGCTCGTCATCGTGCGGATCACCGGCTTCGGCCAGACCGGACCGTACTCGCGACGCGCGGGGTTCGGCACCTTGGCCGAGGCGATGAGCGGCTTCGCGCACCTGACGGGCGCGGCCGACGGCCCGCCGACCCTTCCGGCCTTCGGACTGGCGGACAGCATCTGCGGGATCAGCGCGTCCTCGGCGGCGATGATGGCCCTGTGGCATCGCGAGCGCACCGGCCGCGGCCAGGTCATCGACATCAACATCCTCGAACCGATCATGACGGCCGTCGGCCCCGCTCCCACCGTCTACGAGCAGCTCGGGATCATCGAGCAGCGTCACGGCAACCGGTCGACCAATAACGCCCCGCGCAACACCTACCAGACCGCCGACGGCGACTGGGTGGCCATCTCGACCAGTGCGCAGAAGATCGCCGAGCGGGTACTCACGCTCGTCGGCCATCCCGAGGTCATCGACGAGCCCTGGTTCGCCAGCGGCGACGGTCGCGCCCGTCATGTCGACCTGCTCGACGACTATGTCGGATCGTGGATCGCGCAGCGCAGTCGCGATGAGGTGATCGAGGCCTTCACCGAGGCCGGCGCGGCCATCGCGGCGGTCTACGACGCGCGGGACCTGGTCGAGGACCCCCATGTCCGCGAGACCCAGATGTTGACCGAGGTCCCCGACGAGGACCTCGGCACGGTGCTGCAGCACAACCTGCTGTGGCGCATGAGCGAGACCCCCGGTGGCATCCGCTTCACCGGCCGCGAGATCGGCCACGATACCGATGCCGTCCTGGCCGAGCTCGGCTACAGCAACGATGAGATCAACGCGCTCCGCGAGGAAAGGGCCATTCGATGACCGACGCATTGCTCGCCGCCGTCCGTGAAGGAGTCGAGGTCCTCGATCTCGGACGCCAGCTCACGGTGGGCATGCCGCAATCACCCAACCATCCCCACTTCTGGCACTCGTTCCCGCGTCGCCATGGCGATATGCGGCGCAGCGACGGCGGAAGCGCCGCCAATGACATGTTGAGCATGGGCACGCATGTCGGCACCCACATCGACGCGCTGGCGCACGTGTCCCATGAGGGCAAGCTGCACGGCGGGCTCGCCGTCGAGGATGCCCTGGTCGACGGCAAGTACGTCGAGCACGGTGTCCACACGATCGCGCCGATGGTGCGCCGGGGGCTGATGCTGGACGTGGCCTCGTATCACGGGGTCGACATCCTCGACGGTGGCTACGAGATCACCGTCGAGGATCTCGAGGCGACGGCCGCGCGCCAGGGTGTGAGCCCTGAGCCGGGCGATGTGATCCTGGTCCGCAGCGGCTGGGGGCGCCGCTTCAGCGAGGGTGCGGCCTATGTCGGCAAGGAGACGGGAGTCCCCGGTGTCGGAGAGGCGGGTGGACGGTGGCTGGCCGACCGGGCTCCGCATGCCGTCGGCGCCGACACCATCGCCTTCGAGCGGCTCGCGCCCCAGGGCGGCCACGCGCTGCTCCCCGCTCACCGGGTCCTGTTGGTCGAGTCGGGGATCTACATCATCGAGGCCATGGACCTGGAGCCGCTGCGGGACGCCTCCGCGTATGTCTTCACCTTCGTGCTGGCGCCACTCAACATCTTCGGGGCGACGGGTTCGCCCGTGCGTCCGCTCGCGCTCACCTCGGCGCAGGCGGTGGCGACATGAGCGAGCGCAGCGAGCGAACGATTGGGTTTATCTCATGTCGCCGTCGGCCTATCGTGCTTTTCTTTCAGGCGGTGGCGACATGAGCGAGCGCAGCGAGCGAACGATTGGGTTTATCTCATGTCGCCGTCGGCCTATCGTGCTTTTCTTTCAGGCGGTGGCGACATGAGCGAGCGCACTCTGGCTGAGGAGCTGGCCGAGTTCGCCCACGGGACACGCTATGAGGATCTGCCGGCCGATGTCGTGGAGAGCGTCAAGATGCGCATCCTGGACACGCTCGGCATCGCCGTCGCCGCGGCCCCTTTGGACACCAGCCGGGCCTCGCGCGCCTGGGCGATCGAGCAGGGAGGTTCGCCCGTGGCGGCAGCGGTGGGCGTGCCCACCCGTCTGCCGGCGCCGCTGGCGGCCTTCGTCAACGGCGTGCTCGCGCACTCGCTCGACTATGACGACACCCACCTGCCTTCCGTGCTCCATCCGAGTGCGGCGGTGGTGCCCGCAGCGCTCGCCGCGGGCGAGCGCGTCGGCGCCACCGGCGCCGAGGTGATCCGGGCGATCGCCGTCGGGCTGGAGGTGTGCGTACGCCTCGGAATGGCGGGCTACGACGAAGAGGCGGGCAACTCCATCTTCTTCGAGCATGGTCAGCACGCGACCTCGATCTGCGGCGCCATGGGCGGTGCGGTCGCCGCGGCCCTCCTCGGCGGGGACGCGGGTGCCGTGCGCCATGTGCTCGGCGTCGCGGCGTCGATGTCCTCCGGGATCATCGAGGCGAACCGCACCGGGGGGACCGTCAAGCGCATCCACTGCGGGTGGGCGGCGCACGCCGCGGTCTCGGCGGCCGATCTCGTCCGGCACGGGCTCACGGGGCCCCCGACGGTGCTGGAGGGACGCTTCGGCTTCTTCCAGGCGTGGCTACATGGCTCGGTCGATGAGAAGGCCGTCGTCGCGGGCCTGGGCAGCGAGTGGGCGGTGCCCGGCATCTTCTTCAAGCCCTACCCCGCCAATCACTTCACGCACGCGGCCGTCGACGCTGCGATGGCCCTGCGGAACCGGGGCATCGTCGCCGACGATGTCGCCTCCTTCGAGCTCGGAGTCCCCGCGCCGAACCTGCGCACGATCGGCGAGCCGCTGGAGGTCAAGCAGAATCCCGAGACCGGCTATATGGCGCAGTTCAGCGGGCCGTATGCGGTCGCGGTCGGTCTGCTCGGCGGCGGAGGCCTGGGCGCCGGACTCGACGACTACACCGATGAGCTGGCCCGCGACGACGCGCGCCGGGCGATCATGGCCAAGGTGAAGGTCGTCGCCGATGCGCGTTGCACTGAGATCTTCCCGCGTCAGTTCCCGGCTGTCCTCACCGCCCGTCTGCGGGATGGTGGCAGCGTGGTCGAGGAGGTGCTGACCACCCGAGGCGGGCCGCAGCGTCCGCTCAGTTTCGAGGAGCTCACCCGCAAGTTCCGCGACAACGCGTCCCGTGGCCTGGACGAATCGGCGGTCGATGCGCTCGCCGCCGCGGCACAGACCCTCGATACCCATGCCGATCTCGGCGTCCTCCTCGAGCCGCTCACGCGCGTGGATGCGACATGAGCCGAATCGCCAACCGACAGATCTGCGAAAGGAACCCCCTCCATGACCGAGTTTGATGTGGTCGTCAAGAATGCCCTCGTCGTGCGTGCCGGACAGCCGGCTCCCGAACGTCTCGACATCGCGGTGAAGGACGGTGTGTTCGCCGCCTTCGAGGAGAACATCGCGCCCGAGCGCGCCGCGGAGACCGTCGACGGCTCCGGCAGGTACGTCTTCCCGGGTGTCGTCGACGCGCACCAGCACTGGGGCATCTACAACGAGCTCGGCGAGGACGCCGGGAGCGAGAGCCGCGCCTCGGCCCAGGGCGGCGTGACCACCAGCCTGAGCTATATCCGCACCGGCGCCTACTATCTGAACCGCACCGGCCCCTATCGCGAGGTCTTCCCCGAGGTGCTGGAGAGGACCGATGGACGGGCGTACATCGACTACGCCTTCCACCTGGCGCCGATCCTGGCCGAGCACATCGACGAGATCCCCGAGCTGATCGAGGAGCACGGTGTCGCCTCGTTCAAGATCTTCATGTTCTACGGCAGTCACGGGCTGCACGGACGCTCGTCGAGCCAGCGTGACTTCCTGATGATCCCGGAGGATCAGACCTACAACATCGCCCACTTCGAGTTCATCATGCGCGGACTGCAGAGGGCGCGCGAGCAGTTCCCGCAGGACAAGGACCGGCTGTCGCTGTCGCTGCACTGTGAGACACCCGAGATCATGTCGGCCTACACCAAGCTGGTCGAGCAGGAGGGCAAGCTGAGCGGGCTCGAGGCGTACAGCGCGTCGCGGCCGCCGCACTCGGAGGGTCTGGCGATCACGATCGCCTCGTACCTGGCGCACGAGACCGAGCTGCCGAATATCAATCTGCTCCATCTCACCTCGCGCAAGGCCATCGAGGCGGCGATGATGATGCAGCAGACCTTCCCGCACATCAACTTCCGCCGTGAGGTCACGATCGGCCACCTGCTGGCGACCTATGAGACAGCGAACCTCGGCGGCAAGGTCAATCCGCCGCTGCGGTCGGCCGATGATGTCGAGGCGCTCTGGGAGCACCTGCTGGCCGGCCATGTGTCCTGGGTCTGCTCAGACCACGCCTGCTGCCGTGAGGAGGCCAAGTTCGGCGAGCCGCGCGACGATGTCTTCGTGGCCAAGTCCGGTTTCGGCGGCGCGGAGTACCTGCTGCCCGGGCTGATCAGCGAGGGACGCAAGCGCGGTCTCAGCTACAACCGGATCGCCGAGCTCACCGCCCAGGTCCCGGCCGAGCGTTTCGGCCTGACCGGCAAGGGAGACCTGCAGGTCGGGCTGGACGCCGACTTCGTGCTGGTCGACGACGATGTCGAGTACACGGTGCGCGCGGACGACTCGCTGTCCACGCAGGAGTACACGCCCTTCGAGGGATTCGGTCTCACCGCCAAGGTGACCGACACCTTCCTGCGCGGGCAGGCGGTGCTGCGCGACGAGCACATCGTCGGCGAGCCGCAGGGGCAGTACGTGCGCCGGACCGCGGCCTCGTCCTGAACGAAGACGTCGGCGGGGACCGGTGATCCGATTCCCCGCCGACGTTCCCGTGGCGTCAGTGCGAGGTTGCGTGGGCCGATCGAGCCAGGATCTCGCGGGCTCCGCGCACCACTGCGGCGTCGATCAGCCGCCCCCGGTCGTCGGTGGTGACTCCGCCGCTGGCCCGCTCGAAGCGGTCCACGACGGCCCGGGCGCTCTCCACGGCCTCCGGCGACGGGGTCAGGACGTCGTGGATGACCGGCACCTGGGCGGGGTGGATGGCCGTCCTGGAGCGGAAGCCGATTCCCGAGAGCGCATGGGTGGTGGCCCGGAAGGTCGCCAGATCGCGATAGTCCGTCGAGGTGGGGGCTACGGGCGCGGTGAGTCCGGCGGCTGCGCAGGCCACGACGATGCTGGTCCGCAGCCCGTCGATCACTGGCGCCGTGTCGGGGCGTCGCTCGATGCGCAGGTCCGCCAGCAGGTCGACCTCCCCGACGGCGAACGTGGTCACGCGGGGCGATTGCGCGATCGTGGTCAGATCGCGCAGGGCCGCGGCACTCTCGATGAGACCGATCATGCGGATCCGCCCGGCGGCGAGTCCCAGCCGATGTTCCCGCTCGTTGAGCTGGTCGCCGATCTCCCGTACGGTCTCGGCGGTGCACTTGGCCACGAAGATCCCGCTGAGGCCCGGGTGCACGGCTGCTTCCAGGTCGGCCGACGCGTTCTCCGGATCGACCCGGACCCAGGTCTCGGCCGCCGACGGGTCGGACGGTTCGGACAGCCAGGTGCTGAGCGCGGCGCGAGCCTCGTCCTTGGCGGGAAGGGGCACGGCATCCTCGAGGTCGAGGATGATCGCATCGGCGGGACCGCGGCTGGCCTTGTCGAAGAGTGCGGGCTGGTCCGCCGGGACGTAGAGGAAGGACCGGGCGAGCGTGGAGGAGCGGAGGGGATCGGACACCGGTCAGCGACCCCGTCCGGCGAGTTTGGAGCTGATCGCACGGGCCGCCGCGAGCACGCGGGGCACGTCCTCGGGGTGCGACTCGACGCCGTAATGGGTCGCGGGCCCCGAGGCGCTGATGGAGCCGAGCACATGGCCGCTCATGTCGAAGAAGGGAGCGGCGATGGAGGCCGACCCGGTGCCGCGCTCGTTGACCGATGCGGCGAATCCCTGCTCGCGTACCTGGGCGAGGTTCTCCCGGAACTCCTGCTCGTCGACCTCGGGGCGCGCCTCGACCAGCTGGGCGATGACACGGTCGATGACGGCATCGGGGAGGAAGGCGAGGATCGCGCGGCTCGACGCCCCCGAATGCAGCGCGTGCTGGGACCCCAGCTGCACGACCATCTTGATCTCCCGAGGGCTCTCGTATTGGTCGAGGTAGAGCCTCTGCATGCCGATGAGCACCGACAGGGTCGTGGTCTCCTGGGTGTCGTCGCGCAGGCGCCGCAACATGGGCGCGGCAAGGGATCGCAGGTCGATCTGACTCCACGCGCGGGTGCTGAGCGTGGTCGCGGCGGGACCCAGCACATAGGTCGACTCGCCGGGGACCACCCAGGTGAGGGAGCGAGAAGTCAGCGATTGCAGGATGCGGTGGACCACGGCCTTGCTCAGATCGAGGTTCTGGGCGATCTCGGTGACGCCGAGGGGTCGATCGCGCTGGGCGAAGAGCAGAAGCACGTCGGCGACGCGGTCGGCCGATTCGGTACCACCTGAGGTACCTGATGAGGTCCTCGAACGTGCTGACATGCGAGCTCCTTCGTCGGTGTGTTCCGCTGAGAGAAACTGTATCGAACGTGTAAAAGGTTCGCAAGGGCTCTGGATAGCTCCACGAAGAACGTGTAATACTGTCTCGCGTGACGTCAGGTGTGATCGTCAACACGCCAGGGCCGTCAGCCAAGCGCAATCGTTGTTTCGCTAGGAGAAACCCGGTCTCCCCGGGCTGGAAAGGCACAACCATGCAGAAGAAGCTCAGCCTCGCATCAGCCGCGGTGGCCAGTTGCGTCGTCCTCGCCGCCTGCTCGGGCGGCGGTGGCGGTGGCGGAGACGAGGAGATCGTCATCGGCGCCGTCCACCCGCTGACGGGTGCCCTCGCCGGCGAAGGTGCCTTGATGAGCGCGGGAGCCAAGCTGGCCGTCGAGGACATCAACGAGGCCGGCGGCATCGAATGCCTCGACGGAGCGCAGCTCTCCCTCTCGACCGGTGACAGCCAGGGCACGGCCGCGACGGGTCAGACCGAGGCGCAGCGCCTCGTCGACAGCGGAGCCGTCGCCCTCATCGGCACCTACCAGAGCGATGTGACCCAGAATGTCGCCTCGGTCGCCGAGCGCGCCGGTGTGCCGCTGGTGATCGACGTCGCCGTCGACGACGCGATCCTCGAACAGGGCTACCAGAACTCCTTCCGCATCCAGCCCAATGCCTCGAGCATGGGCGAGGACGGCGCCACGGCCCTCGAGGGCATCTTCGAGGAGGCGGGCGAGGAACTGTCGACGGTCTCCTATATCCACATCGAGGGGGCCTTCGGCGAGAGCGTGTTCAGCGCCTTCGAGGAGAAGGCGGCCGCGGACGGCATCGACGTCAACGAGGTCACCTACGCCGCCGCCAACTTCTCCGACGCCACCCAGGTCGTCTCGCGTGCGCTGTCCAGCGATCCCGACATCGTCGTGGTCACCGGGTACTACCCCGACAGCCTCCTGATCGCCTCGGCGCTCCAGCAGCTGGGCTCGGAGGTCGATGTCTACGGCATCGCCAACGGCGCCTTCGACAACACCTCGTTCCCGGGCGATGCGGGTACGGCCGGCGACGGCATCCTCAGCGCGAACTATCACTACAACATGCAGAACGAGCGGGTCGAGGACATCCGGTCGCGCTTCGAGGAAGAGGCCGGCGAGCCCATGGAGACGGCCGCCGTGCTGTCCTACCAGGCCGTCGAGGTCATCGCCGAGGCCCTGCAGGAAAGCTGCGACACCGACCCGGGCGCCGTCCGCGACGCGATCGCCGATATCGAGGTCGACGATCCGCTGCTCGCCTTCGACGGACCGATCACCTTCGGTGAGAACGGGGAGAACGAGAACGCCACCGTCATCGTCACCCAGATCGCCGACGGCCAGATCCAGCAGGTCTTCCCCGAGGAGTTCAAGACGGCCGATCTGACCTTCCCGACGCGCTGATCCGCCGTCCTTCCCCCCACCACTTCGAAAGGGCCACCACCCATGCCGCAGCACGCGAACGCGGCCGAATCGACCTCGGCCGCGAGTCCCTGGCGACAGCAGGCTCGATCGCCGCTCCTGGCAGCGGGGATCGTGATCCTCGCGCTGGCAGCGATCTATCTCTTCGGCAACCGAGACTCCGGCCTCGTGACCCAGTCGATCGTCAGCGGACTGCTGCTGGGAGGTGTGTACGCGCTCGTCTCGATCGGCCTCACGCTGATCTTCGGCGTGCTGGGCGTGGTGAACTTCGCCCACGGCGCGATGCTGACGCTGGCCCTGTACTTCGTGTACGCGCTGACGACGAGCGCCGGCATCCCGGTGTACCTCTCCACGCTCATCGCGGTGCCGCTCATGTTCGGCTTCGGCTTCCTCGTCCAACGGCTGCTGCTGAACAAGCTCACCACGGAGGGCAGCCATGAGGGACCGTTGCTGATCACGCTCGGGCTGCAGCTGCTGATCGTCAACACGCTGCTGATGGTCTTCGGCGGACGCCCGGTGTCGGTCCCCGGATCGGTCGACGGGTCGCTGCGGGTGTTCGGCGCCGTGGCGACCTATGAGCGGCTGATCGCGTTCTTCGGGGCGCTCCTCGTCGCGGCGCTGCTGACGCTGCTGCTGCGGCGGACCTCCTTCGGCATGTCGATCCGCTCCGTCGCGTCGAATGCGCAGGGTGCGGCGCTCGTCGGCGTCAATGTCGGCCGGGTGTACGCGATGACCTTCGGCATCGGTGCTGCCTGTGTCGCCGTCGCCGGCGGTCTGACCGCTCCGTTCACGAGCCTGACCCCGACGGTCGGTGAGAGCTTCACCGTGCTCGCCTTCGTCATCGTCGTGCTCGGCGGCCTCGGCTCGGTGGTGGGAGCGATCACCGGCGGTCTGATCATCGGGCTGGTGCAGACCATCGGCGCGCTGTACCTGCCGGGGACCGGGGCACTGCTCCTCGTCTTCGTGGTCTTCGTGCTGGTGCTGTTGTTCCGTCCCCAAGGATTGTTCGGAGTTCGCCCATGAAGCAGACAGAGACCGAGCTGCCGCGCGTGGCAGCCGACGATCCCCGGCTGCGGGACACGGACCTGCGCAACTCGCTCATCACGCTGGGCGTCCTGGCGGTCGTGCTCGCCGTGCTCCCGCTGGTCGTCAACGAGCGGATCGAGTCCATCCTCGTGCTCACCTTGATCTTCGCGATCATGGGCGTCGGCTGGAACCTGATGAGCGGATTCGGCGGGCTGTTCAGCTTCGGCCACGCCGCCTTCTTCGGTGTCGGTGCCTACACCAATGCCTATCTGGTGATCGAGTACGAGCTCTCCCCATGGATCGCGATGATCATCGGGGCGGTGTTCGCGGCGGCGATCGGCACCTTCATCGCCTTCCTCTGCCTGCGGTACAAGCTGGCGGGAGCCTACTTCGCGCTGGCCACCTTCGCCTTCGCGCAGATGTTCCTGCTCCTGGCGCAGAACCTGGAGTTCCTCAACAAGACCGACGGGTTGAGCCTGCCCATCCTGGGCGAGGAGTCCTTCTGGCACATGCAGTTCCGCCAGGGCAACGACTGGTACGTCTGGATTCCGAGCGGCCTGCTGGTGATCGCGCTGGGCATCACCATCCTCTATGCCCGCTCGCGACCCGGGCGGTACGTCCAGGCCGCGCGCGATGACGAGGTGGCGGCCGCCTCGCTGGGCATCAATGTCATGCGCACGCGTCTGGTGGCCGTGATGCTCAGCTGTGCCGTGACCGCCATCGCCGGCGCCTACTACGCGCAGTACTACTTCTTCGTGGGCCCCGAGCAGGCCTTCGGCACCCACGTCTCGGTGCAGGCGATCGTCCCCGCGGTGCTCGGCGGCATCGGCACCATCTGGGGTCCGCTCGTCGGTGCGCTGATCGTGGGCCCGCTCGCGGAGTACATCAAGGAGCTGCTGCGCGACCCGCCGTCCTATCTGGAGTTCCTCCAGGGAGTCTCGGGACTGGATGTCGCGGTCTACGCCGTCCTGCTCATCGTCATCGTGCTCTTCATGCGCAAGGGCATCTACGGGACTCTCAAGGACAAGATCACCGAGAGGAAGAACCAGTGAGCGAGCGAGGCACGAGCCTGTTGTCGATCGAGGGCCTGACCAAGCGATTCGCCGGCCTGACCGCGGTGGACGACATCGGCATCGAGGTCGCCGAACACGAGTTCCTGGGGATCGTGGGGCCGAACGGCGCCGGCAAGACGACACTCTTCTCGTTGATCGCGGGGGAGCAGCGGCCGACGGAGGGCCGGATCGTCTTCGACGGCACCGACATCACCGGGTGGCCGGCGGACCGGGTGGCGAAGGCCGGGCTGGTCAGGACCTTCCAGCTGATGCGTCCCTTCGAGAGCATGAACGTGCTCGAGAATGTCATGATCGCGACCCACCAGCACACGCCCGCCCCGCATGCCGCCCGGCACAAGGCCCTCGACGTGATCGAGCGCGTGCAGCTCGGACGCTATGCCACCGCCATGCCGGCGAGCCTGCCGACCGCAGCCTTGAAGCGACTCGAGCTGGCCCGAGCGCTCGCCCTCGACCCGCAGGTGATCCTGCTCGACGAGGTGCTGGCCGGGCTGGTGCCGGCCGAGCGTGCCCCGATGATCGAGCTGCTGCGGACACTGCACGGCGAGGGACTGACCGTGATGTTCATCGAGCACATCATGGCGGCGGTCCTGGCCCTCTCCGAACGACTGCTGGTGATGCACGAGGGCGCCCAACTGGCGCTCGGGGATCCGCGCGAGGTCACCGAGGATCCAGTCGTGGTCGAGGCCTACCTGGGAGAGGACTACGCGTGATTCTGACAGTCAACGATCTGCACGCCGGCTATCGGAAGCTGGAGATCCTCCACGGCCTGAATCTGCACGTCGGCGAGGGGGAGATCGTCTCGCTGATCGGCGCCAACGGTGCGGGCAAGACCACCACCCTGCGGGCTCTCGCCGGCATCCTGTCGCCGTCCAAGGGATCGATCCAGTTCGAGGGCCGCGACATGGGGTCGCTGCGCGCGGACCAGATCGTCAAGGCAGGTCTGGTCCATGTGCCGCAGGACCGGGCGCTCTTCGGCAACCTCAACGTCGCCGAGAACCTCGAGATGGGCGCGTACACGCAACCGCACGCGTCGATCAAGGGCTCCTTGGACGAGGTCTTCGACCTGTTCCCGATCCTGGCCGAGCGTCGAGCCCAGCGCGCGGACACGATGTCCGGCGGTCAGCAGCAGATGCTGGCGATCGGCCGCGCCATGATGGCCCGGCCGCGTTGCCTGACGCTGGACGAGCCCTCGGTGGGTCTCGCCCCGAATCTGGCCCATCAGGTGCTTGCCGCGATCAGCGCGATCCGGGAGACCGGGGTGTCGGTGCTCGTGGTGGAGCAGAACGCCAAGCAGGCCCTCGGCATCTCCGATCGTGCGTATGTGATCGAGAACGGGTCGATCGTCCTGGAGGGCACCGGAGGGGATCTGCTGGAGGACTCTCGGGTCCGCGACGCCTATCTCGGCCTGTAGGGCCGGGACACGTGAGAGGAGCACGATGATGCGCCTGCTGGCGGTCACACCTATCGATGTGAGCGACGAGGAAGTAGGTCGCCGACAGGCGCGCTACGACCGGCTGTGTCCGCCGGGTCTGTCGATCGAGCTGCGGAATATCGGTACTGCGGCGCCGACGGCTTTGGAGGACGCTGCGGCGATCACGGCGTCCGAGGAGGCGATGATCCGCTACTTCGCCTCGGTCGATCCGGCCGGATTCGACGGATTCCTTCCCGACTGCGTCCTGGATCCGGTGGTCGACCACGCCGATGCCCTGCCGCTGCCGGTCTACGGCATCGGCCGGGCGACCGCGCACTACCTGCGCGGGCTGGGGCTGACCGTGGGCGCGGTGGCGCGCACCGCCGCGATCGCCGCGGAACTGGATCGCCGACTCGGGGTCTACGGCGTCCCGGCCGCGCCGACCGCGGTCATGCACCTGTCGGTCGAGGACATCGCGAAGGACGAGATCTGGGCGGCGGCGGTCGAGAAGACGATGGGCTCCCTGGGAGTCCAGGCGGTCATCAACGCCTGCTCGGCGGTCGATGTGACGACCACCGGCCAGTCGGCCGCGCTGGTCGACCCGACCGCGGTGGCGCTCCGCATGATCGCGATGCTGCCGGAGGTCGCCGCATGACCATGGAGGCCGAAGGCCCTGACCTCGTCGTCGCGGGGGCCGGCGGCGGTCTGGTGGCAGCGCTCCGTGCGGCGGAGCTGGGACTGTCGGTCCTCGTCGTCGAGCGCAACGAGCACTTCGCCGCGGGCAACAACACGTCGATGTCGACGGCCATGATCCCGGGAGTTGGGAGCCGCTGGCAGCGTGAGGAGGGCATCGAGGATTCCGTCGACACGTTCGTCGGCGATGTGCAGGCCAAGACTCGCGGCGAGGCCGATCCGGTCGTCACCCGGGCGTTGGCGGAGGTGAGCGCACCGCTGGTGGAGTGGATGGCCGACAGCCTGCGGGTGCCGCTGACCCTGGTGACCGATTTCCACTACCCGGGTCACTCGGTGCAGCGCTGTCATTCCATCGAGGGACGTGCGGGACGGGCCTTGTTGCAGCACCTGCTGCGGCGGGTGCGCGAGTCCGAGCTGATCGACCTGCTGGTCCCGGCGCGGCTGACCGATGTCGCGGTCGGCCCCGACGGAGTCGAGGCGGTCACGATCGAGGGTCCCGGCGGTTCCGAGCGGATCCCGACACGGGCCGTGGTGCTGGCGACGAATGGATTCGGAGCGGATGCCGGTCTCGTCGGCCGCCACATTCCCGAGATCAGCGAGGCGATCTACCACGGCAGCGAAGGCTCCACGGGTGACGCGCTGCGGATCGGCGAGCGGCTGGGCGCCGCGACGGGATTCCTGGACGCGTATCAAGGCCACGCCGCCTTGGCGATGCCCGCCGCGACCCTCGCGGGCTGGGCCACCGTCATGCACGGAGGCTTCCTCGTCGACCGCACCGGTTGCCGCTTCGGCGACGAGACCACGGGGTATTCGGAGTACGCCGCGCAGGTGCTGGAGAACGCGCAGGACGGCGAGGCGTGGATCGTGCTGGACGAGCGCATCCATGAGGCGTGCCTGGAGTTCCAGGATTACCGCGATGTGGTGTCATCGGGCGGCGTGCGCTGGGCCTCGACCGTCGACGAGCTCGCGGACGCGATCGGCGTCGACCGGCGGGGCCTGGGCGAGACCGTGGAGCAGGCGAGGGCCGGCGGGGACGGCGCGGAGGATCCCTTCGGCCGACGGACCTGGTCCACGCCTCTCACCCCGCCCTTCGGGGCGGTGTTCGTGAAGCCGGCGCTCTTCCACACGCAGGGAGGCTTGCGGGTGGACGCGCAGGCGAGGGTGACGAGGGCCGATGGCACGTCGATCCCCGGCCTCTACGCCGCCGGGGGTGCGGCCGTGGGGATCTCCGGCCACGGAGCGGGCGGCTATCTCGCCGGCAATGGCCTGCTCTCGGCCTTCGGTTTGTCGTATCTCGCCGCGAACGACGCCGCCGCGACCCGTCACCCCTGAGGACCCGTTCTCAGGCGGTGAGCTGCCAGAAGCGTTTGAGGAGCGGCGACATGAACTCGGCGTCGAAGCCCACCTGGGTGAGCAGGATGCCCGCCGTGCGGCGGCGCGGATCGGCGAACAGGGTCGTGCCCGTGCCGCCGGACCAGCCGAAGCGATCGGTCGATCCGTACCGCGGCCGCACGTCGACGCTCACGCCATAGCCCCATCCGGTGCCGGGCTCGAGGAAGAGCTCGCTCATCGCGCGTTGACCCGGTGCACGGTGGTCCTGGCGCATCGCGTCGATCACCCCTCCGGGCAGTCCGGTGTCCTCTCCGAGGAACGCGAGGGCCAGTCGGGTCAGATCAGCGGCGGTCGAGAAGAGGCCGGTCGCTCCGCCGCGGATCGCCGGCGTGATGTTCGCCTCCGGGTCGCCGGCCGGACGCTCGATCGTGGGCGGGTCGCCGGTGAGGAGCGCCGGGAGTCGCGGCAGCGTCCGCTCGTCCAGGGTGTAGGTCGTCTCGCCCATGCCTAGCGGCCCCGTGACGTGCTCGGCGAGCAGCGCATCGAGGTCGGCGCCACCGGTACGCTCCAGCAAGATGCCGAGCGCCGTGTGGGACGAGTCGTAGAGCCACCCCTCGCCGGGCTGATGGATCATCGGCAGTGCTCCGACCTGCTCGAGCCAGGTGGCGGGGTCCATCGCCGGGGCGAAGGCGCTCGGCCCGAGGCCATGATCGGTGATCGCCCGCTGGAGCGGCTGGCTGCCGTCGAAGGCCGGATGCCAGCCGAAGCCCATCCCCATCGTCAGCAGGTCGTGCACCGTGAGAGCCCGGCGGACGGGCACCGTGTCGTCTAGGTCGGAGCCCAGGGCCCGCAGCACCCGTCGTCCGGACAGCTCGGGCAACCAGCGATCGATCCGGTCGTCCAGCGCGAGAACGCCTCGATCGGCCAGGCACAGTGTCAGCATCGCGACGAGCGGCTTGGTGAGCGAGGCGATGCGGAAGACGCTGTCGGGCTCGTGGCCGACGGCGTCCACGGCCGTTCGGCCTTCGCGGATCGTCACCCAGACCGCGCCTGGCAATGTCTGCTCCCTTGCCGTCCGTTCGATCAGCTCGCGGACTCCTTCAGTGCTCATCGCTCGATTCCTCCCATGTGGTATCAGTGCGGTATCATGAGTCTATGGCCATGACTCTTCGATTGACGGACGAGCAGAACCGCGCCCTCATCGAGCTCGCGGACACCCTGGGCGTCAGCAAGCAGGAGGCTGCGGTGCGCGCGATCCTCGAAGCGGCTGAGCGTCGGGGGCACCGAGAGCGGGTCGCGGAGCTGTCGGCTTCGGCGAGAGCTCGCTACGCCGACCTCCTCGATCGCCTCGGTCGATGACGGTCGTCTATCTCACCCTCACCGATCTGCTGGATCTGGCGACCGATCTCGCCGTCGGGCCCGTACGGGACCTCGGGCTCCTGGATTCGGCTGCGTATCGGCCGCGGACGTCTCTCTACGGCGAGGACGCATATGAAGGGGTACATCTCAAAGCTGCCGTGCTGCTGGAGTCGATCGTCAGGAACCACCCGCTCGTCGACGGGAACAAGCGTTTGGGCTGGCTCGCCACTGTCGTCTTCCTCGGCGTCAACGGCTGCGATGTCGATGCTCCGGACGACCCTGCCTACGACATGGTGATCGGGGTTGCAGAGGGACGGGTCGCCGCCGAGGCATCGGCCGACCTCCTTCGGGATTGGTCATGAGACGTCAGGTCAGTTGACCGTGCGGTTGCGACCGGACCAGAACTCCTGGCGCAGCTTGAACTTCTGCAGCTTGCCGGTCGCGGTGCGGGCCAGCTCCTCGCGGAACTCGACGCGTTTCGGCACCTTGTAGCCGGCCAGCCGCTCGCGGGCATGGGCCTTCAGCTCATCATCGGTGACCTCGCCCTCGATCACCACGAGCGCGGTGACGAGCTCGCCCCATTTGTCATCGGGGATGCCGATGACGGCGACCTCACGGACGGCCGGGTGCGAGGCGAGAGCATCCTCGACCTCGATCGACGATACGTTCTCGCCACCGGAGACGATGACGTCCTTCTTGCGGTCGAGGATCGTCACCTGGCCGTCCTCATAGGTGCCACCGTCGCCCGTATGGAACCAGCCGTCCGCGAGCGACTCGGCACTCGCCTCGGGGTTGTCCCAGTACCCCTCGAGCACGGTATTGGAGCGGGCGAGGATCTCGCCGGAGTCGTTCACCATGATCTGCGTGGAGAGGGCGGGGGCCCCGGCACGGCCGAGGAGGCGAGCTTGTTCGGTGGGCTCTTCATCCTCCCACTCCTCGCGCATCCGGCTCATCGTCAGCAGGGGAGCGGTCTCGGTGAGCCCGTAGATCTGGATGAACTCCCACCCGAGCTCCTCGCGGACCCGCTCGATCGTGCGGGTGGGTGGTGGCGCGCCGGCCACGACGCAGCGGACACGGTCTCGTCCGGTCGGGCCGTCCCAGTCCTTCAGCGCATCGAGGACCGCCGAGAGCACCGCCGGCGCGCAGCACAGGAAGGTCACGCCGTGCTGCTCGATCCGCCTCAGGATCTCCGTACCGTCGATCTGGCGGAGCACGATGTGACGCCCGCCCATGCCGGTGACCGCGTAGACCTGGCCCCAGCCGTTGCAGTGGAACATCGGCAGCGTGTGCAGGTAGACATCGCGATCGTTCACGGAGGACTGCCACCCGAAGACGGTGGCATTCGTCCACAGCGCGCGATGGGTCAACTGCACGCCCTTGGGCCGGGCCGTGGTGCCCGAGGTGTAGTTGATCGTGGCCGTCGCGTCCTCGTCGGGCGCCCACGGCTCGGGTTCGGCGGTGCTCGACCAGATCTTCTCGTCGTCCTCGCCCAGCACGAAGATGTGCGGCGCGTCGATCGCCTCGGCCAGGTGCGCGAGGTCGGGGTCGAGCATCACGACCTCGGCACCGCTGTGCTCGACGATGTACTGGACCTCCGCGGGGGCGAGGCGGAAGTTGACCGGCACGAGGATGCGGCCCCACGCCGAGACGCCGAAGAACGAGACGAGCAGGCGGGCGGCGTTGTGGGACACGCAGGCGACCCGGGCGCCCCGCTCGATGCCGAGCTCGTCGAGGGTCGCGGCCTGCGAGCGCGCCAACCGCATCACATCGCGATACGTCAGCTCGCCCCACGAGGGCGCGGTCTGGTTCGGCTCGTCGACGACCGCGACCCGGTCGGGGTAGACCGTGTACGCGCGATCGAGGAAGTCGCGGACACTGAACGGGACCTTCATGAGTGCTCCTTTGGCGACGACGGGTCGTGTGACGGGTCTCACTGCATTGAAGCACTCGTGCGGTAGCACCACATCCGCAGTCGGTTCCGCTCCGTGTCCTGCCCTCGGTGATAGCGTGACCGCGATCTCGCCGATGTCGAGGACGAGGAGCTGACGATGGCCGTGCTCAATGTCCATGAGCGGCGGCTGCCCGTGCCTCCATCGGTCGTCGGTGCCCTTCTCGACACCCTCGCGAGCGAGGACGATCGGCTGTGGCCCGATGAGAGTTGGCCGGCGATGCGGCTCGATCGCGGTCTCGCCCCGGGGGCGGCCGGCGGCCACGGTCCGATCCGGTACGAGGTGGCGCACCATGTTCCCGGTCAGTGGGTCCGGTTCGCCTTCACCGCGCCGGCCAGTTTCGAGGGCTTCCACGAGTTCACCGTCCGGGGCGACACCGGCGGCAGCGTCCTGCGGCACACGCTGGCGATGCGCACCCACGCGATGGCCCGGGTGTCCTGGCCGCTGTTGTTTCGTCCGCTCCACGATGCGCTCATCGAGGACAGTCTCGCCAAGGCGCTCGCCGAGGTCGGCGGCGGAGCGGCGCCGGTCCGTTGGACACCGCTGGTCCGTGGCCTGCGCCGGCTCCTGGCGCGGTTCGCGTCGGGGTAGTGAGTGGTCAACCTCGGTCGCGGGCGGTGGTTGACCACTCACCGCGGTGGGGCTTCGGCCGGGGTCGGTGGGTAGTCAACCGTCGGGGTGGGGGTGCTGGTTGATGGTTCACCGCGATCATGTGGTGACGGATGGCGGTGCGTGGTGAACCATGCGGCGCGGCCGATGGCGGTTGACCACTCACCGCCCGAGGGTCGGGCGGGATCGTCAGCTGTGCCAGGTTCGCCATTCGTCGGCGAGGAGCGCGTAACCGTACACATCGCTCCAGCCGAGCTCGCGGTGCAGGCTGCTGCGCACCTGGTGGGACTCTCGACGCATGCCGAGGCGCTCCATCAGGCGCCAGGACGCGGTGTTGAGGGCGAAGCACTGGGCGTGGACCCGGTGCAGGCCGAGCGACTCGAAACAGATCTCGACCAGTGCAGTGCCCGCCTCCGTGCCGAATCCCCGCCCCTGGCGCTCGGGGTCGATGCTCCAGGCCAGCCAGGCCTGGCGGCGTGTCACCTGCTCGGCGAGGTCGCGCTGACCGGAGGCGTCCTCGACCCCGATCGTGAGGTCGCCGATCACCTCGTCCTGATGCTCGACCGCGAGGGCCGAGGCCAGGTGGTCGTCGTTCAGGAAGTCGCGGGTCAGTTCCTCACGGCTGCCCGGCGCCCGGCCGGTCCAGCGGACGACCTCACCGGACTGCCGATAACGCCACAGGGCGTCGCCGTCGTCGACGGTGAGGGGACGCAACGACAGCCGCGGCGTGCGGACCGGCCAGGCGAGATCGGCCAGGCCGGTCACCGTCACGAGTCGTAGGGATAGAAGCCCTGGCCCGACTTCTTGCCCAGCAGGCCGGCGTCGACCATCCGGTCCAGCAGCGGCGGCGGGGAGTAGAGGGGCTCCTTGAACTCCTCGTACATCGACTCGCCGATCGCCTGGATCGTGTCGAGGCCGATGAGATCGCTCAGCGCCAGGGGTCCCATCGGGTGACCGCAGCCCAGCACCATGCCCTGGTCGATGTCCTCGGCCGAGGCGTATCCCGCCTCGTACATGCGGATCGCCGAGAGCAGATAGGGCACGAGGAGCGAGTTGACGATGAAGCCCGCGCGGTCGGTCGCGTCGATCGGGCGCTTGCCGAGGCTGTCGGTGACGTAGGAGCGCATCCGGTCCAGCGTCGCGGGCGCCGTGGTGAGCGAGGGGATCAGCTCGACGAGCTTCATGACCGGCGCGGGGTTGAAGAAGTGCACGCCCATGACGTGGTTGGCGCGGCCGGAGACGGCTCCGAGCTTGACGATCGGGATCGACGAGGTGTTGGAGGCGAGGATCGCATCGTCGTCGTCGAGGATCGAGCCGACCTTGGTGAAGAGGTCGAGCTTGACCTGCTCGTTCTCGCTGGCGGCCTCGACGACGAGCTGACGGTCCGCGAGAGCTCCCAGGTCGGAGGTCGGATGGATACGGTTCAGGGTCGTGGCCAGGTCGTCGGCGGTGATCTTGCCCCGCTGCTCGGCCTTGCGCAGCGAGCCCTCGATGCGTCCACGGGCAGCGTCGGCCGCCTCGTCGGAGATCTCCACGAGAACGACATCGAGTCCTGCTCGCGCGTTCACCTCGGCGATGCCCGAGCCCATCAGCCCGCCGCCGATGACACCCATACGTTCGATCGTCATGCCACTCCTTAGATGAGGGAATCCTCATGTTCGATTCTACGGCGCGGGATGACCGGCCGGCAGAGGGCCTCGTGATGGGATGGGACGGTGCGACGTGTGAGGGCGATGACGGCTGGTCTGATGGTGGCGGTCGTGCTCGCCGGGTGCAGCGGCGAGGACCCGCAACCCCGGCCCAGTGAGCCCACCGAGAGCGCTGAGTCCGGGCTCGCCGAGGGCGAGCCCGACATGGGAGCGCTGACCAGCTTCACCTGCCAGGCCGACGAGGAGGGTCAGTGGTCGGCGACCGGTGTGATCGCCAACGGCGAGGAGACTTCGGAGAGCTACCAGGTCACGGTGCTCGTCGCGGACAGCGACGCCGGCAACGCGAAGTCGACGCTGCTCGACCAGGTGCAGCCGGGCGAGTCGGCGACCTTCGATATCGCGGAGATACCGCCGAACGGCGAGGAACCGACCTGCCGGGTCACCGTCATCCGGATCGCGACCGGGGCGAGCTGATCACGGTGGTCCGCCGCCGCGGCCGCCGGTAGGCTTTCACCTCCGAACCACACCACGAGGAGGGATACCCATGCACGGATCGACGTGGGCGCTCCTCGTGGAGGTCACGGTCGGACTATAGGCCGTCCGGGAGCGCCGCTCAGACGCACTCCCGAAAGACACGACCATGCACATCGCCTCCGAACGGCGCCTCGACGCCGGCATCATCGAACGGACCTTCTCCCTGGGGGAGATCCCGGGAATCGTCTGGACGCCTCCGGGGGCCTCGGCCTCGGAGCCGGTCCCGCTCATCCTGGTGGGCCATCCCGGTGGGCTGAGGCAGCTGTACCCACGACTGGTGGACCGGGCTTGAGGCTCGGTCGCGGAGGGATTCGCCGCCGCGACGATCGAGCTTCCCGGCAGCGGGGAGCGTCCTGCCTCGGCGCCGACGACCCAGGCACGCGCCGATCTGCGGCAGGCCCTCGCTGAGGGCGAGCGGCCGAGCGAGGAGGTCGTCGATCGCCTGATCCTCCCGTTGGTCGAACAGGCGGTCCCGGAATGGCGGTCCGCCTTGGACGACCTGTTGAACCTGCCCGAGCTCAGGGGACCCGTCGGATTCTCCGGCGGGGTGATCGCCATCGCCACTCGTCTGGCGGTCCTCGAGCCGCGTATCGCGGCCGCGGGCCTGTTCGCCGGGAGCTTCGTGCCCCGTTCCATCATCGAGGAGGCTCGTCGGGTCACCATCCCCCTGCACGTCCTGCTGCAGTGGGACGACGAGGGGAACGACCGACAGGCCGCCCTGGACCTGTTCGATGCCTTCGGCTCCAGGGAGAAGACGCTGTACGCCAATCTGGGCGGACATACGGGCGTCCCCCGGTTCGCGGGAGACGACGCGGCGCGCTTCTTCGCGCGGCACCTGGGCTGAGCGGGGCCGCGGCGTCTCGCGTTCCTGGGCGGTGTCATCGGCGTCGCCGTCGAGGCCGATGGCCACCACGACCGCCGCGTCATCCGTCGGGCTGAGGCTGTCGACGGTCACGGTGCAGGAGAAGGGTACGGATCCGCCGTTGCTGAAGGGCAGCACGGTTTCCGGATCCGCGGTCTCGTCGAGGAGCAGGAACTCGGGGGAGCCCCCTTCGGCTGCGTTACGGTCACCGCTGCCCTCATCGCGAGTTGCATCGCTGATCGAAGGTCACCCCGACTCACCCTTGTGACGGGGGACACGCTGATGCTACCCTCCAGATGTCATGTCGTTATGATGTCTTAGATTGGTATTACATTGGCCATCAAGTACCTGGAGATCCGGGACCACTTGCGCCGACGCATCGAGTCCATGAGCGTCGGTGATCCGCTGCCCCCCGAGCACGTTCTGTGCGAGGAATACGGTGCCAGCCGCATCACCCTGCGCAAGGCGATCGACGGTCTGGTCGACCAGGACCTGCTGGTACGCGAACAGGGACGCGGCACCTTCGTCTCGCAGCCGATGCATCCGCACCGCTACAGCGAGAGCTTCAACCACCGCATCGGCGGCTTCTACAGCGAGATGGCCGAGCGGGGGCACGAGGTCGGCAGCGAGGTCCTGACCCAGCGCGTCATCGCGGCCCCGCCCCGCATCGCCGAGTTGCTGGACCTGCCTCCCGCATCGTCCCTCGTCGAGCTCGTGCGGCTCCGCACCGTCGACGGCGCCCCGAACCACATCGTGCACACCTTCCTGCCGGCTGAGCGGTTCGCGGCGGTCGCCGACAACGACTTCAACACGGGCTCGCTCTATGAGTTCCTGCGGCGCGAGCTCGGCGTCGAGCTCGCCCGGGCCCGGCTCGCGGTCTCGATCGGGGAGGCGGATGCCGACGAGGCCGAGCGGCTCGACGTGCCCGCCGACTCGCCGCTGCTGGTCGTCGAGTCGACCGTCTTCGATCCGGGCGGTGATCCGCTGCTGTTCGGTTTCTCGCGTCTTCGTCCCGATGTCAACCAGGTGGAGTTCGAAGTGGTCTCCCAGAGCGGCAAGGAGCTGTCATGACCGAGCGGAGCGAGGGAACGATGGGGTCCGTCATGGCGGCGCCCGCGTATCGTGTGGTTGTTCTCTGGCGGGTGCCGTCATGACTGAGTTGCTCGATCTCCTCCCCGAGGACGGCATCGTCCTGGGCGCCGCCGCGAAGGACTGGCGAGAGCTCACCGAGACCGTCGGCGAGCTTCTGGTCGATGCCGATGTCGCCGAACCGTCCTACACCGGCGCGATGATCCGCAATGTCGAGACCAACGGCCCCTACCTCGTCATCGCCCCCGGACTGGCGCTGCTCCACGCGCGCCCCGAGGAGGGGGCTCGCGCCCCCGGCCTCGTCCTGGTCACCCCACGGACGCCGATCGAGTTCGGCCACTCCACCAATGACCCCGTCCGGGTCGCCCTCGGCCTGACCGCGGTCGACGCGACCGGCCATCTCGACCTACTCGGCGCCATCGGCGCCATCTTCACCCACCCCGACGCCGTCGATCGGATCGCTGCCGCGCGCACCAGCGGCGAGCTGCGTGACGTCGTCGCCCATCTCACCGAGGAGAACTGACATGAACGAGAAACTGCTGGTCGTCTGCGGCACGGGCATGGGGAGCTCGATGATCCTCAAGATGATGGTCGACCAGGTGGTCGGCGCGCAGAAGCTTCCCTTCGACGTCAGCTCGGACCTCGCCTCGGGCGCGCGCTCCTCCGGGGCCGATGTCATCGTGGCCGGCCTCGATCTGGCCCCCACGCTCACCAATGTGCCGGCGACCGTCATCGGCATCAAGAACATCCTCGACAAGGCCGAGATCGCCTCCGCCCTCGAGGAGTACCTCGCGTCCAAGAACGACGGTGAGGACTGAGCACTCCCACCGCTGCGGGAGTCGTAGAAAGGCAGAAGGATGGACATCCTCAAGGTGATCGTCACCGATATCCTCGGTGACGCGGCGTTCCTGGTCGGCCTGTTCGCGCTGGTCGGCCTGGTATTGCAGAAGAAGGCGTTCCCCGACGTCTTCGCAGGCACGGTCAAGACCATCGTCGGGTTCTTGATCTTCGGTGTCGGTGCGGCGGCCGCGGTGGCCACGCTCGGCAACTTCCAGACCCTCTTCTCCGAGGGCTTCGGCATCGACGGCGTGTTGCCGATCTCCGAGGGCGTCACCGCCCTCGCGCTGACCAGCTTCGGCACACAGACCGCGATCATCATGGTGATCGGCCTGCTGGCCAACCTGCTGGTCGCCCGTCTCACCCCGATGAAGTACGTCTTCCTCACGGGTCAGCACAATCTCTTCTTCTCCGCGATCCTGGCGATCGTGTTGTCCGCCTCGGGTGCATCCGATCTGGTCACCGTCGTGGTGGGCGGTCTGCTGCTCGGCTTCTTCGCCGCCTTCTTCCCGTGGCTCTGCCGCAATGCGATGCCGAAGGTGACCGGGACCGACGACATCGGCATCGGCCACTACGTCACGATCGGCTACGCCTTCAGCTCCTGGCTCGGCGGCAAGGTCGGCGACCCGGCCAAGAGCACCGAGAACATCAAGCTGCCCAAGAGCCTCGGCTTCTTCCGCGACTACGTGGCCTCGATCGCGCTGACCATGGTGGTGTTCTTCTACATCGCGACCGTCGCGGCCGGCAAGGGCGTGACCGATGAGCTGGCCGGCGGCACCAACTGGCTGGTCTTCCCGCTCATCCAGGCGCTCACCTTCGCGGCCGCCGTCTACATCATCATCACCGGTGTGCGGATGTTCCTCGGCGAGATCGTCCCGGCCTTCCTCGGCATCTCCGAGAAGGTCGTCCCCGGGGTCCGCCCGGCACTCGACTGCCCGGCGGTCTTCCCCTATGCCCCGACCGCCGTCATCGTGGGCTTCCTCACGTCGTACGCGGCCGGCCTGGTCATGATGGGCCTCTACATCGGCCTCGGCTGGACCGTCATCATCCCCGTCGCCATCCCGTACTTCTTCATCGGCGGCACGGCAGCGGTCTTCGGCAACGCCACCGGCGGCTGGAAGGGCGCTGTGACGGGCTCGGCGATCGTCGGCGTGCTCATCTCGCTCGGCCCGCAGCTGATCTACCCGATCATGGACAGCGTCGGCCTGCAGGGCTCGTCCTTCCCCGAGACCGACTTCACCGCCGTGGGCTGGCCGCTCTACCAGGTCCTGCAGCTCGGCACCGGCGTCGGCATCGCCATCACGTTCGCGGTCGTCGCCGCGATCGCGGCGGTCGTCTTCGGCATCGACCGTCGTGAGAAGTCGCGTCGCGCGGTGGCCACCGAGGGGGCCGAGCAGTGACAGTACTGAGCAGCGAGGCCTCCGCGCGACTACCCGCGCTGCGTGGCCGCATCCTGCGAATGATCCACGACGCGCAGGCCGGGCACCCGGGGGGCTCGCTGTCGGTCATCGACCTGCTCGCCGTCATCATGCTCGACAAGGGTCGCTTCACCGGCGATCCGGACCTCCGCGACTGGCTGGTGCTCGCCAAGGGCCACGCGGTTCCGGCCCTCTACGCCATGCTCGTCGAGCTGGGCGATCTGGACGAGTCCGAGCTGGCCAGCTATCGGCACCTGGGTTCGCGTCTGCAGGGACACCCGGATCGTCGCAAGACCCCCGGTGTCCAGGTATCGACCGGGCACCTGGGGCAGGGCCTCTCCGTCGCCCTCGGCATCGCCATGGGTGAACGCCGACGCGACTCGGGACTTCACGTCTGGGCCGTGGCCGGCGAAGGCGATCTGCACGAGGGCCAGTCGTGGGAGGCGCTCATGGCCGCCGCACACCACGGCATCGGCGATCTGACCGTGGTGGTCGACGCCAACGGCCTCACCCAGCACGGCCCGGTCGGCCGGATCATGGGGCTGGAGCCGCTGGCCGCGAAGCTCGAGAGCTTCGGGTGGGCGACGGTCGAGGCCGACGGCCACGATCCGATCGCCTTCGGCGCGGCGCTCGACGAGGTGCGCGCCGACCCGCGACCCGGCGCGGTCGTCGCGCGCACGGTCAAGGGACACGGCGTCTCCTTCATGGAGAACGTCCGCGAATGGCACTCGCGCGGCCTCGACGACGACGAACTGCGCCGGGCACTCGACGAGATCGGCGAAGGGTAGGCGACATGGCGGCGAAGACCGATGTATACGGAGACCTGCGGGCTCCACGCGAGATGATCGGATCGACCCTGGTCGAGCTCATCGAGGCGGGTGAGGACGTCGTCGTCCTCGATGGCGATCTCGGCCTGTCGACCCGTTTGGGCCCCGTCGAGGACGCGCATCCGGACCGCCTCGTGCAGCTCGGCGTGGCTGAGCAGAATGCGATGGGGGTCGCCACCGGACTCTCGTACACGGGCGTCCGGCCGGTGTTCGTGTCGATGGCGATGTTCGCGCTCGCACTGCCCTGGACCCAGCTGCGACAAGCGGCCTATGCCGGTGCGCCGGTGGTCGTGATCGGCACACACCCGGGCGTCGACATGGGGCCGGACGGCGGCACCCACCAGTGCCTGGAGGATCTCGCGCTGGCGCGCGCGATCCCCGAGCTCCTCGTCCTGACCCCCGCCGACTCGGCCCAGACCGCGAACGCGATCGCCTGGGCGGTGCGTCAGCGCGAGCACCCGGTCTACATCCGGGTGGGCCGGCACCCTGTCGCGCAGCTCTACGACCCCGACGCCGAGTTCGCTCCGGGCGGACACGAGGTGATCGCCGACCATGGTGGCCGGGCGCTGATCGTGACGGAGGGATCGACCGCGTCGCTCGGTCGCGATGCCGCCGACGCCCTGGCCGGCCGTGGGATCGGCGCGCGCGTCGTCCACCTCCCGTCGCTCAAGCCGCTCGACGCGGACGGGATCCGTGCGGCGGCGTCCGGCTGCGAGCTCGTCGTCACCGTCGAGAACCACAGCGTCATCGGGGGGCTCGGGGACGCCGTCTGCGGCGTCGTCGGCCCCCAGGGTGCTCACGTCGAGCGCATCGGCACCCCCGATGTGTTCGGCATGTCCGCCACCGGCGACGAGATGCGTGAGGCCTTCGGCCTGACGCCCGACGCCGTCGCCGCGCGCATCGCCGCGTGGCTGTCCACACCACCCCTCGGAGGAACCGCTCGATGACCATCACGTCCACGACCTCGCCGCTGCTCGACACGGAGGTCGTCACGACCGCGCGCGGCCTGAGCATCGACGCCGTCGAACGGGCCGGCTCCGGCCACCCGGGCACCGCGCTGGCGCTCACCCCGGTGGCGCAGCTGCTGTACGGACGGCACCTACGCCACGACCCGGCCGACCCGCAGTGGGCCGGACGGGACCGCTTCGTGTTGTCCTGCGGACACGCGAGCATCCTGCAGTACGTGCAGCTGTACCTGAGCGGTTACGACCTGACCCTCGACGACCTGCGCAGCTTCCGCAGGATCGGCAGCCGGACGGCCGGGCATCCCGAGTACGGGCATACGGTGGGCGTCGAGATGACCACCGGGCCGCTCGGACAGGGTCTCGCCTCCTCCGTCGGGATGGCCATGGGCTTCGCCCGGCAGCGGGCCCTCTTCGACCCGGAGGCGCCGGCGGGAGAGTCTCCCTTCGATCGTGCCGTCTGGGTGCTGTGCAGTGACGGTGATCTGCAGGAGGGCATCTCCTATGAGGCCGGAGCGCTCGCCGGACGCCATGAGCTGGGCGCGCTGAACGTCGTCTTCGACGACAACCGCATCCAGATCGAGGGCGAGACCTCGCTGACCACCGGTGAGGACATCGCCGCGCGCTTCGAGGCCCAGGGCTGGCACGTCCAGCACGTCGGCCTCGCCGAGGACGGCGATATCGACGTCGCCGCGCTGGACGCGGCCATGACCGCGGCGCGCGATGAGACGGCGCGGCCCTCCATCATCGTGTTGCGATCGCAGATCGCCTGGCCGGCGCCGAACGCCATCAACACGCCCGGAGCCCATGGCTCACCCCTCGGAGGCGACGAGGCCGCCGCTACCAAGACCGCCCTCGGCCTCGATCCCGCGGCCACCTTCGTGGTGAGCGACGAGGTCCGCGCGCGGGCCGACCGCCGCGAGGAGGGGGCGCGGATGCATCGCGCCTGGGACGAGCTCGACGCGCGCTGGCGTGAGCGTGAGCCCGAGCGGGCGGGTGAGTGGGACCGGGTTGTCGGCGCCCCGGGGACCGTCGAGCTGCCGGCCTTCGAGGCCGGGACGTCCGTGGCGACGCGTTCCGCGTCCGGTGCCTGCCTCGCCGCCCTGGCCCCGCAACTGCCGCAGCTGTGGGGTGGCTCGGCCGATCTCGGCGACAGCAACAAGACCACGATCCCCGGCGAGGCGTCGTTCCTCCCCGAGAGCCGTGACGGCCGCATCGTGCACTTCGGCGTCCGCGAGCACGCGATGGCCGCGATCGCGAACGGCATCGCCCTCGCGGGCGGCTCGCTGCCCTATGTCGGCACCTTTTTGGTGTTCAGCGACTACATGCGCGGCGCGATCCGCCTGGCGGCGCTCATGGGGTTGCCGGTGACCTATGTCTGGACCCACGACTCCGTCGCCCTCGGGGCTGACGGGCCGACCCATCAGCCGATCGAGCACCTCGCGTCCTTGCGGGCGATGCCGGGGCTCGATGTCGTGCGCCCGGCCGATGCCAAGGAGACCGCGGTCGCCTGGCGCCTGGCCGCCGAGCGCCGGACGAGGCCGATGGGCCTGGTCCTGGCGCGTCAGAACGTGCCGGTGCTGGACGCCGACGATGTCGTGGTGGAGGCCGGGGTCCGCGCCGGTGCCTACGCCGTCCTCGAGCCGGAGGCCGAGCCCGAGGTGGTCGTCGTGGCGACCGGCAGCGAGGTGGCGCTCGCGGTGGAGGCGGCCCGCTCGATCGCGGACGAGATCGCCGTGCGCGTGGTGTCGATGCCGTGCCGGGAGTGGTTCCTGGCGCGTCCGGCCGCCGAGCGCGATGCCCTCCTCCCTCCGGGCATCCGCGCGGTGGTCGTGGAGGCGGCGTCGTCCTTCGGCTGGGCCGAGGTGGTGGGCCGCGGCGCCGGATTCGTCACGGTGGACCGCTTCGGCGCCTCCGGCGATGCCGAGGATGTGCAGGCCGAGGTCGGGCTGACCGTCGCGAACGTGGTCGCTGCCCTCCGCGGCTGACGCGTCCCCGCCTCGGTCCCGGCGCTCACCTCGGTGGCGGTAGGCCATCAACCCTTCCCATTCGTCGGCGGTAGGTCATCAACCGAATCGAGCCTCGATAACGTTGATGGTCTACCGCCGACGGCGCGGGGACAGGACACAGAACGGCCCACCTCCCGGAGGGGAGGCGGGCCGTTGCGTGTGCGCGACGGTCAGGCGCGGGCGATGCGGACCATGTCCTCGCGGGGCACGACCTTGACGCGCTCGCGCTCGGTCTCGTGCGCCTCGCCGAGTCCGAGCTCGTGGGCGTCGAGCTTCTCCCAGCCCTCCCACGTCGTGTACTCCAGACCGCGCGAGTCGAGGTAGCGGTCGAAGGCCTCGGGCTCGGCGTGCTCGGGAGCCTCGAGGGCGTCGATATCGTCGACCAGCATGCCGATGGTCTGCGCCGCATCGGACTTGGTGTGTCCGATGAGGCCCACCGGCCCGCGCTTGATCCACCCGGTGACGTAGACCCCGGGGATCGGGGAGCCGTCGAGGTCGATGGCGTGGCCGCCGTCATTGGGTACCACGCCGGCCGCCGCGTCGAAGGGCAGGCCCGCGAGCACATCGGAGTAGTACCCGATCGCCCGGTAGACCGCCTGGATCGGCCAGTCCTTGAACTCGCCCGTGCCGCGGACATTGCCGGTGCCGTCGAGTTCGGTGATCTCGGTGCGCAGACCCACGACCTTGCCATCCTCGCCGAGCACCTCGACGGGGCTCTGGCAGAAGTGAATGTGGATGCGGTGCGGCGCCCCGCTGGGCTCGGTGGCCAGGTACTTGGTCAGCACGTCGACGACGAGTTTCTGGCTCTTGGCGGCCTTGAGCGCCTCCATCGAGCCCTCGTCGAACTCGAAGCCCTCCGGGTGCACGATGACATCGATATTCGGGCTGTGGCTCAGCTCGCGCAGCTCCATCGGCGTGAACTTGACCTGCGCCGGGCCGCGCCGCGCGAACACGTGGACATCGGTGGTGGCGTTCTTCTTCAGGCCCTCGTAGACGTTCTCGGGGATCTCGGTGACGAGCAGCTCCTCGGCCGTCTTGGCCAGGATGCGGCTGACGTCGAGGCCGACATTGCCGACGCCGAGCACCGCGACCTCCTTGGCGTGCGGCTGGAAGTCCCAGTCGCGCGCCACATCGGGGTGGCCGTCGTACCAGTAGACGAAGTCCGCGGCACCGTAGGAGCCGTCGAGGTCGATGCCGGGGATGTCGAGCTCGCGGTCGCGGCGGGCGCCGGTCGCGAAGACGACGGCGTCGTAGAACTGCCGCAGATCCTCCAGCTTGATGTCGTCGCCGAAGGCCACATTGCCGAAGAAGCGGATATCGGGATTGGCCATGACGCGCTTGAGCGCCTTGACGATTTCCTTGATCCGCGGGTGGTCCGGCGCGACGCCGTAGCGGATCAGGCCGAAGGGGGTGGGATCGCGGTCGATGAGGTCCACCGTCGCGTCGACGTCCTCGTTCTTGGTGAGGATGTCGGCGGCGTAGACGCCGGCCGGACCGGCGCCGACGACGGCGACCCGCAACTTCCTGCTCATGTCACTCCTGGAATACACGACAAAACTGCCCAGTGGGCCTTAGGCCAGCCTAACGCGGTGACCACAACCTCCAGAACCTGTCCGCGATGTGAAATCCGTCGCCGCCGTTCGCCGTTCCCCACCGAGTGACCGCCTCCCCGTCCTCGTTGAGTGTGGGAGGTGCCCCCACGCTCAACGGGTTTCCGGGAGCTCAGCCGACGGTGGTGCCCAGGAGGTTGCCGATCAGCGACGTGGCCGTCAGCGCGAGCGCACCGCCGATGACCAGTCGCAGCGCGGCTCGCGCACGCGGTGCCCCGCCGATCGTCGCGCTGGTGACTCCCGTCAGCGCGAGGGCGATCAGCACGGCGATGAAAGTCGCCGGGACGCGCCAGGGCTCGGGCGGCAGCACGATGGCCGCCATCGGCAGCGCCGCGCCGAGGGTGAAGGCGATCGCCGAGGAGATCGCCGCGTGCCAGGGGTTGACCAGGTCGTCGGCGTCGATGCCGAGCTCCACGGCCAGATGCGCCTCGAGCGCATCGTGCTCCGTCAGCTCGCGGGCGACCTGCGCGGCGGTCTGGGGCTGCAAGCCTCGGCGGGACAGGAGCTCGGTCAGCTCGTCGAGCTCCTCGTCGGGGAAGTCGGCCAGCTCCGATGTCTCCTTGACGATCATGGCGCGCTCGCTGTCGCGCTGACTGCTGACGGAGACGTACTCGCCGAGGGCCATCGACAGGGCACCGCCGACGACGGCCGCGGTTCCCGCCGTGACGATCGCCCCCGTGCCGGTGGTGGCGCTCGCCACGCCGACCACCACGGCAGCCACGGAGACGATGCCGTCGTTGGCGCCGAGGACTCCCGCCCTCAGCCAGTTGAGTCGCTGTGCGCGTCGGCCGGAGTCGTGGGGCTCGCCCGGGTGCGTCGCGCTCATGCCGAAAGCCTAGACGGAGGATGTGCTGTCGAGGTCGCTATAGCAACCTCGACAGCACATCCTCCGTGAGCAGCGGGCCCGAGGGACGTCGCCGGTGGATACGCACCGCTCGCCGACCTCGAGGGGTGCGTAGGTCACCGCCCCTCCGATGCTGCCGCGCCGTCGGTCCTCACAGCGAAAGCTCAGCAGATCACCAGCGGCGTCTTGAGGGGCCTGCCTACCGTTCTGATTGACGACGCAATCAGTCTCACGAGGAGTCACCATGCGCCGCACCGCCCGAACAGCCGTCCTCACCGCGGCGGCATCCGCTGCCCTCTTCACCGCCGCCTGCGGCTCCGAAGCGGAGCGCGTCGAGCCCACCACGGCCCCCTCGTCACCCGCCGACAGCGCCGATGGCGCCGAGTCCGGCAGCTTCACCCCGGGCGACTACGAGGCCACCGGCAGCTATCAGACCCCGGGCGGTACGCAGTCGGTCGACGTGGACCTGACCCTCGAGGCCGATGGCACCATCACGGACCTCGATGTCGACGGCAACGCCGAGGGCGGCAACTCCGAGCAGTTCCAGGGCAAGTTCGAGAGCGGCATCGACGCCGAGGTCGTGGGCAAGAAGATCACCGAGCTCGACGTCTCCAAGGTCTCCGGGTCATCGCTCACCAGCGGCGGCTTCAACGACGCGATCGCGCAGATCACCGACGACGCCCGGGCCTGACCGGTGCACACCTGGGCCTTCGACGCGATCGGCACCCGGTGGCGGGTCGACGCGGCTGCCGATATCGATCGAGCCGCGGTATCGGCCCTCGTCGACGACTTCGACCGCACCTGGTCGCGATTTCGCGAGGACTCCCAGGCGGCCAGGCTCCGTTCGGACGGTCGCGCCGACCTGGGGGAGCACGCACCCGCCATCCTCGACCTCTACGACCGGCTCTACGCGCTCACCGAGGGGGCGGTCAGTCCTGCGGTCGGCGCGAGCCTGGAGCGGCTCGGCTACGACGCCGACTACACGCTGACGGCGAGCGGTGAGGCGATTCCCGCGTTCCGCTGGCCGGAGGCGAGTCGCGACGGATCGACGGTGGAGACCGGACAGCCGGTCGTCCTCGATATCGGCGCCGTCGGCAAGGGGTATCTGGCCGATCTCGTCGCCGATCTCATCGGAGCGCCCGTGACGGTCGACGCGAGCGGTGACATCGTGCACCGCGGCCCGGGTCCGTTGCGCGTAGCGATGGAGCACCCGGCCGACCCGTCCCGAGCCGTCGGCATCATCGAGCTGCCGCCGGGGCACGGGGTCGCCGCCTCGGCCACCAATCGTCGAGCCTGGGGCGAGGATCTGCACCATGTCCTCGACGCCCGCACCGGCCGGCCCGAGTCCGGGATCGTCGCCACCTGGGCGGTTGCGCCCTCCGCAGCGCTGGCCGACGGCCTCGCGACCGCTCTCTTCTTCGCGGCTCCCGAACGCGTCGTCGAGGAGTTCCCGGGCGTGGGGTGCGCGGTGATCGACCGATCCCAGCGCATCCGTGCCGCCGGACTGCCCGGGGAGATCTTTCGATGACCGCACTCGAACGCCTGCTCGGCCGCTTCACGATGTACCGATTGATGATCGGCGTCCTGGGCATCCTCGCCGCCTGGGCTCTGGTCGCGGCGGCCGCCGGCTGGCTCGACCCGGGGATCTTCGGCCTGTCGGCGATGCTGCTGACCCTCGTCGTGCTCGTCGCGTCCTCGGTGGTCGCCAATGAGGCGATCGGCCGCCTGGCCGGTGCCGCGCCGCACGCCGACTCCGCGATCATCACGGCCTTGCTGCTGTGGTTCCTGTACTGGCCCAGCACTGAGCCGGCCACGCTCGGGTGGCTCGCGCTGATCGCGGTACTGGCACAGGCCTCGAAGTACCTCATCGCGGTGCGTCGCCGACACGTCGTCAACCCGGCCGCCGCGGGCGTGGTGCTGGCGATGCTGCTCGCCTGGGCGACCGGGATCGGCACCATCCCCTATACGACGTGGTGGGCCGCGAGCGAGATCCTGCTGCCCGTCGCCGTCGTCGGCGCGCTGCTGGTGCTCTATCGCACCGGCCGGCTGGACATCGGTCTGATCTTCGTGCTCGTGGCCGCGCCGTTGACGGTGTGGGGCCTGACGGCCTTCGGCACGGATCTCGGTACCGCGGTACGGCAGGCGTTCTCGGCTTACCCGCTGGTCTTCTTCGCCGGTTTCATGCTGAGCGAGCCGCTGACGCTGCCGCCTCGTCGCGCGCAGCAGTGGGCGATGGCAGCGGTGGCCGGTGTCGTCTTCTCCTATCCGATGTGGTCCTTCGCCGCCTTCGGGTCGACCATCTCCGTCGGCCCTTTCGAGAGCACCTACGAGCTGACCCTCGTGGTGACCGGGCTGGCGGCCTTCGCGCTCGGTCAACGCGGCCGCGTCGGCCTCACCCTGCGTGAGCGCCGTCCTCTCGGCAGCGGCGTCTACGAGTATCGCTTCGATGCCGACCGGCCCGTGCGTTTCACCCCGGGCCAGTACCTGGAGCTGCATGTGCCGCACGGTCGCGCGGACTCGCGCGGAGCGCGGAGGGCGTTGAGCATTGCCTCGCCCCCAGGGCCCGAGGTCTGCGTCGCGATACGAGAACCGGAGGACGCCTCGAGTTTCAAGAAGACCTTGGCGGCGCTGCCGGCGGGGACGCGCCTCGCCGCCACCGGGGTGAGCGGCGACTTCCTGCTGCCTCGCGATCCGGGCGAGGGAGTGTTGCTGATCGCCAGTGGCATCGGGGTCACGCCGTTCATGAGTCAGCTACGGGCCGACGGATCGGAACGCGATATGCGGCTGGTCCATCACGTGCGTGCGGGTGAGGTGCAGCCCTATGCCGAGGAGATCGCCGCGCTGGGTCTGGAGTCGCACGTGGTCAGCGGGGACCTGCCGGGATGGGACGAGCTGGTCGCCCTGGTGCCCGATCTCGCGGAGCGGGTCGTCTACGTCTCGGGATCACCGGCCTCCGTCGACGCGGTGCGTCGGGAACTGCGCGGACGGGTACGCCGTATCCGCACCGACCGCTTCCTCGGCTACTGATCCCGCCGATTGGGGCGGTGAGTAGGCGTCCATTCGTGAGGGCGGCCCGGTGAGTAGGCGTCCATCGCTCCTCTATGGATGGACGCTGATCCACCGTCCCACGCCGCCGATGGACGCTCACGCACCGCCCCGGCCGGGGAGGTGCGGCTCGACCGTGACAGTGGACCTGTCACTATGGGTTACCGTTCGGTACGCGAGGTGTGAGGAGGGACCACATGCGGATCGCTCTGCTGTCCTACCGCACCAAGACCCACAGCGGCGGCCAGGGCGTCTACGTCCGCCACCTCAGCTGGGGGCTCGCCGAGCTCGGCCACGAGGTCACGGTCTTCTCCGGGCAGCCCTATCCCGAACAGCTCGATCCGCGGGTCCGGCTCGAGAAGGTGCCGAGCCTCGACCTCTACCGCGAGGACGACCCCTTCCGCACACCCCACCCCCGGGAGTTCCGCGACTGGATCGACGGGCTCGAATACGCGCAGATGATCACCGCGGCCTTCCCCGAGCCCCTGACGTTCAGCCTGCGGATCCGCCGCCTCTTCGGCCCCCGTGCCGCCGACTTCGACATCGTCCACGACAACCAGAGCCTCGGCTACGGGCTGCTGTCGCTGGTGCGCCGCGGGGTCCCGCTGGTCACCACGATCCATCACCCCATCAGCAAGGATCGACGACTGGACATCGCGGCCGCGCCCCTGCGCAAGCAGATCACGACCCGTCGCTGGTACCGCTTCGTGCGGATGCAGGCGCGTGTGGCCCGCCGCCTGCCGTCGATCCTCGGCGTCTCGAGTATCTCCGCCGCGGACACCGCCCACGACTTCGGCATCGACCCGGATCGCATGACGGTCATCCCGCTGGGCGTCGACACCGATCTCTTCGCGCCGCGCGGAGCCCGCATCCCCGGCCGTGTCGTCGCGGTCGCGAGCGCGGACAAGCCGCTGAAGGGCGTGCCGCACCTGCTCGACGCGATCGCCAAGCTGCGCACCGAGCACGAGCACGTGACCCTGCATCTGGTCTCCCCGGTCGAGCGCTCCACCGTCGCGCGGCTGCGTGAGTTGGGGATCGAGCACGCCGTGACCATACACAGCGGCATCTCCGACGAGCAGCTCGCCGAGCTCATGGCCTCAGCCGAGGTCATGGCGGTGCCGTCGTTGTACGAGGGGTTCTCCCTGCCGACGGTCGAGGCGATGTCCTGCGGCACTCCGGTGGTCGCCAGCCGAGCTGGCGCGCTGCCCGAGGTGGTCGGCGACGCCGGCGTGCTCGTCGAGCCCGGCGATGTCGAGGCGCTCGTCGAGCAGATCGGTGCCCTGTTCGACTCTCCCGAGCGTCGCGCGCACTACTCGCGCGCCGGGCGCGAGCGGGCTGTGGAGCGTTTCAGCTGGGTGTCGGTGGCTCGTGCCACCGTAGAGGCCTACGAGCGCGAGATCGCGCGGGTCGAGAGACTGTCCGATACAGAGGTGGAGACCGATGCTGACCGTTGACTTCGATCGCCTGCGCGTCGGGCGCGGCACCCGTTTCATCGATGCGGGCGCCGGTGCCGGTCGGCACTCCTTCGAGGCGCTGCGCCGGGGTGCGCGGGTCACGGCCCTCGACCTCGACGAGGTCGAGCTCAAGGGCGTGCAGGACATGTTCGAGGCTATGGCCGCCGAGGGCGAGGTCCCCGCGGGCGGCACCGGCGAGACCGTCGTGGCCTCCATCCTGGACCTGCCGTACGACGATGCCTCGTTCGACACCGTCCTCGCCTCGGAGATCCTCGAGCATGTCCCGGAGGACGTCCAGGCGATCAGCGAGCTCGTCCGCATCCTCGCCCCCGGCGGCACGCTCGCGGTCACCGTCCCGCGGTGGCTGCCCGAGCGGGTCTGCTGGGCGCTGTCGGACGAGTATCACGCCAACGAGGGCGGCCACATCCGGATCTACAAGGCCGACGAGCTGCGTGCCAAGCTCGAGGCTGCGGGTCTCGTCTTCACTCACCAGCACCACGCGCACGCGCTGCACTCGCCGTTCTGGTGGATCAAGTGCGCCGTCGGGGTTCAGCGCGATCAGCACCCCCTCGTGCGCGGTTACCACCAGCTGCTGGTGTGGGACATGATGAAGGCTCCGGCCGCCACTCGGATCGCGGAGAAGGTGCTGAACCCGCTCATCGGCAAGAGCGTCGCCCTCTACTTCACCAAGCCGCTGTGACGATGCCGCTGCCGCACGTCCCCGGCGTGCTGTCGGCCGAGCAGGTCGGGCAGACGGCGGGCACGATCATCGAGGCGCAACACCCCTCGGGCCAGATCGCCTGGTACCCCGGGGGCCACAGCGATCCGTGGGATCACGTCCAGGCGGCGATGGGGCTGTCCGCGGCGGGACGTCGCCGTGAGGCCGTCGCGGCCTTCGACTGGCTGGCGGGCGCCCAGCGTCCCGATGGCTCGTGGGCGACGCGGTATGTCGACGACACTATCGAGGACGCCGCCACCGATGCCAACTTCTGCGCCTATATCGCGGCGGGGGTCAGGCATCTCTGGGCGATGGATCCGACCGGCGACCTGGAGCGGTTCTGGGCCGTGATCGACCGGGCGATGGAGTGCGTCCTGTCGATGCGCCTGCCGTCGGGCCTCGTGGCCTGGTCGCGCGGTGAGGACGGCGATCTGTCCGACCAAGCCCTGGTGACGGGCAACGCCTCGATCGCCTTCAGCCTGCGGTGCGCCCTCGACCTCGCGCGCGTATGGGGTCATCAGCGCCCGGACTGGGAGCTCGCGGTCGCTCGCATCGACCACGCGCTGCGGGTCCACCCCGACTGGTTCACCCCCAAGCCCCGGCACTCGATGGACTGGTACTACCCGGTGCTCGGCGGCTCGCTCATGCACGAGGCCGCCCAGGAGCGGATCGACGAGCGATGGGACGAGTTCGTGGTGCCGGGCCTCGGTGCCCGTTGCGTCACCGTCAATCCCTGGGTGACCGGCGGCGAGTCGTGCGAGCTGGTGCTCGCGCTGGAGGCGATGGGCCGGCGCGATGCCGCTCTGCGGGTCTTCAGCGAGATGCAGCATCTGCGCGATGACGACGGCTCCTACTGGACGGGCCTGGTCTACTCCGATGGCGTGCGCTGGCCCGTCGAGCGCACCACCTGGACGAGTGCCACCGTCATCCTGGCCGCCGATGCGCTGTCGGCCGTCACCCCCGCCCACGACCTGTTCCATCCGCTGCGTCATGTGCGCACCGACTGGCTGGTCTCGTGTTCCTGTCAGGAGTCCGTCCGATGACCGATCTTCTCGCACCCTCTCGGCGGTCGAGTAGTTCCCGAGGAACGAGGGAGCATATCGAGACCTCGGTGGGAGCGGTATGAGCGAGCTGCCCGTCGAGCTGGCCAGGATCGCCGCCGAGGTCAAGGGATTCCTGCCCGATGACGAAGCCGCGGCCCTGCGTCGGGCCGCTTCCGAGCACGCCACTCCCGGCGGCGTGCTCGTCGAGATCGGCACCTACTGCGGCAAGTCCACGATCCATCTCGGGCACGTCGCTCGTGAGGCGGGGGCAACCCTCGTCACCGTCGACCACCACCGAGGATCCGAGGAGCACCAGGTCGGGTGGGAGTACCACGACACCGATCTCGTCGACCCCGCCACCGGGGCCTTCGACACCCTGCCGAGCCTGCGCCGGGCGCTGTTCGAGGCGGGATTGGAGGACGTGGTCGTGCCGATCGTGGGTCGCTCGTCGACGGTGAGCGCCTTCTGGCGGACCCCCGTCGACGTCGTGTTCATCGATGGCGGCCACACCGATGAGGCCGCTCAGGCCGACTACGCGGGCTGGGCGCCGCGGGTGCGTCCGGGCGGTGTGCTCGTGATCCACGACGTCTTCCCCGATCCCGCCGACGGCGGCCAGGCTCCCTACCGCATCTACCTGCGGGCGCTCGAGGACGGCTTCGTCGAATCCTCGGTCACCGGCAGCCTGCGCGTCCTCACCCGTCAGTGAGACCGAGCCGATTCCGGCTCTCGCGCCGAGACGCTCCGGTTCGTGGCGGGGTACCGTCGGAGCATGTCCGCTCTCGTCGAACTGCTGAGTGACGAGGCCATCGGCCTCGACGTCCGCGCCGCCGACTGGCAGGAGGCCGTCACGGCCGCCGGACGACTGCTGGAACACACGGGCGTCGCCGATGCTCCCTATACGCAGTCGATGATCGACAATGTCACGGAGAACGGACCGTACATCCTCATCGCTCCGGGCTTCGCCTTCGCCCACGCGCGTCCGTCCGAGGCGGTGCACCGTACGGGCCTGTCGTGGGTGCGGCTCGCCGAGCCCGTCGAGTTCGGCCATCCCAGCAACGATCCCGTCACCCTCGTCGTGGCGCTCGCCGCCAAGGACGAGGATGCCCACACCCAGGCGATGGCGCAGCTCGCCAAGGTCATCGGCGATCCGTCCACCAAGGCCGCCCTCGATGCCGCGGCCACGCCCGCCGAGGTGAAGGCGGCGATCGCCGGCGACACCGAGGAGGCGCCGGCCCACGCCGAGCACTCGGACGCGGCATCGTCGCGCAATCTCATCCTGACGGTCTGCGGCAACGGCCTCGGTACGAGCCTGTTCCTCAAGAACACCCTCGAGCAGGTCTTGGACCGCTGGGGCTGGTCGCCGTACCTGACGGTCGAGGCCACTGACACGATCTCGGCGCGCGGCAAGGCCAAGGACGCCGACCTCATCCTCACCTCCGGGGAGATCGCCCGGACCCTCGGCGATGTCGGCATCCCGGTCAAGGTCATCGACAACTTCACCAGCACCACCGAGCTCGACGCGGCGATGCGCGAGCTGTACGACGTCTGATCAGGAGAGACCCATGGACTGGCTGGTCGCCATAGCGGAGTTCCTCGTCAACGAGATCCTCAGCGTTCCCGCATTCCTCATCGGCATCATCACCGCCGTCGGCCTCGTCGCGTTGCGCAAGTCCACCGGTCAGGTGGTCGGCGGGGCGATGAAGGCGACGCTCGGCTTCCTGCTGATCGGCGCCGGCGCCACGCTCGTGGTGGCGTCCCTCGATCCGCTCGGCGCGCTCATTCAGAGCGCCGCGGGTGCGCAGGGCGTCATCCCCACCAATGAGGCCATCGCCGGCATCGCCCAGGCCGAATACGGGGCGCAGGTGGCCTGGCTGATGATCCTCGGCTTCGCGGTGAGTCTCCTGCTGGCACGGTTCACGCCGCTCAGCTATGTCTTCCTGACCGGCCATCACATCCTCTTCATGGCCACGCTCATCACCATCGTGCTGGCATCGGCCGACTACACCGGACCGCTCGTGGTGATCCTCGGAGGCGCCCTGCTCGGCATCCTGATGGTGTCGTTGCCGGCTTTCGCGCATCCGTGGACCCGACGCATCACCGGCGACGACAGCATCGCGATCGGTCACTTCGGCACCGCCGGCTACATCGCGGCGGGGGCGACGGGACGGCTCGTCGGCAAGAGCAGCAAGTCCACCGAGGACATGAAGCTCCCCGAGTCGCTGCGCTTCCTGCGCGACTCGATGGTCGCGACCGCGCTGTCGATGGTGCTCATGTACGTCGTCGTCTCGCTCCTCGCCCTGGCGCGCGTCGGCCAGGAAGAGGCCTTCGATGCCTTCGGCGGGGCGAGCGATATCGGCAATTTCCTGATGCTCGGCGTTACGCAGGGGCTGCAGTTCGGCGTGGCGGTGGCGGTCATCCTGTTCGGCGTCCGCACGATCCTCGGTGAGCTGGTACCGGCTTTCCAGGGCATCGCCGCCAAGGTGGTGCCCGGCGCGATCCCCGCGCTCGATGCGCCGATCGTCTTCCCCTATGCGCAGAACGCCGTGCTCGTCGGCTTCCTGTCGAGCTTCGTCGGCGGCCTGCTCGGTCTGGCGGTGCTCTCGGTCTGGCTCAACCCCGCCTTCGGGCTGGCGCTCATCCTGCCGGGCCTCGTGCCGCACTTCTTCACCGGCGGTGCCGCGGGCGTGTACGGCAATGCGACGGGCGGACGTCGCGGGGCCGTGGCGGGCGGCTTCGTCAACGGCCTGCTCATCACCTTCCTTCCCGCGCTGCTGTTGCAGGTGCTCGGCACCTTCGGTACCGCGAACACGACCTTCGGCGATACGGACTTCGGCTGGTTCGGCATCCTGATCGGCTACGGCGCCAAGCTCGGCTCGGTCGGTGGTGTCGTCGTCATCGCGGTGATCGGCCTGCTGATCCTCGGCGGTGCGATCCTCATGCAGAAGAAGCTGGTCGAGACCGGCTGGGACCCGGCCGCCGGCCGCGAGCGGCCGGCCGGTGGCGAGGAGGAGACGGCGGCCGGGGCGACAGGCACGGCGGGGGCGTACCCCAAGATCGCCCCACCAGCAGGAGCCCCCGCGCCCCCGCCCCCACCCGAGTAGCCCTCGGCCTCCGGCCCGAGTTTTGGCCACTTGTGGCCCGGTCGGGGCGGGTGAAACGGGCCACAACCGGCCATAACCAGCGGGTCTCGTGCCAGGAATCCGGATGCCGAGATCGTCCCGTCATGTGGACTCCTGGCGACCTGCTGTCGACATATGGCCAGTTGTGGCCCGATTCACGCCTGAAAGAAGGGCCACAGCTGGCCACATCTGGGTTCTGAGGCCGACAGGAGGGACGGCTCAGGGCAGGAGGTACACGATCGTCGCGAAGAGCAGGGGCAGCACGATCAACACCGCCAGACCTTTGACGGAGAGCTGGGCACGCAGGTGGAAGGCGTAGTCGCCCCAGCCCTCGGCATCCTCGGTGCCGCGCACCACCACCCAGCTCGGACGCCAGGCACAGATCACGAGCCAGTCGACGACGACCATGTCGATCAGGCAGAACAGCGCGGTGACGCCGAAGGCCATCAGCCAGGCCGAGGCGAAGCGCTCGCTCGCCGGCGGCCACGTCGCCGTGGTCACCAGCAGGGCGGCCAGGAGCGTCACCAGGAAGAGCGGTCCGAGCACCCAGCCGGCACGTACCTCACCACGGCTCGGCTCGGGCAGCCGGGCACGCACGTCGGCCGGATAGTCCTCGGCGAATGCCGTCCATCCCCATCGAAGGGATGCCAGCAGCACGGTTGTCGGCACCAGCAGGGAGAGCCCGCCGACCCCCAGCAGGTGGATCCACCAGTCGCTCACCGTCGCCCCTCAGCCACGTCGCGCGTACCTCCTGACCGCGAGGGTCCCGAAGACGGCCGTCAGCCCGACCGCCCACGCCGCCACCGCGAGCAGGTGGTCGCCGGCGCTGCCACCGTGGGCGAAGGCACGCATCGCGTCCACTACATGCGAGATCGGGTTGGCGCTCGCGATCGGCTGTGCCCAGCCCGGCAGGTCTGCCAACCGCACGAAGCCCGTGGACAGGAAGGACAGCACGAGCAGCAGCGCGTTGAGGGCGGCATTCGCCGACTCGGCCGAGGCGGCGTGCAGGGCAACGGCGACCATCAGCCAGGCCAGCCCGAATCCGTAGAGGAGTGGGACGACGAAGTACGCCACGATGCCGAGGAGCCCGTTCTCGAAGCGGAATCCCAGCGCCATCCCGACGCCGGTGACGATCGCGACGGTCGCCAGATTGCGGGCCGTGTCGGCGATGATCCGCCCGGCGAGGGGAGCCACCGGGGACAGCGGCAGCGTGCGCAGGCGGTCGTCGAAGCCCGCGATGCGATCGGCGTGGACGGCGTTCGCGGTCGACAAGGTCGCGAAGGTGATGCCCATCGCCGCGAACAACGGCACCGAGTAGTTCACATAGTCCGCATAGCTCCCGCCGGGCATGACGATCTCGGCGAAGGAGACCGACAGCAGGAGGAGCAGGATCACCGGGAAGGCGGCCGTCATGGTCACCGTCGCGGGAGATCGGGCCATCAGCAGCAGGCCTCGGCCGGTCAGGATCGCGGTGTCGGCCCAGGCCGATGCGCGCGGTGTCGCCGGTGCGGTGCTCATGGGGTCCTCCCGAAGGCCCGCGGAGCGAGGGCCGCGAAGAGGGCGATCACCGCCAGGGTCCAGCCGACCGCCAGGAGCGTGGTCCCGGCGGGGTCCGCGGTGGTGTCCGTCGAGACCGCGCGCAGGGCGTCGGCGATGCGGGAGAACGGCTGGTTCTCGACGATCGGCCTGAGCCAGTCGGGGAAGGCCCGGGCCGGGACGAACAGGTTCGAGACGAGCAGCAGCGGGTAGTAGATGAGACCGCCGACGACCTGGACCGTCTCGACCTTGGCGATCGCGAAGCCGAGCACGAGATAGGCCAGGCATCCGGCGGCCGCCCATCCCAGGGCGATCAGCGCGAAGACGACGGCCCACAGCGGGCCGTGCTCGAACCGGAAGCCGACGAGATAGCCGGCACCGATTAGCACGGCGATGCTCGCCACGGCCCGGGTGAGCTCGCCGCCCAGCAGGCCGAACACCGGGGACATTCGCGAGATCGGCATGGAGCGCAGCCGGTCGATCATGCCCCCGGAGGCGTCCTCGGCGGCCCAGATCGATGCGGAGATCGCGGTGAAGAACATCGCCTGGATCACGACGGCCGGAACCAGGTACTGGACGTAGTCGACCCCGGTACGTTCCATCGGTCGCCCCAGCACGGCGAGGAAGAGACCGGCGAAGACCAGCGGGAGCACGAGCGCCGAGATCATGGACGACGGGCGGCGCGACATCAGCCGGACGTGGCGGCCGGTCAGGCTCAGCGCATCGGTGGCGAAGGAGGCTCGCGCCCGTCCCGTGTCGGCGGTGGAGGTCATGAGCCGGTGGCCTGGCCGGTCAACGCCAGGAAGGCATCGTCGAGGGTGGGACGGCGCAGCCCGAGGTCTTCGACGAGGATGTCGTGCGCGTCCAGCAGCCGGACCACCTCGACGAGCGTGCCGGAGCCGTCGGCGGGGACCACCAGGCCCTCGGCGCTCCGCGAGACCTGCCACCGCGATGACAGCAGTTCCTCGACCCGGGGCATCAGCTCCTCGTCCACGCGGACGTGGCAGACCGCGCCGGTGACCCGGTGTTTGAGGTCGTCCGCGGTCCCCTCGGCGATGACCTCGCCGTGGTCGATGACGACGATGCGGTCGGCGAGCTCCTCGGCCTCCGCGAGGTACTGGGTGGTGAGCACGATCGTCGTCCCCTCCGCCCGCAGTCGCCGCACGATCGCCCACAGCGAGTTGCGGCTGCGCGGGTCCAGGCCGGTGGTCGGCTCGTCCAGGAAGAGCACCCGCGGACGGCCGATGAGCGAGGCGGCCAGGTCCAGTCGGCGCCGCATGCCACCGGAGAAGGTGCCGGCTCGTCGGTCGGCGGCGTCCAGGAGATCGAACTCGGCCAGGAGCTCGGCGGCCCGCTCGCGAGCGCCGGCGCGGCCGAGCTTCAGCAGCCGGCCGAACAGCGTGAGGTTCTCGCGCGCGGTCAGATTGTCGTCCAGCGCGGCGAACTGGCCGGTGAGACCGATACGGGTCCGTACCGCCGCGGGATCGGTCCGTACGTCGATGCCGTCGACGCGGACGGTCCCCTCGTCGGCGCGGACGAGGGTGGTGACGATGCTGATCATCGTGGTCTTGCCCGCCCCGTTGGGACCGAGCACGCCCAGGATCTCGCCCTCGTGTGCGGCCAGGCTCAGCCCCCGGAGGGCCTCGACCTCACCGAAGCTCTTGCGCAGCCCCTCGACCTCGACGACCGACACCACGCCCCTCCTCGCCTCGACAGCTCGCCGTGAAGGAAGGATTGCCTTCCCTAAGTAGAGGGTACGGGTCGTCGACGCCCCCCGTCGACCCCTCGTGGGCGCGAGCCCGGGGCGTCCCCTGAGGGTCAGCGGAAGCGCCGGCCCTCGTCGCGGCGGAAGCCCCACAGGGTGAAGGCGGCGCCGAGGACGCTCCAGCCGATGAGCACGAGCACCGTGCGGACCGCGACATCGCCGCTGCCGACCGCCCAGACGACGAGATCGCGCTCGGCGCGACTCGGCAGCAGCCCGGAGATGGTGTCCAGCCAGGACGGGAAGACATCGGGTGGGATGAACATGCCTCCGCCGAAGGCGAGCCCGAAGAACAGCAGCTGGGCGACGGCGATCGCGGACTTCTGTCGTAGCCAGTAGCCGATGGCGAAGCCGATCAGGAGCATCGGCACTGCTCCGGCGAGCAGCGCTCCGAGGGTGAGCAGCAGCCGGTCCGGGGCCAGCCGGGCCTCGGTGAGGAAGAACGCGATGACGCAGATCGGGATGAGACCGAGCACCGACAGGATGATGCCGGTGCGCAGCCGGCCGATCACCTGCGGGAAGGGGCCGGCGGCCAGCGTGCGCACGTAGGTGTCGAAGGGGCGCGCGCGGTCCTCGGCGATGCCGGCGCCGAAGGTGAACAGGCAGACCGACATCACCCCGAGCGCGGCGAGCTGGGCGGCGGCACCGGTCGCGGCGATGCGTTCGTCGGCGATCTCTCGTTGCGGCACGACGAAGAACAGGAGTGCCAGCGAGGGGAACACCGTGGTGCCGATGATCGCGATCGGCTCGCGGAGGACCTCCAGCAGATTCAGTTTCGCGTGCGCGCGGGTGATGCTCAACGACGACGGCGTGCTCATGCTGTCCTCCTGGCGTCGGAACGGGTGAGTTGGGCGAAGGCGTCCTCCAATGAGGCGCCGGCGACGCGGAGTCGCGAGAAGTCGACGTCGTCGGCGCACAACCGGTGCACCAGGGCGTCGGCATCGCGCGTCAGCAATGTGACCTGGTCGCCGTCGCGTTCCAGGCTGACGACGCCGGGCAGATCGTCGAGGCGGGTATCGGTGCTGTGGAGGCTCACCCGATCGACATCGACGCGGTCGATGACCGACTGGGTCGTGTCATCGACGAGGACGCGGCCGTGGTCGATCACGATGACCCGTCGGGCGAGGCGCTGGATCTCCTCGAGGTAGTGGCTGGTGATCACCACGGTGCCGCCATCGGCCTGGTAGTCCTCGATGGCATTCCACAGGCTGTGCCGGGCCTCGATGTCGAGACCGGTGGTGGGTTCGTCCAGCAGGACGAGCGCGGGCCGACCCACCATGGCGAGCGCCACGGCGAGACGGCGCTGCTGGCCCCCGGACAGCGCACCACACTGACGTCCGGCGAGGTCGGTGAGACCGAAGCGATCCAGCAGCTTCTCGGCCGGGAGGGGGTCGGGGTAGTGCCGCGACACGAACTCGATCACCTCCTTGACCTTGATCGTCGCGGGGAGACCGGTCTCCTGCGGGGTCGCCCCGATCGCGACGCGCGTGGCGGGCTGCCGGGGATCGCCGCCGGCGATGCGCACGGTGCCGCTCGATGGCTTGCGCAGGCCGGTCAGCAGGGAGATCAGCACCGACTTGCCGGCGCCGTTCGGACCGAGCAGTCCGACCAGCTCTCCGGGCCGGATGGTCACAGAGACGTGGTCGACGGCGAGCACGTCGCCGAATGAGCGGCTCACGTCCTCGGCGACGACGAGGGGTGTGACGGTCATGAGCTCTCTCCTGTCGGGTCGATGAGGGATCGGATCTGTGCGGTGTAGCGCTCGAAGGCGGCGAGTCCGGTGGGGGTGATCTCGACATAGGTCACCGGGGTTCGGCCCTCGATGGTCTTGGACTGCCGCACGTAGCCGGCGTCCTCGAGCTTGCGCAGATGGGTCGAGAGATTGCCCGCGGTCATCTCGAGCAGCTTCTGCAGCCGCGGGAAGGTGATGCTGGCGTTGTTCGGCATCGCGGCGAGGGACGCCACCACCCGCAGCCGCGCCTGGGCATGGATGACCGGATCCAGCTCACTCATGGCGACCCCCGCTCTGGACCGAGATGTGCTCCCGGTTGACGAATGGGGAGCACATCTCGGTCCCGGTCGAGGTGCTCATGCTCGCCGCCGGTCGAGGTAGTCGGCGAGCGCCGCGACGAGGAATCCGCCACCGCCCAGGCCGGCCATCACCAGGTACAGATAGGGGACCCCGGTCACCGAGGCGATGGCCACGACGACCGCGATCCAGACACCGAGCCGGTACTGACGCGTGTCGTTCCAGGCGGCACCGCTGGCCATGAACAGGCAGGCGACGACGAGGCAGGGCAGGCCGTTGGCGACCACGCCGACACCTTCGCCCTCGAGGCCGGCGGAGAACATCCCGCCGTAGATGAAGAAGGAGGCGCCGAAGGAGGCACCCCAGGCGGTGCCGAGGCGGGCGTTCATCCGGCCGCCGGCGCCGCCGAGCCCGCTGGCCCGGCGCTCGGAGTGCACCACGGTGAAGACCAGGGCGGCGACGATCAGGCCGCCGAAGATGCTGCCGCCGAGGAGATGGGGCTCGCCCTCGGGGCCGACGGTGAAGAACATCGCGACATAGCCGATTCCCCAGGCGAGGCCCCAGATGCCGTAGAGCATCCGGTCGTCGGAGCTGAGACTCTCGCGCACCTGACGGCGTTGCGCGTCGATGATGGCCCAGCTCTCCGCCGGGGTCGGTGACTTCTCGTCCTCACCCATGGGTACCTCCGATATCGCCAACTAGTTTGTCGTGCAAAGTCAGTTTGCATGGCAAAGTCGTTTGCGTCAAGTGGCGATTGGCGGGACGCGTGACGAATGCCACGTCGCCGGTTAAAATTGAGCGGAATGGACTCAACTTTGGCAAGGTTGTTCTACGTGTAGACATCGTTATCACCAGGGGAGTCGTCGATGGACCTTTCGAAACTCACGACCCGCAGCCAGCAGGCGCTCGCTGCGGCCATGTCGTCGGCAGCCGCTGCGGGCAATCCCGCGGTGGAACCGGCACATCTGCTCGCGGCGCTGCTCGAGCAGGAAGGTGGCACCGCCGGGCCGCTCGTCGCGGCCGCGGGGGCCGACCCGCGCACCGTTCTCGCTGAGACGAAGCAGAGCATCGAGCTACTGCCTTCGGCCAGCGGTTCGAGTGTCCAGAATCCGAATCTCGCGCGCTCCACCCATGAGGTGCTGCAGCGCGCCATCGACGAGGCCGATGCACTCGGGGACGAGTTCATCTCGACCGAGCCGATCGTCGTGGGCATCGCCACCGTGCAGTCTCCGGCGCAGGCCGTTCTCGCACGCCACGGTGTCACCCCCGAGGCGTTGAAGGACGCCTTCTCCGCGGTCCGCGGTAGCGCGAAAGTCACCAGTCAGGATGCCGAGGACGCCTACCAGGCGCTGGAGAAGTACGGCATCGATCTGACGGCGCTGGCCCGTGACGGCAAGCTCGATCCCGTCATCGGCCGCGATGCCGAGATCCGTCGTGTCGTGCAGGTGCTCAGCCGCCGCACCAAGAACAACCCCGTCCTCATCGGCGAGCCCGGCGTCGGCAAGACGGCCGTCGTCGAGGGTCTCGCCCAGCGCATCATCGACGGCGACGTGCCCGAGTCGCTGCGTGGCCGTACGCTCGTCAGCCTCGACCTCGGCGCGATGGTCGCCGGAGCGAAGTACCGCGGTGAGTTCGAGGAGCGCCTGAAGGGCGTCCTGAACGAGATCAAGGAGTCGAACGGGCAGATCGTCACGTTCATCGACGAGCTGCACACCGTCGTCGGCGCCGGCGCGACCGGCGAGGGCGCGATGGACGCCGGCAACATGCTCAAGCCGATGCTGGCCCGCGGCGAGCTGCGCATGATCGGTGCCACGACCCTCGACGAGTACCGCGAGTCGATCGAGAAGGACCCGGCTCTCGAGCGTCGCTTCCAGCAGGTCTTCGTCGGCGAGCCGAGCGTCGAGGACACGATCGCGATCCTGCGTGGCCTGAAGGAGAAGTACGAGGCGCACCACAAGGTCGAGATCTCCGACGCTGCGCTCGTAGCCGCCGCGACCCTCTCGCATCGCTACATTCCGGGCCGTCAGCTGCCGGACAAGGCCATCGACCTCATTGACGAGGCATCGAGCCGGCTGCGGATGGAGATCGACTCCAGCCCGGTCGAGATCGATGAGCTGCGTCGTGCCGTCGACCGGCTCACGATGGAAGAGCTGCATCTCGAGCACGAGACCGACGAGGCCAGCGTCGAGCGCCTCGCGAAGCTGCGTGCCGAGAAGGCCGACAAGTCCGAGCAGCTGCGCGCCCTGGAGCAGCGCTGGGAGTCCGAGAAGCAGAGCCTCAATGCCGTCGGCGAGATCAAGGAGCGCATCGACGAGGTCCGCACGGCCGCCGACCGCGCCCAGCGCGAGGGCGACTTCGAGACCGCGGCGCGGCTGGCCTACGGCGAGCTCCCCAAGATGGAGGAGCAGCTCGCCGCGGCCCAGCAGGCCGAGGCATCGGCCTCCGCCGACCGGATGGTGCACGAGGAGGTCGGGCCGGACGACATTGCCGAGGTGGTGGCGTCCTGGACGGGCATCCCCACCGGGCGCCTGCTGGAGGGCGAGACCGAGAAGCTCCTGCACATGGAGGACGAGCTCGGCAAGCGGCTCATCGGCCAGAAGGCCGCCGTCCGCGCCGTGTCCGATGCGGTGCGGCGAGCCCGGGCCGGGATCTCCGACCCGGACCGGCCGACCGGATCGTTCCTGTTCCTCGGTCCCACGGGCGTCGGCAAGACCGAGCTCGCCAAGAGCCTCGCGGACTTCCTGTTCGACGACGAGCGCGCCATCATCCGCATCGACATGAGCGAGTACGGCGAGAAGCACAGCGTCTCGCGGCTCGTCGGCGCCCCTCCGGGCTATGTCGGGTACGACGAGGGCGGCCAGCTCACCGAGGCCGTACGCCGGCGCCCCTACTCGGTCGTGCTGCTCGACGAGGTCGAGAAGGCGCATCCGGAGGTCTTCGACATCCTCCTGCAGGTGCTCGACGATGGCCGTCTGACCGATGGCCAGGGCCGCACGGTGGACTTCCGCAATGTCATCTTGATCCTGACGTCGAACCTGGGCTCGCAGTTCCTCGTGGACCCGTCGCTGGACGATCAGGCCAAGAACGATGCGGTGATGAACGTCGTGCGCGCGTCCTTTAAGCCCGAGTTCCTCAACCGGCTCGACGAAGTGGTCATGTTCGAGGCGCTCGGCACCGAGGAGCTCACGCGGATCGTCGATCTGCAGTTGGATTCGCTGGCCCGGCGACTGGAGTCGCGCCGCATCAACCTCGAGGTGTCCGATGCCGCCAAGGAGTGGCTGGCCCTCACCGGCTGGGATCCGGCGTACGGTGCCCGCCCGTTGCGCCGGCTGGTGCAGCAGGCGATCGGCGACCGGCTCGCGCGCGAGCTGCTCTCGGGCGAGGTGCGCGACGGCGACACGGTCACCGTCGACCGCGACGAGGACGCCGACGAGCTCCGCGTCGCCCCGGTCCGGGGCTGAGTCGATCGCACCGGGGGCGGTGACCTACGCACCTATCCTCGCCCGGGGCGGTGACCTACGCACCTCTCGACACCGCTGAGGGGTGCGTCGCTCACCGCCCGCGACGGTGAGGGGTGCGTGAGGCACCGCTCACCGGGGGACGCGGGCTGCCCTGGGGCGATCTGGTTCGATAGAGGGCATGGCCGCGCCTCGTCCCCGTTCCGTGACCCTCGCCTGTCTGTATGCGGGGTGCGGCGCGGCCTTCGCCTTCATCATCCTGGTCAGCCAGCTCGGCAGCTGGGGCTCGATCCAGATGCAGGAGCAGATCGAGCAGTTGCTCGCGGAGCCGCCGCTGTCGGCCACCTCGCTGAGCGTCGACACGACGATGGAATGGCTGCGCTGGATGGTGCTCGTCGGGGTCGTCGGCACCATCGCGACCATGGTGTTCGCCATCTTCGCGTTCCGGGGCGATCGTGGCTCACGGATCGGGCTGACGGTGCTGTGCAGCCTGGCGGCTCTGCTCTTCGTGACCATGGGGCTGGTGGGCATCCTCCCGGCGCTCCTGGCCGCGATGTGCGTCGGGATGCTCTGGCAGCGCGAGTCCCGGCGGTACTTCGCCGGGGAGGAGCCTCCCGTCGAGCTGGGCGCTGCCCCGAGCGTGACCGCACCCCAGTCCCAGACTCCGCCGCCGGTCCAGGAACAGCGCCCTTCCGCGCAGCAGGGCTACGCGCAATCCGTGGCACCCGCGCCGTCCGCGCGGGCGGCTCGCCCGAAGCCGGTGACGGCGGCCCTGCTGGTGACCGGCATCGGCTCGGTGATGGTCGCCGGTGTGGCCGCCCTGCTGCTCCTGACCGTCTTCGTCGGCGGCCGCGCGGAGGTGGAGCGCGCCTGGCAGGACCAGGGGATGCTCAGCGACATGATCGCCGAGAGTGGTTTCACGGTCGACGACCTGATGCGGCTGATGCTGGTGAGTGCCGCCGGGTGGCTGCTGCTCTCGCTGGTGGGCATGGCCGTCACCGCGTGGGCGTTCGCGCACCGTTCGCCGGTGGCGCGGATCGCGCTCGTCGTCGTCTGCGTGCTGACGATCGCCGCATCCATCGTGTTCTTCCCCGTCGGCCTGCCGTGGACGGCCGCTGCGGTGGTCGTCATCGTCCTGGCCCATCGCCAGGAGGCCCGAGCCTGGTACCGAGGCGTGTAGCGCGGCTCACAGGCCCCCACGCTGACCGGCGGACACCTACCGTCCCGGACTAGTCTGGGCTCATGTCCTCCTCGGCTCCGGTTTCGTCCTCGAAGCGTCCTCATGTCGTCATCGTCGGCGGTGGATTCGGAGGCCTGGCGGCGGTGCGGAAGCTCAAGGACGCCGATGTCGACATCACGCTCATCGACCGGCACACCTACAACACCTTCCAGCCGCTGCTGTACCAGGTCGCCACGGCCTCGCTGAATCCCGGCGACATCACCTGGTTCCTGCGCGCTGTGCGCGCCAAGCAGGACAATGTGCGTTTCGTGAAGGGCACCGTCGTGGCGATGGATCACGATGCGCAGTCGATGCTGCTCGACGGCAACATCACGGTCAAGTACGACTATCTGATCATCGCGGTCGGTGTCACAGCCAATTTCTTCGGCATTCCAGGGGCCGAGGAGTTCTCGATGCCGCTGTACCGCCGGTCGCAGGCGCTCGCCCTGCGCGACCGGATCTTCGCCAATCTCGAGGATGCCGCGATCAACGGCCAGGACCGCGATCTGCGGGTCGTGGTGGTCGGCGGCGGCGCCACGGGCGTGGAGACGGCCGGCGCTCTTGCCGAGATGCGCAATCAGGACATGCCGACGACCTATCCGGAACTGGATCAGAGTCGTATCCACATCACGCTGGTGGAGATGGCGCCCCACGTCCTCGGGCCGTTCCACCCGAATCTGCGCGACTATGCCAAGAAGTCGCTGGAGAAGCGCGGGGTCGACCTGCGCCTCGGCACCGCGGTCAAGGAGGTGCGCACCGACGGCGTCCTGGTGGAGACCAATGGCACCGAGGAGTTCATCGAGGCCGGCATCGTGGTGTGGGCATCGGGCATCACGGCCCATTCGATGATCGGAGAGTGGGGGGTTCCGCAGGGGCGCGGTGGCCGTATCGAGGTCGACGACCGACAGCGGGTGCGCGGCTTCCACAATGTCTTCGCGGTCGGCGATATCGCGGTCAACCCCGATGAGCCGCTGCCGCAGCTGGCCCAGCCGGCCCTGCAGGAGGGCAAGTACGTCGCCAAGCTGATCCGCCGCGAGGTGGACGGCAAGGACGATCCGAAGCCCTTCTCCTATTTCGACAAGGGCACGATGGCCACCATCGGCCGCGCCTCGGCGATCGCGCAGGTCAAGGGCCTGCCCCGGCTCAAGGGCTGGATCGCGTGGCTGATCTGGGTGGCCATCCACGTGCAGCAGCTGCTCGGCAACCGCAACCGTTTCGCCACGATGACCAATCTGAGCCTGAAGTACCTGCTGTGGCGCAGTCACAATGCGATCGTCGGCGAGACCCCGTATGTGATCTCGCACGAGCCGCGGGTCATCGAGGCCACGCCGCAGGGCGCCACGAAGAAGGCGGCGAAGAAGGCCGCCAAGAGGGCGCCTAAGAAGGCCCCGTCGACGGAGTCCCCCGAGCACTGACCTCCACGGTCCCGGTTGTGCCCACCTGTGGCCCGTTCCGGGACGGTGAAACGGGCCGCAACCGGCCACATCCGGGAGGCGTGGCCGAGGTCACTTAGCTGCCAGCTTGCAAACGCTAACTTTTGTTAGCACCATGGAGACATGGCGAAGCTGAGCATGTCCGATGCCGTGAACTCTCTCGGCGACTACGTGCGTGCCCAGCGCCAGCAGGCCCAGATGTCCTTGCGTCAGCTCGCCGAGCTGGCGGACGTCTCGAACCCGTATCTCAGCCAGATCGAGCGGGGCCTGCGCAAGCCATCGGCGGATGTGCTGCAGCAGATCGCGAAGGCGCTGCGCATCTCGGCCGAGTCGCTCTACGTACGGGCCGGGATCCTCGATACCGAGGACATCGGGCCGCGGAGGGTCGAGGACGCGATCGCCCTCGACCCTCGTCTGACCGAGCGGCAGAGGTCCGCCCTGCTGGACATCTACCGTTCGTTCGTCGGGGTCGCCGACACGACGAGCGACGAACTGACCGAGAAGCTCACCCACGCCAAGGAGGACGTATGAGTATCGCTGACGCCCTGAACGCCCAGTTGAAGTCCCTCGTCGAGGACATCAAGAACCTGCCCACCACCCTCAAGGGATTCGACGTCGCCGACCTGCAGAAGAAGGCCGAGGGTCTCGCTCAGGCCGCGGTCGGCTCGGCCACGGCCGTCTACGCGGACCTGGTCAAGAAGAGCGATGACCTCGCCACGAAGGCCAAGGGGCTGACCGTCGACGACCTCAAGGCCGCTGTCGACGACCTGAGCGAGCGCGCCGACGATCTGGTGACCGCCGTGCGCGGCAAGGTCGACGATGTGACGGTCGAGGACCTGCGCGGAGCGGTCGACGACTTCCGCGACCGTGCGGAGGACCTCGTCGAGGATCTCAAGGACCGCGCCGAGGATCTCATCGAGGAGCTGCAGGAGAAGGCCGATGCCTTGACCGGCAAGGCTGCCGAGGTCGTCGAGGAGGTCAAGGAGGAGGCTCCTGCCGCCGCCACGTCCGCGAGCGCGGCGACCCGTGCGGCGACCGCCCCGAAGAAGTCGACCGCCAAGAAGGCCCCGGCGAAGAAGTCGACGGCCAAGAAGGCCTCGTCCACGACGTCGGCGACCAAGAAGACCGCCGCGAAGAAGGCCTCGTCCACGAGCGCGTCGACGGCGGCGAAGAAGACCGCCAAGAAGGCTCCGGCGAAGACGTCGAACACCGGCTCGGCCGCCAAGAAGACGTCCGCTCCGGCCAAGAAGAGCGCCCCGGCGGCCAAGAAGGCGACCGCCAAGAAGGCTCCGGCGAAGAAGACGACCGCCAAGAAGGCGGCCTCGTCGACCTCGTCGACCACGACCGCCGGGCAGAACACCACCCCGCGCAAGGCGACCCCGGCTCCGGCCAAGAAGACCTCGGCGAGCACGCCCTCGTCCGCGTCGACTCCGGCGACCCCGTCGTCCCCGGCGGAGGCCCAGGACTCGCAGCTCTCCTGAGCCGTCACGACGACGCCGGCACGATCCTCCAGGGGATCGTGCCGGCGTCGTCGTTCTCGGTCCGGTCGGTACGCTGGGCCGCATGCTCGATGCCTTCGGCTATGTCCAGCTCGCCCTGGCCGTCGTGCTGTTCGCGGTGAAGGTCTTCGCGCTGATCGACTGCCTGCGGCGTCCCCAGGTCGACTTCGAGATCGCCGGGAGCCTGCAGAAGAACGCCTGGCTGATCATCCTCGCCCTCGCCGTCGTGGCCCAGTTCGTGTTCTTCTCCGGGTCGCCGCTCGGGCTCCTCAACCTCGCCGGCACGGTCGCCGCGCTGGTGTATCTGGCTCAGCTGCGGTCGGTCCGCCGCTGATCCGGTGCGCCCGGCCTCTGTCGATACGCCTTGTAGAGCCCGTCCCCGATCTCCCAGGCGATGATGATCGCCAGGACGGCCAGCACATAGGGCTTCGAGTGGTCGACGATATCCGGGGTCAGGCCGACGCGGTCGAGGAAGTCGGGATTGAGTAGCCGATCGGAGACGAAGAGCCAGCCGAGCAACGCACCCCAGACGAGGGAGATCGGAAGATTCACGATCGCGGCGGGCCAGGTCCATCCGGTGCGGTAGACCCAGACCGCATGAACCGCTTCGAGGGCGAGCAGCAGGAACATCACCGGGATCCACGAGCGCCACAGCGCGGGTTCCAGTACCGGAATCCGCTCGCCATCGACGACCACCAGCGAGCCGAACTGCTGCCAGACCAGCAGCCCCGCGACGATCACCAGGAAGACGAGGCTCGCGATCAGATCGCCGAGCTTGCCGCGGCCGGTGCTCTCGGGGAGCTGTGGCAGGCGATCCGGGGTCCAGAGGTGGGGGCTGTCGTCGGGCGACGTCGCCCGCTCCGCTATGGCGAAACCGAGGGTGGTCCAGAAGGCGACGTGCAGGGCGACGATCACGATGGTGATGATCGTGCCGGCGATGACGGTCCCGATGGGCTCGCCTTCGCTGAGCGCGACGATGAGGTCGATGACGCCGACGACCCACGGTGCCGTCGCCAGCGCGATCACCATGACCCGCTGCCACGCGAAGTAGTAGCGCGGACCGATCAGGTACATCGGGCGTTCGCGATAGGCGGCGGAGAGTCGCAGCGGATCGCCCAGCTCGGTGAGGGCGCGGACCTCGGCCTCGTCGGGACCCAGGCCCGCGGAGCGATGATCGTCGACGGTGTCGGCGATACGTTCGCGCAACTCGCGATCGAGCTCCTCGCGCTCGTCCTGGTCTGCCACGAATCGGGTCGCGGCGAAGACGTAACGGTCGGTCAGTTCGGTCATGTCAGCTCTCCTCGGTGAGATCGCGCAGGCTCGCGTCGAGCCGGTGCCATTCGGCCGTCAGGGTCGCGGCGAGCTTCTCGCCGTCGGCGCTCGTGCGGTAGAACTTCCGCGGTCGTGGCTCGTCGGTGTTCCATTCGCTGGTCAGCAGCCCCTGCTTCTCGAGGCGGCGCAGCAGCGGGTAGAGGGTATTGGCGTCCACGTGGATCCCGGCGGTGTTGAGGCTCTCGAGCAGTGCGTAGCCGTAACCGGGCGTGCGGAGCGCGGCGAGTGACGCGAGGACGACGGTCCCGCGCCGCAGCTCCTGGAGGTGTCCCGCGACAGCGGTCTCATCGGTGCCCATGTCCCACACTATAGTGTGTGTTACACATTATAGTCAATCGAATACTAGCGTGTCGCGATACCGCGGGGTCTCGCTGGGTGCAGCCAGCGCGTGAGGATCATGAGCAGGTCGGCGATATCGGTGTCGCGCGGGGCATCACTGGCGACACGGATCGATTGATACGCAGCGAGCAGGCCCGCGATCCACCGGGCGGTGTCGGCCGGACGCAGCTCCGGGTCGATCGATCGCTCGGCGATACCTGCCTCGCAGAGGCCGACCCAGTGCTCGTGCGGGGTCGGTTCGCCCGCGATGTGCCGCTCCACCCGCTCGACGATCTCATCCCAGGCGCTCATGCGGGGCAGTCTAGTGACGGCGATGCGCGGCAGGAGCGGACGGATGATGATGCGTAGGGGTTGCCATGGCGACCCGAATGCATCGCGTTTCGAGCGGGTTCGCCCCGATGACGATGCATTGCAGCGGCGTGAGCAGCCACGACGCATCACCATCGGTTCCCCGGTACAGCGGTGAAGTCGGCGGGCGGAGGACGCCGAAGGGGTCTACCTTGTCTTCGTGAAAACTGAAAAGCCGCGTACGTGGCGGCAACGCATCGATCCCGTGGTCTTCACGGTCACCGGCGCCTTCGCGCTGGGTTTCGTGATCTGGGGCCTCGTCAGTACGCCCGGCCTGGCATCGGCATCAGGCAGCGCCGAGGCCTGGGTCATCTCCCACGGCGGATGGTTCTTCGTGCTGGCGGCGAGCTTCTTCGTCGTCTTCGTGCTCTGGCTCGCGGCCGGCAAGTTCGGCAAGATCCCGCTCGGTGACGATGACGAGGAGCCGGAGTTCCGCACCATCTCGTGGATCGCGATGATGTTCAGCGCCGGCATGGGTATCGGACTGATGTTCTTCGCTGTCGCCGAACCGCTCTCGCACTACGCCGATCCGCCCCCGGGCACCGCGGAGGCCGAGTCGGCCGAAGCCCTGCAGGTCGCGATGGCCACCACCATGTTCCACTGGGCGCTCCATCCCTGGGCGATCTACGCGGTCGTCGGGCTGGCCATCGCCTACGGCACCTTCCGTCGTAAACGTCGACAGCTCGTGAGCGCGGCGTTCATTCCGCTGTTCGGCAAGCGGGCGGCCGCGGGGCCGGCGGGGCGCGTCATCGACATCCTCGCGATCTTCGCGACCCTCTTCGGCTCGGCGGCGTCGCTCGGACTCGGCGCCCTGCAGATCGGGGCCGGCCTGCGCTTCAACGGCTGGGTCGACTCGGTCGGCAAGGTCACCCTCGTGCTCATCATCGTCGTCCTGACGATCTGCTTCATCATCTCCGCGGTGTCGGGCGTCGCGCGCGGTATCCAGTGGCTGGCGAACACCAACATGGTCCTCGCCGTCATCCTGGCGGTCTTCATCTTCGTGGTCGGCCCGACGCTCTTCATCCTGAACCTGCTGCCGACCTCCCTCGGCGACTACCTCTCGCAGTTCGTCGACATGGCCGCCCGGACCGACGCGAGCGGCGATGAGGCCATGCAGGAGTGGCTGTCGGCGTGGACCATCTTCTATTGGGCCTGGTGGATCTCCTGGACGCCGTTCGTCGGCATGTTCATCGCCCGGATCAGCCGGGGCCGCACGATCCGCCAGTTCGTCACCGGTGTGCTGCTGGTGCCATCGCTCGTCAGCCTCGTGTGGTTCGCGATCTTCGGCGGGGCGGCGATCGACCGGCAGCGCGTCGACGGCGACATGGTGCCGGGCAACGGCATCGTGAACTCCGACGAGGCGCTCTTCGACCTGCTGCACCACTACCCGCTGGCCTCGGTCATGGCGGTGCTCGTCATGGTCCTGGTGGCCATCTTCTTCGTCTCCGGCGCCGACGCCGCCTCGCTCGTCATGGGCACGCTGAGCGAGCGTGGCGACATCGAGCCGAGCCGGCGGACGGTCATCTTCTGGGGCGCGCTCACCGGGGCGGTCGCGGCGATCATGCTGGTGATCGGCGGCGACGATGCCCTGACCGGCTTGCAGAACATCACGATCGTCGCCTCGGTGCCGTTCGTGCTGGTGATGGTGCTGTTGTGCTTCTCCCTCGTGAAGGACCTGCAACGGGACACGCTCATCCGTCGTCGCCGTACCGCGCAGGAGGTGATGGAGTCCGCGGTCATCGCCGGCGAGGAGCGTCATGACGGCGAGTTCGCGCTCGTCGTAGAGGGCATCGAGTCCGGATCCGATGACGAGCTCGAGGACCACGAGGCGCCGCCGGATTCGCATCACAAGCACCGCAGACGCTGACGATTCCGATCGGCAGGGGAGTCTGGCATCCAGGCCCGCCGGACTCCCTTGCCATCGACTGAACGTGTGTTTAGGCTATTGATCATGCGTTCAACAGGGCCCGTGGAGGATGCCGACAAGACGAGTCGCGCCCGTCTGCGCGATGCCGCGATCCTGTGCTTCGCTCGCGACGGGTTCGGCGCCTCGGTGCGGTCCATCGCGACCGAGGCGGGCGTGAGCGCTGGACTGGTCATCCATCACTTCGGCTCCAAGCAGGCGCTGCGCGAGGCCTGCGACAGCCAGGTATTGGCGATTATCCGGGAGACCAAGCAGCAGTCGATTCGTGAGGTGACCGCGGGAAAGAGCCTGCTGCATCGGTTCGCCGCGGCTGACGAGCAGGGGCCGTTGCTCGGCTATATCGTGCGTTCGCTGCAGGACGGTGGGCCCGTCGCGGCCACGTTCATCGAGCACCTGGTCGCCGATGCCGTCGCCTACTGCGCCGACGGTGTCCGGGCCGGCCTGCTGCACCCGAGCCGCGACGAGCCGGCGCGGGCTCGCTACCTGACCCTGTCGGCGATGGGCGCGCTGCTCCTGGAGATCCAGCTGCGCCCACCGGCCGACCCCGCCGACCTCTCCGCGCTCGTGCGCGAGTTCATGAGCACCAGTTACCTGCCCATGCTCGAGCTCTACACCCAAGGGGTGTTCACGACGAGCCGGTTGCTCGACGACTACCTGCTCACGGTCCCCGACCGGTCTCCCGCTGAGTGACAGGAGCTCCCACCATGACCGATACCTCCCCAGCGGTGCAGATCGACGGTCTCGTCAAGACCTTCGGCTCCGTCCGCGCGCTCGACGGCCTCGATCTGCATGTGGCGAGGGGTGAGGTGCACGGTTTCCTCGGCCCCAACGGAGCCGGCAAGTCCACCACGCTGCGTGTCCTTCTCGGACTGTTGCGTGCGGACACCGGGACGGTGCGCCTGTTGGACGGTGACCCCTGGAAGGACGCGGCACGCCTGCACCGTCGACTCGCCTACGTGCCCGGCGATGTCTCGCTGTGGCCCAATCTCACGGGCGGGGAGATCATCGATCAGCTCGGCCGGCTGCGCGGCGGCCTCGACGCGGGCCGCCGCGCTGAGGCCATCGAGAGGCTCGAGCTCGACCCGGCCAAGAAGGCGCGCACCTATTCCAAGGGAAATCGGCAGAAGGTCGCCCTCGTCGCGGCCTTCGCGAGTCCGGTGGAGCTCCTGCTGCTCGACGAGCCGACCTCCGGTCTCGACCCGCTCATGGAGGCGCACTTCGGCGATCTCGTCGAGGAGTTCCGTGCCGGCGGCGGAGCCGTGCTGTTGAGCAGTCACATCCTCGCCGAGGTCGAGCGCCTGTGCGACCGGGTCAGCATCGTGCGGGGAGGGCGCACGGTCGAGTCGGGCACGCTCGCCGAGCTGCGCCACCTGACCCGGACCTCGATTCACGCCGAGCTCGATCGCGTCCCCGACGACCTGCGAGGGCTGCCCGGCGTCAACGATCTCGACATCGAAGGACATCGGGTGCGGCTGCAGGCCGACAGCGACCGCATCGGCGCGGTCGTCGAGGTGCTCGGCCGCGGCGGTATCCGCACGCTCACGAGCACGCCGCCGACCCTCGAAGAACTGTTCCTGCGGCACTATGGCGACGATCCCGAGGTCGCGAGATGACCGGTGGGGGAGCGCTGCTGCGGCTGCATCTGCGTCGTGACCGGTGGATGCTGCTGTGGTGGGTCGCGGGCATCGCCGTCTTCTACTGGTCGCAGGCCTGGGGGACGGAGGCGAGCTATCCCACGCAGGGCGAGCTGGACGAGGCCGCCGCCGCGATGCAGGGGAACGCCGCCTTCATTGCGATGGCGGGACCGGCGCGCGCCCTCGACACCATCGGTGGTCAGACGGCCTGGCAGGCGGGCGCCTTCGGCATGATCCTGACCGGTCTCATGGCGATGTTCCTCATCGGTCGCCATACGCGCGCGGAGGAGGAGAGCGGCCGGGACGAGCTCATCAGGGCGAGTGCGATCGGCCGGCGGACGCCACTGCTCGCCGCCGGTCTCGTCGCGGTCCTCGCCTGCGTGGCGGCAGGTGCGGTCGTCGCGGCGACACTGTCGACGATGCTGCCGTGGAAGGGGTCGGTCGCCCTCGGCGTGGGCGCGGCCGGTGCCGGGCTGTTCTTCGGCGCGCTCACCCTGGTGGCCGCTCAGATCACCTCGTCGACACGAGCCGTCTACGGCGCGGTCGGGATCGCGCTGGGCGGCTCCTATGTGCTGCGGGCGATCGGCGATGTCGCCGGCAACGGACTGTCGTGGGCCTCGCCGCTCGGCTGGGGCCAGGCGATGCGCGCGTTCTCCGGCGAGCGCTGGTGGCCCGCGGTGCTCCTCGTCGGGTCGGCCGCTGTGCTGGGGGTCGTCGCATTCGCTCTCCTCGGCCGCCGCGACATCGGCTCGGGTCTTCGTGCTGCCAGACCCGGGCCGTCGAGTGCCTCGCGGTCGCTCGGCGCCGGTGGCTGGGGGCTTGCCTGGCGGCTCCAGCGACCCGGTGTCCTCGGCTGGCTCGGTGCCCTCGCGCTCGTCGGCCTCGCGATGGGAACCATTGGCGACGATGTCGAGGGACTCGTGGGTGACGAGGGGCTCGCGCGCGACCTGCTCGTGGCCGGCGGGTCGGGTGCCTTCACCGATCAGCTCTACGGCACCGTCGCGCTCATGGTCGGGCTCGGCGCGGCCGGTCCGGCGATCGCCGCGGCCCTCCACGCCAGAGCCGAGGAAGACGCCGGCCGAGCCGAGCTCGTGCTCTCGACGGCGCTGCCGCGTGGGCGCTGGGCGCTGGGGCATCTGGCCATCGCGATGGCAGCAGGGGTGGCCGGTGCCCTCATCGGTGGGTTCGGTATGGGGCTGGGCTACCTGCTGGTGACCGGCGACGCATCTCAGATCCCGCGGTTCACCGGCGCGGTCGGCATCTACGCGCTGCCGGTGCTGGTGCTGCTCGGTGTGACATGGACCCTGTACGGTCTCGGCCGCCGCTGGGCGCCGCTGGGCTGGGCCGCGCTCGGCTTCTGCGTGTTCGCGATGATCGTCGGCCGTACCCTCCAGCTGCCCGGCTGGCTCCTGGACGTCTCGCCCTATCAGCACATTCCGCTGCTGCCGGCCGAGCCTTTCGCGTGGACCCCGGTCGTCGTCCTCGCCGCGATCGCCGCCGTGCTGCTCGGCACGGGCGCCGCGGCCCTGCGCCGGCGTGACCTGGGCTGAACGACGCCTGGAAGACTGGGTGCATGCGCCTGTCCGACGTCCTGCCCCGCACCTTCGACGAGGACGCCGTCTACGAGGCCTTCGGCACCTGGGTCGAGAGTCGCGGCATCGCGCTCTATCCGGCGCAGGACGAGGCGATCCTGGAACTGGTCAGCGGCTCGAATGTCATCCTCACCACCCCGACCGGATCGGGCAAGAGCCTCGTCGCCACCGCCGCGATGGCCGCGGCCCTCGCGCGCGACGAGTGCGCCGTCTACACCGCGCCGATCAAGGCGCTCGTCAGCGAGAAGTTCTTCGATCTGTGCGAGATCTTCGGCGCCGACGATGTCGGCATGGTCACCGGCGACGCCGCGGTCAACGCCGATGCGCCGATCATCTGCGCCACCGCCGAGGTGCTCGCCAATATGGCGCTGCGCGACGGCGCCGATGCCGATATCGGCGTCGTCATCATGGACGAGTTCCACTACTACGCCGACCCCGACCGAGGCTGGGCGTGGCAGGTGCCGCTGCTGGAGCTGCCGCGCGCCCAGTTCCTGCTCATGTCGGCCACGCTCGGCGACACGACTCGGTTGGAGGCCGAGCTCGCCCGCCGCACCGGCCGCGCGACCGCCGTCGTCTCGGCGGCCGAACGCCCGGTGCCGTTGGTCAGCGAGTACGTGACGACGCCGATCCAGGAGACCATCGAAGAGCTCGTGTCCTCGGGCCAGGCGCCCGTCTACGTCGTGCACTTCACCCAGGCGGCGGCACTCGAACGCGCCCAGGCGCTGACGAGCGTCAAGGTCGCATCGCGCGAGGAACGCGACGAGATCGCCGAGGCGATCGGCGACTTCCGCTTCCGCTCCGGCTTCGGCAAGACCCTGTCGCGTCTCGTGCGCATGGGCATCGGCGTGCACCACGCGGGCATGCTGCCTCGCTATCGACGTCTCGTGGAGACACTCGCGCAGCGCGGTCTGCTCAAGGTCGTCTGCGGCACCGACACCCTCGGCGTGGGCATCAACGTGCCGATCCGCACCGTCCTGTTCAGCGGGCTGAGCAAGTTCGACGGCGTCCGCCAGCGCACCTTGCAGGTGCGCGAGTTCCAGCAGATCGCGGGGCGCGCGGGCCGGGCGGGATACGACACCGTCGGCTATGTCGTCGTCGAGGCCCCCGAGCACGAGATCGAGAACCTCAAGGCCCTCGCCAAGGCGGGCGACGATCCCAAGAAGCGCCGCAAGGTGCAGCGCAAGAAGGCCCCCGAGGGCTTCGTCTCCTGGAACGACAGCACCTTCGAGCGGCTCGTGCACGGCACCCCCGAGCCGCTGGTCTCCCGGATGCGCATGACGCACTCGATGGTGCTGGATCTGCTGGCCCGGCCCGGCGACACCGAGGAGGCCGTCGAGCGCCTGATCGCCGAGAGCGACGAGTCCGAGGACGGCAAGGAGAAGCTGCGCCGGGAGGCCGCCGGCATCATCGAGGCGCTGCTCGCCGGGGGCGTCGTGGAACGCGTCGAGGGCGGGCTCGCGCTGACCGTCGAGCTGCCGGACAACTTCGCGCTCAACCAGCCGCTCTCGCCCTTCGCCGTCGCCTGCTTCGAGCTGCTGGAGCGCACGTCGCCCACCTATGCGCTCGATGTCGTCTCGATCATCGAGGCGACGCTCGAGGATCCGCGGCCGATCATCTCGGCGCAGCGATTTCGTGCTCGCGGTGAGGCGGTGGCCGAGCTCAAGGCCGACGGGGTCGAGTACGAGGAGCGGATGGAGCTGCTGGAGGAGGTCGAGCACCCGCAGCCGCTGCGCGATCTGCTGGACCCCGCCTATGAGACCTACCGCGGCGGGCATCCGTGGGTGGGAGAGCACGAGCTGCGTCCCAAGTCGGTCGTGCGCGAGATGGCCGAGCGCGCCATGACCTTCGCCGAGCTGATCGCCGACTACGGTCTCGCGCGTTCGGAGGGGGTCGTTCTGCGTTACCTGTCGGATGCCTATCGCGCGCTCGTGCGCACGGTGCCTCCCGGTGTCGTCGACGAGGAGCTCGCGGATCTCGTGGCCTGGCTCGGTGAGCTGGTGCGACAGACCGACTCCAGCCTGCTCGACGAGTGGGAGGCGCTGGTGGCCGGCGGGGAGGATCCCGAGGCCGTGCGATCGCAGGCCGAGGGTGTGGAGATGCCCAGGCCGGTCACCCGCAACGAGCGCGCCTTCCGGGTGCTCGTCCGCAATGCGGCCTTCCGCCGGGTGGAGCTCGCGGCGCTGCGCCGCTGGGATGCGCTCGCCGACCTCGACCCGGACGTGGGCTGGGAGGACGCGATGGGGGACTACTTCGCCGAGTACGACGACCTCGGCACCGGACCCGGCGCCCGCGGACCGGTGTACTTCCGGGTGCAGACCGAGCCGGGGCGATGGCTCGTGCGTCAGACCTTCGATGATCCCGAGGGCGATCACGACTGGGGCTTCTCGGCCGAGGTCGACCTCGCGGCCAGCGACGAGGCCGGGGAGGCCGTGCTCGCCGTCACCGCCGTCGGCCCCTTCGCCCCCTGACTCACCCCTCCGCTCCGTGGGCGGTGAGTAGGCGCCCCTTTTCCAGACGTGTCGGTGCGTGAGCGCCCGAACGTCGTCCGGAAAGGACGCCTACTCACCGGCACCGGCCCTGACACCGCGCCGGTGCCGACCGCCGTCCACGAGGCGGTAGGGCAGCGCGGGGTAGCCAGCGACACCGGGGATCGGCTAGCGTTCGTTCTAAGCAAGCGCTTAGTTAATCTGTGGCGAAGGAGTCACCATGCCCCGCGTGTTCGAGAGTCTCGACGAGTTCAAGGCGGCTGCCGGCGAGGAGCTCGGCACCAGCGACTGGCTCACCGTGAGCCAGCAGCAGATCAACACCTTCGCCGACGCAACAGGCGATCACCAGTGGATCCACGTCGACCCCGAGCGTGCCGCGAAGGGCCCGTTCGGCACTCCGATCGCGCACGGCTATCTCACCCTCTCGCTGCTGCCCGCGCTCGCCAGCCAGATCTACGACGTCAAGGGCCTGGCGATGGGCGTCAACTACGGCACCAACAAGGTGCGCTTCCCGCACCCCGTCCCGGTCGACTCGCGCGTGCGGGCGACCGGAACGCTCAAGGAGACCTCCGATATCGCGATCGGCACCCAGGCCGTCATCACCTTCGTCATCGAGATCGAGGGCGTCGACAAGCCGGCCTGTATCGCCGAGGTCGTCTACGTCATGGCCGCGGAAGGGAACTGAGACCATGGAATTCGCCTTCGACGCCACCACCCGCGACCTCATGGAGCGCATGAACGCGTTCATGGACGAGGTCGTCTACCCGGCCGAGCCCACCGCGCACGAGCAGATCCAACGCAACTATGCCGAGGACAGCTGGGAGATCCCGCCGGTCATCGAGGATCTCAAGGCCGAGGCGAAGAAGCGCGGTCTGTGGAACTTCTTCCTCGCCGGGCATCCCGACCAGGGCGGCCTGACCAACCTGCAGTACGCCCCGCTCGCCGAGATCTCCGGACGCAGCATCCAGCTCGCGCCCCCGGCGATCAACTGCGCCGCGCCGGACACCGGCAACATGGAGGTGCTGAGCATGTTCGGCACCGACGAGCAGAAGAAGCAGTGGCTCGAGCCGCTGCTCGCGGGTGAGATCCGCTCGGCCTTCGCGATGACCGAGCCCGATGTCGCCTCCTCGGACGCCACCAATATCGAGCTGTCGATCGTCCGCGACGGTGACGAGTACGTCATCAACGGCCGCAAGTGGTGGATCACCGGGGCGATGAACCCGAACTGCAAGGTCTTCATCGTCATGGGCAAGACGGACCCGACCGCCGAGCGCCACCGCCAGCAGTCGATGATCCTCGTGCCTCGTGACACCCCCGGGCTCGAGGTCGTGCGCGGCATGCACGTCATGGGCTTCCACGACCGCGACCACGGTGGTCACGCCGAGCTGCGCTTCACCGATGTCCGGGTGCCGGCGAGCAACCTCATCGGCAACGAGGGCGAGGGCTTCGCCGTCGCGCAGGCCCGCCTCGGACCGGGTCGCATCCATCACTGCATGCGTTCGATCGGCGTGGCCGAACGCGCCGTGCAGATGATGTGCGAGCGTGCCAGCGAGCGGGTCGCCTTCGGCAAGCCGATCGCAGACCAGGGCGTGGTGCGCGACTGGATCGCCGAGTCGCGGGTCAAGCTGGAGCAGCTGCGTCTGCTGACGCTCAAGACCGCGTGGCTCATGGACACCGTGGGCAACAAGGGCGCGCACACCGAGATCCAGGCGATCAAGATCGCCACGCCGCAGACCGTCGAGTGGATCCTCGACAAGGCGATCCAGGTGCACGGTGCCGGTGGTCTCAGCCAGGACTTCCCGCTCGCGGAGATGTTCGCCGGCATCCGCACGCTGCGCTTCGCCGACGGACCCGACGAGGTACACAAGAACTCCCTCGCCCGCGCCGAGCTGAAGAAGTACCGATGAGCGAGCGGAGCGAGCGAACGAAGGAGCATCTCATGTCGGCATCGCCCTATCGTGCATTCTTCTGGCAGGTGCCGGCATGAGCAGGCGGGCGATCGTCACGGGCGCTGCCGGAGGCATCGGGCTGGCCGTCGCGCGAGCCCTCGTGGCTCGCGGCGACCGGGTCGTGCTCGCCGACCGCGACGAGCGGCGGCTCGCCGAGGCGGCCGCCGACCTCGGTCAGCCGCACCTGGCCGCGGATGTGGCCACCGATGACGGCATCGAGGCACTCGTGGCACTCGCCGATCTCGAGATGGGCGGGGTCGACATGTACGTCGCCAATGCGGGTGTCTTCCGCGGCTTCGGTCTCGAGTCCTCCGAGGACGACTGGGCGACGTCCCTGCAGGTCAACACCATGGCGCATGTGCGCGCCGCGCGAGCCCTCGTGCCGCGATGGGTCGATGGCGACGGTGGGATCTTCGCGGTGACCGCGTCGGCGGCGGGCCTGCTGACGCAGCTCGGCTCGCCGACCTATTCGGTGAGCAAGCACGCGGCGGTCGGCTTCGCCGAATGGCTCGCTGCCACGTACGGCGATCGGGGCGTTCAGGTGTGCTGCCTGTGCCCGATGGGGGTGCGTACGCCGATGGTCGAGGGTGGACAGACCCACGACGACGGCGATGCCCGCCTGGGGCACAAGGCCGTCGCGACGGCGGGCGAGGTGATGGAGGCCGATGACGTCGCGCAGGTGCTGCTCGATGCCATCGACGCCAAGCGCTTCCTCGCGTTGCCGCATACCGATGTGGCGAAGATGTACGCGCAGAAGGCCTCGGATCCGGATCGCTGGCTCTCGGGCATGCAGCGTTACCGCACCTCCCTCGAGTCCTGACCTCCAACCCGGGGCGGATACCCGTTGAGTGTGACGTTCGGACGGCAGAATCATCGAAACTGCCGTCCGAACGTCACACTCAACGGGTTCGGGGGGGGTTCGAGGGTGGGGTCATGGCGATCGAGTTGTTGACCCCTGCCCAGCTGGACGAGATGCGGCCCGCCGGGCGCTTCGTCGGCGAGGTGCTGACCGCGCTCACCGAGGCCGCGGATGTCGGGGTCGACCTGCTCGACCTGAACGACCTCGCGCATCAGATGATCAAGGATCGCGGCGCGGAGTCCTGCTACATCGACTACGCCCCGTCCTTCGGCCGGGGCCCCTTCGGCAAGGTGCTCTGCACCTCGGTGAACGATGCCGTCCTGCACGGGCTGCCCCACCCGTACAAGCTCAAGGACGGCGACCTCCTCAGCCTCGACTTCGCCGTGAGCGTCGACGGCTGGGTGAGCGACTCGGCCGTCAGCGTCGTCGTCGGCACGCCCCGCGATGAGGATCTGCGGCTCATCGACACCACGCAGCGAGCGCTCGCCGCCGCGATCGAGATCGCGCGTCCGGGCAAGAAGATCGGTGATATCGGGCACGCCATCGGTGAGATCGCCCGGGAGGCCGGGTACACCGTCAACACGCAGTTCGGTGGGCACGGCGTCGGACGCACGATGCACGGTGACCCCCACGTGCCCAATGACGCTCGGCCCGGGCGTGGCTTCCCGCTCAAGCCCGGCCTCGTCATCGCGATCGAGCCCTGGCTGCTGACGAGCACCGATGAGATCGTCATGGATCCGGACGGCTGGACGATCCGCAGTGCCGATGGCTCGCGTGGCGCGCATTCGGAGCACACCATCGCCATCACCGATGGCGATCCCATCATCATGACCGCCCGCGACTGATCCCTCGCCGCGGTGGCGGTACGCCATCAACCCTTCGCGGCCCCGGCTTCACCTGGCGGTGCGCCATGAACGTTATGCCCACCCGATGAGGTTGATGGTCTACCGCTCACGCGGGGATGAGGTTGATGGTCTACCGTCCCGGGTCGGTGCGGAAGGCGTGCTGGAGCTGAGCGCAGACCGCGAGCAGAAGGCCGTCGCGGCCGGGGTGCGCCGCGAGCATCGCACCGATCGGCAGTCCTTCGTCCGAGACATGGACCGGAAGGCTCGCCGCGGGCTGCCCGCTCATGTTCATCAGCGCGGTGAACGGCGTGTAGAGCAGCTCGCGATGATGGATGTCCATCGGGTCCTCGGGCCCGGTGAACCACTCGGTCGGTTGCGGCGGCAGCGCGAGTGTCGGGGTGAGGAAGAGATCGAACTGCTCCAACGATGCCAGCGTGGCCCGGGTGGTGAGCTCCAGGAAGCCGAGCGCGGCCGCCAACTCGGGGGCACTCGCCCGGCCCCCGCGCTCCCGCCAATAACGGGTCGTCGGACGTAGGAGCGGCTCGGCCTCCGCGGGGATCGGAGCAGCGGCCATGCCGGCCGACCACACGATGTTGAACTGCGGCTCGAGTTCCGGCGTCCAGGGGTTGTCGATATCGACGATCTCGTGCCCCGCCGCCGAGAGCAGCGCGCCGGCCCGCTCCCATGCGGCGATCACCTCGGGAGACGACGCGGCGAAGTCCAGGTACGGCGAGCTCCACCGCGCGATGCGCAGACGCCCCGGCTCGTGCCGGGCTTGTTCGCGATAGGACACGGTGGGTGGGGGGGCGACGCGCGAGTCGCCTGGCATCGGCCCGGCGATGATGTCGAGGAGCGCCGCGGCGTCGCGGACCGTGCGGCTGAGGGCGCCGTCGATGGCCAGTCCGTTCCACTGCACCCCGTCGGGCCCCACACCGACCACGCCACGGCTCGGCTTGAAGCCGAAGATGCCGCAACTGCTGGCGGGAATGCGGATCGAGCCGCCGCCGTCGCTGCCGAGGGCCAGCGGCACCATCCGGGCGCTGACCGCCGCGGCCGCGCCCCCGCTCGAACCGCCGGCGTTCCGGGTGGTGTCCCAGGGCGTGAGGGCAGGACCGATCAGATCGTTGTCGGTGAAGGACGACAACCCGAACTCGGGGGTGTTGGTCTTGCCGAGACTGATGAACCCGGCGTCGCGCGCGCGGGTGACGACGTGGGCATCGGTCTCGGGGATCTGCTCGGCGAGGAGCCGGGACCCTAGCGTCGTGCGGATGCCGGCGGTGGCGGTGAGGTCCTTGATCGCTGTCGGAACTCCGCAGAAGGGCGGGGCGTCGCCGGCCGTCAGAAGCGTGTCGGCGCGGCCCGCGGCCTCGATCGCCTGGTCCGCGGTCACGGTGATGAACGCGCCGAGCTCGTCGTTGTGCGCGTCGATGCGGTCGAGGTGATGTCGCACGAGTTCTGCGCTCGTGATCTCCCGGTCGCGCAGCAGCGCCGCTTGCTCGTGGGCGTCCAGGTCGTGCAGCTCCGTCATGCTCCCAGGGTAGGCAGTAGCCGGCCCTGCCGCGGCCACCTCAGGCGAAGACGAAGTAGAACGTGAGGTGCAGGGCCAGGATGACGTGCAGGGTCGTGAGCCAGATGCGGAGCGAGGCCAACACCAGACCGAGCGCGAGGATCGCCAGGCTCGGGAGACCTTGTGCCGGGGCGAAGGCGTCGGGCAGGAAGATCGCGTGTCCTGCCCAGAAGATCACCGCGCTGACGATCAGCGCCCTCGAGGTCGTGAGCCTCTCCGCGAGGTATTTCTGCAGCAGACCGAAGGTGAGATAGTCCTGCCAGAGCACCGAGACGGTCATCCAGAACAGGTACAGCGTGACCGGAAGCTCCAGTCCATAGTGGAACGGCAGGGCGATCACCGTCGCGATCGGGAGGGCGTAGAACCAACACGTCCGCGAGCGAGCGAAGAGCTCGCGGCTATAGCCGCGGTGGCTCAGTACCAGGCCGATGGCGAGCATGAGCGCGAGCACTATCTCGAACAGCGTCGAGAGGGCCGCGTCATCGGTGACGAGACGGCCTGCGCCGTCGCTGAGTAGACCGGGAGTCAGGTACCAGAGTCCGAACCACGCCAGGACCACGGCGACGAGGACGCTTCAGGGGATGCGCTCGGGTGCGACGGACGCCGCCTGCTCCTCGGACATCGCTCCATGTGCGCATGCTCGGATCCGCGCGAGACTCCGCCGAGGGGGTGCGCCCTACAATCGTGCGGTGGCTACCCCGAAGGTGATCCTGTACTACGCGTTCGCGCCGCTCGCCGATCCCGAGGCGATCCGCCTGTGGCAGCACACGCTCGCGGAGTCGCTCGGTCTGCGTGGGCGGGTCATCGTGTCGCCGCACGGCATCAACGGGACGCTCGGCGGAGACGTCGTGGAGCTCAAGAAGTACGTGCGCGGCCTGCGCTCCTACGCACCGTTCAAGGATGCCGATATCAAGTGGAGCGCGGGGGAGGCGCTGCCCGACGGCACCACGGCCCTGTTCCCCAAGCTCAGCGTCAAGGTCCGCGACGAGCTCGTCGCCTTCGGTGCCCCCGGTGAGGTCGAGGTCGACGGTGAGGGAGTGGTCGACGGCGGTACCAAGCTCACGCCCGAGCAGCTACACGAGCTCGTGGAACGCGAGGAGGTCGTGTTCTTCGACGGTCGCAACCGGATCGAGTCCGAGATCGGCCGGTTCCGCGATGCCGTGCGCCCGCCGGTCGACACCACACGCGAGTTCCTCGGGCTGCTGGACTCGGGAGCCTACGACCACCTCAAAGACAAGCCCGTCGTCACCTACTGCACCGGAGGCATCCGCTGTGAGGTGCTGACGCCCTTGATGAGGAAGCGCGGCTTTCGCGAGGTCTATCAGCTCGACGGCGGCATCGCCCGCTATGGCGAGACCTTCGGCGACGACGGTCTGTGGGAGGGCTCGATGTACGTCTTCGACGGGCGGGGTGCCACCGACTTCTCCGATCACACGGCCCTGGTCGGCCGCTGCGATCGCTGCGATCGGCCGACCAATACCGCCCGCGACTGCTCGGATATCGCCTGTGTCGCGCAGTTCGCCCGCTGCGACACCTGTGCCGACCTCGGCCTCGCCTGCGCCACCCACGCGGCCTGATCCCCGCGATCCGGAGCGGTGACCTACGCACCTCTCACTCGCGCTGAGAGGTGCGTAGGTCACCCCTCCCGAGGCTGAGGGGTGCGTAGGTCACCGCCCTCGGGCGATCAGCCGAGCATGGCGGCGTCGAGGGTGTCCTCGGGGACGCCGAAGCCCTCGATCAGCAGCTCGGTGTGCGGACGCAGTTTGGTGAGCAGATTGTTGATCTCCGCCGTCACGGCCTTGGCGCGATCGTCGCTGAGCCGGTTGTGCTCCATGAACCAGGCCTTGTCGTCCTCGATGACGCTCAGCGCGTAGAGCGAGCACATGTCGCGGAGCAGGTCGGCGATCTCCTCGTCCTCGCAGCGGGCGATGCCGGCGGTGAAGGCCTCCAGCACCACGCGTTCGATGTGCACGCGGCCGATCTTCAGGACATGGTCCTGGGCGTTGTTGAACATCTCGAAGGCCTCGGCCGGGTCGGCGTTGTCAGCATTCTGGAGCCGGCGCGCGGCGGTCTCGATGACGTGCTGCTCACGATCCTCGAACAGGCTGAGCTGGGTGCCCCGGTCGAGCAGGTCGTGCTCCTCGTCAGCTCCCGGACGGGCGTCGATGAGCCGTTGGATGAGATTGCCCGCCGCGGTGCGCTCCTTGACGATGTCGGCCATCGAAGCGGCGGCGAAGCGCACCATGCCGAGGGGATCGAGGCCGTCGACCTCCTTGGCATAGGAGGTGAGCATCTCCTTGGCCACCAGCTGCAGCAGCACGTGGTTGTCGCCCTCGAAGGTCGTGAAGACGTCGGTGTCAGCCTTGAGCGTCGTGAGCCGGTTCTCCGCGAGGTAGCCCGCTCCGCCGCAGGCCTCCCGAGCTTCCTGGATCGCGCGCGTGGCGTGCTCGGTCTGCATCGCCTTGAGACCGGCGGCGCGACTCTCCAGCTCGCGCTGGGCGATCGGATCGGGATCGCTCTCGGTCTGGATACGGTGCATGCGCGCGACCAGCTGGTTCTGCGCGAAGCGGAAGGCGTACGACCGGGCGATCAGCGGAAGCAGCCGACGCTGGTGCACGCGGTAGTCCATCAGGACGACCTCGCCGGACGGCCCGGAGAACTGCCGGCGCAGCAGCGCGTAGCGACCGGCGATGCTGAGCGCGACCTCGGTCGCCGCGCTCGCCGAGCCGCCGACGCTGACCCGGCCGCGCACGAGCGTGCCGATCATCGTGAAGAACCGCGCTCCCTGGCTCTCGATGAGCGAGGAGTACGTGCCTTGGTCGTCGACCTGGGCGTAGCGGTCGAGCAGGTTCTCTCGCGGGATGCGGACCTGGTCGAACATGATCCGGCCGTTGTCGACCCCGCCGAGACCGCCCTTGTGGCCGCAGTCCGAGGTGGTGACGCCGGTCAGGTCGTCGCCGTTCTGGTCGCGGATCGGCACCACGAAGCAGTGCACGCCATGATCCTCACCGAGGGTGATGAGGCGGGCGAAGACCGCCGCGACCCGCGCGTGCTCGGCAGCCCCGCCGATGTAGTCCTTGCGAGACCCCGGCGTGGGAGAGTGGACCACGAACTCGTCGGTCGACGGGTCGTAGGTGGCTGTGGTCTCGAGACTCTGCACGTCGCTGCCGTGGCCGGTCTCGGTCATGGCGAAGCAGCCGAGCAGGGAGAGGTCGATGATGCCCGGGATCATCGCGTGGTGGCGCTCGGTGCCGAGGTTCTCGATCGCTCCACCGAACAGGCCCCACTGCACTCCGGCCTTCACCATGAGCGAGAGATCGAACTGCGCGAGCATCTCGATGCCGGTGACTGCTCCGCCGGGGTCCCCGGTGCCCCCGTTCTCGGTACGGAAGCCGGCGGCGGGGGTGCCGGTGTCGACGAGCTGCTTCAGCTGACCGAGCACCCGTTCGCGAGCCTCGTGCAGGGAGAGCGAGTGGTCGTAGGCGAGGTCCATCGCGGCGAGCTCGGTGCGGCTCTGCTCACGCACATGGCGCCATTTGCCGTCGAGGGACTCACGCAGTGCCTGGGGGGAGGTCATGCTCCCACGCTAGCGGCGCGGCGACTGCCCGGCAGCTCGATCACCCAGTGACGGTGCACCATCGACCACACCCCGCAGGCGGCGGTACCTGGTCAACCTCACCCCAGGACTGGCGGTAGCCGAGCAACCTCACGAGTCGCCGATAGGGTTGCTGGCGTACCTCCACGTCGGATTGGAGCTCGCGCGACACCACCTCTCACGCATCGGGGGACTCGATGGACTCCGCATCACCTGAACTCGGCATCGCCGTCATCGGCTACTCCTTCATGGGCAAAGCCCACTCGAATGGCTGGCGCAATATCAGCGCCTTCTACCCGGGAGGGCCGGCGGTCTCCCAGCGGGTGATCGTCGGGCGCGATCGCGAGCGGGTGGATGCCGCAGCTCGCCAGTACGGCTGGCAGGAGTCGGCCACCGACTGGCGTGCGGTCCTCGAACGCGATGACGTGGACATCGTCGATATCTGCACGCCCGGCCATCTCCACGAGGAGATCGCCCTCGCCGCCCTCGCCGCCGGCAAGCATGTGCTGCTGGAGAAGCCCCTCGCCAACACCCTCGATGAGGCACGCGGCCTCGCCGCCGCCGCTGCCACGGCGCAGCGTGACGGCGTGCGCTCCATGGTCGCCTTCAACTACCGTCGGGTCCCGGCGCTCGCGCTCGCTCGCGAACTCATCGCCGAGGGGGCCATCGGAGAGGTGCGGGAGGTTCGCGCGGCCTATCTGCAGGACTGGCTCGCCGACGAGCGGGCCCCGATGACCTGGCGTCTGCGCCAGGAGCAGGCCGGGTCAGGGGTTCTGGGCGATCTCGGCTCCCACCTCGTCGATCTCCTGCGATTCCTCCTGGGTCAAGAGGTGCAGCGCGTGACCGGCCAATTGCGGACCTTCGTCGCATCGAGACTCGGCGAGGACGGTCCCGAGGAGGTGACGGTCGACGATGTCGCGTGGGCGTGGCTCGGATTGAGCGATGGCGCCGAGGCGAGTATCGAGGTCAGCCGGATGGCATTCGGTCGCAAGAACGGACAGTCGCTGGAGATCTACGGATCCCGGGGCGCGCTGTCCTTCGATCTCGAACGCCTCAACGAGCTGTGGGTCGACGAGGGGAAGGGGCCGCGGCGCACGCTCGTCACGGAGGCCGATCATCCCTATCTCTTCGCCTGGTGGCCTCCGGGGCACGTGCTCGGCTGGGACACGACCTTCACCATCCAGGCGGCTGAGTTCGTGCAGGCGATCGCCGAGGAGCGCGACCCGTCTCCGTCCTTCGCGGACGGGCTGCGCGTGCAAGGTGTGCTCGATGCCGTGGTTCGCAGCAACGACCTCCGGCGGACCGTCGTCATCGACGATCTCGTCTGAGCGAGCCTCGTCGAATTCCGAGGCGCAGGGCGACTCCCAGGGCCCGCTGGTCAGCGTCTCGTCTCCGCCTTCGACCCATGCTGAGGACTGTTATCGTCGCGGCATGCTCGGAGTGGGGATCGCCATCGGTGCCGGAATCGGTACGACGATCTTCGCCATCACCGGCGATGCCTTCTGGATCGCCGTGGGGCCGGCCTTCGGGGTGATCCTCGGCGTCGTCATGGACCAACTCGACGACGACGATGACGATGACTGACCCGCCGAGCGGTGAGTAGGCGTCCGTTCCTACCGACAGGGCGGTGAGTCAGCGTCCGACTGCCGATGGCGAACGGACGCCTAGGCACCGCCCACGGGCGAGGATCGCCGGTGCCAGCGTGGCAGCAGGGCGACCGCGGCGGCGGTGAGCGCCGCGCCGAGACCGACGTGAGCGGCGAGCCGGCGAGCCGGACCGATGTCGGCCGGCGTGACCGGGCGTCCGTCGCCCATGACCGGGCGGCGCTCGACCCGTTCTCCATACACATTGGTGCCGCCGAGCCGAACCCCCAGCGCACCGGCGAAGGCCGACTCGACCGGCCCCGCGTTGGGACTCGGATGGCCCGCGGCGTCGTCTCGCCAGGCACGACGCGCCCCGCGCCGATCGGGTCCGGCGGCCACCGCGAGCGCTGCCGCGAGCCGCGCGGGAAGCAGGTTGGCGGCGTCGTCCAGCCGCGCCGCGGGCTTGCCGAAGCGCTCGTACCGGGGGTTGCGGTGCCCCACCATGGCGTCGAGGGTGTTGGCGGCACGGTAGCCGAGGAGCCCGGGGACTCCGGCCACGGCACCCCAGAACAACGGTGCGACGACAGCATCGGAGGTGTTCTCGGCGACCGACTCGACCACGGCGCGCGCCACCTCCCCCTCGTCGAGAGTCGACGGGTCGCGCCCGACGAGGTGCGTGAGGCGCTGCCGGGCACCGGGGAGGTCGTCGTCGGCGAGGAGCCTCGCGATGACCGATGCCTCGTGATCGAGCGATCGACCGCCGAGCACGGCCCACGTCGCGATCGTCGTGCTGAGGAATCGGTTGCCGCGTTCGCCCAGCGCGCCGACGAGGGCCGCGCCGCCCACGAGCACGGCGACATGGACCGTGCCCCGGGGCACGGAGTCGGCGTAGAGGCGGCGTTCGAGAGCGGCTGCCGTGCGCCCGAAGCCCGCCACCGGGTGCCAGCGACGTGGATCGCCGAGCACCCGGTCGAGCGCGTAGCCGGTGAGCAGGCCGGCCGCCCGCGCGATCATCGCAGCCACCGCCAGTACGCTGACGATCCATGAGGACCCTCGTGACCGGTGGCGTGCGCTCGGGCAAGTCGGCGCACGCCGAATCGCTGCTCGCCGATGCGCCCGAGGTCGCCTACATCGCTCCCGGACCGCGTTACGACGATGGCGACTGGGCCGACCGCATCGCCGAGCATCGGAGCCGCCGGCCCGCGAGCTGGACCACAATCGAGGACACCGACCTGCCGCGCGCTCTCGCCGGGGTGTCCGGCGCCGCGCTCGTCGACTGCCTGGGCACCTGGCTGACGGCGAGATTCGACGATCTCGAGCTGTGGGAGCGTCGCGACTGGCAGCAGCCCTTCGGAGAGGCGCTGGACGCGGCGGTCGCGGCGGCGGAGCGTCATCTCGGCGACCTCGTGCTGGTGACCAACGAGGTCGGCCTGGGGGTGGTGCCCGAGCATCGATCCGGTCGGGTCTTCCGCGATGCGCTCGGCTGGACCAACCAGCGCTTCGCCACGATCTGCGATGACGTCACCCTCGTGATCTCCGGCCGCACCCTGACCCTCTGACTCGCCGGGGACGCAGGATGTGACTCCGCGGTTGCCATGGCGACCGCCGAGTCACATCCTCCGTCGTGCCCGGACCGACGATGTGACGCTAGGGTCGTGGGGACGACCGTGGAGTCACATCCTGCGTCGGGGCGGGGAGGGTCACAGCTCATCGAGGCGGGCGACCTCGTTCATGAGCAGGGCCGCCGAGCGCAGCAGCGGCACCGCGGCCACCGCGCCACTGCCCTCGCCGAGCCGCAGCCCGAGGTCGAGGACGGGCACGAGACCGAGCTTGTCCAGCGCGAGCGACTGCGCGGGCTCGGTCGACCGGTGGCCGGCGACGAACCACGCGCTCGCGCCGGGGCTGAGACGATCGGCGAGCAGGCCGGCGGCGACGGCGATGAGTCCGTCCACGACCACCGGCACACCCGACTCCGCCGCAGCTGCCATGAAGCCGGCGGACGCCGCGATATCGGCCGACCCGAGTGCGGCGAGCAGCGCGTGCGGATCGTCGACATGGCCGACGCGGCGCAACGCGGTGTCGATCACCTCGGTCTTGTGCGCCAAGCCCTCATCGTCCACACCGGTGCCGCGCCCGGCCACCTCCTCGGCGGGCAAGCCGAGCGCCGCCGCGATCAGCGCGGCGGCCGGGGTGGTGTTCCCGATGCCCATGTCGCCGCTGATGAGCAGTTCCGCGCCGGCGGCGATCTCCTCCGCCGCGACCGTCCGTCCCGCCGCGAGGCTCTGTTCCAGCTCGTCGGCGCTGAGCGCATCCTCCAGATGCAGTGGCCGGCTGCTCCGGCGCACCTTATAGGAGTCCACGCCGAGATCGGAGAGATCGGCATCGACCGCGATGTCGAGGACCCGCAATCGCACGTCGTGCTGACGTGCGAGCACCGCCACCCCGGCCGTGCCGGCGACGAAGGCGCGCACCATCATCGGCGTGATCTCGCGGGGATACGCCGACACGGCATGCTCCGCGACACCGTGGTCGCCGGCGAAGACCACCGCGTGGACATGCTTCGGAGGCGCTGGCGGCACGCGGTCCTGCACGCTCGCCAGCCACACACCGAGCTCCGCCAGCTGGCCGAGCGCGCCCCGCGGCACGGCGAGGGCGTCGACATGCTCGCGGGCAGCCGCACGCGCCGCCGGGGACGGAGGAGCGACGGTCATGCCGCCACCGCCTTGCGACTCGTGGTGCGCTGGATCAGGCCGGTGAGCGCGATCGTCAGGACGGCCCAGAGCGTGGCCTGTGTCGCCAGTGCCCCCATGCGGAAGGAGAACAGCGTGTTGGCGGGGAACTCATCGGGCACCTCGTCGATCGGCCCGAGCACCGCGAAGGCCAGCGCGACCACCGCGATGTATCCCACGGCGGGAAGCACCACTGCCACCCACAGCGAGCCGCGACGGGCGAGTGTCCGCGCCAGCGCCACAGCCCCGTACGCGGCCACGACCGAGACGATCACGAAGGAGAAGTACATGGCGGTGCGCTCGCCGATCGTGTCGCCGCTGCCGGTGGCCGGGGGGTTCGGCGGGTAGGCGATCCAGGGCACCAGCGCGAAGGAGACGAAGCCGACCGCGGCCACGAGGGTGGTCGAGCCGACGATGCCGATCCGACCGATGCGTCCCGCGGCGACGGCGGCACCGATGCCGACGGCTCCGCCGATCACGGTGCTCAGGGCGATGGTCGCGGTGGCCAGGCCAGGTCCGGCCTGCTGGCCCCGGGTGATGCCACCCTCCTCGTCGTCATGGGAGTGGCCGTCGGCCGCTTCGTCCCCGGCGTGGTCGTGGGACTGCTCGGATTGGGCCTCTTCGACGGCGATGGCGGCGTCGATGGGCGGCTCGCCGAGGGTGGCGGCGACGGCGAAGGCCGCGATGCCGGCCAGCAGCCCGGCGATGAGGCCATGGATCAGGAAGGTGCGTGCGTCAGTCATCGTCGGCCCCTCAGTGGCAGGGGAAGCCGAGCAGATGACGGCCGTCGTGCACCCATTCGTGCACGGAGTCGCCGGACAGGAGGGCGAAGGCGCCCTGCTCCGCGCCGACGAAGTAGAGCACCACGACAGCGAGCAGAAGGCTGAAGAGCGCCCACGGGGCGATCTGGCGCAATGACAGGGGTGTGGGGGTGGCCGCGGATGCGGGCACGACGGACTGGCTCATGGAACCTCCTCGGGGATACCTGCGTCCCCATCGAACGGATGGATGTCCGCGCGTTGGGTCTGGCTCCACCTCGAGGAGGTGTCACAGTAGCGCGACTGCGCCGGATTCTCACCGGTCTTCCGCAGCACGGACTCGCTCATCGTAGGCCACCGGCACGTATCTGGGTAGAGATCCGTCCAGGGAGCCGATGAGGCGTGGGTCATAGCGGAGGACAGGGCGGGCGTTTACTGACCGCACTGCTCGGTTCAGAGGTCGCGGCGGTGGATCGTCAACGTCATCCAGCTGTCATGACGTTGACGATCCACCGCCGCGG
>NZ_VLNT01000008.1:0-46943 GCF_007421815.1 Aeromicrobium piscarium | reverse complement strand
CGCGCTGGTTCACCATGAATCCCCCTCTCACCCCCCCCCCCCCCCCCCCCCCCCCCCGCCGCGGGCGAACGAGCTGTGTGCCTGGGCGGTGGGTGATAGTTCACCCACCGCCCAGGTACGCCGGAGCGGTGCGGCCGTCAGGGATTGACGGTCTGAGCGACCTCGACGTTGACCTTGTAGTCATTGCCGTCCACATCGGAGATGGTGACGGTGGCGTCGATGGTGTCGCCGCCCGCGGTCAGCAGGCAGTCGACCGTGTTGCCCTCTTCGATGACGACCGGGTCGTCGCCGCAGTCGAAGTCGTCAGGACGCTGCCCGACCTCCTCCTCGAGGGCACCGACGGCGACCTCGGCGATCTTGTCCGGATCCTCCTCGGGCGGACCGGAACTGCAGGCGGTGAGGGTGAAGGCGAGTGCGGCGGTGGCCAGGATGAGGGATCGAGTACGCATGGTCTTCCCGAAGTCGGTGACGGTGGTCCACATAGAGCATGTCACCTCATCGTCCGACCCGCAGCAGCGGTCAGCCGAGTCGGCGCCCGTGCGCGTGGAGGCGATCCAGGGATTCGGTCACGGTCGTGTAGACGCCGGCCTCGGTGAGGAAGTCCCGGAAGGCTTCGTTGATGCCACCGGCAGTCGCGTGCGAGTCGGCCAGCGCCGTCAGCTCCTGCGGCGACCACAGGCTCGCCGCGACCTCGCCGAAGAGGCCTTTCACATAGCGATCCGCCTCACCGGACGACAAGCCCTCGTCGGCGAGCCAGCCGGCGATGGTCGCGAGATAGGCATAGTGCGCGGCGACGGTGGCCGATGCGGTGAAGATGCGCTCGAGCAGCGCCTCGGTCGGGACGTCCAGTACCCCGCCGAGCCGGACGAACAAGGCCTCGGCGGCGTCGGTCCGGGGGTGCACGGGCGTGGTGGACTGCCGGCCGGCAACCGCGGGCATCGGAGCTGAGCGCGCGAGATCGACGGCGGGAGACACCAGCGGTACCAGGTCATCGAGCGCGAGACCGGCCATGACGCTCACCACGGACTGCTCGGTCCGGAAGCTCAGGGATTCCAGCACCTGGGTGGCATCCTGCGGACGGACACTCACGATGACGACATCCGAGGCGTCGACGACCGCCTGGTTGTCGGGCTCGACCCGCACGGTGGTGAACCGCTCCGCGAGGGCCTCGCTCCGGCTCGCGCTGCGGGGCGAGAGCGCGATCGTCGGAGGCTCCGCGACGTCCTCGCACAGGCCGGTGACGATCGCCTCGGCGAGCGTTCCCACCCCGAGGACGCCGTAGTGCGTTCGGCTGTCGGTCACGGTGTCTCGATCCATTCGGTATTGGCGATGATGCCGATCCGCCGGTCCGCGAGCAGCGCGGCGGCCACGGCGATCGTATCGCCGTGGCTGACCGCCAGGACGGGCCCGCGACCGGCGAACTCGTCCGCGAAGCGACGCACGCGGTCGGCGACATCGTCACCGGTCTCCTCGGCCGACTGCTCCACCAGCAGAGGACTGGTGCGCAGGTCCAGGCCGAGCTGTCCGGCCACGATCTCGCCTGTCTGCTGGGCTCGGACGGCGGGCGACGCCCACACCTGGGCGATGCCCCGATCGGCGAGCAGCGCACCGGCGGTGGCGGCTTGAGCCCGCCCGCGTTCGGTCAGCTCGGGATGCAGCACGTCGTACTGCATCCGTCCCACGGCATTCCAGGTGGACTCGCCGTGCCGGAGCCAGACGATCATCCGAGCTCCAGTCCGGCCACGCGGCCGATGACGGTCACCGCGGGAGCGCCGATCCCCTCCTCGGCGGCCCGCGCGGCGATGTCGTCGAGGGTTGCGCGCACCACCCGTTGTGAGGGGAGCGTGCCGTCGGCGATCACGGCCGCAGGCGTCGTGGAGGCCAGTCCGGCGCTCACGAGACGGGTGGCGATGGCGCCGAGCTGGCGCACTCCCATGAGCACCACGATCGTCAGGTTGCTCGAGGCCAGCGCCTCCCAGTCGACGGTGGACGCGGGATCATCGGGAGCGACATGGCCCGAGACCACGGCGAAGCCCTGGGTCAGGCCCCGGTGCGTCAAGGGGATGCCGGCCGCGCCGGGCACGGCGAGCGCGGAGCTGAGTCCGGGCACTACCTGGGTGGGGATGCCCGCCTCGGCGCACGCGATGAGCTCCTCGCCACCGCGACCGAAGACGAAGTTGTCGCCACCCTTGAGACGCACGACGGCGCGGCCGCTCTGCGCGGCCTCTACCAGGATGCGGTTGATCTCCTCCTGCGGTGTGAACCGCCCGTGCGGGATCTTGGCGACATCGATGACCTCGGTGTCGGGCGCGGCCCACGAGAGCACCGCATGGGGGACGAGCCGGTCGGTCACGATGACCTCGGCCTTCTCGATCGCCTCGCGTCCGGCGAGTGACATCAACCCCGGATCCCCGGGCCCGCCACCGACGAGCGTGACGGTGCCAAGCGCCGACGATGCCGGACGGTCGGCGTGCTGGGCGGTGTTCTCCCGCAGGACGATGTCGGCATCGTCGAGGAGAGCCTCGTCGAGGACCATCGCCCGACGTACGAGCCCACGCGCCACGAGGTCCTCCACCGTCGCATCGAGGCGGTCGGCGACGAGGGTGACGGTGGCGCGTTCACCGAGCAGGCCGGAGATCGTGGCTGCCGTGCGCGGTCCGGCGCCGACGATCACCACGTGACGTTCGGCGACGCTGAGCTCATAGGTCATGACAGTTCGATCCTCAGGGCGGTCAGGAGTTTGCGGGTGAGGGCAGGTGGGCGCACGGCGATGCGCACCCACTGGCCGTCCAGACCCGGGAAGGTGTCGGCGCGACGGACAGCGTAACCGGCGGCGGCGAGACGACCGTGCACCCCGGTCCCCACGCGGGCGAGCACGAACGGTGCGTCCGAGGGGCTGAACGGCACACCGAGCTCACTCAGCCCGTCGGTCAGCACCGCGCGATCGCGAGCGATCCGCGACGCTCGGGCGCGCGCCTCGGCCGCGGCCTCGGGCGTGTGACACGCGATCATCGCCTCCACCGCCGGCGAGGACACCGACCACGGAGCCTGCAGGTCCCGCAGGGCCGCGATGACCTCCGCCGGGCCGGTGGCGAAGCCGGCGCGGATGCCGGGCATGGCCCACAGCTTGGTGAGACTGCGCACGACGAGCACTCCGGGCAGCGAGCGACTCGCCAGCGACTCCGGTTCACCGGGTAGCGCGTCCATGAAGGCCTCGTCGACGACCACCAGACGTCCCGGACGCCGCAAACGCTCCAGATCGACGATGCGATGCAGGCGGCCGGTGGGATTGGTCGGATTGCCGATGAAGACGAGATCGGCATCCTCGGGGACCGCATCGGTCGCCAGCGCGAAGTCGGGACCGGGCAGCAGGACGTGGGTCGGCTCGTGGCCGGCCATCCGCAGGGCGACATCGGGCTCGGTGAACTGGGGGTGCACGATCACCGGCTGCCGCCAGGGCCGCAAGCGGGCGACGAGTCCGAAGACCTCCGCCGCTCCCGCGCTGGGGAGGATCTCCTCGACGGGCCGGGCGAGGTGATGCGCGATCGCCCGGGCGGCGGGCCGCGCATCGGGATAGCGGTCCGAGCGGGTGACCCCCAGGACGAGGGCATCGGTCAACCACTCGGGCCGCGGGTCGCTTGAGACGTTGACCGCGAAGTCGATCGCCCCGTCCACCGCCTCCACGTCCCCGTGATGCCGTAACGGATCGGAGGGGGCGACCACCCGTTGAGTGTGGGGGTACCTCCCTGGGGGCACCTCCCTGCACGGAGCTCTGCGGAGTGCTTGGGGGAGACGGAGCGCAGCGGAGTCCTTGGGGGAACGTTTGGACGGCACAACGGGCTCTTTTGCCGTCCGAACGTCCCACTCGACGGGTTCGCGGGTGGTGTGGGAGGCGGCGGCGGTGACGAAGGCGCGGGCGAGGTCGGGGGTGCCGGCCCAGTGGGTGTGCAGATACGAGGCGTGCAGGGTCGTCGAGGCGAAGCCGGCGGGACGATCGTCGAAGGTCCAGGCAGCCTGCTCGCCGTGCCCCGGCGTCACCTGCGTGCGGTGGAACTCGTGGCCGATCACCGTGGTGCCCGCCGGCCCCAGCACCGAGGCGTGCGGAGCGACCGCCTGCCGGTACGCCAGGGTCAGCCGACCGGTCATCTGAGCATCCGCCTCGATCGCCCCGGCCATCGGCGCGCCGTCGAGCGTCCGGCACAGGTAGAGCAGACCGGCGCACTCGGCGACCGTCGGCACCCCGTCGCGCACCGCGGCACGGACGGCCGCGCGCATCGGGGCATTGGCCGCGATCGCCCCCGCGTGCACCTCGGGGAATCCGCCACCGAGGTAGAGGCCGTCGATGCCCGCCGGCAGGTCCCGGTCCTCGAGCGGGTCGAAGCCCACGAGCTCGGCCCCCGCCGCCGCGAGCAGCTCCTCGGTCTCGGCATACCGGAAAGTGAACGCTCGGCCGCCCGCGACAGCGATGCGAGGCCGGCGACTCGGCGTGTGGACCGGCGGTGTCCAGGGCTCGGCCTCCAGCGGTGGAGCGGCCCGGGCGATATCGGCGACCGTCGAGAGGTCGACGGTGCGCGCGATGCGTTCGCTGAGCCGGTCGAGGGCCGCGGCGGCGTCGTCTCGTTCGGCCATCGGCACGAGACCGAGGTGGCGCGACGGCGCGACGATCCCGTCATCGCGGGAGATGACGCCGAGCACGGGGGCATCGATCGCGTCCACCACTTCGCCGGCGTGGCGGTCAGAGCCCACCTTGTTGACGATGACGCCCGCGATCGTGACGGCGGGATCGAAGGCCCGCATGCCGGCGACGAGCGCACCGATCGAGCGGGAGGCGTGCGAGGCGTCGACCACCAGGACGATGGGCGAGTCGGTCAGCGCGGCGACGTGGGCGGTCGAGGCGAAGCCCTGGCCGCCGATCTGCCCGTCGAACAGGCCCATGACACCCTCGATCACGGCCAGGTCGGCGCCCGCGGCGCCGTGCAGCAGCAGCGGCACGATCCGTTCCTCCCCGACCATCCGGGGGTCCAGATTGCGTCCGGGTCGGCCGGTGGCGAGGGAGTGGTAGCCCGGATCGATGTAGTCGGGACCGACCTTGTGGCCGCTGACCACCCGGCCCGAGTGCCGCAGCGCAGCCATGAGGCCCGTCGCCACGGTCGTCTTGCCGTGCCCCGAGGCGGGCGCGGCGATGACGACTCGCGGCAGGGACGTCACCATTCGATGCCCCGCTGGCCCTTCTGGCCGGCATCCATCGGATGCTTGACCTTGGTCATCTCGGTCACCAGATCGGCGGCCTCGATCAGCCGCGGATCGGCATCGCGGCCGGTGATGACGACGTGCTGGCGTCCGGGACGGTTCCGCAGCGTCTCGACCACCTCGTCGACGTCGACCCACCCCCACTTCAGCGGGTAGGTGAACTCGTCGAGGATGTAGAGGTCGTGCTCCTCGCGTTCGAGCCGACGCGCGATCTCGGCCCAGCCCTCGGCGGCGTCCGCGGCGTGGTCGTCCTCGGTGCCCTGCTTGCGGGACCAGGACCAGCCCGAGCCCATCTTGTGCCACTCGACGGGCCCGCCCTTGCCGGTCTCGCGGTGTACCTCGTCGAGGATCTCGAGCACACTCTGCTCGCCGACGCGCCATTTGGCGGACTTGACGAATTGGAAGACGCCGACGCGCCAGCCCTGGTTCCAGCCGCGCATGCCGATGCCGAAGGCGGCCGTGGACTTGCCCTTGCCCGGGCCGGTGTGCACGATCACGAGCGGACGATTGCGGCGCTGGCGTGTGGTGAGCCCGTCATCGGGCACGACGAGCGGCTGTCCCTGGGGCATGTCAGGCCACCTTCTCGGGCAGATGGGCGGAGATGGCCGAGGTGAGGCCATCGGCCGTCACCTCGCCGAGCGGAACGTAGTCGGCACCGAGGTGCCCGGCGAGCTCGCGGGCGAGGCCGAGGGTGAAGCGGCCGGTCTCACAGTCCACGACCAGGGCGTGGACATCGGAGGCGGCCAGGCGCTGAGCCACGCGGCGGGCGCGCGCGATCGCGTCGGCGCCGTGGGTGGCCCTGCCGTCGGTGACGACGACGAGCAGCGGACGACGCCGTGGATCGCGGAGTCGCTCGCGGCGGATCACCTCGGCCGCCTGGGTGAGGCCTTCGGCGAGCGGGGTGCGACCGCCCGCCGGTACGTCGTCGAGGCGGGCCTTGGCCACGTCGACCGAGCCGGTCGGGGGCAGCACGAGCTCGCCGGCGTCGCCGCGGAAGGTCACGAGCGCGACCTTGTCGCGGCGCTGGTAGGCGTCGAGCAGGAGGGAGACGACGGCGGTCTTCACCTGGGCCATGCGCTTGCGGGCGGCCATCGAGCCGGAGGCGTCGACGCACAGCAGGACGAGGTTGCTCTCGCGGCCCTCCTTCACGGCGACACGCAGATCGTCACCGGCGAGGCGCAGGCGTCCGGTGGTGCGGCCGCGGGCGCCCTGGTGGGGGATGGCAGCGCGGATGGTGGCGCCGAGATCGACGGCGCCGCCGTCCGCGGCGGGGGAGGCAGCGATCCGGCGACCGGTGTCGGTGATGGCGCGCGAACGGCGGCCGGCCTGACCGCGGCCGACACCCCCGACGCGGAAGGTCTTGGTCCGCTGGGCCTCTCCGGCGCGCACCTGGGACGTGGGTGCGGGAGCCTGCTCGTCGCCCTGGCCGCTCTGCGGTGGCGGGGGAGCAGCCGCATCATCGCCGGGCCCGTCGTCGTTCTGGCCGGGATCCGGCGTGCCGCCTCCTCCTCCGGGATCGGTGTCGTCGTCAGGGCCTTGCGGATCGTCCGGCTCGTCGTCACCGAGGAGGTCCTCGAGCTCCTGCTCGTCGATGCCCGGGGCGTCGAAGGGATTGCGCCGACGGCGGTGGGGCAGTGCGAGGCGCGCCGCCACGGCGATGTCGTCGCGGTCGATCGTGGTGCGCCCCTGCCAGGCGGCGTGCGTGGCGGCGGCCTTGGCGGTGACGATGTCCGCGCGCATGCCGTCGACGTCGAAGGCGGCGCAGATCTCCGCGATGCGGGTGAGCACCGCGTCGGTGAGCTCGACCTCCGGCAGCAGCTTCTGAGCCGTGGTGATGCGCTCGCGGAGCTCCTGCTCGTCGTCGGCGTAGCGCGCCGCGAAGCCCTCGGGGTCGGCATCGAAGGCGAGCCGACGGCGCACGATCTCGGCGCGCAATCCGGGATCGCGGGGAGCGGCGACGTCGACGGTCAGGCCGAACCGGTCCAGCAGCTGCGGCCGCAGCTCGCCCTCCTCAGGGTTCATCGTGCCGACGAGGACGAAACGTGCCGCGTACTCCACCGACATGCCGTCGCGCTCGACGGTGGCCCGGCCCATGGCGGCGGCATCGAGCAGCAGGTCGACGAGATGGTCGTGCAGCAGGTTGACCTCGTCGACGTAGAGGATGCCGCGATGAGCCTTGGCGAGCAGGCCGGGCTCGAACTCGGCGCGTCCCTCGGCGAGCGCGGTGTGCAGGTGGAGCGACCCGAGGACGCGGTCATCGGTCGCACCGACGGGCAGCTCGACCAGCCGTACCGGCCGTTGCTCGGTGGCCGGATCCGGGTCGAAGGGGCCGTCGGGGCTCGACGGGTCGCGCGGGTCGCTGCTGAACCGGTCGCCGCTGACCACCTCGATCGGCGGGAGGACATCGGCGAGGGCACGGACCATCGTGGACTTGGCTGTGCCCTTCTCTCCGCGCACGAGGACGCCACCGAGGTCCGGGGCGATCGCGGCGAGGGTGAGGGCGAGTGCCATGTCGTCGGCTCCGGCGACGGCACAGAAAGGAAAACGTGCTGGCATGTGGGGCTCCCGCTCGTCGTGCCATTCGGGTCGGCGACGCGGTCGCGTCGCCCCGCAGCACGAGGCCGGTCTTCGGACTTCCCGTCCTTCGACGGGTTACCGCAGCGGGCCCTGTTCCGGACTTGCACCGGATTCCCAGATTCTCCTCGCGTGGAGGCACCTCGGGCTGCGTGCGCCAGCGTAGCCGATCAGTCGGCAACCCCCGGAGGCAGCGGGTGCGGACCGATGACGATGCATCGCGGTCGCCATGGCGACCCGAAGGCATCATCATCGGTCTCAGTCCGCACCGATGACGATGCGTAGTGGCGGCTATGGCGACCGCAATGCATCACCATCCGTCCCGCTTGCGCGCCGCCACGGGCCGAGGACTCTGCGCCCCCTCGTTACAGTGGCGGCCATGACTGTGACCGTGGTCGGTATCGGAGCCGATGGATGGGACGGATTGTCGCCTCGCGCGCGGACGGCGGTGGAGCGGGCCGAGCTCGTGCTGGGAAGCCCCCGTCAGCTCGGGCTGCTGCCGTCCGGTATCGAGGCCGAGCAACGTGAGCTCCCCTCGCCCTTGCGCGAAGGGCTCGCATCCTTCGCGCAGGAAGCCGGCTCGCGTCCCGCGGTGGTGCTCGCGTCCGGCGATCCCTTCCTGTCCGGTATCGGCTCCACCCTCCTCGACGTGCTCGGTGCCGACGCGATCGAGGACGTCGTGCCGGCGGTCTCGTCGGTCACCCTCGCGCGGGCGGCGATGCGCTGGGCGGCCGAGAGCACCTCATGGGTGAGCCTCGTCGGTCGCGACGCCTACCGGCTGTTGCGCCACCTGGAGCCCGGAGCACGTCTGCTGGTCCTGGTCTCCGACACCACGACCGCGACCCATGTCGCCGCCATCCTCACGGCCGCGGGCTTCGGCGAGAGCCGCATCACCGCGCTGTCGGACCTCGGATCCGCCGAGGAGTCGCGCCGTGACGCCCTCGCGCGGATGTGGCACGGCAAGACCCCGCCGCTGACGGTGCTCGCGATCGAGTGCGACGGTCCGGGTCCATGGTGGTCCCGCACCGCCGGACTCGATGACGATGCCTTCGAGAACGACGGCCAGCTCACCAAGCGCGACGTGCGCGCCAGCGCCCTCGCCCGGCTCGCGCCGCGTGCCGGTGAGCTGCTGTGGGATGTCGGTGCTGGCGCCGGCTCCGTCGCGATCGAGTGGATGCGCGCGCACCCCCGCAACCGGGCGGTGGCGATCGAACGTCACCCCGAGCGTGCTGCCCGCATCCGCCGTAATGCCGAACGTCTCGGCGTACCCGAGCTCGAGATCGTCGAGGGCACGGCTCCGGAGGCGTTGGGCGACCTGCCGCGGCCGGATGCGGTCTTCGTCGGCGGGGGTGCGACACGCGAGGGCGTGCTCGACGCGGCCTGGGAGGCGCTGGTGCCGGCCGGACGCTTCCTGGCGCACGGTGTCACGATCGAGACCGAGTCGCTGCTCGCCTCCTGGCACGACCGCCACGAGGGCGGTGAGCTGACCCGCATCAGCGTCGAGCACGCCGAGCCGATCGGCGGCTTCACCGGGTGGAGCCCCTCCCGGGCGGTCACCCAGTGGTCGGCGATCAAGCGGTGACCGTTCACTTCGTCGGGGCCGGACCGGGCGCGGCGGACCTGCTGACGGTACGCGCCGCTCGCCTTCTCGCGGAGGCCGATGTCTGCCTGTACGCGGGCACCTATCTCGACGCCGTCCTGGAGCACTGCCGCGCCGATGCTCGCCGGGTGGACACCCAGGACCTCGATCTCGACCAGATCATCGACGAGATCGTCGAGGCGCACCGCGCCGGCTCCACGGTGGTGCGGCTGTGCTCGGGAGACCCCTCGGTGTACTCGGCTCTCGCGGAGCAGACGCGACGTCTCGATGCCGTGGGTGTCCCGTGGGACGTGACCCCCGGTGTGCCGGCCTATGCGGCGGCCGCGGCGCTCGTCGGTGCGGAGCTGACGGTGCCCGAGCTCGTGCAGTCCGTCGTGCTGACCCGTGCTCAGGCGCGCTCGACCGTCATGCCCGATGGCGAGGCATTGGAGAACTTCGCGGCTACCGGTGCGACGCTCGTGCTGCATCTGGCGATCACTCGGGCGGGCGAGCTGGCCGACCGGCTCGCGCCGTACTACGGGGCGGAGTGCCCCGTGGTCGTCGTCTTCCGCGCGAGCCAGCCCGATGAGCTCGTGCTCCGCGGCACGCTCACGGATATCGGCGATCGAGTCGCTTCGGCCGGTTTGCGGCAGGCGGCCGTCATCCTCGTCGGTCCGGCACTCGCCCGGCACGGCGACGGCGAGTCCTTCCTCTACGCCGCCACCCGAGATCGCACCACCAAGCGCCGCTGACCCCGCCCGCCCGGCGGCGGTACGCCATCAACCCTTCGTCCGGGGTAGCGGAATCTGGTCAACCTTTCGCCTCGGGTGGGGGTAGCTGGTCAACGTTATTCGTGTTTGGTGGGGTTGATGGTCTACCGCTACAAGGTTCAGCTCAGCGGACGAAGCGGGGGGACCACACCTGACCCGCTTCGGTCACGCGAGTGCCGGAGGCGCCGACGATGACGAGGCACTTCATGTCGATCGTCGCCGGGTCGAAGTCTCCGAGGGTGGTCACGGTCAGTGACTCCTCCGCCCGCCCCACATCGCGGCCGACCACCACGACCGTCTCCGGCGCGCGGTGCCGCAGCATGATGTCGCGTAACTCGCTCACCTGCGTCGTGCGGGACCGCGACGCCGGGTTGTAGACCGCGAGCACGAGATCGGCCCGGGCGATGTGGTCGAGACGTTCCCCCACCACGTCCCACGGCTTGAGCCGGTCGGAGAGGCTGACCACCGCGAAGTCCGCTCCCACGGGTGCCCCTGCCCTGGCCGCCACCGCCTGCACCGCCGAGACACCGGGCAGAACCCGGATCGGCACGTCGGCATAGGCGGGATCCTCGGCCGCCTCGAAGACCGCCGATGCCATGCCGAAGACACCGGCATCGCCACCGGAGACGACGGCCACCCGTTCGCCGCTCGCGGCGAGGTCCAATGCCAGCCGGGCCCGGTCGACCTCGACCGTGTTGCCCGAGACATGTCGGGTGAGCCCCTCGCGCTGCGGCACTCGCTCGACATACGGCCCGTAGCCGACCACATGGCCGACCTCCGAGAGTGCGGACGTGACCTCAGGCGTGATCCAGCGGTCCGGGCCCGGGCCCAGCCCGACCACGAGCAGTTCCGCCGTCGGTACCGAGGAGGTCTCGACGGGCGCGGGCGCGTCATACCGGGCGCCGACAGAATCGCCGGGCACCACGATGAGAGAGAAGTAGGGCACGGCGGACGGGTCGACATCCCGTACCGGCAGCCAGCGTTGCTCGGGCATCGACGCCCGCTCGACATAGAGGGCGTCGTCGAGGCGGCCGGCCTGGCGCAGTGCCTCGACGACCGAGCCGAAGGTGCGCCCGAGCTTCATGATGATCGCACCGTCGGTGTCGGCCAGCCGGCGGGCGAGCTCAGGGGTGGGCAGGGTCCCGGGCAGGACGGTGAGCACATCGGTCTGCCGCACGAGCGGGGTCGCCGCGAGCGCGGTGGCCGCGGCGAACGCCGGCACGCCGGGCACGACCTCGGTCGCGAAACGATCCGACAGCCGGTCGTGCACGTACATATAGGAGCCGTAGAACAGCGGATCACCCTCCGCGAGCACGACGACATCGCGGCCGGCTTCGAGGTGTGTCGCGAGCCGTGCGGCGCAGTCCTCGTAGAAGTCGGCCATCGCGCCGGCATAGCCGCCGGGATGCTCGGTCGCACCGGTGGTGACCGGGTACTCGAGCACCTCCTCGATGACGTCGGCGGGGATCAGCTCATCGGCGATCCGGCGGGCATTGGAGCGCTTGCCCGGTCCCTGGTGGTAGGCGATGACATCGGCGGCCTCGATGAGCCGCGCGGCCTTGCGGGTGATGAGCTCGGGGTCTCCGGGCCCGAGCCCCACGCCCCACAACCGCCCGCTCATTCGCGCTCCTGGGCGAGGGCATTGAGGGCCGAGGCGGCCATGGCCGACCCTCCGCGACGGCCGTGCACCGTCACGTACGGGATGTCGATGCCGTGATCGGCCGCGAGGTCCGAGAGTGCCTGCTTGGACTCGGCAGCCCCGATGAAGCCGACGGGGACGCCGACGATGGCGGCGGGCCTGGGCGCACCGTCGATCAGCATCTCCAGCAGATGGAAGAGGGCGGTCGGGGCGTTGCCGATGGCCACGACGGCACCCTCCAGACGGGGCTCCCACAGCGATACGGCCGCCGCCGAGCGGGTGGTGCCGAACTCGCGAGCGAGACCGGGCACCGAGGCATCGCGCAGCAGGCAGACGACCTCGTTGTCGCGGGGGAGACGCGCGCGCGTCACGCCCGAGGCGACCATGTGCGCGTCGGTGAGGATCGGTGCGCCGTTCTCCAGCGCGCCTCGCGCCGCGCCGACGAGCCGGGGATGGATCTCCAAGTCCCGGGTGAGATCGGTCTGGCCGGTGCCGTGGATCATCCGCACGGCGATCTTCTCGGCGTCCGCCGGGATCCGGGACAGATCGGACTCGGAGCGGATCGTGGCGAAGGAGTCGACGTAGATCGCCGGTCCGTCGTCGATGTAGTCGTAATGCCGGCTCGGGCGGGTACTCATGCCGGCACCTGCCAGGAAGGGCGTTGATGGTAGGCAGATGCCGGCATGGGATTCCTCATTGTTCGCTCGCTCCGCTCGCTCATGCCGGCACCTGCCAGGAGGGGCGTTGATGGTAGGCAGATGCCGGCACGGGATTCCTCATTGTTCGCTCGCACATGCGGGCTCCTGGTCGGGGACGATCACACTGCGCCACGGGGTCACGAGGACCTCATCGGGCAGCGGCTGCGCGGCAGCGCGGTCGAGACGTCCGTCGGAGATCGGGACGTGCCGGGCCACGCGTCCGTCACGCTGCTCGATGATGCCGGGCGGCCACGGCTCGGCCGACACCCGGGTCCGCGGATCGCGATCGACGGCCTCGCCGATCGGACGATCGAGCTCATCGACATGCCAGGGGGCGTCCGGGCCGCCGCCCTGTGCCCCGATGAACTCGCGAGCGAGGCCTGCCAGGGCAGCCGCCGCGCCGTTCACGTCCACCACCGGCCCCCATCCCTCACTGCCGAGTCTGAGCTGCACAGCGTCGGAGTCGAGTGCGACGAGCCCCAGGTCGAGGCGACGCCACGCGACATCGCCTCGGCCGTCGTCGAGCACGAAGAGGAAACGGCCGGGAAGCGCGGCGAGGGCGGGGTCGGAGCAGAGCAGCCGGTCGAGCTCCGCGGCGATCGGACGCACATCCGCGCGGCCGGCCGCCCGACCCGACATCGGGGAGATCTCGATATTGCGGATCAGCTCGTGCGCCGGCGACGGCAGCAGCCCGACCTCGGTGATCGCCTCGACGAATCCGGCCGGCACGCATCCGTCGTCGTGGGAGACGCCCCGGATCTGGATATTGGCGCGCGAGGTCAGATGCACCGCACCGTCGCCCCAGCGCTCGGCGATCGCGATGAGGTCATGGAGGCGACGCAGCGGCGCGCCCGCCAGGCGGAGCCTGACGAGCGCGCCGTCGTCGGCGATCCATGGCCGGAAAACACCGGGACACCGGTCCGATCGGGTGCGGGAGGTCACCGGTTCATGGTGCCACGTCGCCCGGAGCCGATCGCCGGAGCCGTGATCGCTCGGTCGTAGCGGTAGCTGGTCAACCTCATCCGCGTCCCATGAGGTTGACCAGCTACCTCCGCTGGGGAGGTGAGGTTGATGACCTACCGCCGCCGGCGGGGCGCGGCTCAGTGCGAGTGGAGCACTCCACTGAGCTCGTTGGGGGCGACGTCGAGATCGACGGTGGCCGTGATCTCACCGGAGTCCAGGTCGACCGCGTGGAGCCGCTGGTTCTCCGGATCGCTCACATAGGCGGTGTGCTCGCGGACGAAGATCGCCGGCCGCGGCTGCTGCCAGTCGATCGGCTCGGTCCACTCGTCCTCCAGTACCTGGATCGAGTCGGTGATCTCGGCGGTCTCCGGGTCGATCACATGGATCGCGCCGTCGGTGCCGAGCACGAGTGCCTCGCCGTCGTGGCCGCGGGCCAGCGAACGGAAGGTGTAGCTGGCCGGCAGGTCCACCAGGGTCAGCTCGTTCGTGGCGGTGTCGGTCAGGGAGACCTGCGTCGGACGCTCGAGCTCGGCGTCGGGGTCCTGCTTGTAGTCGCCGAGCACCACCGAGGATGCGTCCGTGCCGGCCTGGTTGCCGATGCGGCCGTACTCGGTCGGGCTGTCGATCTTGGTGAACTCGCCGTCGGCATACGTCAGCAGGCCGTCCTCGCAGCCGATCACGACGACCTCGTCGCGTGCCGTCGCCTCGCCGTGCACCCCCGGGCACTCCTCGGAGCGGGCGACCTCCTCGCCGTCGGTGTCGACCACCCGCGCGCCCACGCGGGTCTCGCTGTCGCCGAGGGAGGTCAGCAGGTCGCCGTTCTCCAGCACGATCGCGACGCCGTGGTGCGCCTCGGGAGTCGAGTAGGTCTCGGTCTCGGGCATCTCGCCGTGGTCGAGGCCGTGTGGATCGAAGACCGTGATCTCGCCGGTGCCGTCGGCGAACAGCACGGCCTTGTCCGCGTGCCGGACCACGTGGCCGGGCGTATCGGCCTCGAACACCAGGTCGGTGAGCTCGCCCGCGGTCGCGTCGAGGACCTGGAATCCCTCGGAAGTCGAGACCAGGATGTGGTCATCGGTGCCGGCGGGGTTGAGGCGGTTGAAGCCGTCGAGCTCGATGTCCTTCTCTACCTCCAGGGTCTCTCCGTCGAGCAGCAGGACGCCGCCGTCATAGGTGACGGCGACCGGATGGTCGATGGATCCGCTGCCGTGGTCGTGTCCGTGGTCGCCGGCTTCGTCGGACTCCGAGTCGCTGCCGCAGGCGGCGAGCGTCAGCGTCGCGGCGAGCGCGAGCGGCAGGATCGCGTGTCGTCTGGTCATGGGTGTTTCTCCTTCGATGGGTGGGTGTGTCAGGACAGTGCGGAGGCGATGGCATCGGTATTGGCGCGCATCATCCCCAGGTAGGTGGCCGCCTCGCCGTCGGCGGTGAGCGACTCGGAGTACAGCGAGACCACCTGCACGTCGATGCCCGCCGTGTCGGCGAGGACCTGCGCGAGACGGTCCGGTTGCGACGAGTCGGCGAAGACCGCGGGCACGCCGTTCTCGGTGATCGCGGTGGCGAGGGAGTCGAGGTCGGCGGCGCTGGGCGACGCGAGCGTGGTGCCGCTCGGGATCACGGCGCCGACGACCTCGAAGTCGTAGCGGTCGGCGAGGTAGCCGAGGACGTGGTGATTCGTGACCAGACTGCGGCGATCGTCCGGTATCGCGTCGAAGGCTTCCCTCATGTGCCGATCCAGGTCGGTGAGCTCGTCGAGGTAGGCCACGGCCCCCTCGCCGGGCTCGATGCCCGCGTGCTCCTCCAGTGCCTCGGTCACGTGCTCGACCGCGAGGTTCATGCGGGCGGGATCGGTCCAGAAGTGCGGATCGAGCTGGCCCGCGGAGGCTCCCTCGCGATACTCCAGGGGGTCGACGAGGTCGCCGACGGCGAGCACCGGCACGCCGTCGGCCTCGGCGGCGTCGACGACGTGTTGGACGCCCTCCTCGAGGCCGAGTCCGTTGCTGACCACGAGGTCGGCGTTCTCGACGGCGGCCGCCTGCTGGGCGGAGATCTCGAAGGAGTGCGGATCGGCCCCGGCCGGCATGAGCACGGTGACCTCGACATCGTCGCCGGCCACCTCCTGCACGACATCGCCGAGGATATTGGTCGTGACGACGACACCTCCGTCGGACGGGCCACCCGAGCAGGCGGTGAGCGCGGCCGCCGACAGGGCGATGCCGCCGGCGAGCGCGGCCAGCCGCCGGGTCACCATCCCGTCTCCACCAGGTGGAGCGGGGTGACGTCGCCGGTCTGGATCCCGCGGGCGATGCGCAGACTGTCGGCGTAGTCGATCTCGTGGACGACCGAGGCCTCGGCATCGTTCACATAGGCCCGTGACGTGTCGGCGACGAGGGACGGCGGGTACTCGAGGTCCGGATTCTCCAGGAGGGGGCGCTCGGCCAGCTGCTCGCCCGCGGCGTCGTAGTGCCGCAGCGTGCCGTCCTCGCCGAGCACGAGCACGCCGAGGTCGGCGCCGAGCGCGACCGCAGCGAGGGGCGAGGGGGACTCCATGGTCGTCCAGGTCCGGCCGCCGAGATCGAGCACCGCGACCTCATCGCCGAGAACCGCGGCGAGCTCGGTGGCGCGGGGGCGCTGACCGAGCTCGTGGGCCCGCTCCTCACCGGGATAGGGCACGAGATCGTTCTCGCCGTCCTCCGTCACGAGGACGCCGTCGGCGCACGCGATGACGAGCTGCTCGCCGGTCCGCACGGCACCGTCGGGGTCGTCACAGGAGCTGTCGATGTCGTCGTCCGCGGCTGTCGTCAGCTCGCCGTCCTCCAGGGCGTCGCGGTCGACGGTCGTGACCGCGCCGTCTGCATCGATGGCGAGCGTGTCGGAGCCGAACGCGCCGACGATCGTGCCGTCGGCCAGCTCGGTGTCGCCGAGCTGTGCGGCGTCCTGGCGGTAGTAGTGGTTGTGGTCGCCGTGCGGCCAGGTCCAGCTGCCCGCGTCGAGCACCGTCGCCGTGCCGTCCTTGCCTCCGAAGACGAAGCGCCCATCGGTCTGCACGGAGTCGGCAGGCAGGTCGAAGGTCTCGGCGCTGCCGTCGAGGAGATCGATGACCGAGGCTCGTTCGCCATCGGCGACCACGAGCCGGTGCTGCGCCTCGGCCTCCTCGACGGTGCCCTCGACGTGCCCGTGGCCGTGCTGGTCCCCGGCGGTGTCGTCGTCACCGGAGGACGAGCAGGCGGCGACCAGCACGATGCTGGTGACGGCGAGGAGGGGGCGGAGGGGTCTCATGCGGTCCTTTCGAGGGTGCGGGCAGTGGAGGGCACGACGGAGCGCAGTCCGAGTGCCAGGACGAAGATCGCGACGGCGCAGGCGGTGATCGTGGCTCCCGCCGCCGTGCCCGCGTGCCAGGAGACGAGCAGCCCGACGACGACGGCCACGGCGCCGAGCGCGGCTGCGAGGGCGATGGCGAGGGATACGCGGGAGGTCCACAGCACCGCCGCGGCGGGAGGCGCGATGAGCATGCCGAAGACCAGGAGCGTTCCGACGATGCTGAACGTGGCGACGATCGCGAGGGTCAGCATGGTCAGCAGCGCGAGCTGGGCGATCTCGGGACGCAGCCCGCTGGTGCGGGCGATCCGGCGGTCGAGGGCGCTGACCAGGAAGGCTCGGTGGCCGAGAGCGGTCATCGCGACGATGACCGCTGTCGTCACCGCCAGCGTCACGAGATCGCCCTGTTGCACGGCGAGCACCTCGCCGAAGAGGAAGGCGGTGATGTCGACGGCGAACGAGCCCGAGGCGGAGACGATGATCACGCCGGCCGCGAGCATCCCGACGAACAGCAGGCCGATGGTGGTGTCGGTTCCGAGGCGGCGGTTCCGTTGCAGCGTCGATACCCCCAGGGCCATGAGGGCGGCGGCGATCCCCGCGCCGAGGCTGAGACTCACGCCGGCCAGGGACGCGAGCGCGACGCCGGGGAGCATCCCGTGGGACATCGCGTCGCCGAGGAAGGCCATGCCGCGCAGCACCACCCAGGTGCCGGCGCAGGCGCAGGCGACGGCGACGAGGAGTCCCGCGATCGCGGCGCGGCTGACGAAGCTCACGGCGAAGGGGTCGGTCAGAAGGTTCATCGGCGAGGACTCTACAATGCAATGAGAACCATTCTTATTAGGGGGTCGGATGATCGACGTGTGCGAGGTGCACGCGGGCTACGGGCGTCACGAGGTGTTGCGGGGCGTGACCTGGTGTTTCGCCGCCGGGCGGGTGACGGCGCTGCGCGGCTCGAACGGCTCGGGCAAGACGACGTTGCTCGATGTCATGGCGGGGATCAGGCCCCCGGCGAGGGGCACCGTCAGCCGTCCTCCCGGCGGGGTGGCCTATGTCCCGCAGCGCACGCACATCGATCCACGCCTGCCCCTCACGGTGCGCGATGTCGTGACGATGGGAGCCTGGCAACGGCGTGGCCCGTGGCGCCGGGTGAGCCGTGATGATCGCCGGGCGGTGGAGAGCGCGATGGACGATCTCGGCATCGCCCATCTCGCGCGGCGACGGCTCGATGAGCTCTCCGGCGGACAGGTCCAGCGGAGCCTCGTGGCCCGGGCGATCGTCTGCGACGCCCCGGTGATGGTCCTCGACGAGCCGATGTCGGGGCTCGACATCGGGGTACGGCGAGAGCTGAGCGATGTGCTGCGCCGGGTCGCGGCCTCCGGCCGGGTCGTGGTCCAGGCCACGCACGATGCCGAGGCCGCGGAGGCGAGCGATCAGGTCGTCACCCTCGTCGACGGCCGCCTCCACCGCCACCCCTCGACGGTCCCCCAGCGATGCCACATCTCGATACCCGATCACCGATCCGGATCCTCGGTGGTCGAGTAGCCGGAGGCCGTTCGCGACCGGAGCGCGTCGCGTAGCCTGCGGGCATGGACCCGCTCGCCGGACTCGGCCCGTACTTCGCGGTCGAGCGCGGGACGGTGGGTGAGGGCTGGCTGACGCTGGACCAGCTACACGGCGAGGTCCTTGCCGAGCGGGTCGCCCACACCCGCGACGCTCTCGCCGAGCGCGCTCGCGCGGACGTCGAGGACCGGGTCGCCGCCTCGATCATGTCCCTCGGACTGTTCGCACGTCTCGTCTCCCCGGTGCTCGGATCGCTCGCGGCAGGGGCGATGGCGCCGCGCATCGACCTGTCGACGACCCGCTGGCGGCCCGTCGACTCCGGGCCCTGGCCGATCGCGGTCGAGCCCGGCGAGCCGCGCACGCTCGATGAGGTGACCACCGAGGTCGTCGGCCCGCTCGCCGAGCGCATCGGGGACGACTTCTCCGTCTCGCGCACGATCCTCGACGGCAATATCGCCTCGGCGGTCTTCGGAGCCGTGACGATGCTGCGCCGTCTGGGCGCCGCCGGTGCCGACCGGGCCGCCGGTGCCGCCCTGGGCAGCCTCGCCGAGGGCCCGCTGCGCGGCACCGGCACGGTCGACGGCGGCTTCGTCCGCGCCTCGTGCTGCCTGTACTACCGGTTGCCCGGTGGCGGCTATTGCGGCGACTGCGTGCTCGCCGCCCGTTGAGCCGCTGCTAGAGTGCGAGCGCCAGTCGTGCTCGTTTGAGCCAGGGAACCCGGTGTGAGTCCGGGACTGACGCGCAGCGGTGAGGGTGACGGGCGGAGCTTGATGCCACTGGACGATTGTCCGGGAAGGCGCTCCGTCTGATTGATCCCGAGTCCGAAGACCTGCTGGTCGCACGTTCGCGTGTGTGATCCATCCAGTTGCAGGCTTCGCGTTTGAGCCTCGGACGAAAGGGACCTGTCATGGTCGTCCGTACCCTTCCCACCCTCGCTGCCGCCGCGGCGGCACTCCTCCTCGCCGGCTGCGCCGGTGCTCCCACCTCCGGCGACGGCGGGGACGGCTCCGATGCCGGCTTCCCGATCGAGCTGACCAGCTGCGGGACGACCTCCGAGGTCGCCGATCGGCCCGAGAGCGCCATCACCATGAACCAGGGCGCGACCGAGGTCGCGCTCGCGCTGGGTGTCGAGGACCAGCTGGCAGGCACCGCCTATCTCGACGACGAGATCCCCGAGAAGTGGCGCGAGGCCTATGAGTCGGTGCCGGTGATCGCCGACGCCTATCCCGACAGCGAGACGGTGCTCGCCGAGCGCCCCGACTTCATCTACGCCTCCTACGCGTCGGCCTTCGATGCCGAGGCGGCGGGCTCCCGCGAGGAGCTGGCCGAGTCCGACATCGCGACCTATGTCTCTCCGCTCGGCTGCCCATCGGGCGAGAAGGCCGAGGTCAGCTGGGACAGCGTCTGGGGCGAGGTCGACGATGTCGCCGCCGCCTTCGGGGTGTCGGAACGCGCCGAGGAGATCCGCGAGGAGCAGCAGAGCACGCTCGACGACCTCGGGGCGGATGCCGCCGGCGACGGCTTGCGGGTCTTCTGGTTCGACTCGGGTACCGACACGGCCTTCGCCGGTGCCGGGGACGGCGGCCCTCAGCTGATCCTCGACGCGATCGGCGCAGAGAACGTCTTCGGCGACCAGGAGGGTGGCTGGGCGGATGTCAGCTGGGAGCAGGTCGTCGCCGAGGATCCCGATGTGATCGTGCTCGCCGATGCCGGATGGTCGACCGCCGACGACAAGATCGAGTTCCTACGGAACGATCCGGCCCTGAGCCAGTTGCGGGCCGTCCAGGAGGAGCGATTCGTGACCGTGCCGTTCTCGGCCTCGACTCCGGGAGTCAGGCTCGTCGACGGCGCGTCGTCGGTTGCCCAGCAGCTGACCGCTCAGTGACGACCCTCGTTGCCCCTCCGGGCAGAACGAGGACGCCGAAGGCGGTGCGCTCCTGGTCGATCGTCCTGCTGTCGGTGGCGCTCGTCGGCTCGCTGGGCGTCGCACTCGCGATCGGATCCGTGCACGTGCCGCTCCCGACGGTGCTCGAGGTGGTCGTCCGCCGGATGGGGCTGGCCGATCTTCCCGTCGAGCCGATCGATGACCGGATCGTGTGGCAGATGCGGATGCCACGTGTGCTCGGTGCGGCGGCCGTCGGAGCGGGTCTCGCGATCGTCGGAGTGGTCCTGCAGTCGATCACCCGCAACGACCTCGCCGATCCGTACCTGCTCGGCATCTCCCAGGGCGCCACGGTCGGCGCGGTCTCGGTGCTCGTCCTCGGCTTCGGCGCCGGCCTGGCCGCGACCACCGCGCTGACGGTCGGGGCCTTCGCCGGTGCGCTCATGGCGCTCGTCGTGGTGCTGATCGTCGCGGCAGGACGCAGTGGCCGGCTCACGCCGGCCCGGACCGTCCTCGCGGGTGTCGCCGTCGGGCAGGTCTGTGCGGCGTACACCTCGTTCACCGTCGTCGTGAGCGACCAGCACGATGCCGCGCGTCGTGTCCTCAGCTGGACGCTGGGCTCGGTCGCGGGGGTGCGCTGGGGAGCCGCGATCTTCCTGCTGGTCGTCGCGGTGCTGACCGTGGTCGTGCTCTGGTCCTTCTCGTCCACGCTCGATGCCTTCGCCTTCGGCGAGGTCGCCGCGAGCGCGTTGGGGGTGAGCGTGCCGGTGTTCCGGTGGATCGCCCTCACCGGCACGGCACTCGTGACCGCCTCGCTCGTCGCCTTCAGCGGCGCGATCGGCTTCGTCGGCCTCGTGGTGCCGCACGTCATGCGCCTCGTCCTCGGGCCCCGGCACACCATCCTGTTGCCGGCGAGCGCCCTTGGAGGAGCGGTGCTGCTGGTGTGGGCGGATCTCATCGCCCGTTCGATCGTTCCCGGTCAGGAGCTGCCGGTCGGTGTCGCCACCGCCCTGGTGGGAGCGCCCCTGTTCGGCTATCTGCTGTGGAGAGGAGCCCGGTCATGAGCGAGCGGAGCGAGCGAAGGTTGGGCTCTATCTCATGCCGCCGTCGTCCTACTGTGTGCTTTTTCGAGGCGGTGGCGGCATGAGCGAGCGGAGCGAGCGAAGGTTGGGCTCTATCTCATGCCGCCGTCGTCCTAGCGTTCTTTTCTTTGAGGCGGTGGCGGCATGAGCGAGCGGACGATGGGCAGTCTGACGGCCCAAGGGGTCACGTGGATCGCGGGCGGCACGACGATCCTCGATGGCATCGACGTGACCTTCAAACCCGGTCTGTTCACCGGGATCATCGGCCCGAACGGCTCCGGCAAGACCTCGCTGCTGCATCTGCTCGCGGGCGTCAACCAGCCGTCGAGCGGCCTCGTGACACTCGACGGTGAGGCCCTGACGAGCCTGCGATCCAGGGAGCGGGCCCGCCGAGTGGCGCTGCTGGAGCAGCATGCCGAGACGGGACTGGATCTCACGGCCCGCGATGTCGTGGAGCTCGGCCGCATCCCGCACCGCAGCCGTTGGCCCGGTGCCGTGCACGACGACGCGGAGACGATCGAGCGGGCGATGCATCGGGGCCGGGTCACCGCCCTCGGGGACCGGCGGTGGGCGACGCTCTCCGGCGGTGAACGGCAACGCGTCCAGCTCGCGAGGGCGCTCGCCCAGGAGCCCGAGGTGCTCCTGCTCGACGAGCCCACCAATCACCTCGACCTCGGCCACCAGATCGCCTTCCTGCGCACGGTGCGCGAGACCGCGCCGACCGCGATCGCCGCGCTGCACGATCTCGACCTGGCGGCGGCCTACTGCGACGAGTTGATCGTCATGCAAGGCGGGCACATCGTCGCTCACGGTGCCACCGACGATGTCCTCACCGCGGAGTTGATCCGCGACGTCTACGGTGTCGAGGCCGTCGTCGAGACGCATCCGGTGGCTCAGCGCCGCACGATCGTGTGGGTCGCGGGAGGTGAGCACGCATGCCGGCGTCCGTCGTGATCGTCGCGATGGCGGTCGACGCGGTGAACGATCACTCGGCCCTGGCCGAACTCGCGGAGGTCACCGGCGCGTCGGTCGCCTATCTCCAGCGAGGAGAGCCCTCGTTGGTCGATGAGTTGAGCCGGCTGGCCGACGACGGGGTCGCTCACGTGCGACTCGTCCGGCTGCCCGCCGCCGGTGCCGCCCCGGCCCGTTCCTGGTTGCGCCGCGTGGCGGCGCACTGGGTGCGCGAGCATCCCGGAGTCCGGGTCGAGGTGGTCGCCTCCGCGGTCACCGGGCGCGAGGCGCCGTTGCGGTCGTCCGCCTGGGAGGACGTTCCGGGCTTCCGCCATCACCTGCTCGTGTGCCGTGGCCCGCGCTGTTCCGCATCCGGCGCCGCGACCACCGCCGAAGCCCTCAGCACCGCGCTGCACGAGCGCGAGCTGGGCGACGAGGACGTGCTCGTCACCCAGACGGGCTGTCTCTTCCCTTGCAATCACGCGCCGGTCGTGGCGGTGCACCCCGACGACACCTGGTACGGGCCCGTCACGGGGGCCGATGTCGGCGAGCTCGTCGACGAGCACCTCATCGACGGCCGCCCCGTCGACCGCCTGCGCCGACCGCGCATCATCTCCGAAAGGACCACCTCATGAGAACCCGATCCTTCGTCGCGGGCGTCAGCGCCCTCGGCCTGCTCGCCGCCTGCGGCTCGACCACCGACACGACCGATGCCGGCACCTCCGCCGAGGGCTACCCGATCGTGGTGGAGAACTGCGATCGGGAGGTCACGATCGAGTCCCCGGTCGAGCGCGCCGTGGTCATCAATCAACCGGCGACCGAGCTCGTGCTGAGCCTCGGACTCGCTGATCGGATCGAGGCCGTGGGGGTGTCGGACTCCCAGGTCATCGAGGACGTCAAGGAGGACTTCGAGAAGGTCGACAAGTTCGACGAGGAGTTCCCCGCGCTGGAGCGTGTGCTCGACGTCGAACCCGATCTCGTCTACTCGACCTTCGCGTACACCTTCACCTCAGAGGGGATCGGAGATCAGGAGCGGTTCGATGAGCTGGGCGTACCGACGTATCAGTCGCCGAGCGAGTGCGGCGGCCAGGACGCCGAGCAGACCAGCGAGCTCAGCCTCGACGACCTGTACGACGAGATCGCCGATGTCGCCGAGCTCTTCGATGTCCAGGATGCCGGCGACGAGCTGACGACCGAGCTGCGCGATCGAGCCGAGGCGGCGACCGAGGACCTCGGTGCCGAGGATGTCTCGCTCGCGTGGTGGTACTCCTCGACGCGCACCCCGTACATGGCCGGATGCTGTGGGGCGCCGGGCCTGATGACCCGTGCGGTCGGGGCGACCAATGCCTTCGAGGATCAGCGTCAGCTGTGGCCCGAGATCGGCTGGGAGTCGATCCTCGACCGCGACCCCGATGTGCTGGTGCTCGCCGACCTGGAGCGTGGCGACGACGGTGACAGCGCGGAGGCCAAGATCGCCTTCCTGGAGTCCGATCCGGTGGCGAGCCGGCTGACGGCGGTCAAGGAGCGTCGCTACATCATCCTCGGAGGGACGACGATGGATCCCTCGATCCGCAATGTCGACGGCATCGAGCAGATCGCCGAGGGGCTGCGGGACCTGGGGCTCGTCGGATGACCGCCGCCGATCTCGTGCGGCACTGGGACGACCAGCAGGCCGCCTACATCGCCGAACGCGAGCAGCGGTTCGCCGTCATGGTCGATATGCTGCGGCAGGTCGCGGGCGACGAGCCGATGACCGTCCTCGACCTGGCCTGCGGGCCGGGTTCGCTGGCCGCCCGCGTCCTCGACGCGGTGCCGAACTCCCGGGTAGTGGCGGTCGACTACGACCCGGTGCTCCTGGACCTGGCGGCGGAGTACCTGGCGCCCTATGGCGATCGGGTGCGGATCGTGGACGCCGATCTGACCGGCGAGTGGCGGGGGGCCGTGGCGGAGGAGGGCTTCGCCGGCGCCATGTCGACGACGGCGCTGCACTGGCTGTGGCCTGCTGACCTCGTCCGCCTCTTCGCGGAGGTCGCCGAGGTCCTGCGACCGGGAGGGGTCTTCCTCGACGGCGACCACTTCCGATTCGACGGACGCTCGCCGCACATCGCGCGCTGGGCCGCCGACCACGATCGTCGCACCCAGGAGGAGGCCTTCGCCGCCGGCGCGCAGACCTGGGACCGGTGGTGGGGGTCGCTGAGCGAGCGCCCCGGCCACGCGGAGCGAGTCGCCGAGCGCGACCGCCGGTTCACGGGCCGAGTGGCGACGCCGTCGACCGCGATCGACTTCCGGCTCGCGGCGCTGTCGCAGGCCGGCTTCGCCGAGGTCGGCACCGCCTGGCAGCTCTACGACGACTACGTCACCTACGCCGTGCGCGGTTGACGCCCCGCCTTGCCGCGCGACGACGGAGCGGGCACGGTGGTGACGATCACCGAGAGGACGCCCGAGCGGCTGCGCATACTGTTCGCGCCCGAGACATTCAACTTGGGGGAGACCTCACGGGCGGTAGAAGTGGCGCGGGCGGTGCGAGACGCGGGGCACGAGGTGCGGTTCATGGGCTATTCGCGCCGTTTCGCCGACCACATCACCTCGGCCGGCTTCGACCTGGAACTGCTCGACCCGGAGCTGAGCGAGGCCGATGCGGACCGGTTGATCGCGGTCGACCAGGGCCGGGCGATCCGTCATCCGTTCACGACGTCGATGATCCGCGAGCGCGTGCGCAGCGAGCCCGCCCTCATCGAGCGATGGCAGCCGCACGTCATCGTCATCGGAACCACGCTGTCGTTGTTCATCTCGGCCCGCGCCGCTCACGTGCCGCTGGTCTATGTCCGGCCCCTGGCGATGAGCCGCGGACATCTCACCAGCATGACGACCTTCCCGCTGGTCATGGCGAGGGGCGGTCTCGGCTCAGCGGTCAATCGGCTGGCGGGCACGGCGACGCGTACCGCGGCGACGGCGCTGCGATGGAAGCCGCGCTCCTTCCGCGTCGTCGCGGCCGAGCGGGGTGTGCGGCTGCCGGACCGCACGGTCGACGCTCTGGACGCGGACGTGAACCTGATCGTCTCGGCCTGGCCCGTCCCGTCCTCGAAGCTGGCGGACAATGAGCACCTGGTCGGGCCCGTCTATGCGCGGACCGACGGCGAGCTGCCCGCCGAGCTGCTGGAGTTCGAGGACCGCCGCCGGCCGGTCGTCTATGTCGGTCTGGGCTCGTCGGCGCGCCGGTCCTCGGCGCGGTCCATCCTCGGCCGGCTCGCGCCGATGGACATCGACATCGTCACGACCGCCGGCCGCTATCTCACCGACGACGATCGTGCGTCGCTGCCTGCCAACATCCGGGTGTACGACTTCCTGCCCGCGCATCAGCTCGTCGGGTTGATCGACGCCTCGGTGATCCACGGCGGGGAGGGGACGGTACAGACCGCCTGCGCGTCGGGAGCTCCGTTCGCCGGGATCGGTCTGCAGCCGGAGCAGCGCTTCAACCTCGACGAGTGCGCCCGCTTCGGCAATGCCCTGCGGTTCTCGACCTCCGATGTGCGCCGTCGGCGTCTGCCCGGGCTCGTCGAACGCCGCCTGCACGACGAGGGGATGCGGCAGGCGGCACGGGTCCTCGCGGACCGCATCCGAGATCTCGACGGGGCCGCGGTCAGCGCCGCACACATCATCGACCTCGCCCGCGAGACCGCGCCCGACCATTGACCGGCCCCGAGCCGTGAACCATCCCGCACTCGAGGTGCGGCGGTGCGTGATAATCCACCGCCCCCAGGTCCCAGGAGGGGATCAGCGAGTTCCGTACCGTTGGCGGGCACCTTGGTGGCTGACGCCGAGGGCGGCGGCGATCTCCACCCAGGTGACCCCTCGGGCCCGGGCATCGTGCACTGCATCGGTGACCGCTCGCTCGGCCGCGGCGCGGCCCGCGACCGCTGCTCTGATCGGTTCCGTCGCCGAGATATCGCGCATCGGGGCGGTGGCAGGATCGATCTCCTCGATCCTGTCGAGGGCTTCCTGGTCACTGAGCCGTATCCGTGCCGTCATGGTCATGCTCCCTTCGGTCGTCTCAGGGCCAGAACTTCGGCCGTGCTCGCATCGCGTGAACCGCTCGCGGATCGAGTCCGCGATCCCCACCTCGATGATCCGACCATCGCGGGCGGCACCGATCACCAACAGGACCTCGTCTCTGCCCTCGTATACCCGAAGGAGGTGACGAAGGGCGTGAAGGATGTCCTCATCGGCGATGTCGTGCCGTCGTGCGCTGGCCGTGATCCTCACGAATGCAACATTAATTGCATTCTACGTCGTGTCGAGATCGTTATCCACACCCTCGCTCAGCACGCGGGCCGCCCCTCGGACCGGGGCGCGCGCCGCCCGGATACGCTGGGCGCACTCACGTCGACGCGATCTCAGGAACCCGGTGCGAGACCGGGGCGGTTCCGCCACTGTGAGGCCGCGCGGGCATCGTCCGCGAGGCCGAGCCAGACACTGAACGCGACGATTCCGACTGATAGGGGCGAGAACCCCGAGGAGGAAGCATGACGCGCATCGCGTTGCTGTCCACATCCGACACCGATCTGCTCTCCGCGCGCGCAAGTGGTGCCGACTACCGCTTCGCCAACCCGGTGCGGTTGACCGACGAGCAGATCGCGGCGCTCGTGGGCGAGGCCGATCTCGTCGTCGCCCGCATCCTCGGATCGCCCGACGACGTGCCGACGGCGGTGCGCGAGGCCACCGTCCCGATCGTCGTCCTCGGCGGCGAGCAGCAGCCGAGCGCCGAGCTCATGGAGCACTCCACCGTCCCGATGGGTGTGGCCGCCGAGGCACATCGCTACCTCGCCGAGGGCGGTCCGGCCAACCTCGCCCAGCTCCACGCCTTTCTCTCCGACACGATCCTGCTGACCGGCGAGGGCTTCGAGCCGCCCGCCGTCCTGCCGACGTGGGGGTGGAGCGAGCGCCCCGAACGTCCCGCGGACCTCCCGCGCATCGGCATCCTCTACTACCGCGCGCACGAGGCGAGCGGCAATACGGAGTTCGCCCATGTGCTCGCCGATGCGATCGACGCCACCGGCGAGGCCGTGGGCAGGCCGGTCTTCTCCTCCTCGCTGCGTTCGGCCCCCGATGACCTCTATGCGGCGCTCGGCACCCTCGATGCGCTCATCGTGACCGTCCTCGCGGCGGGTGGCCAGGTGCCCGGCGCCGTGAGTGCGGGCGGCGACGATGAGACCTGGGATGTCGAGCGCATCGCTGCCCTCGACATCCCGGTCCTACAGGGCCTGTGCCTCACCTCCAGCCGCGCTGAATGGGAGGCCAATGACGACGGCGTGACCCCGCTGGACTCGGCCAACCAGGTCGCCATCCCCGAGTTCGACGGCCGCATCATCACCGCGCCGTTCTCCTTCAAGGAGATCGACGCCGACGGCCTGCCGCGCTACGTCGCCGACGAGGAGCGCTGCCGCCGCGTCGCCGGCATCGCCGTCAATCACGCGCGCCTGCGCCGCACCCCGCCCGCCGAGCGCAAGCTCGCGCTGATGCTGTCGGCGTACCCGACCAAGCACAGCCGCGTCGGCAACGCCGTCGGCCTCGACACCCCGGTCTCGACGGTGCGGTTGCTGCGGCGTCTGCGCGACGCCGGCTACGACCTGGGCGACGACCCGACCATCACTCGCGTGCTCGACATGGACGATGACACCGAGGCGGGCGACACCCTCATCCACGCGCTCATCGACGCGGGCGGCCAGGACGAGGAGTGGTTGACCTCGGGTCAGCTCACCGAGAGCCACGTGCGCATCCCGGCCGCCGACTATGAGCAGTGGATCGCCGACCTGCCTGCCGAACTGGTCGACGAGGTCACCGAGGCGTGGGGTGCCGCACCGGGCACGCTCTTCGTCAACGATCGTCAGGAGATCGTGCTGGCCACGATCACCAGTGGCAATATCGTCATCCTCATCCAGCCGCCCCGCGGCTTCGGAGAGAACCCGGTCGCGATCTACCACGACCCCGATCTCGCGCCGAGCCACCACTATCTCGCCGCCTACCGCTGGCTCGAGCGCGGCTTCGGTGCGCACGCGGTGGTCCACCTGGGCAAGCACGGGTCGATGGAGTGGCTGCCGGGCAAGAACGCCGCGCTCTCGGCCTCGTGCGCCACGGATGCCGCGATCGGCAGCATGCCGCTCATCTACCCCTTCCTCGTCAACGATCCGGGCGAGGGCGCGCAGGCCAAGCGCCGCGCCCACGCCACGATCGTCGACCATCTGATCCCGCCGATGGCGCGCGCCGAGTCCTATGGTGATATCGCCCGGCTGGAGCAGCTGCTCGACGAGTACGCCAATATCCAGGCGATGGACCCCGCCAAGCTGCCTGCCATCCGCGCCGAGATCTGGACCCTCATGCACGCGGCCGAGATGCACCGCGACCTCGGTCTGGACGAACGGCCGGGTGACGAGGAGTTCGACGACTTCCTGCTGCACGTCGACGGTTGGCTGTGCGAGGTCAAGGACGCGCAGATCCGCGACGGTCTGCACGTGCTCGGCCAGGCCCCCGGCGGCGAAGCGCGTGTCAACCTCGTGCTGGCCATCCTGCGCGCCTCACAGGTCTGGGGTGGTGAGACCGGTGCTGTCCCCGGGCTCCGTGCCGCACTCGGGCTGAAGGAAGGTGCCGACGAGCTGGGGGCTGTCGACGAGATCGAGCAACGCGCCCGTGAGCTCGTCCTTGCGATGGAGGAGGCGGGCTGGGATGCCTCGGCGGCCACCGGACTGCACGATGATCCCGAGGTGGTGCGCGTGCTGGAGTTCGCCGCCACGCAGGTCGTGCCGCGGCTGGCCAAGACCACCGACGAGCTCGACGCGGTCCTGCACGCCCTCGACGGCGGGTTCATCCCCGCCGGCCCGTCGGGATCGCCGCTGCGCGGTCTCGTCAACGTGCTGCCGACCGGACGCAATTTCTACACCGTCGACCCGCGCGCCGTGCCCTCGCGACTCGCCTACGAGACCGGCGTGGCGATGGCCGACTCGCTGGTCCAGCGACACCTCGACGAGACGGGGGAGTACCCCACCTCGGTCGGTTTGTCGGTGTGGGGCACGTCGGCGATGCGCACGAGCGGCGACGATATCGCCGAGGTGCTGGCGTTGCTCGGCGTGCGCCCGTCCTGGGACGGGGCCTCGCGCCGCGTCAACGGCCTCGACATCGTGCCGCTGGAGGAGCTGGGACGTCCGCGCATCGACGTGACCGTGCGGATCTCGGGCTTCTTCCGCGACGCCTTCCCGCATGTCATCGCGATGCTCGACGACGCGGTCGCCCTCGTCGCCGAGCTCGACGAGCCCGCCGATCAGAACTACGTCCGCGCCCACACCGCGGCCGATCTGATCGAGCACGGCGACGAGCGCCGCGCCCGCACCCGCATCTTCGGCTCCAAGCCGGGGTCCTATGGTGCGGGCATCCTGCAGACCATCGAGGCGGGCAACTGGCGCGATGACAACGATCTCGCCGAGGTCTACACCGCCTGGGGCGGCTTCGCCTACGGCCGCGACCTCGACGGGGCCCCCGCTGCGGATGACATGCGCGCCAACTACCGGCGCATCCAGGTCGCGGCCAAGAACATCGATACGCGCGAGCACGACATCGCCGACTCCGACGATTACTTCCAGTACCACGGCGGCATGGTCGCCACGGTGCGCGCGCTGACGGGCAAGGACCCCAAGGCCTATGTGGGCGACTCGACCACGCCTGATGCGGTCAAGACTCGTACGCTGTCGGAAGAGACCAGTCGGGTGTTCCGCTCGCGCGTGGTCAATCCGCGGTGGATCGGCGCGATGCAGCGGCACGGCTATAAGGGCGCCTTCGAGCTCGCGGCGACCGTCGACTATCTCTACGGCTTCGATGCGACCACCGGTGTGGTGCACGACTGGATGTACGAGCAGCTCGCGCAGTCCTATGTGCTGGACGAGCAGACCCAGGAGTTCATGCGGCAGTCGAATCCGTGGGCCCTGCGCGGCATCGTCGAGCGCCTGCACGAGGCCGCTGATCGGGGTCTGTGGGCTGAGCCCGATCCGGACACCCTCGCCGCCCTCCAGTCCGTCTACCTCGAGGTCGAGGGTGAGCTCGAGGACCGCCAGTGACCGAAGCGCGGGGACGAGACGCAGGATGTGACTCTGTGGTTGCTATGACGACCACCGAAGCACATCTCGCGTCCGTCGCGACCGGGGGTGTGCGATGAGGGTGCGGGTCGTGGGGATCGGGCCGGGGGGCGTCGATCAGCTGACGGTCGAGGCGGTTGAAACGCTGCGATCGGTCTCGGCCTATCTCGTCGTCGAGAAACGCGAGGACGACCCGCTCGTCGCCGCCCGTGAGGCGATCATCGCGCGCCACGTCCCCGACCCGCCGCCGATGCTCACCGTCCGAGACCCTGAACGGGACCGCAGCGCTCGGGTGGCCGGCGACGAGGCCGCCTACCAGCGAGCCGTCGCTGACTGGCACGCCGCACGAGCCGAGCGCTTCGCCATCGCTCTCGATGAGGCCGATGGCGATGTCGCGATCCTCGTCTGGGGCGACCCCGCCTTCTACGACTCCACTCTGCGTATCCTCGATCGCGTGGCGGCGGACCGATCCCTCGATGTCGACGTGATCCCCGGCGTCTCGAGTCTGCAACTGCTCGCCGCCCGGCACGCCATCGTGCTGCACGAGATCGGCCGGCCGCTGCACCTGACCACCGGCCGCAAGCTGTCCGAGGCCGTCGAACGCGGCGAGGGCAATATCGCCGCGATGCTGCTGTCCTCGATCGACTCCTTCGCCGCGCTGAGCGACTGGACGGTCTGGTGGGGCGCCAACCTCGGAACCGCTCACGAGGCGCTCGCCCACGGGACGGTCGCCGAGGTGCTTCCCGACATCCGCGCTGCCCGCGACCGGGTCAAGGACGAGGCCGGCTGGATCATGGACCTCGCCCTCCTGCGGAAACCCTCATGAGGTTAGACGCGGGCAACGGAGGATGTGATTCGGTGGTCGCTCTGGCAACCGCGGAATCACATCTTCCGTTCCTTGCGGGAGGGGGTGGAATGCGATGAGCGCGCGACTGCTGGTCGCGGGGACGACCTCGGACGCGGGCAAGTCGGTCGTCACCACCGCACTCTGCCGCGCCTATGCCCGGCGCGGCATCCGGGTTGCGCCGTACAAGGCGCAGAACATGTCCAATAACTCGATGGTGTGCGCCGACGAGGCGGGCACGACCGCCGAGATCGGCCGCGCGCAGTGGATCCAGGCGCTCGCCGCCCGGGCCCGCCCCGAGCCCGCCATGAATCCCGTGCTGCTCAAACCCGGCAGCGACCGCCGCAGCCATGTTGTGGCGATGGGCAAGCCCGCCGGCACCATCTCCTCGATGGACTTCGCCCGGGGCCGGCGCCACCTGGCCACCCTCGCCCACGATGCCTTCGACGACCTCGCGAGCCGCTACGACCTCGTGATCGCCGAGGGTGCGGGCAGCCCCACCGAGATCAACCTGCGCGCCAGCGACTACGTCAACATGGGCCTCGCTCAGCACGCCCGGATGCCCGTCGTGGTGGTCGGCGATATCGACCGCGGTGGCGTGTTCGCGGCCTTCTACGGCACCGTCGCGCTGCTCGACGCCGCCGACCAGGCCCTCGTCGCCGGTTTCGTGGTCAACAAGTTCCGCGGCGACGAGCGTCTGCTGCGCCCGGGCCTGGACGCCATCGAGGAGCGCACGGGCCGCCGCGTCTACGGCACGCTGCCGTGGGACGCCGGACTGTGGCTGGACTCCGAGGATGCCCTGGACCTGGAGAGCCGTCGCGATCAGCGCAGCTCCGATCCTTTGCGGGTCGCCGTCGTCCGCCTCCCGCGGGTCAGCAACTTCACCGATGTCGACGCGCTCGCCCTCGAACCCGGTGTGGACGTGCGTTTCGTGAGCGATGCACAGGGTCTCGACGATGCCGACCTCATCGTCCTGCCCGGCACCCGCACGACCATCGGCGACCTGGCCTGGCTCCGCGCCCGCGGCCTCGACACGCCCATCGTCAGCCATGCTCGCCGTGGGGGAGCGGTGCTCGGGATCTGCGGGGGCTTCCAGATGCTCGGGCGGTCGATCACCGACGAGGCCGGTGTCGAAGGCGACCCTGGGGCACGAGTCGAGGGACTCGGACTGCTCGATGTCGAGACGCGGTTCGAGGCCGAGAAGGTCCTGCGGCTCCCGGTGGGAGAGGCTCTCGGTCACGAGGTGTCCGGGTACGAGATCCATCACGGGCGGGTCACCGTGCAGGGCGGCGAGGAGTTCCTCGGCGGCGCCCACGCGGGATCCGCCTGGGGCACGATGTGGCACGGCAGCCTGGAGTCCGACGGATTCCGCCGAGCGCTGCTGACCGAGGTCGCCGGCAGGGCCGGGCGCGAACTCCCGTCATCGGACGTCTCCTTCGCGACGGCGCGTGAGGCTCGCATCGACCTGCTCGCCGACCTCGCCGAGTCCCATCTCGACCTCGATGCCCTCCTCGATCTGGCCACGTCCGGACCGGGACGGATGCGGACCCTGGCATGAGTGAGCGAGGCACGGCATGACGGTTCTGGTGCTGGGCGGGACGAGTGAGGCGCGGGAGGCGGCCCGACTGCTCGACGAGGCCGGGACACCCTTCCTCTCCTCGCTCGCGGGACGGGTCGCGAGGCCTCGCCTGCCGGTGGGCCCGGTGCGGGTCGGCGGCTTCGGGGGAGTCGACGGCCTGCGCGCCTACCTGCGCACTGAGAGCATCGCGGCCGTCCTCGACGCGACCCATCCGTTCGCGGAGCAGATCACCCGCAACGGCTACGCGGCAGCGCGTGCGGAGGACCTGCCGTATGTGCGCCTCGCCCGTCCCGGATGGAGCGACGCCCCGGGGGCGGGGACCTGGCACTGGGTCGCCGACCACGACGAGGCGGCATCGACCGCCGCATCACTGGGTCGGCGACCGATGCTCACGATCGGCCGCCGCCACCTCGGCCATTTCCTCGGCCCGCTCGCCGACCGCGCGGCGCTGGTCCGCGTGGTTGACGAGCCCGACCATCAGGTGCCGTCCGGCTGGACGGTTCTGCCGAGCCGCGGACCGTACACCCTCGACGGCGAACGCGCGTTGATGCGCGAGCACGACATCGATGTCGTCGTCACGAAGGACTCCGGCGGCTCGTACACGTGGCCGAAACTCGAGGTCGCCGCCGAACGCGGCGCCGCGGTGGTGGTCGTGCGCCGTGCACCGTCCCCGTGGCCGCCCGGCGAGGTCGTCGAGCATGCCGAGCCGACGAGCGCCGTCTCAGCGATCACCGCTCTCATCGGGTGAGGAAGCGCGGCAGATACGCTGTTGCGGTGACGCATGGGGAGGGGCGGAGGTCCGCCACGATCATCGGTGCCGTCCGGTGAGCGTCGTGGAGATGGTGCTGGTCCTGTTCGCGGGAGTCGGCGCCGGGGTCATCAACACGATCGTCGGATCGGGGACCCTCATCACCTTCCCCACGCTCGTCGCCTTCGGCGTCCCCCCGGTCACCGCGACGATGAGCAATGCGGTCGGCCTCATCCCGGGCAATATCTCCGGCTCGTTCGGCTACCGTCGTGAGCTCGCCGGACAAGGGCGCCGCGTCGCGCTGTTCCTGCCGGCCTCCCTCGCCGGCGCGCTGGGCGGAGCCTGGCTGCTGCTCCACCTGCCCGAGGACGCGTTCGTCTCCATCGTGCCGTGGCTGCTGGTCCTGGCCCTCGTGCTGGTCGTGGCCCAGCCGATGCTCCAGCGCTATGTGCGGAGCCGTGGTCCTCGCCCACCAGGGGAACGGGAGATCGGCCTGGGGCGCGCGGCGCTCCTGCTCCCGCTGATCGCCCTCTGCGGCGTCTACGGCGGCTACTTCGCCGCCGCACAGGGCATCCTGCTGGTGGGGATCCTGGGACTCCTGCTCCCGGACACGCTGCAGCGTCACAACGCGCTCAAGAACATCCTCGTGATGGCCGTCAACAGCGTCGCCGCGACCACCTATGTCATCGTGGCGTCCACCGGCGGCAGGCACCCCATCGACTGGACGGCCGTCGGGCTGATCGCCGCCGGCTCCCTCGTCGGTGGCTGGATCGGCGCGCGCGTCGGTCGCCGACTCCCGCCGGCCGTGCTGCGAGCCTGCATCGTCGTGCTCGGCCTCGTGGCGATCTGGACCTTGGTGCGGCTCTGACCCGACCGTGAGCGGGAGCGGTGACCTACGCACCCCTCAAGACAGTTGAGGCGTGCGTAAGTCACCGCTCCCGGGGCTGAGACGTGCGTAAGTCACCGCTCGGCGGCTCAGGACTTGTCGTCGCCGCCGAGGTCGATGACGCGCGTGCGCTCGGTCGCGTCCTCGTCCTCGACCGGCTCGATCTGCGAGGTCTCGTCGGACTCCGCGGAGTCGGTCTCGCCGTCGACGACTCCCTCGGTCTCGACCTCCTCCGCGTCCGCGAACGGGTCGGCGAACTGGACATTGCCGCCGGTCAGGGTCGCGAGCATCTGCCGCACATTGGACAGCTGAGCGTTGATGGCATCCCGGCGCTGCGATGCCGCCGCCAGCTCGCGCTCGGACTCCGACCGCACCTTGGCGGCCGTCGTCTTCGCCTCGCCGACGATCTGCTCGGCGCGCTGCTGAGCCTCGGTGAGGAGCCGGTTGGCCTCGCGGAGCCGATCCTGGTACTCGGCATCGGCCTCGGCCTGGCGCTTCTCCAGCCGCGACTCCAGCTCCGCGCTGCGACGCTCGGCCTCGGCCATCTGCTGCTGGAAGTCCGCCTCGACGGCCTCGCGGCGCTCAGCGAGGGTCTTCTCGAAGTCGGCCGCCGCCTTGGCTGCCTTGGCGCGCTGGCTCTCGTAGATCGCCTCGGCCTCCTGGAGGCGTCCGGCGGCCTCGCGGTCGGCGGCATCGATCCGGTCGTCGGCGGTGCGGCGGGCGTCCTCGAGGAGTCGGGCCACCTCGGCGTCCACATCGGCCCGGCGCTTCTCGGCGTAGAGATCGGCCTCGTCGCGGATCTGCTGCGCGGAGCCCTCGATCTCGGCCTGGCGCGCGTCGAGCTCGCTGCCGACGCGTTCCTTCAGCTCACTCGCCTCCTCCTCGGCGAGGGCGAGGATCTGGCCCACGCGAGCGCCCAGGTGCTCGAAGCTCGGCGGTTCCTGGGGCAGCTCGCTGGCGGTGCGCTCGGACTCCCGCTCCGCCTCGAGCTTCTCCAGATAGGCGGTGAGCTCGTTGATCCGCCGGCGAGCGATCGCGGCCTCGTCGGCGAGCGACTGGAGCCGGGCGTCGACCTGCGAAGGCTCGTAGCCGCGCAGGACCATGCGGAAGTCGGAAGGGGAATCAGGCGTCATGGGCGTCTTCCTCAGGGGTCGTGGTGGGATGCTCCGGCACGCTCAGCGCGGTGATGACACCGGACAGCTGACCGAGCTCGGACGTGATCTGATCGCGACGCTGGCGCAGGCTGGTGACCTCGTCACGGGCCTCGTCGAGCATCGTGCGGGCGGCGCTGCGCAGCTCGTCGGCCTCCTGGCGGGCCGATGCGAGCAGGCGATGGGCCTCCTCGCGGCGTGTCTGTACTTCGTCGTGTGCCTCGCGCTGCTTGCGGACGACCTCTTCGGCGACCCGGGTCCGCAGCATCTTGGCTCCCGACTCGGCCTCGCCGAGCCGGCGGTCGGCGCGCTCCCGGGAGGCGGCGGCGTAGTCATCGGCCTCGCGTCGCACCGTGGCGGCGTGGCGTTCCGCCTCGGCGGTCAGTGAGGCGGCGCGCTGCTCGGCCTCGCGCTGCACCGCGAGGCCGGCGTCCGCGAGCTCCTGGGCCTGATGGTCGGCATCGGCGATCTGGCCGGCGAGGCGCAGGCGCAGCCGCCGGACGACCTCGAGCGTCTGCGCGCGGGTGCGTCGGACGACCGCCGCGGCGTCGCGGTGGCCGCTCAGCCGGATCCGCTGCACCTCGAGCTCGGCGGTCTGCAGGAGCGAGGCGACGGTCTCGCGCGCCCAGGTCATCTGCTCCCCGGCCTCTGTGACGAGCCGGTCGGCCTCCGCGCGGGCCTCGTCGACGAGAGTGGTCGCCTGGTCGCGTGCGTCGGCGAGCTCCTGGGCGGCCTGGGCTCGTTGCTTCTCGGTATCGGCCTGGGCGGTCTCGCGCAGCTGCGTCGCCTCGGCGGTGGCCTGCTCGACGAGTTCGGTGGCTCGCCGCGTGGCCTCGTCGGTGATGGTGTCCGCGGCGGCCTGGGCCTCCGCCTCGCGGGTGGCGACGAGGTTCTCGGTGGCCGTGTCCTGCTCGGCAGCCCGGTCGGTGGCCTCGGTGAGGAGTCGTTCGGCTTCGGCGCGCGCGGATTCGAGGGTGGTGCGGGCCTCTTCGCTGTGACGGTCGAGGAGGGCGCGTGCTTCGGCCCTTTCGGTCTCGGCGGCCGCCCGGGCCTCGCCGAGCAGCTCATCGCGTTGCTGTTCGGCCGTGCTGATCATCACGCTGGCTTGGTCGCTGGCTTCGAGCAGGAGCTCGTGAGCGTCCTTGGATGCTTCGTCCCACTGGCCGCGGGCGCGATTGAGCGCGCTTGCGGCCTCGTCGTGGGCCTCCTGCGCGGCGGCGTGCAGCTGCTGGGCCTCGGCTTCGAGGCGGTGCGCCTCCTCGGTGGCGCGTTCGGCCTCGGCCTCGGCGTCGCGGCGCAGCTGATCGGCGACCTCCTGGGCACGTCGCAGCAGCGCGGCGACACCCCCGCCGGCCTCACCGGCGGGTGTCGATGTCGGCTGCTGAGTCCCCATGGTCACCGATTCTCCCACTCCGGTGAAAAGAGTCCAGGTGAGACCTCTCTCCCACCGTGGCGGTAGGCCATCAACGTCTCACTCTCGGCGGCGGTACGTGGTGAACCTCATCGCTGCCGTTCGAGGTTGACCACGTACCGCTCCCGCGGGGCGACCGATTCCTGGCGCCGGACTATCCGGCGGCGCGGGCAGCGTCCGCCATCACCAGGTCCGCGTTGACCCCGGCTCCCACGCGTACGCCGTCGTTGTGCGACTGCCCGACGATCGCGGAGAGATCCCGGGCATTGCCCGCGACCCAGACGCGATCCACCGGGGTACGGCCCGTCAGCGGGTCGCTCGGGATGATCAACCCGCCCATCGGGTGCTCCTCCAGCTCGCCGCCGAGACCGATGAAGACATCGGCTCGTGCCACCGATCGGGGTGCGACCGTGACGGCATCGGCAGGCAGGACGCTCCCGTCCGTCAGCGCGACCCCCACCAGTCGTCCGTTCTCGGACTCGATGTGGTCGACGGGGGTCGAGACCAGGCGATATCCGAGCGCCTCCAGCTGCCGCCGGGTGTCCGCCTCGATCTCGTCCACCGACGGACCCACGACGGTGAGCTCGCCGGCGAGATGGCCGAAGAGGAAGGCCTGGTGTGCGGCCATGGGGGTGGTGGCCAGCACCACGATGCGTTGGTCGCGGACCTCCCAGCCGTGGCAGTACGGGCAATGGAGCACCTGGGTGCCCCAGTGGTCGGCGAGCCCCGGAACGGCCGGGAGCTCGTCGGTGACGCCGGTCGCGAGAATCAGCCGGCGCACGATGAACTCCTCGCCCGAGGCGACGGTGATCGACAGGCCGTCGTCGACAGGGCGCGCCGCGGTGACACTGCCGTCGACATAGGTCACGTCGTAGGGAGCGGTGTCCTGGCGGCCGAGGGCGAGAAGCTCGCGAGGGGGAGTGCCCTCGCGGGTGAAGACATTGTGGGCGTGCTCGGCGGGCGCGTTGCGGGGGTGGCCGGCGTCGATCACGAGGACGGAGCGTCGGGAACGTCCGAGGGCGGTCGCGGCACCGATACCGGCGGGGCCGCCGCCGATGACGGCGACGTCATAGGAATCAGTCATGGCACCACCCTGCTCCCCCCGACGACTTCCAGCAAGCGTGTTTGCCGTTGTGGCAAACTGAGGGCATGGACTCCATCGATGCGGCCCTTTCCGGGGTGGGTGAGCGCCTCCGGGCGGTGCGTCGGGGCAGGCATCGAACCCTGGCTGATGTCGCCGACGCCACCGGCATCTCCGTCAGCACCCTCTCCCGGCTGGAATCGGGGCAGCGCAAGCCGACCCTGGAACTGCTGCTCCCGTTGTCGAGCGAGTACGCGATCCCCCTCGACGAGCTGGTAGGTGCTCCCGCGACGGGTGACCCACGCGTGCACGTGCGCCCCATCCGCCGCGACGGGCGGATCATCCTCCCGCTCAGCCGCGGGGCGACCGGGGTCATGGCCTACAAGCAGATCATCCAGGGACGAGACGTTCCCGCCACTCCGCAGCCGCGGGCACACCCCGGCTACGAATGGCTCTACGTCCTCAGCGGACGGCTCCGGCTCGTGCTGGGCGACCGCGACATGATCCTCGAGCCCGGTGAGCCGGCGGAGTTCGACACCCGCACTCCGCACTGGTTTTCCGCGGCCGATCGCGAACCGGTCGAGATCCTCGCCCTGTTCGACGCCGAGGGTCAACGCGTCCATGTGTCGGTACCAGGCGATACCATCGTCGGGACCGGTTGAGCAGTCAGGCGGTTTCCGACGATGAAAGTTGAGGACTGTACGTCGTGGTGCCCGAACAACCACCCGCTGCTCACACTCCGGCCTACGAGACGGCGACGCTGACCACCTGTGACCGCGAGCCGATCCACATCCCCGGTGCCATCCAGCCGCACGGCGTGCTCCTCGCGCTCGATCTCGACTTCCGGATCGTCGTGGCTTCCCAGAATGTCCAGTCCGCCCTCGGTGTGCCCGTCGAGGAGCTGATCGGCCGCGAGCTTGCCCACGCGATCGGCACCGTCGCCGCCGCCTCCGTGGTCGCCGCCATCGACGAGGAGGATCTCACCGAGCCGATCCACCTGGTGCTGCCGGACGATGTCCGTCGCGGCACCCTGCTCGGCGTGCTCGTCGACCTCGTCCTGCACCGTTCCGGCGAGCGGATCGTCGTGGAGATCGAGCCCGAGGACTTCGTGACGCAACGGCGCGTCACCTACCGCTCGGCGCGTGCCGCGATGAGCCGACTGACGGAGACTCAGACCATCGCTGAGCTCTGCGACCGGCTCGCGATCGAGGTGCGCGAGCTCACCGGATTCGATCGCGTGATGGTCTATCGGTTCGACGAGGAGTGGAACGGCGAGGTCGTCGCGGAGCAGAAGCGCGATGATCTCAACACCTTCCTCGGCCTGCACTATCCGGCCACGGACATCCCCGCGCAGGCCCGGCGCCTCTATACAGCCAACTGGACGCGGCTCATCGCCGATATCGGCTACGCGCCGGTCGCTCTCGATCCGGTGCTGGATCCCGGTACCGGCGCGCCCCTGGACCTGAGCTTCTCGGCGCTGCGCAGCGTCTCCCCGATCCACCTGGAGTACCTGAGCAATATGGGGGTCACGGCCTCCATGTCGGTCTCGATGGTCCGCGACGGCGAGCTGTGGGGGCTGGTGGCGTGCCACCACTACTCCGGTCCGCACCATGTGCCCCACGACGTCCGGTCGATGGCCGAGTTCCTCGGGCAGACCGCCTCGCAGCTGATCGACGAGCGCGAGCGATCCGATTCGCGTGTCGAGGAGCTCTATCTACAGGCCGTGCTCGCGGGCATCACCGCCCGCCTGGCCGCCGACGGGCGCCCGCCTCTGGAGGCGTTGATCGACGATCCCGCGCTGTTGGAGCTCGTGGGCGCCGATGGAGCGGCGCTCTGGGACGACTCCGGTCTGCATGCGGTCGGCGACATCTCCCGCGACGAAGCCCTGCTGAAGCGGGTCGTCGCCTTGACGCGCCGCGATGACGATGGGCTCGTCCAGGCCAGCAGCCGGCTCGCGCGACTCGCTCCGGAGCTGGCCGAGGTGGAGGACGCCCCTGCCGGCGCCCTGCTGGTGACCATGGCGGGCGGCTGGCTGCTGTTCACCCGCAACGAGCTCGTCGAGGTCGTCACCTGGGGAGGCGATCCGCGCAACAAGGAGCTCGCGCTCGCCGAGAACCCCGAGGTCCGGCTGAGTCCACGCAAGTCTTTCGAGAAGTGGCGCGGCGCGGTGCGCGGGCGCAGCGCGTCGTGGAGCGCGTGGCATCTCGAGACGGCCGACCGGCTCCGGCAGCTGTTGGAGGCCAAGATCGTGAGGCGCTCCAGGGAGCAGATCGCGATCGCGGAGTCCCTGCAGCGCACGATCGTCCTCGACGAGGCTCCCGAGGTCGAGGGCCTGAGCGTGTTCGCGCGCTACCGTCCCGCTGAAGGACAGCAGCTCGGCGGCGACTGGTGGGACGAGATCGTCTTGCGGGACGGCCGCACCGCATTCGTCATCGGCGATGTCGCGGGCCATGGTTTCACCGCCGCGACGGCGATGGCGCAGATCCGCACGGCGCTGCGGGCCTATCTCGACGATGCGGGTTCTCCGGCCGTAGCGCTCGACAAGCTGGACCGGCTGATGGGATCGCTCGTGCCCGGCCGCACCGCCACGGCACTCATCGCGATCTTCGATGCCCGCGACCTCACACTGGAGTTGGCGAGCGCGGGGCATCCGGGACCCATCCGCGTCCACGGCGGGGTCGCCCGGCAGATCGATGTCGAGCCGCGCCCGTTGCTGGGGATCGGCGTCGACGGCGGCGTGTCGACGCGGTTGCAGCTGGGCTCCGAGGACATCGTCCTGATGTTCACCGACGGCCTCGTCGAGCGACGACAGGTGCCGATCGACGAGTCCCTGGAGATCCTGCGTCAGGCCAGCGAGGGCGGTCCGCGGACCGCGCCATTGCCGCAGTGGGCCGACGCCCTCGTCGAGGCGGTCCCGGGCACCCTCGACGACGACACCACCCTGGTCGTCCTCCGGATCGACTGACCGAAAGCCCACTCGCCCCGAGGCTGGAGCGAGGCCACGCATGGGGTGGTGGTTTCGATACGCGGCCGGCTCGCAGAGCTCGCGGCCGCTACTCAACCACCGAGTTCTCCCGACCTTCGGTGGTCGAGTAGCTCAAGGCCGTCCGCGGCCGACGCAATGGAGCCAGCGCATCAAGGGTGTAGCCGCGCTGGGGCGAGGCCACGGCAGACGAGCTCTCGGTGGGGAGGGTGACGGGCGCCACCGGGGGCGCGGTAGGGTGCTCGTCAGGTGTGCCGGGAAGTCTGGTCGGCGATCGTGTCGTCGACCCCGGAAAGTCCACCTATGACCCTGATCGGCCTGCTCGCCGGAGGCTGGGCGCTGACCGCCTTGGCGCCGGTGCTGGCACGTGGCCTCGGCGCACGGGCCGGCTGGCCTCTCGCCGCCGGACTCCTGGGCCTCGCCGCCCTCGCGATGGCCCTCGGCCGAGATGGCACTGTCGTCGAGTCGGTCCCGTGGATTCCCTCGCTCGACGTCGCGTTGCGGTTGCGGCTCGACGGCCTGTCGCTGGTCTTCGTCCTGCTGGTGCTGCTCATCGGCGCGGTGGTGGTCGCGTACTCGACCTCCTACCTGCGCGGTAAGGCGACCGCCGGGTATTACACCCTGATGGTCGGTTTCGCCGCTGCGATGACGACCCTCGTGCTCGCCGACGACCTGGTGCTCCTGTTCGTGAGCTGGGAGCTGACGACGCTGTGCTCGTATCTGCTCATCCTGCGCTCGGGCCCGGAGGCAGCGCCGGCGGCGACGCGCACGCTGCTGATCACGGTGGCGGGCGGGCTCGCCCTGCTCGCAGCTGTCACGACGATCGTGGTGGTCACCGGCACCACACGGCTGAGCGTGGCCCTCGCCGATCCCGCGTGGGCCGAGCGGCCGGGCTTCGCTGCGACCGTCGCGGTGCTCGTCGCGGTCGCGGCGATGACCAAGTCGGCGCAGTTCCCCTTCCACGCCTGGCTGCCGGACGCGATGGTGGCCCCCGCGCCGGTCAGCGCCTATCTGCACGCCGCGGCGATGGTCAAGGCCGGCATCTACCTGCTGCTGCGTTTCGCCGATGCCGCCTCGCACGCCTCCGTGTGGCCGGTGCTGCTCATCGCGATCGGCCTGATCACCTCGGTCATGGGTGCCGTCTTCGCCCTGCAGCGCACCGACCTCAAGGCGCTGCTCGCGTACTCGACCGTGAGCCATCTGGGCCTGCTGACCTTGACGATCGGGATCGGCACCACCGCCGCGCTCACCGCCGCCCTCGTCCATGTGATCGCGCACGCCTGCTTCAAGTCGGCCGGTTTCATGTACGTCGGTCTGCTGGAGAAACGCGCGGGGACCCGGGAGATCCACGAGGTGAGCGGGCTCGCGCGCAGCATGCCGGTCGCCTCGGCGATGATCGCGCTGGCCGCGGCGGCGATGGCCGGATTGCCGCCCACCCTCGGGTTCGTGAGCAAGGAGTCAGTGCTCGAAGGCGTGCTCGACGGCCGCGGTTGGTGGCTCGCGATCGCCGTGGCGCTCTCGGCGGCGATCACGGTCGCCTACTGCGGCCGGATGCTGGTGTGGACCCTGCCCGGCCGCCCCACCGAGCTCACACCGTCGGCAGGTACCGGCCCGATGCTCGGAGCGGTGGCACTGACGGCCCTCGCCGCCGTCGGGCTGGGCCTCGTGCCAGGCACGCTCGACGGCATCATGGGCCGAGCCGTGACCGCTGCCGGTGGGACGGGAGCCGTGCACCTCGCGTTGTGGCACGGTCTCACTCCGGCGCTCGGTCTCTCGGTGCTCGCCATCGGCTTGGGCCTCCTGTTGATCGTGCTGCGCCGGCCGCTCGACCGGTTGCTCGACCGGCGCCTGTTCCCCGGAAGCGGGGTCGCTGCGGCGGATGCGCTGCAGCGGTGGACGATCGACACAGGCCGACGCGTCGGCGATCTCACCCGCACCGATGCTCCCGCGTTCCACCTGGCAGTCCCCATCGCCACCATCGGAGCCCTGGGCATCGCCGCCTTCGTCGCGCTCGACCCGTCTGTGGCGGCCACGGACTTCGAGGCCGCCGATGTGGTGCTGACGGCCTTCCTGCTCGCGGGCGTCGGCGCCGCGGTCGCCGCGCGCACGCCGCTCGGCGCGGTGATCAGCGTGGGCGTCGCGGGTTTCTGCGTCGCCACGTGGTTCTTCGCGCTGGGCGCCTCCGATGTGGCGCTGACGCAGCTGCTCGTCGAGATCCTGACGGTGGTCATCATGGTCCTCGCCCTCCGTCACCTGCCGGAGCGCTTCCCACGGGTGCCGGTGCGCTCGCGGGCGCGGCGAGCGGTGCCGGCCGTGGCTGCGGGCGCGGTGGCGACGATGGCGACCCTCGTACTCACCGGCCGGCCCGATCTGTCGCCGGCCGGAGAGTGGTTCGTCCGCAACGCCGAGGCCGAGACCGGTGGGGGCAATGTCGTCAACACGATCCTCGTCGACTTCCGCGCCCTCGACACCTTCGGCGAGCTGGTGGTGCTCGCGATCGCGGCGCTGTCGATCACCGCGCTGCTGCAGGCGCGCCGCCAGGTCACCCGCCCGGAGACGCCCCCGGACAACCGCCTGCTCGTCCCCGCGGAGCCGAACATGGTCTTCATCAAGGTGCTCGGCCGCGTGCTGGTGCCGCTCATGCTCATCGGATCGGTCTACGCGCTGCTCCGTGGCCACAACGCGCCCGGCGGCGGGTTCATCGCGGCCCTCATCGGCGCCGCGGCGCTCGCGATGCACTACCTCGCCGCACCCACCGACGAGGCCGCGCGGTCGAGGTTGCCGTATCTACCGATCGCCGGCGCCGGGATCGCCGTCGCGGCGATCACCGGATTCCTCGGGCTGGCCGAGGGATCCTTCCTCAAGCCGCTGCACGCCGATGTCCTGGGCTATCACTTCACCACCGCGCTGGTGTTCGACCTCGGCGTCTACCTGGCGGTGTTCGGGGTGATCCTCGGAGCGCTCAACCAGCTCGGGGTGCCCCGGGCTGGTGCAGGGACGGCGGGTGAGGCCCGATGATGCTCGCGCTCTCGGTCGGCCTCCTCATCGGCGGTGCCGTCTACCTGATGCTCCAGCGCACCTTCTTGCGCGTGGTCCTCGGCTTCGTGCTGCTGAGTCACGCGGTGAACCTGCTGCTCTTCAGCGCCGGCGGCTCGGAGCGGCGCGGTGAGCCGCTCGGCTCGGGCCTGCTCGGCTCCGTCACGGCCGACCCGCTGCCACAGGCCTTCGTGCTCACGGCCATCGTCATCGCCTTCGCGATCACGATGTACCTGCTCACGCTGGCGGTCACCGGCCGCGGCGAGAGCGACGACGACGAGGAGGCTGACGGATGACCCCGGAGCTTCTGCCGCTCTTCGTCGGCGTCCCGCTGCTGGCGGCGGGGGTGACGGCCTTCGCCGGCGACCGGCGCCGCTGGCCCCTGGTTCTGCTGTTCGCCGTGCTCGCCGCGCAGCTGACGGCCGCGGGCTCCCTCGTCGCTGCGACACGAGACGGCGAGGTCCTCGCGCACGGCGTCGGAGCGTGGGTGCCGGGCATCGCCATCCCCTTCGCCGGGGACATGCTCGCGGCGCTCATGCTGCTGTTCACCGGCTTCCTCACGCTGATGTGCTCCTGGTACGCCGTGGCCTCCGGGATCGGCCGAGTGCGGCTGTTCGCACCGCTCGTGCTCGCCCTCACCGCGGGTGTCAACGGGGCGCTGCTGACGGCCGACATCTTCAATCTGTTCGTCTTCATCGAGGTCATGCTGCTGCCCTCGTACGGGCTGCTCGTGCTGGCAGGGCGGGGGCGCGGCACGCTGCGCTCGGTGACCGGATCGCGGCTGTATGTGACCTTCAATCTCTTCGTCTCCACGCTGTTCCTGGCCGGGGTCGGACTGATCTACGGGACCGCCGGGACGGTGAACCTCGGCGAGCTGGCCGGTGCCGCCGCCGAGGACGGCCGGGTCGCCGTCGGAGCCGGTGTCGCGCTGGCGGCGCTGATGATGAAGGCCGCCACGATCCCCACGCACGGGTGGCTCGCGAGGGCATACCCCTCCACGTCGCCGGCCGTCACGGCGCTGTTCTCGGGGCTGCACACCAAGGTCGCGATCTACGCGATCTACCGCCTGTACGCGGTGCTCTTCGACGGTGACCAGCGGTGGCTCCCGATCGGGTTGACGATCTTCGCGCTGACGATGGCGGTCGGCGTGCTCGGAGCCGTGGGGGAGCACACCACCCGATCGATCCTCGCCTTCCACATGGTCAGCCAGATCGGCTACATCCTCGTCGGCGTCGGGCTGTTCACGGCCGCGGGGCTCGCGGCGGGCCTGTTCTATCTGCTCCACCACATGGTCGTGAAGGCTTCGCTGTTCCTGTCGACGGGGGCGGTGGAGGACACTTACGGCACCAACAGGATCGGCGAGCTGAGCGGTATCGGCCGCCGTGAGCCGGTCGTCGCGGCGGCCTTCGCGATCGCCGCGCTGTCGCTGGCCGGGCTGCCGCCGTTCTCCGGCTTCGTCGCCAAGCTGACGCTCATCATCGCGTCGATCGACGCGGGGCAGATCGCCGTCGCCGTGATCGCGATCGTCGTCAGCCTCGTGACCCTGCAGTCGATGCTGAAGATCTGGAACAACGTCTTCGTGTCGCCGCTGCCCGAGGGGGAAGGGCGCGAGCGGCGGATCGGCTGGTGGCTCGCCGCCCCGGCGGTGCTGACGGCGGCGGTCACGGTGGTCCTCGGCCTCGGCGCCCAGGGGCTGCTCGGCCTGACCGAGGTGGCGGCGGGCGGCCTGCTCGACACCTCGACTTATGTGGCGGAGGTGCTGCGATGACCTGGCCGTTGAGATTCGGATGGTTCGTGATCTGGTACGTCGGCCAGGTGTTCGTGAGTGCGGGTCAGGTGCTGCGCGACATCGCGACTCCGGGCCGTCAGGCGACACCTCGGGTTGTGCGGATGCCGTGCCAATCGCAGACGGACTTCCAGGTGGCGGCGATCGGCGCGCTCATCACCCTCACGCCCGGCACCCTGACGATCGGCGTAGTGGAGCGCGAGGGCGGGCGCGACCTGCTGGTGCATTCGATGTACGACGCCGACAACCCGACGGCCGTCGAGAACCTGCGGGACATGGAGGCGCGCATGTTGCGCGCGCTGACCCGGCACGGGGAGGTCCCGGCATGAGCGAGCACATCTCGGTCCAGGCGGTGACGGCATGACCGGAATCGAGATCGCCATGGTGGGCGTCGCGGTCGCGATCGCGCTGTCGATCGTGCGTATCGTCATCGGGCCGACCCCGGCGGACCGAGCGGTGGGAGCCGACCTGCTGAGCTTCGGACTCATCGCCGAACTGGCCTTGCTGGGCACCCGGCTCGGCCGGATGGGCACCTACGATCTCGTGCTCGTGGCCACGCTGGTGGCGTTCCTGTCGGCGGTGTCGCTGGCGCGTGTGATGGTCAGGGGGCGGCGATGAGCTGGTACGAGTGGCTCGGGCAGAGCTTGGTGGTGATCGGCGCCGTCATCTTCGTGATCGCCGGGGTGGGGCTGCTGCGGCTGCGTGATGTGTACATGCGGATCTCGGCGGTGGCGACGGCGGCGGGCCTCGGTGTCGCGTTCGTCGTGGGCGGCACTGCTCTGGTGGACCCGAGCCTGGACGATCTCATCAAGGTGATCATCGCGATCGGGCTGCAGCTGGCCACGTCGGTGGTGGGCGGCGTGGCGATCGCCCGCTCGGCCGTCCTGTCCGGTCATCGTTTCGCCGACACCGACACCACCGACCTCGACGACTGACAGTGATGATGTGGGTGAGCCCCGCAGCGGTCGTCCTGACTCAGCGACTGACTGACTGAGGGTCTTTAACGGGATCTGTCGGTCGATCCGCTGCGGGGCTCGTGTGCACTCACCAGACGA
>NZ_VLNT01000007.1:60005-189423 GCF_007421815.1 Aeromicrobium piscarium | reverse complement strand
GAATGTTGGGTCCTCGACGTGGGCATCGTGAAGGGCGTTGATCCGGTGCGCCTGGACCCACTCAGCGTCACTGACCGGGTTCTCGAGCCAGCGGTAGTACGGCTGGCGCGCAAGCTTCAAGACCCCGCACGCGACCGTGACGGGGATCCCGTCTTCGGCCAGCTCGCTCACGAGCGGGTAGATCATTTTGACGAGCCACCCAGCTTCAGGTTCGCCTGAGACAGGTAGGCCGCCGCTCGACGCAGAACCTCGTTCTCCTGCTCCAGCAACCGGTTGCGACGCTTCAGCTCACGCAGCTCTGCCACCTCGCTGGCGCTCACACCGGGCCGGATGCCGTCATCGATGTCGGCGGCCTTCAGCCAGTTCGTGAGCGTGGCCTCAGCGATGCCGAAGTCCTCAGCGATCTGCTTCAACGTGGTCTTGGAGTCTCGTCCACGGGCGACCGCGACCACGTCATCGCGGAACTCTTGCGGATAGGGAGCAGGCATAGCGACATCCTCTCTCCTGATGCTGCGCACCAGAAGTCAGTTGTCACCTACGGCTGCATCACGCCCGGGAATCTCCGTCCTCCCGGGAAGAAGCGACCCGATCCGACCACCTTCGTCCCACGTCCGTGCGAGACTGCCGGTGGACACTGACGTCATCACGGATTCGAGGAACCATATGGACATCGCGGGAGCATCGGCCATCGTCACCGGCGGCGCATCGGGCATCGGCGCGGCGGTCGCGCGGCAACTGCATGATCGGGGCGCACTCGTCGTCGTGGCCGACCTGAACGAGGACGCGGGGCAGGCGCTCGCGCAGGAGATCGGCGGCGTGTTCATCCGCGTCGACGTCACCGACACCGAGCAGATCAAGACCGCGATCGCCGCCGCCGAGGAGCTCGCTCCCCTGCGCGTCCTCGTCAACTCCGCCGGCATCGGTTGGGCGCAGCGCACGATCGGTCGCGACGGGACCTACGAGTCCGCGCACGACCTCGACGCGTACAAGAAGGTCATCTCGATCAACCTCATCGGTACCTTCGACGCGATGCGCCTCGCCGCCACCGCCATCTCCCGCAACGAGCCGCTGGAGTCCGGTGAGCGCGGTGCGGTCTGCAATCTCGCCTCCGTGGCCGCCTTCGACGGGCAGATCGGCCAGGCCGCCTACTCCTCCTCCAAGGGCGGCATCGTCGGCCTCACCCTCCCCGCCGCACGCGACCTCGCCGCCGCCGGCATCCGCGTCAACACCGTCGCCCCCGGCCTCATCGACACCCCCATCTACGGTGAAGGCGAGCAGGCCGAGGCATTCAAGGCCAAGCTCGGCGAGTCCGTCAACTTCCCCAAGCGCCTCGGACACCCCGAGGAGCTCGCCAGCATGGTGCTCGAATGCGTCACCAACTCCTACATGAACGGCGAGACCGTCCGCGTCGACGGCGCCATCCGCATGCCTCCCAAGTGATCACGGCCCCGTAGGGTCTGGCAGCCGTCAGACCCTACGGGCGCGGACGACCACATCGTTCAGCTCGGTCCGGCCGCGACCGGTCTCGACAACCCGAGTGGTCTCATAACTGGCGTCGACCTCCCACCCGGAACCGCCGAACAACGCCGCGGCGCCGTCGACCGTGGCCGTCGCGTGCTCCGGATGGCCGTGGCCGGCATGGTCGTCATGGCTGTGACCGATGATCAACAGCGTGCCGCCCGGTGCCACCCACTCCCCGATCCGGCGATAGACGTCCAGCTGGCCCGTCGCCGGATGGGCATAGCTCGTCACCACCAGATCCCAGGTCCGCCCCGGCTCCCACGTGGTCAGGTCCGCCTCGACCCACTCGACCGTTCCCTCCAGCCCTGACTCGCGGGCCCGAGCCCCTGCCGTCGCGAGAGCCGATGCCGAGATGTCCGCGCCCGTCACCCGCCAGCCCTGCTGCGCCAGCCACAGCGCCTCTCCGCCGTTGCCGCATCCGGCGTCCAGCGCCCACCCGGCCGTCAGCCCGGCAGTCTCGGTCGCCACATACGGGTTGGCAGGCAACCGGCCAGCACCGACCGCGACACCGTCGGCATTCCAATGCCTCTCCCAGTACTCCCGATCGAAATCGTGTGTCATCTCGTTCTCGTCATGCATCACCCCATCAGCATCGCGCTGGCCGACCAAACTGGCAACTATCTTTGCTGAATGGCAAACTGAGGCCATGAGCGATCTCATCGACGAGACCATGGACGCCGTCGGCCCCCGCCTGAAACACCTGCGACTCCGCCGCGATGTCACGCTCAACCAACTGTCGGACGCGACCGGCATCTCCATCAGCACCCTGTCGCGCCTCGAAGCCGGACTGCGCCGTCCCACCCTCGAACAGCTGCTGCCGCTCGCGCGCTACCACGGCGTCACCCTCGACTCCCTCGTCGACGCTCCACGCACGGCCGACCCCCGCGTGGACCTACGCCCCATCGCCAACAGCGACGGATCGACGATCATCCCCCTCACCCGCAGGCCGGGCGGCATCCAGGCCTACAAGTTCGTCATCCCCGTCGGCGTCGACGACGCAGTCCCCGACCTCCACTCACACGAGGGCTACGACTGGGCCTACGTGCTCAACGGCACTCTGCGACTCATCCTCGGCGACCAGGACCTGCGCCTCTCCCCCGGCGAGGCAGCCGAATTCGACACCCGCACACCCCACTGGTTCGGTGCCACCAGCGCGGGGCCCGTCGAATTCCTCAGTCTCATCGGGCGTCAGGGCGAACGCACCCACATCCGCGCCAGCGGGTGAGCCTCGTCAGGCCAGGCGGGGCGGGAAGCCGCCCGTGGCGACCGGACCCCAACGCTCCGGCGTGATGCGCAGCAGCGACTTGCCCTGGTCGATCATCGCCTGACGGTACTCGTCCCAGTCCGAATGCTCCCCCGAGATGTTCCGGAAATACTCGACGAAGGCGTCCAGTGCCTCATCGCCGTCGACGGCATCGAGCACCTCGCAGGTGCCGTCCACCTGCACCCACGCGTCGTTCCAGTCATCGGAGAGCACCACGACACTGACTCCAGAACGCTCGCGGGCATTGCGGGTCTTGTAGCGCTCGGGATAGGTCGCGATCACCACCCGGCCGGAGTCGTCGACACCGCCGGTCACCGGAGACGCCTGCGGCGTGCCATCGGCGCGCTCAGTGATGAGGATCATCCGATGCCGGGGACGGACGAACTCGAGCAGTCCGTCGAGATCGACCCGGGTGTTCGTCGCGATCGTCGGTGCCATGTCTGCGTTCCTTTCAGTCCGCGTGCTCGCGGTCCGCCGACCGCCGGCGGAAGACGCCACCCGCCCACAACGCCCACAGCACCAGCACCGGCTGGAAGAACAGCCGCGCCAGCCGCTTGCCGTCAGTGTCCAGGCCGAACGCGTCCGTGCCCTCGGCGTACTGGGCGATATTGCCCGGGAAGATCACCACGAAGAACGCCGCCAGCAGCCCGCCGACCAGGCGCTTGCGACGCGGGGCCGCGATGAACGCCGCCCCGAGACCGATCTCCACCACTCCCGAGCCGAGCACTGTGAGGTCCTCGTCGACCGGGAACCAGTCCGGCACCTGTGCCTGGAACTCCTCACGCTGCGTCGTCAGATGCAACGTGCCCGCCGTGACCATGAACGCTCCCAGCAGAAGCCGGGCAGCGGTGCGAACAGCACTCATGGATCGAGCCTAGGTCGGGAATCGGGTGGCCGCCTGTGGAGCACACACCGCCCGGCCGGAGCGGTGGGTGAGCGTCCCTTCTGAAGATCCCAACGGACGCTGACGCACCGGCCGGAGATGAGAACGGACGCATACTCACCGCCCAGGGCACAGGAAGTTCAGAGGGCGGAGGCCGCCAGGCGCAGATCGGTGACCAGACGCTCCAGCTCGGCGTCGTAGTCGCCCCGGTCGCGCAACCGCAGCAACGACGACGGATGGGTCGTGATGACGACGGCCGCACCACCCGTCTCATCGACGTCCTCGATGAGCCCGCCGCGCTCCTCGCCGATACGCACCGGACGACCGAGGACGGCGCGACCCGCCGTCGCACCGAGGCAGACGACGACCCGCGGCCGCACGATCGCGACCTCGGCCTCCAGCCACGGATGGCACGCCTCGATGTGCTCGACGGCCGGCTTGCGATGGATCCGTCGCTTGCCGCGCCGCTCGAAGCGGAAGTGCTTCACGGCATTGGTGAGGTAGGCGTCCGACCGCTCGATACCCGCCGACCGCAGTGCCGCATCCAGCACACGACCGGCCGGTCCGACGAACGGTTCGCCCTCCACGTCCTCGCGATCCCCGGGCTGCTCCCCGACCAGCATCATCCGCGCCCGGGTGTTCCCCACCGATGTCACCGCCTGCGTAGCCTCGCGATACAGCTCGCAACGGCGGCACCCGGCGATCTCCTCGCGCAACTCGCTCAGCTTCGTCATGATGCTAGGAACATAACCCGGTGAGATCGGGACGGCCGCCCAGTCGCTGAACCGTCGCGGCGGCAGCCGCCGTCGCCAACCGCCCGATGTCGACCGCCCCACCGCCCTGTCGCATGCCATGCACGAGCCCGGCGACGAAGGCATCGCCGGCACCCGTTCGATCCACCACGGAGACATCGGCCAGCGGCAGAAGGTGATCTCCTTGCGACCAGACCAGGAGATCGCCAACACCGGGAACGGCGAGGACCACCAGCCCGGGCCCCTCGGCCACCAGCTGACGGCCGAGCGCGGCGGCCTTCGCGACCTCCTCGATCGGTTCGCCCCCGAGGATCGCCGCTTCCTTCCCATCGGCCCGCAGCACGTCGACCCCGGGAAGCAGCTCGTCGCGGCTCCGTCCCTCGACCACGCCATCGGCGACCACCGTCGCTCCCACCCGCTTGGCCGCGCGGACGGCTGCCAGCGCCGGCGCTGCGGGTTGCTGCAGCTGGATCGAGACCGTATCGGTCGCGCTGACCCCGGCGAGAGCATCGATGACATCGGCCTCGGTCACCAGTGCGGTAGCCGGCCGCTGCTCGAACAACCGGCGGTCATCGGAGCCGTCGACCGTGGTGACCATCAAGGCGGTGCTCCCCCGTCGCGCGACCCCGCGGATCCCGACACCATCGGCGGCGAGCTGCTCCAGACACTCAGCTCCCACCTCGTCCTCACCCGCGACGCCGATCAGCTCGACCGTCTCGCCGAGCTGCGCGAGCCCGACCGCCTGGTTAGCGCCCTTCCCACCGAGCATCTCCCGGCGTTCCAGGACCGCGGCCGACGCATCGGGACCGGGATGCTCGGTGACCTGCAGCACGAGATCGCGGCAGATCTCGCCGATCACGACGACACCCATACGAACAGCTCCGGCTCAGGCCCACCGCAGCAGTGCGGCGACTCCGCCGTGGCTCATCGCGGACGAGAGCAGCGTCACCGACGCACCCGTGAGCGCTGCCGCGGCCACCAGCGCACGATCGGCCGGCAACTCGGTCTCGGCCCGCGCACCGGCCGGCAGCGGCACGCCGTCGAGACGATCCGTCGCGATGGTCCGGCCCTCCAGTTCGGCGAGATCGAGCACGAGCCGGTCGACCCGCGACTGAGCCAGCGCGTCGGCCACATCGTTCAGGCCCGTCGCCGCGCCCTCACCTCGTCCGAGCGCCTCGTCGAGCTGCGCGCCCACCTCGGCATCGTCCTCACCCTCTAGATGGGTCATCGCCTCACGGATCTCGTTCCACAGCGCGGTCTCGGAGGACCCCGCCGCGCGGCCGCCGGACTCGATCTCGATGAGCGGCGCCACCGTGGCCTCGTCCTCCTCGCGCAGGGCACGGAGCACCTCCGCTCGCGCCCTCGTCTCCCCCGCGACGAGCGTCACCCTGGTGCCGTGGCGGCGCGCCAGACTGCGCGCCTCGTCCGCCACCAGCCGGGCATTGTGCACCCAGTTGTTCTCGGCAGTCCGCTGGTACTGCTTCTGCGCCCAGTCGCCCTCGGCGACCTTGGTGATGTAGAAGTCCTCCCCCTCGACGGAGGCCTCCTCATCCGCCGGGCCCGGGACCGCGCGATGGATCGAGAGATCGGCGCCGACGCGATCGGCCACCACCAGCAGGAAGGACCTGGCCGCATCCCCCGCGGCGATCCACCCCGCGAGTTGCGGCAACGGAGCCACATCGGCCACCTCCGGCCAGTGGGTATGACCGGGTTGCACGTCGTCGAACACGATCTCATCGGAGGTGGCGAGCACCGTGCGACCCACGTCCCCGGGCAGATGCGTGTTCTCCTGCACACGACGCCCGATCTCGGCGATGAGGTCCGAGGACAGCTCCGCGCTCTCCAGCTCGTGTGAGATCGTCGTCCACCGTGCCTCGAGCTGAGACACGGCATCCTCGCTGTCACGGCCGACCTCGGTGTAGACGGTCACGAAGGGTCCGTCGTGCTCGAAGACCGGCTTGACGGTGTCCAATCGCATGGGCGACTCCTCTCGTCTCGGTGGTGTCCCGGACGTACCCCGTCGCCCCGCGCGGCAAACGCCGGCTCAGCCGAAGGAAGCCGCGGCGATCCCCCGGACATCGGTGGTCGCTGTGATCGTGCAACCGTCGAGCTCACCCGGATCGTCCAACCCGTGGGTCGCGGAGGTCACGAGGATCCGTCCCGGACCTGTACCGCTCAGTGCGATACTCGTCGGCTGCTGCACCGGCACCTCGATCACCTCGCGCAGCACTCCATCGGGCCCGAAGCGCCGCAACTGAGCGGCGCCCCAGATCGCCGACCACACACATCCCTCGGCATCCACGACCATCCCATCCGGCCCGCCATCCTCCACATGGGCGAAGTCATGTGCCGGGCCGAGATCGCCGGTCACCGGGTCGACATCGTAGGCGCGGACCCAGCCCGTCGGGGTATCGGCGAGGAACAGTCGCGAGCCATCGGGCGTCACCGCCGGCCCGTTGGGGATCGTCAACCCGTCGAGCACCCGATGCACGGAGCCGTCGGGATCGACCCGCAGAAGGAACCCGGTGCCCGGCTCGCCGTCATAGGGCATCGCGCCGGCCCAGAACCGGCCGCGGACATCGGCGACCCCATCGTTCATGCGCATCGCGACCGCCGCATCAGCGGCAGGACGGGCGAGCCAGGTCGGCTCGCCCTCGCGGAGCACGACGACGCCCTCGCCCGCCGCGACGATCCATCCGTCACCGTGTTCGGCCACCGCGCCCAGTGGCACGTCGAGCGCGAGCTCCTCATGGGCCCCCGCTCCCGGCTCGCCGCTGGTCGAGAACAACCGTCCGGCCAGCAGGTCGACGAAGACGAACCGCCCCGACGAGAGCCAGCGCGCACCCTCGCCGAGCTCGCAGCGACGATCATCCACGGCCTGCCAGGGACCTGAGACGGCGCTCATCGGATCGCCGCTCCCTCACCGACACTGACCAGGTCGAGCTCATCGCGGGTAGGCAGCCCCTCCCAGTCACCGGCGCTGGCCACCGCGAAGGCGCCGAGAGCGGTGCCTCGCCGCAGCCGCTCACCGACACCGGCACCGTCGAGCACAGCCGACAGGTAGCCGGCGCTGAACGCATCGCCCGCACCGATCGAGTCGACGACCCGGACCCGGTGCGCCGCCACTGACTCCTCACCCTCCTCGGTGATCGCCGTAGCGCCCTCGGCACCGTGCTTGACCACCACATCGCGTGCCCCGGCTGCGACGAGCGCGCGGGCATCGGAGCCCAGCAGTTCCAGCTCGTCCGGCGAAGCGATGACGATATCGGCGTACCCGGCCAGCTCTCGCAGCACCGGCGCCGCCTCGTCGCGGGACCACAATCGCGAACGGAAGTTGACGTCCAGGCTGACGACCGCGCCACCCTCCCGCGCCCGCCGCACCAACAGCGCCAGCGCGTCGCGCGTCGTCGCCGACAACGCCGCCGTCACGCCCGTCACGTGCACGAGCCGAGGTGCCAGGGCCAGCGCGGCATCCACATCCGCGACCCGCCACCGCGACCCGGCGGACCCCGCACGGTGATACTCGACGCGCGTGACATCGGGCAGCCGCTGCTCGAAGATCAACAGTCCCGTGGCTGCCGCGTCGTCGCGCACCACCGTGCTCGTGTCGACGCCCTCTGCTGCGAGCGTCCGCAGGATCAACTCGCCGGACTCGTCGCCTCCGACCCGCCCCGACCACGCCACCCGGTGACCGAGCCGCGCCATCGCGATCGCCACATTGCTCTCCGCTCCGGCGATCGAGACACTCGCCCGACCACCGAGGCGAAGCAGCTGATCGCACCGGATCGCGGTCATCGTCTCACCGGCCGTCAGCACCTCCACGCCGGCGGTCGTCCCGGTCATCGGGCGACCTGGTCCAGGAAGTCGCGGGCGCGCCCCCGCAACTCCTCCAGGTCACCGCCATCGGGCGCGTCGCCGCACAACGGGCTCGCGACGCCGACCGCCACCGCACCGTTCGCCAGATACTCCGGGACCTCCTGGGCCCCCACACCACCCACGGGCACGAAGGGCACATCGGGGAACGGCGCCCGCAGATCCTTCAGATAGCGAGGTCCGGCGACGTTGGCGGGGAAGATCTTGACGGCATCCACGCCGAGCCCGACGGCCGTCACCACCTCGGTCGGCGTCAGCGCACCGCACACGACCGGGACGCCCAGTCCCACCGAGTACGCGACCGACGGGGCCACGGCGGGCGTCACGATATAGGTCGCACCGTGCTCCAGGGCCGCATCCGCCTGCTCGGGAGTGAGTACCGTGCCCGCCCCCAGCTCGATATCGTCGCCGACGGCCGCCCGCACCTCGCGCAGCACCCGCAACGCATCGGCACTCGTCAGCGACACCTCGAACAGCCGCACCCCCTCCTCGGCCAGGGCCAAGGCCGTCGCGATGCTCGCGTCCGGGTCGGTGCCCCGGATGATCCCCAGCAGACGGTGCTCGGCCAGTCTCTCGACGAAGCCCTCGCGCTCGCTCATTCCTCGCGTCCTCTCACCACTCGGCGAATGATCCGTCCGGGTGCTCCCACACCGGACCCTTCCAGTCGTGCCCGCGCGCATCGGCGGCTCGCACCGCGGCCTCGTCCACCTCGATGCCGAGGCCGGGCCGCTCCCAGCGCTCGATCGAGCCACCGGGGAAGGCGAACGGCTTCCTATCGACGACGTAGTCGAGCAGCTCGGCCGACCCGTCGTTGTAGTGGATGCCGATCGACTGCTCCTGCAGCAGGAAGTTGGGGGTCGCGAAGGCGACCTGCAGGCTCGATGCCAGAGCCACCGGCCCGAGCGGACAGTGCGGGGCCAGCAGCGCGCCATACGTCTCAGCGAGCGCGGCGATCCGCCGGACCTCCGAGATCCCCCCGGCATGCGAGAGATCCGGCTGCGCGACGGCCACGCCGGCGTCCAGGACCGTGCGGAAGCTCGCCCGGTCGAACAGCCGCTCCCCCGTCGCGATCGGCACCACCGAGGACCGCACGATCTCCGGCAGGTGCATCGCCAGCTCCGGCAGCACGGGCTCCTCGACGAAGACCGGCGCGTACGGCTCGATCGCGTGCAACAGCCGTCGCGCGTCGGCGGGGCCGACCCGGCCGTGGAAGTCCACCGCCACATCGATGTCATCGCCCACGGCCGCGCGGACCTGCTCGACACGGCCCGCGACCTCGCGCAGGCCCGCCGGGGTCGCGAGGCGATCCCAGCGACCGGTCGCGTTCATCTTGATCGCCGTCAGCCCGGCCTCGACCTGACCGCGCGCGGCCGCGGCGACCGCACGTGGCTCGTCCCCGCCGATCCAGCCGTAGACCCGCACCCGGTCGCGGACCGCGCCGCCCAGCAGCGCGTGCACGGGCACCCCCAGCGACTGGCCGAGGATGTCCCAGAGGGCCTGGTCCAGACCCGCGACGGCGCTGGACAGGACCGGACCGCCTCGGTAGAAGCCGGCCTTGGTGAGGCGCTGCCAGTGGTGCTCGATGCGGCGAGGGTCCTCCCCGAGGAGCAGACCGGAGAGCTCCTCCACGGCCGTGCGGACCGTCGCGGCCCGTCCCTCGACCACCGGCTCGCCCCAGCCCACCAGACCGTCATCGGTCTCGACCCGGCAGAACACCCAGCGCGGCGGCACCGCGAAGGTCTCGATGCGCGTGATCTTCACGCGTCTCCCCCCTGTTCCTCGTCGAGCACGCGCACGACGTCCTCGACACTCTGCTCCAACAGCGCGAGCGCCGCCGCCCGCGCCTCGACGACGTCCCCCGCCTCGACCGCGTCGACCACCCTGCGGTGGCTCGGCAGCGGATCGCTCACGGCGTGGTCGTGCACCAGCTCATCGCGGATGTACAGCGCGGGCTCGACGAAGATCCGCATCTGCGCGAAGAGCTCGTTGTGCGTCGCATCGAGCAGCGCCTGGTGGAACTGCAGATCGGCGTCCGCGGCATCGCGCGGCAGCTTGTCGCGTGCGGCGTCCATCGCCGCGAGGGCATCGCGCAACGCCTGGAGGTCGCGCTCGTCCCGGCGCTGGGCGGCAAGCGCGGCCGCCTCGGGCTCGATCGCCGTGCGCACCTCGGCGAGATCGCGCAAGACCGCGGCGGCGTCACCGGACTGCTGACGCCAGCGGATGACATCGCTGTCGAGCACATTCCACTCGCTACGCGGCCGCACGAACGTGCCGCGCTTCTGCCGCGCATCCAGCAGTCCCTTGGCGGTCAGCACCTTGATCGCCTCGCGCAGCGCCGTGAGCGATACGTCGAACTCCGCGCCGATCGCGGCGAGATCGAGGACCTCGCCGGGGCCGAGGGAGCCGTCGACGATCCGCGCGCCGAGCACCTCGACGGTGCTGCCGTGCACTCCGCGTCCGCGGTATCCGCTCACATCTGCTCCTTCAGTCGGTATCGCATGGTCACGACGAGTTCTTGGTGATGCTCCAGCCGCCGTCGACCGTCACGGTCGAGCCGGTCACGAAGCCCGCCTCGTCGCCGAGCAGGAAGGCGATCACCCCGGCGACCTCCGACGGCTCGCCGATCCTGCCCATCACCGTCTCCGCCGCGCTGCGGCGAAGGTCGTCCTCGCTGAGCCGGTCCCACTGCGCCGTGCGGATCGGGCCCGGGACGACGCAGTTGACCCGCACCTCGCCGCCGTACTGCACCGCGAGCTGGCGCGTCAGCCCCGTCAGCCCGGCCTTGGTCGCGGCATATCCGGGCACGTCCGGAAGACCGAATGCCGCGTGCACGGAGGACACGATGACGATCCGTCCGTCGCGGTGGCGCCGCAGCCCCGGGAGACAGGCCCGCACCCCATGGAACGCTCCCGTGAGATTCACATCGAGCTGGCGCTGCCAGGACTCCGGGTCCATCTCGTGCAGAGGCGTCGGATCCGTGACGAGGGCATTGGAAACGAGGTCGTCGACCTCGCCGAGCTCGTCGCGCACCCGGTCGATGGTCGCCGCCCAGTCCTCGGCCGAGGCGACATCGCTGACATAGCCGCGGGCCGCCGCTCCGATCCGCTCCGCCGTCTGGGTGACGAGGGGGTCGCGATCCAGCAGGGCGACCTTCCATCCCGCATCGGCGAGCCGGCGCGCGGTCGCCTCCCCGATACCTCGGGCGGCCCCGGTCACGACAGCGGTGCGGCTCACTCCCAACCTTCGCTCGCTCATCGGCCCCCCTCCGGCAGTCGTCCCGCGTCGACACGTCGTCCGTCCTCGTGGCGGATCACGACCGCACGCCGGCCGAGCAGCGCCGCGGTAACGAGCACTTCGGTCACCTGACCGGCAGCGATCTCGCCGATCCGCTGGTCATCGTCACCCACGTAGAGCGTGCCGTTGACATAGGCGTGGAAGGCGACCGCGAAGCGGCCGTCACCCTGTGCCGATGGCGCGCTCCAGTGTCCGGCGAACGCCACCGAGCGCACGGGCCGCTCACCGTCGGCGGACGCGCACCGCACCGAGATTTCGAGCTGTCCGCCCGGTTCGATCGTGCGCCGCGGGGAGAGCACCTCGACCTCGACGATGCGGGCCGGCGGCAGGAGATCGCCCAGGTGCGCGATGGGCTGCTCCAGCGGATGCTCCATCCACACCTCGACGCGAGAACCGCCGTCGGGATACTCGCCGCCCTCGTCGACCGGCACCACCTGGGTGGTGGTCGATCCGCCGGCCGCGTGGGCCAGCCATCCGGTGGCGGTCGGGAAGCCGAGCTTGCCGACGACATCCTGATGGGCGAGATAGACGATGCCCGGGGCGGCCACCTCAGCCGAAGGAGCACCCGTGCCGATAGCCAGTTCGACGGTTCGCGCGTCATCGGGCGCCACCCCGACCCACACGCCGCCGCTGCCGGGCGCGTCGGCGGCGCGCTGGGTCACATTCCACAGCGACCAGCTCACCGGCCCGTCGGACACATTGGTCCCTCGCAGCGTGAGCTCATAGGCCGACTCACCCGGTCGTAGCACGATCTCCCGCTGCAGACGCAGTCCGGAACGAGCATCATCGGCACTCGTCATCGTGAGGACGGCGGCACCGTCGACTCCGATATCCGTCGACCACGCGTACGGACCGGAGTCGAGCACCGGATCGGGCGGTCCCGCCCACTCCCCGGGTCCTGACCACCCCTGCGGGGCCGGCCAGGTCTTGTCGCCGCCGTAGTTCGACCACGCGCTCATCGGGCCGTCGTGCGGTTCGATCCGGTGGCCGTCGCGGGGATGCAGGTCGTCATCGAGCAGATCCGCGTTGCGCCACAGGGTCTCGTGCCCGTGCAGCGCGACGCTCAGCAGGCGTCCCCCGGCCGCCGGCACGACACCGAGCCGCAGGATGCCGTTGTCCAGCCAGACCACCTCCGGCCGACCAGCGGCACGGTCGACCGAGACGGAGGGAAGCACTGCCGTGGTCACACGTCTCCGTCCGCCACGAAGACCACCTTGCCGTCGCTGGCCCCCGCCGCGAGCGCGAAGGCGGCATCGGAGTCCTCCAGGGCGAAACGGTCGCTCACGATGGCCTCGGGACGCAGCCCCCAGGACACGAGATTCTCCGCCAGCTCCGTCATCGCCGGAAGCGAGGTCACCCAGGAGGCGTGCAGCGTCAACTGCTTGTGCAGCAGGGTGTCCGACACCTCGGTCACCAGTTCGCCGCCCTCACCGACCAGCGAGACGTGCCCCCACTCGGCTGCCCCGTCGAGGGCCGACGAGCGGCCGGGGGCGGTGCCCGAGGCATCGATCGTGAAGCCGTATCCGCGGCCGCCGGTCAGATCCATCGCGGCGGACAGCTCCTCGGGATGGAAGGTCGCGTCGAAGACCCCGAGCCCTTCGGCCCAGGACCGGCGCCCCGTGCTCGGCTCGAGGCCGACCACGCGCCGAGCCCCCATGCCCCGGCCGAGCATGCCGGCCGCCAGGCCGACCGGGCCCAGGCCGACCACGAGCAGATCCCCCTCGCCGCTGACCCGGATACGCCGCAGTCCCTCATAGGCGGTACCGAATCCGCAGGCGATCAGCGCACCGTCGACATACGAGAGCTCATCGGGCAACGGCACGCAGGTCCGCTCCTCGGCCAACACATAGGAGGCGTTCCCTCCATCGCGCTGCCAGCCGTAGGCGGCTCGCGCCTCGGAGCTGCAGGAGATGTAGAACCCGCGACGGCAGTTGTCGCACAGGCCGCAGCCCGCGATGTGGTAGACGATCACGCGGTCGCCGACGCCGAAGCGCCGGACTCCCTCGCCCGCCGCGACGATGCGGCCTGACGGCTCGTGCCCGCTGACGACGCCGCGATACGCGGGTCCGTCCACCCCCTTGTGGGTCTTGTAGCCGCGGTAGATGTAGCCGATATCGCTGCCGCAGATGCCTGAGGCTCCGACATGCACGAGCACCTGGCCCGGGCCGGGCGTGGGGACGGGGACCTCGCGACGCTCGGTGCTCGACGTGCCCGGCAGGTAGACCCCGGTCATCGTGCTCGGAATCGTGGTGGTCATGGGACGATCCTCTCCTTCTCAGCTCGTTCGCGTGGCGGTGCCCCGGCGGCCGGCCCACACATTGATCAGCACCGCGCCGACGATGATCACGCCGCGGATGACGTCCTGCAGGAACGAGTCGACACCGAGCAGGACGAGCCCGTTGCCGATCACGGTGATGAAGATGACGCCGAGCAGGGTGCCCAGCAGCGATCCGCGGCCACCCGCGAGGGCCGTGCCGCCGATCACCACGGCGGCGATGACATCGAACTCCAGACCGCTGGCCGCGCTTCCCGAGCCGGCGCCGAGACGGGCCGCGAGCAGGATGCCGGTGATGGCCGACAGCAGGCCGGTGGTGGCGAAGAGGATGACGCGGACCCGCGTGAGGCTGATACCGGCGAGCATCGCCGCCGATGCGTTGCCGCCGATCGCGTAGATCGCGCGTCCGTAGGCGGTGTACTTGGCGATGTAGACGAAGACGCCGAAGAGCACGAGCATGACGATCGCCGCGGTGGGCACGCCCAGGATCGAGCCGCCCAGCAGGTCCAGCAGATCGCTCTGCGGGAGCACGACCGGGAGCGCGCTCGTCAGGTAGAGGCCCAGACCGCCGAGTACGCTCCAGAGGCCGAGTGTGGTGATGAACGATGGCACCCCGAACTGGGCACGCAGCCAGCCGGCGACGGCACCCCAGGCGATCCCCGCCAGCAGGGTCAGCACGATCGCCCCGACGACTCCGAGCCCCCAGTCGGCGCTGCCCATCGCGACCAGGACGGACGCGAAGGCGACCGCGGGGCCGATGCTGATGTCGATCTCACCGGCGATGATGACCAGCGTGACGCCCCACGCGGCGATCCCGATCGTGGCGGCATCGCGCAGGATGCCGAGCTGGTTGCCGGTGTTGAGGAAGCCCGCGGCGGTGACGCCGAGGACGACGTAGAGCACGGCGATGGCGACGACGAGGCCGATCTCGTTGAGGCGCGTGCCCTGCAGCCAGGATCCGCGGTCGCGGGCCGGGGCGGCCGATGCGGTGGTGGTAGTCATGTCTGCTCTCTCGTTCTGCTGAGGGGGTCAGTCGGTGGTCATGGCGGCCGCGACGACCGCGTCGGTCGTGATCTCGTCGCCGGTCAGCTCGCCGGCGACGCGCCCGTGGCGCATGACGACGACGCGATCGCAGACGAGGGGAAGCTCCTCGAGCTCACCGGAGACGAAGACGACGGCAGCGCCCTCGTCGGCCAGCTGCCGGATGAGGCGGTAGATCTCGTCCTTGGCCTGGACGTCGACACCGCGGGTCGGTTCGTCGAGCAGCAGCACCCGGCTCCCGGCATGCAACCAGCGCCCGATCACGGCCTTCTGCTGGTTACCGCCGCTGAGGTTGACGATGGGAGTGGACGAACGCGCCGTGGAGATCGACAGCCGGTCGATGAGGCCGCGGGCGGCCTGGCGCAGCCGATTCCAGCTGATCGTTGGCCCGGAGCTGACCTGGCGGTAGTCGGCGAGGACGAGATTCTCGTCGACGCCGAGCAGCGGGACGATCGCGCTGCTCTTGCGATCCTCCGGTGTCATGCCGATCCCGAGCCGCTTCATCCCGCGGGCCGTCACGGACCCGACGCGCCGTCCGGCGACGTGGACCTCCCCCGCGCCGATCGGATCGAAGCCGGCGACGGCGCGCAGGGTCTCGCTGCGCCCAGAGCCCATGAGCCCGGCGAGTCCGAGGACCTCGCCCGCATAGACATCGAAGCCGACGTCCTCCACTTTCGGAGCGACGACGAGATCGCGCACGCTCAGCAGCGGTTCGGCGGTCCGGTCGATGGGGCGCAGATCGGGGCGGCGCTGCTCTTGGGCCGCGTCGCCCAGCATGAGCTCGACCACCCGCGCCGTCGAGACATCCTCGAGGTCCACGGTCTCGACCACACGGCCGTCGCGCATGACCGTCGCGCTGGTGGCCACCTGGCGGATCTCGTCCAGCCGGTGGCTGACGTAGATCACGGCGACACCGGTCTCGGCGATGCGGCGCACCGTGCGCAGCACGACGGCGACCTCGCCGGCAGCCAGCGCGCTGGTGGGCTCGTCGAGGATGAGCAGGCGCGGCGAGCGTCGCACGGCACGGCAGATCTCGACGAGCTGCTGTTCGGCGATCGAGAGCTGGCCGACGGTGGTGTGCACGTCGATCGCGAGGCCGAGCTCGTGGAGCACCTCGCGGGCGGACCGCGCCATCTGCGCGTAGTCGACCCGTCCTCCGCTGCGCGGCCAGGCGCCGAGGAACATGTTCTCGGCGACCGTCAGCTGCGGGACGAGGCTCAGCTCCTGGTGCACGGTCTCCACGCCGAGCTCGGCGGCCCGGCGAACGCCTCCGTCGAGCTGCTCGCCGGCGATCCGCACCGCACCGGCATCCGGGGTCTCGACACCGGCGAGCAGGCGAATGAGGGTGGACTTGCCGGCGCCGTTGCGTCCGAGCAGGGCCCGCACCTCGCCGGTGTGGATCGTGACATCGGCATCGGTGAGCGCCTGCACGCCCGCGTAGTGCTTGGTGAGACCACGAACGTCCGCGACGATCGTGTCAGTCGTTGTGCTCACGGGTTCTTCCTCGGTCGTAGGGACGGACGGGGCGCGGCGATCACGGGATGCCATCGGGGTGGGTGTCGATCCAGTCCGCTCCGGAGTCGGCGGTCGCGTACTCGTCGATCGGAGCGGGGATCACCAACTCGTCGGGCTCGTCACCAGCGAGGATCTGCAAGGCGGTCTCCGCCGCGAGCTCGCCGACCTTGATGCCGGAGATATCGGTGACGCCCTTGAGGATCGAGTTGTCATGGAGCATCTGCGCCGCCTGGGTGCTCATGTCGCCGCCGAAGACCACGACCTCGCCCTCCAGCCCGCGGGCGCCGATGGCCCGGACCGCGCCGATCATCTGCGACCCCGCCTCGCCGTAGAAGGCGTCGACATCCGGATGCGCGGTGAGGATCTGCTCGGCCCGCTCGACGGCGGCGTCGAGGGTCAGTCCCTCCTGGTTGGCGACGATCTGCGCACCGGGCACACGTTCGAGCAGCGCCGCCTCGAAGCCCTCGCGGCGCTGGATGCAGACCTCGAACTGCTCGCAGTTGACGACCGCGACCTGCGGATCGTCGATGCCCTGCTCGATGAAGTAGTCGCCCATCTGGCGGCCCGACGCCGCCCCGAACTCCGTCGGATCGCCGAGGATGTAGCCCGAGACGTACTTCTCGGCGGCCTCGTCCTCGATGCAGGTGTTGTAGCAGATCACCGGAACATCGTTGTCGTGTGCAAGCCGGATCGCGGGGATCGACGCCGTCGCCGAGGCCGGCGACAGGATCAGGGCATCGGCCTGCACCGAGGAGATCGTGTCGACGAAGGTGCTCTCGCGGGACGCATCGGACTGGATATTGGTGGCGATGAGCTGCGGGTCGCGATCGGCGGCGTCGAAGGTCGCCTCCAGGCCGCGCTGTACGCCCGCGTAGTAGCCCTCGGCGTTGAGGTAGACCACGCCGACCCGTCCGTTCGCTCCCACCTGCTGCCCGCAGCCCGCCAGGACGGCCATCGCCAGCACCAGCAGGCCGGCAGCGGAGATCTTGATCGTTTCGCGCATGTGTCCTCTTGTGTCACGGGTGTCACCTTCGGACACCAGTGTGATGACGGACACGGCCCATGTCAAGATTAATTACTAATTAATGTTTTTATCGCGAATGGGGAGACTGCGAGGCGCCCGCAGGCACCGGTGTACGGTTCACCTGAAACCCCTCACCGTCTGGAGGCAGCCGTGTTCGCCCATCGAGTGCCACCGTGGGTGACCATCGCCGTCATCTCCTGCGGCGGTCTCGTCTCGGCGATGCAGTTCACGTTGATCATCCCGCTGATCGCCGACCTCCCCGGACTGCTCGATGTCACCACCGAGGACGCCTCCTGGCTGATCACCGCCACCATCCTCTGCTCCGCGGTGTCCACGCCCATCGTCGCCCGCATGGCCGACATGTACGGCAAACGCCGGATGCTCATGGTCGTGCTCACGATCATGGTGATCGGCTCGGTGATCTGTGCCCTCGAGGCCGGCTTCGCGATGCTCATCCTCGGCCGGGCCATGCAGGGCTTCGCGGCCTCGCTGATCGCCGTGGGCATCAGCATCCTGCGCGACGAGCTGCCGAAGGAGCGCGTGGGCACGGCGGTCGCCCTGATGAGCGCCACCATGGGCATCGGCTCCGGCCTCGGCCTGCCGCTGTCCGGCGTGCTCTACCAGCACCTGGGCTGGCACTCGATCTTCTGGTTCAGCGCCGTGGCCGGGCTCGTGCTCGTCATCACGATCGCCCTGTTCATCGACGAGTCCTCGGTGCGCACATCGGGTCGCTTCGACATCCTCGGCGCGATCCTCTTCTCGATCGCCATCGTCGCCCTCCTGCTCCCGCTCACGAAGGCCGGACAGTGGGGCTGGGACAGCCCGCTCGTGCTCGGACTCCTCGGCCTCTCGGCGCTCACCCTGGTGATCTGGTTCCCCACCCAGCTGCGCCGCAGCCAGCCGATGGTGGACCTGCGGATCGCCCGCCAGCGCACCGTGCTGACCACCAATATCGCCTCGCTCTTCGTCGGCTTCGCGATGTTCGCCAATATGATGCTGACGACGCAGTCGCTGCAACTGCCCGTCGCCAGCGGGGCCGGACTCGGGCTCGACGCCGGCACAGCCGGTCTCGCGATGATTCCCATGGGCCTGGTGATGGCCGCGATGGCGCCGATCACCGGCCGCCTCCTCGATCGCATCGGCGGGCGTCTCACCCTGATCCTCGGCGCAGGGGTCATGGCCGTCGGCTACGCCGCCCGCGTGCCTTTCTCCGAATCGGTCCTCCAGGTGATCATCGGCTCGACCGTGGTCGGCGCCGGCACCGCGATCGCCTTCGCCTCATTGCCCACCCTCATCATGAGCGCCGTGCCGATCACCGAGACCGCGTCGGCCAACGGCCTCAACACCCTCGTCCGCACCCTCGGATCCTCCGTCGCGAGCGCGGGCTGCGCGGCGATCCTCGCGGCGAGCGTCGCCGAGGTCGGCGGGACCCTCCTGCCGACCCGTGCCGGCATCGATGCGGTGGCCTGGACGTCCGCCGTCATCGCCACGATCGCGGTCTTCCTCGCCCTGGCCATCCCGGCCGCCCGCCCGACCACCTCCGCCGCCCGCGGCAGCGAGGCGCAGGGGCAGGAGGTCGTCGTGCGCGGCGAGGTGGTCTTCCCCGGCTCTGAACGCGAGCGCCCCTCCCTCGTGTCGGTCCTGACCCTCGATGGCGACCAGGTCGACTGGAGCCCCACCGGACCGGACCGCTGCTACTCCGTCGTCCTCCCGGGAGCGGGCACCTATGTCTTCACCGTGAACGCCCTTGGCTGGAGCCCCGCGTCCCGGGTCGTCGACTACGCCGGACACGGGGCAGGGCCGGTGCTGCGCCTCGGCGAGGAGCTGACCCTCCACGGCTGCGTCACCCACGCGGGCGAACCCTGTGGCGACGCGACCGTGGCCCTCGCCCACGGGTCCGGCGGACTCGTCCAGACCACGAGGTGCGACGAACACGGACGCTATCGCGTGCCACTGCCCGGCGCGGGGCCCTATGTGGTCACGGCCGTCCGGCCCAGCAGCCGCGATGCCGCCTCACGCAAACTCGTCGTCGGCGTCGAAAGCATCCGCTTCGACATCGAGCTCGCGAAGGACCCGGCCGAGGTGTCCGCGGACCACTGACCTCCCGTCAGCCGTGCACCGGCTTGGCGTTCACCGGGGGCACTCCGACCTCGTGGACGGTGTGGCCCGTACAAAGGCTCTTAGTGACGCTGGCCCGCTCGATGTGCGAGACCGTGAACCACCGCATCGCGTCGCGCAGTCGGCACCAGCCGACCAGGTACCACTGGCCGCTTCTGGAGGCGAACAGCACAGGCTCGACATCACGGGTGGTCGCGGCGCCCCCTCGCGAGGTGTACCGGATGCGGATCACCCGTTGTTCGACCATCGCCTCCTCCAGCGCCGACCTGACGGCCCGCGAGGCTGAGGGAGGTGCGTCGACCCAGATGCGGTCGGCCAGCTGATCGGCACGCCCTCGGGTCCTGGGATCGAGGACATCCACGATCTTCCGAACCCCGGCCGCCGCCAGATCCGCGTAGGGGGTATCGGGTGCGGCCGACACGGCCGCCATGAGCGCCACAGCCTGCGCCGAGGACAGGCTGACCGGCGGCAGGGAGGTGCCTGCGGTCACCCCATATCCACCACCTGGGCCGGGACGAGACCAGATCGGCGTGCCGCTCTTCTCCAGCGCATCGAGATCCCGCTTGACCGTGCGCGCGGAGACCTCGAACTCCCTCGCCAGCCTTTCGGCGGAGACGCCTCGCGCGCCGCTGCGGCGCAGCATCTCGGAGAGGGCATGGAGCCGTTCGGCGCGTTTCACCGCTCGGACCTCGGCACATTCATGACATAGATAGTGACATCCCGTTGTCCGCAGGGACTACGAGAGTGTTGTCATGGCAACCGAAACGAATAACCCGATCATCGTCCTCGTCGCCGGCCACTGGCTCGGCGCCTGGGCCTGGGACGAGGTCCTCGACCATCTGGAGACCGACCACGCTCGCGCCGCCGCGATCACGCTTCCCGGCCTCGACGGGGACGACCCCGCTCGTACGACCAGGACCCTCGACGACCAAGCCCGAGCAATCACCGACCCCCTCGCCCGACTCGATGTCTCGAAGGAGCAGCCCGCGACCCTCGTCGCTCACAGCGGAGCCAATGCCCCCGTCAGCCTCGTCCTCGACCGGCATCCTGAGCTCGTCCATCGCGTGGTGTGGGTCGACTCCGGCCCGATGGCGACCGGAAGCGCCTTCGCCGCGGACTTCCCCGAGGACATGGCCGAGCTTCCCCTTCCGCCCTTCGAGGTCCTCTCACAGCAGGCGAGCCTCGACGGCCTGAGCACGGAGGCCCTCGACCAGTTCCGCTCCAGGGCAGTCCCCGAGCCGGGCCCCGTGCTGCGCCAGACCGTCGAGCTCACGAATGATGCCCGCCATGATGTCCCGACCACGCTGGTGTGCTGCTCGATATCGAGCGCGCAGGTCCTGGACCTGGCTCGAGAAGGACATCCTCTGTTCGCCGAGGTCGCGAAACTCCGGACCATCGACGCCATCGATCTCCCGACGGGCCATTGGCCGATGTGGAGCCGCGCCCGCGACCTCGCCGAGGTCATCGGGTCTGCGGCAACGCACACCGGCTGACCTGCGCCGATGATCCAGAACGGGCCAGCCGGATCCGGCTGGCCCCTTCTCGACGTCGACCGATTCAGCGGTTAACGGTTCAACTCCCGCTTGAGGATCTTGCCGGTCGCCCCCTTCGGCAGGGCGTCGATGATCCGCACCTCACGCGGGTACTTATAGGCCGCCAACCGTTCACGGCAGAACTCGACGATCTCCTCGGGCGCAGCCTCCGCCCCCGGCGAGAGCGCCACGAAGGCCAGGATCTCCTCGCCGAGCCGCTCGTCGGGGCGGCCGACCACCGCGGCCTCGGCGATCGCGGGATGCTCGTAGAGCACCTCCTCGACCTCACGCGGGTACACGTTGTACCCGCCGCGGATGACGAGGTCCTTGAGCCGGTCTACGACGAAGAAGTAGCCCTCCTCGTCGCGATAGCCGAGATCGCCGGTGCGGAACCAACCGTCCCGCAGCGCGGCCGCGGTCGCCTCCGGGCGGTTGAAGTAGGCCTTCATCACGTTGTGCCCGCGAATGACGATCTCACCGACATGCTCCTCCCCCGGCGGCAGCTCGGTGCCCTCGGGATCGAGGATCCTGACCTCCACACCCCAGATCGGCTTGCCGATCGAGAGCACCTTACGCTCGGCGGCGCTCACATTGAAGGTCGTCGTGCTCGCGGTCTCCGACAGGCCGTAGCCCTCCAGGACGACCACGCCGGGGAACTTCTCCTCGAAGGCGCGGATCACCTCGCCGGGGATCGAGGCCCCGCCCGAGACCGCCGAACGCAGGCTCGACAGATCACGACCCGCCACCTCCTCCTGCAGCAAGGCGAAGTACATCGTCGGCACACCGGAGAAGATCGTGACCCGATGCCGTTCGATCGCGTCGAGCACCGCTGTCGCCTCGAAACGCGGCACCAGCACCATCGAGGCGCCGAACCGCACCGAGATGTTCAGGACACTCGACAGCCCGAAGACGTGGAACAGCGGCAGCACCGCCATCGACACGTCATCGGGACGCAGCTCGAACAGCTCCCCAGCCACCGTGCAGTTCATATAGAGCTGGAAGTGCGTGAGCTCCGCGCCCTTGGGCTGTCCCGTGGTGCCGCTCGTGTAGAGGATCACCGCGGTGTCATCGGGCGACATCGCCCGGATATCGCCGGTGTCCTCCTCGGCGAGGAGTCGCTCGAAGGGCTCGGCACCTTGCGCCTCACCACCGACCACGAAGACGCCGACCTCGTGATCGACACCGGCCGCCCCGCCGAGCGCCGCCTCCGCGAAGGACTCGTAGGTCACCAGCGCCCGCGCCCCGCTGTCGGACAGGAAGTAGGCGATCTCGCGGGGCGTGAGCAGCGGGTTCAGCGGCACCATCCGCAGGCCGGACTTGAGGATGCCGAAGTAGGCGATCAGGAACTGCGGCACATTCGGCAGCTGCACGGCCACCGCCTCGCCGGGAGCGAAGCCACGGGCCAGCAAGGTCGCCGCGAACCGGCCCGAGGCCCCGTCGACCTGGGCGAAGGTCAGCGACTGGTCACCGATATGGACGAGGGGCTTGTCCGGGGTCGCGACAGCGGACTCGCGCAGCATCGTCGCCAGGTTGAAGGACACCGGGTCACCGCCCCTCGAGGAACCGACGGGGCACGTCGTTGAGCATCGTGTCGATCTGCTCCTGCGTGACCCCGCGCTCCAGCACATACGGGAAGACGTCCTCGAACAGGTGCGTGTAGTGCCACTGCGGCAGGAAGGCCATCACCTCCGGATCGACCCAGTCGATATAGCAGGAGGCGTCCTGGGAGAGCACCATCTGGTCGGTGTACCCCCGCTCGACCATCGCGATGAGGGTGTCGGCACGGGCCTCGAAGGTGGTGTCGAGGTTGATGCCGAAGCGGTCCATGCCCAGCACGAAGCCCAGGTCGGCCAGCTCGGCGAGGTGGTCCACGTCCGTGGTGTCGCCGCTGTGTCCGAGCACGATGCGCCGCGGATCGACACCCTCCTCGTCGCACAGGATCCGCTTGACCTCCAGGCCTGCCTTGGTGTCGGGGTGCGTGTGCACGGTGATTGGCGTGCCCGTCTGGTGGTGGGCCGCGGCGATCGCGCGCATGATCCGCTCGACACCGGGCGTCGCGCCCGGGGCGTCGATGGCGCACTTGAGCATGCCGGCCTTGACCCCGGTACCGGCGATGCCCTCGCGGATGTCGCTGAGGAACATGTCCACCATCGGCTCGGGCACCTCGGCACCGACGGCGTCGTTCAGCGCCGGTCCGCGGTAGTGGAAGTAGTGCGGCACGTCCTCATAGGTGTAGACCCCCGTCGCGACGATGAGCTGGATCGGCACCCTCGCCGCGATCTCCTGGATCCGCGGGATGTAACGCCCGAGCCCGATCACGGTCGGATCGACGATCGTCCGCACCCCGGCGTCGTACGCGCGCTGGAGCTTGGCGACGGCGTCCTCGACCCGCTCGGATTCCGACCCCCATTCCTCGGGGAAATTGGCCTGGATCTCCGGGCTCAGCACGAACACATGCTCGTGCATCAGGGTGACACCGAGTTCGGCGGTGTCGACGGGCCCTCGGACGGTCTGGATCTCGGACATGAGCACTCCTTCGCAGGCAGGACGATGCGATGACTATCGCACGCCAGTGACCCCGGTCACAGGGCGGAGGTGCCTCGTGTGTCGCGTACGCCGTCAGCGCAGGAACCGCAGGACGGCGCTGACCCGACGATGCGCCGCGTCGTCATCGGGATAGAGGTCGAGCTTGGCGAAGATCCGCTGGGTGTGCTTCTCGACCGCAGCGACCGAGACGAACAACGCCGCGGCGATCGCCGCATTCGACTTGCCCTCCGCCATGCCCGAGAGCACCTCGCGCTCGCGCGGGGTGAGACCGGCCAGCGGGTCGTGGTTGCGGCCCATCAGCTGACGCACCACGAGCGGATCGAGAACGGTCCCCCCGTCCGCCACATTGGCAAGTGCCTCGAAGAACATGTCGAGGTCGCTGACCCGGTCCTTGAGCAGGTAGCCGACGCCCGCGTCGCCCGTGGCCAGCAGCTCGTCGGCATAGGACAACTCGACGTACTGCGAGAGCACCAGCAGTCGGGCCTCGGGACGCGACTGGCGCACCTCCACGGCCGCGCGCAACCCCTCGTCGCTGTGGCTCGGGGGCATCCGGACGTCGACGATCCCGAGGTCCGGGCGCTCGTCGAGCATCGCGGTCACGAAGGCGGGTCCGTCACCGACGGCGGCGACGACCTTGTGGCCGGCGTCGGCGAGGACCAGCTGAAGCCCCTCGCGCAGCAGGACCGAGTCGTCCGCGATCACGATCCTCATCGGCGGTCCACGGGGATCCGCGCGACGACCGCCGTCGGCCCGCCCTCGGGAGAGGACACCTCCAGGGCGCCGTCGACGGCCGCGAGCCGCTGCCGGAGCCCCGCCAGGCCGAGCCCCTTGGCCGGGTGCGCTCCCCCGATGCCGTCATCCTCGACCCGGACGAGGAGGTCGTCGCCGTCCGCGGCCACCGTCACGCTCGCGGACGACGCACCACTGTGCTTGCCGACATTGGCGAGCGCCTCGGCCACGACGAAATAGGCGGCGGTCTCGACGTGCGGCGCCAGCCCGTCCACCGCCCGGGTCGTCACGGTCACCGGCACGATGCTCTGCACCGCCAGCTCCCGTACCGCCGCCGACAGGCCCCGGTCGACCAGAAGCGGCGGCGCGATGCCACGCGAGAGCGACCGCAGCTCGGCCACGGTCTCCCGCGCCTGCATGAGCGCGTCGTCGATCCGCTGCGCCGCCAGCTCCGGGTCCTCCGACACCTGCCGCTTGGCGCGCCCGAGGTCCATCGTCAGCCGGACCAGGCGCTGCTGCGGCCCGTCGTGGATGTCCCGTTCGAGCCGGCGCAGGGACTCGGCCTCGGCGTCGCGGGCGGCCGCACGCCCGTCCTCCGCGCGCGCGACCTCGCCCTGCAGCTCGGCGCGACTGCACAGCAGCACCGCAGCCAGGCTCGCGTGCAGCAGCGCACCGGCCCGGACCGCCAGCGGCAGCGTCACCAGGAACAGGACGCCGAGCACCAGGTTCAGCCAGCTCTCGGCCGCGCGGCCCTCGCCGAGGCCGAGCAGCTCGGCCAGACCGGTTCCCTCATCGTCGACCGGGATCCAGCGTTGCCAGAACCAGTAGGTGAGTCCGCCGAGCGCGCCGACCCACCAGACGACGGTCAGAGCGAAGGCGAAGGTCCCGGTGATCCAGCCGATCACGCCCCAGACGATGTCGAGCCAGGTCTGCGGGTCCCGCAGCGGTGTGAGGCAGCGGCGCCAGAGACCGTCGTCCGGGCGGGACCGCAGGTAGCGGGGCGTGGGCGCCTCACGGCCCAGCATGGACCGCAGCCGCTGCCGCTCTGCCGCGGCGAAGCCCCGCGCCACGATGGCGGCCAGCGCCAGGACGAGGACCCCGCCGACGACCACGATCAGCGCCAGTCCGAGTGCGGTCAGGGAGAGCACCAGCACCAGCGCCACGATGCCGAGCACGATCGCGCTCAGGCCGTAGGCGGTCTCGAGCAGCACCCGACGGGCGCCCCGTGGGGGCGCGAGAGTGGTCGGCGCTGTCGTCGGCGGTGTCACGGTCTCGGCCATGTCTCAACCCTAGGAACGGGAAGGCCCGATGACGATCGGGTTGTCCCGACACTTCGGAGCGGTCCCCGCGGCGAACGCCGGACGGACGATGATGCTTTCCGGCTGCCATGACGACCGCACTGCATCATCATCGGTCCCGCAGCGCGCATCCGTCCCGCAGCGCGTCGGGGCCGGCCGGTGGGCGATGTATCAGCTGTGCCACTTCTCGAAGCCGAGGACGATGAGGCGCATCTGCCGGCGCGCGCCTTCCTTGATCTGCGCCTCCAGGTCAGGCCGTCCGTCGGGCATCTCGACGACCTCCTCGGCATTCGCGACCATATTGCGCACGAACAGCCGGGCCACCATGTGGACGTCGTCGCTGCTCCAGTTCTCGATATTGGGCAGCCGCGCGAGCACCACCGAGAGCTCGGACACGAAGAGGTCGAGCTCGTGGGCGATCGCCTCACGCACCGCGGCCGACCCGCCGACCCGCTCACGAGCCACGAAGGCGAAGTGTGCCTTGTGCTCCTTGACCGCCTCGACCAGCACGTCCGCGGCGGCATCGATGATCCGGTTGAAGACATCCGGGTCGCGCTGCGCATCGCGGATCATCCGCCGCAGCGTGGCGAAGGATCGCTCGACCAGAGCGAGCCCGAGATCGTCCATCGACGCGAAGTGCCGGTAGAAGGCCGCCGGCACGACCCCGGCCTCCTTAGCGACCTGCCGCAGGCTGATCTGCGCGAAGCCGCTGCGCTGGCTCAATTCGAGCGCCGCATCGAGCAGGGCCGCACGGGTGCGCTCCTTCTGCTCCTGGCGTGAAAGCGCGGCCGAATCGGACATGCCCCCACAGTAGATGGTTGGTACGCGGGCCCCGCCCCTGCATAGCCCTGCGACAGCGTCGGCGAGAGTGTCGGGGCTTGGCTCTGCTCGCCCGCACGAAAGATGTGCTTTCGTGGTTGCCATAGCGACCACCCAGGCACATCCTTCGTGAGCGGCCGACGCAGGATGTGCGTCTGCGGTTGCCCCAGCAGCCACGAAAGCACATCCTCCGTCAGCAGCGGCCCGGCCGATACCTCCCGGTGAGTGACGCACCTCTGCACAAGCGGGGCGGTGGGCTACGCACGTCTCAACTCGATCGAGAGGTGCGCAGGTCACCGCCCCGCCGAGGGAGAGGTGCGCAGGTCACCGCCCCGCCGAGGGAGGGGTGCGCAGGTCACCGCCCCGCCGAGGGAGGGGTGCGCAGGTCACCGCCCACCCACGTCACTAGGCGGGAGGTCTCGCCTCCCCGCTCCGGCGAGCGAGCACGCTGCCGAGCCCGGAGGCGGCCGCCTTCACCGAGGAGACATGGGCCTCGGGCCTGAACCGGCCCACAGGGCCCGTGACGCTGATCGCCGCGACCGCGCCGCGCCCATCGACATCGAGCACCGCGGAGGCCACGCACAGCAGGCCCGTCGTCGACTCCTCCCGTTCAAAGGCCACGCCGGTCTCGACCACGGCCACGAGCTGGCTCGCCAGCAGCCCGGGCGCCACCACGGTCCGGGGTGTGCGGCGCGGCAACGGGGACTCCAGCACGCTCCGCCGCAGCTCGGCATCGCCGTAGGCCAGCAGGGCCTTGCCGATCGCGGTGCAGTGCAGCGGCATGCGGCCGCCGGTCCGCGACGGCGAGCGCGCCTGCCGGTGGCCGCCGATCTTGGCCACGTAGACCACCTCGTGGCCGTCGAGCACACCGAGGTGCACCATCTCGTGGGTGCGCTCGTAGAGGTCCTGAAGGAAGGGCATGGCGACCTCCAGCAGCCCGCGCTCCACCGCCGCTCGCATCCCGAGCTCGAAGAGCGTCCCCGAGAGCCGGTAGCCCGCGGAGGTCCGCTCGAGCAATCGGTGCCGCGTCATGTCGCCGGCGACCCGGTGGACGGTGGTCTTCGGCAGGTCGGTGCGCCGGGCGAGCTCGGCGAGGCTGACCTGGGTCTCGGTGGCCGAGAACGCCTCCAGGATCGCCATGACCTTGCCCAGGACCGTGTCCAGCTCGTGCGTCATGCGCTCAGCGTACCGCTGAGTGGAACGCCGAGATGGACCCGCCGAGGCGCCGCCCAGCAGGCTGAGCTCCATGGACAACACACCCTCGACCGGGATCGCCGAGGCGGCGGATCGACTGCGCGGAGCGCTGCGCACCGGCCGGCCCACCACCCCGGTGCGCGATCTCATCGGCAGCGACGACATCTCGGCCGCGTACGCGACGCAGCGGCTGGTGAACGCCGACCGGCTCGCGGCCGGTGTGACGGTCGTCGGGCGCAAGATCGGCCTGACCTCCCCGGCGGTCCAGCGCCAGCTCGGTGTGGACCGTCCCGACTTCGGTGTGCTGTTCGAGGACATGGCCTACGACGACGGCGCCACGATCGACTTCGCGCAGGTCATGCAGCCCAAGGTCGAGGCCGAGGTGGCCTTCGTTCTGGATGCCGATCTGGCCGAGGGGCCCCTGGACGCCGCGCAGGTCCGCGCCGCCATCGGCCGGGTCCATCCCGCGCTCGAGATCTGTGGGAGCCGGATCGCGAACTGGGACATCACCTTCGGCGACACCGTCGCCGACAATGCCTCGGCGGGCGCCTACGTCCTCGGCACCGGACACCGCTCCTTGGACGAGGTCGAGCCGCGCGAGGTGACGATGCGGATGACGGTCGACGGCACCGAGGTCTCCTCCGGCGACGGCACCGCCTGTCTCGGCGATCCGATCGAGGCCGTCGTCTGGCTGGCCCGCCAGGTGCGCGGCCTCGGAGCGCCTCTCCGCGCCGGGGAGGTCGTCCTGTCCGGCGCCCTCGGCCCCATGCACGCCGTCGGACCCGGCGACACCGTGACCGCGACGCTCTCCGGCCTCGGCGAGGTCACCATCGGCTTCAGTCCCTCCTCCGCCCAGTAAGGACCACCATGCAGAGAACCAAGGTCGCCGTCATCGGATCGGGCAATATCGGCACCGACCTGATGATCAAGGTGCTGCGTTCGCACCACCTCGAGATGAGCGCGATGGTCGGCATCGACCCCGACTCCGATGGGCTCGCCCGCGCCCGGCGCCACGGCGTGGCCACCACGCACGAGGGCGTGGCCGGGCTCCTCGCGCTGCCCGATGCCGACCAGATCGACATCGTCTTCGACGCGACCAGCGCCAAGGCCCACGTCGCCAACGCCGAGGCTCTGCCGGGCAAGCGCATGATCGACCTCACCCCTGCCGCGATCGGCCCGTATGTCGTGCCGGCGGTCAACCTCGAGCAGCACCTCGACGCCCCCGATGTCAACATGGTGACCTGCGGCGGCCAGGCGACGATTCCCATCGTCGCGGCCATCAGCCAGGTCGCCGATGTCGGCTACGCCGAGATCGTCGCCTCGATCGCCTCCCGCAGCGCCGGACCCGGCACCCGCGCCAATATCGACGAGTTCACCGAGACCACCTCGTCGGCCATCGTCTCGGTCGGCGGCGCGACCCGCGGCAAGGCGATCATCATCCTCAACCCCGCCGAACCGCCGCTCATCATGCGCGACACGGTCTTCGCGCTCATCGGGGCCGAGGACGGCGATCCGACCGAGAGCATCCGCTCGTCCGTCGAGGCGATGGTGGCCGCGGTCGCCGCCTATGTGCCGGGATACCGGCTCAAACAGCAGGTGCAGGTCAGCCCCGTCCCCGCCGACCAGCCTGTCCAGACCCTCCTCGAGCCGGGCGCCCGGCGCCCGACACATCAGGTGTCGGTCTTCCTCGAGGTCGAGGGGGCCGCCGACTATCTACCGGCCTATGCGGGCAATCTCGACATCATGACCTCCGCCGGCGTCCAGGTCGCGGAGCAGATCGCCATCCGTTCACAGCAGGGAGTCGCCCGATGAGCTCGCCGATCTTCGTCCAGGACGTCACCCTGCGCGACGGGATGCACGCCGTCCGCCACCGCATCGATCCCGCCGACGTCCGACGGATCGTCGCGGCCCTCGACGCCGCCGGAGTCGACGCGATCGAAGTCGCCCACGGCGACGGTCTCGCCGGATCGTCCCTGAACTACGGGCCTGGATCGCACAGCGACTGGGCATGGATCGAGGCCGCCGCCGAGGTGATCGGTAACGCCCGGCTCACCACGCTGCTGCTGCCCGGAGTCGGCACGATCCACGAGCTGAAGACCGCCTGGGACCTGGGCGTGCGTTCCGTGCGGATCGCCACGCACTGCACCGAGGCCGATATCTCCGCCCAGCACATCGCCGCAGCCCGCGAGATCGGCATGGACGTCTCGGGCTTCCTCATGCTCTCGCACATGGCCCCGCCCGAGAAGCTGGCCGAGCAGGCCAAGCTGATGGAGTCCTACGGCGCCCACTGCGTCTACATCACCGACTCCGGCGGACGGTTGACCATGGCCGATGTCGAGGCCCGCGTCCGCGCCTATCGCGACGTGCTCGACCCGGCCACCGAGATCGGCATCCACGCCCACGAGAATCTCTCACTCTCGGTGGCGAACTCCGTCGTCGCCGTCCAGAACGGCGTCTTCCGCGTCGACGCCTCCCTCGCCGGGCACGGCGCCGGGGCCGGGAACTGCCCGATCGAGGCCTTCATCGCGGTCGCGAACCTCTCGGACTTCGAGCACCGCTGCGACCTCTTCGGGCTGCAGGACGCCGCCGATGACCTCGTCCGCCCCTTGCAGGACCGACCGGTCCGGGTCGACCGGGAGACGCTGACCCTCGGCTATGCGGGTGTCTACTCCTCCTTCCTACGGCACGCGGAGAACGCCTCGGCGCGCTACGGGGTCGACGTTCGCGACATCCTCACCGAATGCGGCCAGCGAGGACTCGTCGGCGGCCAGGAGGACATGATCATCGACGTCGCCCTCACCTTGGCGGGCACGCCGTAGGACTCATCGAGAGCCAGGGCGCAGTCGACGGGTGAGCTCCGCGGCGGTGGAGCTCACCTCATCCGGCTGCCAGCGCGTGCCGCGCAGCGAAGGTTCCGTCCGTGGGCTGGAGGGCCGATCCGCCTGACGGAGTCACCCCAGCTGGCGACGGACGATCCGTCCGCGTACCCCGCTGACGATGTCGTAGCCGATGGTGTCCGCTGCGTCGGCCCATTCCTGGGCGCTCGGCGCGGCCTCGCCGGCACCGAACAAGGTCACCACGTCGCCACGCTCGGCAGTCGAGTCGCCGAGGTCCAGGACCAGCTGATCCATGCAGACGCGTCCGATGATCCGGTGTACGCGGCCCCGCAATGCCGCCCGGCCGCGATTCGACAGCTGGCGAGGGATGCCGTCGGCGTAGCCGACCGGCACCAGCGCCACCGTCGTGGGGCGGTCGGCCCGCCAGGAGTTCCCATAGGACACGTGGTCCCCCGCGGCCAGCCGCTTGACCTGAGCGACCACGGCGCGCACGGTCATCACCGGACGCAGCCCCCAGGACGCGGCCGACCGGTGCTCGGGCTGCGGGCTCACACCATAGGAGGCCAACCCGACCCGCACGAGATCGCGTCGCAGATCCGGTCGCGAGAGCGCCGCGGCGGAGTTCGCCAGATGCGTCCACCGCGGGTCGGCCCCCAGCTCGCGGGCCTCAGCCACCGCCTCGTCGAAGACGACGGCCTGGCGGTCGGTACGTGGATCAGTCGGGTCGTCGGCACACGCCAGATGGGTCCAGATGCCGACCACCTCGATCCGTCCGCGGTCCTGCCAGGACAGCGCCCCGCGCACCAGGTCGCGCCACAGGCCGAGCGGCGCACCGGCGCGGCTCATCCCGGTGTCGATCTTGAGATGGACCGATGCCCGCCGGCCGGCCCTGCCGGCGGCGTCGGCGAGCTGATCGAGCTCGGCGATCCCGGAGGCCGACAGCTCGACACCGGCCGCGATCGCCGGCGCCAGATCGTCGGCGGGAGTCGTCAACCAGCACATCACGCTGCCCTCAGCCATGCTGCGCCGCAAGGTCAGGGCTTCCGCCGGTGTCGCGACCCCGGCGGAAGTGACCCCCGCTTCGGGCAGGACCCGCGCACACGCCTCCATGCCGTGGCCATAGGCATCGGCCTTGAGCACGGCCATCAGCTCGGCGGACCCCACGAGGTGGCCGATACGCAGCAGATTCTCTCGGTAGGCCTCCAGGTCGATCAGCGCCTCCGCGGATGCCTGTGGAGCGGGCAGTGGGCTCATCGCAGCGGATCGAAGGCCCGCAGCAGGCCGGGAGCGACCCCGGTGGTGATCTGCTCGGCCAGCAATCTGCCGGTCAAGGGACCCAGCGCCACGCCCCACATCCCGTGCCCACCGGCAACGAACACCCTCGGCGAGGAGGTCGCTCCGACCAGCGGCAGGCCGTCGGCAGTGCACGGACGCGAGCCCACCCACTCATCGGTCCGCGAGGACCAGTCGACGCCCTCGAACATCCGGCCCGCCGCCGCCACGATGGCGTCGATGCGTCGCGGATCCAGCGGCGCATCGGGCGAGCGGAACTCCATCATGCCCGCGACCCGCAGTCCCGCCGCGGCGTCGCCCAGCGGCGTGCACGCCACCCGCTGTGCGGGGAAGTAGACCGGACCTGACGGCACGCGCCAGGGACGGACCGTGAAGCTGTAGCCGCGTCCGGCCTGGACGACCGCCTTGACACCGAAGGACCGGGCGAGATCGCTCATCCAGGCGCCGTTGGCGATCACGACCCGGTCGGCGCGCAGCGACTCACCGCTCGCCAGGCGCACCTCGGCGCCGTTGCCGGTATCGAGGATCCGTTGGACATCCGCACCGGTGCGGATCGAGCCGCCCGCGGCGATGACCGCGTCGGCGAGGGCGCCGATGTAATCGCCGGGGTTGATGAAGCGCTGGTCATGGATCCGCATGCCGTGGGTGACCTCCCGCGAGAGCAGCGGTTCGAGCCGGTGCACGGCGTCGGCGTCCAGCAGCTCGTAGTCGACCGTCCCTCCCGCGTGGGCGAACTCGTCCACGAGCACCTGACGGTCCTGAGCGGAGTCGAAGGCGGCCAGGAAGGGTTCAGCGGACTTGGTCGGCGCGCCGGGGACTTCGTCATAGGCGGCGAGGGCCTGGGCATTGGCCTCATTGAACACGCTCATGGCGCTCCGCCATCGGCGCGGCGTGCAGTGCCGGAGGAATCCGGCGAGGAAGCGCCACAGTCGGGGATCGACCGCGAAGGGCACGTACACCGGCGAGGAGGGGCTCAACGCCGCCCGCACCCCCGTGGAGAGGATCGCCGGATCGGGCAGCGGCATCGTCAGGGCCGGAGCGAGCCAGCCGGCGTTGCCCCAGGACGAGCCGGCGGCGACGGCGTCGCGCTCCACCACCGTGACCTCGACGCCTCGCTGCTGCAGGAACCACGCCGTGGAGAGGCCGACGATCCCCGCCCCGACGACGATGACCTGATCGGGATGCTGTGACATGGCCTCAGCATCCCCGCCGGCGGCCCGGGCTGTCAGTGCGCTGACGCCCATCGTTCCGCGGCTCGCTTGTGCGATCGGACAACCCGGAGCGGTCAGGGGGCGTCGGAGCGACGGTCCCGATCGTGCAGCCGCAAGGCGATGCTGAGCGCCAGTCTCGTGTCGGGGTCGTCGAGGCGCACGTCGCAGCGCTCCGCGGCGCGCCGCAGCCGGTTACGCACGGTGTTCGGATGCACGTGCAGCGCCTGCGCGGCTCCAGCGATGTCCTGGCACTCCAAGACTGCCCGGACCACGTCGACCAGGCCGGAGTCGTGCTGCTCGTCGTGGTCGATCAGCCGGGTCAGCGGGCTTGCCCCGCGATGGGCGGCCAGGAAGGGCGCGACCCGGTCGACCAGCACATCGGCGAAGGCGGCCTCCAAGGTCGCGACGGTCCCCGTGCGCCCCCGCCGCCAGAGGCTCTCCACCACGTCCTCGGCCGCGGCCCGCGATGCGGACAGCTGCTCCGCGTGCTCCGCAAGCGATCCGATGCCGACCGCGACGTGGTCGCGTCGCTCATAGCGTAGGACGAAGTCGTTCAGCAGGCGCATGGCATCGGGGGCGCTCAGCAGCGCGTAGACATCGCGTCCGAGGGCCGCGCACAGGGCAGACGGGGCCATCGCGGCGAGATGGGCGTCGAGCGCGGCATGGATCTGGCGGGGACCCGACTCCGTTCCCCCACGGACCACCGCGACCCGCCACGGACCGCGCATGGCAAGCATCGGCACGAGGCTCCCGGCCCGCGCGTCTCCGGTGAGGAGGTCCTCGAGCAGCTCGGCTCGCACCTGCCGGTCGGGCTCGGCGGCATACCGCGCCCGGCGGAGCCGACGGGCCACTGCCGGCACCGCCGCTCGGAGCGCATCGACCTGCCCAGGACTCGGGGGCTCGCTCACGGCCGCCCAGATCGACCCCAGCAGTCGCCCGTCGCGGTCGCGCACCGCTACCACCGCGCGCGGCACCATCCGCAACCGATCCAGCTCGACGACGATGACCTCGTCGGAGGAGGCGAGCCGGTCGAAGACCCCGGCCTCGGCGAGCGCGGTGCGATAGCGGTCGGGGATCCGGCGTCCGAGGATGGTGCCCACGCGGGCCTCATCGACGTCCTGCGATCCCACGGAGTAGGCGAGCACCACCGTCTGCGGATCCTCGATCGTGATGGGCGCGCCCACCTCGCCCGCCAGGCGGCCGGCCAGATCGAACAGGTCACCGCCGTCGTGGCGCGCCACAGCCGGAACTCCCGGAGAGGTCAACGCACGCTCCCGTCCATCGATGGTCTGAGGATGGCGTAAGCCTAAGAACCCCGGACGTCTGCGTCCAATGCCGATCCGGCCGCGCGCCATGCCCGGCCGACCATCGACCGGTCCACTTCAGTGAACACCTGTGACGGCTTTCTCAGTGTGTCTTCTTGCCAGCAGTGCTCATGACCCCGTATGTTGAGTGAACAGATGTTCACGCAACCGTGACATCGCCGCTGTCAGAGAGGAGTCGCCGTGGGAGCCGTCCGCCGCATCTTGGCCTCAGCGCCGGTCGCGCGCCTGACGTCGCCGCACACCGTCGACCACTACCTCGAGTACCTCCATCCGATGTGGACCGCCGATGCCGTACGTGCGCGCGTCGTGCGCGTGGAGGCCGAGACCGGCGCGGCCAGCACCGTGTGGCTGCGCCCCAATGGCGCCTGGAAGGGCTTCACGCCGGGCCAGCACGTCGAGTTCGGCGTCGAGGTCGACGGCACCCGTCGCGTGCGTTGCTTCTCACTCTCGGACTCGGCCGAACGCCGCGACGGACTCATCAGCGTCTCGGTCAAGGCCCACCCCGACGGCTTCGTGTCGCAGTTCCTGCACGGCGGCCGGCTCGCCGATCGCACGATCATCTACATGTCGCAGGCCCAGGGCGAGTTCGTCCTGCCCGACGAGGTCCCCGAGCGCGTCCTGCTGGTCAGCGGCGGCTCGGGCATCACCCCCGTCATGAGCATGCTCAAGACCCTGCTGGACCGCGAGCACGACGGCGAGATCGTCTTCGTGCACTACGCCCGCTCCCGCGACGACGAGATGTTCAGCGACGAGCTCGACCGCCTCGCCGGTGCTCCGAATGTCCGCATGGTCCGCATCTACACGCGTGAGCCGGAGGCGGGCGCCGAGCTCACCGGGCGCTTCACCGTCGATCATCTCAAGCACCTCGGCATCGATCCGTCCGACACCCTGACCTATGTCTGCGGTCCGGCCGGGCTCATCGCCACCGTCCGGGACACCTACACCGAGCTGGGCGCGAGCGACCAGCTGCGGATGGAGTACTTCAAGGTCCCCGCCGTCGACCTGGATGCCGCCGACGCCACCGGCGAGGTCACCTTCGAGGCCAGCGGCACCCGCGCCGAGAACACCGGCACCACGATCCTGGAGCAGGCCGAAGCAGCCGGTCTCTCCCCTGCCTACGGCTGTCGCATGGGTGTCTGCAACACCTGCGCGGTCAAGAAGCTGCACGGCGCCGTCCGCCACGTCATCAGTGGCGAGATCTGCGCCGATACCGACGAGACCATCAAGCCCTGTGTCCAGATCCCCGTCGGCGATGTCGCCGTCGATCTGTGAGAGGAATCCGATGAAACTGCTCCGACGCCGTACCAAGCCCGCTCCGATCGAGCCGCTCAGCGCCAGCGACCACAACCGGGCCCCCGTGCCGCTCGTCGCCGAGGACGATCCCACCCGCCCGTCGACCATCGGCCTGGACTACATGTCCTATGAGCAGCTCGAGGAGTTCGGTCGCGAACTCGATGAGGTGCGCCAGCGCGTGCTCGACGACCTCGGCCAGACCGATGCCGACTACATCCGTCGCGTCATCAAGGTCCAGCGATCCTTCGAGGTGCTGGGCCGGATCACGCTGTTCTCCTTTCCACTCCTGCTCCCGGTCGCGACCTTCGCCTGGGTGGGGATGCTCGTCGCCGGCATCGTGCTGCTCGGCTTGGCCAAGATCATCGAGAACATGGAGATCGGCCACAATGTCATGCACGGCCAGTACGACTGGATGAACGATCCGCTGGTCGACGGCAAGCGCTACGAGTGGGACAACGTGGCCCCCGCCAGCGAGTGGAAGCACGGCCACAACTACATCCACCACACGTACACGAATATCCACGGCATGGACCGGGACATCGGCTACAACATGTTCCGCATCGACAGCGACCAGCCGTGGTATCCCAGCCACCGCTTCAATCTGCCGCTGGCCTTCATCCTCATGCTCGTCTTCGAGTGGGGCGTCATGTACCACGGCGTCGAGCTCGACGAGTACCTCTCCGGGCGCCTCTCCAAGAAGGAGTTCCAGGCCCGCAAGAAGCGTGCGTATGCCAAGATCCGCCGCCAGGTGTTCAAGGACTACGCGCTCTTCCCGCTGCTGTCGCTGCCCCTCGCCTTCGTCACCGCCTGGTGGGTGCCGCTCGCGGTCCTGGGCGCCAATGTGGTCGCCAACATCATCCGCAACATCTGGACCTTCCTGGTCATCTTCTGCGGGCACTTCCCCGCCGAGGTCGAGACCTTCCAGGAGGAGGACGCCAAGAACGAGACCCGCGGCCAGTGGTACCTGCGCCAGATCCTCGGCTCGGCGAATATCTCGGGCACGCCGCTGTTCCACGTCCTGACCGGCAATCTCAGCCACCAGATCGAGCACCACCTGTTCCCCGATATCCCCGCTCGCCGCTACCGCGAGGTCTCGGTCGACGTGAAGCACCTGGTCGACAAGTACGGCCTGCGCTACAACTCCGGCCGGCTCAGCCGTCAGATCGGCAGCGTCGCCCGCCAGCTGCACAAGCTCTCGCACAAGCCCGATGATCCGTACAAGGTCGGCAACTCCCCGGAGTCCAAGGCACTGCGCCGCGCCAAGCGCGCCGCCGCTGCAGCGCGCGCAGAGCAGGACGATCGGGAACACTTGACCGTGTGACCCATCCGTACCGCGACCGTCTCCGAACTCCCGATATGAGCAAGGAGACGGTCGCGGTCGTCGGCGCCGGGATATCGGGGCTGACGGCCGCCTATCTGCTGCGCGATCGGTACGACGTGACCCTCTACGAGGCCGACGACCGCTTCGGCGGCCACGCGCACACCCACACGGTCGGCACCGACCGTGTGGACACCGGGTTCATCGTCCACAACGACCGCACCTATCCACTGCTGCGGCGGCTCTTCACCGAACTGGGCATCGCGGTGCAGCCCACCGAGATGTCGATGAGCATCCGCTGCGAGGGATGCGGCGTGGAGTACGCCGGTGGCCGAGGGGCTCGCGGCATCCTCGCGCAGCGACGCCGGCTCGTCGACCCGCGCTTCGTCCGGATGCTGCTCGACGTCAAGCGCTTCCAGCGCGCGGCCCTGGCTCTGCTGGAGACCGATGACGACCTCACCTACGGCTCCTTCCTCAGCCGACACGGCTTCGGCGACTACTTCGTCCAGCACTATGCGATCCCGGTGGTCGCCTGTGTCTGGTCGTCGGGCACCGCGACCGCACTGGACTACCCCGCCCGGTATCTCTTCACCTTCCTGCACCACCACGGGTTCCTGTCGTTGCGCGACTCGCCGCAGTGGTTCACCGTCGAGGGCGGATCGCGGACCTATGTCGACGCGATCGTGGACCGCCTGGAGGGCAGTGCCGCCGGCACGCCGGTGCGCGCCATCGCCCGCCCGACGGCCGGCGGCGCCGACATCACGACCGACCGCGGCGTCGACCACGTCGACCGCGTCGTCATCGCCACGCATGCCGATGACGCACTGAGCCTGCTCGCCGATCCCACGCCCGAGGAGAAGGACGTCCTGGGTGCCTTCGGCTATTCACGCAACGAGGTGACCTTGCACCGCGACTCCTCGGTCCTCCCCGACGCGCGGGACGCGAAGTCCGCATGGAACTACCGGATGGACGGATGCTCGGGCGGCGACCATCCCCCCGTCGTCACCTATTGGATGAATCGTCTGCAGGGCATCGACGAGTCGCGCCCCTATCTCGTGACCCTCAATGACGGCACCCGACCGGCGCCGGGGTCGACGATCGCGCGGATGACGTACACCCACCCGGTCTACACGCCCTCATCCGTCGCCGCTCAGGGCCGGCTGAGCGAGCTGTCCACGCCGGTGACCACCTATGCGGGCGCCTACCACGGGTGGGGCTTCCACGAGGACGGCTGTCGCTCCGGCGTCGCCGCTGCCGAGCACGTGGGGGTGTCGTGGTGAGCGGAACGATTCCGGCGCTCGTCATCGGGCAGGTCAGCCACGTGCGCCGCACCCCGAAACGGCACGCCTTGCGGCACCGGCTGTACCAATGGCTCGTCGACGTCGACGAGCTGCCCCGCCTCCCCCGCTGGCTGCGGCCGCTCGCATCCTTCCGCACGCGCGACCACCTCGGCGATCCATCCTCGACGATCGCCGCCAATATCCGGGCGCTGCTGGCCGAGCACGGGGTCGACGCGAGGGACGACCGCATCCTGATGCTCGCGGCCGCCCGTTCCCTCGGGCACGTCTTCAACCCGCTGTCGGTGTACTGGGTGATCGATCGCCGCTCCCACACGGTGCGCTGCGTGGTCGCCGAGGTGCACAACACCTACGGCGAACGGCATGCCTATGTGCTCTTCCCCGACGAGAAGGGTCGAGCCGAGGTCGAGAAGGACTTCTACGTCTCGCCCTTCTACGACCTGCAGGGCCGCTACGAGGTGCGCTGCCGGATCGGTCCGACCACGGTCACGACCACCATCACGCTGCACCGCGAGGGCGAGCCGCCGTTCAGTGCGGGCTTCCACGGAACGCTGCGCCCCTACACCCTCGGTGAGCTACTGCGCACAGCGCTCACTCATCCCCTCATGACCTGGCGCGTCAGCGCCCTCATCCGGGTTCACGGCATCGTGCTGTGGCTCAAACGTCTCCCCATCGTCCCGCGCCCGTCGCGGGACCAGGAATCACATCAGGAGGTCGTCTCATGACTGCGATCACCGTCGGTCCGCGCTTTCCCGCACTCGCGCACATCCCCAAAGCGCCCGTCCGCGCCGCCGCCGCACGCGCGATCCTGCGGACGTCCGTGAGCCAGCTGCCGGTGCGCGTGACCTTCCCCGACGGCACCGTCTGGGGCGCGGGCGGATCCGGCTCCCCCGAGCTGCGCGTGGTCCGGCCGCAGGCTCTGTTCGCCCGGCTCGGCACGGACACCAAGATCGGCCTCGGCGAGGCGTACATGGCCGGCGAATGGACCACAGGGCCGGGCTCGGACCTCGGTGATCTGCTCACCCCGTTCGCCAGCCGGCTGACCCGCCTGGTTCCCGAATGGCTGCAGCGCTTCCGCCGCTTCGTGGACGAGAACCTGCCGGAGCAGCAGCGCAACACCACCGCCGGCTCGCGGAACAATATCGAGGCCCACTACGACCTCTCGAATCATCTCTTCGAGAACTTCCTCGATCCGACCATGTCCTATTCGGCGGCCTCCTTCGAGCGCTCCGATGAGTCCCTCGAGACGGCGCAAGAGCGCAAGATGGAGCGCATCCTCGACGCCGCCCGGGTCGGCGAGGACTCTCGCGTACTGGAGATCGGCACGGGCTGGGGCGCACTGGCGATCCGGGCGGCACGTCGCGGGGCTCAGGTCACGACCATCACGCTCAGCCACGAGCAGGCTCAACTCGCCCGGCAGCGGATCGAGGAGGCGGAGCTGTCCGATCGGATCGAGGTGCGCATCCAGGACTATCGCGAGGTCGACGGCTCCTATGACGCGATCGTGAGCGTGGAGATGATCGAGGCCGTGGGCGAGGAGTACTGGCCGACCTACTTCCGCACACTCGACGCCCGGCTGGCACCCGGTGGCCGGGTCGCGATCCAAGCGATCCTCATGCCCCATCAGCGCATGCTCGCGACCCGCCGCTCGTTCGGCTGGATCCAGAAGTACGTGTTCCCCGGCGGCCTGATCCCGTCGGTCGAGGCGATCGAGCAGGTCACCGGGCAGCAGACCCGACTGCGTCTGGTCACCCAGCACAGCCTCCAGCCCGATTACGCCCGTACCCTGCGGCTCTGGCGCGAACGCTTCACGACCAACTGGGACACGATCCGTACCGACGGATTCGACGAGACCTTCCGCCGGATGTGGGAGTTCTACCTCGCCTACTCCGAGGCCGGGTTCGCCAGCGGCTATCTCGACGTCCGCCAGCTCACCTTCACCCGCTGACCACCGAGTGCGGGCCAGTCGGTGGTTGAGTAGCGACCGAGGAACGAGGAAGCGTATCGAAACCACACCCGCAACAGTGGCCTCGATGCGCGCCGGCCGTGAACGGCCTTCGGCTACTCGACCACCGCGGGACCCGAGCGACGGACGACGGCCGAGTCGAGACCACGCCCGCAAGCATGATCTCCGCGACGGCTGACCCTCACGCGTCGCGGCGGGTGGCGAGGATGGTGCCGAGGGCGGTGGCGACCAGGCGGTCGTCCTGCGTGATATCGCAGCGAACCGTGGCCTTCGTACGACCAGCGGACACCAGCGTGCCCACCGCTCGCAGCACACCCTCGGCACGGGCCGGGGCCACGTAGTCGAGGGTCATGCCGCTGGTGAGCACACTCGGCCCGAGGCCGAGGGCCCCGGCATAGGTGAGCGCATTGTCGGCGAGATAGGCCAGCACTCCCCCGTGTACGAAGCCGTACTGCTGCAGCAGATCCTCGCGGGGCTCGAGTTCGAGCGTCACCGTCGTCTCGGACACCGCGGCGAGCCGGGTGCCGACCATTCGGCTGAAGGGCTGTGCGTCCAGCACCTGCCGCGCGGTGTCGGCATCGATCGAGCTCACTCCCAGAACACCTTCTCGACGATCTTGCGAGCCTGCCGGGTGATCTTGCGGTACTGGTCCACGAGCTCCTCGGAACGGTCCGCGCCGTCGCCGATGAGGTGAGCCAGCCGGGCCCGATCGTCGTTGGCCTCGACCATCGACTCCGCGCCCTTGGCGCGCATGAGCACGACGCCGTTGCGGATCCGGCTGACCATCGTCCATGCCTCGATGAGGGTGTCCGCGTCCTCGCGCTCCAGCAGGCCCTCCTCCGCGGCCGCGTCGATCGCCGCGATCGTCCGCGTCGTCCGCAACGACGGCAGGCGACCGGCGTGCTCGAGCTGCAGGAGCTGAGCCGTCCATTCGATATCGGCGAGGCCGCCACGACCGAGCTTCAGGTGGGTGTTCGGATTGGCGCCGCGGGGCAGCCGCTCGGCGTCCACCCGCGCCTTGATCCTGCGGATCTCGCGGATCTCGCGCTCGCTGAGACCGTCCTCGGGGTAGCGCAAGGGATCGATGAGCTCGGTGTACCGCCGGCAGAGGTCCGCATCGCCGACACCCGCGGTGGCCCGCAGCAGCGCCTGCGCCTCCCAGGTGTCTGACCACTTGGCGTAGTAGGCGGCATAGGAGGCCAGCGACCGGACCAGCGGACCGTTCTTGCCCTCGGGCCGCAGATCGGCGTCGACCTGCAGCGGCGGCTCCGCCCCGGCCACCGCCAACTGCTGACGGAGTGTCTGAGCGACCCAGGTGGCACAGGCGGTCGCGTCGGAGTCGGCCGCACCCTCCAACGGCTCGTGGACGAACATGACATCGGCGTCCGAGCCGTAGCCGGCCTCGAAACCGCCGAGGCGGCCCATCAGGACGACCGCCATGCGGACCGTGACCGGGCCCTTCTGCTGCTCATAGGCCGCCATCGCCACATCGAGCGCCGCCTGCAGGGTCGCCGTGTTGATGGCGGTGAGCGCCTCACCCACCGCGACGACATCGAGCATCCGGAGCACATCGGCCATCGAGACCCGGGCGAGCTCACGGCGACGCACCCGGCGGATCGCCTTGATCGCGTCATCGGGGACGTCGTGCCGCTTGGCCGCGAGGGCCATCTCGGTGGACAGCCGGTCCAGGTCGTGCGGGACGAGCTCGCTGTCGTCGCCGAGGAGCGCGACCACATCGGGAGCCCGCGTGATCAGCTGGGTGACATAGGTGCTCGACGACAGCAGGCTGGCGAGCTGCTCGGCTGCCACACCTTCGTCGCGGAGCTTGCGCAGGTACCAGTGCGATTCCCCGAGCTCCTCGGAGATCGAGCGGAACGCCAGCAGTCCCGAGTCGGGGTCGGGCGACTCGGCGAACCACGAGAGCATCGCCGGGAGCAGCGACTGCTGGATCGCCGCACGACGCGACACCCCGGACGTGAGCGCCTCGATGTGCTTCATCGCGCCCGCGGGATCGGCGAAGCCGAGTGCCGCGAGCCGCTGCTCCGCGGCGAGCTGCGTCAGCCGCAAGCCCTCCGTCGGCAGGCTCGCCACCGCGTCGAGCAGCGGACGGTAGAACAGCTTCTCGTGCAGCCGGCTGACGACCCGGCGGTGCGCCTGCCATTCCTTGGTCAGGCTGTCGACCGGGTTCTGCCGGTACCCCATGCTGCGCCCGATCCGTCGCAGATCCTCGGAGTCCTCGGGCACGATGTGGGTGCGGCGGAGACGGAACAGCTGGATGCGGTGTTCCAGCGTGCGCAGGAACTCGTAGGCCTCCTCCAGCGCCGCGCCGTCGCGGCGCCCGACATAGCCGCCCTCGGTCAGCGCGTGCAGGGCGAGCACGGTCGTGCGGTCGCGCACGGACGGGTCAGCGCGGCCGTGCACGAGCTGCAGCATCTGCACCGCGAACTCGACATCGCGGAGTCCCCCGCGGCCGAGCTTGAGCTGCCGCTCGCGCTCGGTGTGCGGGATGTTGTCCACGACGCGCTTGCGCATCGAACGCACATCGGAGACGAAGTTCGGGCGCGTGCTGGCGAACCACACCATCGGTTCCAGCTCGTCGAGATACCGCTGCGCCAGCTCGGCGTCGCCGGCCGCGTAGCGGGCCTTGAGCAGGGCCTGGAACTCCCAGGTGCTCGCCCACTTCTCGTAGTAGGCGACGTGACTGCCGAGCGAGCGCACGAGCGGGCCGTTCTTGCCCTCGGGCCGCAGGTTGGCGTCGACCTCCCAGATGGTGCCCTCCGGCGTGTGCTCGCGGCACATCCGCATGACCGCCGAGGCCATCCGCGTGGCGACGACGAGGGCGGCGTTGTCGTCGGCGTCCTCGGCCGCCTCGTACACGAAGATGACGTCGACATCGCTGACGTAGTTGAGCTCGTGGCCGCCGGTCTTGCCCATCGCCATGATGGACAGCCTGGTCAGCTCGGACTTCTCCTCCTCGCCCTGGACGATCGCCAACGCGCCGTCCAGGGTGGCGATGGCGAGATCGGCCAACTCTCCGGAAGACTCGGCGAAGCTCGTGAGTGCCGTCAGATCACGCGCGGCGATGCGCAGCAGCGCCCGGTGGTATTGCACGCGCAGCTCGTCGGCGTCCGTGGCCGTGCGCATCCATACTCGGTACTCGTCGATGGTCGCGGGCCGGGTCAGCAGTTCACCCTCGGCGAGGTCGGTGACGTACTCGGGATGGCGGGCGAGAAAGTCGCCCAGGGCCTCGCTGGTGCCGAGCACGACCAGCAGGCGCAAACGCAGTTCCTCGTCACCGCTCAGCAGCGCCACCAGCGCGGGAGCGCCGCCGTCGATGTGCTCGGCGATCCTAGCGAGCGAGGCCAGGCAGGTGTCGGGATCGGCGACCTGCGCGACCTGCTCGACGAGGTCGTCGGGGCACCCGTCGATCTCCGCGAGCCGCGCGGCGGCCGCCTCCGGCGAGCGGAATCCGAGACGAGACAGTTCCACGGCGTCAGACGATCGGCATGAGGCGGTCGATCTCGAACTGGGTCACCTGCGAGCGGTAGTCCTGCCATTCCGCGCGCTTGTTGCGCAGGAAGAAGTCGAAGACGTGCTCGCCGAGCGTCTCGGCGACCAGCTCGCTGGTCTCCATGACGCGGATCGCCTCGTCGAGATTGCGCGGCAGCGGCGAGATGCCGAGAGCCTTGCGCTCGTTCTCGCTGAGCGACCACACATTGTCCTCCGCCTCCGGCGGCAGCTCGTAGCCTCCCTCGATCCCCTTGAGGCCCGCCGCGAGGATGAGCGCGAACGCGAGGTACGGGTTGCACGCCGAGTCGACCGCGCGCAGCTCGATGCGCGCCGAGCCGCTCTTGTGCGGCTTGTACATCGGGACGCGCACCAGCGCGGACCGGTTGTTGTGCCCCCAGCACACGTAGCTCGGCGCCTCACCGCCCCACGCGAGTCGCTTGTAGGAGTTGACCCACTGGTTCGTGACGGCGGTGATCTCGGGCGTGTGCTCCAGGACTCCGGCGATGAACTGGCGGCCGGTCTTGCTCAGCTGGTACTCCGCGCCCGCCTCGTAGAAGGCGTTCTCGTCGCCCTCGAAGAGCGAGACGTGGGTGTGCATGCCCGACCCGGGATGCTCCGAGAACGGCTTGGGCATGAACGAGGCCCACTTGCCCTGACTCAAGGCGACCTCGCGGACGACGGTGCGGAAGGTCATGATGTTGTCGGCCGTGGAGAGCGCGTCGGCGTACCGCAGGTCAATCTCCTGCTGCCCGGGTCCGCCCTCATGGTGGCTGAACTCGACCGAGATGCCCATCGACTCGAGCATCGTGATGACCTCGCGCCGGAAGTCCTGGCCGCCGCCCTGCGCGGTGTGGTCGAAGTAGCCGCTGTCGTCGACGGGCACCGGCTGCTCCCCGCGGCCGGGCTTGCCCTTGAGCAGGAAGAACTCGATCTCGGGGTGGGTGTAGAACGTGAAGCCGGCATCGGCCGCCTTGCCGAGCGCGCGCTTGAGCACGTGGCGCGGGTCGGCGTACGAGGAACTGCCGTCGGGCATCAGGATGTCGCAGAACATGCGCGCGGTGGCCGGTGTCTCGCCGCGCCACGGCAGGATCTGGAAGGTCGACGGGTCGGGCTTGGCGAGCATGTCGGCCTCGTGCACGCGGGCGAAGCCCTCGATGGCCGAGCCATCGAAGCCGATGCCCTCGCCGAAGGCGCCCTCCAGCTCGGCCGGGGCGATCGCCACCGACTTGAGCGAGCCGAGCACATCGGTGAACCACAAGCGCACAAAACGCACGTCGCGCTCCTCGAGCGCCCGCAGTACGAACTCCTCCTGCTTACCCATGCGGCCAGTCTAGGGGTGGGCCACGGCCTCGGGCGCGCTGCCGGCACCCGCATCCTCTCCTCACCCCCGCGGGGCGGTGACTTACGCACCCCTCCCGCAGGCCAGCGGTGCGATAGGCACCTCTTCGTGTGCTCGAGACGTGCCTATCCCACCGCCCATGGAGTGGAGACGTGCGTAGGTCACCGCCCTCGCTGGGGGAGCCCTAGGCTGGTGTCGTGCCCCAACTGCGTCTCGCCCTCGCTCAGGTCAATCCCACCGTCGGCGATATCGACGGCAATGCCGAGATCATCGTGAGCACCGCGCGGGAGGCCGCCGCCCGTGGTGCCCACGTCGTCGTCTTCCCCGAGATGGCGCTCACCGGTTACCCGGTCGAGGACCTCGCCGGACGCCTGTCGTTCATCCACCGCTCCCAGGAGGCCCTCGCCGCGCTGCCCGGACGCCTCGTCGACGAGGGGCTCGGCGAGCTGGTCGTCATCCTCGGGCACCTCGACAGCGCCAAGCCGCGGGAGCTGGAGGCGATGCCCGACCGGCTCGGCATCCCGAAGAACGCTCCCACCAACTCCGCCTCGGTCATCACCGGCGGCCGGGTCGTGACCCGGTACGACAAGCACCACCTTCCCAACTACGGCGTGTTCGACGAGTTCCGCAACTTCGTCCCGGGCGACGAGACCCAGATCGTGCAGGTGGGCGGCGTCGACATCGCGCTCGCGATCTGCGAGGACATCTGGCAGGACGGACCCTCGGCCGCCGCGAAGGCCGCCGAGGCCGGACTGCTGGTCGTGCTCAACGGCTCCCCCTACGAGGCGGCGAAGGACGACGCGCGGCTCGATCTGTGCGCGCGCCGGGCGCGGGAGGGTGAGTGCGCCCTGGCCTATGTCAACCTCGTCGGCGGTCAGGACGAGCTCGTCTTCGACGGCGACTCCCTCGTGGTCGATGCCGCCGGCGAGCTCGTGGCCCGCGCGGCGCAGTTCGAGACCGAGCTGCTCGTGGTCGATCTGGACCTGCCGGCGGCGACCGCCCCCATGCCCGAGCCGGGCACCCGCTTCCACGGCCTGCTGGTCGAGCGCTCCATCATCGGCAGCGATCCCGTCGCCCCCTATGAGCCGATCGCGCCCACAGTCGCCGAACGCTGGGACGACGTCGGCGAACGCTACTGGGCGATCGTCCTGGGCCTACGCGACTATGTGGACAAGAACGGCTTCCGTTCCGTGCTGATGGGGTTGTCGGGCGGCATCGACTCCACCCTCGTGGGCGCGATCGCGGTCGACGCCCTCGGCCCGGACCGGGTCTTCGGCGTCTCCAATCCCAGCGAGTGGTCGACCGATCACTCCCGGTCCGATGCCGAGGAGCTCGCCCGCCGCACCGGCCTCGCGCTCGACACCGTCGCCATCGCGCCGATCTTCGACGCCTATCAGGCGGCCCTCCACCTCGACGGGCTCGCCGAGGAGAATCTGCAGGCGCGCATCCGGGCGGTCATCTGGATGGGACTGTCCAATCAGCACGGCCACCTAGTGCTGGCCTGCGGCAACAAGTCGGAGCTCGCCACGGGCTACTCGACCATCTACGGCGACGCGGTCGGCGGCTACGCGCCGATCAAGGACCTGCCCAAGACCCTCGTCTGGGAGGTGTCGAGGTGGCGCAATGCCTATGCCGAGTCGCGCGGTGAGACGCCGCCTATCCCCGAGAACGCCATCAGCAAGCCACCCTCGGCCGAGCTGCGCCCCGGCCAGCTCGACACCGACTCGCTGCCCGAGTACGACGTGCTCGACGCCATCCTGGACGCCTATGTCGAGCGCGACCTCGGGGCCGGTGCCGTCGTGGCCGAGGGCTTCGCCCCAGAACTCGTGCAGCGTGTCGTGACGCTCGTGGATCGCGCCGAGTACAAGCGCCGTCAGTACCCGCCGGGACCGAAGATCAGCCGCCGCAACTTCGGTCGCGACCGGCGCGTCCCCATCACCAACCGGTGGCGCGAGGACTTGTAGTCTGAATCTCGTCCGTGGACCCCGCCCGGGGCCGCGAGAAGGAGATCACCAGATGAACACCGCACTGACCCCTGCCGAGGAGCCCTCGCCCTACGGCGGCGGACCCACCACCGACCCATCGGTCAAGAAGGTGCGCACGCACCATCTTCAGAAGTGGAAGGCCGAAGGACATCGCTGGGCGATGCTGACCGCGTACGACCAAGGCGCGGCGAGTGTCTTCGACGAGGCCGGCATCCCCGTGCTCCTCGTCGGCGACTCGGCGTCCAACAATGTCTTCGCCAATCCGACGTCCTTGCCGGTCACGGTCGACGAGCTGATCCCGCTCGCCCGTGCCGTGGCACGGTCCGCGCCGCGTGCGCTCGTCGTCGGAGATCTGCCCTTCGGATCCTTCCAGCGCTCACCCGAGCAGGCCTATGACACCGCGGTCCGGTTCTTGAAGGAGGCCGGCGTGCAGGCGGTCAAGCTCGAGGGGGGTGCGGAGATGGCGCCCCAGATCTCCAAGCTGACCGAGGGGGGCGTGCCGGTGATGGCCCACATCGGGTTCACGCCGCAGTCCGAGCACGCCCTCGGCGGCTACCGGGTCCAGGGACGCGGGGAGGCGGCCGAACGACTGCTCGCCGACGCCCACGCCGTGCAGGAGGCCGGCGCCTTCTCGGTGGTCATGGAGATGGTGCCCGCCCCGATCGCCCAACAGGTCACCGCCGAGCTCACGATCCCGACGATCGGCATCGGCGCCGGAGCGGGCTGCGATGCGCAGGTCCTCGTCTGGCAGGACGCGATGGGCCTCAACACGGGGCGTGCGCCGCGATTCGTCAAGAAGTACGCGGATCTGCACGGTGTGATGCTCGAGGCCGCGCGTGAGTACGCGGACGATGTCGCCAGCGGCACGTTCCCGGCCGCCGAGCACTCCTTCGACAGCTGACAGAGGCTCCGGTTCACCTTTTGCCGGGTTGTGGCCCCGCGGCGACGCGACCAGGGGCCACAGCCCGGCGAAAGTCGCGCCCGGAGGGCCCTCGGGGTCAGTCGTCCTCGGGATCGTTCCAGACCGGGTCGTTGTCCCATTCCTCGTTACGGGCCTCGGCGGTCTCGAGGGCGCGCTCGGCCTCTTCTCGCGTGTCATAGGGGCCGAGCCGGTCGATCGCGCGGCAGCCGTCCTCGCCCTCGACCCGATGGTGCTTGACGCAGTAGTAGTACTGGGGCTTCACGTCGTTCATGGGCTCATCGTGCCGCATCGTCGCTGCGGTCGCCGGACGAGGAGTCGAGTCGCTCGCGCAGACGGTGGACCTCGTCGCGGAGCTCGGTGATGGCCACCGTCGTCTCATCGGGCTCGTCGCCGCGCTGGTGGTCCAAGGCCTCCACAGCGACGGCGATGAACAGGTTCAACACCACATACGCGGTGATCAGCAGATAGCCGATGAAGAAGAGCCAGGCCCAGGGGTACACCTCGACCACCGGACCGATCACCACGGTCCAGTTGTCGACGGTCATGATCTGGAACATCGAGACGAGGGCCCGCGGTAGCGACCCGAAGGCCTCGGGAGCCACCCCGCCGAACATCTGCGTCGCCATCACCGCCGCGATGTAGAGGATCATGATCAGCAGCGTCCCGACCGACAGCATGCCCGGGATGGTGGCGATGAGGGCGCCGACGACGCGTCGCATGGATCGCACGGTCGACAGCAGCCGCAGAACCCGGAGGACCCGCAGCACGCGCAGGACGCCGAAGGCCCCGGAGTCCGGGATCAGCGCTATCGCCACGACGAAGAGGTCGAACAGGCTCCACGGATCGCGGAAGAAGTCAGCCCGGTGGGCGAAGATCCGCAGGCCGATCTCGACGACGAAGACCCCGACCGTCAGCCAGGCGACGCTGTCGACGATGCCGCCCCAACGCTCCATGATCTCCGGTGAGGTCTCCAGGCCCAGAGCGGCGGCGTTCAGGACGATCAGCACGACGATCACGCGCTGGAAGGCACCGGAGTCGACGAGGCGGCGGACCCGCTCACGGGCGGTGAGAGCGTCGGCCTGCGGCATACGGGACCTTTCGTCGGCGATCGCGGACCATTCTCGCCGATGACGTGCCCGATAGGATCGCCCGGTGCTCGCTCCCTCGATCCTGCCCGGACATGTCTCGCCTCAGCGGCCGGTCCCCTCGTCCATCGACCTGCCTGAATACGTCGGCCAGGCCGCGCCGCTCCCCTATCGCGGGCCCTCGGTGCGCGATGCCGAGATGATCGAGGCCATGCGCGTCGCGGGAAGGATCGCCGCACAGGCCCTCGACGCGGTCGAGGTCGCGATCGCGCCGGGCGTGACCACCGACGAGCTGGATCGCGTCGGCCACGAGTTCCTGCTCGACCACAGCGCCTACCCGTCGACCCTCGGCTACCGCGGCTATCCCAAGAGCCTGTGCAGCAGCATCAACGAGGTGATCTGCCACGGGATCCCCGACGACCGGCCACTCGCCGACGGCGACATCGTCAATATCGACATCACGGCCTATATCGGCGGCGTCCACGGCGACACCAACAAGACCTACCTCGTCGGGGAGGTCGACGAGGAGTCGCGACTGCTGGTGGAGCGCACGCGAGAGTCGCTGCGACGCGCGATCAACGCGGTGCGCCCGGGTCGTCAGCTGAACGTGATCGGCCGCGTGATCGAGGCGTACGCGCGCCGCTTCGGGTACGGCGTCGTGCGTGACTTCACCGGGCACGGAGTGGGACCGGCCTTCCACGACGGGCTCATCGTGCCGCACTACGACGATCCGAGCGCCGACACCCTGATCGTCCCCGGCATGACGTTCACGATCGAGCCGATGCTGACGCTCGGGACCATCGAGTGGGACCTCTGGGACGACGGGTGGACCGCGGTCACCCGCGACCACCGCCGCACCGCCCAGTTCGAGCACACCCTCCTCGTCACCGACGACGGCGCGGAGGTCCTCACCCTGCCCTGACCCGGCCAGAACCGAGATGTGCTCCCCATTCGTCACCCGGGCTAGGCGTGGGTTGACGATCGGGGAGCACATCTCGGTCCAAGGCGAGGGATCTCCTACGGGACGTAGTTGAAGGTGTCCGGATCGGGGCCTACGCGACGGTCCTCGTTCAGGGCCGAGATGGAGGCCATATCGGCATCGGAGAGCTCGAAGCCGAACAGGTCGAAGTTCTGTGCGACCCGCTCGGGCGAGGACGCCTTCGGGAACACGATGTCGCCGCGCTGGATCGCCCAACGGAGCACGACCTGCGCGGGCGCCCGACCGATGCTCTCGGCGATGGCGTTGATCGCCTCGTTCTCGAAGACCTGACCCTGCGCGAGCGGCGACCACGCCTCCGTGGCGACCTCGTGCTCGGCGTTGACGGCCCGCAGGTCGTCCTGCGTGAGGAAGGGGTGCACCTCGATCTGGTTGACCGCCGGGATGATCGTGGTCTCGCCGATCAGCCGGCGAAGATGGTGCGCCTGGAAGTTGGAGACGCCGATGGCGCGCGTCTTGCCCGCGCGGTAAGCCTCCTCCATGGCCTTCCAGGTGTCGACGAAGTCGATGTCGATGCCCGGCAGCGGCCAGTGGATCAGGAAGAGGTCGAGGCGTTCGAGGCCCAGCTTCTCCAGCGACTCGTCCAGCGAGGCGTGCACGCGATCAGGCTCGTGATTGTTGTTATTGAGCTTGCTGGTCACGAAGACATCGTCGCGGGCCAGACCGGATGCGGTGACGGCCTCGCCGACGCCCTCCTCGTTGCCGTACATCTGTGCGGTGTCGATGTGGCGGTAGCCGGCCTCGAAGGCATCGAGCACGCGGGCCTTGGTGTCCTCGGGCGGGACCTGATAGGTGCCGAATCCGAGCTGGGGGATCTCGACCCCGTTGTTGAGCGTGATGGTGGGTACAGAAGCCATGTCTGCGACGCTAGCTCGCGCCGCGGCAGACGGCACGGTGGCCGGTGGTGACCTTTCTCGCGGCATCGCGCGGGAATAGGTCAGCCGCGGTGCCTGATGATCCGACGCTCGATCGCCACGGAGACCGCTGCGGCTCGGCTGTCGACCCCGAGCTTCGTGTAGAGGTGCGCGAGGTGGGACTTGACCGTGGCCTCGGAGATGAAGAGCGCGCGGGCGAGATCACGATTGGACGATCCGCGCGCGAGGAGCTCCAGCACCTCGACCTCACGTTCGGTGACGGCTCCCTCGGGGGCCGTGGACCGGCGCACCAAGGTGGCTGCCGCTTGCGCCGCCAGCACCGGTTCGCCGCGCGCCGTGCGCCTGATCGCCGAGAACAGCTCGTCGGCAGGGACGTCCTTGAGCAGATAGCCGCGGGCTCCCGCGTCGAGCGAGCGGACGACATCGGCCTCGGTGTCGTAGGTCGTGAGGATCAGCACCTCGGGTGCGGGCACGCGAGCGCGTACGGCGCGCGTCAGCTCGATGCCGTCGTCCCCAGCCCCGAGGTTGAGGTCGACGACCACGACATCGGGTGCGGCGGTGTCGATCAGACGTATCGCCGATGATGCATCGCCCGCCTCACCGACGACCGAGAGCCCCGGTTCGCCGTCGAGCAGCGCCCGCACTCCGGCCCGGACCACGGGATGGTCGTCGACGAGCACGATCCGGATCATGCGTCCTCCTCGAGCGGCAGGTGCAGGCTCACCGTGGTGCCCTCGCCGACGGTGGACTCGATCATGACCTCACCGCCGCCTTCTTCAGCCCGGGATCGCAGGCCGCCGAGGCCGCGGCCGCGCTCCCCCGCCGACCCGACGCCTGCGGGATCGAAGCCGCGCCCGTCGTCGTGCACGTCCAGGGTGAGCCGGCCGGGGTGGAAGACCAGCGTCACGACGATCCTCGACGCCCGCGCGTGTTCGACGCTGTTGGCGACGGCGCCCCGCACGGTGGCGAGCACCGTGTGGACGACGCCTGGCGCCAGCGACTCGCGGTCGCCGTCGACCCGCAGCTCGACCTCGATCTCCGGGGGCGCGTCGCGGCGCAGCAGTGCGTCGATCGCGCCGACCAGCTGCTCGCCCGTGTGGATAGCGGCTGGTGCGAGGTCGCCGATCACGCGCCGCACCTCGACGAGCTCGTGCCGCGCACTGCCCTCGGCCATCGTGACGTTCTCGCGGGCACGATCCGGGTCGCTCTCCCAGGACCGGCGTGCCGCGTCGAGCAGCAACACGATGCTGGAGAGGCCCTGTCCCACCGAGTCGTGGATCTCGCGCGCCAGGCGGGTGCGCTCGCGCAACGCTCCGACGGTGCGTTGCTCGGCGACCAGGAGCTCCTGCGCCGCGGTGAGCTCGTCGAGGAGCGACTGTCGGCGTTCGGACTCACGCTGCAGCCCGTGATATGCGGCGACGGCGATGCCCGCGAGGCCCAGCGGTCCGACGATCAGCGTGGGGTCGAAACGGTCGCTCAAACGCGATCCGGCGATGACGACGACGAGGGCCATCGCCAGGACCACCGCGCCGCCCGACGGTTGCGGCAGTGACCGCAAGACGATGAACGCCAGGGGCACGGCGACCCAGGCGAAGGAGGGGGCAGCGAAGGTCAGGCCCGCCCAGAGGGCCACGACGACCATGGCGAAGGCCGCGTCGACGGCAGGCCGGCGGGGATGACGCGCGGCCCACCACACCACCGCGATGGTGAGCACGACCGCGGCAGCCAGCACCGGGCCGGGATCGTGGCGATCGATGTACCGGACGGTGGCGGCGAGGACGAAGACGGCGGTGACGCCTGCGAGCCACCGGTCGAGGCCGCCGACGGCACCGAGCACACCGCGTCGCACCTGGTCCATGGGAGCCGAGATTACGCGGAGGCGGCGCGCTCGGCATCATCCCTTCGGCTATCGCGCGATGGCCGAGCGACGGTGCTGCGCCGCTGGATACCGCGAGAGGCTTGGCCCATGAGGTCATCGGTCTCCTTCCCGCTCGTCACGCTGGCGCTGGGTGCGCTGCTCGCCGCCTGTGCGGACACGACGCCGGCCGCCGTTCCGCCGGCTGAGACGATTCCTTCCGTGAGCACGGCACCCGCCGAAGAGCTGTCCCAGGAGGACCTCGATACCGCGTTGATCGAGGCCACCTGGGCGAACGACGTGCCCGCGGTCACCGATCTGATCGAGCGCGGGGCGGACGTCGACCACCAGGACGAGACACAGCAGTCGTCCTTCCTGATCGCGGCGAGTGAGGGCCATCTCGACATCCTGCGGCTCGCCCTCGACGCCGGGGCCGATGTCACGGCACTGGACTCCTTCGAGGGCACTGCGCTGATCCGGGCCGCCGAGCGCGGTCATGCGAACGTGGTGGGTGATCTGGTACGGACCGGTGTCGACCTCGATCACGTCAACAATCTGGGCTATCAGGCCATCCACGAGGCGGCGTGGCTCGGGCGTGACGATGCGGACTACGCGACGACCGTACGAGTGCTGATCGCCGCTGGGGCGACAGCGGACCGTCGCTCGGATCGCCAGGGTCTCACGCCGACGCAGCTGGCCGGGCAGCGCGGCTTCACCGGCCTCGTGGGCGTCTTCGAGGCCACGACGGCGCCTGTCGCGGAGGGTGATGCGAATGCGACCCTGTTGCGCGCGGCTGCCGATGGCGATGCGGATCTCGTCGCTCGGGCGCTCCGCGCGGGAGCGGACATCGATGCGCGGGGCGAGGATGGCCGCACGGCGTTGCTGCACGCCTCGATCGGCGACCACGTGGCTGCCGCGCGAGTGCTGGTGGCGCTCGGCGCCGATCCCGATGTGCTCGACGACCGTCACGACACGGCCTGGCTCCTCACCGGGGTGACGGGGAGTGTCGCGATGCTCGAGACACTGTTGCCGGCGGAACCGGATCTCACCATCGTCAACCGCTTCGGCGGCGTCTCGGTGATCCCGGCGAGCGAGCGCGGACATGTGGACTACGTCCGTCGTGTGGTGCAGACGGGGATCGATGTCGATCACGTGAATCAGTTGGGGTGGACGGCCCTGCTGGAGGCAGTGATCCTCGGGGACGGCGGCGAGGCTCACCAGCGGATCGTCGACATTCTGCTGGAGGCCGGTGCCGATCCGTCGATCACCGACAACGACGGGATGACGGCACTGGCACATGCCGAGCAGCGCGGCTACGACCAGATCGCGACATCACTGCGGTCAGTCACGGCGGGCTGACCTACCCGGTGGGCGCTGGCGCGATGGTCGAGATCTGGGCAGCCCTCCCCGCGAGGCCAGGACCACTCGGGTCGGGCACGGGCGTGCCGCTCACCGGAGGCGTCAGGCGCGACGGGGCCGGACGGACGATGTGCTTTCGTGGTTGCACGAAGGATGTGCCTCCGTGGTAGCTATGACAACCGCCGAAACACATCCTCCGTGCGAGGCAGCCGACGACATCAGGCGAGCTCCGGACAGGTCAGAGCCTAAGGGCGAATGAGCCGACCTATAAGCCGGATATTGATGAGCTTCCGATGACTACCGTTGGTTATCCATGGATAAACCTTCTGACCTGCACAAACATTGATTTCAGGCGTTGGTGAGCATTTGCTGACGCATACCGTTTTGAACCGTTTTGCGGACTGTCTGCGGACAGCTCTGTATCGGAAGCAAGGAGATGGAGACATGGAACGAGCTACACAACATCAGGTCGAGGCAGTTCCTCGCAGTGACGGCTTCGCCGCGTGCTGCGAGTGCGGCGAGATCACATTCGGCGGGTTCGCGTCGAGGTCGGAGGCTCGCGCGGAGTTAGGCGAGTGCCTGACTGCGATGGGCCGCGATGAGTTCGGGCGGTGGGTCGCATGAGCGCCGCGACGATGACCTGCCCATCGTGGTGTGACGATCACTTCCTGTCAGAGCATCCCGAGGATGAGCAGTGCAACGGCGTGATCGAGCTGGGGCCTGGGGGCTACAGGGTCTCGCTGGCTCAGGGAGTCAGGGATGAAGCCCCGGTGGCGTTCCTCGACGCACCGACCGATGACGAGCTGACCGCCGAGGGTCTGCGGGAGCTGGGGCACGCGCTGTTCCGCGCTTCGTTCGTTCTCGACGGGATTGAGCGGGGTGAGACGGCATGAGTCCTCAGTTTCGTGAGGCGGTGAACTGGGCGATCGCGTCGGAGGTCCGCCGCGCGAGGGACGCTCAGGAGGTCACCGAGGATCAGCTCGTCGAGTGGTCCGGTATCGACGCGGGCAACATGGCCGAAGGCCTGGACGGCATTGACGGCTTCACCGTCACCGATCTGGTCGCGATCGAGTCCGCGCTGAACCTGCCCGTCGGGTATCTGATCGAGCAGGCCCTCAACATCGTCCGGACGATCACCCCGGCAGGTGTGGCATGAGCGCGGCGACCGTCACCCAGCGGACCACCTCGGCCACGAAGCGCAAGAAGGTCCACCACTACTACCCCAAGGACGACATTCTGCGGTCGGTCGTTGACGGCGTGAAGATCATGGCCCTATGCGGGGCCCGTGGCCGCATAGTCGCCGATCCTGTCGGGACGGGCCAGGGTGGGACGCCGAACACCTGCCCAAGGTGCGCTGAGCGGTACGAGCTGCTCCGGTCATGACACCTTCCGCGACCCGCTGACCGTTTCGTACGTTTGAGAAGAACGTCACGAGGTTAGCGGGTCGCGGTGGTCAGGCGAGGCGCCTGCCCCACGTGCGGGGCCGGGGTGATCAATTGCGGCAACCGCAATTGATGTCGCGTGCGCGGGGCGGACTTTTTCGTGACACCGCGAAAAAGGTTCTCGCGGTCAGCTCCGCACGCGGACATTGCTGTAACTCGGTGTTCGCTGTTAGCGGAATGGTCCCTCCGTGTGTCATCTGCATTTGAGCGTGCCGGTGTGGTCTGCTCAACGCAAACCAGCGAAAGGAGGTGAGGGAGATGGCTAAGGGTGACATCGATACGTACTACGAAGACGGTACGTGGAAGAGCAGGCGTCAAGGTTCGAGCCGGGCGTTCAGCGCCGGTGGAACGAAGGCCGAGCAGCAGGCGAATGGTCGTGCAGCTGCGAAGCGAGATGAGGTCGAGCACTTCATCAAGAAGAAGGACGGCACGATCGGCGCGAAGAACTCCTACGGGAACGATCCGCGCAACGTCAAGGGCTGAGCCCTGACGTGACGAGACCCCGAGGTAAGGGGAAATACCTCGGGGTCTCGTTCATTCTGCGATGACCATTCGCGGCTCGTCCTACGTGACGAGTGGAGGGATCAGTTCAGGGCGTAACGCCGCGCGCGTTCGCGTCCTGGCAGACGGTGGAATCAGGTGATGGGAAGCACGCCGCGCGAAGGTCCAGCGCTCCGATGACGGCGTGCTCGGTCAGGCCGAGGGCTCCGGGGTGTTCATCTAACGCGGAAAGCCATTCGTCTACGCCGGAGCATTCATCGAGCGAGGTTCTGATCAAGGTATCGGCCCGATCGCTGTCGGGCTCATCCGCCGCGGCTTGCATCGCGACCAAGCACGAGGCAGAAGGCGTGACACGTTGTCCCTCGATCCCCTCCCAAGCAGAATCTGGCTCAGCGGGCGTCGAGGGTGTCTGCTGAGTATCGGAGTCGGCTTCCCGCTCGTCTGTGCCGCAGCCGGCAACCAGCAGCATAGTGACGAGGCTCAGCGCTGCGGCACGGATCACCCTGGGATCGTACCTAACACTGCCGTCGCACGTACTTCATTTGGGTCAAGTGCGGGGAGTCCGTTGCAAAAAAATGCCGTGTGTGTAGGAGGACTGACGGCGGCAGTCGAACCGGGGTCCGCTCCAGTGATCGGAACCCCCACTACCCCTCGGGTCGCGGTCAGGAACGAAGTGGCAGGGCCGCCGACCTGACTCGTAGCGAGTCCAGGTCGGCGGCCCCATCGTTGCGGTGCTGGTCGAGTCACTGCGGGGACTGGAAGGGTCCGCTATCGGCCATCGCTCCCTACCACCGAGAGAAGGTCAAAAGGATCGGCTGAGGGTGACGTTGACACCGCGTGTCCCTCAGTCGTCGCTGAGGGTGATCTGAACGACGCCAGCGGGCTGATAGACCGCGACTCCGAAGCGCCCCTCGTTGCGGAACCGGATCTGGTTGCGCAAGAAGTCCTCGCCAACAGTGCCAGCCTCGAACTTCACTCCGGTCGAGTCGTAGTCGACCGAGACGACTTGCGTGTCCAGTGCAACTCCGGTGCCCTGGGGCAGGCGGGTGGAGAGGGTGACCTGGGTGCCCCACACGGTGCGGGCTGCCCGGTCCACCGGGCCACCGAGGTCGAAGGACCCGGAGCTGTTGCGGGCGGTTTCGATCGCCTCCCAGTCAAGCGGGTTGAGCACGAAGGCATTGGCGTTGAAGCCCAGCACCTCGATCTTGGTCGCCGCCGCGCGCAGCGTCGTCAGGGCATCAGCGGCCGGGGTCTGGACCTGAATGCCGGAGGTCTGCAGCAGGCCCGTCAGATGGCCGGCGCTGCCGTCGCCGTTGAGTACCTCGTCCTCGACGGCGACCTGCAGGCCGTAGAGCATCTCGGCCTGCAGGAAGTTGCTCAGTGTCGAGACGTCGCTGAGCAGATACTGGTCGATCGGCTCGGACATGTGGGCGAAGACCTGCAGCGAACCCTGCTTGGGTCCGGCACTGTAGATGCTGGTCGGCTTGGCTTCACCCGCCGGGACAATGGCCGCTTGGTTATCGCGGCCGACCTGCTGCATGTACACGTACTGGGCAGCTTCACGGCGGACACCGGGCAGCAGCTCCAGGAATGTCAGAGGCAGGCGGGGGTCGTTGTGGATATCGAGGCTGATGCTGGCGGCACCAGGATCAAGCTCAACCGAGGCTCCGGTCAACAGTGCCTTGCGGCCGTCACCCAAAGCGGAGCGGTCCAGCATTCGTTCGGCGACGTTCGCTGCGTGCGACTTAGCGCCGCGACCGAACAAGCGGAAGGCATCGCTGGTCGATTCATCGTTGCCGAGCGCACCGATCGCGTCGAACAGCGCGGACGAGTCCTTGGCCTTCTTCTTCGCGGCGATGATGGCAGGATCGATCTCGCCGCGCACGAGGTCGTGTACCTCATCGACCTGCTTGATCTCGCTCGCGGTGAGATCGCGGTTCTCGGCCTTGGCTCGGTCGATGACTGCCTGGCCCTTGAGAAGCACCTGCGAGCGCTGTGCTTCGAGTGACGTGATGGTGCTCATGAGAGTTCTCCTATGGAGTCTGCGCCCGTAGGCGGAGTTCGATGTCGGCCAGTGCGCTTCGATCACGGACGGATTGGCTACCGCTGGCGTCTGCTGCATCTGGCGAGGTCAGAAGGCGGACGGATTGGCTACCGCTGGCCGTACCTCTGACGTTGACTCGATCCTCGACTCTCGTTCCTCGGAACTTGGCCTCGCGGCTCCTCGTCCCTTGATAAGGGTCTTGTCTCATCGACGCTGCCTTCATCATCCCACCAATCGCTGGCGAAGTCACTGCCACCACACCCGCACGTCGTAGTGGTCGGCGACGGCCGGGGACATCCACGTGTACTCGGTCGGGTCACCGTCCTCGTCGGTCGCTGTGACCACCAGTACCCTGCCTTCGCCAGAGGTACCGATGATGCGCTCTGTTGGATCGTCGGCCGGTGTTGTAGCCGAGCGCAGCCACCCTGCGGCGCTCACTGGTCGGCCTCCTCGTCGCCAACCTGCGCGGCCAGCGAGGCGCGCAACTGCTCAACGGCATCCGGCAAGCACTTGTCGGTCAGCTCGGCAGTGAACCCGGTCAGCGCGAACAGCAGGCCGGGCACGCCGGCGGGTTCGTCCATGACCTCCTCCAGGACATAGTCCAGCGCGAGCTTGTCGCCTGTCAGCCAAGCCAACAGCACGCGCAAGCTCCGCGTGTGGTCAACGGGCCTGACGTTGGCAGTCAGTCTTTCGGTCATGCGTCGTCTCCTTGCTTCCTGTGATGTGTGGGTATCTGAGGGCCGAGAATCGCTCGCGATGCCTTGCCCTCATCGACGAGCATTCGAGCGAGTTGCTGGAACGTCACCTCAACGAACTCGTGACGCTCCCGGCCAATCCGGCGACTGTTCGCCCGGAACCGCTTACGCCGCTCACGGCTGCGGGTGTGTGAACGCGCGGTCATGATGGTTCTCCCGTCTTCCTCGTCCTCTTTGTGCGATCCCCCTGTGTGATCCCGGCCCAGACCCCGGCCAGCTCGCCGTGATGTTCGATGTAGCCCGCGCAGCTCGTGATCACCGGGCACTGCATGCACCGCCACGCCGCCGCTTCCTGTTCCTCGGCGTCATCGGACAGCCACCATCCCGAGGACGAGGCCACGCAGGGCACGACTTCGCCCTTGTCGTCAGCTCGGCCGATCGCGACGTACAGCTCAGCCAGTGCTTCCGCCCGTGCCGGGGTCGTCCGGTAGTTGGGGACTGTCACCGCTTAGTCACCCCTTCGAGCCGGTGGGTGCAGTCCGGGCAACAGGCAGAGTCACCACCGAGCTGAGCCCGGTAGCAGCAGACGAGCCCGATGGCGCAGCGCCGGCAGTCCGTCAGCAATACGGTCATGACGCGTCGCCTCCCTCGCCGCGCAGTGGCACGACGTTCGAGTTCTCACCGAATCCGGCCACCAGCTCGTCGAGGACGTCCGGCTCCGAAGGGTGCGAAGGGTGCGAACTCTCAGGCTCTGCACTCTTCGCACTCTTCGTGCACCCTTCGGGCGGTTCGGCAGTAGAAGGTGACACCGAAGGTGCCGAAGATGCCGGGTTCTCGGCCCCTGTAACCTTCGTCATCTTCGTGTCATCTTCGGGCAAGATCGCGTCGGTCAGTTTCCAGACCCAGCCGGCGCTCATCCCCTCCTTGAACGACTTGACCCGCACGCCCCTGGCCCGCCGCAGCGACTGCTGGCTCCATCCGCCGGCATCCTTCCCGGCCTTGAAGACGTCCCTGGACGGTGCCTCACCGCCGCACTCGGTCAGGTAGGCGATTAGCCAGCTGGCTGCATCGCGGCGCTCGTCATGTTCCTCGGGGTCGAGGCGGCTGTCGCGGAGCACGTCTCCGACCGACCTCTCGGACACGCCGGTGAACACGAAGGTGCCGGTCTCGGCCGGACCCTTGGCGGTGGTGATGGTGGTGCCCTCGATCCGGTAACCGAGGCTCGGCAGATCGTCGCGGCCCAGGCTGTTCTTGACCTGGGACATGACCCGGCCACCCTGTTCGTCGGACTCATCACGAGCAAATCCGAACACCGAACGAGGGACGTTCTTGAACGCACCCGACCCGGTGATCAGACTCGCGGCGTCGGCACCAGCGCCCTTGTTGAAGTGAGCGATGCCGAGGACCACCGAGCCGGTCCGGTCAGCGATCTTCGCCAACGGATCGAGCGCGGTCCGCACGTCCCGTTCACGGTGGGTGTCGATCCGGCCACCGATCACGCTCATGAGTGGGTCGATCACCACCAGCGCGATGTCGTGCTCGGCGATGGCGGTCTCGAACAGGCTGTTGTCGCTTGGCAGCGTCAGCACCACCTCGTCCCCGATCTCGGTGACCACATCCAGCCGGCCCACCAACGACAGATCAGCACCAGCAGCCAGCAGCCGCGGCACGAGCGTGTGCCTCCACGAGTCCTCCACCGCGACGTAGAACACCCGTCGAGGCCGACCGGCGAACGAGCCCGGCAACCGGCCGTTGGTGATCTGGGCAGCCAGCCAGATACCGAACGACGACTTGCCAGTCCCCTCACGGCCAGCGGCCACCGACAACGACCCCGCCGGTATCCGGCCCTCGGCGGCATCACGCCAGGCCCATACCACCGGCTCCGGCTCGATCCCATCGGCCCACGTCACCCGCATCTGACGCTGAAGCTCGAAATCCTCGCTCACGCCGCATCGCCACCGGACGGCCGCAACGGCACCACATTGCTGGTACGCCGAACCGGATACCGGCCGGCACGACGAGCAGCAGCCTTCGACCAGTACTCGCGGTGCGCAGCCACGGCAGCCTGGTAGTCCTCGTCCTCGGCGACCTTGGCGGCTTTGCTGGCGGCGTACAGCTCGGTGAAGAAGCGACCGGCGATGACGTCGGGCTGACCCTCGGAGAACCAGGCCTCGGCAGCGATCGCCATCGCGGCCTCACGACGAGGATCGTCGGCGGGCAACAGCACCCACTCCGCCGAACCGTACTTCGGGATCGGACCGCGACCCGCGTTAATCTTCGCGAGGGCGAACGACTTACGCTGAACATCGGTATCGTTGACCGTGAAGCCACCGTCTCCGAGCTTCTTCGCCGCCCCAGATTCGCCCCTGGGGCGGCTTTTCACTTCAGTGGTCACACGGCACCCGCCTTCGCCTCGGTTATCCAGGCCTCCACGTCAGTGCGCTCGTACAACACACGACGGCCGAGCTTGAACGACGCAGGTCCCTTCCCGACGTGACGCCAGTAGCGAACGGTCTCCGGGGGTTGGCGCACCAGCTCGGCCAACTCCTCTGTGGTGAGGAACTTCGGGAGCGTCATAACTTCTCCTGCCTGAGTAGCGATTATGTTTTGACAACGCTATTCATCGTCCGTCAAGATGTGAAGCATGGCTGAGCCTCACTTTCGCTACTCACTTCGTCCGCCCGACCCCCTCCCCGTTCCGCTACTCCGCGTGAGAGATCCGATCACCTGCCACGCGGATCACATCGACTGGTTCGAGCAACACGGCACCGAGCAGCTAATGGGTGAAACGTCTCGAGAAGCGCCCCGGGAAATGCACCTCCGGGAGGTATTCGACTTCGATGTCGATGACGCCGACCAGCTCGTGTCATTCGTAGAGTCCTACGGCGATCCGAGACACGCCGTCAGCCCCGTCGACCCGTCAGCCCCGCTGGCCGAGAGTCGAATGGATCTTCCGTTTGCGCCCGTGCCAGGTCTCCGGTCCACGCAGGCATCACTGCGGCAGCTTGCACACGGCGTCACGCTCATTCGCCTGCTGGCTGACCATGCCGAGGCTGCGCTACGAGGGGAACCCGTAGGGCCCATTTGGCAGCACGCGGGGGCCTTCGACTTGAGGGACACGGACGAGAGGCTCAACGGCGAGATCCTGGATGCCGATGTTGAGGACGGGGGCTGGCGAGTGTTCTCCGACTTGTTGAATAGGGGGCTCAAAGTGGTGCATCCAGTTGTCGTCCCTGCGGGGACCGACGCACGTCTAGCGATCGCGTCAACGTTCGAAGTGGCCTGCGTCCTGATCTTCAACGACTTGGCCGAGAGTCTCCCCTACAGCTACTGCGCTGACGAGACCTGTGGTCGAAGGTTTAAGCGCCAGATTGGCCGCGCCGCGCAGCGCGAGGGACGACGGGGAGCAAAGTTCTGCAGCCCTCAGCATGCCAGGAACCAGTCCCAGCGCGAACGTCGACGAGCCGCCCGAACCAAAGGAGAGGCAGGCTGATGGCGAGTAAGAGCATTGCAAAACGACCCAACGGCAAGTGGCGCGCCCGCTACCGGGACAACGCCAACAAGGAGCACGCGAAGCATTTCGACCGCAAGGTCGATGCTCAGCGATGGCTCGACGAAGTTACTACCTCGATCGTCACCGGGCAGTACGTCAACCCGAACGCCGGCAAGACCACGTTGAGGGAGTACGCCGAGCAATGGCGTCGCGCACAGCCGCACCGCGAGACCACGCGCCAGCGCACCGAGAGCCAGTTCCGCAATCACGTCTATCCGGCCTTCGGTGACGTACCGATCGCCAATATCAAACCGAGTGACGTGCAGGCGTGGGTCCAGCGGCTCGCTACGCCAGATCCCGAGTCCGACCGGAAGAACGGCGGGGCGCTTCAGCCCCGGACGATCGCGGTCGTCCACGGGATGATTCACGGCGTGTTCGCTGCGGCGGTGAGGGATCGCAAGATCGCCTCCAACCCATGCGCTGACACCCGCTTGCCGAAGCCGGAGAAGTCCAAGGTCATCCCGATGACGATGGATCAGCTCGACCGGCTCACCGAGGCGATGCCCGAGCACCTCAAGGCGCTCGTCACCCTCACGGCCGGAACCGGGCTGCGGCAGGGCGAGACGTTCGGCCTCACCATCGATCGCATCGACTTCCTGCGTCGCACGGTCACCGTCAACCGCCAGCTCCAGTATCTCGAAGCGGGGCCGAAGCTGGTCCGACCGAAGACGGACGCGAGCGTGCGCGACGTCCCGCTCCCCCAGGTCGTTGTCGACGCGCTGGCTGCTCACGTTGCCGCGCACGGCACCGCCGACCTCGATGGCGAACAGCTCGTGTTCAGCGCCCCGGAGGGTGCGCCCTACCGGCGGTCGCGGTTCAGCGATGCGGTCTGGCGGCCAGCAGTCAAGTCCGCCGGCCTCCCCGAGGGCACGCGCTTTCACGACCTGCGACACCTCTACGCCTCACTGCTGATTCGCCACGGCGAGAGCGTCAAGACCGTCCAGGCTCGGCTGGGACACGCGAGTGCCGCCGAGACCCTGGACACCTACAGCCACCTGTGGCCGGACTCCGACGACACGACCCGCGCGGCCGTCGACGCGGCGTTCAGCCACCGAATCGAAGGAGGTGGTGCGACCGAGAAGACTTCGTGACCTTGCTGCGGACTCTCTGCGGACTACTCGCAGGGTCACGAAGAGTTTGCGCAGGTCAGAGGCCGTGGGGCGAATGAGCCGGCCTATAAGCCGGATTCTGTCCTCGCCCGGAGGCGAGGGGCGACCATCCATCTGGGACGCGCATCACTGCGCGCCTCGGTGCAACCTACCCGCTGACATCGGACGGGCCGCCCGTCAGCGCAGGCCCGAAGGCCCTCTTGGTCTTGCTCCCGGTGGGGTTTACCGAGCCACGACGGTCGCCCGCCGCGCTGGTGAGCTCTTACCTCACCGTTTCACCCTTACCCGCACCCCTGTCATCGACAGGGGCCGCTGGCGGTCTGCTCTCTGTGGCACTGTCCCGCACGTCGCCGTGGGTGGCCGTTAGCCACCACCGTGCCCTGCGGAGTCCGGACTTTCCTCGACATCGTCACCGATGCCGCGGCCGCCCGGCCGGCTCATTCGCGAGTCCGATCGTACTCGTGCGACCCAGATCACGGTGCACCGCGGCCCGCCGCCCTGATAACGTGGCGATTCGAAAGGGAGTAGTCCCCAATCGCTGCGTCGACATACTGAACGGCTCCGGCCGGTCCGGTGCAGCGGGCCAGGTCACTGGCGGACGAGACTTTCGACCGGATCGTTGTATTCACGAGTCCGGTCGAGGACTCGTCGAACGCGGCTCTTCGTCCGGACCCGGACGAGGAGCTTTTTTCATGTGGGAAGCACTGGTGCTCAGCACCGTGGTGATCTTCGTGGCCGAGTTGGGCGACAAGAGCCAGCTGATGGCCATGACCTTCGCCTCCCGGTACCGTGCGCGCGATGTGCTCATCGGCATCACCGCCGCCACCGCGATCGTGCACCTGGCATCGGTGGGCATCGGCTACTGGGTCGGTGAGGCGTTCTCGGACTATCAAGGCTGGATCTCGATCGCCGCGGGCGTCGCCTTCATCGCCTTCGCGCTCTGGACTCTGCGCGGTGACGAGCTGACCGAGGACGAGGCCGACAAGGCGCGCAAGAGCACCGGCAAAGCGCTCGTCGCCGTCGGTGTCGCCTTCTTCCTCGCCGAGCTCGGGGACAAGACGATGCTCGCCACCATCACGCTGGCCGTGCGCGAGGACTGGTTCGGGGTGTGGATCGGCAGCACGGTCGGGATGGTCGCGGCCGATGCCCTGGCCATCGTCGTCGGCTTCCTGCTCGGCAAGCGCCTGCCGGAGAAGTTCATCAAGTACGGTGCGGCGGCCGCCTTCGCGATCTTCGCCGTGATCCTGATCATCGAGGGTGTCCGAACCGTCTGACACCCTCCGGGAGCGGTACCTGGTCAACCTCTCGCCCTGAGTGGCGGTAGACCATCAACCTCATCGAGCCTCGATGACGTTGATGGTCTACCCCCACCGGGGACGTGAGGTTGACCAGGTACCGCCACCGGGGACGTGAGGTTGATGGCCTACCGCCACCAGGTGGGCCGGCTGCGCGCATCGGTAGGCTCGCAGGGTGCTGATCCTCCTTCCGCCATCCGAGGGCAAGACCCGCCCGGCCGACGGCGCACCCCTGGATCTGACCGCGCTCTCCCTGCCGCAGCTGAACCGGCAGCGCGAGCAACTGCTCAAGGCGCTGGTGAGACTCTGCTCCGGCCGCGAGCAGCGGGCGATGGAAGTGCTCGGGCTGGGTGCGACTCAGGCCGAGGCCGTAGCCCGTAACTCCGCCCTGCTCGAGGAGCCGACGGCTCGGGCCGACACCGTCTACACCGGCGTGCTGTTCGAGCATCTCGACCCCGCCTCCTTCACCGACGACGAGCGTTCCCGAGCCGATCAGACCCTCGCGATCACCTCGGCCCTCTTCGGCCTCGTCCGCCCCGGCGACCCGATCCCCGCCTATCGGCTCTCCGCCGGGGTCTCGCTCCCCCGGCTCGGCACCGTCGCCTCACGGTGGAAGCCGCTCCTCCCCACCGCGATCGAGGAGCTCGCCGACGGCCACCTCGTGGTCGACCTGCGGTCGGGAGGCTACGTGAACCTCGGCAAGCCACCCGCCGGCGTCACCTCGGCGACGATGCGGGTGCTGCACGAGAAGGACGGCAAGCGCAGCGTCGTCAGCCACTTCAACAAGGCGACCAAGGGGCGCGTGGTCCGTCGCCTGCTCAGCGAAGATATCGATGCCAAGCATCCCGACGATCTGGCGGACGCGCTCCGCGACCTCGGATGGACGGTCGAGCTCGACGGCTCCCGACTGGATCTCGTCGTCGCCGAGCTCTGACCGTCAGGGCACCGCGTTGAAGGCCCGCAGGCTCGCGTTGCCGTCCCGCCACCAGGCCACCGTGCTGATCGACGCGGGCGCCAGCTCCATCGCGTAGACCGACCTGATCGGGGCGCCCAGGGCCCGGGCGACGAGCAGCTTGATCGGGCTGACATGGGTCACCACGACGACGGTCTGCCCCGCGAACCGGGACACCAGTCGCTCCCTCGCGCGCTCGACCCGGGTCGCGACCTCCTCGAAGGACTCGCCGCCGGGCGGGGCGATGTCGGTCGACGCCAGCCACGCCGTCAGCTCCGCAGGCCACCTCTCGCGGATCTCACCGAAGGTGAACCCGTCCCAGTCGCCGAAGGACGTCTCCATCAGGTCCTCTTCGACCAGCGCCCGCACCCCGAACCGCCCGGCCACATGCTCGGCAGTCTGACGGGTGCGTCGCAGCGGCGACGTCACCACAGCATCGACCTCACCCCTGGCGGCCAGCCAGTCGGCGGCGCGCACGGCCTGCTCGTGACCGGCCGCGGTGAGCTCCGGGTCCTCGCCTCCGCTACCGCTGAATGCCTTGCGCTCGGTGAGACCGGTGACGCCGTGGCGTACGAGGATCAGGGTGGTGGCCTCGTTCGACGGCGCACTCCAGCCCCGAGCCGGCGCGCTCCGGCCGGCGGTGTCGCCGGCCGGCGTCACAGCCCGGACTCGGACGTACGGACCAGGATGCGACTGCACTCGGGGCAGCGCAGCACCTCATCGTCCGGTGCCTGCGACAGCTCGCGCAGGTCGGCGCCGTTGAGCTCCAGCCGGCACCCTTCGCAGCGCTTGGCGCGGAGCAACGCGGCACCGACCCCGCCCTGGTTGGCCCGCAGCTTCTCGTACAGCGCGAGGAGATCATCGGGAACCCGCGCCGCGAGCGCGCCGCGCCCCGCCTCGGCATCCGACAGCTCGGCGTCGATCTCACCGAGGGCGGTGTCGCGGCGAGCGGCGACCTCATCGTGTTGAACGCGAAGCTCCTCCAGTGCCTTGACGACCTCGTCGAGCTGACCTTGGGCTTCCTCGAGCGCCTCCATCACCTCGAGCTCGGCATCCTCGAGGGTGCCGATGCGACGATCGAGTGCGACGATCTCGTGCTGCAGGCCCTCGAGATCCTTCGGATTGGTGACGGCGCCGGAGTTCAGCCGCTCCTCATTGCGGGCACGGCGGGTCTTGACGAGTTCCACGTCCTGGTCGGCCTGCTTCTGCTCGCGTTCGAGATCGGAGACTCGCGTGGAGGCCTCGATTCGACGGCCGTCGAGGGTCGCGACCTCCGCATCGAGCTCGCCGATGCGCGCGTTCTCGGGCAGCGAGACACGTCGGTGGTTCAACTGGGCGATGACAGAGTCCTTCGCCTGCAGATCGAGCAGGGTCTGCTGGGCGGACGGTTCAGCTTTCAGCGTAGGCTCCTCAGCTCAGCGTGGCGGACCACGGATCAGTCACGATGGTCGAGACGTGGGTCTCCACCGTACCGCCCAAACGGGCTCGGACCTCGCGCGCGGCCACCGGCAGCCAGGTCCATTCCGCTGCCCAGTGCGGCACGTCGACCACCGCACACGCTCCGGGACGTTCGCGATGCTCACTCACCGGGTGATGGCGCAGGTCCGAGGTGACGTAGACATCGGCGCCCGCGGCGTCCGCCCGCGCCAGCAGGAAGTCGCCCGACCCGCCGCACAGGGCGACCGTGCGCACCTCTCGATCGAGCTCGCCGGCGATGCGCGTCGCCCCCGAGTGGTGCGGGAGCGAGGCCTTGACGTTCTCGGCGAACGCCCACAGGCTCATCGGCTCGTCGAGGACGCCGATGCGCCCGCTCCCCCGGCCGCTGGGCGACGCGGCCGTCTCGATGAGGTCGTAGGCGACCTCCTCATAGGGATGGGCACGGACCATCGCGCGGCGCACCTGATCGCGCAGCCGTCGCGGGGCGACCATCTCGATGCGGATCTCGTCGACGTATTCGACCGCGCCGACCTCGCCGATCGCCGGGGTCGCGCCGTCGAGCGGCCGGAAGGAGCCGGTGCCGCGTGACTGGAACTGGGCGCGGTCGTAGTCGCCGATATGGCCGGCACCGGCATCGTGCATCGCGGTGGCGACCTCGTCGGCGACGTCGACGGGGGCGAAGACCACCCATTTGTCCGGGCCGGCGTCGAGATCGTCGTCGAGGGGGCGGATGTCGCGCAGGCCGATCGCCTCGGCCATCGACTCGGAGACGCCGAGCGGTGGCGAGTCGGCATTGGTGTGACAGGTGTGCAGGGCGATGCCGTTGCTGAGCAGCGTGTGGATCACGCGACCCTTGGGATCGGTCGCGGCCACGGACGTGGTGCCCTTCAGGTACAGCGGGTGGTGGGTGACGACCAGGTCAGCTCCGACCAGGACCGCCTCGTCGGCGACGGCCTGCACCGGATCGACGGCGAACAGGATCGTGCGGACCTCGGCCTCTGGATCCCCGGCGACGGTGCCGACGGCATCCCAGTCGTCCGCCCAGGACGGATCGTAGAGCTGGTCGAGGACGGCGATGACGTCGAGCAAGGTGGGCACGCAGCCACTCTAAGTGACGTCCGGGCGACCCCCGACTCCGTCCGGCTTTCGCCGGCCTATGGCCCCCTGAACCTCTCTCGAAGGGCCACAACCCGGACGGAAAGCCAGACCGGGAGTCAGAGGGGTTCGCTGAGGGATTGGACGAGGGCGGGAATCTGCTCTTGGAGGATGGTCAGGTCCGCCACAGGCGCATCGTCGCGGACGAAGGTGTCGCGCAGGGACGTGTCGAAGAGGCCGAGCATGAGCCGGGTCGCCGCTTGGAGATCGATGGTCAGCCGGCGCCCGAGACCCTCGCACGCCATCGCGATGATCTCGGCGAACTCCTCGTGGGTCTGCTCCCACAGCTCCACATAGGCGTCCGCGATCCGACGGTGCCGGACCGCGTGGATGACGAACTCATGGTGCACCAGGAACCACGTGCGGTCGATCGGCTCGACGGAGGTGAAGTGTTCCAGGATCTTGGCGATCGACCCGAGGTCGCCGTGACGCAGCTCGGCATCGACCGCCCCGCGCAGGGCCGCGACCATCCGCTCCTTCTCCCGGTTGAACAGGTCGACGACCAGCTCGTCCTTGGAGTCGTAGTTGGAGTAGAAGGCGCCGCGGGTGAATCCGGCGCGCTCGCAGATCTGCTCGACGGTGGCGCCCTGAATCCCCGTGTCCGCCAGTACCTCGCGGGCGGCGTCCAACAGCCGCGCACGGGTCGTGGCCCGCCGCCGGGTGCCGTCGTGAACCGCCATCGGCGTTCTCCTTCCCACTGCCGCGGCACGGAATGTGCCTCCGCGGCAAGACGAGCGTAGCCGCCGGACGGGTCGCCCCTCGTCCCGCAGCGACCATTCCACCGGCGAACCGTACTGTGCGCAACGGCACACGGATGCCTCGTTCGATACATGGACGTATTCGATACAGATATGTATCGTCGAGGCATGTCCGCTGCGCTCTACTCCCTCGGCCGTTGGTGTCATCGCCATGCCGGCCGCGTCGTCGCCGGCTGGCTCGTGGTGCTGGCCGCCGCCGCGGGCCTTGCCGCCACGGTCGGCGAAGGCACCCACGACGACTTCACGCTGCCGGGCACCGAGGGACAGGAGGCGCTGGACACCCTGACCCGGACCTTCCCGCAGATCGCCGGGATCTCCGCGCAGATCGTCTACATCGCGCCGGAGGGAAGCCGGGTCGACGATCCGGCCCTGCGCGAGGCTGCCGATGCCACCCTCGAACGCCTGGACCAGATGCCGTTGGTGGACGACGCGCTCTCCCCCTTCGACGACCTGGTGGACGGCACCGTCAACGCGGCCGGCGACGCCGCGATCATCCAGGTGCAGTTCTCCGGAGGGCCGTCGGACATCACCGATCAGGTCAAGACGGACCTGCGGACCGCGACCGAGCCGCTGGAAGCCGCCGGGGCCGAGGTCGAGCTGGGCGGTGGCGCCTTCATGAACACCGGTCCGACGATCACCTGGATGGAGGCCGCGGGTGTGGTCGTCGCCTTCGTCGTGCTGTGGATCGCGCTCGGGTCGGGACGGGCCGCCTTCATGCCGGTCCTCACCGCGCTGATCGGCGTCGGCGTGACGATGAGCCTCATCTGGGCGCTCACCGCCGTGACCCATCTGGCCTCCCCGACGCCACTGCTCGCCTTGATGATCGGCCTCGCGGTCGGGATCGACTACGCCCTCTTCATCGTCTCCCGCCAACGTGAGGAGCTCGGCCGTGGAGCGGAGCCGGACGAGGCGAGCGGGCGGGCGGTCGCGACCGGTGGCTCCGCCGTGGTCTTCGCCGGCATCACGACCCTCATCGCCCTCGCCGGGCTCGCGATCGCCCGCATCCCGTTCCTGACCTGGATGGGCGTCACCGCCTCGGCCTCGGTGGCGATCGCGGTCGTCGTCGCGATCACGCTGCTCCCCGCGTTGATGGGGCTGGCCGGCGAACGGCTCCGCCCGCGCAGCGCCGGGAGCGGACGCGCACCGATCGCCCGTCGCTGGGTCCGTGCCGTCACGACCGCGCCGTGGGTGACCGTGGTGGTGGTCGTGCTCGCCCTGGGTGCGCTCGCGCTGCCCGGTCGCGATCTCGCGCTCGCGCTGCCCGGGAACGGCACGGCTGAGGAGGGGACCACCGAACGTGCCGCCTACGACCTCGTGGACGAGCACTTCGGCCCTGGTTTCAATAGCCCTATCCTCCTGACCGCGGACATCATCGACTCGCTCGATCCCGTCGGATTGATGGACCGGCTGGGCGAGGAGGTCGCGGCCTTCGAGGGCGTGGAGACCGTCGCCCTGGCCACCCCGAATCCCACTGCCGACACCGGCGTGGTCCAGTTCTTCCCGTCGACCGCGGCCGACGACCCGGCGACGGCCGAACTGGTCGAGCGGCTGCGCGAGGCCGCGCCCCGGTTCGAGCGCGACTATGACGTCACCACCGCCGTGACCGGGCAGACCGCGATGGAGATCGATGTCTCCGAGCAGCTGTCGGACACGCTGCTGCCCTTCGGCGCCTTCGTGGTGGTGCTGACGCTCCTGCTCCTGACGACCGTCTTCCGCTCCGTCGTCGTCCCCGTCAAGGCGGCGCTCGGCTATCTGCTCAGCGTCGGCGTCTCCTTCGGGGCCGTGGTGTTGGTGTTCCAGCGCGGCTGGGCCGCCGACCTGCTGGGCGTGGACCACATCGGACCGGTGATCAGCTTCCTGCCGATCCTGCTGATGGGCGTGCTCTTCGGGCTGGCGATGGACTACGAGCTGTTCCTCGTCTCGCGGATGAAGGAGGAGTTCGCGCGGGACGGCGACGCGGATCGTGCCATCGAGGCAGGCTTCGCGACGAGCGGGCGGGTTGTGACGGCAGCAGCCGTCGTGATGCTGGCCGTGTTCATCGCCTTCGTGCCCGAGAGCGATGCCATGGTCAAGCCGATCGCCTTCGCCCTCGCCATCGGGGTGTTCGTCGACGCCTTCGTGGTGCGGATGATCCTGGTGCCCGCCGTCATGAAGCTCCTCGGCTCCCGGGCCTGGTGGATCCCGTCGTCGCTGGACCGCTCGCTGCCCCGGCTGGACGTGGAGGGTGAGGCCCTCCACGAGCGCGTCGCTCGTGCCGACTGGCCGGCCGACGGCAGCCGGGTGGCCATCGAGTCGCTGACCCTGCCCTCGGGCCACGTCATCGACAGCTGGCGGACCCCGGACTCCTGCGTCGTGATCGAGGGGTCTTCGCGGGACCGCGCCTTCGTCGCCCTGACCTTGTCCGGACGGGCGCCGCAGGCGACCGGGACCGTGCGTGTCGACGACCTGGTGCTCCCCTTCGACGCGTCGCGTCTCCGGCGCCGGTCCGCGCTGCTCCCCGCCGGCGACATCAGCCGCCGTCGCAGTGTCGGCGCTTGGATGGCGGAGCTCGGCTCGACTGACCCGGAGGCGCTGTTGACGGAGGTCGCCACGAGCCTCGCCGCCCGGGGCCTCGGTCCGGTGCCGAATCTCGCCGACAGGGTCGTCGATCTCAGCACCCCGATCCGCATCGTCCTGGCTGTCGCCGTGTCGACGGCTCACGTGATGGTCGTCGACCTCGCCGATCTCGGCGAGGACCACGCTCTGCGCGTCGTGGGCGCCTGCCACGACCTCCTGACTCCCGACCGACTGCTCGTCGCCACGGCCGCCCCGGGCGCGCTGTCGGGCGCCGGGGTCGCCACGCTCTCCCTCGACCCGATACCGGAGTTGATGACCGTATGAACGTCCCTCACCCTCGAGCCGCGCTGATCATCGCCCTCGCGGTGCCCCTCGTCGTCGCCCTCGCCGCCGTCGGCGCGGGGGCCACCGGCGGTACGGACGATGTGCGCGCAGCCGTCGTCAACGAGGACGAGATCGTCTCGGTCACCGCCGACGACGGCACGGAGCAACCCGTCGCGGTCGGTCGGCTGCTCGCCGCCGAGCTGACCGACGACGATGCCTTCGACTGGACGATCACCAACCGTGCCGACGCCGAGAGCGGACTGGACGACGGCACCTACGGCGCCGTGCTGATCATCGGCTCCGACACCTCGGCCGCGGCCGTCTCTCCCGCTGGAGCGCCAGCCGACGTGCGGCACGCCCACCTGCGGATCCAGACCTCTGATGCCGTCAACCCTGTGGCCGGCGAGCTCGCGCAGACGGTCACTGACGCGGCCCTCGCGGCGCTCAACGCCCAGGTCACCGAGACCTTCGTCGACAACGTCCTGGTGTCCCTCGGGACCATCCGCGGGTCGCTCGCCGAGGCGGCGCGCGGCGCGACGACGCTCGCCGACGGGCAGCGCGACCTGGCCGAGGGCGCCGGGCAGCTCGCCACCGGGATCGGTCAGCTGGAGAACGGTGCGGGTGAGCTCGCCGACGGAACCACCCGACTCGCCGACGGCTCGTCACAGGCGGCGACGGGGTCGGCGCAGCTCGCGCAGGGCCTCGCGCGACTCGACGGCGGCGCGCAGGAGTTACGGGACCGTACCGCCGAACTGCCGGCACAGACTGCTCAGCTCGATGCGGGAGCGCAGGAGCTGCGGGCCGGGGCGGATCGGTTGGATGCCGGCGTCCAGGAGATCGCCGACAGCGTCGCTCCGCTGTTCGAGATCGCACAGCACCTGACGGACCTGATCATCGGTTGGTCGAGCGAATGCGCCGGCGCCGGTCTCCCGGCCGATGTCTGCGCCACGGTCGACTCGATCGTCGCCGAGGCCGAACAGGTCAACGCCGATATCCAGGCCGCACGCGGGCGCGTCGGCGAGCTCACGGCCGGTACCGGACAGCTCGCAGCCGGGCTGCAGCAGCTGAGCGACGCGACCGCCCGCCTCGCGGCAGAGGCTCCTCAGCTCACGGCCGGTATCGGACAGTTGGCGGACGGCACCGCGGCCGCCCGGGGAGGCGCCGATGAGCTCGCCGACGGCACTGCCCAACTCGCCGGTGGCGCCCGCGCCGCCGCCGACGGTGCCGTCCAGCTCCGCGAGGGAGCTGGCCAGGCGCGTGCGGGAAGCGGGGAGCTCGCCGACGGCAGTGAGCAGCTGGCGGCCGGAGGCCGTGAGCTCGCGGACGGTCTCGATGAGGGCGTCGAGCAGCTTCCCGCCTATTCCGATGACGAACGCGAGCAGCTCAGCCGGGTCGCAGCGCGACCGGTGACCGCGGAGAGCGCCACCAGCCATCGGATCTCCCCGGCCGCCCTGCCGGTGCCGTCCGCGATCGTCGTCGCGGCGCTCGCCGCCGCGGCTCTGGTGTGGTCCTTCCGCGCACCCCTCGGCCGCGAAACCCTGCTGGCCGGTTCGCCGTTGCGGCAGATCGTCGGCAGCCGTCTCCTGCCGGCGGCCGTCCTCACCGTGACGGCGGTGAGTGCGGCTCTGGTGGCGCTGGCCCTCACGAACGGCCTCGGCGCTGCCTCCTCGGCCCGTTTCATCGCTCTGGCGATCCTCGGGACCCTCGCTCTGACCGCCCTCGGGCAGGGACTCACGGCCGCCGTCGGCCGGCTCGGCGCGGCGGCGATCGCCCTGCTCGCCGCCGTCGCTACCCTGGCCGTCCGCGTCCCCGAGGCGGCGAGCGAGGGTGTGCGCCTGCTGTACACGATCTCACCGCTCACCCCGCTCCTGGAGGGATTGCGAGCGGAGCAGACCGGCACGGCATCGCTCGAAGCTCCCCTCGCCCTCGTCGCCTGGGGTCTCGTCGGTCTCGGCCTGTCGGCTTGGGCAGCTCAGCGACGTCGTTCCGATGTCGCCAGCTGGCTCCTGCGACCGGCCTGACTCGGTCCCCCCTCGATGGAGGTAGACCATCAACCCCATGACGGCTCGATAACGTTGCTGACCTACCCCCCCCCACTCGCGACGAAGGGTTGAAGGCCTACCGCCATCGGCTCGCGCACCGGGCCACCGTTAGACGGTGGGGTCAGCGGCCCGCCGCCAGCGCAACGATCGCGGGAATCGTCGGCGTCGATCACGCCGAGGAGGACGATCGACTCGTCTCCCCCAGGGGGTCGATGCTGGACATGGATGGTCCGGGCCGCGACCGACAGACGGAGATCGTCGACCTCGTAGGCGGCGGCGAGCCGTCGCACCGTGGTGACGATCCCGTCGGTCTCCGCGCCTTGGCGGAACATCTGCATCGCGACATCGAGGGCGAAGGTCAGCACCTGCAGGACGTGCGGTCGCTCCTGCTCCCCGGGAGGTCATGGGCTCAACGCAGAGCACCCCGGACCCCCGCAAGCGGGGATCCGGGGTGCTCACGCGAGTGAATCAGAGATGGGTCTCGATATCGGCGTCCTCGCGCGCGGCATCGACCAGGGTCTGATAGGTCTCCTGCTGCTTCTGGCTGCGGACCTGCTCCTCGAGCTGTTCGCGGACCTCCTCGAAGGGCGGGAGCTCGGCACCCTCGGCCTGGGAGGCGACCGCCTGGTCGTAGAGCTCGCGGAGCTCCTCTTCCGACGCCGGTGCGTCGCCGATCTCGTCGTCGACGAGCGACTGGACGGTGACACCGTCGGCGATCTGCTCGCGCACCTCGTCGGCGGAGAGGTCCTGTTGCTCCTCCAGCTGAGCCAGGTACTCCTCGGGAGACTCGACGCCGCTGTTGGTGGCGTAGGTCGTCAGGAGCTCGTCGATCTCCTCGTCCGTGGCGGACAGGCCACGACTCTCGGCCTCCTGCACCAACAGACGGTTGTCGATGAGCAGGTCGAGGGTCTCCTGCTTGAGCTGGTCCTGATCGATGGGCTCACCGGACATCTCCGCTTGGCCGGCCGTCTGCTCGAACTGCGGCTCGTAGATCGCCACGAACTCGTCGCGAGTGATGTCCTCGCCGTTGACGGTGGCCACCACGTCAGGGATGCCGTCGAGGTCGGCCGACTGGGCCGAGGTCTCGTCTCCGGACTCGTCGCCGTCCTCCCCACCGCGCGGCAACACCGCCGCGAGCAGGACACCCAGCACGAGCAGGGCGGCCAGCAGCACCGCCACCAGCCTGGTTCGATTCGACACACGCTCTCCCTTGTCGTCGACGTTGCCGCGACGAAACTAGCACCCGGGCCCTGACACCCGAGGCAGCTTGATTTGAATGATTCAAGTCTTGCTAAGGTGACTCCGTGTCCACCGCACACCGCACCCCCACCACGACCGAGGCCATCCGCGGCGCCGGCCTGCGCGTGACGCAGTCGCGGCGAGCGGTCATCGACGCGCTCGGCGAGCGCCCCCACGCCCGGGCCGAGGAGATCTACCGCTCCGTCCTGGAGTCGATCCCGAACACCAGCCTGCAATCGGTCTACAACGCCCTCGGCGACTTCGTCCGGGCGGGCCTCGTACGCCGTATCGAACCGGCCGGCCATCCGGGCCTGTTCGAACTTCAGTCCGGCGACAACCACCATCACCTCGTCTGCACCGCCTGCGGTTCGGTGCACGATGTCGCCTGCGCCGTCGGCGAGGCCCCCTGCCTGACCCCTTCCGATGACCACGGCTTCGCGCTACACGCCGCCGAGGTCACCTTCTGGGGCCTGTGCCCCGACTGCTCACGCGAGCCTTGATTTTGCCCTGTCATCCATCCCGTCGTCACAGATAAGGAAGGCCAGATGAACGATCACGTCGATCCACCGCTCACCGATGAGGAGACCGAGTCCACCACGGTCACCGGTGAGGAGACCGAGGCGGCCGGAGCGTGCCCCGTCATGCACGACGCCCTCCCCCACCCGACCCAGGGCGAGGCGAACCACGACTGGTGGCCCAACCGGCTGAATATCAAGATCCTCGCCAAGAACTCGGTCGAGCGTGATCCCTACGGCCGCGACTTCGACTACGCCGAGGCCTTCGGCCGGCTCGACCTCGCCGAGGTCAAGCGCGACATCCACGAGACGCTGACCACCTCGCAGGACTGGTGGCCGGCCGACTTCGGCCACTATGGCCCGCTCATCATCCGCATGGCGTGGCACAGCGCCGGCACCTACCGACTCGGCGACGGTCGCGGGGGCGGCGGCCACGGCCAGCAGCGCTTCGCTCCGCTGAACAGCTGGCCGGACAATGTCGGCCTGGACAAGGCCCGCCGGGTGCTGTGGCCGATCAAGAAGAAGTACGGCCAGCAGCTGTCGTGGGGCGACCTGATGATCCTGGCCGGCAATGTCGCCTTGGAGTCGATGGGCTTCGAGACCTTCGGCTACGCGGGTGGACGCCCCGACGTCTGGGAGCCCGATGACGACGTCTACTGGGGCGCGGAGACCACCTGGCTCGGCAGCGACCAGCGCTTCAGCGGAGACCGCGAGCTCGACAAGCCGCTCGCGGCAACCCACATGGGCCTCATCTACGTCAACCCCGAGGGGCCCGAGGGCGTGCCGGACCCGGTCGCCGCGGCCCACGACATCCGCGAGACCTTCGCCCGCATGGGCATGAACGACGAGGAGACCGTCGCCCTCATCGCCGGCGGTCACACCTTCGGCAAGACCCACGGCGCCGCGCCCGATGACAACATCGGCCCCGATCCCGAGGCCGCTCCGATCGAGCAGCAGGGTCTGGGATGGAAGAACACCCATGGCACCGGCAAGGGCGACGATCAGATCACCAGTGGCCTGGAGGTGACCTGGACCTACCACCCGACGCGCTGGGACAACGAGTTCTTCCACATCCTGTTCGCCTACGAGTGGGAGCTGTTCCAGAGCCCCGCGGGTGCGCACCAGTGGCGTCCCAAGAACGGTGCGGGCGACGGCCTGGTGCCGATGGCCCACTCCGACGGCAAGCGCGAGCCGCGCATGCTCACCACCGACCTCTCGTTGCGCTTCGACCCGGCCTACGAGGCCATCTCGCGACGCTTCCACGAGGATCCGCAGGCCTTCGCCGAGGCCTTCGCCCGCGCGTGGTTCAAGCTGACGCACCGCGACATGGGCCCGAAATCCCGCTACCTGGGACCCGAGGTGCCGGCCGAGGACCTCATCTGGCAGGACCCGCTGCCGGCGGTCGACCACGAGCTGATCGACGAGGCCGATGCCCGCGCGTTGAAGGATCGGGTGCTGGCCTCGGATCTGACCGTCCAGCAGCTGGTGTCGACCACCTGGGCGGCGGCGTCGACCTTCCGCGGCAGCGACAAGCGCGGCGGTGTCAACGGCGCGCGTATCCGCCTGGCGCCGCAGAAGGACTGGGATGTCAACAACCCGGCCCAGCTCGCGACCGTGCTGAGCACCCTGGAGGACATCCAGGAGACGTTCAACGCCGAGCAGTCCGGTGGCAAGCGGGTCTCCCTCGCCGACCTCATCGTCCTCGCCGGCAATGCGGCGGTCGAGAAGGCGGCGAAGGACGCCGGCGTCGACGCCACGGTGCCCTTCCGCCCCGGGCGTGTCGACGCGACGCAGGAGCAGACCGATGTGGACCTGTTCTCCTACCTCGAGCCGTCCGCCGACGGTTTCCGCAACTACGACGGCGGCAAGGCGAACCTGCCGGCGGAGTACCTGCTGCTGGACCGCGCGAACCTGCTGACCCTCACGGCGCCGGAGACCACCGTGCTGGTCGGTGGCCTGCGCGCGCTGGGAGCGACGTACGACGGCTCGTCGCTCGGCGTGTTCACCCAGCGGCCGGGCGTGCTGACGAATGACTTCTTCGTCAACCTGCTCGATCTCGGCTCGACGTGGAGGCCGCTGGACTCCGGCTCGCACGCCTTCGAGGGTCGTGACGCCGCCGGCGAGCTCATCGGCACGGGCACCCGCGCCGATCTCGTGTTCGGCTCGAACTCCGAGCTGCGGGCCCTCGCCGAGGTCTACGCGAGCGATGACGCGCACGAGAAGTTCGTGCACGACTTCGTCGCCGCCTGGCACAAGGTCACCGAGCTGGATCGCTTCGATCTGGCCTGAGCCACCCACGTAGAACGCCGCCGGGACGACCTCGTCCCGGCGGCGTTCCGCATTCGGCCCTCACACCCGCCGATGACGAAGGACGGGCTTCTGGGGTTGTTCTGGCGCCTCGGCACGAAGGATGTGTTTCGGCGGTCGCCACCGCGACCCTGAACGCACATCCTTCGTCACGCCGAGAGATCGCGCAGCGCGCGGAGTCCGGCCGCGACGATCGCCTCGGCATCCACCTCGTGGCGCATGTGCAAGCGCGCGTATACGGGAGCGAGGTCGACGTCGATCGGGCTGTCCCGCTCGCTCTCCACGATGGGATCGGTCGCGGCGCTGCCGATGACGAAGTTCGACATCGCGTAGGTCATCGTGAGTGGATCGTCGACCCCTTCGCCCTCGAGCAGCTCGCAGAATCTCTCGGAGAGACGCAGATAGGCCGGCCCACGCGGAGCACGCAGGCCGATGACCCGCGGCGCCCACGGGTGACGCCGCAGATGGCGGTAGTACGCGAGATAGAGACCCCGATGCCCGTCCTCGGCCATCGCGCGCTGAAGATCGACGTCATCGGCGAGCGCGTGATCGAGGGCGAGGTCGAGCAGATCGTCGGCCGACTCGACGCGTGAGTACAAGCTGGCCGGGGCCACCCCCATCCGGCCGGCCAGCGCACGGACGGTGAGCGCGTCGACGCCCCCCTCGTCCAGCAACCTGCCGGCCTCGCGGGCCAGCTCGCCGATGGCGACCGCTCGGGTACGACGCACGGGCCTCACGTGGTCCCAGTAGCTCATCGACACCTCCTTATACGAACAATGTTAGTTTAATCCCATGCTGCATGCCTCGCTCCTCCCCCTCGCGAACGATCGAGTCCGCCTCCGCCCGCTACGGGCGGAGGATGCCACGGCTTACGCCGAGGGTGCCGAGGACCCGACCGTGCGCCGCTACGCCCACCTCCCCGAGCCGCACTACACCCCCGCCACCGCACGGGCGATGATCGAGGGCGCCGCTCGCGACGGCCTGGAGCGCGGCGACCTCGCGGTGCTCGCCATCGCCGACCCCGCAGACGACAGCTTCCTCGGCAGCCTGGTGATCTTCGACGTGACCGAGGACAGCGCCGAGGCCGGCTTCTGGCTGCGACCGGACGCGCGGGGAGCCGGACGTTCTGCCGCCGCACTCGATCTCGCGATCGATCTCGTGCGGCGCAGCGGACTGAGCGGACTGACCGCGAGGACCGTCACCGACAACACCGCCTCGCAACGGGTACTGGAGGGCGCCGGCTTCGTCGAGACCGGCCGCCAGGCGAGTACCGCCCCTTCCGGGCAGCGCATCGAGGCGGTGCACTACGAGAGGTGGCTGCCACGGCCGACCCCCGCCCTCCCCCTGACGACGGAACGACTCGCCCTGCGCCTTCACCGTGCCGGCGACGAGGACTGGCTCCGCCGCATCTACGAACGGCCCGAGGTCGTGCACTACCTGCTCGACCCGCCGTGGACGCCGCAGCTGGCCGAGCGTCGCCTGAGCGAACGCCTCGCGAGGACGGGCCTGGAGTCCGACGCCGGCGCTCTCGCCCTCGTCGTCGAGCACGAGTCCTCGCCGATCGGCGATATCGCCCTCTGGCTGACCGACGCCGCTCACGGGATCGCCGAGATCGGCTGGGTACTCGATCCCGATCACGGCGGCCGGGGCTACGCGCTCGAGGCGGTCCGCCGGGTACTGGACCTCTCGATCGACCACTGTGGAGTCCACCGCGTGACGGCCCAGATGGATGCGCGCCACGGGGCATCGGCCCGACTGGCCGAACGCGCGGGAATGCGGCACGAGGCACATCTGCGGCAGGACTGGTGGAGCAAGGGCGAGTGGACCGACACCCTCGTCTACGGCCTGCTCGCGGACGACGTCCATCCGCGAAGATAGGACCATGACCGACCGATTCGAGGACCTGATCCGTGCGGGCGCGAGCGCCGATGTGTCCGGTTGGGACTTCGACTGGCTGGACGGGCATGCCACTGAGGAGCGACCGGAGTGGCGCTACGCCCGCCGGCTCTCCGAGCGGCTCGGCAGCGCATCGGCGTCGCTGGACATCCAGACCGGCGGCGGCGAGGTCCTCGCCGAGGCCACCCGCTTCCCTCCGACGGCCGTGGCCACCGAGTCCTGGCCTCCGAATATCGCTCATGCGACGCAACTACTCCACCCGCGCGGCGTCGTCGTGGTCGCGGACCCCGATGAGCCGCCACTGCCCTTCGGCGACGCGGCCTTCGACCTCGTGACGAGCCGGCATCCGGCCACGATCTGGTGGGGAGAGATCGCGCGTGTGCTCCGCCCGGGCGGCATGTACGTCGCCCAGCATGTGGGCCCGGCCAGCGTGTTCGAACTCATCGAGTTCTTCCTCGGCCCCCAGCCGGAGGCACGCCGCGGCCGGCACCCCGATGACGAGACCGCCGCCGCGATGGACGCCGGGCTCGAGATCGTCGACCTCAGGACGGCGAGGCTGCGCATCGAGATCCACGATGTCGCCGCCGTGGTCTATCTGCTGCGCAAGGTGATCTGGTGGGTGCCCGACTTCACCGTCGAGAGATACCGCGAGCGATTGCGCGAACTGCACGACCTCATCCAGACCGATGGGCCTTTCATCGCCCATTCGACCCGCCACCTCATCGAGGCGCGCCGGCCGGCGTGACGGGCGATCACCGCTGGTCGCGGCGCAGGGGGTGATCCTCGGGCACCTCGACCAGGACGATCCGGATGCCGTCGGGGTCGGCGATCCACGCCTCGATGAGTCCCCACGGCTCGGTACGCGGTTCTCGCAGAGCGGTCACCCCCGCCGCCACGAGTCGGTCGTACTCCGCCGCGACATCGCGGACCTGCAACCACAGCTCCGCCGTCGACGCTCCCGAGGCGTCCGAACGTCCGGAGACCTCCAGGAGGCCGTTGCCGCAGAAGAACACCGTGCCCGGTGAGTCCGGCGGGCCGAACTCCCGGTGCACCGCCAACCCGAGGGTGTCGCGGTAGAACTCGCGACTGCGCTCGGGGTCGACCGGTCGCAGCAAGATCCGACTGCTCAGTACCTCCATGCCCTCATCGTCGCACCGGCGACGATGACGGACTACCCGTCGCCGGCGCCCACGAACCCGAGGAACGCCAGCGCGGCCGGCCCCGGATTGAAGTCACTCCAGGCGAGGTACTCGATACGGGTCGGCCCACCGGTGACGGCCACGGTCCTCAGCCCCCGGCCCGCCGGGACCACCGCCTCCGACAACAGCGTGATGGCGAGGCCCTGCCGGACGAGATCGAGGATCAGGTCCGTGCTCATGGCCTCGAAGGCGACCTCCCGCCGCAGACCGGCAGCGGCGAAGGCATGGTCCGACGGCAGCCTGCCCGGACTTCCCTCGGGGAAGTCGACGAAGGTCTCGTCGACGAGATCCGTCAGGCGCAGACGACGCCAGTCCGCGAACCGATGACCGGTGCCGACGACGGCGACGAGGCGCTCACGGGCGAGGACCCGGGTGGCGACCCCGCGCGGCACCGCCGAATCGGCCAGCCCGAGGATCGCGATGTCCATCGCGCCCGCCGCGATCGCGGCGATGAACTCGTCGCTCCCGCCACCGCGGAGCCGTATCCGGACGGCCGGGTGCGTTCGGCGGAACTCGCGGAGCGCGGCAGGCACGTCGACGGCCGTCACGGTCGGGATCATGCCGATGGTCAGGTCGCCACGGATCTGCCCGGTGGCGGCGGCCGCGTCGGCGGCGGCACGTTCCGCGGCCTCCAGGCTCGCGCGGGCGCCGGGGACGAAGGCCTCGCCCGCGGCGGTCAGCTCGACCTTGCGGCTGGTGCGGGCGAACAGCCTCACCCCGAGCTCCCGCTCCAATGCCTTGATCTGATGGCTGAGCGCCGATTGCACCACGAAGTGGCGTTCGGCCGCCCGGGTGAAACTGTGCTCCTCCGCGACCGCCACGACGTACCGCAGCTGCTGAAGCTCCATCGACCTATGATGACTCTTCATTGCTCAGATGAGAAACATGCGTTGGACTCATCGATGATCGGGTCCGACGATGGACGGGTGAGCATCACCGCCTCCGCCTCCCCTACGACCACGGCCACGCGTGTCGGCTGGACGGTCATGACCGCGATCGCCCCGGCCGTGTGGGGCACGACGTATATCGTGACCACCCATCTGCTGCCGGAGGGACATCCGCTGTTCGCGGCCCTCATGCGATCGCTGCCGGCCGGACTGATCGCCCTGCTGATCGCTCGCTGTTTGCCGCGCGGCTCGTGGTGGTGGAAGAGCCTGGTGCTGGGTGTGTTGAACATGGCGGCCTTCTTCCCACTGCTGTTCCTCTCCGCGCAGCACCTGCCGGGAGGGGTCGCAGCCACCCTGGGCGCGGCGCAGCCGATCGTGGTGGCCTTCCTCGCCGTCACGATCCTCCAGGAACGGCTCTCGTCCTGGCGGGTCACCTGGGGCATGGTCGGCATGATCGGTGTCGCCCTCGTCGTCCTCGGGCCGGGAGCCGGTCTCGACCCGATCGGCGTCCTCGCCGGCCTCGCAGGCGCCGCCTCGATGGGGACCGGCGTCGTCCTCACGAAACGCTGGGGTCGTCCTGAGGGCGTATCGGCCATCGGCCTCGCCGGCTGGCAACTCACCGCGGCCGGACTGGTCCTGCTCATCCCCGCCATGGTCGTCGACGGCGTTCCGACCGACATCGACGGGCCGGCCGTCTATGGCTATCTATGGCTCGGTCTCGTCGGTGGGCTGCTCACCTACACCCTCTGGTTCAGCGGCATCCGGCGCCTGCCCGTCACCGCCACCGCCCTGCTCGGGCTGCTCTCGCCGCTCATGGCCGCCCTCCTCGGCGCGGTCATCGCCGGCGAGGCGCTCACTCTCGTGCAACTCGCCGGATTCGTCCTCGCCCTCACCGCGATGGTCGCCGGCCAGCTCTCCCCATCTGTCACCAGGAAGGACCTATGAGAATCACCGTCTTCGGCGCCACCGGCATGGCTGGCAGCGCCATCGTCACCGAAGCCCTGTCCCGCGGCCACGAGGTCACCGCGCTCTCACGGCGCCCGATGGAGACACTCGGTCAGGAGCGGCTGACGGCCTTCGCCGTCGATATCACCGGACCCCTCGATATCGGGCCGCTGCTCATCGACGTCGACGTCGCCGTGCTCACCGTCCGTCTCCCACCGGGCGAAGAGTCCGAGATCGCGCCCGTGACCCGGCGCGTCCTCGATGCCGCCGCACGCCACGGCGTCCGCGTGTTCGTCGTGGGCGGCTCCGCCCCATTGCGCTCGCCGACGTCTCCGGACCGGCTCGTCGTCGACGATCCGGCGTACGTGCCGGAGGCGTGGAAGACGATCGCCGAGGCGAGTCTCGATCAGTTCCACGTCTGCGAGCGTCACGCTGAGGCCCAGTGGACCTATCTCAGTCCGCCCGCGGTCCTCGAGCCCCGCGCACGCACCGGTCGCTACCGCCGCGGCCGCACCACGTTACTCGTCGACGCGGACGGCGACTCCCGCATCGCGGTCCCCGACCTCGCGACTGCCCTCGTGGATGAGATCGAGCATCCGAACGGGGAGCGCCACTTCACGGTCGCGGGCGCACCGGACGCTCGCTGACCCAGGTCGTTCAGTCGGCGACCGCCCCGGCCGTGATGTTGATGGACGCGGCCGGCCGACGCGAGACCTCTGAGACGATCGAGTATGTCTGGTTCCTCTGTGATCTTCATCGGCGGGCGTTCCGGCGCAGGCAAGTCGACCGTCGCATTCGCTCTGCACGATCTCCTCTCCCAGCGAGACGTGCAGCATGCCGTCATCGAGGGAGACTGTCTCGACCTGGCGCATCCGGCCCCGTGGGAGTATCACCTCGCCGAGCGGAACCTCGCTGCGATGTGGGAGAACTATCGTGATCTGGGATACCGGCGGCTCATCTACACGAACACCGTCTCGATCCTCCAGGTACCGGCGCTGACAGAAGCCATGGGCGACGCACGTGAGGTCACATCGGTGCTGCTTCGAGCAGGCCATTCGACAGTTGCCGAACGACTCGGGCGACGCGAGCACGGCGACAGCCTCGAACGGCACGTACAGCGCAGTACGACGATGGCAGCCCGTCTCGATCGGTCTGCGGGTGACGATGTTCACCGTCTCGATACCGATGCGATGACCCCGCTCGCTGTCGCCGAGCACATCGTCGACCTCTCGGGCTGGGCCGGGACGAGCCGTCGAGCGGACTGAACGCCGAGCGCGAACGCCGACCAGGGCGGATGTACCTTCGCGCCCGCAGGGTTCCTCCTCGGGCTCGCCAGCCGATCGGGGCCCCGCTGGCGCTCGGTGGGCGAAGAGGGACTCGAACCCCCGGCCTTCCGGGTGTAAACCGGATGCTCTAACCAACTGAGCTATTCGCCCGAGCGACCTGACGGTCGGGTCGCAACGATAGCGCACCCTCACCCTGCGGTCGTCCGCGAGCCGGGGCGACCGGCGGTAGACGGTCAACCTCACCAGACGGTCATGGGGTTGACCGTCTACCGCCGCTCGCGAGGTGAGGTTGATCAGCTACCGCCACCGCAGGGGCCCCGGAAAAAGGCCGTGCCGCCAAGGTCTCGGGTCCCTGGCGGCACGGTCAGTCCATCAAAGCAGATGTTCGCTCGCTCTGGTGGCGGAATTCACAAGATTGAGGCGATTCTCAGCCGACGAGCTCGGAGACGGCCTCACGGTAGCCCGACAGCTCGCGGGCCTCGCCGATCTGGTTCTCGACCTTCCAGCGCACGACACCCTCGGCATCGATGAGATAGGTGCCGCGCACGGCGCACCCGAGATCCTCGTTGAAGATCCCATAGGACCTCGCGACCTCGCCGTGCGGCCAGAAGTCGCTCAGCAATGAGAACTGGTAGCCGTCCTGTTCGGCGTAGGCACGCAGGGAGAACATGTGATCGCACGACACGGCGAGCAGTTCGACGCCCGCGTCGGAGAAGACCGCGAGATTGTCCCGCAGCTCGCACAGCTCCCCCGTGCAGATGCCGCTGAAGGCGAAGGGATAGAAGACGAGCGCGACCGGCGTGCCGCGCAGGTCGGCGAGGGACACGTCCTCGCCGTGCTGGTTCTTGAGAGTGAAGTCCGGGGCCCGCTGGCCGATCTCGATCGTCATGACGACGAGCGTAGCGGCCCCTCGCTTCAGCGCCGGTGTGTGGAGAGCTTGGTGACGGCCCAGTCCTCTCCCGCCGGGGAGGTCGTCGTGACCGACAGCCCCGCGATCGGAGCGGCCTCGCCGACGTCGGCGCCGCTCACATGACCCTCCCGCCCCACCTTGGGGGTCAGCAGCCAGACGAAGCCGCCCTCGGCGACGTCCTGCAGGGCGTCCATGAGGCCCTCGGCGAGATCTCCGTCGCCGTCGCGCCACCACAGGATCACCCCGTCGACGACCTCGCCGACATCACCGTCGACCAGCTCGTTGCCCGTGTGCTTCGCGATCGCGCCGCGGAGGTCGTCGTCGACGTCCTCATCCCACCCGAGCTCTTGAATCACCGTGTCGGGGGCGAATCCCATCTTGCCGGCGTCCACCCGTTCCTCCTCGTGGTTGATGGCGGAAAACCTACCGAAAAGTAGGTACTCCGAGAGTGCTGCCGGTCTCACACTAGCGGAGACGAAGTGGAATGATGGAGAAGTCCACCCGACACCCAAGGGAGCTTTCCATGCCGCAATCCGGCTCTGAACGTCCGCCCATCATCCACGAGGGTATGCCGACCCAGCTGCCCGACATCGATTCGGAGGAGACCCGTGAATGGGTCGACTCGCTCGATGCGATGGTCGACGACCGTGGACGTGAGCGCGCTCGCTACGTGATGTTGCGTCTGCTGGAGCGCGCACGCGAGAAGAACGTGGGCGTGCCCGCCCTCCGCAGCACCGACTACATCAACACGATCCCGCCCGAGCGCGAGCCCGACTTCCCCGGCGACGAGGACATCGAACGACGTATCCGTTCCTATATCCGATGGAACGCCGCCGTGATGGTGTCGCGCGCCAACCGTCCGGGCCTCGGCGTCGGCGGTCACATCGCCACCTATCAGTCCGCGGCCAGCCTGTACGAGGTCGGCTTCAACCACTTCTTCCGCGGCAAGGACCACCCCGGCGGCGGCGACCAGATCTTCTACCAGGGCCACGCCGCACCCGGCATCTACGCCCGGTCCTTCCTCGAGGGGCGCCTGGACGAGGATCAGCTCGACCGGTTCCGGCAGGAGCACTCTCACGGCTTCGGCAACGGCCTCTCGTCGTATCCGCACCCGCGGCTCATGCCGAACTACTGGGAGTTCCCCACCGTCTCGATGGGCCTCGCCGCGATCAACTCGATCTACCAGGCGCGGTTCAACCGCTACCTGCAGAACCGGGGCATCAAGGACACCAGCGAGCAGCACGTCTGGACCTTCCTCGGCGACGGCGAGATGGGCGAGGTCGAGTCCCTCGGCGCCATCGGCGTCGCCGCGCGCGAGCAGCTCGACAATCTCACCTTCGTCGTCAACTGCAATCTGCAGCAGCTCGACGGCCCGGTTCGCGGCAACGGCAAGGTCATCCAGGAGCTGGAGTCGATGTTCCTCGGCGCCGGCTGGAATGTCATCAAGGTCGTCTGGGGACGCCAGTGGGACGATCTCCTGGCCAAGGACACCGACGGTGTGCTCGTCAACCAGATGAACCGCACCCCCGATGGCGAGTTCCAGACGCTGTCGGTCGAGTCGGGTGCCTACAACCGCGAGCACTTCTTCGGCGCCGACCCGCAGCTGCTGAAGATGGTCGAGCACCTCACCGACGAGGATATCGAGAAGCTGCCCCGCGGCGGACACGACTACCGCAAGGTCTACGCGGCCTTCGACGCGGCCCGCAAGCACACCGGTCAGCCGACCGTGATCCTGGCGCACACCGTCAAGGGCTGGCTGCTGGAGTCCTTCCAGGCGCGTAATGCGACCCACCAGATGAAGAAGCTGACCAAGGACGATCTGAAGAACTTCCGCGATCGGCTGCACATCCCGGTCACGGACGAGCAGATCGACTCCAGCGATATCGCGCCCTTCTACCACCCGGGCAAGGACAGCGACGACATCCAGTACATGCTCGAGCGCCGCAAGCAGCTCGGGGGCTCGCTGCCCAAGCGCGTGGTCCGCGGCAGCGAGCTGAAGCTGCCGGACAAGGAGTTCTACGGCGAGCTCAAGAAGGGCTCGGGCAAGCAGCAGATCGCCACCACGATGGCCTTCGTGCGGTTGCTCCGCGACTTGATGAAGGACAAGAACGTCGGGCCGCGCATCGTGCCGATCGCGCCGGACGAGTACCGCACCTTCGGTATGGACTCGATGTTCCCCTCGAACAAGATCTACAGCCCGCAGGGGCAGACCTATCAGTCGGTCGACCGCAAGCTGCTGCTCGCCTACAAGGAGTCCGAGACCGGTCAGCTGCTGCACGAGGGCATCAGCGAGGCCGGAGCGATGGGTTCGGCGATCGCCGCCGGCAGCGCCTACGCGACACACGGCGAGCCGATGATCCCGGTCTACATGTTCTACTCGATGTTCGGCTTCCAGCGCACCGGTGACTCGATCTGGGCGATGGCCGATCAGATGTCGCGGGGCTTCCTCGTGGGCGCTACCGCGGGTCGCACCACGCTGACCGGCGAGGGCCTGCAGCACGCGGACGGTCACTCTCCGCTGCTGGCGAGCACCAACCCGGCGATCGTGCACTACGACCCGGCGTACGCCTTCGAGATCAGCCACATCGTCGAGGACGGCCTGCGCCGGATGTACGGTCCGTCGCAACCAAAGACTGGTGACCAGAAAGCTACCGACGGTCACGGCGAAAACGTAATTTACTACCTGACGGTCTACAACGAGCCGCTGCAGCAGCCGGCCGAGCCGGAGGACCTCGATGTCGAGGGACTGCTCCAGGGCGCCTACCGTTACCGCAAGGCCGAGGCTGGGCAGACCCGCGCCCGCATCCTCGCCTCGGGTGTCTCGGTGCCGTGGGCGCTGCAGGCCCAGGAGATCCTCGCCGAGGAGTACGACGTGGCGGCCGATGTCTGGTCGGTCACGTCCTGGAACCAGCTCGCCCGTGACGGCCACGAGACCGAGGTGCGCAACTTCAACCATCTCGGCGAGGAGCGCGAAGTCCCGTACATCACCCGGGCCCTGTCCGAGGAGCCCGAGATCGTCTCGGTCGGTGTCAGCGACTACATGCGCTCGGTCCAGGACCAGATCGCCCGCTGGGTCCCCGGACCCTGGCAGTCGCTCGGTGCCGACGGCTTCGGCTTCGCCGACACGCGTGCCGCGGCCCGCCGGTTCTTCCAGATCGACGCCGAGTCGATCGTGGTGGCCGTGCTCGCCGAGCTCGCCGCCACGGGCGATCTCGACGCCAAGATCGCGCGGGAGGCGTACGAGCGCTTCCAGCTCGACGACCCGAGCGCCATGGCCGGTGTCCCCCAGGAGGGCGCCGACGCCTGACCGGCATCATCCCGACGACGGGCCGCGGCACATCGCCGCGGCCCGTCGTCGTGTGTATCGCGCCGGAGCTGCTCTGGAACAGTCCCCCTAGACTGTTCCCCATGCTCGGACGAACCTGGGACTTCTTGCGTCGCTGGCCCTATACCTTCGGTGCCGCGCTGGCCCTCGTCGTCGGCATCTTCACACTCATCATGTCCAGCCGCCTGGGCGTCCCGCTGCGCGACCCCGAGGGCTTCCTCGGACCGGCCTATGTGCGCCTTCCCCTCATGGCGCTCGGCTTCTTCGCCGTCGGCGTCATCCCGATGGCCATCAAGCGCCGCGGCATCAAGAAGATCTTCCCCGGTATCGCCGATGTGGTCCGGTACGAGTGGACGTGGAGCCGGGTCATCCACATCGCCTCCGGGCTCCTCGTCTTCTACGTCTGCTACGTCAGCTACCGCAATCTCAAGAGCTATCTGCCGGTGCTGCGCGAGGGCGTGCTCTACGACCGCATGTTCGCCGAATGGGACTACTGGGTGACCTTCGGCCACCAGCCGGGCGAGTTGCTGCACCAATTGCTCGGCACCGGCTTCAACGCGCAGGTCCTCTCGTTCATCTACCTGACGTACCTGATGCTGATCCCGATCACCTTGGGCGCGTTCCTGGTGCTGAACCGCGATGTCTCCCTCGGCGCCTGGTACGCGACGGCGCTCGCGCTCAACTGGATCCTCGGCACGGTCAGCTACTACATCTGGCCGTCGCTCGGGCCAGCCTTCTTCCAGCCGCAGTTCTTCACCGATCTAGAGGAATCGGGGGTCACCGCGCTCCAACAGGGATTGTTCCGCAACGCCTCGGCCTTCAAGGAGGATCCGACGGGGCCGTTCATCTACGGCATCGCGGGCTTCGCCTCGCTGCACGTGTCGGTCACCTTCACCGCGGCGCTGTTCTTCCAGCGCACCGACCAGAGCCGCTTCGTGCAGGCGATCGGCTGGGTCTACTTCGCGCTCACGGTGCTCGCCACGATCTACTTCGGCTGGCACTACCTCGCCGACGATGTCGGCGGCATCCTCATCGGCTGGTTGTCGGTCGCGATCGGCGGCTGGGTCACCGGCAACGGGTTCTGGCGACAACGCCACCACAAGATTCAGCTGACGGCGGACCCGGACGATTCGCGGGGCACCGTGTCCAAGGCGAACTGATCGCCTCGACGCAGCAGCGCACGCCAACGCCCCCGGTGATACTGCGCTGGGGGCTTGGAGGCGCAGAACTCGATGACGAGGTCGCTGAACCGGTCGGGTTCGTCGCGATGCGGGAAGTGCCCTGAGTCCTCGAAGACCCGCACCTCGGAGTTGACGAGGGCGGGAGCGTTCTCGGCATGCTCGGCCGGGATCACGTGATCCTGCGCGCCCCAGACGACCAGCACCGGCATGAGCCGGGCGAGATAGGCGCGATCGGTCATCGTCACGTACTGCCCGCGCCAGTCCATCACGGTGCTGCTCAGCCGCAGGACGGCCTTGCGCTGCCCCGGATCGGCGAGCTTGACGTAGATGTCGGCCACCTCACCCAGGTCGCGGAACAGCGGCCCCGGTAGGCGCGACAAGGTCCGCATGGCGTCGGCCACCGGACGCCGCCACGGACGCGCCGTCGCCACCGAGAGCGCCGCGCCGGAGCCCGGGAGGGTCAGCATCCGGATAAGCGGCGTGACATCGCGTCCCAGGCCACCGGGGGCCACCAGGACGACCCGCTCGGTGCGCTCGGGGAACTGATAGGCGAACTGCATGGCCACCCCTCCCCCGAAGCTGTGCCCGACGACGGTCACCTTGTCGATGCCGAGGACGGTCAACAGGTCGCGCATCCCGTTGGCATAGCCACCGAGCGAGTAGTCGGCATCGGGCTTGTCGGAATCGCCGTGCCCGAGCAGGTCCGGGGCGATGACGGTGAAGTATTCGGCCAGGCGATCGATGACCGACGCCCACGTGCTGGAATCGCAGCCGAGACCGTGCAGGAGGAGCAGTACCGGACCGGTCCCGCGACGCCGATAGACGCGGCGATACCCGTGGATCACCTCGCAGTGGACGTCCGGATCCTCCTGGACCGTGCGCGCAACCATCTGGCCATCGTAATGCCGAGCCGCGCGACGCGACGCACGGAACGCGCGGGCGAGGGCGTGCCGGTCGGGCTCCGCACCGTAGAATCATGCCCGTGGACGATGACCAGATCGACCTCCACGAGGTCAAGCAGCCCGCCGTGCGCGCCATCACCTGGATGGCGGTCGTCGGAGCGGCCATCGGCATCGCCTTCGGCCTGCTCGGGGCCACCGTGTTCACCGCGACCGGCATCACCGGTGCCGACCTCCCGCCGTTGACGGCCGAGCCCAGTCCGACCCCCACGGAGGAGGAGACCCCGGCCGAGGAGCCGGACGACTCCGACGACGAGGAGCCTGCCGCTCCCGAACCGCAGCTCTTCGCCGAGCGCGACCAGGTTCCCCCGGGCCAGCGTTTCGGTCTGAACGGCCTCATGCCCGGGGTCGACGAGGGCACCACGTTGCAGGTCCAGGTGCAGGACGGCGACGGCCCCTGGGAGGACTTCCCGGTGACCACGACCGTCGAAGCCGACGGTCGCTTCGAGACCGTCGTCTACACGTCCCGCACCGGCGAACGGCACTTCCGGATGATCGTGGCCGGCGGCGAGGAGACGACCCCCGAGGTCACCGTCCGGATCGGCTGATCCTCAGCCCTGCCCGCTCCGACTCCTCATGGGCGGTGCGTGATCAACCGCCGTTGGGCTGCTGGCTGATCAGATCACCTGGTGGAGCCAGCGCACCGGCGCACCGTCACCCGCGTGGCGGAAGGGCTCCAGCGCGGCGTCCCACGCCGCTCCGAGCAGTCCGTCGAGCGCCTCGTCCATGGAGACCTCCCCGGCCGCGGCCTTCGCCCGCATGGCCCGGATACGGTCCTCGGGGATCATGAGATCGCCGTGGACGCCGACGACGGCATGGAAGATGCCCAGCTCGGGCGTGAAGGAGTAGCGCGCCCCCTCGCTGCCCGCCGTGGGCTCCTCGGTGACCTCGTAGCGCAGCAGGTCCCAACCGCGCAGCGCCGAGGCGAGGGCCGCCCCGGTGCCGACAGCGGCCTGCCAGGACAGCTCGGCGCGATAGGTGCCGGGATCGGCGGGTTGAGCGGACCACGCGAGGTCGACTCGATCGCCCAGCACATTCGCCGCGGCCCACTCGACGTGCGGGCACATCGCCGATGGCGCAGAATGCACGAAAAGGACACCCCGGGTGATCGGGGCGTCTGACGATATCGACTTCATGCGGTACCTCCCTAGGGTCGCCTTCCCCAGCGTCCTACGGGTTCGTACCACCTTCATTGTGACCCATGCCCCGCGATGCGACAAGACAGGACCCCTCGATGAGCGTTGTACGACACGTCCCGGAGGCCTCGCGCTTCGAGCTCTGGGAGGACGACGAGCTGGCCGGCTACGTCGACTACGACCGGCGAGGCGATGTGTGGGAGCTGCCTCATACGCGCATCTTCGACCGCTTCGGTGGACGCGGGCTGGGCCATACGCTCGTGCTCGAGACGCTGGAGCAGATCGCCACCGCGGGCGGTTCGGTGATCCCGTCCTGTCCGTTCATCCCGCAGGTGATGGTCGGAGACCCCGAGCTCGTGGCGCTCGTGCCGGCCGACAAGCGGCGCCGCTACGGGCTCTGAGAGGACTCGACGCGGGCATCGTGCACCTCGGGGATGCCGCTCTCGCGCCAGAGCTCGAGGATCGCATCGTGGTTCTCCCAGGCCTCGACCGGTTCGAACCCGTCCTCGCGGACGTGGCCCAGCAGCTCGGCCTTCACGACCGCCGCCGGCCGGAAGTCGCTCGAGTACCGCAGGTAGAGGCCGTCATAGGGGATCTGCTGGGATACGAGCCAGTCCATCGTGAGATCGCGCCAGATGAACTCCCGTGAGGACACGATGACGACGGCACGCCCTTCTCGATGCGCCCGGCGGGCGGCCTCCGCCACGATGGCATCGGCGGGGCAGCCGGCCGAGGCGGCGTGGAAAGCCCGGTAGTCGGGCTCGTCACCGGCGACGAGATGCTCGATCGAGCGCGTGTCGCAGAGGGTGCCGTCGAGATCGAAGAGCACCGCGGGGCGCGATCCTGGCATCGGCTAGTCGGCCTTTCTCTCGGACTGCACGGGGATGCCGAACTTCGCAAGAGACTCGCGGGCCCGCTCCTGGGCGCGTTCGTCCGGGGAGTTCAGCGCGATATCGCGCAGGGCCTCGATGGCGTCGGGCAGACTCGCCTCGATCTTCGTCCGCAGGTCGCCCTTGGCGCGCCATCCCCAGCCCACGAGCGAAGCCTAAACGGTGCGCCCCGATCCCGCGCGCGCCGTCCCGTGGGCCATACTGAACCCCAGGCCGCGGCGAGACGGCCCGATAGTTCTCGTCACGGGGAGTTAGCTCAGCCGGTTAGAGCAGAGGACTCATAATCCTTGGGTCGCGGGTTCGAGCCCCGCACTCCCTACTCCGTCGGTCGCGACGTGATCGGTGGCCTCGCGGGAGCCTTCCCTCCCCCGTAGCGTGGATCCCATGAGCGATGACGCGTTGACCCCTTTGACCGAAGACTGGACGTCCGCGCTCGTGGTCGTCGCCCACCCCGACGATGTCGAGTTCGGTGCCGCGGCGGCGGTCGCACGCTGGACGGGACAGGGCAAGTCCGTCGTCTACTGCATGGTGACCAGCGGCGAGGCCGGCATCGACTCGCTGCCTCCCGAGGAGTGCGGGCCCGTCCGGGAGGCCGAGCAGCGGGACTCCGCGGCGATCGTCGGAGTCGAGGCGGTCGACTTCCTGCATTGGCGCGACGGTGTCGTCGAGTTCGGCATCCCGCTGCGTGCCGCGATCGCCCGGGAGATCCGGCGTCATCGCCCCGACATCGTCATCACCAACAACTTCCGCGACTCCTGGGGAGGCTCGGCACCGAACCAGGTCGACCACACGGCGGTGGGACAGGCCGCGCTGCACGCCTGCCAGGACGCCGGGAATCGCTGGATCCACACGGAGCAGCTGACCGACGAGGGTCTCGAGCCGTGGGGTGGGGTTCGCGAGGTCTGGGCCGCGGGCTCCCCACGGTCCGAGCACGGAGTGGACACCACGGACACCTTCGATGCCGGGGTCGCGTCGCTGGCGGCCCATCGGGCCTATATCGAAGGGCTCGGTTGGGAGCAGTTCGATCCGGCCGAGTTCCTCGAGGGCATGTCCCGCGACGCGGGCCGACGCCTCGGCGTGCGCCATGCCGCCGTCTTCGAGGTGTTCGGCCTCAGCTTCGGAGAGTGACACCCGCCGTCCACAGGGGCGGCCAGGGACGGATGACAGATCGTTCGATGGCGGGCACGGTGTGCACATGTCGCCCTATGCTCGCCGCGCTCTCGAAGCGCCTACGCTGTCCGCCGAGCAGGAGCGGGAGCTCCTCCTCCGCTGCCGGGGCGGCGATCCGCGCGCACGCGAGGCGCTGATCGAGGCCGGACTCCGCTGGGTGGTACTCCACGCCCTGCGCCGTCGTGTGGAGCCCGAGCACTTCGACGATGCCGTCCAGGACGGCACGGCCGCCCTCATCCGGGCGGTGGACCGCTTCGATCCCGCCCGCGGCACTCGGCTGGTCAGCTTCGCCTGGTCCTGGATCGACGGGGCGATGCGCCAGCCGCCACGGCCTCTGCTGCTTCCGCTCGGCGATGTCCCCGAGCCGGCGACCACCGATCCCGACGCACTCCATGACGCGCTCGACACACTGAGCGAGCTCGACGCGCGTCTCCTGAGGGATCGCTTCGGCCTCGACGACGGCACCGTCCCGAGCACCCGGCCCGAGGTCGCGGCACGTCTCGGGCTCAGCATCGCCGAGGTCCGGCGACGGGAGACCCGGGCCCTCCAGCAGCTCCGTCGCGAGTGGGCCGCCCCGGTGGTTGGGTCCCCTGGGCCGGACTGCTAGAGTCGTCACCGGTCGCTCCTCAGGGAGCCCGTCCCCTGTAGCTCAATTGGCAGAGCATTCGGCTGTTAACCGGAGGGTTGTTGGTTCGAGTCCAACCGGGGGAGCCACCACGAAGGCAGTCTCAGTCGCAGGCGACGGACTGCCTTTCGCTGTTTCGTCCCGGTCGAGACACTCTCCCGGCTGGCGGCGACGGCCCCCCTCCCGCCGCGCTGACGAACGATGTGCTTCTGTGGTTGCCCCGGCAACCGCGAAAGCACATCCTCCGAGGGCCGGGGACGAACGATGTGCTTCTGTGGTCATCACAGCAACCACGAAAACACATCCTTCGTGGGCCGGGGCGCTCGGTCAGGCCTGCTCCATCGCGCCGATGATGCGCTCGCGGAAGTCCCGGCGCTGCTGCTCGAGCGCCACCAGTTCTCCGAACATCCGGTTGTACTGCTCGGACTCATCGAGCGGGTTGGTGCGCTGCAGCTTGGACTTGACCTCCACGATCCGCCGCGCGACCGTCAGCTCCTGCAGACGCGCCAGCACAGCGGCGACCACCGCCTGTGTGGAACGCTCCGAGGAATGCAGCGGTTCGGCGGCAGCAACGCCCAGGACCCGGCCCAGGCTGTCGTCGAGGCTGTCGGCCAGACCCGGCAACCACCCGGCATCCGGGCCGTCGGGCAGGCCGCGAGCCTCGATCTGATGCCACAGCTGTTGCGCCACCGGATGGGTGAAGTCGTTCTCGCCGATATCATCGGTGAGCTCCTTGGCGATGTGCGGGAACTGCACGATCGCCTTCAGCGCCTCGCGCTCGTCGGCGAACTGCGGCGCCCCGAAGCTCGGCCCCACCGGTTGGGCGGGGGCCGCCTGCGGCTCGGGCGCTGCCGACGGCGGGGCCTTGCGGCCGGCGGCCGGGGCGGGTTTGGCAGACCGGAACTCCTGACGCACCTGGTCGACATCGGCACCCACCCGGCTGGCGATCTCGCGCAGGAACTCATCGACCTTCGACTTGTCGCGGATCGCCGACGCCAGCTGGACCGACTCGCGGATGGCGTCGATCCGCTGATCGCCGCGGTCGAGGTCGTAACGGGTGAGGATGTTGTCGAGCACGAAGCGGTAGAGCGGCACCCGCGAGGCGACCAGCTCGCGGACCGCGGCGTCGCCGTCGGCGAGACGCAGATCGCACGGGTCCATGCCGCGCGGCTCCACCGCGACATAGGTCTGCCCCGCGAACTGCTCATCGCCGGAGAAGGCCTTCATCGCGGCACGCTGCCCGGCCTCGTCGCCATCGAAGGTGAAGACGATCTCGCCGTGGAAGGCATCGTGGTCGAGCAGTAGGCGTCGCAGCACACGGGCGTGGTCCTCGCCGAAGGCGGTTCCACAGGTCGCCACGGCGGTGGTGACGCCAGCCTGGTGGCAGGCCATGACATCGGTATACCCCTCGACGATGACCGCCTGGCTGCGCGAGGAGATCTGCCGCCGGGCGAGGTCGATGCCGTAGAGCACCTGGCTCTTCTTGTAGATCGGTGTCTCGGACGTGTTGAGGTACTTGGCCTCGATGCGGTCGTCGTCGAGCATCCGCCGGGCCCCGAAGCCGATCACCTCGCCGCTGATCTCCCTGATGGGCCACAGCAGCCGACCGCGGAACTTGTCGTAGAGGCCTCGCTGACCGCGGGCCGCGAGGCCGCCGACGATGAGGTCCTCGTCGCTGAACCCCTTGCCCTTGAGGTGGCCCACGAGGGCCTCTCCCCCGCGCGGGGCCCACCCCATCGCGAACATCTCCGCCGCAGCGCGGTCGAAGCCCCGATCGGTCACGAACTGCCGGCCCGGTTGCGCCTCGGAGGACTGCATGAGCGCCTCGTGGTAGAACTCCCCCGCCAGCCGGTGCGCCTCCAGCAGACGCTGACGCTGGCCAGGGTCGCGACGCGGCCCGACCGGCGTGCCCTCGTCATATCGCAGCTGGACGCCGTACCGGCCCGCGAGCCGTTCGACGGCCTCGGCGAAGGAGAGCCCCTCGATCTCGCGCAGGAACTTGATCGCGTCACCGCCCGCGCCGCAGCCGAAGCAGTAGTAGAACCCCTGAGCGGGACGCACATTGAACGACGGGGTCTTCTCGTCGTGGAACGGGCAGAGACCCTTGCGGGCTCCTCCGCCGGCATTGCGCAGGGTGACGTACTGCTCGATGACCTCATCGATGCGCACCCGCTCGCGGACGAGCTGAATGTCCTCGTCCTTGATGAGCGCCATGCCCCGATACTAAGCCGTCACGAAAGCAGCCGATCGGCCCAACCCACAGCCGACAGGTCGGTCAGGCTCGCGACCTGGTCGATCACCACGCGCAACCGGCCGGCATCGTCATCCGCGGCCCTGAAGTCGTCGATGAGATCGGCGTCGAGGTGCTTGTCCCCGGTGCACGCGAGCTCGGCGACAAGGGCCCCCAGCAGCTCACGTTGCTCCGCCAGCAGCGTGGTGCGATCGGCGCTCAACATCACGTGGTGGGCGGCGATCGCCTTCAGCACGAGGATTTCGTCGACCGTCTCCTGCGGCAGTTCCAGATCGGCCTCGAAGCGCACCAGCGGACCATGTCCCCACCGGGCCGTGGTGGCTCGTTGCGCGGCGACCGCGAAGCGGCCGATGAGCGCGCTCGTCAGGCTCTTGATGACCGCTCGCGACGCCCGCCCGCCGTCGAAACGGGCCGACGGCCACTCCGGCATCCCTTGCAGCCGTTCGAGCGCGGCTCCCAGCCGGTCGTCATCGGCTTCTGGGTCGTACCAGTCGCGCGCGACCGCGAAGACGCGCGGAAGATCCAGGCCTTCGACGAGATCGAACCATCCCCCCACCACGCCGTCCTCGACATCGTGCACCGAATAGGCGATGTCATCGGACAGGTCCATGACCTGCGCCTCGATGGGGCGTCGGAAGGGCTCGGCATCCGACCGGATCCAGGTGAAGACCTCGATATCGTCGTCGTAGAGCCCGAACTTCGGTCCGCCGCCGGGCGCCTCGCCACGGCGCCACGGATACTTCACGCAGGCGCCGAGGGTCGCTCGGGTCAGGTTCAGGCCCACGCTGCGTCCGTCCGCGGCGAAGGTCTTGGCCTCCAGCCGCGTCAGCAACCGCAGCGTCTGGGCATTGCCCTCGAAGCCGCCGATCCCCCGCGCCGCCGTGTCGAGCGCCTTCTCGCCGTTGTGGCCGAAGGGCGGATGACCGAGGTCGTGCGAGAGCGCCGCGGAGTCGACGATGTCCGGATCGCAGCCGAGCGCCTTGCCGAGCTCACGTGCCACCTGCGCCACCTCGAGCGAGTGGGTCAGCCGATTGCGCACGAAGTCGTCGACGCCGGCACCCAGCACCTGTGTCTTGGCCGACAGCCGGCGCAGGGCGGACGAGTGGAGGATACGCGCCCGGTCGCGCTCGAAGGGCGTGCGGCCGGGGCGCTTCGGGGCCTCGGCCACAAACCGCGCCCGCGCCTCGGGACCGTACCGCTCGCTCATCGCGCCGAGCCTATCGCGAGGTTCCCCCGAGGCGATGCCGTGAGCTCACGTTCTCGCCGGCGCGGCTCCGCGAGTGGTGCAAACTCGCCCTCATCCGGGTCTTTCGAGGGCGAATATGCACCACTCGCAGTCAGGATTGCACCACTCGGTGCCCCGCGCGTCGATGCAGCGGGCACGGTAACGTCGGCTCGCGTGATACGTGGAACGGGACGAGTGAGCATCGTCGTCGGCTGGGCGCTGGCCGCGATGGGGATCGTGGCGATCGTGGTGTTCGTCGTCCTGGCATTCGTGGTGGCGCCGTGGATGCTGATCTTCCTGTTCGCCCCGGTGCTGCTGTTCATCGGGGCCGGCGTCAATCTCCAGATGGGCTACCGGACGCGCCTGGAGATCCTGCCCGACCGCTTCATCTGGTGCGGTGCCGTCGGCAAGGCGAACTCCCTCGCCTGGCACGACGTCCGGCAGATCCTGATCCCGCCGCCGAACAGCCGACCGCGCGTGGCCGCGATCGCCCAGCGGCACGACGGCCGGTATGTCGAGATCGAGGCACTGTGGCTGTCGCGCACCTCGCCCATATCCCTGGCCGGAGCCCCCGACCACACGCGGGCCCGTCAGCTGTTGATCGACGGGCATCGCGCCTATCTCGCCCACACCGAGCCCGAATAAGACCCACCGCAGCCGTCAGTCCCTCGCCGAGGTCACCAGCGGCCATTACGGGGGCGAGGCTGGCAACGCGGGCACCAATAGCTCGACCGGTTCATGAACGAGTCACGGCGCATCGGCGTGCCGCACCGGTCGCAGGGCTCGCCCTCGCGGCCGTAGGCATGGAGCGATCGGTCGAAATAGCCTGATTGACCGTTGATATTCACATAGAGGGCATCGAAAGATGTACCGCCCTGGTCCAGCGCGTCGCCCATGACATCGCGCAGGTGACCCAGCAGGCCGTCGATCTCGCGCGTGCGCAGGTGACGGGTGTTGCGGGCATAGTGCAAGGGAGTGCGCCACAGCGCCTCGTCTGCGTAGATATTGCCGACCCCCGATACGAGCGCCTGATCGAGCAGCGCCCGCTTGACCCCGGTCTCGCGCCGCCGCAGCCGGCGACCGAACTCCGCGGCGTCGAAGAGCGGATCGAGCGGATCGCGGGCGATGTGCTCGATCTCGTCGGGCAGCTCGGCTCCCCCGGGGCTCACCAGCAGCCCCCCGAAGATCCGCTGATCCACGAAGCGCAGCTCATTGCCGTCGTCGAGTGAGACACGCACGCGCAGGTGACGGGGTGCCGGGGCGTCCGGCGGGGAGATCAGCATCTGGCCGCTCATGCCCAGATGGGCCAGCAGGGCGTCGTCATCGTCCAGGGGCAGCCACAGGTACTTGCCGCGGCGCCGGGCGGCGGTCACCCGCTGCTCGCACAGGCGGGCGATGAAGTCATGAGGACCGGGACCGTGCCGGCGGACCGAGCGGGTGTCCAGCACCTCCACGCCGGTGATCGTGCGACCGACGACGTGATCGTCGAGCCCACGGCGCACGACCTCGACTTCAGGAAGCTCCGGCATCGCTCATCTCGGCGCTGATCGCGCGCCAGGCGATCTCGGCGACCATCTGCTCGGCTTCCTTCTTCGATCGCCCCTCGCCGCCGTGATAGACGCGATCGGTCATCACGACACTGGCGGTGAACTTCTTGTCGTGGTCCGGGCCGGTGCCCTCGAGCTCATAGACCGGCACGCCGAGCCCGTGGTCGGCGGCGACCTCCTGCAACGAGGTCTTCCAGTCCAGGCCGGCACCGAGCGCCGCGGCATCGGCGATGACGGGCTCGAAGATCGTGCGGACGACCTCGGCGACCCGTTCGATACCGAAGGCCAGGAAGATCGCCCCGATGACGGCTTCCATCGTGTCGGAGAGGATGGACGGCTTGTCGCGCCCGCCCGTGGTCTCCTCGCCCCTACCGAGCAGCAGGTGCTCACCGAGACCGAGCGTGCGCGCCACCTCGGCAAGTGCCTTGGCGCTCACCACCGCGGCGCGCAGCTTGGCCAGCTGACCCTCTGGCAGGTCGGGATGGCGCCGGAAGATCATCTCGGTGACGACGAACCCCAACACCGAGTCGCCCAGGAACTCCAGGCGCTCGTTGTTGGGGACGTTGCCGTTCTCGTACGCGTACGAGCGATGTGTCAGGGCATGCTGCAGGAGCTCGGGGTCCAGGTCGGGGACTCCGAGGACCTCACCCAGCGAGTCGGTCACGTGGACCAGTTCAGAGCACCTGACGACGCTCGCCACGCGCGCCGTACTGGCCGCACTCGGCGCAGGCGCGGTGCGGGACCACCCGGGCGTTGCACGCCGGGTTGGCGCACTCGACCGTCCGCACGATGCTGGCCTTCCAGGCCGAACGGCGGTGACGGGTGTTGCTGCGCGACATCTTCCGCTTCGGGACAGCCACGATTACTCCTCAGTTTGCTCGGTCAGTCGGGTCAGCGTCGCCCACCGGGGGTCGATCGCCTCGCCGTGTGTGTGATCGGGATCGTCCGCGAGGCGCGCCCCACATTCGGGGCACAATCCCGGACACTCCGGATCACACAACGGATTGTGCGGCAGTGCGAGCACCACCGCGTCGGTCAGCACGGGCTCAAGGTCGAGCAGGTCTCCCTCGAGGGCCAGCTCGTCCTCCCCCGGATCGTCGTAGAGGTACAGCTCCTGGAAGTCGACATCGAGGTCCTCCTCGACATCGTCCAGGCACCGCACGCACTCGCCGACCGCGTGAGCGGATGCCGTGCCGGTGGCCAAGACACCGTCCATCACTGCCTCGAGACGAAGCTCGAGCTCGATGGGCGACCCCTCGGGGACACCGAACACGTCCAGGCCGAGACCCGTCGGCGCCTCGATGGTGCGGGTGTACGTCTTCTCGGTGCCGGGGCGACGCCCCAGCGCCTGGGTGTCGAACACCAAGGGACCCGAAGACACGGACATTCCTTCATCGAGAGCACAACGGAACACGGCCTGCGAACAGGCCGACGACCATCGTACCGCGCGGGCCCTCACGACCACCAATCGGCTCGTGCGGCGCGCAGAACCCTCCGCCCCGAGCAGTGAGTCACGCACCACTCGCCGGACACGGCGGTGGGATACGCACCTCTCGGACGTCAGGAGAGGTGCGTATCCCACCGCCCACGAGAAGGAGACGTGCGTATCTCACCGCTCACGGGCGCGAGGGGTGCCTAACTCACCGCCCTGGGGTCGGCTCGCAACGGCCGAACTGTCGGTGGCTCGCTCCACCATGGACCCATGCCCCCGGCACTCCCCGACGACGATATCGGCATCCTCCACGCCGATCTCGATGCCTTCTACGCCTCGGTGGAGCAACGGGACGAGCCCGCACTGCGGGGACGGCCCGTCGTCGTCGGAGGCGGCGTGGTGCTCGCGGCGAGCTACGAGGCCAAGGCCCTCGGCATCCGCACCACCATGCCGGGACGCCAGGCGCGACGCCTGTGCCCGGACCTCATCGTGCGTCCTCCCCGCTTCGCGGCGTACAGCGAGGCGAGCGCGGCGGTCTTCGCGATCTTCCACGACATCACCCCCGTGGTCGAGGCGCTGTCGATCGACGAGGCCTTCCTCGATGTCAGCGGGCTGCGCCGCCTGACCGGTCGCCCGCTCACGATCGCCGGCACGCTCCGCTCCCGCGTCCAGGACGAGGTGGGTCTGCCGATCTCGGTCGGGATCGCCCGCACCAAGTACCTGGCCAAGGTCGCCAGCGCGCTCTCCAAGCCGCACGGCCTCCTCGTGGTGCCGGCCGCGGAGGAGCGGCGCTTCCTGCACGCCTTGCCCGTCGAGCGGCTGTGGGGTGTGGGCCGAGTGACGAGCGGAGCGCTGCACCGTGCCGGCTGGTCGACGGTCGCCGACCTCGCCCACGCGGACCCGTCCGCCGTGGAGGCCGTCGTCGGCCCCGCGGCCGCCCGCCATCTGCTGGACCTCGCGCATGGCCGCGACACGCGACGGGTCGATCCTCATGTCAGCCGGCGGTCGATCGGCGCGCAGCAGGCCCTCGGGCGCGCGACGCGATCCCTGCCCGATGTCGATGCCGCCCTCCTCGAGCTCGTCGACCGCGTCGCACGCCGGCTGCGGCGGGCGCGCCGCACCGCTCGGACTGTCACGCTGCGCCTCCGCTTCGGGGACTTCCGCCGATCGACCAGCGCCACGACGCTGTCCGTGCCCACCCACGAAACGAGCGAGCTGCTCACCGCGGCGCGGCGTCTGCTGCTGACGCGAGCGGCGGACATCGCGCGTGAAGGACTCACGCTGGTCGGCATCGCGCTCAGCGGCCTCGACGATCACGGAGAGCAGCTGACGCTCCCCTTCGAGGACCGAGATCCCGGCCGACTGGACGCCGCCGTGGACGCCGTGCACGAGCGCTTCGGGTCAGCCGCGCTCCGCCGCGCGGTTCACGTGCGGGAGTAAGAGGTTCCGCCGGTGGGATTGGCGCGCGGCAGCCTCCCTTACCGGTGGAAGTTCTGAGCCTCTGTGAGCGCCACCAGCACATGAGGCGGGACCAGGTCGGCGACATCGCCGCCGTGCTTGGCGACCTCCTTGACCAGGCTCGAGGACACGAAGGAGTTCTCGGCGGCGGTCGCCAGGAAGACCGTCTCCACCTCGGTCAGGTGGTGGTTCATGTGCGCCATCGGCAGCTCGTAGTCGAAATCGGTCGACGCTCGCAGACCCTTGATGATCGCGGTGATGCCGTGGTCGGTGCAGTAGTCCACCAGCAGCCCCCCGAAGGTGTCGACGACGACATTGTCCAGGTCGGCGACGGCTTCCCGCAGCAGCTCGACACGCCGGTCCAGATCGAAGAGGCCCTTCTTGGACTCGTTGACCAGGACCGCGATGACCACCTCGTCGAAGAGCGCGGAGGCGCGACGGAAGATGTCGAGGTGACCATTGGTCACGGGGTCGAAGGAGCCGGGACAGACCACCTTCGTCATGCCGGCACCTGCACAAAAGACCCACGATACGCAGATGCCCGCATGACATCCTGGATGCTCGCTCGCTGGCGCTCGCTCATGCCGCCACCGCCTCGGGGAGGAACATGATAGGACGACGGCGGCATGAGGTGATGCCATTGGTCGCTCGCTGGCGCTCGCTCATGCCGCCACCGCCTCGGGGAGGAACATGATAGGACGACGGCGGCATGAGGTGATGCCATTGGTCGCTCGCTGGCGCTCGCTCATGTCAGCGACCGTACCAAAGCCGGGTCTCGCCATAGGTCTTGTCCCGCAGGGCAACCCACCCCTCGGGCCACTCCCAGGGGACATCACGCGATGAGCGCTCGACGACCACGAGGGAGTCCTCGGTGCGCCAGGTGCCGATCGCGAGGGAGGCGACGATCTCGCGCAGCGCCTCGGCAGCCAGGGCATAGGGCGGATCGAGGAAGACCAGGTCGTAGGGCTCGGCGGGTGCCGTGGCGACGAAGCGTTCAGCGGTCATCCGGTGCACCCGCGCCGTCCGCGCCCCGAGCTCGCGCGCATTGCGGCTGACGATGCCGGCCGTCTTGGCATGCGACTCGACCAGATCGGCCGATGCCGCCCCGCGGGAGAGCGCTTCGAGGGCCAGCGCCCCCGATCCGGCGAACAGGTCCAGCACTCGAACGCCCTCCCATCCGCCCAGCTCCGAGGCGATCGAGGAGAACATCGCCTCGCGGACGCGGTCTGTGGTCGGGCGGGTGTTCTGGCCCTCGGGGGTGGCGAGCCGCCGCCCGCCCCACCGACCGGCGATGATGCGGGTCACGTGCGCTCCAGATAGTCGGCCTGCTGGGTCGTCTCGAGCTCCTCCACCGCGCGGCGCAAGGCCGGCAGCTCGGCGAGCTCCGGATCCTGCGCGACCACGCGGTCGGCGTGATCGCGCGCCTCCGCGATGTCCTTCTCGTGCTTGACCACCGAGAGGAGTTTGAGGCTCGAACGTCCCCCGGACTGGCGGGCGCCGAGCACATCGCCCTCGCGCCGCAGATCGATATCGTGCTGCGCGATCTGGAAGCCGTCGGTGGTGGAGGCCACCGCGTCGAGCCGCTCGCGCGCGAGCGTGTCGCCCTGAGCCCCGGTGACGAGCAGGCACAGCCCGGCGTGCTCGCCTCGACCGATGCGCCCTCGCAGCTGGTGCAGTTGGGAGAGCCCGAAGCGATCGGCGTCGAGCACCACCATCACGGTGGCATTGGGGACGTTGACGCCGACCTCGATGACGGTGGTGGCGACCAGGACATCGACCTCGCCCGCGGCGAAGGCGGTCATCTGAGTGTCCTTCTCGTCGGTGGGCATGCGGCCGTGCAGCATCGCGAGCCGCAGCCCGGACAGCGGCCCTTCGGTCAAGGCCTCGAAGACCTCGACCAGCGATGCGGTCCGCGGCTCGTCTGCCGACGGATCGGGCTCGGTATCGCCCTCGCCGTCGCCGATCCGCGTGGTGACGACATAGGCCTGCCGCCCCTTCTCGACCTCCTCGCGGATGCGGGTCCACGCCCGGTCGAGCCAGGTCGGGTGCTCGGCGAGGGCGATGACGGTGGTCTGAATGGGCTGACGACCGCGCGGCAGCTCACGCAGCGTGGAGGTCTCGAGGTCGCCGAAGACGGTCATGGCCACGGTGCGCGGGATCGGCGTGGCGGTCATGACGAGCACGTGGGGCGTCACCGCCGAACGGTCCACCAGCGCGGCCCGCTGCTCGACCCCGAAACGATGCTGCTCATCGACCACGAGCAGCCCCAGCTCGGCGAAGTCGACCCCCTCCTGCAACAGGGCATGGGTGCCGATGACGATGCCGGCCTCGCCGGACACGATGTCCAGCATCGTCTCCTTGCGCGCCTTGGCGCCCATCGAGCCGGTCAGCAGGCGGACCCGCGTGGCCCCCTCAGCGCCGCCGAGCATGCCGCCCTTGGCGAGATCGCCGAGTTGCTCGGTGATGCTGTGGAAGTGCTGCGTGGCGAGCACCTCGGTGGGCGCCAGCAGCGCGGCCTGGGCCCCGGCATCGACCACCTGGAGCATCGCGATGAGCGATAGCACGGTCTTGCCGGACCCGACCTCGCCCTGCAGCAGCCGGTGCATCGGATGCGGGCGGGCGAGGTCGTCGCGGATCTCGGCCTGCACCTCGCGTTGCCCCGCCGTCAGCTCGAAGGGCAGCCTCTCGATGAAGCGCTCCGCCAGCCCGCCGGCCTGCCAGGGCCGCGCGATCGCGGTCTCGATATCGAAGGCACGGCGCCGACGCGCGAAGATCGTCTGCAGCACGAAGGCCTCGTCGAAGCGCAGCCGCTGCTGCGCCTGCCGCCATTGCGATGCGCTCTGCGGCTGGTGGATCCACTGCAGTGCCGTGGCGTAGTCGGGCCAGCCCTTGGCGGCGACCAGATCCGAAGGCAGCGGATCGGGGGGCGGGTCGAGCACCGCGAGCACCGTGTCGATGGTGCGTTCCAGCTCCCACGAGGCGATCGAGGAGGTGGCCGGATACAGCGGGATGATGCCGCGCTGGAAGCTCGCGATGTCACCGCTGATCTCCCGCATGACCGGGTGAGTCAGCTGCGGCTGTCCTCGGTACTCCCCCACGACCCCGGCGAAGAGTTGGCGCGAGCCGGCCTCGGTGCGCTTGGCGATCCAGCGCTGGTTGAAGAAGGTCGCGTTCAGGTGCTGGCGTCCGTCGGTGATGCGGACCTGCGTGCGGGTCTTGCGGCCGCCTGGCCCGAAGGGGATGTTCTTGACGTCCACGACCTCGGCGACGAAGGTGACGTACTGCCCGACCTCGAGGTCGGCGAAGGAGTCGATCTGCTCGAGGTCGACATAACGGCGGGGATAGTGCGTGAGCAGATCGCCCACGGTCTCCATGCCGAAGGTCTTGGACAGCTTGTCCGCCGAGGCCTTGCCGACGACGGGCCCCAGCCGGGTATCGAGATCGACCATCACTCCACCGCGATGAAGAGGGTGTACTTTTCCTGGCCGCCGTCGTGGACGATGACGTCGACGTGCGGCTGCTCGGCCGCGAGGTGCTCCTCGAGCCCGGAGACGAGCTCATCGGGACAGCCCTCGCCCACGACGAGGGTGACCATGTCGGCGCCGGACGAGTCCAAGCGGGTGAGCACCTCGCGGGCCACCGCCAGCTGATCCTGACCGATCACCGCGAAGTCGCCTCCCACGACCCCCAGGACGTCACCGACCTGACACGGGCCGGCCATCGTGATGCCGGACTCGTTGGCGATGGTCACCGCCCCGTGCTTGGCATGCGCCGCGGCCGCGGACATGGCGACGACGTCCTCATCGAAGTCACGGCCGGGATCGTGCACCGCCAGCGCGGCGAGGGCCTGGACCTGGGCGTGGGTGGGCAGGACGGCGACTCGCGCGCCGGTGTCGCGGAGCTCCTTGGCGGCGGCCTCGAAGGGCCGGACGTGACCGCTGCGGTTCGGCAAGACGATGACCTCCTCGGCGTCGAGGATATGCAGGGCCTGTGACATCTGTGCGGTGGTGAGCGGACGCCCGGCGCTGAACTCGACGGCGACGGCACCAGCTGCGCGGGTCAACTCCGCGAGCCCCGCGCCGGTGACGGCGCTGACGATGACGCGCCGGTGAGCCGAGTCGTCGACCCGGCGCGACTGCTCGCCGAAATGGGTCGCCTGGATGCGGTGGGGACGCCCGGCCATGATGCCGGCCTCGATCGCCGCTCCGACATCGTCGACGTGGACATGGACATTCCACAGCCCCTCGTCCCCGACGATCACCAGGGAGTCTCCGAGCGGGGCGAGTGTCTCGCGCAGCACGTCGACGGCCTCGGAAGAGGCGTCCAGGAGATACATGACCTCATAGCTCGGGCCCTCGCCGTCCGCATGGTCGAGCGCGGCGGGCTGGACGGTGGGCGCTGGCGCGAAGGTCGGAGCGGGAACGGGCCTCCGGCCGGAGACGACCTGGGCGGTCGCGTCCAGGATCACGACGAGCGCGCGACCACCGGCGTCGACGACTCCTGCGCGCGCGAGAAGCTCCATCTGTCCCGGGGTGGCCGCAAGCGCCTCGCGCGCGGCATCGGCCGCGACCTCGATGACCTGGCGAGGGCTGCAACCGGACTCGGCCGCGTGCTCGGCGCCGTCGGCCGCCGCCCGCGCGACGGTGAGGATCGTACCCTCCTGCGGATCGCCGACCGCCGCGTACGCCGCCGCGGTGGCCGCATCGAAGGCCGCCGTGAGCCCGCGCGGCGTCACCGTCTCGTGCTGGGTCAGGGACTCCAGACAGGCGCGCAGCAGTTCCGCGACGATCACACCGCTGTTGCCGCGGGCGCCCACCAGCACCGCCCGCGCATAGGCTCGCGCCGCCTCCTCGGCGGAGACGTCGTCGGCCGACGCGTCGAGCGCATCGCAGCCCGCCTGGAGCGTCAGATAGACATTGGTCCCGGTGTCGCTGTCGGGCACCGGGAAGACGTTGAGGGCATCGATCTCCGAGCGCACCGACGCGACCGACTGGGCGCACACGTCGGCCCAGTGGCGCAGGCGCGGCGGGTCGAGCGAGAGCGGCATGCACCGAGGTTAGCGGGCGATTCGCGTCCGGTGTGCACCGTCGGCTATCCTAGAGAGGTTGTCTGCCGACGTCGTGTCGCGCAGGCGCCGATTTTTCGACAGTCATCAACGAGATTCAGGAGTGGTCGCTGTGGCAGCGGTCTGTGATGTGTGCGGTAAGGGCCCCGGGTTCGGCCACAACGTCTCGCACTCGCACCGGCGCACGAAGCGTCGTTTCGACCCGAACATCCAGCGCGTGCGCGCCGTCGTCGACGGAACGCCCACGCGTCTGAACGCCTGCACCGGCTGCATCAAGGCTGGCAAGGTCACCCGCTGACCCCTCCGGTCTCCCGGTGAGACGAGAAACGGCGATCGCACCTCGCGATCGCCGTTTCTGATCTATCGTCGGGCACATGCCTGACCGTATCCACGCCTTCACCGACGATGTCCTCGGCGATCTCGACGCCGTCGGTCTCGCCGCCGCCCTCCGGGCAGGAGACCTGAGCCCGCGCGAGGCGGCCGAGGCCGCCAGTGCGCGGTTCGATGCGCTCACCGAGCTTCACCCGGTCGCCTTCGACGACCGCGATCGCGGTGTCAAGCGTGCCGTCGACGCCCCATGGCGCACGGATGCCCCCTTCGCGGGCGTGCCGACGTACATCAAGAACAACACCGCCTTCGCCGGCATCCCCACGCGGCATGGATCGGCCGCCACTCCCCGGCGCGCGGAGCTGGCGAACGAGCCGTTCACCGAGCAGTTCCTCTCCACCGGGGTCAATGTGCTGGGCGCGTCGACACTGCCCGCCTTCGGCCTGACCGCTACCACCGAGTTCGACGACGGACCGCCGACCCGCAATCCCTGGAATCCGGAGTACTCGTGCGGCGCCTCCTCCGGCGGATCGGCGGTGCTCGTCGCGAGCGGTGCCGTGCCGATCGCTCATGCGAACGACGGTGGGGGCTCGATCCGCATCCCGGCCGCCGCCTGCGGTCTCGTGGGCCTGAAGCCGACGCGCGACCGCCTCGTCAAGGCGGCCCAGGCACAGGGCATGCCCGTCGATCTGATCTCCAATGGCGTGGTGACCCGCACGGTACGCGACACCGCGCATTTCCTGGCCGCCGCGGAACGGCACCGCCCGACGACGCGCATGCCCTTCCTCGGTCTCGTCGAGGGGCCGTCCGAGCGCCGCCTGCGCGTCGGTCTCATCGACACCCCGATCACCGGCAACCGCCTCGATGTCGACACCGCTCGGGCACTCGACGAGACCGTCGAGCTGCTGACCGATCTCGGTCACGACGTGATCCCCGTGCCATTGCCGGTGGACCGGTCCTTCATCGGGCATTTCACGCACTACTGGAGCATGCTCGCCTTCGCGATCTCCAGGAACGGCAAGAAGATGTTCGGCACCGCCTTCGAGCCGGCCGAGCTCGATCCGTTCACCAGCGGCCTGGCCCGGGGTTTCCTGCGCAATGCCTGGCGCACACCGGGGGCGATCGCCGCCCTCTCGCGCAGCGCGAAGCGCTATCACCGGGCCTTCACCCAGGTCGACGTGATCTGCTCGCCCACCCTCGCGCACACCACGCCGCGTATCGGCTATCTGGACCCCGCCGGGGACTTCGAGCAGATCTTCGACCGGCTGGTGCACTATGTGGCGTTCACGCCGCTGAACAACGCCTCCGGCGGCCCCGCGATCAGCCTGCCGCTCGCCCAGAGCTCGGAAGGGCTGCCCATCGGCATCCACTTCTCGGCCGATCACGCCGACGAGCGCACCCTGCTCGAACTCGCCTACGAGCTCGAGGCCGCCGAGCCCTTCACCCGCATCCAGGACTGAGGCACACGCCCTCGGGCCGTCGCGAGCGGTTGCGCCCGTGGCGGTATCTCATCAACCTTTCCCCTGCATCGGCGGTAGCTCGTCAACGTCATCAGCACTCAGTGAGGTTGATGGCCTACCGCCACCCGAGCCATGCACTCCCGATACGCGTCAGAGCACGCCGCGGGGACGGTACTGGACGCTGATGCGTGGGCCGGCGCTCGCGGTCTTGAGCACCGCATGCTCCCAAGTGCGCTGGCACGAGCCGCCCATGACGATGAGGTCGCCGTGGCCGAGCGTGTATCCGATCTGCGGCCCTCCCCCGGCCGGCCGGAGACTGAGCCGGCGATGCTCGCCCAGCGAGAGGATGGCGACCATCGTGTCCTCATGGGCGCCGCGACCGATGCGATCTCCGTGCCAGGCGACCGAGTCCCGGCCGTCCCGGTAGTAACACAGGCCGGCGGTCGCGAAGGGCTCCCCGAGCTCAGTCGCATAGTGGTCACTCAGCGCGTCTCGGCACGTGACCAGCGCAGGATCGGGCAGTTCGTCGCCCTCGCGGTAGTGGCACAGCAGCCGCGGCACGTCCACGACACGCTCGTACATCTCGCGCCGCTCGGCCCGCCACGGCACGACCCGCTGGAGGGTCTCGAAGAGTTCATCGGCCCCGGCGAGCCAGCCGTAACGCAGATCGACCCAAGCCCCGTGAGCGAGCTCGACTCGCTCCACCGAAGACCCGAGCTCACCGGCGGACGTCTCAGGAGCCCCGTCGAGCAGCGATCCCTGGAACCACATGCCGCCAGCGTACGCCCCATCGAACAGATGTTCTAGGGTGACGACGATGCATTCGGGTTGCCACAGCGACCCGAATGCATCGATATCCGTCCCCCCGCCGGGGCGGTCAGCGGGACAGGTGCTCCAGCACCGTGTTGATCTCCTCGGGGGCGAACCAGGCGAGATTGCCGGAGCCGTCGATATCAGTGTGGAAGGAGACCACTTCCCGCGCGGTGACCGACTGCTCGTCATGGTCGATCTCGGCGACCACCACGACGGGGCCGTCCTCGGCGGCCGCAAGCATCGCCTCGTACTCGTGCTCTTCATCGTCGGACTCAGCCAGCACCGGAGCTCCCTCCAGAGACCCGGTGCGCAGGCCCTCGAGCCCCGCGGCATCGGTACCGATGTAGATCCTCATCCGCCAGCCTTCCGTTCCGGTCGTTGACGTCCACGCGGAGCGCGACGCCGTGACGAGACGGTCTCGACGAGCTCGTCGACCGCCTCCTCGATGCACTGGGCGAGCACGTCGACATCGGGCACCGCCTCACGATCCGCGACGATCCCGACATAGGCGCGCCCACGGTAGGTGGTGATGCCGATCGCGACCGTCCGCCGCCCGGTCAGCGGGATCGCCGGGAACACCTGGGCCAGTCGCTGGCCGGCCATGTAGACCGACTCCTGCGGTCCGGGCACATTGGTGACGACTAGCTGGTACTGCCGCGATGCCTCGTGCTCGGCGACGCGCGCGCCCACCGCGTGGAAGGTCGATGTCGCGAAACCGGGGAGATCGGCCAGCGTCTGCGCCGAGACCGCATCACCGGTCTCACGGTGCCCCTTCAGCGCGTAGGACACCTGGTGCAGGCGCACCACAGCGTTCGTCTCCCCGACCGGCAGGGACAGCAGATTGCCGCGCACCCGCGAGCCGAGGGAGGTGGGCAGCGAATCGTCCTCGGCTCCCTTGAGCTTGACCGACATCGGGACGAGCGCGCGGAAGCTCGTGGCGGCCGACACCGGCTCGGCCCGGGTCAGCAGCCAACCACGGAGGCCGCCCGCGACGACCGCGAGGATGACGTCGTTGACCGTCCCGCCGTGCTCGTCGCGGACACGACGCAGATCGTCCAGGGACGCCGAGGCCGTCGCGAAGCGCCGATGCCGGCTGAGCGGCGCCGCGAGTGGGCCGGTCATCCCGGCGTCGCCGGCCGGCACAGGGAGCGCCGACAACACCTGCTCGGTGCGATAGGTCGCGTTGGCGATCAGCTCCCGCGGATGCTCGACCTGACCGAGCAGCGAGGACAGCGTCAGCTTGGTACCCGCCGGCGATGGACGCGGAGCCCACTCGTCATGCGGAAGATCGCGGATCTCATCGGTCTCCTCCAGGAGCACCTGGGCGAGGTCGACCGTGTGGGACCCGTCGACGAGCGCTTGATGGGCCTTGAACAGCAGCGCCGACTTGCCGTCCTCGAGACCCTCGATGAGATACAGCTCCCACAGCGGCCGGTCGTGGTCGAGGCGGCGGGCGATGAGCCGTCCGACGAGCTCGTGCAGGGCGTCCATGGTCCCCGGCCGGGGCAGGGCCGACCGGCGGACGTGGAGGGTGATGTCGAAATGCTCGTCGTCCACCCAGACCGGAAGGCCGACGCCGCCGGGGACGTGGCGGGGCAGCTGCCGGTACCGCGGCACCAGGTCGAGACGGTCGGTGATGACCCGCACGAGGGAGTCGTAGTCGAGCGGACGCTGGCCCGGCTCCAGCAGGACGAGCGAGGCGATCTGCCGCGGTGCGTCCGGCGAGTCGCGATGCAAGAACAATGCATCGAGCGGGCTGAGTCGTTGCATATCACTTCCTGGTCGGGTGGCAGTGAAGATACCACCGACGATGTCACGATCGGAGCGTCGCCGCCGGCTCACGGAGAAAACGTCCGGTGAAATGATCGAGCCGCGAGACCCAGGAGGAGGTCGGGGCGACCTCCCGGATCAGGCGCCCGCTGATCGCGGCGAGATCGTGCGCCGATGCGTCATGGGGGAGGAACGCCTCCACCCGGTGCCCGGAGATCTCCTGGACCGTCGCCGCGATCTCGGTCTCGCTCCAGCCGAGCGAGGCCCGGCACAGATTGACGACCACATGCGGTTCGACCCGCCAGGGCGCGCCCGCGCCGAGGATGCGGACGAGGCGGGCGAGGCCGAGCGGCTCGGGGCGGCCCACCACGACCACCTCGTCGGCCGCCTCCAGGACCGTCATCGCGGCTTGATCGCGGGCCGGGCCGGTCCCCAACGGCGGCTCATGCCCGAACCCGGCGTCGACGACCACCCACCGGTGGTCCGCGGCGAGCGAGTCGAGCACGGCGGTGAGCGCGGCCGGCCGCACCAGATGCCACATGTCCTCCGGCCGGGGAACGCCCGTCATGACGTCCAGGCCGTCGCCCACCCGCAAGATCGCCGAGTCGGGCATCTCCTTCCCGCCGTTGGCGGCACGGCACGCCGCAACGATGCCCGAGACATCGTCGAGCAAGCCCAGCGCCTGCCCGACCGCGCCGCCGTGCGTGTCCGCGTCCACCAGCACGGTCGGCGCCTCGCGGGCGAGGCTGGCCGCCATCGCGAGTGCGACGCTGGTGCGACCCGGCGCACCCGTCGGCCCCCAGACGGCGATGATCCGCCCCGACCGCGGCGCTTCCGGCCGCGGCAGGTCGTCCTCCTGCGCGGCGGCCTCGACGTCCCCGACCTGAACGGCGCCGGCGAGGCCCAGCTCGGGGGCCGGGGTGCCCACGGCCACGATCCGCACGCCACCGGAGCGGACGCGGCTCACGACATCGAGATCCAGGCCCCCGAGGGCGGGGTCAACGAGGGCCACCTGGACCCGGCCCGTGCTCGCTATCGCGAGGAGATCGGCGGCGTCCACGCAGCGGCGGACGAGGGTGAGCGCACTGGATCGTTCGACCTCGTCGAGCACCTCGCCCTCCCAGGACGCCCCTCCCGCGGCGACGGCGGTCGCGATCACGATCGCCGCACCACCGTCACATGGTGCGAGCTCAATGCCGCGACGACCTGAGCCGAGGGCGTCTGATCCCCGAGGTCGACGACCACGGTGGCGCTGCCGCCCGTCGCCGATGGCGTGACGGCGCGCACGGGAACGGACGCTATGACCCGCTGTGCCTCCCCCGCCGCCTGCCCTTGCTGCGGTCCGGGTCCGGCCCAGACGTCCACCCGATCACCACGGCCGAGGTCCGCCGGAAAAGCGCCGTCGGCGACGGGGAACGGGAGTTCGTGCCCGGCCTCGGCCGAGGGAGCCCAGGAGCCGGTGGACACGAGCGCGCCCTCGGGGAGGTCGTGCGCCCAGACCGCCGACTCGTCCACCGCGGCGTCCGCGCGCACGATCGTCGCCGCCGCGGCGCCGTCGAGTCGCGCACTGGTGGTGGTCAGCTGCCCGGGGTCCACCGGGTCTCCGGCGCGAACTTCTTCGCGCACCACCCAGTAGCGCTCACCGTCGTCCGCGGCGATCGCCGTCCATCCGCCGATCGCCGTCGCCACCGCGACGAGCGCCACGCCGGCCACCAGGCGAGGCGACCGCCATCTCCGGATCATCACGCGCCGCGCCGGCTGCGGCGTCCCCCGACTGCTCATGACACCTTCCTAACCGAGAAGGACGGATTAGTCCAGATCGACTATCCACACCCTGGACGTGGGAAGGGCGTTCGCGTGCGACAATGCGGCCATGCCCTCGCAGCAGCGCTTCCTGTCGATCCCCGACGTGGCCGAGGTCCTCAATGTCAGCGTCCGCCAGGTCCGGTCGCTGCTCTCCAGTGGGGAACTGCGCGGCATCCAGATCGGCGGTCGCGGGGTCTGGCGCATCGAGGACGCGGAGCTCGAGCGCTACATCGCCCGCCAGTATCAGCGCACCGCCGAGCAGGTCAGTGACGACGCACCGACGCGAGCGCCGTCCAGGGAATGATCTTGCGGCGACCGCCCTCGGCGAGCACCACGGCGTCGGCGACGACGGCCACGACCGGCCCGGACACCAGGCCGCCGTCGCGTCGCACCACCTGAACATCCTCGGCATCCTCCTGCGCGGCCCGGAAGACCGCCGGCCAGCCGACCCTTCGCACCGTGGCGGCGCCGCGTTGCGAGACGACGGCGGTCATGACCGCGTCGCGCGCGATCGCCACCTCGCGGCCATCGGCTGACAGCACCACGAGATCGGGCGCGGACCACAGCACGGCGCCCCGGACCTCTCCCCCGCCCTGGACGGTGAGCACGACGTCTCCCGCCAGCAGATCGGTCCACGACATCTCGGCCCACGCCTCGGCACCGAGCTCCTCGGCGAGCGTGTCCCGCTCGTCGGCCATGACATCGGCGGCCGACTCCTCCACATCGCCGAACAGACGGTCCCATCGCATGGGCTCAGAGTAACGCCCTTGACAGAACGCACCCTTGCGTCATCAAATGTCATCAAACGACAGCATCAGTGATCGGGGGATCCACATGAGGCGTCCATGGCTCACGCTCGGCGCACTTCTCACCACCGCAGCGGGGCTCCCGCACTGGCCCGTGTGGTGGTCCAGGCTGACAACGGCCATCCACGACGGCGACCTGACCGGCGTCGTGACCTGGGCGGCAGCGCTTCTCGGCAGCGCGCTGCTCGCGTGGATCGGACTGGTCGGCGTCGTCGCGGTGGTCCATCTGCCGACCGCGCGGCGGCTGGCACCCACATGGCTGCTCACCCTCGCCATCGGCACAGGCGTCGCCACGACGGCAGTCGCGAGCGGTCATCCGCTCGACGGCGCGCCGCTGCCGAACCGGGCCGTGGTCACGGAGGCACCACCCGTCACGAATGCACCGACCTCCGTGCCCGCAGTGGAGCACGTGGTGGCGCCCGGCGACACCCTCTGGGCGATCGCCGCGGCCCATCTGCCCGCCGATGCGGACATCGCGGTCATCGGCGAATCGGTCGATCGCTGGCACGAGGAGAACCGGCAGACGATCGGCGATGACCCGGGGGTCATCCTGCCGGGACAGGTCCTGCGAGCCCCGGAGGTCCGATGATGCTGACGGCCACCGCCCTGCACCTGCGGCCCCAGCCGCTCGAACAGGATCAGATCGCTCTCCCCATCCCTCCGGCGCCCCCGGTCCTGCCGGTCGTCGTGGAACGGGGAGACAGCGGAGAACTGCGGCAGCGCGCCGCCCGATTCGCTCAGGCGGTCGCCGAGGTGCTGCACGGACATCGACCCGCGCGCCAGCTGGGACCGTGGCTCGCCGCCGATGTCTACGACCAGCTGCTACTGCACCTCCGCGGACGGCGGGCGGCACCCAGCCGGCACCGCGTGCGGGTCGCTTCGGTCCACGTCGAGATGATCCATCGGCGGGCGGCGGAGATCGCGGTCAGACTGGTGCACGGCGGGCGCTCCACCGCGCTGGCGCTCCGCCTGGACCTCGATCGCGACGCCCCGCACGGGCCGATCTGGCGCTGCACGGCCCTCACCTGGGCCTAGGCTGCGTCCACCCCTGAAGCGGTGAGTTACGCACCCCTCCCGACGCGCGAGACGTGCGTAACCCACCGACCGGGCCCACGAGACGTGCGTAAGTCACCGCCCAGCAAAACGAAGGGTGCGTAAGTCACCGCCCGCCGGGGATCAGCGGTTGCGCTTGCGTGACTGCCGCTGCTGCTTGGACTTCTGCCGGGCCTTGGCCTTCTGCTTGGCCTGGCGGGACTTCTCCTCAGCGTCCTCGTCGTCAGCGGCTGCCTCGGCCTCGGCCGGCGTACCACCGCGGGTCGCGACCTCGCTGCCGTCCTCGGCCGGTGCCGAGTACTGCAACTGTGCGGGAGCCGCCGACTGGACGCCGAGGCCCTTGGCCTGCAGGGCCATCTGCTCGGAATCGGAGGTCGGCGCCTCGACCTGCACATCGACATTGAACAGATAGCCCACCGACTCCTCGGCGATGCCGTCCATCATGGCGTTGAACAGGTCGAAACCCTCGCGCTGGTACTCGATGAGCGGATCGCGCTGAGAATAGGCACGCAAGCCGATACCCTCGCGCAGGTAGTCCATCTCGTAGAGATGCTCGCGCCACTTGCGATCGAGCACGCTGAGCACGACACGCCGCTCGAGCTCGCGCATGACCTTCTCGCCGAGCTCGGCCTCACGCTCGGCGTAGGCCCGCTGAGCATCCTCGGCCACCCGCGCCTTGAGAGCCTCCCGGTCCAGCTTCTCGGCCCCGCCGCTCTCCTCGGCCAGCCGGTGCGGATCGATGGACACCGGGTACAGGGTCTTGAGAGCCGTCGTGAGCTGATCGAGATCCCAGTCGTCGACCGGCCCCTCGGTGGCGCCGTCGACGTAAGCGGCCGTCACATCGCTGACCATCTGGCTGATCCACGCCTGCAGGTCCTCGCCATCGAGCACCCGGCGGCGCTCGGCGTAGACGACCTCGCGCTGGCGGCTCATGACATCGTCGTACTTGAGGATGTTCTTGCGGGTCTCGAAGTTCTGCGACTCGACCTGTGCCTGGGCCGAGGCGATCGCTCCGGTGACGCGCTTGTTCTCGATCGGCACGTCGTCGGGGATCTTCATGGTCTGCAGGATCCAGTTGACCCAGTCGGCCTTGAACAGCCGCATCAGGTCGTCCTCGAGCGAGAGGTAGAAGCGCGTCGAGCCGGGGTCGCCCTGACGCCCGGAACGGCCACGCAGCTGGTTGTCGATGCGGCGGGACTCGTGACGCTCGGTGCCGATGACGGCCAGTCCACCCGCCTCGCGCACCGCATCCTTCTCCTTGGCGACCTCGGCCTCGAAGTGCTCGACCATCGCCGGCCACTCGGCCTCGTACGCCTCGGAGTCCTCCAGCGGATCGAGGCCCTTCTTGCGCAGCGCCTGGTCGGCGAGGAACTCGGGGTTGCCGCCCAGCATGATGTCGGTACCACGGCCGGCCATGTTCGTGGCCACGGTCACCGCGCCGCGATGGCCCGCCTGGGCCACGACCGCGGCCTCACTCTCGTGGTGCTTGGCGTTGAGCACCTTGTGCGGGATGTTGAGCTTGGTGAGCAATGCGCCGACCCGCTCGCTCTTGGCCACGCTGGTGGTGCCGATGAGCACGGGCTGCCCGGCGGCGTGGCGCTCGGCGATGTCCTCGGCCACCGCGTTGAACTTGGCCTCCTCGGTGCGATACACCAGGTCGGCGAGGTCGTCACGCCGCACCGGCTTGTTGGTGCGGATCGGCACGACCCCGAGCTCATAGGTCTTGTCGAACTCGGCCGCCTCCGTCATGGCGGTACCGGTCATGCCCGACAGCTTGTCGTAGAGCCGGAAGTAGTTCTGCAGCGTGATGGAGGCGAGGGTCTGGTACTCCTCGCGGATCCGCACGTTCTCCTTGGCCTCGATGGCCTGGTGCAGACCCTCGTTGTAGCGGCGCCCGGCGAGCAGGCGGCCGGTGTGCTCGTCGACGATGAGCACCTCGCCCTCGATGACCACATAGTCCTTGTCCCGGCGGAACAGCTCCTTGGCCTTGATGGCGTTGTTCAGGAAGCTGATGAGCGGGGTGTTGACGGCGTCGTAGAGGTTGTCGATGCCGAGCTTGTCCTCGACGACGTCGATGGCCTTCTCCCCCACCGAGACGGTGCGCTTCTTCTCGTCGACCTCGTAGTGCTCGTCGATGCGCATGCCGTCGACCAGACGGGCGAACTCGGCGTACCACTTGACCTCGTCCTCGGTGGGACCGGAGATGATGAGCGGCGTGCGCGCCTCGTCGATGAGGATCGAGTCGACCTCGTCCACGATCGCGAAGTTGTGGCCCCGCTGGACGCAGTTCTCCAGCGAGTCGGCCATGTTGTCGCGCAGGTAGTCGAAGCCGAACTCGTTGTTGGTGCCGTAGGTGATGTCGGCGGCGTACTGCTCCTTGCGCTCCTTGGGCGTCTGTCCGGCGACGATCACGCCGACCGTGAGCCCGAGGAACTGGTAGATGCGGCCCATCCACTCCGCTTGGAACCGCGCCAGATAGTCGTTGACCGTGACGACGTGGACGCCGTCGCCGGACAGCGCGTTGAGATAGGACGGAAGGGTCGCGACGAGGGTCTTGCCCTCACCGGTCTTCATCTCGGCGATGTTGCCGAGATGAAGCGCGGCACCGCCCATGACCTGGACATCGAAGTGACGTTGCCCCAGCACCCGCGAGGAGGCCTCGCGCACCGTGGCGAAGGCCTCGGGCAGCAAGTCGTCGAGCGTCTCACCGTCATCGAGCCGCTCGCGGAACTCCGCGGTCATCGCGCGGAGCTCGTCGTCGGTCATCGCGGAGAAGTCGTCCTCGATCGCGTTGACCTGCTGGGCGATGGCCTCCAGGCGGCGGACGATCTTGCCTTCGCCCGCGCGGAGGATCTTGTCGATGATCTTCGGCACCTGGCCATCCTAGAGGTTGACGGTGGTGAGCCCAACGCTTTCGCCACGAAGCTCCGATGTGAGGGCTCCGGCGAGGTCGCCGCGCCGGGGCGCGCGGATGTCGTCCAGACCGAGCCAGGCGGACAGTGTGCGCAGTTCCTCGGCCAGCTGGACGGCGACATCGGCGGGCGCGTCCGGCTCGGCCCACGCACCGATCACGTCGAGCACGCCGGCCGCGCGGTCGGCCTTCAGGTCGACGCGTCCGGCGATGCGATCGCCCAGCAGGAACGGCAGGACGTAGTAGCCGTACCGCCGTTTGGCCTCGGGCACGTAGATCTCGATGCGATAGCGGAAGTCGAAGATCTGCTCGGCCCGGGTGCGTTCGAAGACCAGCGGATCGAAGGGGCTGAGGAGGGCACGTGCCTCGACGCGCCGTGGCCGACGGGCCTCGGCGTGCAGATAGGCGGGGCGGTCCCACCCCTGCACCGCGATCGGCGAGAGGGTGCCGTCCTCGACCAGCTCCGCCACGGCTCGCTGCGTCGGCGCCGGAGCGGTCCGGAAGTAGTCCCGCAGACAGGGTTCCGTCGCGACCCCGAGCGCGCGGGCAGCGTGCTCGACCAGTTCACGATGCGCGTCCGCGTGATCGAGGGCGGGACGGGCGTAGACATCGGCCGGGATGATCCGCTCGGTCAGGTCGTAGACCCGTTCGAAGGCCGAGTTGCGGCGAGCGGCGCTGATCTCGCCGATGAAGAACAGATACTCCAGCGCCTTCTTGGTCTCCGACCAGTTCCAGCCCCAGTGCGATCGGTCCCGCTCGACGGCGCCGTGCAGCAGTGCCTCGGTCTCACGTGCGGTGATCGGACCGTTCTCGCCGACGACGCGCAGGACCTGATCGACCAGTTCGGGGCGCTCCTCGGCCACCCTCGACATCGATCCCCACATTCCGCGCCGCTCGACCATACGGTGGCGCATCGCGGGAAAGAGCCCGATATCGACATAGGTCGCGACGTGGGCCCAGTACTCGAAGACCCGGCGGGGACGCCGTTCGGCGGCCCGAGCGAGCAGTTCCACGTCGTAGGGACCCCTACGGGAGTACAGGGGCATGAAGTGCGCGCGCTGCAGAACGTTGACGGAGTCGATCTGGAAGAAACCGAGTCGGCGGACCGTCTCGGAGAGGTGCCGCATCGTCACCGGCCCGGACGGACGCGGGGCGGTGAAGCCCTGGGCGGCCAGCGCGATCCTCCGCGCCTGCGCCGTCGGCAGCGGACGGGGAGCCACGCGTCAGAGGACGTCGTCGATGAGTTTGCTGCGCACCGCGAACATCGCGGCCTCCATCCGCGACTTCATCTGGAGCTTCTCCAGGATATTGCGGATGTGGTTCTTGACGGTGTTCTCGCTGATGAACAGTTCTTGGGCGATGTCGCGATTGCTCTTGCCGTGGGCGACGAGGCGCAGCACCTCCAGCTCACGCGGCGTGAGCGTGGTGGCCGGGGCGGCACCGCGCGACATGTGCACGAACTCCTCGAGCAGCTTGGTGGCCATGCTCGGGCTGATGAGCGACTGGCCGTTGGCCACCACCCGGACGGCCTCTCCGACCTGCTCATAGGTCGACCCGTCCTTCAGCAGGTATCCCGAGGCACCCGCCTTGACCGACTCGTAGAGGTCGGCCTCCTCGTCGCTCGCGGTGAGCATGATGATGCCGGTCGACGGCGCGATCTGCTTGATGGCCCCGCAGATCTCCACGCCGCTGCGGCCCGGCATGCGGACATCGAGCAGCACGACGTCGAAGGGCTCCTCGGCGATTCGCTCGAGCGCGGCGTCGCCGTCGTCGACGTCCTCGATCTCCAGATCCACATCGGAGCTGAGAACCATCGTCACTCCGCGACGGAACAGTTCTTGGTCGTCGACGAGCAGCACCCGGATGGCATCCGAACGCGAGGGCGTCTCATCAGTGGGTTGGCTCACAGTCGCATCATGCCATTTCATCAGGGCGGTGCGGGGGCCGACGCGCGTTCGACCCCCGCCCACATCAGCTTTCGTTGACGTCGAGGTGGATGACGCCATAGTCGTAGCCGCGGCGTCGGTAGACCACCGAGGGCTGCATCGAGTCCTTCTCCATGAACAGGTAGAAGTCGTGACCGACGAGCTCCATCTCGTAGAGCGCCTGGTCGAGCGTCATGGGCGCGGTGTCGTGGGTCTTCTCGCGGACCACGAGCGGTCCATCGCCCTGGACCTCGATGGGGCCGGGGTCGCCGTCGCCCGCGGCGTCGGCGCCGCTGAGCTCGTCGAGCAGCGAGTCGGGGATGTCGGCCGTGGCCTCGGACAGCGAGGTCGGCCGCTGCTGGCCGCGGTGGACTCGCTGGCGGTCCACCGCCTTGCGCACCTGGCGTGCGAGGCGGTCCATCGCCATGTCGAGTGCGGAGTGCTGGTCGCCGGAGACGGCCTCCGCGCGGACGATGGGTCCGCGCGAGTGAACGGAGATCTCGACCTTGGCCGCCGTCGCCGGGTCGCGGGGGTTCTTCTCGTGCGTCACCACGACCTCGGTACGGGTGATGCGTTGCCGAGGGTCGAACTTCTCGATCCTGTGGAGCTTCTCGGCCACGTGGTCTCGGAAACGATCCGAGATCTCGCTGTTACGACCCTTGACGACGATTTCCATGGGAGCCTCCTCGTTCGGACCGGACGAGCATCTTCGCCCTGTCTCGACGTTAGCCGCCCGAGGGCTCGTCCACCAGTGGGACACGATGCGGATGCGGCGGCGGGGTCGCCACCACGACGGCCGCACCCGCCACGTCGGCTCCCGCGCGCTCGAGCGCGGCGGCGACCGCGCGAAGGGTCGACCCCGTCGTGACGACATCGTCGACCACGAGCACCTCCCGCCCGCGAGGGGCAGGGCGCGCCGCGAACGCTCCCCGCGTGTTGCGGGCACGCTCGACGACCCCGAGCCGGCGCTGGTCGGCCGGCTGGCGAACCAGCCGGGCCAGCGGCGCGACCTCCGCTCGGACCCCGGCACCGGCGAGCACGGCGGTTGCCTCGGCCGCCAGCTCGGCGACGAGCCAGCCTCCACGTCGCCGTCGCGAGCGCCGCGTGGCCGGGACCGGCACGAGCAAGGGCTCCGGCGAGCCGTGGAAGGCGACCGACGCGGCGAGGGCGTGCGCGGCCCAGCTCGCGGTCTGCGTGTGACCGATGTCCTTCCAGCGCCGCACGACGCGCTCGGCGGTGCCGCTGTAGGCAGCGGAGGCGACCACGGTCAGGGTGTCGGGCTCGAGAGGGACCACGGCGGGTTGCGGGCGGAGCAGACGGCGACAGGACGGGCACAGGCCGAGCGTCACCCGCCCGCAGCCGGGGCAGTCGGCGCCGATCACCAGATCGGCGAGCGCCGCACCCCACCCCACGCGCATCTGGTCATCATCCGAGCACCTCGGCGCGCTGTCGACCCGTCCCTGTGGACAACCCACGAAAGCTCACGCGCGGACCGGCCGAGGCGGTGCGTCAGCGTCCATTCCCTACCAGCGAACGGACGCTCGCCCACCGCCAGTGACCGCGAACGGACGCCTACTCACCGCCCAGGGGATCGGGAGACGGGTCGGGACGGTCAGCCGATGGCGACGACCTCCTCGACGGGCACCTTCGTCCAGCCGCGAGGCGTCAGTACCCGCACATCGCCCCCCTCGTCGAGGACATACACCCGCGGATCGCTGTCGGTGGACGTCGCGAGTGCCACCGGCTCGATCCGCGGCAGCAGCGTCGGCAACCCGGGCAGCGAGGGCGTGAGCCCCGAGCCGTCGATGCGCACCGAGTACACCTGTTCGCCCGCGGCGCCGTCGGCGAGCATCGCCAGGCGCGTGCCGGCGACCCACTGGATCGACCGCATCTGCGAGACCCCGGCCATCGCCACGGGCTCCGGCGCTCCCAGCCTCGTGCCCTCCTCCTCGACGACGGCACCGACCAGCACCCGGGCACCGCCGCCGGTACCGACCGTCACCGCATAGCGGGCCCCGTCGGGAGATACCGCGAAGGAGGTCGTGTCCGGCGGCCAGTCGGGGGCCGCGACGTCCTCGACCTCGTCGTCGGTCACGAGCCGGACGCCGGCGGCATCCGCGGCCCAGACGCGACCGTCACGGTCGATCACCGGCGACAGGAAGCCTTCCTCGCTGGCGATCGTCCGGGGTTCGCCCGCGCCGAGGATCCGCATGGTCGTCCGCCCCGGATCGACGACCGCACCGAGCTCGCTCGTGGCGGCGACCGCGACCGCGTCACCGATATCGCTGACGCCCGCGATCGCGCGCTGGGAGTCGGCGTCCACACGTCGCAGCCGCCCGTCCGTGACCACCGCCACCCGCGGGTCGCCCGCTGCCGGGGCGTAATCGCTGAAGCCGCCCGTTGACTGACGCACCTCTCCGCCGATCGCCAAGGCACCGTCAGAGCCGACGATGCGCACCGCGCCGACCCGCGGAGCCCCGCTCAACGTCCACGCCAGTTGGGCACCCAACTGTGCGCGCTCCTCCGTCGACAGGTCGCGCAGTCCGATCGTGAACTCGACCTCGGCGACCCTGTCGGAGTCGATCGGCACGGACCGGCGTGTACGTTCCACGCCGGGGACCCTCGACTGGACCTCGGCGGCGATCGTGTCGTCAGGGCCCTGCGCCAAGCTGGTCAGCAGGCCGGTCGCCAGCTGATCGCCCACCACGCGGAAAACCGGGTCAGGCACGACGCGGGTGCCGGACCCGTCCAGGAAGTAGATGTCGAAGGGCCGGAAGTAGTCCTCGAAGTAGCGTTGCGTCACCAGCGTCCCCGAGGGCGGGTCGGTGATACGCCATTCACCGTCCTCGAGGATGAGATGCCACTCGAAATCGGCGCGGCCCTCCCCTGCCGCGAAGTGCCCCCGCCGGTCGAGGTCGGCGACGCTCTTCCAGCTCGACGCCACCACGGCGGTGCCCTCCGTTCCCGCGCGGGACTCCGAGAGGCGCGGCTCGCTGTAGACGACGGTCCGCTCGGACGGCCGCCACCCATCGGCCGCCTCGCTGGTCAGGAACTCGCTCGCGGTCGCGTAGCTGACCGGGTAGGCGAGCATCGCCTCCAGGTAACCGCTGACGATCTGCTCGGGCGTCCCTCCGGGCGCCGGACCGGCCGGGATGTAGCGGGCGGTGCTCTCGCGGAGCCCCTGATCGCCCTCCACCTCGTGCACCGGTCCGGTCCTGGGGATACCCGCGCAACCGGCGGTGAGGACCATCCCCAGCAGCACGACCACGAGGCGACGCCGGCTCATCGGTCGAACACCGACGTCAGCGCCGCCTCCCGGACGACACAGCCCTCCTTGGGCAGCGTGAGGATGAACTCCGCTCCTTCACCGGGCTGCGACCACACGTCGAGGACCCCTCCGTGCAGTGCGGCGTCCTCGCGGGCGATCGCCAGCCCCAGACCGGTCCCGCCCTGGGTGCGGGCCGGGTCGGCACGCCAGAAGCGGTCGAAGACCCGGCGCACCCCCTCAGGGTCCAGGCCGACGCCATTGTCGCGGACCGAGAGGGAGACGACATCGTCGTTCTGCGCCACGATGATGTCGACCCGGTCGGCACCGCTGTACTTGGCCGCGTTCGCCATGAGGTTGCGCACGATGCGGTCCACGCGTCGCGGGTCGGCCGGGACGATGGCGGGCACCTCGTGGCCTCGTGGCGCCACCGCTATCCCGGCCCGAGCGAAGCTCTCGTCCTGCGACGCCGTCCAGGCGAAGTCGCTGAGGTCCACCCGACTCAGCTCCAGTTGCGCGGCTCCGGCGTCGAAGCGGCTGAGATCGAGCAGGTCCGAGAGCAGGGACTCGAATCGTTCCAGCTCCGCGTGCAAGAGCTCAGCGGATCGCCGACTCTGGGCGTCGAAGCGCCAGCGTCCGCTGTAAAGGATGTCGCCGGCCATCTGCACGGTGGTGAGCGGTGTCCGCAGCTCGTGCGAGACATCGGAGACGAACCGCTGCTGGACCCGTGAGAGGTTCTCCAGGCGACGGATCTGGCTCTGCAGGCTCTCGGCCATCTGGTTGAAGGACTTGGTCAGGCGGGCGATGTCGTCCTTGCCGTGCACGTGCATGCGCTGTTCGAGATGTCCGGCGGCGAATCGCTCGGCCGTGCGTCGCGCGAGCCGCAACGGGTCGACCACCTGGCGGGCGACGAGCCAGGCCACGAAGCCGACCATGAGCACCATAACGCTGCCGCCCGCGAGCAATGCCCGGCCGACCAGGCCGAGGGTCTGCTGCTGCTCGCGCATCGAGAAGACGTAGAACAGCGCATAGCTGTCGCCGGATCCAGGGACGGCGAGCTGGCTGCCCACCACGACGGTGGGCGTCGGGCCCTGGCCCAGCAGCGGCAGCTCCTCGTACTGCCAGGCCATCCCGGGGGCGGAACGGACACGCTCGACGAGCGAGGCGGGGAGATCGCTCAGCGCGATGGCCCCCGATGTCCTGACCGGGGCATCCTGTTCGTCCGCCGTGAGGGGTCCTTCGAGCACCAGCTCGTAGGTACGGCTCTCGCCCCGGGTCGCGGCCAGCCCGTCGACCAGTTGGGTGAGGGTCTGCGATTGTGCCGTGACATCGGCGTCGACGGAGGCGTCGAGCTCGGACTGCGCGAGATCGAAGCCGGCCCGCGCCTCCGCGACCGCGATGTCCTTACGGCTCTCGGCGAGGCCCTCGGCGATCGCGCCGAGCAGCGCCCAGCCGGTGAGGATCACGATCGCCGAGGTGAGGACCAAGGTGCTGACGACGACACGGAAGCGGATCGATCGCCGCCAGAGCCCCAGGATCCGCGGGCGGGGAGCCACGCCCTATCCCTCGGTCGGGTCGATCGCCTGGTAGCCGACGCCGCGGACTGTCCGGATGATGCGGGGGTTGTCCGCATCGTCCTCGATCTTGGAACGCAACCGGGTCATGTGGACATTGACGAGCTTGGTGTCGCCGGGGTGGTGGTAGCCCCACACTCGTTCGAGCAGCACCTCGCGCGTGAACACCTGCGACGGATCGCTCAGCAGGCAGGCCAGCAGGTCGAATTCCAAGGGGGTGAGCGGCAGGAGCTTTCCGGCTCGCGTGGCCTGGTGGGACACGGGGTCGACGCGGATATCGCCGAACTCGATGGGCTGAGTGGCCGGACCGATGCGCCGGAGCCGGGCACGGATGCGCGCGACCAGCTCGACATTGCGGAAGGGCTTGGTGATGTAGTCGTCGGCCCCCGCCTCGAGTCCGGCGACGACATCGGGCGTGTCGGCCTTGGCCGTCAGCATGATGATCGGCACCTCGGAGGTCTGCCGGATCTGCTGGCACACACGCATGCCGTCCATGCCCGGGAGCATGAGATCGAGCAGCACGAGGTCCGGACGGAATCGCTCGAAGGCCGTCAGGACCTCGGTGCCGCTCGAGACGACCTCCGAGCGGAGGCCCTCACCGTCGAGGACGATGCCCAGCATCTCAGCCAGGGCGGGGTCGTCGTCGACGATGAGGACCCGGTCGCGCTTGGACCGGCGGAAGCTCCCGCTCGAGGTGGTCATCGTCAGTAGCGGTAGTGGTCCGACTTGTACGGACCGGCCACGTCGACCCCGAGGTAATCGGCCTGCTCCTTGCTCAGCTCGGTGAGCTCGACGCCGAGGGCGGCGAGGTGCAGGCGGGCGACCTCCTCGTCGAGGTGCTTGGGCAGCACGTGGACGCCCAGCTCGTACTGATCGGCCTTGGTGAACAGCTCGATCTGCGCCAGCACCTGGTTGGTGAAGGAGTTGCTCATCACGAAGGACGGGTGACCCGTGGCGTTGCCGAGGTTGAGCAGGCGCCCCTCGGACAGCACGATGATCACGCGGCCGTCGGGGAACGTCCAGGTGTGCACCTGGGGCTTGACCTCGCTCTTGACGATGCCGTCGACCTTCTCCAGGCCGGCCATGTCGATCTCGTTGTCGAAGTGGCCGATGTTGCCGACGATCGCCTGGTGCTTCATCTTCTCGAAGTGCTCGACGCGGATGACGTCGAAGTTGCCCGTCGTGGTGACGAAGATGTCCGCGATGTCGACGACCGACTCGAGCGTGGCGACCTGGTAGCCGTCCATGGCGGCCTGCAGCGCGCAGATCGGGTCGATCTCGGTGACGATGACCCGGGCGCCCTGGCCGCGCAGCGACTCGGCGCAGCCCTTGCCGACATCACCGTAGCCGCAGACGACGGCAACCTTGCCGCCGATGAGGACATCGGTGGCGCGGTTGATGCCGTCGATGAGCGAGTGGCGGCAGCCGTACTTGTTGTCGAACTTGCTCTTGGTGACCGAGTCGTTGACGTTGATGGCCGGGAAGAGCAGAGTGCCTTCCTTGAAACGCTCGTACAGGCGCAGCACGCCGGTGGTGGTCTCCTCGGTGACGCCCTGGATGCTCGCGGCGATCTTGGTCCAGCGGCCCGGGTCGGCCTCGAGGGAGCGACCGAGGACCCGCAGGACCTCCTTGAACTCCGCGTTGTCGGTGGTGTCCGGCGAGGGGACGCTGCCGGCCTTCTCGAACTCGACGCCCTTGTGCAGCAGCAGCGTGGCGTCGCCGCCGTCGTCGAGGATCATGTTGGGCAGCTCGTCGCCGGGCCACACGAGGATCTGCTCGGCGAGGTCCCAGTACTCGGCGAGGGTCTCGCCCTTCCAGGCGAAGACCGGGACGCCCTGGGGATCCTCGGGGGTGCCGTCCTTGCCGACGACGACCGCGGCGGCGGCGTGATCCTGCGTGGAGAAGATATTGCAGCTCGCCCAGCGCACCTCGGCGCCGAGCTCGACGAGGGTCTCGATGAGCACCGCGGTCTGGATCGTCATGTGCAGCGATCCGGCGATCCGCGCACCGGCCAGCGGCTTGCTCGCACCGTACCGCTCGCGCATGGCCATGAGGCCCGGCATCTCGTTCTCGGCGAGGGTGATCTCAGCGCGGCCGTAGTCGGCCAGTGACAGGTCTGCAACGCGGTAATCCATGATGGCCATCGTAACGAGAGGGCCCCACAGAAGAACAATCAGCGCATGCCTGGGGGCAGAGCCGGGGGAAGCAGCACCTGCGGGCGGATCGCGTCCATCGCGTCGAGGACCGCGTAGACCCGGTCAACGCCGTCGGCCGGGGCCTTGCCCCGCATCACCTGATCGTGCAGGAAGCCGAGACGCGTGGCGAGCCGCTGATACTCCTGGACCGTCTTCGCGCCGGGCTTGCCACGGTGGATCTTGGCGTAGGTGCGCGCCGCGCGGCGCCTGCTGAAGCTGACCAGGAAGGGCACTTCGGCCGGATGCAGCCAACCGCGATAGGACGCGGCGTAGGAGAGCGACTTCCACAGCGTGGTCAGCTGGCCCTGCCGCAACACGATCGCGAGCACGCCGAGGCCCACCAGCAGGGCCGCGAGCACGAGGTAGACCAGCAGGAAACCGACTCCGCCGCCGATGACGAGCGATCCGTTCCACAGCGCATGGAGCAGAATGCTGGTCAGCAGGCCGCCGATCATCAGCAGGATGCGGACGGTCCGGCTGCGGCGACCGACGGCGAGGCCCATCGCGATCCCGATCGCCGAGGTGAACAGCGGATGCGCGAAGGGGCTGAAGAGCCCCCGCACGACGAAGGTGGCCGTGGCTCCACCCGGCCCGGCGAGCTGCTGCGGGCCGTCGCCGATCCCCAGATAGCTCACGGCGTAGTACCCGAGGTTCTCGACGGCGGCGAAGCCGATCGCGACGAGGCCGGACACGATGAGACCGTCGAGCACGCCATCGATGATCCGGCGCGCGCGCAGCAGGGTCAGCACGAGGAACGCGCCCTTGGCGCTCTCCTCGACGATCGGGGCGACGACCGCGGTGAGCACCTCGTCGGAGACGTCCAGCCAGATCGAGGCGGCGGACTCCAATGCCAGCGAGATGGCGACCGCGACGACGGCACCCCAGACGAAGGCGGCGCCCTTGTAGCGGAAGGGCTCGGGCTCGACCCGGTCGAGCCACCAGTACGCCCACAGAACGAGGGGAAGCGGGAAGAGCGCGAAGACGACGGCAAGCGTGGCTCCGGGGACGTCGCCAGCCTGCGCGGCGAAGAACACCGCCGCCACCGCGCCGAGCACGGCGGTGATCCAGGTGAGCACCACCAGGACGAGCCGTCCACGCTGAGGTCGATAGCGCGAACGCGGCGCCGTCACGGGAGGGTAGACACTCACGCGCTCCACCCTAGGGTGTGAGGGAGACACCGGTGGCTCGAGCGTGCCGATCAGTGCCACCAGACGGACGATGGCAGGGGGTGAAGACGATGGTCAAGCGGGCCGCGGCACTGCTGGTCCTCGTCTCGCTCACGTGCCTGCTCGGATGTGTGACGGTGACGCAACGCGGGGGTGACGAGTCGGAACGACCCGAGCCGCTCGCTCGCCAGATCGACGGAGATGTGGAGACCTGGGATCTGAGTGGCCCGCCGAGTGACGCCGCCTTCGGCATCGCCGCGGAGAGCTCGGCGGGGATCTACCGCACCGACGAGCCGCGGCCGATCGTCCTGAGATTCTCCGATGACGAGCAGCTCCGGGTCGAGGCGCCGCTCATCTCCTTCTCGCGGTTCCGAGGTGCCGACGGCGACAACTTCACCGTCGGCATACGTGGCGCGACGGTGGAGCCCGAGGTGCTGGACGGGCAGTTGCGGAGCATCGTCGATCAGCTCGGATCCTCGCCCGATCTCGTCGCCGATTTCACGGCAGAGGTGGAGCAAGCACCGCCTGAGCAGACCGAGCGGATCGTGTTCTCCTCGCCGTCCGCGCAGTTCGGCGACCTGGAGATCGGCGTCCAGGCCAATCTCGCGCCGATCGCCGGCAGGGGACGGTTCATCATCGGCGGCGCCTGGTAACGCCTCTCGGTGGCGCAACGGGTCGGCGACCGCGATGCGTACCGCGGCGATACGCTGTTGACGCCCGGCCTCCGTAGCTCAGCTGGATAGAGCATCGGCCTTCTAATCCGACGGTCACAGGTTCGAATCCTGTCGGGGGCGCTTCACGAGTGGTGCCATCTCGCCCACGAGTGGTGGGGGGGGGGGGGGGGGGGGGACGACACACGGGGGCGAAGAGAACCCACAAGCAGGCGAGG
>NZ_VLNT01000007.1:41769-59995 GCF_007421815.1 Aeromicrobium piscarium | reverse complement strand
CCACGAGTGGTGCAGATTCGCCCTCGAGACCTCGATCCAAGGGCGAATCTGCACCACTCATGGAATGCGAGGAGAACTGGTGCGCGCGCGTCAGGAGCCGCTCGGATCGCAGTCGATGACGTCCTTGGCCTGGGCGACCCGGAGCACCGAGCGGTCGACCTGCTCGGCATCGAGGTCTCCGGCGTCCAGGGCGGCCTCCAGATGGTCGAGCACCTCGGGCACCTCGTCCGTGGACAGCCAGAGGGCGATGTCGTTGCCCGCGGCGAGAGCGAGCTCGACGGCCTCGGGCACCGGGTGGCGGTCGGTGATGGCCTTCATGCCGCTCAGATCGTCGGTGAAGACCACGCCGTCGTGTCCGGTCCATCGTCCACCGTCGCCCGAGCGGAGCACGTCGATGACCTGAGGACTGAGACTCGCGGGCTCCCCCGCCGGGCTCAGCCCGGGGACCTCGAGATGTCCCATCATGACACCGAGCGGCAGCGTGCCGACCATCTGCTGGTAGGGCAGGAACTCGTCCTCACGCAGGGACTCCAGCGGCGGCGTGGTGGCGAGCCCGCTGTGTGAGTCGCCGCTCGCGCGCCCGTGGCCGGGGAAGTGCTTGATCACCGGGAGCACACCGGCATCGTCGAGGCCTTCGGCGAAGGCCGTGGCGTAGGTCGTGACAGTCTCCGGATCGTCGCTATAGGAGCGATCGCCGATCACTCCACCGTCCGGCTGTCCGGAGACGTCGACGACCGGGGCGAAATCGACGGTGATGCCGAGACCGGCCAGTTGTTCGCCGCGCTCTCGACCGAGGGCTCGCACTTCGTCGGGGTCCATCGTCCGCGCGCTCTCGCGAGCCGAAGGGATCGCACCGAACAGGTCGGCGACGCGGGACACGCGACCGCCCTCCTCGTCGATCGCGACCATGACCGGGACGTCGCTGGCGGCCTGCATCTCACCGATGCGCTCGTCGTCGAGGAAGGAGACGTCGGTCCAGCCGCCGATGAAGACTCCGCCGACGTGGTGGTCGCGGACCACCCTGACCGCGTCCTCGGTTCCGCGGACGCCCACCATCAGCAGCTGCGCGAGCCGGTCGCGGTCGCTCAGCCCCTCAAGGTAGTCCTCCCCGCACGGTTCCGGCGCGCTGCCGGGAGTCGGCTCGTCCTCCGCCTCCGGGGACGAGCCGGGGTCGCAGGCGGTGAGCGGCAGGAGGGTCACCAGCGGCACGACGAGTGCCGCCACGAACCTGCGTGTCCCCATGCCATCGAGCATGCCAGAGCCTCAGCTGAGCACCACCGCCGCGCGCGACGGCGCCCCGGCTCGGCGAGCCGGGGCGCCGTCGGATGCGAGACGACGAGTGCGCTCAGTCGTTGTCGATGGCCGCGAGGATGCCCGCCATGCTGCGGTCCTCGAGGGGCTCGCCGTCGATGAGGATGGTCGGCGTACCGCTCACACCGTGCTCGGACTGGCCGAAGGACTGCGCCTCCTTGACCCACTCGCCGAAGTTCTGCGTGCGGACGCAGGACTCGTCGACGGTCACGCCGGCATCCTCGAGCCATCCGGTGATCTCGGCATCCGAGGGACCGGCGCCGCCTTCGCCGGGCTGGTTGGCGAACAGCGCGTCGTGGGCGGCGTTGAAGTCCTCGAGACCGCCCTCGTCGAGCGCGCACATCGCGATATTGGTGGCGCGCAGCGAGTACTCGTTGGTGCTGCCGCCCATCTGGTCGAGGAAGGAGTAGGGCTGGTAGACGAGCTGGATGTCGCCGCTGTCGGCGAGCTGACGGATCTGCTGGCCGTTGGCGGCCTCGAACTGGCCGCACGCGGGGCAGAGGAAGTCCTCGTACAGCTGCACGACCGGCGCGTCCTCGGGGGGCTCGGAGCCGTCCGCGGGCTGGTACACGATGCCGTAGTCGTCGGTGGTGTTGGCCGGTTGTACGACCTCGGTCTGGCGCTCGTTCTTGTCGCGCTCGTTCATGATCGCCCAGCCACCGATACCGACGAGCACCACGACCACGGCGACGATCGCCACGGAGATGATGTTGCGCTGACGGCGTTCGGCCTTCTCACGCTCCTTGCGCATCTGTTCGGCACGTGCGGCGCGGTTCTTGCGGTCGTTCGTCACTCTCGGCTCCTCAGTCGACAAGTCCGCCGAAAGCCTAGCGAGTCACTCCGAGGCGATCGGATGATCATCCGACGTAAGGTGTCCGGGTGAACGAACGACTGGTGTGGATCGACTGTGAGATGACCGGCCTATCGCTGGAGCACGATGCTCTCATCGAGGTGGCGGCCCTGGTGACCGACTATGACCTCGAGGTACTCGGGGAGGGCGTGGATCTGGTGATCAAGCCTCCTCAGGAGGCATTGGAGCAGATGAACGAGGTCGTCACGCAGATGCACACCACGTCGGGCCTGCTGACCGAGCTCGATGCCGGCATCTCACTGCGCGAGGCCGAGGAGCAGGTCCTGGAGTACGTGCGCGCGTACATCCCCGAGCCGCGGAAGGCGCCGCTGGCCGGCAACTCGATCGGCACGGACCGCGGCTTCATCGCCCGGGACATGCACGAGCTGGAGGAGCATCTGCACTACCGGGTGGTCGACGTGTCGAGCATCAAGGAGCTGGCTCGCCACTGGTTCCCGCGGGCCTATTTCGCGGCCCCGGAGAAGGGCGGCAACCACCGTGCTCTCGCCGATATCCGTGAGAGCATCGATGAGCTGCGCTACTACCGCCATGCCGTCTTCACGCCCTCCCCGGGGATCGACTCGGAGTCGGCCCGCGCCATCGCCGCGGAGATCACCGAGAAGGCCACCCCCTCCGAGACCGCCTGAGGCACTCTGCGCTAGGATTGCTCTCGCTGTTCACGCCTCTGGCGCAAGCAGCGATGGTGGGCGTAGCTCAGTTGGTAGAGCCCCGGCTTGTGGTGCCGGTGGTCGCGGGTTCAAGTCCCGTCGTCCACCCCAGATATGAACCCCAGCGTGCAGGCGCTGGGGTTCATTGTTTTCCAGGCCAGTCGGAGACTTCCCCGGCCTGCGTCGATCCCGGAACGGCAAGACCCCGCCAGCGCCATGCTGACGGGGTCACCGCGTTGCGACCGAGGGGCCGTCGCGTCGAGCGGGTCAGTACTGGGAGCGCTTCTGACCGGGCCTCCAGGTGGGGTCATCGGTGTAGCAGCTGGGGCCGCAGCTGTAGACCGCCGCCTGGACCGTGGCACCGCCCGTGGACGTCGCCGGTCCGGCCGCGGACGTCACGGTCCCTCCCGCGAACGACAGGCCGCCGATGACGAAGAGAGGCGCGAGCACTCCCACGAATTTCGACTTCATTGTTGTCTCCTTGCAGCATGGTTGGGGGCGATCAGGGTGATCACGGCGAGCTCATCCTCACACCGCCCGGAAGAACTATCACCCCGTAGTTCTACGGGTTTCTGATCCGATCTCCCTCGGCCCGATCAGGGCCGTCCGGTTAGAGGCCGCCCCTGCCGCCGGACATTGGTCACCTCATCCGAGGCGAGTCATCAGCATCGAGGCGGTCGACGCCGTGCTCGATCGGACCGTCCGCGGGGCCGTCGCCGCGAGCGATGCCACCGGGGCATCGTCTGCCACGTCGGTGCGGACGAAACGACCGTCTCCACCACGCGACGTCACCTCGTGCGCCACCGATGTTCCGCGCTCCTCGTCCCGGCCGGCGACGTACACCCGCGCTCCCTCCTCGCCGAGGAGGAGCGCGATCGCCCGACCGATCCCGCTCGTCCCACCTGTCACCACTGCCGTACGGCCATCGAAACGTCCCATGTCTGCTCCTCGGTAGGCACCCGGCGCTTTGCCGGTCTCATCCTGAAGGCGTTCGGCGGGTATTCGATCCGAACGAACACCCGCCGGGCTCACTCGCGGGCACCCAGCGCCTGGACGGGCGGGATCCGCATGGCACCGCGCGTGGCCAGGACCGCGGTGACGATGGTGAGCACCGTCGTCAGCACGGTGATGGCACCGAGGAGCGTCCACGGGATGGCGATCACCGGAGTGCCGTAGACGCGATGCGTCGCGGCCCAGAGCCCGACCAGCGCGAGGACCGCGGCGACAGCTCCGAGGAGCAGGCCGATACCGGTGGCGGCGAGCGCCTCGACGACCGTGGTGCGCTGCACCTGCCGGCGGGTCAGGCCCGTGAGACGGAGCGTGGACGGCTCCACGCGGCGCTGTCCGATCGCGATGGCGAGGGTGCTCAGCACGCTGATGAGCGCGTAGACGCTGCCGAGGCCCACGATGGCGGCCATCACGGCACGGTTCTCGCGTGCGGACACGCTGTCCTCCTCCGCGGAAAGCTCAGCGGGCGTCAGCACGTTCGCCGCTCCCGCCTCGGCGAGCCGCTGCCCGACGATCCCGGCGTCCGCGCCGGGCTCCAACTGGACGAGAACGGTGGTCGCCCGGTCGAGCACCTCGGGCGGCAGGATCGCGCGGTCGATATAGAAGCCGTCGCTCCCGGCCAGGGTCTCCCCATCCGCGCCGCCTCACGGAGCGACACCGTCTCACCGTCGACCTCCAGAGCGATCTCGTCGTAGTGGCCGCGGATCATCGTGCTGTCCAGGCCCGGACCGAAGACGACGCCGTCCGGTCCGAACTCCGCGACATCTCCGCTGTCGGGCCGCTGGCGGTGCGTGGCACCGAAGGCCTCGGGATCGACCGCGACGACCGTGCCGGGACCGTTCGTGGTCATGCCACCCGAGGTCAGCCGGATCGCGAGCGGCACGACCGTCTCGGGGGCCGCGAGCGCGATGCCGTCGATGGCGTCGACCGCCTCCAGGTCGAGGTCCTCGCCCTGGGCGACCAGATCGGCGTCCAGGAGCTGCGTCGCCTCGGTCGCCGACGCCTCCGTCTGGGTGTCGAGGATCCCCTGGAGACCCATCACGAGGCTGACCAGCACGATCATCGGCGCCGCGCACGACGCGGTGCGGCGGATGGCGTCGCGCAGGTTCGCGACGGCGAGATCCGCGACCGGTGAACGACGGGCCCACGGCATGAGCACCAGCGCCACGGCCGGCACGAGCAAAGGCGACAGCCGGCTCATCGCGACCGACGCGGTGATGACGATGCCCAGACCGAGCAGCAGCGGGATCAGCATGCCGCCCGTCGTCGCCGAGAAGTAGGTCTGCACGGCGGTGAGCGCGACGGCGACCGCGGCCACGATCCAGCGCCGCACGGTCATCACGCGCTGGGTGTCGTGAGTCCGGCGCAGCGCGTCCAAGGGGCTGATCGCCGTCGCCCGGCGCGCCCCGCCCCAGGCGCCGGCGAGACAGACCACGCCCGCGACCACAAGGTCGAGCACCAGGATCGCCGGGCGGACGGGGGTCGCCAGCTCCTCCGGGAAGGTGCCGAGCGAGGCGAGGATCCTGCTCTGCACACCGGTCAGCGCCACGCCGAGCAGGCCACCGACGGCGGCTCCGATGACGGCGGTGATGAGTGCCTCGGCCAGCAACAGCCGGCACACCTGACGCGAGGTGACTCCCCCGAGACGCAGGATCGCCAGATCGCCGCGGCGCTGGTCGACGGCGAAGTTGAAAGTCGAGCCGACGACGAAGATCGTCAGGAAGGCACCGAGCATCACCGTCATACCGGTGAGCGTGCTGGCTCCGCTCGCCGCCTGCTGGAACGCCTCGGCTTCCGCCGGCGTCGACCCGCTCGGCGGCACGGCGCCCTCGACGCCGAGGATGATCGTCATGCCGGCATGGACGATGGCGACCCCCGCCGTCACCGCGAGGACCGTCCCGACGAAGAGCTGCCACCGGTCGGCGAAGGTGCGCAGAGCGAGGCTGATCATCGCAGGGTCTCCAGCTCGGCGAGGGTCGCGGCGATCCGGCCGGTGTCCGCCCCGCTCAGCGTCGTCACGAGGCGACCGTCGCGTAGGAAGGCCACATGGTCGGCGCGGGCCGCCGCCGCGGGATCGTGGGTGACCATGACGATGGTCTGTGATCGCTCATCGACCAGCTCGCGCAGCACGTCCAGGACCGTGCCGGCCGAGGCGCTGTCGAGGGCACCGGTGGGCTCGTCGGCGAACAGGATGCTCGGCTCCGTCGCGAGCGCCCGGGCGATGGCGACCCGCTGCTGCTGGCCGCCCGAGAGCTCCCGCGGCTTGTGATCCAGGTGACTCCCCAGCCCCAGCGTGCTGAGCGCGTCGACGGCCACCGCGCCGGCATCCTTGCGGCCGGCCAGGCGCAACGGCAACATGACGTTCTGCGTCGCGGTCAGCGCCGCCACGAGATTGAACTGCTGGAAGACGAAGCCGATATCGGTCCGCCGCATCCGGGTGAGGACATCGTCGCCGAGGCCGGCGATATCGCGGCCGTCGAGATGCACCTGCCCCGTGTCGGGGCTGTCGAGCCCGGCGGCGCAGTTCAACAGCGTCGACTTGCCCGAGCCGGACGGTCCCATGACCGCCGTCCAGGAACCACGCTGACAGCCCAGGGTGATGCGGTCCAGGGCGGTGAGCGTCGTGGAGCCGGACTGATAGGTGCGGGTCACATCGTGGAGGTGCAGCACGGTGCTGGGCGGAGCGGATGTGTTCATGCATCCAGCACATCGCGGGGGCGGCCCCGCGCGCAGTGGGGCCGGATCGTCGATCGACGGTAGAGCTGGCCCTACCGCGCCGGGTGTCGTCGCGATCCTACGATGACGGAGTGACAGCGACACCTGAGCGGGAGTCGCCGCCGGCCATCGGCCGGTGGCGCGGGACGTTCTACGTGTCTGCCGTCGGTGTGCGGACCCTCGTCGCCATGGCCGTGGTGGCTGCACTGGGAACGCCGATCGCGGTCGCGCTGGCCGATGGCGATCGTGCGGCCGCGGGTGGTCGTGGGACGGGAGGGGTCGGTGTCCTCGTCGTCGCCGGCCTGGCGCTGCTCGGCGCGGGACTTCCGCTGGTCGCCGGCGCCCTCGCGACCGCCGACTGGCACGGCTCGGCGGCCCTGCTGAACCGTCCGATGCCCGGCGTCCCCGTCGTCCGGTTTACCGAGCCTCGCACCCTCATCCGTCCGATGGCGTACGCCACGGTCATGCTGACCCTCGGCGGTGCCGCCGCCGTACCGGGCTTCCTGGTGGTGGTCGGCTCGGCGGTGACCGTAGCCGGGCCCGTCCTCGTCGCGAACGGGGACCAGATCGTCATCGGCCCCTTCACGATCGACACGCTGCCCGAGTCGCTGCTGGCGGCCCTCATCGGACTGGCGCTGCTGACTACCGTCGTGCTGGCGTCACCGAGCATCGCTCGGTGGCATGCCTCATTGGTCGCACAGGCGCTGACCCGCCCCGAGCAGCGCCTGCAGCTCGACCTCGCGATGACCGCACGGTCGCGCACCCGTCTCGTACGGGCCTTCGACGTCGAGCGTCGCCGCATCGAGCGCGACCTGCACGACGGCGTCCAGCCGCAGCTGATGTCGGTGAGCATGACGCTCGGGCTCGCGCTTGCCGACATGCCCGCCGGGGCCCCGGGTCGCGAGGACGTGGTCCGCGCTCAGGATCAGACGCGCCGGACGCTGGAGGCGATGCGCCGGTTCGTGCGCAACATCCATCCGCAGGTCCTCGTCGATCACGGCCTCGGTGCCGCCGTCGGGGAGCTCGCCGACACCCTCACACTGCCCATCGCCGTCGAGGACCGTCTTCCACACCGGCTGCCCGCCGATGTCGAGACGAGCCTGTACTTCTGCGCGGCAGAGCTGCTCACCAATGTGGTCAAGCACAGCGGCGCCGATCACGCGGAGGTCCGCCTGGACGCGATGCCGGACGGATCGGTGCGCGTCAGCGTGCGGGACGACGGCGGCGGTGGCGCCGGATCGGCCCACCACGACGGCGGCGGACTCGCCGGCATCGCCGACCGCATCGCCGCGTTCGACGGCACACTCGTCGTCGACTCGCCTCTCGGCGGCCCGACGACCGTGACCATCACACTGGCCATCTCCGAGGAGGACCCCGATGAGTGAGGCCGGTCCCGAGGCGCTCACGGTGGCGATCGCCGAGGACAACACGCTGCTGCGCGGGGGGCTCCAGGTGCTGCTCGAGCGCAACGGCTTCGTCGTCGTCGCGGCTGTGGGCGCCCCCGACGACCTCGTCGACGCGGTCCATGCCACGGCCCCGGACCTGGTGGTCACCGACGTACGGATGCCACCCGAGTTCCAGAGCGAGGGACTCACCGCGGCGGTGCGCCTGCGCGAGGAGGACCCGACGCTGCCGGTCGTAGTGCTGAGCCAGTACGTCGAGCAGAGCTATGTCGCCGAGCTGCTCGACAGCTCCGGTGGTGCGGGCATCGGCTATCTGCTGAAGGACCGCGTCAGCGATGTGAAGGACTTCGCCGCGACGCTGCGCCGCGTCCACGCGGGTGGCACCGCGGTCGATCCGGCGGTCATCAACCAGCTGATCGCGCGTCGCCGTGACCCGCTCGAACGGCTCACATCGCGCGAGCGCGAGGTGCTTGCGGTCATGGCCGAGGGGCACTCCAATGCCGCGATCGCCCGACTGTTGTTCGTCTCCGAGGCCGCCGTCGTCAAGCACATCGGCAACATCATGATGAAGCTCGACCTGCCCCCGAATGATGACCAGAACCGCCGCGTGGCGGCGGTCCTGGCCTATCTGCGGGGACAGAGCGCGTGACATCGTCCGGCTTCTCGTTGAGTGTGGGGGCACCTCACACTCAACGAGAAGGTCAGCCGAGCGAGGCCGGCTGTCCGTTGACGAGCACCTCGGTACCGTCCGGGACCTGGATCGAGTAACTGGCCTCGCAGTAGCCGACGATGCTGCCCCCGCATGGCGTGCCGAGGTTCAGCACGCCGTCGGTGAGGGACCAGGCAGGTGTCTCGGGGCTCTGTCCGAGTGTCTGTGTCGTCACCTCGACGGTCACCTCCCCGTCACCGGCACCACTCGCGACGTTGACGGGCATATACGAGTTGTCGTGGACGACGTTGAGCGTCTCGCCGTCGAACCCGAAGGACTCCTGTTCCGAATGGCCGCCGGACGAGCACCCCGTCAAGGTGATCGCGGCGACGAGGGCCAGTCCAATGGCGCTGCTGCGAGTGAGTGTCTTCATGCCTTCCATTCCAGTCCGGATCGAGCGCTTACGGCATCCCCCGACCCGGAGTCTTGGAGGTAGACCTAGCTCCACCACCGGCGGCGACACGGAGGTACGTCACGACGTTTGCGCGTTTCGCATCACCATCCGTCACTGACTGGACGGGAGATATGTTTCTGCGGTTGCTGGGGCGGCCGTGGAAGCACATCCTTCGTGACCCGCAGAAGCTCACCGAAAGATGGTCGAAGAAGACCGTGCCCATCTCTTGATGTTCGAACGCTTGTTCGATACTATAGGTGTATGAGTTCGGGGGATCTGGCGCAGCGGCTGCGGGAGACCGCAGCGTTGTTGGATGCGTTCGCGCCTTCGACGGATGCGTTGCGGGTGCTGGAAGAGGTGCGGAATGCGGTGGACGCGGCCCAGGCTCAACTGACCGCCGAGATGTCCGAGACCCTGGAGTATGAGGGTGAGGGCTACTCGACGGTGACGGCGTGGTTGCGTGATCAGTTGCGGGTGAGCTCGCGGCGTGCGAACGAGCTGGTCAGATCTGGGGTGACGCTGAAGCAGATCCCCGAGGCCGTCGAGCTAGTCTCAGCCGGTGAGGTGTCGTTGGAGCATGTGAAGCACCTGTCGTATGCCGTCACCCATGTCGGGCCCTCGCACACCCGTGACCTACTTCCTCAACTCCTCGACGTCGCCTCGACTCATGAGCCCGCTGTGCTACGTCAGGTCGTTCGCACCCTGCGGGATGCGGTGTATCCCGATGAGTTGGATCAGGCGTGGATCGATGGCATGGCGCGTGAGGATATTCAGGTGAACCCCGTCCCCGACGGGTGGCATGTGTATGGGTTCCTCAACTCCACGACCGGCGCCAAACTCACCACGTTGTTGCAGTCCCTGTCCGCGCCATCGGGTGCCGATGATCCGCGCACGAGTGCCCAACGGCGAGTGGACGGGCTGGAACGACTCCTCGACTCGGTCCTGGAGAGCGGGCTACCGCGCGATAAGGGGGTGCGTCCGCACCTGGCCCTGACGATCGACGCCAGCACCCTGATGAACGACAGCGGGTCCGGGGAGTTGGTGGGGTTCGGGACCATCGGCATCCGCCAGCTGCAGGAGATGATCTGCGAAGCCGACATCACCCCCATCGCCACCGGCGGCAAAGACGGAGTCCTCGACGTCGGCAGATCCAGCCGCCTGGCGACACCCCGGCAACGGACTGCGGTCCTCGCCCGACAAGGACACCAATGCGCCTCACCGGGATGTCGGGCACCCGTGGTGCATATCCACCACATCATCTGGTGGTCCCGCGGTGGACCCACCGACCTGGCCAACCTGATCGGGCTATGTCCCAGATGCCATCGCGCGGTTCACGCCGGAGCACTCGTCATCGACCCCACGACCCATGAGTTCCGCGACCGCCATGGCCGCCTCCTGCCCGGCGCCGACCCACGCCACCGACGACGAAAACTCGCCCACGCCAGCTGACCTGGCGCATCAGCCGGCGGACGTGAGCTCGCTCAACCGCTGCTGCGTCTCGCGGAGCTCGGCCTGCTTGGCGTCCAGCCGCCGGCCCTCACCGACCAGCTGGCCAGCCTCCTCGGCAGCTCCGCACAGGTCGTGCCCGGCGCGGGACACTTCCTCGCCGCCGACGGGATCACCGCGCTCCCCTCGGCTTACGACGCCGTCATGACCACCCCACGTCCGCCTGGATCGCGCGGATGACCTCGCCGAGGACGCCTCTGGTCAGCAGCCCTGGACCGAGCGGTCCGCCCGAAGCCTGTCCCACCGCCGGCAGCTGTCGCAGCACCATGCGCTCGGCCTCCGTCAGCCGACCGAGCTGCCAGCGGACCTCGTCGCGCATCGCCTCGGGCTGCCCGGGAGAGGCGAGGGAGACGGCCTTGGCCGCATAGGCCGCCGCACCCAGCGCATGAGCCCCCATGTGCGCCACCGCGGAAGCCTGCGCCGCTGCCCGAGCAGCCGCCGCGCCAGCCGGGGACGTCGCGGCGCTGGCGGCCTTGACGGCGATCATCCGCTGACGGATCTCCTCGGCGGCCGTGCTCTCGCCGCGGGCGAATGCGCGCGTGCGGGCGATGGCATCGGGGATACGCTCATCGTCGGGTGCCTCCGCGGTGAACAGCGGCAGAACGCGCCCGGCGCACTCCGCCGCCCACCGAGCGGCGATCCGTCGGTCTGCGTCACTGAGAGTCTGAGCGGAGGACACCCACGCATCCTTCCACGGACCGCTCCCCTACCCCTCCGCGACGAGGCGCTGAGTGCCGAGCACCGCGAGGAGATCGAGCTTGCTCGCGGCCTCGGTGCGCGGCGCCGCGGTGAGGACGAGAAGCACCTGGGACTCGTCCTCGGTGAAGAGTGCCTGACAGTCCACCTCGATCTCCCCCAGCTCGGGATGGACCAGCACCTTGTGGTCGTCGAAGCGGCGCCTGACCTCGTGCTCATCCCACAGCCGGGCGAACTCCGGGCTGCGACGGCTCAGCTCGCGCACCAGCTCTCCAGCGCGCGACTCGGCCCCGAGCCTGCCGTAGGCCACCCGCAACGATGCCACCTGAGCACGGCTCTGCCGGTCGTGGTCGTGTGCGGGATACCGCTTCCGTTCCTGGTCGGGATAGAGGAACCAGCGGTAGATGTTGCTGCGCTCGAATCCGGTCAGCCGGCTCGTGTCACCGAACAAGGCCCGCGCCGGACCATTCTGGACGAGGGTCTCGCCGAGCGCGGAGAGGATCAGCGCCGGCGTGTCCGTCAAACGGTCGAGCACCCGCAGCAATCCTGGCGCGATGTGATCGGTACGCGCGGCTCGATCGGGGGCGTCATGGCCCGCGACGCGGTACAAGTAGTCACGCTCATCCGCTGTCAGGCGGAGGGCCCGCGCGACCGATGCGAGCATCTGCGTACTCGGCTGGGGGCCACGCCGCTGCTCCATCCGCGTGTAGTAGTCGGTCGACATCGCCGCAAGCTGCGCGACCTCCTCACGTCGCAACCCCGCGGTCCGCCGTCGCGGACCTGCGCTCAGTCCGACATCGGCGGGTTGGAGGGCGGCACGGCGGCGCAGGAGGAAGGCGGCGAGAGCATCACGGTCCACCTCAGCAGTATCGCCGCAGCGCCGGTCGCCGAACCAGGGATCGGCGATCCCCCGCATAACGCTCCCTGGAACAGCGCAGCCGCAGAGCGAAGACTTCAGACATGGACATCTCAGGGAACACCGTCTTCATCCCCGGCGCCACCAGCGGCATCGGTCTGGCCCTCGCGCTGCAACTGCACGAGAAAGGCAACACCGTCATCATCGGCGGCCGGCGCAGGGGGAGGCTCGACGAGATCAGCGCGACCCACCCGGGTCTCCGCACCGTCGAGATCGACGTCACCGATCCGGCGGCCATCCGGCGCGCCTCCGCAGAGGTGATCGAGGAGCACCCGGACCTGAACGTCCTCGTCACGATGGCCGGGGTGATGCGGGTCGAGGATTGGACTGATCCCGCCGGATTCATGGCCACCGCCGAGGAGACGGTCACCACGAACCTGCTCGGCACCATCCGTCTCATCGGCGCCTTCATCGAGCACCTCCGCACCCGGCCGACGGCGACGATCATGACCGTCTCCTCCGGCCTCGCCTTCGCACCCCTGCGAGCCACGCCGACCTACAACGCCACCAAGGCGGCCATCCACCAGCTCAGCGAGTCGTTACGTCTCCAGCTCGTCGACACGACCGTCCAGGTCGTCGAACTCGTCCCGCCCGCGGTCCGCACCGACTTGGTGCCCGGGCACCGCGAGAACGAGTCCGCCATGCCCCTCGACGACTTCGCCGACGAGGTCATGACGCTGATCGAGGCCCAGCCCGAGGCACGCGAGATCCAGGTCGAGAGGGTGAAGTTCCTGCGCTACGGCGAGGCTCGCGGCGACTACGACGATGTGGTCGCCGCCCTCAATCGCCGCGATCGGCACACCAGCTGACACGCGCCTGATTCAGGAGGACTCGGCGGCACGGTCGATGCCGAGCGTGGCGACCAGGTCCTCGTGCAGCTCGAACCACACCCGGTGACACGAGTCGATATCGGAACGGTCGATCCAGGCACGGTCGCCGTCCCGGGCTCGCTGCAACGCCTCACCGAAGCGCCGGTGGTAGCCCGCGAACCGCGCGAGCACGCCGGCCAGCCGGTGATCCAGGTCAACGAGGGCGCCCTCGATCTCGCCGAGATCGTCGAGGACGCTGTCATCCCAGGCGGGATCGGCGTGATCATTGGGCTCGAAGCGGCCGCCTAGCATCGGCTTCAGCTGCCAGTTCGTGCAGGCTCGCTGGAGACGCTCGTTCCACGGCAGGAACGCGCGGTAGACGTCCCGCACCTGCTCGACGGCACCCGCCTCGATGAGCTCGGCCGCGAGCAGCCGCTCGTTCCGCTCTTTACCCGCCTCGGTCAGCGACCAGCCTCGGTGTCCGGCGAACTCGCCATGGCGCACCCACCCGCGCGCCTCGGCGTCGAGCAGCAGCTCGGTGGTCTCGTCCGGGTCGAGGCCGAAGCGCCGCGCCAGCGCGGTGTCCGCGGCGAAGCCCAGCACTCGAACCGCGTGGAGCACGAGCACGTCCGGAGGCGACGGATGACTCATCCGGCGCCGTCGCGGCGCGCCGCCAGCCGATGGTAGTGCTGCTGGCAGGCCTGCGGCGAGTTGAAGCCCATGGCCTCGGCGATCTGCGCCCAGGTGAGCCCGGCGCTGCGTGCGATGAACAGCAGGCCGGATTCGAGCCCCTCCACCTCGGCCCTCGCGGCGGGCAGGAGGGCGAGAGCGCTGAGCAGCTCCTCCTCCGCCAGGTCGCCCGAGCGCCACAGGGCGAAGTTCGCGAGGTCGACGGCCGAGGCCGGCACCGGCGGCGGTCGCCAGGGCGGGGACTCGAGCCGATCCGCACCGAGACGCCCCACGCGTTCCCGCGCCTCCTGCTCGCGGAGCGCCTGCGCTCGGTCGGCTTCGGCGGTGCCGTCGACGTGGTGGTTGCGTGCCATGGGGTCGATCCTGCAGAATCAACGAAACATTGTCAATATATTGTTGAAGGATTCGCATGTTCGTGGCGCTGCTCGACGCCACGCCCGAGAGCTCGGGCGGCAAGGCAGGCACACTCGGCCGGCTACTGCGCGCCGGCCTCCCCGTGCCGGACGGTATCGCTCTCACCACCGACGCCTACCGCGCAGCCGCCACAAGCAGCGTCGACGCACCCTCCCTGTTCGCGTCGACGGATGCTCGCGACCAGTTCGAGAGGAGGCTCCGGGAGCTCGGGGATCAACCGCTGGCCGTCCGCTCCTCGGCCACCGACGAGGACACCGCCACCCGGTCCGCCGCCGGCCAGCACGAGACCTTCCTCGCCGTCCAGGGGATCGGAGAGGTCGCCGTCGCCGTCCGAGCCTGTTGGGACTCCCTGCACTCCCCCACCGCCGCCTCCTACCGCGAAGGCTCGCCAGGGGCGGAGGCAGCGGAGACGCCAGCGATGGGCGTGCTCATCCAACGGCTCGTCGATGCCGACGCCTCCGGGGTGATGTTCACTCCGGAGGATCCCACCGCCGCCACCACGATCGAGGCATCGTGGGGACTCGGTTCCAGCATCGTCGGCGGCACCGTCACCCCGGACGCGTTCTACGTCGAGTCCGACGGCTCACTCGACCGGACTATCGCCGACAAGCACACCCGAGTCGACCGGGACGGCCAGCGGCTGGTCACCCGCGATGTGCCCACCGACGACCGTCGCCGACGCGCGATCGGCGACCCGACAGCTCGCCGCCTCGCCGAGCTCGGACGCGAGATCGCCGAGCTCCTCGGCGCGCCGCAGGACATCGAGTGGGCCGTGGCCGACGGCCGTCTCTGGATCCTCCAGGCCCGGCCGATCACGGCCAGCCCTCCGGCGTCCCATCCCGGCTCCCCGCTCGGGTCCGGCACCCCCGGCAGCCACGGCACGGCGACGGGTCCCGCACGGATCGTCGGCGGTCCCGACGATTTCGCCCGGGTGCGACACGGCGATGTCCTCGTCTGCTCCTTCACGACACCCGCGTGGACGCCGCTGCTGCGGATGGTCGCGGCAGTCATCACCGAGACCGGCGGCGTGCTCTCGCACGCGGCCATCGTCGCGCGCGAGCTGGGCGTGCCTGCCGTGCTCGGTGTCCCCGAGGCGACCCGCCGGCTGAAGGACGGTATGCCGGTCACCGTGGACGGCACGACCGGCGCCATCGTCCAGGATCGCTGACACTCACGAAAGGCCACACATGCCCACCCGTCACCTGTATCTCGCCCGCCACGGCGATGCCGACCCCTTCGGCGAGTTGACCGACACCGGCCGGCGCCAGGCCGGGCTGCTCGGCGAGCGCCTCGCCGATCTTCCCCTCGATGCCGTGTGGCATTCGCCGCTGCCCCGCGCGGCGGCCAGCGCGCGTGAGATCGCGCGCCGACTGCCCGCGGCGACACCGGTCGCCGAAGTCACCGAGCTCATCGACCACGTCCCCTACGTCCCCGGCCCGGACGAGACGCCGGACCCCTGGATCCCCTTCTTCGACGGCTACCAGCGGGAGGAGGCCGAGGCGGGTGCCCGGATGGCGGCGGGCCTGGTCGCGCGCTTCGCGGCCAGCCCGGAACCCCAGGACTCCGACACGCACGAGCTGCTCATCACCCACGCCTACCCGATCGCCTGGCTGGTGCGCCATGCCCTCGATGCTCCGCCGGCGCGCTGGCTCGGCCTCGACAGTGCCAACACCGCTCTCACCACCATCGAATACCGTCCCGGCCTCCCGCCGGCCCTCGTCACCTTCAACGACCTGGCGCATCTGCCGACGGACCTGCGCTGGACGGGCTTCGCGGCCACCCTCCGCCCCTGAGCGGATCCGCCTTCCGGGGACCCCTTCGAGACGCCCGTCACAAGCCCCCGAACGACTGTGTTAATGTCATGGACCGTCCGCGGGCATGAGCCCGCGGCACTGTCGGGACGCGCCGAGCGAGGACACTCGCCACGACGCGCGCACGGCCCGCTCCGCGCCATCCGGCGCCGTCGAGCCAGGGCCCCGGACGGAGGGCGCCAGCGCTGCCGCCCATGTCCGGCTGATCGATCGAGGGCATGCCCACATGCCCTGCTCCAGCCTGCCCACGGGCCGGCGATCGGCACGACGGTGAGGCGAACGCAGGAAGGGATGTGGTCCATCGACCGAGGGCATCAGCGCGTCGACTTCTGAGAGCCCGCGGAGACGCCCCCGCGTGGCCGGACGTGCACGGCACGGCGCCGGCGACCACGCATGTCTGCGTCCGTGCGGATTCCATGACTTCGTCGAATAAGGAGGTGGCGCGTGAATAACCTCGACTCGGTGCAGTTCAGCGCCGTGATCATCGTTGGATTGCTGGTGTTCTTCTACGGAGGAACGTTCTATATCTCGACTCGCATCGGCAAGAAACAGGAGAATGCCGACGGCTACATGACCGCCGGCAACAAGATCGGCTTCGGCATCTCCGCGGCCAGCATGACCGCCACGTGGATCTGGGCGTCGTCGATGTACGCGTCGGCGGCCTCGGGCTACACCTACGGCATCTCCGGACCCATCCACTACGGCCTGTGGGGCGCCCTGATGATCCTGTTCATCTACCCCTTCGGCAAGCGGATCCGCTCAGTCGCGCCGAAAGCGCACACCCTGGCCGAGGTCATGCACGCCCGGCACGGCCGCTCGAGCCAGCTCATGCTCGCGGGCTCCAATATCGTCGGCAGCGTCATCAGCCTGATGTCGAACTTCATCGCGGGCGGTGTGCTCATCGCGATGCTCTCCCCCTTCACCTTCATCCAGGGCGTGGTCGCGGTCGCCGGCGGCGTGCTGTTGTACTCGCTCTGGTCGGGCTTCCGCGCCTCCGTGCTCACCGACTTCGTCCAGGTGATGGCGATGCTCGGCGCCGTTGCCATCATCGTGCCGGTCATCTTCTTCGCCGCTGGATTCCCCGCGGCCTTCGAGACCGGCGCCGCGAACCTGACTCCTCAGCAGGGCAATTTCTTTTCCAGCGACGCCTTCCTCGGCCAGGGAGCTCCCTATATCGCCGCGGTGCTCGCCTATGCGATCGGCAATCAGACCATCGCCCAACGCCTGTTCGCCGTGCGCGAGGACCTCATCAAGCCCACCTTCATCACCGCCACCATCGGCTACGGCGCGATGGTCATCGGCGTCGGCATGCTCGGTGTGCTCGCCCTCTACCTCGGCTTCGAGCCCACCGACGGCGATATCAACAATCTCATCCCCGAGATGGCCGCGACCTATCTGCCGGCGATCCTGCTGGCCGTCTTCTTCATCATGATCATCGGCGCGCTGTCGTCCACGGCGGACTCCGATCTCGCCGCGCTGTCGTCGATCATGATGGCCGATGTCTATGGCCAGAACATCGCGGGCAAGGAGAAGGCGAATCCGAAGACGATGCTGCTCGTCGGGCGCATGACGATGGTCGTCGCGACCGCCGCGGCAGTCGCCTTCGCGAGCCTGCAGTTGAACATCCTCGACCTGCTCGTCTTCGTGGGTGCCCTGTGGGGCGCGCTGGTGTTCCCCGTGCTCGCGAGCTTCTACTGGGACAAGGTCACCAACAAGGCGTTCACCACATCGGTCATCGCCGCACTCGCCCTGTTCCTCCCCGTGCGCTTCGGGTGGATCCCGATGTCCGGCGGGATCGGGTTGATCGTCGACGTCCTCTCGGTCATCGGCATCGGCGTGGTGCTCGGCCTGATGACCTTCGGTTTCTTCGGGATCCGGGTCGGGAAGGTCGTCGGCGTGGTCGCCGCGCTGGTGTCCGCGCCGTTCGTCATCGGCTTCCTGCACGACTACGCGACCCTCAGCGCCTCGTTGGTCGCGTATGCCGTCAGCACGGTGGTCTGCTGGGCGATGTCGATCGGGCAGACCGAACGCTTCGACTTCGCCCTGATCCGTCAGCGCACCGGCAACTTCGATGACGACGATCCTCGTCGCGACCCCACCCCCGAACCCGCGAAGGAGGCGTGATGACCACGCTCGCCCTTACCGTCTACGTCCTCGTCTGGCCCCTCGTGGTGCTCGCCGTGATGGGAGTGATCGGCCGCGCCTTCTTCGCCGAATGGCGTGAGGCGCGACGTTCCGGTCAGGACCTCATCTGACTCCGGGACACCTGACGGCGGCGAGCCGCCGGCCCGAGCGAGTATCGGGCCGGGGCGAGCCGTCACGGAGA
>NZ_VLNT01000007.1:0-41759 GCF_007421815.1 Aeromicrobium piscarium | reverse complement strand
TGCTCCACCCCCCCCGCGCGGCGCACCCCCCCCGCCCCTCTTGTGTCCCGGCGGGCGGCCCCCCGTCTCGTCTCCGCGGACTCAGCTCCCGGTGCCCTCACGTTGAGAGGTGGGCGTCGCGCCTCACAGATGGGTGCGCAGCCAGTCGCCGAGCTGTCGGGCGCAGCGCTCGACGACTTGCGGCCACTCCAGGGCGCTCTCGTCGGCCGCATCGCTGACCACCTTGACGAGTCGGACAGGCACGTCCATCGCCCCCGCCGCCCGCGCAACCGCGAAGCCCTCCATGTCCACCAGGGAAGCCCGCTGGGCGAGCACATCGCGCACCGCCGCATCGGAGACGAAGCGGTCGCCCGTGGCGAGCACCGTCCCATCACCGTCCTCGATCGCGATCTCATCGACCGCCTCGGCACCCAGGGCACGGATCGAGGGTGCGTCGAGATCATGGTTGATCGCGCGCGACGGCAGGAAGATCCCGTGCAACCCTGTCCGCAATGCCCCGGCCGTGCCGATATTGACGATGCGGCTCGGCCGATGGTGAGCGATGGCACGTGCGGTGGCCGAGGCCGCTTCGACCTTGCCGATGCCGGTGATGGCGAGTGGGATTCCTGGGGGAACATGGGCCGCCTCGGACGCGAGAGCAGCCACCACGAGAGTCGTCACCCCGACACGTTAGCCGGTCGCTCGCCCCGTCACGCCCTCGCTCGCCGGGAGCGCTCGAAGGGCCAGACCATGAGCGCCCAGACCCCGGCGATGATGACGGCCTCGACCACCACGTAGTACGGCCAGGGCCCCAGGAGGTCCAGCAGCGAGCCGCCTGCCGGCTTGGCATTGAGATAGCCGTAATTGGTGCCGAGCACAGCATTGGCACCCGCGGTGACGACGGCCCAGGCGATCGTCACCACCACCGTGATCGCATAGTCACGCCAGCGGGGCCGGATGCCGAGACCGAGCACGAGGAAGAGCCCGGCCCACACGACGAGCCAGTGCATGAGCCAGAACATCAGGAACCGAGGCTCGGGGAAGGGTGCCGCCAGATCCGGCGTGATCATGGCCTGCGTGGTGAGCACGACGCCCCACAGGAAGGTGATCGCGGCCCAGGTCCGGCGCCGCGTCCAGAGGGCCACCACCGCGACCACCCAGCCGCTGTCGCACAGGTGGAGCGGCAGCGAGGTCTGCAGGTCCCACTCGGCAGGGGTGAACTGCAATACCTGGAGCGGGACTCCCAGGACGAGGATCGTCACCGCCGCCGCGCGGCCCACGAGCTCCTCGGCGCGTCGTCCGCGCCATCGCCGACCGCACCGGACGATGACCACCGCGCCGATCAGGAACAGCGCGAGCGCGAACTGGTGCTCGATGCCGAAGGGCTCGAAGCGGTGGGCGGTGGCTCCCATCAGAGTCGAGCCCGCGCGTCAGCGCTCCACGACGGGGACGACGTCGGGTGCGCCCTTGCGCGCGGCATCGGCGGTCTCGTCATCGGGCATCGTCTGACTCTCGCGCTCGGCCTCGACCCGCTTGACATAGTGGTCGACCTCGCGCTCACGCTGCTCGGCGCTCCAGCCGAGTTCCTCGCCCATGAGCTCGGCGACCTCCTCGGCGACCCCTGTGCCGCGGTCGAAGGTCTCGATCGACAGCCGGGTGCGGCGCGCGATGATGTCATCCAGGTGCCGGGCGCCCTCATGGGTGACGCCGTAGACGACCTCGGCCCGTAGATAGTCGTCGCCTCCGGTCAACGCCTCGCCGAGATCGGACCGTTCGGCGACCAGGTCGAGGACTTCAAGAGCCAGCGACCCGTAGCGGTTCAACAGATGCTCGATACGTCCGACACCGATACCGTGGCGAGCGGCGAGTGCCGTGCGCTGGTTCCACATCGCCTCATAGCCGTCCGCCCCGAGCAGCGGCACGTCCTCGGTGCAGCTGGCGGGCACCTTGCGATCCAGTTGCACCGCCATCGCATCGACCGCGGCATCGACGGCATCCTTCGCCATGACGCGATAGGTCGTGTACTTGCCGCCCGCGATGACGACGAGGCCCTTCGTGGCGGTCGACACCGCATGCTCACGCGAGAGCTTGCTCGTGGCATCGGACTCGCCGGCCAGCAGCGGGCGCAGGCCCGCGTAGACGCCCTCGACATCGTCATGGGTGAGCGGCTCGACCAGCACCCGGTTGACGTGCTCGAGCAGGTAGTCGATGTCCTTGGCGCTCGCCGCCGGATGGTCCTTGCTGAGATCCCAGTCGGTATCGGTGGTGCCGATGATCCAGTGCCGTCCCCACGGGATCACGAAGAGCACCGAGCTCTCTGTGCGCAGGATCAGCCCCGACTCGCCACGGATGCGGTCGCGGGGCACCACGAGGTGGATGCCCTTGCTCGCTCGGACGTGGAACTGGCCGCGCTCCCCCGCCATGCCCTGGGTCTCGTCGGTCCACACACCGGTCGCGTTGATGACCTGCTTGGCGCGCACCTCGTGCGTCTCGCCGCTCTCCAGGTCCTTGATGTGAGCCCCGACGACCCGGTCGCCCTCGCGCACGAGGTCGACCACGCGGGTCCGGCTGGCCACATGTGCCCCGTAGGCCGCGGCCGTGCGGGAGAGGAACATGGTGTGCCGGGCATCGTCGACCTGGCCGTCGTAATAGTGGAGGGCGCCGACGAGCGCGTCCTTGCGCAGCGCGGGCATCCGCTTGCGGGCGCCGCGCCGGGTCAGGTGGGTGTGGTGCGGCACGCCCCGCGAGCGGCCCGACAGCGCGGCCATCGAGTCGTACATGAGGACGCCGGTGCCCGCGTACACCCGCTCCCACACGTGATGCGTGAGCGGGTAGATGAAGGGCACGGGCTTGACCAGATGCGGTGCAAGCCGCTCGATGAGCAGTCCTCGCTCCGCGAGTGCCTCAGCGACGAGGCGGAAGTCGAGCATCTCCAGGTAGCGCAGGCCGCCGTGGATGAGCTTGCTGGAACGGCTCGAGGTGCCGGAGGCGAAGTCGCGCGCCTCGACGAGTCCGACGCTGAGTCCACGGGTGGCGGCATCGAGTGCCGCGCCGCCGCCCACGACCCCTCCGCCGATAACCAGGACGTCGAGCGGCTCGCCGGCCATCGCCTGGATCGCATCACGTCGCTGCTGAGGGGACAAGGCAACCGATCGCATGCCTTCCAGTGAACCAGGAATCGGCTACTTTGTCGGTGTGAGCCCGTTGACCTCCAGCTACCTCTCCGACCAGGACAGCCTGCGGGTCGCCACCACCACCTGGAACTCCGATGCCGAGCGGCCACGCGGCGTGGTGCAGATCTCGCATGGTCTCGCCGAGCACGTGGCCCGATACGGTCGCTTCGCCGAGGCGCTCACTGCCGCCGGCTTCCATGTGGTCGGCTCCGATCACCGCGGACACGGACGCACGATCGCGGACGTGCCCGGGGACTTCGGCGAGGCGGGATTCGAGGGGCTGTGGCGCGACGTGGTCCAGCTCGGCGAAGGTATCCGCGCGGAGTATCCGGGGCTCCCGGTCTTCCTCTTCGGGCATTCGATGGGGTCCTTCGCCGGCCAGCACGTGCTCGTCGAACGCTCGGACCTGTACGACGGGGTCATCCTGTCCGGTTCCACCGCGATCGACGTGATCGCGGCCGGGATGGCCGACGCCCCGGCCGCCGACCTCAGCGTCTTCAACGCCGCCTTCGAGCACCGCACGGGCTATGAGTGGCTGAGCCGCGACGACGCGGAGGTCGACCTGTACGTGGCGGACCCGCTGTGCGGCTTCGATCTGCCCGCCTCGACCACCCCCGCGCTGTTCGCCGGCGGTGCGCAGCTCTCCGACCCTGCGGTGCTCGGACGGATCCGGCCGGACCTGCCGCTGCTCCTCGCCTCTGGCTCGGACGACCCCTTGGCTGGTGGCGGTGAGCTCATCGAACTGCTGGCCTCGCGCTACCGGGAAGCGGGTCTCACCGATGTCACCGTCATCGTCTACCCCGAGGCGCGACACGAGATCCTGAACGAGACCAATCGCGACGAGGTGACCCGCGACCTCCTCGCCTGGCTGGAGGCTCACACCGGCTGACCCGATTGGCATGGCGTTGGCGCGATGCGGTAATGTTCTATCTCGCGCACAGCGCACTGCACCCCTAGCTCAATTGGCAGAGCAGCTGACTCTTAATCAGCGGGTTCAGGGTTCGAGTCCCTGGGGGTGTACCACCCCGGAGAAGCCCCGACCACGGTCGGGGCTTCTCTGAATTCTCGGCCAGTGAGCCGGTCGAGGGCCACGATGGAAGGTTCGCTGCACACCGCTATCCGTCCATGCCCGTTGCCGGTGCACCCTCAACGACCCGGCGAACGCAATGGTTGCCCCGCCACCGCGAAGGTGGGCGACCGGATCGCGGTGCACCATCGACCACCCGACCATCGTCAGTCGATGGCGACCGGCGACGATCACCCCGTGACGGGATCGATCGTCAGCTGGTGGATCTCGGTGAACGCGCACGCCTCCCCGGGCCGTTCCACGAACACCGCATCCTGCTGATTCGGCGGGTAGACGCGCAGCCCGCGCACCTCGGTGGTGCGGCACACGTCGCCGTAGTCGCCGGCATTCGTCTCGGCGAGGCGGGCCGTGGCGGTCCCCTCAGGCTGCAGCGTGATGACCGCCGGATCGCCTTCGCGGTCGGCCGGGGCACCGACCTGCTCGCCATCGTCCCCGGTGACATAGGAGACCCCCGGCCAGCCGGTCATCGCGCACGGTTCGCCGCCGGTGTTGGTGAGCGTGACATCGCTGTACTGGGTCCCCTCGGCTCCCCCACCGGACTCGGGCGTCACGACGACGGAGAGGTCCCCGGTAGCGCAGGTCGCCACCTGGTCCTCGTCACCTGCCGACGGTTCGTCGGCCTCCGGAGCCGAGGATGCCGTCGGGCTGGGTGCCGAGGAGGACGCCGACGGATCGGGGGCATCACCGTCGCCGCCGCATCCGCTCACGAGGAGGACGAGCAGCACGGCGCAGGTCGCATAGACACGCATGTCTACCGGACTACCACCGGGGCCTGGGGTCCGCGAGCCAAGCCCGCTCAGTCGAGCAGGGCGGCCGTGTCGAGATCACCGAGATCGGCTCCCGACCGTTCCGCGATGCTCCGCAGCAGCAGGGCTGCGGCGACGGCACCGGGATCGGGGGTCCCGAGGACACGTTCGCCGAGATAGCTGGCGCGGCCGCGACGGGCCGTCATCGTCCGGGTGCTCTCGGCACCCTCCACGGCCGCCGCGACGGCCTCGGCGTCAAGCGCCTCGCGCTCGGCGGCCGGCGCGAGGGCGTCGACCATGGTCCGATCGCCCGGCTCCGCTCCGCCCACGCGGCGGACCGCCTCGACGCCGGATCGCAGCCCGCGGCCGAGATCCCGAGGACCGGCACCATCGCCCGCCGTCCGGGCGATCTCGGACAGCACGAGGCCGAACAGTGGTCCGCTCGAGCCGCCCACCTCGTCGAGGAAGGCGCCCGCCATCGACGCCAGCTCGCTGCCCAGATCGCCGCCACCGCGACGCGCGGCGCGAGAAAGGCCCTGGGCGATATTGGTTCCCAGGTCCCCGTCGCCCGTGCGCTGATCGAGTGCATTGAGCGGATCGCGCAAAGCCGCGAACTGCTCGGCGAGATCGTCCAGCCACGCGCTGGACTCGCGGGATCCGGCCGACTCGTCCGTCGCACCCTGATGCGGCTCGACGACACCGGCCGCGACCGGCCGCGGCAGCGCCGTCGCATGCGGGGCCAGCCAGTGATCGATCCACCCGGGATCGTCCACCGCGGTGACCGTGATCGAGAAGCCGCGCATGTCCAGAGCCGAGATGAACGTGCCGCTCACCAGGCTCGCCACCGGAGCATCGCGGTCGGCCATGACCTCGGCGACGCGAGCGCTGATGTGCGCCAGCTCGAGATTGCTGACGCCGCCGAGTCCGTTGACCATCACCAGATGGCCGTGCTCGGCCTCCCCGAGGGCGTCCAGCAGCTCGTTCACCATCCGCTCGACCAGCGCCTCGAGCCCCGGATCCTCGATCGTCTCGGCAGCGGTCTCGCCGTGAATGCCGACGCCGTACTCGAGCAGACCGTCGCCCACCTCGAAGCCCGCGCCCCCGCCCGGACGCGTGTGGGAGGCACGCGCCACCGCCAGCGACCGGGACCGTTCCGCCACCGCCTCCCCCAGCCGCTGCAGCTCCTCTAGTCCATCCCCGGCGTCCGCGGCGGCACCGAGGATCTTCTCGATCACCACCGTCGCGCCGGTGCCGCGACGGCCGACGGCGGCGCCCTCGCTGCCGAGATCGTCCTCCACGAGCACCGTGGCGACCCGGCAGCCGTCGGCGGTCAGTCGCTCCGCCGCGATGGCGAAGTTGATGACATCGCCCGTGTAGTTCTTGACGATCAACAGGACCTCGTCACCGGATCGGGCGACCTGCTGCACCCCGGCGACGATCTGCCCGTTGTGCGGCGAGGTGAACACCTCCCCGGGCACGGCCACATCCAGACCGCCCCGCCCGAGGAATCCCGCATGCATCGGCTCGTGTCCGGCGCCGCCGCCGCTGGCGAGCACGACGCGGCGAGCCGGATCACGGTCGCGATTCCAGGCGAACACCGGATCGGCGGAGTAGCCGACGACATCGCTGGTCAGGGCGAGACCGCGCAGTGCCTCCACGTGCGGGGACTGATCGGGGGAGAACGGAGTGGACATGTCGGCTCCTTAGGAACGGGAGAGGAAGCGGGCGGGTGGGTGGATGTCGAACTCCTCGGCGAGTTCGCGCAGCTGATCCTCCTCGATCGCGTGCTGCTCGGGGCCTCGGGAGAGCAGCCAGGTCTCGGCGGCCTTGTCGACACTCTCGACCATGCCCATCGCCGCCTGCAAGGACCGCCCCCCGACGAGCACCCCGTGATAGGGCCAGACCACGACGCTCACCTCACGGAACTTCCGCGCCGACTCGATGCCGATCGTGTCCGTGCCGCACACCATCCACGGGAGCAGGCCGATCCCCTCGGGGATCGCCAGGATCGACTCGGAGTTGGTCGCCCAGAGTGCCCGCGTGAAGGCGACCTCGTCGAGCGGGTGCACGTGGGTCATCGCGACCAGATGTGTCGGGTGGCAATGCAGCACCACCCGGTTCTCCGGGTCGACCACGCCACGTTCCGCGTGACCCCGCAGGTGGGCGGGCAGCTCGCTGGTCGGCCTCCGGTCGCCGATCAGTCCCCAGACGATGTCATAGGAGCCACCGTCCGAGGCCATGTCGATGACTCCGGTGTGCCGGCGCGGCTCCTTGACCAGCAGCCGGAAGGGGCTGCCGGCCGAGGTGACGAGGAAGCTCTCACCCGCCAAGGCCGGCAGCGGCTCGTCCAGCGTCACGGTCCGGCGCTGGTCGCCCTCTCCGAAGAGTCGTCGCTCGTCCTCGCTCAGCCGGTAGCTGAGGTTGCCGGCGTGATTCTCCGCCCAGCCGAGTCGGTAGAGATCGCCGCACAGGTCCACGACGGCCTCAAAGAATCGATCGAGCTGAGGGTTCATCATGCGGAAGTGCCCTTTCTACGGTCCACGTCGACGCCGATGACGTCCAGGTTCTTGGTCAGCAGGACGGCCAGCACCAGGGCGCACGCGCCGAGCGGGAGGCTCCAGGTGATCACGCTGACCACCAGGAACACCACGCTCAGCAGCACACCGGCGCCGAAGGCCACTCGCAGGCTCAGCTCACGTGTTCGGGGCGACATTCGTTCCCTCCAGTTCTGCCTTGAAGACCAGGTCGTCGCGCTTGATACCGCGGAAGTAGAAGAAGGCGAGCACGGCGGTCACCACGGCCAGCGCGATGCCGATCAGGCTGCCCGAGGCGGCGTCGACGACGATGTAGCGCAGCTCGGAGATGTCCATGCCGAACCACGCCAGCTGCTGGCCCGCGGGCGGCTCCACGCCTCCGGTCCGCTCGGCCAGTGAGGTGAAGTACGGCGCGAAGAAGGTCGCCACGTACAGCTGCATCGGGATGCCGATGATCGTGCCGATCGCCATCTTCACGAAATTGCCCATCGTGAAGAAGAACAGCGGCACCACCAGGCAGATGTTCATCAGACCGCCGAAGGGCAGCACCATGTTCCCGGGCAGGATGAGCGCATAGAGCAGCAGCACCGGGATCGTGAGGATCATCAGCAGCCAGTGCTCGGAGCGGCCGGCCATGATCGGCCAGTCCAGCCCGATGGTGAACTCGCGGTCGTTGAATCGCCGTTTGGTGAAATTGGTCGCCGCCTCGCTCACCGGCGTGAGTGCCGTGGTGAACAGCTTGGCCACCATCGGGAACAGGGTCAGCGCCGCCGCGGCCTGAATGCCCAGCGTCAGCACAGCACTCGGCCCGTAACCGCCGAGCGCGCCGATACCGCAGCCGATGAGGAAGCCCATGACGTGGTTCTCACCGAAGACGCCGATCTTGTCGCGGAGCTTCTGCGCGTCGATATTCCAGGTGCTGGGCAGCAGCCGGTCCATCACCTTGATGAAGGGGTAGAGCCAGATGCCGGTGAGGAACATCGGGTGCGGCATCGAGACACCCGGGATGCCGGTGAGCTTCTGCAGCCGGTAGCGCGTCACGTCGGCGTTCTTGAGCTCGGCGACCGCCTGCAGGGCGGCCACGGTGAAGCCCAGCCAGACCATGTCGGAGACATAGGTGACGAGGAAGGCCGTGAGCACCTTGTTGCCGACATTCCACATATCGACGTTGAGGCAGCTGGTCCAGCGCAAGGCCAGCATCACCAGGTTGACGACGATCTGGATCGGGAACATGAGGAAGGCGAACTGCCATCCCCAGGCCATGCCGAGCGCCGGCGGCCACCCCATGTCGAGGGCGGTCAGGCTCACGCCGGTGTTCTCCACGAAGGCCTTCGACGCCTCGCCGACGTTCTGCAGCATGTAGTCGACGACGAGCGTGATGCCGGCGAGCGCCACCCCGAGCGTCAGACCCGCGGAGATCGCCCGCGTGATCTTCATGCGGAAGACGATGCCGATGAGCGTGAGGATGATCGCCAGGAAGACCGGGGCTCCCAGGTCGATCAGCCATTGGAAGACCGAACGGATGACATCCATCGCGGCGCTCCTCAGGCCAGCCCGAGGGCGGTCAGGATCTTGTCGAACTCCTCGTCGGCGCCCATCCCGGTGAGGAAGGGGATGCCGCTGAACGTCGGCAGGTCGTAGGTGGTCTCGCCGGACTGGGCGATCGACACATACGCATCGGCGGTGTCGAGATAGCTCGGGATCGAGTTGATGTTGATCGCCTCGACGGCGACCTGGCCGCGCAGGCCGCGGTCATCGAGCAGATTGCCGAGCTTGACGGCGACGGTCTGCGAGGTGGCGATACCTCCCCCGCAGGCCACGATGATGGTCTTCATAGGTTGGAACCTCGTACTTTCGGATCGAGAGATGTCGGATCAGGAGATGGTGGCGGCGAAGACGTCGTGGAGCTCGCGGCTCCCCTCCGCCTCGACGAGGGCGTTCATGGTCGCCGCATCGGAGAACATGCCGATGAGCGACTGGAGCATGGGAAGCTGCGCCGCGCTGTCGGCCAGCGCGAGCATCACGACGAGGGACACCTCGACGGTCTGCTCATTGGCGCCCATCTGGTGGAAGGCGATAGGCCGGTCCAGCCGAGCGACGCTGACGAAGGACTCGTTGACGTGCTCGACATCGGTGTGCGGGATGGCCACGCCGATCGGTGCGGTCGGCAGGCCGGTCGGGAACTTCTCCTCGCGGGCCAGCAGGGCATCGGCGAAGCTGTCCTTGACGGTCCCCCTCTGCCGCAGCTCCTCGGCCATCGAGCGCAGCAGGTCGGTGGCCGAGGAGGCGACGACACCGGTCCGGACGAAGTCCGGGTGCAGCAGCCGGGTCGCGTTCATGAGCCGTACCGGATGACGTTCTTGATGACATCGCCGCGTGCGTGCTCGCGCAGCGCCGACTCGAGATCGTCGAGCTCGTAGGAGTTCTGGACGAAGTCCTCGTGCCGGATGGCGCCCATGCTGAGCAGCTCGAAGGCCGCGCGCACGTGGATCGGCGTGGTGTGGAAGACGCCCTTGGCGGTGATCTGGTCGTAGTGGAAACGCGTGCAGTCCAGCGTCACCGACGTGTCCTTCTTGGTGCCACCGAAGAACAGCACGGTGCCGCCGGGGCACACCATGTCGAAGGCCAGCTCCCAGACCTGCGGGAGGCCGGCCGCCTCGATGGCGATGTCGACGCCCCGCTCGTCCTCGGTGAAGGCGCGCACGGCAGCCACCTGGTCGATGTCCGCGGTGATCGCGACGACGTGCTGTGCGCCGAGCTTGGTGGCAAGCTGCAGGCGCTTCTCGTTGACATCGGTGGCGATGACGCGAGCTCCGCGCAGATGCGCGAGGCGGACGAACATCAGGCCGATGGGGCCACAGCCGTTGACCACGACGGTGTCGCCGAGCTCGATCGGGACCATCGCGGTGCCGTAGACCGCACAGGCGAGCGGCTCGGTGAGCGCGGCCTGCTCGTAGGGCATGTCATCGGGCAACCGGAACATCGTCTCGCGGACGATGTTGGCGGGGATGAGCTGGTACTCGGCATAGGCGCCGAGGTTGGAGGGCAGGTCCACGCACATGGAGTGGTTGCCCTTCTTGCAGTAGTAGCACTGGTGGCACGGGGCGGTGTTGTGCGCGACGACCCGGTCGCCCACCGCGAACCGGGTCACTCCTTCTCCGACGGCGTGGACGATGCCGGCGGCCTCGTGTCCGATGAGGTGCGGCGGGTCGTACCGGTAGCCGCGCATGAACATCTTGACGTCGGTGCCACAGGTCAGCGTGACCTTGTTCTGCACCACGACCTCGCCGGGGCCCGGCGTCGGGATCTCGACCTCGGTGATCCGGACATCCTCGATGCCGTGGTAGACCGCTTGTTTCATTCGCCTCACCCTCACTCGGTGCGCCGCGGTCGTGGACCGCGGTGTGACGCACATGACAATGTAACGGGCACAAGTAGACACGTACGGACAGAAACAAGTCAATAGAGATCTGTGTTTGGTTCCGATATGGCATGATGTGGACCATGTACGCCACCGAGCGCCACCGGGAGATCGCCGCTGCCGTCCGGCAGCACGACCGCGTGACCGTGCACGAGCTCGCCACCACCTTCGACGTCACCCCCGAGACGATCCGCCGCGACCTCAGCGAGCTGGAACGCCGGGGCCTACTGCGCCGTACCCACGGTGGAGCGGTCCGCGTCGAACGGACGTCCTTCGCGGCGCCGGTGACCGATGCGGGACGGCAGAATCTCTTCGCCGACGAGAAGGCTGCCATCGCCCGCGCCGCCCTCGATCTGGTCGAGGAGGACTCCACGATCGCCATCGACGCGGGCACGTCCACGATCAAACTCGCCGAGCAGATCGGACCCGATCGCCACCTGACGGTGGTGACCTACTCGCTGGTCGTCGCCGGCATGCTGGCCGGCCACCCGCACGTCAGCGTGCACCTGCTGGGAGGTCAGGTGGTGGCCAATTCACGCTCCGCCGTCGGGCCGTGGACGGAGGAGCTGATCGACAAGCTCACCCTCGACGCCGTCTTCCTGAGCGTCGACGGTGTCAACGTCCGCCACGGCATCACGACGCACAATGTCGCCGAGGCGGCCGTCAAGTCCAAGCTCATGCAGGCCGCCCGCTCGGCGGTCGTGCTCGCCGACTCATCCAAGTTCGGTCGCGAGGAGTTCGCCCGCGTCGCACCGTTGAGCGATGTCGATGTCGTCATCACGAACGAGGGAGTCGACGCCGATCACGTCGGCGACATCCAGGACCACGGTGTCAACGTCACGGTCGTCCCCCTCTGAGGATCCTCAGTCCTCGCCGTCCTTCGAGGAACGCTGATCGAATCCGGCTCCGATCGCGACACCGATGGCGATCCCGGCGCCGATCCACACTGCACTGTCCGTGATGAGCCAGAGAGCCACCCCGATGGCGACGCCGACCCCGATTCCCGCTCCGATCATGCAGGGCACCCTACCGGAATCCACACCTGCCGAGGACGCAGTCGATAGCGCCGGTGGTCTCGCATAGGTTGCGCTGAAGGGAGTCGCAACGGCGACGCCAGTACTGGTTCATCGGCGACACTTCCTCACCCAGTGACTCAGGCAGGGACGTCCGCGCCGATGACCCGCGTGCTTCGCCGCTGTGCGCCAGCCCCCGCGAGGACGACCAGCGCGATGCCCGCCGCCTGCACGACTGACGGCGACTGGTGCAACACGATCAGACCGAGCAGTACGCCGAACGCCGGCTCGAGCGCCATCAGCGTGCCGAATGCGGTCGGCGTCATGCGTCGAAGCGCCAGCATCTCGAGTCCGAACGGCAGTACCGGAGCGAGCAACGCCAGACCGGCCGCCACCAAAAGAACCCGCCCGTCGAGGTGTCCGGCCGCCTGTGGCACACCCACCACCGCGGTTACCACGGCCGCCACCGGCACGGTCAGCGACAGAGCGCTGATCCCCGAGAACCGGTCACCGACCTTCTGCGTCAACAGGATGTAGACGCCCCAGCCAGCACCCGCCGATACCGCGAATCCGATGCCGACGACATCGGCGCCCCCCTGCCACGGCTCGGTGAGCAGAACCACGCCCGCCAGCGCGAGCACCGGCCATACGAGCATCCGCAGACTCCCGCTCCGCACGGCCGCCACCGTCAACGGACCGAGGAACTCGATCGCCACCGCCGTGCCCAGAGGGATGCGATCGATCGCCGACAAGAACGCCACCGTCATCAACCCTGTGGTCGCGCCGAGTCCGAGCAGCGGGACGACATCCTCCGCTCGAATCGACCGCAGCGGCGGACGCGCGACCAACACCAGGAGGAGCGCGCCCGTGCTCAACCGCAGCCACGCCGTACCTCCCGCGCCAGCCTCTTCGATCAGCCCGACCGAAAGCGCCGAACTCAGCTGGATCGACATCATTGCGGTGACTGCCATCACCCACGGTGGGACCGGCGCGCGCATCACGACTCAACCGCCGCGAGCCCGACTCTCGGCTCGAAGACCGCCAGCCCGAACCGTGCGAGAGCATCACCAGTGTTCGCATAAGCGTGCGGAACGTCCCCGGTGAAAGTGAGCGCATCGCCGATGGACAGCGCGTACACCTCCCCATCGACCTCGACGGTGATACGCCCTTCGATCACCTGCAACAGCTCCCGCGTCCCGGCCGCATGGGCCTCACTGGCGTGGCGCTCGCCCGGACACAGGGTCCAGTCCCACAGCTCGACCACGTCCGGCGATTCCGTGCCGGCCACCAGCACTCCACGACCGCCCGCCTCGCCGGACCACAGCACCGCTCCCTCTCCCTGACGGATCAGCTTCACCGGGGTCGTCGCGGGAGGCTCGACGAGAGCCGGCAAGCCGATGCCGAGCGCATCACTCAACCGCAACAACGTGCCGACACTCGGGTTCGTGGCTCCTTGCTCGATATTGACGACCATCCGCCGGCTGATGCCGGCGGCAGCGGCCAGCCGGTCGAGCGTCCACTGCCGCTCCCTGCGTTCCCGACGCACCCGTTCGCCGATCGCCTGCGCCAGATCCTCTGCCTTCGTCACCAGTGCATCATAGTGCACTCTTCAGGCACCATGCTCCCATTTTGGTAGCGGTGCGAATTCTGTCCGCGATCGCAGGCGTGTCTCGCCGAAGTCGCGCCGGTCGCGTGGACAGGAGCAGACGAACGTTGTGGAGTGAAGAGATGCGATATGCCCGACCTCGCCGCTCGCTCACGAGCTTCGCCATCGCCGTCTCCGCCGTGGCTCTCACCGCGCACTTCGTCGCCGGCGGCCCGGCGGCGGCCGAGCCCACGGTGCCCGACGAGCCGCCCGCGGCCGAGGCTCTCGACGATCCCCGCCTCGGCGACCGGGTGAAGGTCGAGCAGACCGACCTGGACTCCGGCATGACGGCCTATGCAGGCGGGCCCACCGAGATCGAGCAGACCGACCTGGCCGGCTTCCACATGGCGGCGGTGACCTGGGAGGGCGATGCCGATCCCGCGCCGGCACTCGAGCTGCGCGTCCGGACCGCCGCCGGATGGGGCGAGTGGCAGGCACTGGAGCGCACCGAGGGAGCCGAGGGAGCGGATGCCCCTCGCTCGACCGAGCCGATCTGGTCCAGCGACGAGGCCGACGCCGTCGCCGTCCGCGTCGACTCGGCGGACTCCGCACCCGAGGGACTGCGGGTCGTGACCGTCGACCCGGGCGAATCCCCCGATGACGCCGGGTTCTCCGCCTACGCCGCCGGTCAGCCCGACATCATCCCGCGCAGCGCATGGGGCGCCGCGCCCGCCGAATCCTGCGACGCCACGACCGGCTCGATGCAGGGCGTCGTCCTCCACCACACGGCTGGTGCCAACTCCTACTCCAAGGAGGAGTCTGCCGGCATCGTCCGCTCGTATCAGACGATGCACATCGTCACGAACGGCTGGTGCGATCTCGGCTACAACTTCCTCGTCGACAAATACGGCCAGGTCTTCGAGGGCCGCGCCGGCAGCCTCGACGGCCATGTCCGCGGCGCCCACGCCGGCGTCCGCGAGGTCAACGACAACACCACCGGCGTCGCGATGATGGGGAACTTCGAGACCTCGAATATCCGCGACGCCGAGTGGGACGCGCTGCGCGACGCCACCACCCGCCTGATCGGCTGGCGCCTCGACGACTACGGCCTGCGGCCCCTGCAGAACCTCACCCTCAACGGACAGACCGAGTTCCGCGTCTCCGGTCACCGCAACTGGCTCGCCACCGCCTGCCCGGGCCAGTACGGCCAGGAGTGGCTCGACGCCGCTGACGGGCTGCGCGCCGACATCGACAGCGCGCTCTCCTGACGGCCTACCGGTAGATCAAACAGGTCGTGGTCGCGTGCGCCACGAGCCGGCCGCTCGCGTCCACGACCTGCCCTTCCGCCGTCGCCACCTGACGGCCGACGTGAATGGTGGTTCCCGTGCCCGTCAGCGTCTGACCGTCGACCGGGACCGTGCGAATGTAGTTGACCTTGAGCTCCAAGGTCCCATAGCCGACCCCCGCCTCCAAGGTCGTGTGCACCGCACAACCCATCACCGAGTCGAGCAGGGTGGCGCAGGCGCCTCCGTGCAGCGATCCCAGAGGATTCGCGAAGGCCGGATCGGAGGGCAGCGAGAACACCACCCGCCCCTCCTCCAGCTCGTCGACCGAGAACTTGAACAGGTCGCCGATGATCGGCGCGCGCTCGTCCATCGGCAGCGCCGTGGCATAGCGCAGCAGCTCCAGTCCGGACATCTCGCGCGGATCGGTGGTGGTCATGGATGGTCCTCCCAGCTAGGCTGAGCTCAATATAGACCGATCGGTCTAGAGGAGGATCCATGGCCCCGCCGGCTCGCCAACGCCTGCTGTCCAGCACCATCGATCTGCTGTGCCGCCACGGGGTCCACGGCACGGGTATCGCGGACGTCCTGCGCGAGTCCGGTGTCGCCCGCCAGTCGATCTATCAGCATTTCCCCGCCGGCAAGGACGAACTGGTCGCCGCCGCCACCCATTCGGCCGGCGAGCACGTGCGCCGGGTCGCCCAGCACGGTCACGTCGAGGCCCTGATCGACTGGTGGGAGCGCTCGCTCGTCGAGCACGACTACGCCCTCGGATGCCCGATCGCAGCCGCCGCCCTCGCCGGGCCGCGCTCCCCCGCCAGCACCGCCGCTGCCCGGGAGGTGTTCGCCACCTGGCGCGAGGATCTGGCAGCCGCCCTGCGCCTCGACGGCGTCACGGATGCCGAGCTGCTCGCCAGCGTCTTCGTCAGCGCCTTCGAGGGAGCCATCATGCAGGCCCGGCTGGAACACAGCACCGCTCCCCTGCGCGATGTCGCGACGGCGATGCGCCGCCTGATGGCGACGGAATAGCGCCACACCGGACGATCGTTGACCCCCGTATGCGTGTGCTACTCACTGGAGGAACGGGATTCATCGGCTCGGCGGTGCTGCGCACTCTGCGTCACGCCGGCCACGAGGTACTCGCGATCGTCCGCTCGCAGGAGTCGGAGACCGCGGTCAACGAACAGGGCGCCACCGGCGTGATCGGCGATCTGCGCGACACCGCCTGGCTGGCTGCCACCTTGCGAGGCGTGGATGCCGGCGTCCACGCGGCCGCGGCCGGTGACGGCACCGACCCGCAGATCAACACATCGGTCGTCGACGCCGCCGTCGAGGCCTTCGCCGGCACCGACAAGCCCTTCGTCCTCACCGGAGGCATCTGGACCTATGGCGACAACACCGCCATCGTCGAGGACTCTGCGGACGATCCGCCGGCCCTCACCCGCTGGCGCGTGCCCCTGGAACACCGGCTCCTCGAGGATGCCGCGCGCGGGATCGTGATACGTCCCGGCATCGTCTACGGCCACGGCCAGGGCATCCCCGCCCTGCTGGCGAACGGTCCCCACGACGACGCCGGTGCGCTGCTCGTCCCGGGAGGCGAGCAGCACTGGACCACCGTCCACGTCGACGACCTCGCCGAGCTGTACCGGCTCGCGCTGGAAGCCGGTACGACGGGGGCGATCTACCTCGGCACCGACGACGGCTCCCCCACAGTGAGCGAGCTCGGCACCGCGCTCGGCGAGACGGTCGCCCACGAGACCGCGGACGCAGCCCGCGACCGGCTGGGTGCCGACTTCGCCGACGCCCTGCTGCTCGACCAGGTCGCCGGCTCCGCGCGGACCCGCGAGGCTCTCGGATGGAGCCCCGTGCGCCCGCCCCTCGTCGAGGACCCGACCTTCACGCGCGCCGGCTGACGCGGATCACTCGACCACGTAGGCGTCCCGGAGCATCATGATGTTGTCGGGCCGGTCGGGGATCCCGTGCACATTGGTGAGCATGATCCGGTTCCAGTCGGCGCCCCAGACGTAGCAGTAGGGGGTCAACACCGCGAGCCGCTCGGCCACCGCCCGGTAGCGGTCCATGCGCTCGTCCTGGTCGGTCGTCTCGGCCGCCGAGGTCATCAGCTGGTCGAGCTCCTCGTCGCTGACCAGGTTGTAGTTAGAGCTCGGCGTGTCCGGGGTCGCCAGCGAGCTGTGGAACCAGCGGGTGACATTGCCATCGGGATCCATCGCGCCGCGCCAGCGGTAGAACATCGCATCGAAGTTGTGCCCAAAGGCGTTCTCGACCAGCGTCGGCTGATCCATCGGCCGGATCTTCGCGTCGATCCCGACGACCTCCCACTGCGCCGCCAGCGCCTGTCCGACCCGGACGTTGTCCGGTGAGTTGGTGAAGTTCAGCTCGAAGGAGATGCCACCCAGCTCGTCGACGATCTCCTTGGCCTGCTCCGGGTCGTAGCTCGAATAGCCGTCCACCTCGCCGAGATCCCACCGGCTCTCGGTCGGGAAGGGGGACTCCTGGCCGGTCAGCCGGATACCGCCGTACAGGGCCTCGTCGATGAGCTCGGGATCGAGCGCCATGCAGGCCGCTTGGCGGGCCCGCGGGTCCTGGAAGGGGCTGTCCTCGCCCATCTGGAACATCACGAAGTTCGACCCCGAGGCACCCTGGGGGCGGATCTCCAGGGACGGGTTCAGCTCGGCGTCGTTGAGCCAGGTGACCGAGACATTGTCGGCGACATCGATCGCGGTCGAGGTCAGGCTCGAGTACCGCGAGTCGCTGTCGGCGATCACCCGGAACTCCACCGAGTCCAGGTAAGGGCGCTCGGGATCGCGGTAATCGTCCCAGGCCTTGACCCGCACCGAGTTGTCCGGCACCTCCTGGTCGAGCACGAAGGGACCGGTGCCCACCGGATCCTTGGCCAGGTCGCCGCCCGTCTCCTCGATCGCACGCGGCGATCCCATCAGGCCGGCCGCACCGCCGAGCACCATGACCGGGAAGCCGGCCTGCGGACGGTTGAGCGTGAACCGCACGGTGGACTCGTCGACCGCCTCGACCGCGTCCAGTACACCGAGCTCACCGAGACAGGAGCAACCGTTCGCCGGGTCGCGGACACGGTCGAAATTGGTCACGACCGCATCGGCATCGAACGGGGTCCCGTCCTGGAAGGAGATGCCCTGTTCGAGATCCACGGTGTACACCAGCCCGTCATCGCTCATCTCGTACCCGGTGGCGAGATTGGGCACCACGTCGCCGTTCTCGTCCAGGTCGAAGAGCGGGTCGTAGATCGTCTGCAGCACACTGAAGCTGACGTACGTCGTCGCGCGCATCGGGTCGAGCGAGACCCAGCTGCCTTCGAGTCCCACCACGAGCGATCCCCCATGCTGCGGGGCGGCGTCCTCGCTGTCGGGGACGACCGAGGCGCTGCACGCACTCACCACGAGGGCGCCCAACGCGGCGACGGCCGCCACCCTGGTCCGCTTAGACACCTGCATACTGCACCTCCTGCTGCGGGTCGAAGAACCCGAAGAACTCGACCACTTCTTCGCCGTCGCCGTCGACGACCGCTCGTCCATCGGCGATCGCGGAGGCCCAGTCGGTCTCGCCCACGATGAGCTCGGCGAAGACCCGACGAGGCATCGCCACCGTGGCATCGGGGTGATCGGGATGGCGGTCGACATCGGCCACGAACTCGCAGACCGAGCGACGTACGTACAAGCCGGCGCGTGTGTCCGCGTCGGTGAGCTCGATGACGACGAAGCGCACGGTGTCGGCGCTCTTGCCGGGATCGAGCCGAACCCGCAGGTGGTCGATGTGCATGCTCGCGGGTGCGCGCAGCACCGAGCTGACCGTCGCCGGCACGGCGGGCGGGATCTCCACCCGGTCCTCCAGTTCGAGGGCGTAGCTCAGATAGAAGTGCCGCGCGATCGAGCCGCCGGCCCGCTGCCCGAGCGCCCGCAGTGTGCGGGCCTTCAGCGCGCGCGCCTCGGCGTCCTCGGGGTCGTGGTCGACGAGGAATCCGGCCAGGGTCGCGGCCCAGGACATCTCCCGCGCGTCCATCGCCGTGAGCACGGCCTCGCGTACGGCGGCCGGACCACCGAATCCCTCGACGATGCGTTCGCCCTGCAGCCGACGTGGGGGCGGGTTGATGTGCTCGGGACGTCCGTCGAACCAGCCGAAGACCCTCTCATAGACATAGGGCGGCTGGTACTGCGTCTCGCCATAGCCGTCTTTATTGTGCCGCTGCGCCGCCAGATACTCCGGCAGCTGCACGAACTCGCGGAGCTCATCGGGGCCCATGCCGTGCAGGATGCCGCGCAGGGACTGGTCATAGGTATAGGAGATGGCGTCCGCGTACCCCTCCAGGGTCGCCCGGATCTCCTCGGCGCCGCTGATCGGGCGCGTGTGCGTGCCGAGCAGATGCTCGGGCTGCAGGTCCCGCATCAACAGGATGCCGTCACGCCACGACCGCGGATCGCGGAAACCGGTGCCCCGCAGGGCATAGAAGTTCGGGATCGTCGGCCAGAGGAAGTTGTTGAGCACGACCTTCCGATCCGGCAGCCAGAGCGTGAGCGTGTCATCGGAGTCCGACCACTGCTCGGTGAAGAACTGCATCCGCACCCCGGCGATCGTCAGCTCCTCCCCGTGGTCGACCGGCCGGGTGACCGGAAGCGTGCCCCGCGGCGTGAAGGCCGGATAGGTGGCGCCCACCGGCGCATCCGGCCCTTCCTCGGGCAGGTAGGCCGCGAACTGCCGACGGAACCGCTGGCCGAGGACCGGGGCCGCCTCAGGGAAGTCGATCACATCGGCACCGCGCGCCAGGTTGCGGTTGACATGAGGGTGGCCGATGACGGGCACGCCCTCGTCCCCGGTCGTGAAGGCCCGCGAGCCGTGGGCGTAGTGGTTGTGGCTGTAGACGATCGCGGCGATGGGCTTGTCCGTGATCGTGCGAAGCGCGGCATAGGCCTGCTCGCCGTCGGCGAGGTCGTCGCCGGTGTCGTAGACGATCACCCCGTCCTCGCCCTCGATGAAGGTGCGGTTGACGATCGATCCGGCGACATAGGTGTGGATGCCGTCGGCCACGGTAAGGACCCGCGGCTCGCGGCGTTGGCCGCCGCCGCTGACCAGTTCGGCCGCCGCGATGGCACCGTTGACGGCGGTCGCGGTCTCGACGATGGCTCCGCAATAGCGTTCGGTCGGGTTCATCGGGCGATCCCCTCCGTGCCGGCCGCCGCGGGGGCGGTGAGCGGGTAGTGACAGGCGACCTGGCGACCGTCACCGATATCGCGGAGCTCGGGGGTCTCCGCCGCACAGCGATCGGTGGCCAGCGGGCAGCGGGTGCGGAAGCTACACCCCGAGGGCGGGTCGAGCGGGGACGGGATCTCACCCTTGAGCGGTGCGCTGGTGGACCGGTTCTCGATGTCCACGCGCGGGACCGCGTCGAGTAGGGCCGCCGTATAGGGATGAGCGGGTGCGGCGTAGAGGCTCTCCGAGGAGCCCAGCTCGACGATGCGCCCCAGGTACATGACGCCGACCCGGTCGCTCACGTGCTTGACCACGGCGAGGTCGTGGGCGATGAACAGATAGGTCAGCCCCAGTTCACGTCCGAGCCGTTCGAAGAGGTTGAGGATCTGGGCCTGGATGGAGACATCCAGGCTGGACACCGACTCGTCGCAGATCACCAGTGCCGGATCGAGGGCCAGTGCGCGAGCGATGCCCACGCGCTGCGCCTGCCCGCCCGACATCTGTCGCGGGGTGCGGTCGGCGAAGCGCTGCGGGTCCAGGCCAACCAGGTCCAGCAGCTCGTTCACCCGCGCGGCCCGCTCCTTCGCGGTGCCGACGCGGTGCACCGCCAGCGGCTCCGCCACGATGTCGCGGACCTTCCAGCCCGGGTTGAGCGAGGAGAAGGGGTCCTGGAACACCATCTGCATCTGCGAGCGCGCCTCGCGGAGGGACCGGCCCGATCGCTCGGTGAGATCGTTCCCCTGGAAGACGACGCTCCCCGAGGTCGGTGCCGGGGCCTGCAGGATCGCGCGGGCCGTCGTCGACTTGCCGCAGCCGCTCTCGCCCACCAGGCCGAGGGTCTCACCGGCGTGGATCCGAAAGGAGACCCCGTCCACGGCGTGCACGGTGCCGCCGTCCTTGCCCGGCACCGTGAACTGCTGCGTGAGGTCCCGGACGTCGAGGATGACCTCGCGACTGGTCGCGCGCTCTCGGGGGACGGTCGTCATGATGCCTCCTTGGACTCGACCGGATGCCAGCACGCCCACGCGCGTCCGGCCTCGTGCTCGATCAGCGCCGGTCGTTGGGTCAGACAGGTCTGCGTCGCGCGGGGACACCGCGCGCTGAAGCTGCACCCGGCCGACAGCTCGGCCAGGTCGGGCGGCGATCCCTCGATCGCCGGCAGTGGTTCATGGGCCGGCGAGTCCAGCGAGGGAATCGAGTCGAGCAGCGCCCGGGTGTACGGCATCCGCGGGTCGGTGAAGAGCCGCCGCGTGGGCGCGGACTCCACCACCTGGCCGGCGTACATCACGAAGACGGTGTCGGTATAGCTCGCGGCGATCCCGATGTCGTGGGTGATGAGCATGACGGCCATCCCCATATCGGCCTGCAGCTCGCCCATGAGATCGAGGATCTGCTGCTGGGTCGTCACGTCGAGCGCGGTCGTCGGCTCGTCGGCGATCAGCAGCTCGGGACCGCAGCTCAGCGCCAACGCGATCATGACCCGCTGGCGCATGCCCCCGGACAGCTGATGCGGGTACTCGTCGACGCGGCGGCGGGGAGCGGCGATCCGGACGGCGTCCAGCAGCTCGACCGCCCGCGCGCGGGCTTGCTTCTTCGACAGGTCGGTGTGCAGGCGGATCGCCTCTTCGATCTGCGTGCCGACCTTCATCGTCGGGTTCAGCGATCGCATCGGGTCCTGGAAGACCATCGCGATCTGCGATCCGCGCACGCCGCGCCACTGCCGGTCGGTGAGCCCGACGAGCTCGCGGCCGGCGAGGCGGATCGACCCCTCGGCGATCCGGCCCGGGGGTGTCGACAGGCCCATGATCGTGCGCGCCGTGACGGACTTGCCCGATCCGGACTCGCCGACCACCGCGATCGTCTGGCCGCGATCGACCGAGAGGGACACGTCGTTGACGGCCGTGACGCTGCCCAGCACGCCGTCGAAGACGACCCGGAGGTTCTCGACCTCGAGCAGAGGAGGAGTAGTGGTCATCGTGAGCTCCCTTCGCTGTCGAGGCGATGACGGATGCCGTCGGCGAGGAGGTTGAGCGAGACGACGGTGAGGAACAGCAGGAGGCCCGGGACCAGGACGATCTGCGGAGCGGTGCTGAGATCGGTCTTGCCGTCGGCCATCATGCTGCCCCAGCTCGGGGTCGGCGGGGAGATGCCGAGGCCCAGGAAGCTCAGCGAGGCCTCGGTGATGATGGCGATACCGCAGATGAGCAGGCCGTAGGTGAGCAGCGAGCCGACGACCCGTGGGGTGACGTGCCGGATGAGGATGTGCCCGGCGCGTGCGCCGGTCAGCCGGGCGCTCAGCACGAAGTCCCGCTCGCGCACGCTCAGCGCCCCCGCTCGCGCGATACGGGCATAGGACGGGATCGCGAAGAAGGCGATCGCGATGATGAGATTCGGGATGCTGGGGCCGAGGTAGGTGGCGACCACGAGGGCCAGCACCAGCGAGGGGAAGGCGAGGAAGACGTCGAGCACCCGCATGACGACCGTGTCCACGGCACCGCCGGCATAGCCCGCGACGATGCCCAGGGTTCCGCCGATCAGGAGCCCGACGGCCACCGATCCCAGGCCGACGATGATCGACAGCTGCCCGCCGTGCAGGGAGCGCGAGAGCAGGTCGCGGCCGAGAGCATCGGTGCCGAGCAGGTGACCGGGCGAGAACAGTCCCATCCGGGACTCGCCCTCGCCTCCGTTGAGGACGCCCAGGTTCGGATCGGGCAGGCCGGGCAGGATCGGCGCCAGCAGGCAGGCGGCCGCGATGAGGGCCAGCAGCGTGCCGGGGATGACGATCTCGAAGGACGGCCGCCGGCGACGGCTACGGGATTTCGCGACGGGTGCCGCCGCGACGGGGTCAGTGAGAGGCTCGGTCATGACGGATCCTCGGGTCCAGTGCGGCGTAGAGCAGGTCCACCGCGAAGTTGATGAGAACGAAGGCCACCGCGATCACGACGACGGCGCCCTGGACGACCACGACATCGCGCTGGTAGATCGCGTCGATCATCAGCTTGCCGAGACCCGGCACCGCGAAGAGCGTCTCGACGATCACGGCGCCGCCGAGCAGCGCGCCCATGTTGATGCCGATGACGGTGATGAGCGGGAAGACCGAGTTCCGCAGGACGTGACGCCGGATGATCGTGCCCTGCGCGACCCCCTTGGCCCGTGCGGTGGTCACGTACTCCTCCTGTGTCAGCTGCGTGACCAGGTCGGCCCGCAGCACCCGCATGTAGACCGCGTAGAGCGCGGCGGCGAGGGTCAGCGCCGGCAGGAAGGCCGATCGCAGGTTCATCACCGGATTCTCGGTGAAGGGGATCCAGCCGGTCGCCGGCAGGCCGAAGGGGATGGCGACCACGAGAACCAGGAGCATGCCCACCAGGAACGGCGGCGTGGCGACACCGGCGAAGGCGGTCAGGCCGGCGAACCGGTCGAAGAGCGAACCGGGTCGACGTACCGACACGATCGCGACGGGCAGGGCGACCACGAGCGCGATGATCTGGGCGAGGAGCATGATCTCCAGCGAGGTGGGCACCCGTTGCAGCAGCAGCGTGGTGACCGACTCACCGGAGTTCAGCGACGTGCCGAGGTCACCGCCGAGCGCACCGACGAACCAGTGCCAGTAGCGCAGGAGCACCGGGTCGTTGAGGCCCATCTGCTCGGTGATCGCCTCCACGGCCTCGGGTGTCGCGCCCTCGCCGAGGACCGTCAGCGCGGGGTCGCCCGGCAGCAGGTTCAGCAGCATGAAGGTCAGGAAGCTGACCCCGATGGTGACCGGGATGAGATGAAGTAGGCGTCTGCCCAACAGTCGAAGCATTCGTGTACGTCCCAATTCGACGAACGAGCGGCATGAAGTGACCACTGGAAACAGTGGCCCACGTCACGTTATCCATCAATTAGCAGAACGTCAACACGAATTATCGTTTCGTCAATCTGACGGTTCTGCTCTGTCTTTCCGGTCCTCGGCGAGCAGCTGCTGCAACAGGTCGGCCATCCGGCCGTCCAGATCGCGCACGCCGATCCCGAACTCCGCGGCGAGCTGCTTGCGCGCCACCACGTAGCCCATGGAGAGCGACTGGATGAAGGCATGCAGGGCGACGAGGTCGATCTCCGAGGAGATCCGTCCCGCTTCCTGGTCCACCTTCAGATCACGCTGGGTCTGCTCCCGGCGCGGCATCATGCGGATCTTGGTCTGCCCGTCGATCAGCAGGATCGCGGCCAGCCGTCCCTGTTCTGCGTTCTTGATCGACTGCGCGAACATCCGGCCGATCCGCTCGACGAAGCCCACGCTCTCGTCGGAGGCCCAGTAGGCATCGTGCCGCCGGTCGCTGCCACGACGCAGGGCCGAGCGCAGCAGCTCGCCACGAGAGCCGAAGTAGTGGTACACCAGACCGCGGTTGATCCCGGCGAGGTCCGCGACCTCGCGCAGGTTGAGCCCCGCGAGCACACCGTCCTTCTTGAGCAGGCGCAGTGCCGCACGCTCGAGTTTGAGGGCCGTCTCGTTGGCGCCGGCGGCGGACGCGCCGCGTTCCTCTCGTGACATGCGGTGAAAGTACCATCGCTCTCGCGGTGCTCCGCCGTCCTCATGCAGGGGCCGCCGAGCTGGCCGCCGACCCCATCGAGTCCAGCACCTGCCGGGTGTGCTCGCCGGCCGAGGGCACCGTTCCACCGTCGCGAGAGCGTGAGACGTGACGCGAGACGAAGGGCAGCGTCGGCATCCGATAGGGCGTGCCATCGGCATCGGTGCAGTCGGAGAAGACCCCGCCTGCCACGACATCGTCCGCGCTGAGCACACGATCATAGGTGCGCACATCGCCCACGACGATCCCGGCATCGCTGAGTTCCTGGATCACCGTGTCGGTGGAGCGTGCGAGGAAATAGGGGGCGAGGGCGTCGAGCAGCTCGGGTCGGTGCGCCACCCTGGAAGGATTGTCGGCGAATCGCGGGTCACCCGGCAGATCGGGACGCCCCGCCAGCCGGCTGATAGTCGCGAACTTGTCGTCGGTGTACGCCGAGACGACCACGTCGCCATCGGCGGTCGCGAAGATGTCGGCCCCCGGGGCAGCCCCGGGCTGTCCGTTGCCGCAGCGGATCGGCATCTGACCGGTGAGCGCGTACTCACCCCAGTTGACGCGCTGCAGGTCGACCCCGACATCGAGCAGCGATACCGAGAGATCGTCGCCCTGACCGGTGCGCTCACGGTGGAAGAGGGCGGTGATGATCGCCTGGGAGAGGACGATCGAGGCGACATGGTCGACGATCGGCACGCCGACCCGCTGCGGCTGGCCTTCCCGCTCTCCCGTGATCGACATCAGTCCGGACTCCGCCTGGGCGGCAATGTCGAGTCCCGGGCGATCCCGCGACGGTCCCTCGGTGCCAAAGCCGGTCACCGCGGCGGTGATCACCGAGGGATTGAGGCCCCGGATCACCTCATTGGAGAGGCCGAGGCGGGCCATGGCCCCGGGACGCAGATTCTGCACCACCACATCGGCGCGCTCGATCAGCCGCCGGGCGGCCGCCAGCCCCTCCTCGTAGCGCAGGTTCAGGACCACCGACTTCTTGCGGCGGTTGTAGGCGCGCATGATCGCATGGCCGTAGGTGCCGACAGCGCGAGCCTGGTCCCCGCCCGGATTCTCGACTTTGATGACCTCGGCACCGAGATCGGCGAGGGTCTGGGTGGCGCCCGGGGCCGCGATGTACTGACCGAAGTCGACGACCGTGATGCCGCTCAACGGCATCCCCGCGTGTTCCCCGCCGTGTCCCTGCATGTGCCCGCCCCTTCCTATGGTCGCTGAAGCCGCGGACCTCCACGGCTCTCACTCAGCGTGATCCAGCACCGCGGGCGATACCATCGAGTGATGTCACACCGCAGCCGGCGCTGCCTTGTGACGAGTCACAGAGGAGGGCCGCGTGACCCACGCCGAGGACGACCTCGCCCGCGCCGCACGACGGGTCGGCGACGCCATCCCCCGGCTGGCCCGCGAGGTCATCGACGACTACGCCGCGGGAGCACCGCGCTTCGCCGAGGCAGGCATGCCCGAGCACCTCAGCCGGGAGAGCACACACACCGTCCGGACCATCCTGCGCGTCGGCGTGGCCGCGATGACCGACCCCGATCCACCACGGCAGACCGCCGTCCGCGAGGTGATCGAGCGCAGCGCGGACCGCGTCGCCGAAGGACTCCCCCTCGGCGAGTACCTGAGGTGCTGGCACATCGCCTTCGAGCACTTCGCCGCCGTGGTCCGCGCCGAGATCGACGACGACACCCGCGCCTGGCCCGTGGTCGAGCGGACCCGCACCATCTTCGATGCGATGCTCCGCGCCGTCGCCGATGCCTACGATCTCGCCGGCCGTGACCTCGCCGCGGCGAGCTCGGGACACGATGCCGAGATCATCCGCGCGCTGTTCTCCGGCGCCGGCTGGACCTTCGAGGATCCCGGCGCGGTCCCCGAGCGGCCGCTCGTCGTGCTCGTGCACGTGGGGGCGGCCCCCGGCGAGGACGCTCCCTCGCCGCTCACCCGGTCGACCGCGCGCCTGCGCAAGGTGCGGCTGCTCCGCGCGCACCTCGTGCGTGAGCTCGCCGACCTGTGGCTCATCGATCTCGACGACACGTCCGGGCGCCTCCTGCTGCGTACCCCACCATCCGATCCCGAGCGGCTGCTCGCCGACATGGCTCGCATCGGCGGCGCACCGGTCACGATCGCGGCCGAACCGGCGACGGGAGTCGACGACCTGCCGCGAGCCTCGGCTCTCGCCGCCGAAGCGCTGGCCGCCGCGGTGCATCACGGCGGCGGCGGGCAGTGGGTCACGATGGCCGATGTCGCCGTGGAGCACCACCTCTCCCACGACAGTGTCAGCCGTCCGCTGCTGCTCGAACGCTGCCGCGGGATGCTCGAACGCGAGGAGCTGCTCTCGACCCTGCGCAGCTTCGTCGCCCACGACCTCGACCGGCGCGCCACGGCCCGGGATCTCTTCGTCCACCCCAACACGGTCGACAACCGACTCGCCCGCATCAAGACGCTGACCGGCCTCGACGTGCACTCCACCCGCGATCTGGTCACCCTCGTCATCGCCGCCCTCTCCGATGACAGCGACGGACAGGACGCTGTGATCTGGTCACAATCTCCAGCAGGGTCTCCTGTGCTCCCCGACGCTTGAGGGCCGTCGGTGCGGCTCTTAGCGTGAGACGCACCCATCGCCCAAGGAGAGCCATGACCGACATCCTCGAATACGCCGACCAGGCGTGGTCCGGTGACCGCAGCCTGCGCGAATACCACAGCGGAGCGCTCCGCGAGAGCGGACTCCACGCCGTCGCCGACGGCATCTACATGTGGCCCGCGTTCGGCAATGTGTACGTGCTGCCGACTGAGGACGGTCTCTTCGTCTACGACACCGGAGACCGGCGCACCGCGGACGACCTGTATCAGGCCGTCCGCGCGCTCAGCTCGGCTCCGATCCACACCGCCGTGTACTCCCACGGCCATATCGATCACATCTTCGGCATGGGCCGCTTCGACGACGAGGCCGATGCCGACGGCCCGACCCGGCCCACGGTGGTCGCGCAGGAAGCCCTCGTCCCGCGCTTCGACCGCTACCGGCTGACCGCCGGATACAACCAGGCCATCAACCGCCGGCAGTTCCAGTCCCCCGGCTTCACCTGGCCCGCCAGCTACCGCTACCCCGATATCACCTACGGCGAGCAGCTGACGTTGACGATCGGCGGCGAGCGGATCGAGCTCTTCCACGCCCGCGGCGAGACCGATGACGCCACCATCGCGTGGATCCCCGAGCGCAAGGCGCTGTTCTGCGGCGACTTCTTCATCTGGTCCAGCCCGAATGCCGGCAATCCCCAGAAGGTGCAGCGCTACGCCCACGAGTGGTCCCAGGCGCTCAAGCACATGGCCGCCCTCGGCGCCGAGATCCTGCTGCCCGGGCACGGGCTGCCGGTCCTCGGCGTCGACCGCGTGCGGACCACCCTGCTGGAGGCGGCCGAGCTGCTCGATGCGATCTACGGGCGCACGCTCGAGCTGATGAACTCCGGGGCGACCCTCGATCAGATCCTGCAGAACGTCAGCACTCCCACGCACCTGCTGGAGAAGCCCTACCTGCGGCCCTCCTATGACGAGCCCGAGTTCGTCGTGCGCAATATCTGGAGGCTGTACGGCGGCTGGTACGACGGCAACCCGGCAGAGCTGAAGCCGGCCTCACGTGCCTCGCTGGCCCAGGAGCTCGCCGAGCTCGCCGGCGGGGCCGATGTCCTCGCCCGGCGCGCCGTCGAGCTCGTCGAGAACGGCGAGCACCGCCTCGCGGGCCATCTCGCCCAGTTCGCGGCGGACAGCTCGAGCGATCCGGCCGTCCACGAGGCGCGGGTCCGCGTGTTCTCCCAGCTCGAGCAGGCGGCGACATCGACCATGGCCAAGGGCGTGTATGCCTGGGCGACGGTCGAGTCTCGTGCCGCCCTCGCCGGCACCGACACGATCTCGGAGCTGGAGTCCAAGGTTGCCGACACGATGCGCTGGTCGGTCTGACGCACGTGGCAGACTACCGGGCATGTGGATCGGCTGGATCGAGTTCGACATCCGCCTCGGCGATGTCCATTCGCTGAAGGAGAAGCGCAGCATCGTCCGGCCGATCGTCGCCGAGCTGCAGCGCCGTTTCGCGCTGGCTGCCGCCGAGACCGACAGCGTCGACCTCTATCGACGCGCCGGGATCGGCGGCAGCCTCGTCTCGATCGACCGGCGCCACGTGGTCGAGGTCCTCGACTCGGTCGAGCGCTTCATGGCCGCGCGGCCCGAGATCGAGCTCCTCTCAGCCCACCGGCACCTCTCCTCCAGCGACGACGACGAGCAGGACGAGCTGCCCTTCAGCTGAGCGATCTCGGCCAGCCGACCCCTTAGTGTGTGATGTACGTCACGCCACAAGGGGGACCCCATGTCCGAACCGAAACGTCCAGCGACCTACCGCACCTTCGACGAGGTCAAAGAGACCTTGAGCCCGGCAGAGCAGCGCTTCGAGCGCGGCCGTCGCACGATCGGCCTGTTCGCCGGGCCGGTCGTCGGCATCGTGACCTATCTGCTGTGCGCACCCCTCGACGAGCCCGCGCAGCGGCTCGCCGGGCTGCTGGCCTGGGTGGTCGTCTACTGGATCAGCGAGGCCATTCCCATCCCGGTCACCGCGATGGCGGCCATGGCGGCGACCATCGTGCTGAACATCGCCGCCGCGGAGGAGGTCTTCGGCGCCTTCGGCAACAGCACGATCTTCGTGTTCATCGGCGGGTTCATCATCGCCGAGGCGATGCGCAAGCACGGCCTCGACCGTCGCTTCGCCTTCGGCATCCTCAGCCTGCCCGGCGTCGCCCAGTCGACGACGCGCATCATCATCGCCTTCGGTGCCATCACGGCTCTGCTGAGCGGGTTCGTGTCGAACACCGCCACCGCGGCGATGATGATGCCGATCGCCGCCGGCATCGTCGGATTCCTCGCCTCGGTGCTCAGCCACGATGCCGAGGAGGAGGTCGATCCCCAGCGGCTCCACTTCGCCACTGCTCTCATGCTGATGGTCGCCTACGGTGCGAGCATCGGCGGTCTGCTCACTCCCGTCGGCAGCCCCCCGAACCTCATCGGACGGGCGTACCTGGAGGAGGAGCTCGACATCGTCGTGCCCTTCTTCCAGTGGATGGTGCTCGCCTTCCCGCTGGTGCTCGTGATGTTCGCGGTCCTGTGCCTGCTGCTGGTGCGGCTCAACCGCCCCGAGGTGAAGAGGGTCGAGGGCGTCGACGGCTACATCAAGGAGGAACGCGACAAGCTCGGGCGAATGGGCGCGGGAGGACGGAACACCCTCATCGCCTTCGGCGTCGCCGTCACCCTCTGGATCTTCCCCGGCGCGGTGGGACTCGTGACCGGAGGCGAGTCCTCCTTCTACGACGCCACGCTGAGCCGACTCGACGAGGGTGCGGTCGCCATCGTGGCCGCCTCGCTGCTGTTCCTGCTTCCCACGAACTGGTCGGAACGCTCGTTCACGCTGACCTGGAACGACGCCACCAAGATCGACTGGGGCACCATCATCCTGTTCGGCAGCGGGATCACCCTCGGCGGGCTGCTCTCCTCCACCGGCCTCGCCGAGACCATGGGCACGTCGCTGTCCGATCTCCTCGGCACCAGCGAGCTGCTGGGCATCACCATCCTGGCGACGGTCATCGCCGTCCTCATCAGCGAGACCACCAGCAACACCGCGAGCGTGGTGGTGGTCGCGCCGATCGCCGCGCAGCTCGCCCTCGCCACCGATGTCAACCCCGCGATCCCGGTCCTGGCGGCGATATTCGGTGCCTCCTTCGGCTTCATGCTGCCGGTGTCCACACCTCCCAATGCCATCGTCTACGGCACCGGCATGGTCCCGATCACCAAGATGGTGCGATCGGGCGTGGTGTTCGACCTCGTCGGGATCGTCATCATCGTCGCCGGCGTGACGGGAATGGCCACCCTCCTCGGCATCGGATGAGCCTCTCGAGGGGCACCGGCCACGCCCGCGGAGTCGCTTGGGCATACTGAGCGGTAATCAGACGTCTCCAGAAGGGTCCAACGTGCGTAGTCCCCGAGCGTTCTTCCGTCCTCTTGCCGTCGGTGCCCCGACTCCCACCACCGATGTCCCGTTCCGGCCGAGCCGGATGATCCACTTCTTCGACCCGAGCAACGAGAAGATGGCGGCCAAGGTACCCGACATCGCCGCCAAGGTCGACATCCTGCTGGGCAATCTCGAGGATGCGGTCAAGACCGAGAAGAAGGAGGCCGCGCGCCAGGGGCTCGTCGAGATCGCGAAGGCGAATGCCGACCTGTTCGGGCCTGGCCGCGACACCCAGCTGTGGACCCGCGTCAACAGCCTCGACTCCCCCTGGGTGCTCGACGACCTCATCACCCTGGTCACCGAGGTCGGCGATAAGCTCGACGTCATCATGGTGCCCAAGGTCGAGGGACCGCAGGACATCCACTATGTCGACCGGCTGCTCGCCCAGCTCGAGGCCCGCGCCGGCCTGGACCGCCAGATCCTCGTCCACGCGATCCTGGAGACCGCCGAGGGCGTCGCCAATGTCGAGGAGATCGCGGCTGCCAGCCCGCGCATGCAGGGCATCAGCCTCGGCCCCGCTGACCTCGCCGCGAGCCGCCGCATGAAGACCACCCGCGTCGGCGGCGGCCACCCCGGCTACCTCGTGCGCGAGGACCCCACCGGCGACGACCTCACCGAGGGCCGCACCACCTACCAGCAGGACCTCTGGCACTACACCATCGCGCGCATGGTCGACGCCTGCGCGATGAACGACATCCTCCCCTTCTACGGCCCCTTCGGCGACATCAAGGACGTCGTGGCCTGCGAGGACCAGTTCCGCAACGCCTTCCTGCTCGGCTGCGTCGGCGCGTGGAGCCTGCACCCCGTGCAGATCGACATCGCCAAGAAGGTCTTCTCCCCCAGCCCCGAGGACGTCGCGCACGCCAAGCGGGTCGTCGAGGCGATGGGCGACGGCTCCGGAGCAGTCATGATCGACGGCAAGATGGAGGACGACGCCTCCTGCAAGCAGTGCATCGTGATGCTGGACCTCGCCCGCGAGTTGGCCGCCGGAGATCCCGAACTGGCCGCGGCCTACGACCTCTGAGGAGACTGAGATGACCGACACCACCCTGCGCCCGCGCCGCTCCGTCCTCTACATGCCCGGCGCCAACGAGCGCGCCCTGGAGAAGGCCAAGACGATCGACGCCGATGCGCTGATCCTCGACCTGGAGGACTCCGTCTCCCCCGATGCTAAGGAACAGGGCCGCGAGAACGTGTGCGCGGCCGTCCGCTCCGGCGAGTACGGGCACCGTGAGCTGGCGATCCGCGTCAACTCGATCGGCACCCAGTGGCACGACGACGACATCCGTGCCGCGGCCGCGGCGGGACCGGACGCGATCCTCGTGCCCAAGGTCGAGTCCGCCGAGCAGGTCCGCTCGCTCGTGGCGGCGATGGATGCCGCGGGCGCGCCCGCGTCGACTCAGCTGTGGGCGATGATCGAGACCCCCGTCGCGCTACTGCACGCCGAGGAGATCGCCGCGGCCCACGAGCGCCTGACCGTCATCGTCATGGGCACCAATGACATCGTCAACGAGACCTTCGGCCTGCACGTCCCCGGCCGCAACCCGCTCGTGCTCACGGCTCTCTCGTGGACGCTGCTGGCGGTCCGCGCGGCGGGCAAGATGATCGTCGACGGCGTCTACAACGACGTCAAGGACGCCGAGGGCTTCGACGCCGAGGCGCGTCAGGGCCGCGAGATGGGCTTCGACGGTAAGACGCTGATCCACCCGAGCCAGGTCGAGCCGGCCAACCTGGCCTTCTCGCCCTCGGAGGAGGATGTCACCCGCGCCAGCGAGATGATCGAGACCTTCGATGAGGCCAAGGCGGCGGGCAAGGGTGTCGTCACCTACAACGGCAAGATGGTCGAGGAGCTGCACATCCGCGACGCGCGCCGCATCCTCGCCTTCCACGAGGCCCTCACCGCCCAGCGGGCCGCGTCAGGTGTCGGACTTGAGGGCCTGACGGAGGGAGACCCGCGCGCCGGTGCGCAGGATGGCACCGGAGTAGATCCGCCCGGCCAGCCAGATCAGCAACGGGATCAGCACCACCGAGAAACCGATCGAGACCAACACCTCGGGTGTCGAGGCCGTGCCGAGCGCGATGCGGATCGGCATGATGAACGGCGAGCAGAACGGGATATAGGACAGCACCTCCACCAGCGTGCTCTCCGGATCCCAGGGGGCGATCGAGACGCCGATGACGTACGGCACCATCATGATGCCGATGACCGGCGAGATCACCGAGCCGACATCCTCCTGGCGCGACACCAGGGCCGCGAGGCTCGCCAGCACCAGCGCGTACATCACGAAGCCCACGAGGAACCACACCAGCACCCAGAGGGCGACCGTGCCCACGGCGAGCGAGCTAGTGTCGAGCAGGTCGAAGCCCCACGCGGTGCCCACCGCCGCCGCGGCGATGATGCCCACTTCCAGCACTCCGACGACGATATTGCCGAGCACCTTGCCGGCCATCAGCTGCCAGGGACGCATCGTCGCCAGCAGCAACTCGACCACACGGCTGGCCTTCTCCTCCACGACCCCCTGCGCGACCCGCTGGCCGCCGCCCATCAGGGCGATGAAGATGAGGATGCCCGAGACGAAACCGGCGATGATCTGCGCCGGATCGCGGTCCTCGCCGCCGTCGAGGGAGATCACGTCGGGTTCGGCTCCCGCCACCTGCTGGGCGACCTCGGCGGGATCCCCGCCGAGCGCGCTGATCTGCTCGCCCAGCGCCTCCTGCTGCACGACGGTGGTGATGACGGTGCGCAACGTCGAATCAAGCTCGTCGTCGACGACCACCTCCACATTCGGGAGCGGGCCGTCGATGAGCGCGTCGAGGTCGCCATCGGCCACCTGCGACTCACCGTCGTCGCGGCTCACCTCCCGGGTGGTGATGCTGGCATCCATGCCGTCGCCGACCGTCTCCAGCGTGGGGGCGATCGCCGCGACCTCGCTCGTCACTCCGACGGTCTGCTCGTTCTGACCGTCCGGTGCGAAGAAGTGGAAGAAGGCGCCACCGCCGACGATCGCGAGGACGAACAGCCCCGAGGTCAGCACGAACACCTTGGAGTAGATACGGGTGCGGATCTCGCGGCTCGCGACCAGCGCGATCATCGACCAGGCCGACTGCTTCATCGGTCCCCTCCCTCGTCCTCGGAGTCCTCGGTGCTGACGACGTGACGGTACAGATCTGCCAGTGACGGGCGCGAGGGACTGAACTCGCGCACGTGCCCCACGCGCAGCGCCGCCTCCAGCACCGCCTGCTCGTCTCCCTCAGCGTCGACTTCCACGACGGAGCGGGTGTCCTCGCGTGACACCAGCCGTGCCCGCTCGACACCTGAGAGCCAGCCGTCATCGGGCGGTCCGTCGACGATCCACTGCGGCTTGTCGGTGCGCCGCAGCTCATCGAGGGTCCCGACGGCCACCATGCGACCGTTCTTGATGATGCCGACCCGGTCACACAGGCGTTCCACGAGATCGAGCTGGTGCGAGGAGAACAGCACCGGCGCTCCACGTGCCGACTCCTCGTTCAGGACCTCGCTCATGACCTCGACCGCCACCGGGTCGAGCCCTGAGAAGGGCTCATCGAGGACGAGGAGGTCCGGGGAGTGGGTCAGCGCCGCGGCGAGCTGCACGCGCTGCTGATTGCCGAGGGAGAGCTTCTGGACCTCGTCCCCCGTCCGTTCGGCGACCCCGAGTCGTTCGGTCCACCGGGTCATCGCGTCCTTGGCGTCCGCGCTGCTGAGTCCGTAGAGCCGGGCGAGATAGGTGAGCTGGTCGCCGACCTTCATCTTCGGGTACAGGCCGCGCTCCTCGGGCATGTACCCGATCCGGCGGCGCACCGCGGGGTCGACCGGCTGTCCGTCCCAGCGCACCTCGCCACCATCGGCGGTCAGGACGCCCAGGATGATGCGCATGGTGGTGGTCTTGCCCGATCCATTGGAGCCGACGAAACCGAAGACCTCCCCCGGGTCGACCGAGAAGGTGGTGTCGGTCAGGGCCTGCACCGTGCCATAGGACTTGGACAGCGAATCGACGTCGAGTCTGGGCATGCCTGACAGGCTATCGCTCACGCTGGCCTTCAGCAGGACAGGGACGTCGAGCCGTCTTTGAGCCGCACACCGGATGCGCCGAGCGTGCGAGCACCGTCCACGAGCGCCGCCAGGGTCCGAGCGGCGGCGCGGTACTCGAGTCCCCCGGGCGGGTGGATGTTGGAGACGCAGTTGCGGTCGCTGTCACGCCGGCCGGGACGCGGACGGTGGGTCAGGTAGACACCCAGGCTGTCGTCGACCGACAGACCTGGCCGCTCCCCGACGAGCACGAGCACCGTCGTCACACCGAGGTGGTCGCCGATCGCATCGCCGATCGCGATCCGCGCGTTGCGCGCGATCACCACGGGCGCGATGACGAGCCGGCCGTCGAACACCTCCTTGAGCGCACCGATCATGGGTGCCGCGTGCGCTGCCACAGCCGTGGTCGACAGTCCGTCCGCGACCACGATGCCGATATCGGCCCCGGTGTCGGCGGGAATATCGACCACCGTACGCGGCTCTCGTCCCAGGTCCGGGCGTCGAAGGAACTCGGCGCGGTCGGTCACCCGGCTCTCCACCACGCCGGCGACGCCCTGGCCCAGGGCACCGATCTGCTCGGCGAGGGTGTCAGCGTCCAGGGGCAGGTGGATGGCGTCACGAGCGGCGGCGTGCGCGGCGCGGAAGCGCAGCACCTCGTCGATCCTGACGGTCTCGCCGACCCGTGGCTGTCCGATACGTGATGGGGTGACCGCCCTCATCCGGTCCCAGGTGCTCACGCGCTCGCCCCCAGCCCTCGCAGCGCCGAGCGGTCGATGTCCAGCGGCTGGACCCTGCCGTCGGCATCGGACATCCCCTGCCGGACCAGCCACTGTTCGAACTCCGGAGCGGGCCGCAACCCGAGTGTCCGCCGCGCGTAGAGGACGTCGTGGAAGGACAGGCTCTGATAGCCCAGCATGACGTCATCGGCTCCCGGAACCGCGATGACGAAGGCCGCTCCGGCGACGCCCAGCAGGGTCAGCAGCGAATCCATGTCGTCTTGGTCGGCCTCGGCGTGATTGGTGTAGCAGACATCGATGCCCATGGGCAGCCCCATGAGCTTGGCGCAGAAGTGATCCTCCAGGCCGGCGCGCATGATCTGCTTCCCGTCATAGAGGTACTCCGGTCCGATGAATCCGACCACGGTGTTGACCAGGAACGGATCGAAGGCACGAGCCACGGCATAGGCACGGACCTCCAAGGTCTGCTGATCGATCGGCACGCCACCGATGCCGCGATGGGCGTCGGCGCTGAGGGCGGACCCCTGCCCGGTCTCGAAGTACATCACCTGATCGCCGATGGTGCCCCGGCCGAGCGAGCGGCCAGCCTCCATACCCTCCTGGAGGACTGCCAGGTTCACCCCGAATCCCTCGTTGGCGGCCTGACTTCCGGCGATGGACTGGAAGACGAGGTCGACCGGCGCGCCCGCCTCGCACAGCTCGATCGTCGTCGTCACATGGCTGAGCACGCAGGACTGGGTGGGGATCTCATAGCGTGTGCGGATCTCGTCGACGAGGCGCAGCAGATCCCCGGTCGCCCGGGCCGAGTCCGAGGCCGGATTGATCCCGATGACCGCGTCACCGGCACCGAGCAGCAGGCCATCGAGGATCGCGGCGCTGACCCCTCGCGGGTCATCGGTCGGATGATTGGGCTGCAGCCGCGTCGCCAGCCGGCCCGGCTGCCCGATGGTCGTGCGGAAGCGGCTGGTGACCTCGCAGGCGCGGGCCACCGCGATCAGATCCTGGTTGCGCATGAGTTTGCTGACCGCCGCGACCATCTCGGCCGACAGGCCCGGTCCGACCGTCCGCAGCCGCGCGGCGGCGTCGGACCTCGTCACGCATTCCAGCAGCCAGTCCCGCAGTCCGCCGACCGTGAGAGTGCTGATCTCGGCGAAGGCGGTCGCATCGTGCGCGTCGAGGATCAGCCGCGAGACCTCGTCGACCTCGGGATCGATGAGGTGCTCGGTCAGGAAGGTGCGCAGCGGGATATCGGCCAGGATCCACTGTGCCGCGACGCGCTCCGCATCGGTGTGCGCGGCGCACCCCGCGAGCACGTCACCCGAGCGCAGCGGAGTGGCCTTAGCCATCACCTCCGCCAGTCCATCGAACTCGTAGGTGTGATCTGCGAGGGTCTGCCGATATCGAGACATGGCGCACCAGCCTAGGGCCGGCGCTTTACGGTCAGGTAAAACGCCGGCCCCCGGCCGATATGAGGTCGTTCACCTCAGCGCATCAACCGCGCACGGTAGATCTGCTCGTACACCGACCGCTGGACGGTCCGGCTGCGGCGCACCGCCTCCATGACGATCTCTCGATCCAGCTCACGCTCGGCGAGGTCGCGCTCACGGCGTCGACGTTCCCGGAACTTCATCGCATTCACCTCCCCTCGGATCTCGTGGCGAGCGGCCGAGGTGGCCGGCGTCGCCGGAGTCGAGAGGGAGTCGAGTAAGGGAGAATCGTTCGTTGCGGGCATCTGGTCGGTGTCGTTCAGGGTGATCATGTGCGCGCCTCCTTTCTGCGTAAATGGGTGGATGACAATGAAAAAAGCCTCCCCGGCCAGGCCGGAGAGGCTGTGATGACGCTCGATCAGCGAGGGCTGATCAGGGGCGTTGACAGGCGGACCTCTCGGCGCGGTGAGCCGTGACGAAGCGGCGGCTACGGGCCGCGGTGTTCGTGAAGAACGTCGCCATGGGGTTCACCTCCGTCGATTCGATCCGTACGTCCGCGCCGTGCGAACTCCCGAACACTATCGGATGTCGCACGACGATGTCGAGCAGGATCACCGGAATGTCGAAGCCACCAGCAACCCGATACCGGCGAGCACCACCAGCTGGATTGCCGACGCCGCCGTCCTGGTGGTGCTGACACCGGGCTGGACCGCCGGGAGCTGAGACCAGCGGACGACCGCCAGCGCCACGCCCACGGTCGCACCGGCGACGGCGACGACCCAGATCCACTGGGTGAGGTGGTTCCAGGGGACGAGTGCCCGCGTCACCACGACCACCATGACGGCCTCCGCGGCGACGACGGCGAGCCGCATCCGCGACGGAGCGTGCGGCGCACCGAGGCCCGCACTGATCACCGACACCACCTCGATGATCAACCACAGGCTCAGGGCCACGACGATGACGGTGGTCACCGGTCCGCCTCCCGTAGCAGCGCGAGACCGATCGCATCGAGATCGGCGGTGGTGGCACCGGAGATATAGGCGGCCGTTCCTCGGTCGCGGTCGACACCGACCCAACTGCGGAAGCCGCCCGTCGCCCCGTTGTGCCAGGTGACGGTCCGTCCTCCGATCTCCTCGGTGATCCAGGCGGCGCCGATGCGCTGCCCGCCGCCGAAGTCGGCGACCGGGTCGAGGGCCGCCATGCCCGGGGCCTGTCCGTCGAGGATCGCGGTCGCCAAGCGGGCCATGTCCGCGGCACTCGCGCGCAGCCCGCCGGCGGGCGCCGACCCGGAGTCCGCCCATGCCTCCTGCGCTCGTCCCGCGGCGTCGCGGCCCTGGACGGCATCGGGGCCCAGCTCGTCCGAGGAGGGCGGCACCGCGAGCGACCCCAGGTCCAGCGGCTCGGCGATGCGCTCGCGCACCAGCTCGGGATAGGTGGTCTCCGCCGCTGCGGCCAGCGCGTGGCCGAGCACCGCGAAGCCGAAGTTGGAGTACAGAGGCTCCTTCTCACCGACCTCGACCTCGGCGAGCGCGGCGATCGTCTCCTCCGCGGTGTCGTGGTAGGGATTGCGCGCGAGCAGGGACGAGACCGCCGCGCGCACGAACATGCCGGCGCCGCCGGCGAGGCGCGGGAGTCCCGAGCGCTGCTGCGCGAGCTCCTCGAGGGTGATATCGGCTGCGGGGACGTCGCCGATGTCGAGCAGCTCGCCGAGCGTGGTGTCGGGCCCGACCTCCCCGCGCTCGACCATGTCCGCATAGACCATGCCGGTGATCGCCTTGGTGATCGACCCGATCTCGAAGGTGCCGTCCAACGGCGCGCCGATCGTCGCCGTGCGTTCGCCCTCCGGCGTGACGACGGCGACCGACAGGGCGTGGACCCCCGTCGACGGCAGCCTCTCGGCGACGTCCCGCGCCAGACCCTCATCCCCGTGCGTGGGGCTGCCGGTCCCGATGGACCCTGTGCCCGGACGCAGCCAGGCTCCGAGGACCAGGCCCACGGCAGCGGCGGTGACGATCGTGACGACGACGCTTCGTCTCATGTCGTGACTCCCATGGCGACGAGAACGGGAACGACACGCTCGGGCGGTACCGCGACATGGCCGCGCGTCGCCTGACGCAACCAGCCTCCGGCACTGAGCGCCTTGATGTGGTGGTAGACCTGCCCGGTCGAGGCGAGCTGGAGATGCTCGGCGAGGTCCGTGACCTTGGTGGTGCCCTGGATGACCGCCAGCAGGAGCGCCAGGCGCACCGGGTGGCCGAGCGCCGCGAGCCGATCGGCCACGGCGTCGAGGTCGTCGGCGTGCAGCAGCTCATCGGCCATCCGGCCCATCTGCCAGTCGACGGGCCCGTCGGCGGTCCGCACGGTGCCGGCCCAGAGCACGACGCCCTCATTGCCCTCGGCCGCCGGCCGCAATCCGTCGAGCACCCAGAAGTCACCGCTCGACGGCGCCGGGGAGGCCGCGTGTCCCGCCTCCAGCTCGTCCAGCCGCCGTTCGACCGCGGCCAGGCGTTCCTCATAGGTCATTCTTCAAGAATGACGTAATTTCGTAATTCCCACAAATCCGACACGTCAGTCGACATCGAGGCGCCGGTCGAGATCGGACCGGTTGGCACCGCTCGCCAGCATCAGATCGGCCGACAGCGACCGGATCTGCGCCACGATCGAGGCGGTATTGACCGTGATGATCTCCGGCAGCGAGGCCATCGCGATGCGGGTGGCCTCGACCAGGTCCTCGCGGGCGTTCTCGAAGTCCGCGTCCTGGGCGAGGTCATCGGAGAAGGTCCCGACAGCCACCACGAGCCGGTCGACGGCATCGTCGAGGCCCGGCGGGGCGGTCTCGTGGTGACGCAGCATCGCCGCGACCCGTCGCGCCAGGACCCGTGCATCGCGCATCGCATTGTCGAGATCGGTGACCGAGGCGGCGTAGCGGGCGACATCGCCGCGTTGACGCCAGCGCATCGGCGACATCCGGGCGATCTCCGCGACATTCGACGCGGTCTCCGACACCGAGTCGATCAGGCCCTGTGTCGCCCGGGCCTCCTCCAGCGCGAGATCGGCCAGCGACGGGTCATCCGTGCGCAGCGCCTGGGCGATCCGGCTGAGCACGCCGCCGAGACGCCGCAGCAGCTTCTGGACATCGCCGTCGATATCGCGCACCGGGTTGCGCGGCACGAGCAGCACCATCGCGAACCCGAGGAGTCCGCCCACCAGCGAGTCCAGGAATCGGGTCAGGGCGGGATCGGTCGCCCCCGGCAGGGGAACCACCGCCGCCAGCAGGACTCCGGAGTTGATGGCCTGGGTCATCGCCATGCCCTTGATGCCGACCAAGGTCGAGATGACGACCATCAGCGCCGCGACCAGGGTGATCTGCCACGGCCCTCGCCCGATGCCGAGGATCAGGAGCTCCCCGACGAGCACGCCGACGGCGACGCCCATGACGATCTCGAAAGTGACTCGCGCGCGCAGGCCGGGTCCGGCCATGATGGCCAGGACCGCCGCGATCGGCGCGAAGAAGGCCTGCTGGTGTCCGAGCACATGTGTGGCGAAGGCGAACGCCCCGCCGGTGGCCACGCTGACCTGCAGGATGAACCGCCACTGATGCCGCAACGACCGGACCCGATCGGCGAAGGTCGTCTGCGGGCGGGGCATCCGCAGGCGCCGGAACGGCACCTCTCTCACAAGTAAAGTCCAGTCTGCCCCTCATCGAGCCGCTCGGCCGCGACAGCGTGCAGGTCCCGCTCGCGCAAGAGCACGAAGCTCTCCCCACGCAGTTCGACCTCGCCGCGGTCCTCCGGATCGAAGAGCACCCGATCGCCGACCTCGACGGCCCGCACCTGGGATCCGGCGGCCTCGACACGAGCCCACGCCAGCCGGCGACCCATCGCCGCGGTGGCCGGGATGACGATGCCGCCCGAGGAATGCCTGTCGCCGGCCTCGTTGTCGAGGGCCACGAGCAGCCGATCGTGCAGCATCCGGATGGGAAGCTTGGCGTCGGGCATCGTCAGCTCAGCAGTCGACGGACCACGACGATGCCGCCGACGACCGCCACGGTGATCGCCACGACCGGCACCACGTTCTCGACGCGCACCGACCCGTCCGGCGTCACGAAACGGGCCTTCACCTTGTCGAGCTGGCGGCGCGCGACGTTCTTCGGATTGGACCGGTCGATGAGTTCGTCGATCGTGCCGGCGAGTCGGATCCGGATGTCCTCGATCTCGTCGACGAGCTGGTCGGGGCTGGCCTCGGACACGTCATGCCTCTCGTTCGGTCCATCAGTCATGAGTCAGGATAGTGCCCATGAGTACCCGTCTGCAGCCCGGTGACACCGCACCCGACTTCACCCTCCCGTCCGACACCGGCGAGGAGGTCACACTCTCGTCGCTGCGTGGTCGTCGCGTGATCGTGTACTTCTACCCCGCCGCGATGACTCCGGGATGCACCAAGCAGGCGTGTGACTTCAGCGACTCCATCGACCGGCTGCGCTCCGAGGGCTTCGAGGTGCTCGGCATCTCCCCGGACAAGCCCGAGAAGCTGGCGAAGTTCCGTGAGCGCGACGGCCTGACGATCACGCTCCTCTCGGACCCGGACAAGACGGTGCTCACCGAGTACGGTGCGTTCGGCGAGAAGAAGCTGTACGGCAAGGTCGTCGAGGGCGTCATCCGCTCGACCTTCGTCATCGACGCCGATGGAACGATCGAGCTCGCCCAGTACAACGTCAAGGCGACCGGTCACGTCGCCAAGCTGCGCCGCGACCTCGGCCTCACCGACTGACCTCGCTCGCCGACCCCGGTCCCCCGCCTCGCTCCCCGGTCTCCCATCCCGCCGAGTGGTGCATATTCGCCCTCGAATCGCGCGAGAAGGGGCGCAGAGGGACCACGCGCGGT
>NZ_VLNT01000006.1:57107-193341 GCF_007421815.1 Aeromicrobium piscarium | reverse complement strand
GTCATCCGACGCACGCCCTCGTGGTCGATCCTCCAGGCCAGGTCTCGGACCTGGTTGGTGACGATGGCGTCGCTGACCGTGCGGGCCGCGACAGGGCGGTCGAGGCGCGCCCAGTCGCGATAAGTCCGCGCGGCGATCTGGCAGCCCTGCTCACGCAGGACCCGACAGATCGACTCGACCGCGCGGCCCTCGGCCCGCAGCTCGTCGATGAACGCGACGATCATCGATTGCGGGGGTCGAGTTCCCCCGCGAAGAAAATCGAGGCCCTGCGCAGGACCTCGTTATCTTCCTCGAGCCGCCGGACCTTGGCCTTGAGCTCCTTGATCTCAGCCAGCTCCTCGGACGTGGCGCCCTGGCGCTGGCCGCCGTCGATCTGGGCCTGGACAACCCAGCGGCGCACCGACTCCTTCCCGACCCCCTCGCGACGCGCGACGGTCTCGGCAGCTGCGGTCAGCGACGGATACTCCGGCAGATGCTCCAGCACCTGCCGCACGCACCGCTCCTTGACCTTCTGATCGATCTTCTTCGGCATGGTCTGCATCCTTCCAACTCACAAGGATGCGGCGGGAAACCTGGGGCGCTTCACAGTGCCCGCCTACGCGAGTTTGAGGCTCGGTGGCGAGTGACCGTCGCCAACCGTTCACCGCGAGGAACTGCGCTGACCAATGACGGACTGGCCATCGTCTCGTGGGCGCGTTCCGTCCTCCACGAGGCCGACCTGATGCGAACCGCGCTCGCAAGCCTCAGCCACGAACGACACGCAGAGCTGGAGGTGGCCGCCAGCCTCACGATTGCCGAGTTCATCCTTCCCCGGTGGCTCGGCGAGCTACGCAGTCGCTCGACACTCGTGCGCCCCAAGCTCCATGTGGTCAACAGCGAACGAGTCGCTGAGCTCGTCCGCACGCGGACCGTGGATCTGGGTTTTATCGAGAGCGCCGGAGTTCCGCGCAGCCTAGGTCACACCGTCGTGGGTTCTGACCAGCTCGCCGTCGTCGTGGAGCCGGGTCACCCGTGGGCACGCCGCAGCACGCCAGTGCCTCGCACTGACCTCCTCAAGGAGGCATGGGTTCTCCGTGAAGTCGGAAGCGGCACACGCAGCACGTTCGAAGGGGCTCTGAGAAGCGAGCCTCAAGTCGCACTGGAAGCCGATTCGACGACCGCGATGCTCGGCGCGGCGCGCGCCGGGGTCGGCCCAGCGGTCGTCTCACGCCGCGCGGTCGTGTCCGAGCTGGAGACCGGGAGACTCGTCGAGGTCCCGCACGACCTGGATCTGTGGCGTCCGCTCAACGCCATCTGGCTCAGAGACCGACGATATCCGGCAGCAGCAGAAGCGCTCCTGCGGATCGCCCGGTCAGGATCAGCCGGCCTCCGACGTAGCGCCGCGCCCGACCACACCTGACGAGACAATGCGCGGTCTCGAAGACCGAGACCGCGCATCGGTAACGACCGATACGGTCAGCTTGGATCGACCGTGACAAGATGTTGTCCGCTCTGTACGATCTCGCCCTGGCTTACGGCGATCTCGACCACGCGCCCTCCGTCTGACATCACAGGGATCTCCATCTTCATCGACTCGAGAATCAGGATCGGCTCGTCGGCTTCCACCTCGGTTCCCGGTGTCACCAGAACGCGCCAGACACTCGCACTCATCTCGGCGTTTATCATTTGAGTCATGCTGTTTCCTTTCCACTGAGAGCTTCAGATTGCAGATCCCGCACGATCCCGGTGTCGTACCGTCCGGAGCTGAAATGCGGACTCGCCACGAGCCTGCGCAGGAACGGCAGATTCGTCTCCGGGCCCTCGACGACGAAGTCCGCAAGCGCCTCGCCGAGTCGCTCGAGCGCGGCTTCGCGCGTCGCGCCGTGGACGGAGAGCTTCGCGAGCAGCGGATCGAAGAACGGAGTCACCTCGTTGCCCGAGGTGAACCCCGAGTCGACGCGGACCCCCGAGCCAGCCGGCTCAGTCCATCGGGTGATCTTGCCCGGACGCGGCATGAACCTCTCGGAGTCCTCCGCATAGATTCGCGCCTCGATCGCATGCCCGGACGGCTCAATGTTGAGGTCTGCGATGTCGACGTCGTGCCCGAACGAGACGCGGAACTGCAGTTCGACCAGATCCAGTCCGGTCACCAACTCAGTGACCGGGTGCTCGACTTGGATCCGAGTGTTCATTTCGAGAAAGACGAACGTTCCCGCGCGCATGTCGACCAGGAACTCAACCGTGCCGGCATTCGCATACGAGATGGACTCGCCGAGGTTCACGGCAGCCTGCACGAGGCCTGACCGAACTTCGTCCGTCAGGAACGGCGCAGGGCTCTCTTCCGCGATCTTCTGGTTACGTCGCTGGACGCTGCAGTCCCGTTCGCCCAGCGCGACCACGCGGCCGTTTGGCAGTCCGAAGATCTGCACCTCCACGTGGCGTGCGGAGTCGAGGTAACGCTCGATGAACACGTCTGGCGAGGCGAAGTTCCGCTGTGCGGTCTCCTGCACGCGCGAGTAGGCTCGGATGAGGCTGTCCTCGCTGCGCGCCATGGCCATGCCGATCCCACCGCCCCCGTTTGCGGCCTTGACCAGAACCGGGTAGCCGAGCTCGTCAGCCTGACGGAGCGCGTTCTCCGACGTTGACGCGGGTTCTGTCGCGCCGTTCACCGGCACGGAGAGACGCGCAGCAACCTCCCGCGCGTGCAGCTTGTTACCCATCGCCGCAATGACGTCCGGTGACGGACCGACCCAGATCAGGCCCGCTTCTATGACCGCCTGAGCGAACTCGGCGTTCTCGGACAAGAACCCGTACCCGGGGTGCACGGCGTCGGCACCGCACTCGATGGCGGTCTTCACTAGCCCCGAGATGTCCAGATACGGGGCGACCGGTGGAACCACGGTCGTAGGAACAGCGATGTCCGCGTTGGTCACGTACGGAAGATCAGCGTCCATGGCCCCATGTAGGACCGCGGTGCGCATTCCCAACCGTCGGGCGGTCTGAATGACACGGTTGGCGATCTCGCCACGGTTCGCGATGAACACCGTTGAATGCGCTAAAGGCTTCATGCTCATTCCGTCCTCAGAAGCTCGTCGGCCAATGCCGCAGGAGGTGTTCGCCGATGCCATTCGTGCGGCCCAGGTGGTGCACGTCCAGCGCGTCGATGATGAAATCGCGCGTGTCCGCCGGGTCGATGACTTCGTGGACGCCATAGACGCTCGCGATGTCGTAGGCGCTCGTGCCGCGCGCCATCTCCGTGTACCCGCGCTCGAATGCCTCCGGGTCGCTCTCGGGAGTGACGCCGTACACGATCTGCGTGCCCGACCGGGGATCCATGAAGCTCACCTGGCTGGTCCACCAGGCCGCGACAGCATGCGCCGTCTCAGCCCCGCCCATGTTCACGAATGCCTGGCCGTAGTTCTTGCGCAGCATCACGGTCACCTTCGGCACTGTCACGAGCGAAAGGGCGTTCATCCAGTTGATCACCTTCCCCGCGATCTTCTGACGCTCGGCCTCGAGCCCGACCAAGAAGCCCGGTTGATCAACGAGGAACAACAGCGGAATGTTGTAGGAGTCGCACATCACGAGCATGTTGACCGCCTTGTCACAGGCGTCGGCGTCAATCGCACCACCCTTGAACATCGGGTTGTTCGCGATCACGCCAACGCTCTTGCCCCCGATCCTCACGAGTGCTGTCGTCAGGTTCTTCGCGTAAAGCGACTTCAGCTCGAATACGGAGTCCTTATCGGCAATCTGCGCCAGAACCTTCCGCATGTCGTAGACCTGCGACGGGCTCTCTGGCACAAAGGACTCGATGTCGACCATGCCAGCACCGGAACTTTTGGGGACCTCAGCCGTCGGGGGGGCGACCTGATTGTTGCTGGGCAAGTACGAGAGGAAGCGACGAATAGCAGCCACGGCTTCCGCGTCGGTGTCGACCACCATGTCCACAAGGCCTGTCTGCGCGCCATGAATGCGCCAACCGCCCAACTCTTCCTTGTCCACCTGCTGAGCCGTCGCCATGCTCACGAGCTTCGGGCTCGAGACCGCCATGACACTGCCCTTGCGGAACACCGAGAAGTCCGATGCCACGGCGTGCCAGGCCGCCGATCCGAAGGAGAAGCCGAACACTGCAGCCACCCAGGGACTCTCTCGACCGCGCAGAAATCGAACCTTGTCGCTCATGCTTCCCATGCCCGCACCACCCATGATGTCCGGCATGCGAACCCCGGTGGACTCGGAGAAGTAGACAACCGGGAATCCGCTCCGAAGAGCGAGATCCTTCATGTGCTGCATCTTGCGGTTGCTCACGGGGCTGCTTGACGCGCCCTTGACCGTGAAATCGTAGGCGACGGCCGATGCAAGCCGCCCATCGATCCGACCGGTGCCCGTGACCTTGCCGTCGGCTGGCGTCGAGTCCTTGTCCGCGGGAACCTGAGACGTGGCGAACAGGCCCATCTCGCGGAAGGTGCCCTCGTCGAAGAGGTGCGCGATGCGCTCCCGCGCGTTCAGTTCGCCCGCTTCGGCGCGCCGAGCCAACTTCGCAGGTCCGCCCATGGCCATGGCAGCCTCCCGCTTCTTCGCATCCACGTCGATGCGTTCCTGTCGGTTCATCGTCATCGTTGCTCCCTCTCAATGTTCAAGATCTGTGTGCAGTGGTCGTCGAGCGCTCGTGCCACGACGGCGGCGTCCATCAATTCCGAGACGACCGGGATTCCCAGGTCCCGCGCGCGTCGGGCATGGGTTCGAATCGCCGCGTCCACCGCGGCGTCGCCGTCTGAGCGAAGAACGAGGATCGCAGGGATCTGGCGGCCGTCGCCGCTGCGTGCCTTCGCCACTGAGTCGATCAGGTTCGCCAAGACGTCCTGGTCGAGGTGCGAAGCGTTGCTCAAGATGACGCCGACATTGATGTGGGCGACGAGGAACGAGGCGACCGCGCCCTGAAGCGCCGTGCGGAGAATGCGCTCAGCGACCGCTCCGCCCTCCACCAGCAAGGTGCCCGCCGGCGTGTCGATCGGGTTCGAGAGACCGTTGCCAGGCGGAAGGCCCAGTGACTCCAGGTCGGCCACAATGGATGCTGACAGCGTCGGGACCGTCAGCCCCGCTCGGCTGAAGGCATCGGCGGCCAACACGCTCGTTCCACCACCGTTGCCGAACAAGAGCACTCCACCGCCGGGGATGAGCTCGGCAGCATCGATAGCCTGGAAGGCACCGAGAACATGGACGAAGTCGTGGATCGTGTCGACAAGGTGGACCCCCGCCTGTCGAGCGATCGCCGGCCACAGGTGGTAATCGCTGGCGATGGCTCCCGTGTGTGAGACTGCCGCCGCAGAGCCGTCCTTGGTTCGCCCACCCGCCAGGAGCACGACCGGCTTCGAGTGGGCCCGCTGGCGCAAAACGTCCAGCAGTTGGCGGGCGTTTGCCAAGGATTCCAGGTAAACGCCGATGGCCGACGTCTCCGGATCGTCCAAGAAGAACTCGACGGCTTCGGCGGGTGTCAGGTCGGCTGCGTTGCCGATGCTGATGACCGACCGGAAGGCCACGCCCCGGTTCGCGCCCAGGCGGACCACGTCCACACTTAGTCCGCCACTTTGTGAGATGACCGAGATGCTGCCTTCCTCGCGAGGGGCCCGGTCCAGGAACGTGAGCCGTCCCGCAGGAGAAAGCGTCCCGATGCAGTTCGGCCCCAGGACGCGAATCTCGTTCTCACGCGCCACGGCGAGCAAACGCTCCTGCAGATCCGAACCGTCCGCGGTCTCAGCGAAACCACTGGAGATCACTTGGGCAAAGTGGACCCTGTTCGAAGTCGACAGGACCTCGACAACCCGTGCTGCACCCACGGCGACGTAGGCGTAGTCGACCTCCTCATCGATCAAGTCGAGTGAGGCGAACGCCGGCAGTCCTTCGATCTCAGCGGCAGTCGGGTGAACGGGAACGATGCGACCTTGGAACCCGTACTCGAGCATGTTGCGAATGAAATTGTTCGCCACGTTCTTCGTCGTCGTGGATGCACCCAGCACTGCAACGACCCGGGGACTGAGCAGCCGTTCGAGGTCGACACGGTCGCGGAGCCCATTGGGCGCGGCCGCGACCGGATCGGAGCAGATCAGGCGAGCGTCGACGACGGTGGCACTGGACGGACCGACGATGACCGGGTTGAGGTCGACCTCGACCACGTTCTCGGGCAGGGATTCTAGAAAGCCGCCCGGTCCTGCGACGTTCATGACCAACTCCACGAACCCATCGACGTCGGCAGGAACCGCTCCCCGGAATCCGTGGAGAAGCTTGACGACCTTGAGATCCGACAGCATGCGCCGGACGTCGTCTTCTCTGACTGGCACGATGCCGAACGCCACGTCCTCCAGGAGCTCGATCATGGTTCCGCCGAGCCCCACCATCAACGACCAGCCGACGCCCGGAACCCTCACCGCGCCGACTACCAGTTCCTGGCCCGACTCCGCCATCCGTTCGACGATGAAGCCGGTCACCTCATGCCCTGCTGTCGAAACCGACGTCTCCACATCGGCCATCACGGCAACGAGCGACTGCGCATCGGTGACTCCGACGCGGACTCCCCCGGCATCAGACTTGTGCACCAGCGTAGGTGAGACGGCTTTGACCACGTAAGGACCTGCAAAGCTTGGGGCGACGGGGCTCCGAGACGCCTCGAGGGGAATGAAGGTCCCCGACGGGACCGCAATTCCCCGTGACCGGAGAAGTTCTTTGGCCTCCCACTCGCCCACGCTGCCGGATCCGCTCGGTACCGCACTCCCCTGCATCCCGCGACTGCGCTTCAGGTCTAGGTTCTCCACGCTCGCTCCTCGTCCGGCTGTGATCTGTGCCACGCAGATCAGAGTCTTGCTGAGCGGATTGAGCCGGGGAAGGCTGCAGGACGTGCCACTGCGATAGTCGATCGTGATCGCTCTGGGCGTTCCTGCACGCCGCCATGTGGGAACGGCGACGGGATAGGGGCCACGCGTTTACTGAGCGAGCGCTCGCAGATGGATCAGCAGCACGCGGGCCGCTGGCGTGAGTTGCTCATTCGGCCTGAGTACCACCGAGAGGTAGAGCTCCGAGATTTCGTCGTCGAACGGCACCAGGGCGATTCCGTCACCAGCGCGCGTCGACACGGCCAAGGTGTTGGCGATGGAGATACCGACGCCGGCGCGGACCATTCTGGTCGCTGTCTCGGCACTGTCCGTGTAGCAGACAGGGTGGACGTCCACCCCTGCCGTCAGCGCTTCGAATGCGCTGCTGTTGAGACTTGCGGCAGTGAAGACGACAACCGGCTGGCCGTCAAGATCGCTGGGTTCGATGAACGTGGCCTTGGCGAGAGGGTGCGCCGATGGAACCATCAACACCAGCCTTCCCTTCGCCACGTCGACGTAACGCATCCCGTCGGCCGGCTTGGACTTGAGACGGGTCATCATGCCGAGGTCATAGCGGCCCAACGCCACCCCGTCACGGACGTCCGTGGAACCCATCTCCGTGATCTCGACATGGATACCCGGGTACTCCTCACTCAACGTCCGCACGAGTGGCGGGAGCACCGCCTGGCTCGCCGCCGAAACCGCGGCGATGCGCACGCGACCCTCCCGTAAACCGCCGACCGCGCTCGCCTCCTGACGCAGCGCCCGCTCGGCGCGCAGCGCCGCCTGCACGTGCGGGAGCAGTTGCTCAGCGGCGTAGGTAGGTCTGACACCCTGAGCATTGCGCACAAGCAGCACTACGCCTAAGTCCTCTTCTAGGCGCTGCACCTGGGTGCTGATCGTCGGCTGGGCCACGTCCAATTCCACCGCTGCCTGCCGGAACGAGCCGGTCCGAACCGCGGCATCCAGGTACTGCAACTGCTCGAATCGCACGGAGACCTCCCGGTCAGACGAGCCGTGGGTTGACCGCACCGACGAGAGCGGACGGATTCGTCGCTGTCAACATGCGGACATCGTCGTCACCGAAACCGGCGGCGAGCAGCAAGTCGACGCACCGGGCGAAGCCGGACACGGGGTCATCACGTTGGAACATGCCCATGTCAGACGAGAAGATGTTGCTTTCCAGCCCCGTCCTTCTAACCGCGTCGTACGCGGTCTCGGCCAAGGGTGAGCCGTCGATGTATGCGAAGCACCGCTCGATCATGGCTCCCTGCCGGACCAGTTCGAGCTGGTCGTCCAACGGTACACCGATGTGCGGCGACTCAGGGTGGCTCACCACGACACGCTGCACTCCCATCTGCTTGGCAACGGGCACGAGCGCCATCGTCTCCACGGGAGAGATGTGTCCTGTGGAAACGACGAGGTCATACTCCGCGGCCACGGACAGTACATCGCGACAGGACTCGGAGACACGTCCGTGTTCGTCAAGCAATGAGATCGGCGGATTCAAGCGGCCGCTAGCTCGCATCGACTTCTTGATCTTCAAGTACGGCGGCAATTGCTGATCGCCGGGCCAAGTGTCGAGGACGTCGGCCTCGTTCATCGAGTCCGACGTGGGCATGAAGACCAGCCGTCCGCCCGATCTTGCGAAGACCTCGACGGCTGCGGCGTTTATGCCTCCCACGAAGTGGTTGAGCACGATGGATCCGTACACCTCGACCTCGGGGACGACGCGGTGGGTCAGCCACGCTCTCTCCGCGGTAGGGGCGTAGTGAGACTTGATCGCGAAACCCTTCATACCGGCGTCCCGGGCCAACCGAGCCATGTCCAAGTCGCTAACGGAACGCTGGGTCAAGTCAGGAAAGCTGTGCACATGCAGGTCGACAACCCCTGCCAGCAAGGGATGTTTCCTCATCACTGACGCTCCAGCCGCATCTGAAACAGCCGCACGGCCCCATCAAGCGCAACCGCCATGACCGACATGATCGCAACAACAGCGAATGACGATGCGATGTCAAGCTGGTTTGTGTACTTGAGCAGGAGTTGACCCAGCCCGGTGTACGAGGCGACGATCTCCGAGACTACGACTCCGAGGACCGCGTAGACCGCTCCCAGACGTAGACCCGCGACGATGCTCGGGAGCGACCCCGGCAGTTGCACCAGAATGAAGCGCTGCCAACGGCTCATCCCGAGGGAGTCTGACAGCATCTCGATGTCTTCGTTGATTCCCATCATCCCGGCCAGGGTGTTCAACAGGAGGACGAAGTAGACCAAACTGGCGCCGACCAAAACCTTCGGGCCGGCCCCGAGCCCAAACCACAGGATGAAGATCGGAGCGAGCGCGGGCCGCGGGATGCCGTTGATGACGGCCAGATAGGGATTCAGGCCCCGGCGCACCGCGGGCGATGCGGCGAAGACGATGCCGGTAAGGATTCCCAGGACAGAGCCGAAGGCCAAAGCCAGGACCGCGGCGTAGAACGTCGCCCAAATGTCACCCCACGTCTGGGCGTCGCCGAGCATCGTCACGAGCGCCTTCGCGACGTCCACCGGATTGCTGATGAAGAGCGGGTTCACCAACTCCCACTTCCACGTCAGCCACCAACCGAGGAGGAAGACGAGCAGTGCTGAGATCCCCAGGAAGATCGCACGAAAGTTAGACGACCGGGTACCGCGCGTCCGCTCGGCACGCGCCTCCCGTTCGAACTCGTCCGGATCCACGACCATGGTGGAGTCGTCTGAAGGTTGCGTGATGCTGCTCATGGAGCCACCCCCGCCTCGCGGGCCTTGTCCACTTCGACGCGCAGTTGGCTTGTCAGTTCGCGTCGGTACTGCAGGAACCGCTCGTCCCCGTACTGCATCTCGGACTTTCGCGGGCGGTCGAGTTCGATGGGCATGTCCTGGACGATCTGCCCCGGACGATGGCTCATCAGCACGACGCGGTCACCGAGCAGGATCGCCTCCGGGAGATCATGTGTCACGAAGACCACGGATGCTCCCTGTTCTGACCAGAGTTTGAGAAACTCTTGTTGTTGCAGCGCTCGGGTCTGTGCGTCCAGCGCTGCGAAGGGCTCGTCCATCAGGATGCATCGGGGTTCCTGCACCAGAGTTCGAGCGATCGCGACGCGTTGACGCATGCCCTGCGACAGCTGCGTGATGCGAGAGTCGGCGAACCGACTCAGACCCACTCGTTCGAGCCATTCGTCCACCTTCGGCTTGCGAGCCTTGGCGCGCACTCCGTGCACCTGGAGGCCGAGCTCGACGTTCTGCCGGACGCTTCGCCAAGGCATGAGGGCATCGCGGGCCTGCATATAGGCGATGTCCCGGCGTGGCCCCGTCACTTCGATTCCATCGACCGTGACGGAGCCCCGCCTGGGCTTCAGCAGACCTGAGATCATCCCCAGAAGAGTCGTTTTGCCGCACCCGGAGGGGCCGACGACGGAGACGATTTCGCCGGAGTTGATCGTCAGGGACAGGTCCCAGACGGCTCGCACGAACGTATCCCGGTGGAAGAATCCGTGGTGAATGTTCGTCAGGTCGATCTGCGCACCTGAGGTCAGCGCATCGGGTGAAGCGGTTACGGTCGCTGGCGACGTCATGGTCTGTCTCCTCGTTCTCTTTGGTCTCGCCCGGTCTCAGCGCTTCAGCAGCACCGCGTCGGGGGACACCTCGGCATCGGCCTTGAGACCGCCGATCTTCTTGAGGACGTCGATCTGGAGCTGCACGCGCTCCGGCGACGTGGAGAATCCGGACTCGGTGCTCGAAAGCGTCTCCGCCAGCGCCCCGAGCGATTCCTTGACCTCCGCCTCGTACTCGCCCTTGTAGCTGGCCTCGGCGATGATCTTGGAGGCCTCGTCGAGGTTCGACGGGTCCTGCAACCACTCTCGGGCGTCCTCGAGGGCCGCGATCCACGAGTCGTAGAGATCCGGCTTCGCCTTCGCAGTGTCACCGTTGACGGCGAGCGCGAGGTCCGAGAGCGCGTCCGCCTCGGGGGACGCAGACTCGCCGTACAGGGGGATGTAACGCTTTCCGGCCCCGGAGTTCTCGATCACACGTGCGCCAGACCCCGTGAACTCGACGTACGCGTCGATCACACCTGCCTTCAACTGGCCCAAGCCGTTCAACGTGGTGCCGACACCGAGACGTTTCACATCCTTTTCGCCCAGGTCGACCGAGTTCAAGGCAGCGAGCAGCGAGAGGTCGGTGCCCGCTGACAGACCGGAGACACCGATCGTCTTACCCTTGAGTGCCTTCAGCCCGTCCTCGGGAGATTCCGCAGCCGCGGGCCAATCGGCCTTGGCGTCCACCACCACTTCGTAGGCCGTGTAGCTCGGAATGAGGCCGGCCATCTGGACTGGTTGACCCTGCGAGTTCGCGTTGTAGATGATCGAGGGAGCCGTGGACCAGCCATCGACCTCCCCTGCAGCGAGCATCTGAACGGCCGAGGATCCGCTCTGCGGTGAGAGGTACGAGACCTTCAAACCGTGATCGGTGAAGAATCCCTTTTCCTGGGCGATGTAGTCCAGGGCATAGGTCTCGCCGGGGAAGATCACCGACCGGAACTCCTTGAGTTCACCGTCGGCAGCCGAAGATTCCGACCCACAGCCCGCCAGCGCACTCGCGAGAACCACCGCTCCCGCAAGGGCGGAGAGACGCTTTGAGAGCAGATTCATGTCCGTAAGCCTTTCCTCGTGAGCAACGCCTAATGGGTTGTGTTGAGCGTCACACTAAGGCATGAGTGTTCTCGTGATGGCAGGCAGATGGGTAGCCCCGAAGCCCTATGAGGGTGATAGCCAGATCTTCTCGCGTTCGCTGGCGGGGATAGTGGACTGCAATGCCGAGTTGTCGCGCAGCCATGAATCGCCTACGTGAGGCCTCACGCCCTCGTTGGGCCACGGACGGCAAGCGCCCTCGACCATTGCGATTTCAGGGTTCTCGCCCGTGGAGCACCGAGGCTGACACGTCACCGCTCGGCCCGCAGCTCCGGGCGTGGTGACGCCAGATCAGAAAGGAGACCCCAGCCCCGGCGCCGAGCCTGGTCCACCAATGCCCTTGCGAGGTCCTTCACCGCGACCGCGTGGGCGCTGACCTGCGCTAACGGGTACCCGGAAGCGCTCTGAGGCTTCAGTGAGAAAGCGGCCGATCGTCCTTGCCCCAGAGAACACGCGGCACTGTCATACCCGAGCGTACGAGGTCGTCCGATACCAAGCGCCTCAGTTCGCGGCCCAGCCTCGGGCCTCGGCGCGCTTTCGCGCGATCTGCGCGAGCCGATCGGACGCCGCTTGCTGGTATCGCATTGCGGCTTGGCTCGTGGAGTGACCTCCAAGTGCCATCAGCTCCGCCAGCGTGGCTCCGTGCCGTGCGGCTTCGGTGAGCGCACCGTGGCGCAGATCGTGGAACCTCAGATCCGAGCGGCCAGCGATCAGGCGAGCCTCGTACCAGCCGTAGCCCCCGATATCCGGTTGCCCTCGTCGCTTCTTGGAAACCTTGCCGTAGAACGCACTCGGCGACAGATGATGGCCGTTCGCGCCAGGGAAGACCAGCCCGTCGCGGCCAGGCGCAGCGAAGGCACGTAGATGCTCCGCAACAGCGTCAACAATGTCAGGCGGGATCGGGACGTCACGGATGCCGGCATCGCTCTTCGGCGCCTTCGCCACCACACCGGCCGAGCGTGAGCGCACCACTCCCCGTCGGACCCTGATCACCGCGTTCTTCACGTCGATGTCGTGACGCCGGAGCTCCGCCAACTCGCCAAAACGCAAGGCGCACCCGTCGGCCAAGAGGATCATCAAGCGATGGCGGTCGGGCATGTTCGCGACGATGACCGCGATCTCCTCGGCAGTTGCCGGGCTCACCCGACGCTTCGCGCCGGACGAACCGCCACCGGAGATGCCGCACGGGTTGAAGGGGATCAGCGGACGGCCGTTGTTCTTGGCCGGATCGGCCGCCGTGCGCAGGATGGCTCGCAGCAATGAGTAGGAGTGCGCCTGGTACGTGGGCCGGTCCGGCGCCGCAGTGTCGTACCAATCGCTCACCATCTCCGGCGTGATCTCGCGAAGCGCCGTTCGCCCGAAGAAGGGCAGGATGAAGCGGTCGAGCAGGTCTTGATAGTGATCACGCGTCCGGTCCGCCAGCGGCTGGCCCTTGACTCGACGATTCGCCAACCATCGAGGTGCGTACTCCCCCAGCGTCAAACCCGGCGTCCGTCGCATCGAGGAGCGGACCGACGGTGGCGTCCACTCCCCACTCGAGATCAAACGACGCTCGTCCGCGAGCCACGCCTCGGCGTCCACGCGCGATTCGAACGTGTGCGGTGCCTTGTGCCGCAGTCGGGTCCCCGTCGCGGAGGTTCGCCCGTCAGGATCGGCGTAGCGTGCTTGGAAGCGGCCGCTCGCCAGTTTCGAGATCTGACCGAAGGCTCTCTTCTCCATACTGCGCGACACTCCAGCCGCCCCCCGATTTCGTAGTCCTTGCGTAGTCCTTCGTAGTCCTTGCGTAGTCCTTGAACGGTCCAAGTTGGGCAGAACTGTCCACTCATGTCCATCGCATTATTGACTGCTATTTCAGTCTAAATCATGATGCGAGGATGGCGCTAGGCGCTATCCGCGAAACGCCAGATTTCTGGTTCAAACCCAGTATCGCCCACCATCGAGAGGCCCCCGGATTCATCCGGGGGCCTCTTCTCATCTCGCCTCACGCCACTGTGGAACGCGCACATACCCCTTGGACGGGAAACGGGCGAGAGCCACATCTCCTCGCCCGTTCTCGCGCTCATCCGGCTAGCGGATGGTGCGTTTGATGGTCACCTGGCCGGGGCGGTGGTGGTCGTGGTCGTAACACGGACCGTCACACCGCCACGGCGAATGGTGCGCGTCTGTCGACGAGTAGCCATGTGGGTGGCCTCTCTTGCTGCGACTCCAGCTTTGGCCGCCACTTCTGGAGGGGGTGATGTGGACCCACTCCCCAGAGGTATCGTCTCCGGTGCGCCGCACTTCCCCAAGTAACGCGCCAGAGACCTCGGTCTCGGGATCACCCGACGGTCGGGGTTTCTGTTCTCGATATTGAGACCATGTCGAACTTCTGACCCGGTTGCGGTGACACGCCCGGGCTTGTCATATGCGGGCAAGGCGGCCGTTACGCCTAAGATTTGGATCTTCTGATTGCCCCGTGGCGAGTCACCGTAGGCGATCCGCCGGGCAACCACGACCGCATCCTCGACTTCTCCACGGCCGTGACCGGAAGCCTGTTCTACGTGCCCACCCTCGACTTCCTCGATGATCCGGAGAGTGCCTCCACAGCATCCGCGTCGTCCTGACACTCGTACGATCGAGCCATGTCATTGGAGATCGCCCGCGCCCACCTGGCCGCCCACGGACGCGCCGAGGACATCGTCGTCACCACCGAGTCCAGTGCGACGGTCGAGCTGGCCGCGGCCGCTCTCGGGGTCGAGCCCGCCCGGATCGCCAAGACGTTGAGCTTCCGCGGTCCCGAGCCGGACACCGCGGTCCTCGTGGTGATGGCCGGCGACGCACGCCTCGACAATTCCGCGTTCAAGCGCGAGTTCGGGCTGAAGGCGTCGATGCTCAAGGGCGACGACGTGGAGCGCCTCACCGGCCATGAGCCTGGCGGCGTGTGCCCCTTCGGCAATCCGGACTCCGCGACGGTCTACCTCGATACCTCTATGCGGCGCTTCCCGAGCGTCTTCCCCGCCTGCGGCACGGGGAACTCCGCGATCGAGCTCACCTGCGAGGAGCTCGAGAAGGTCACCGACGGCGCTCCCTGGGTGACCGTCTCCAAGCTCCCGGAGTGATCCCGCGGACGCGCGACTTTTGTCCACTTGTGGCCCGTTCTCCTCGTGAGTAACGGGCCACAACCGGCCAAATCTCGGACCGGGAGGGTCAGGTGGGGGCGGGATCGGCGCGCTCGCGCAGGATTCCGGCCACCGAGGCGTTGAGCGCCGCACCGATAAGTACCGAGATCGCGATGACGAACAGCCACAGCAGCAACGCGATCGGTGCCGCAAGCGGCCCGAAGATCGACATGCCTCCATCGCTGAAGTCCAGCACCCAGCGCACCAGCCAGCTCCCCAGGATCCACATCGCGACGGTGAACACCGCACCGGGAAGCGCCATGCGCCACGGCTGCCGCACGGGCACCGAGACGTGGTAGAGCATCGCGAGGAATCCCGTCGACAGCAGGAGGACACCCGGCCAATAGAGGACGCTCAGCCAGCGCCAGTTCTCCGGTATCCACTGACCCACCAGCACCGGCCCGACCAGCACGAGCGGCACCAGGACGATCCCGATCGCCAAGGCGACGATGTAGAGGCTGAAGGAGAGCACGCGGGTCTTGACGATCCCCCGGTGACCGCCGAGCCCGTACATGATCGAGATGGTGTCGATGAACACGTTCAGCGCTCGCGAGCCCGACTACAGCGCCAACACGAAGCCCACCGAGATGACATCGATGCGCCCTCCCCCGCTGAGCACCTCGTCGAGGGTCGGGACGATGATCGCGTCCACCGTCGCGTCATTGAGCGCCTGCGAAGTCAGGTCGATGATCCGCTGACGGAACAGGTCCAGCTGCGCCACGTCATACCGTGCGGCGATGAAGCCGATCGACCCGGCGAGGCCGAAGATCAGCGGCGGCAGCGACAGGATCGCGAAGAACGCCGCCTCTGCCGCCATCCCGGTGACCCGGTAACGGATGCACGCGGCGAAAGTACGCGCGACCACACGCTTGAGCTCGTCCACCACACCCGGGCGGCCGACCGAGTCGTTGGTGGCCATGCCCCCACGGTAGCGAGGCGAGGAGCGCGAGGGCGGCAGGCGCGATTCGTTCACGCGCCACAGCGCGCGGGCCGTCTACCGTGTGCGGTATGGACATCCAGCTCCACTGTCTCCCGAGCCGCTCGTCGCGGGTGGTCCGCGCATGACCCCGCCGCTCGGCCGCCGGCTTCTGATGGCGGGCACGACCTCCTTCGTGCTCACGATCGCCGCGATCCTGGCGTTGCACGCCTCCTCGGCAGTGCTCGCGGTGGCAGCCGTCGCCGCGACCACCGTGCTGCTCGCCTGGTTCGGGCGCAGCGCGAGCAGTACGGAGCACTCCGGCCTGGCGGAGGTCAACGCCGCGTGGGCACTCCCCCTGGCCCTGGTCGGCCGGGCCCGTTTCGCCGAGTTCCTGCCGACCCTGGTGGTGCAACTCGCGACAGCCTTGGTGGCGGGTTTCGGCGCTTCGGCCCTCGGCGCACGGATCGGCGAGCCGTTGTTGTTCGCGGAACCCAGCTGGACCCATGTGGCGCTGGTCACAGTGCTCACCGGGGTGCTCACGGCCTGGGCGGTCCTGGCGGTCGACGGCGCGGGGGCCGAGGGGCTCATCGCGGTCCCGGTCGTCGCCGCCGGCTCCGGAACCTCGATCGTCCTCGTCATCGCAGCGAATCCGGCTGTCACACTGGGTGCGGCGGCGGCCGGACTGGTGCCCTGGGCCATCGCCGCGGGGGCCGCCATCGCGCTCCTCGCCGTGACCGCCGCAGCCGCCTTCGCGATCTCCCTCGTGGCACCCGAGGCAGCCGACTTATCTCACTCCTCGGACACTACATCCACATTGTGAGATTGGAGTTTGTGTCGGACTCTCCCCAGCAGCATGCTGGTTCCATGCTCACCGCACAGACCGTCTGGCTCGTGGAACGCCTCCACGTGGACCTCGGTCGTGCGCGTTCGATGATGTGTCGCTGATACCAGCGACCCCTTCTGCCTCCCCGCAAACCGGTCGCGCGGCATCTCCCCGCGTCTGAGCCCTGCCGTGCGCTCCTGTCCCGAAAGAGACTCATGGCATCTGCATCCGGCACCGACACCCGGCCCCGCACGCCCCGCCGCAAGCGCGGCGAGGGCCAGTGGGCCCTCGGCTACCGCGAGCCCCTGAACGCCAACGAGCAGTCCAAGAAGGACGACAACCCGCTCAACGTCCGCGCTCGCATCGAGAACATCTACGCGCACCGCGGCTTCGACTCCATCGACCCGGGCGATCTGCGCGGACGCTTCCGCTGGTGGGGCCTCTACACGCAGCGCAAGCCCGGTATCGACGGCGGAAAGACCGCGACCCTCGAGCCGGAACAGCTCGACGACCGCTACTTCATGCTGCGCGTGCGCATCGACGGCGGCCAGCTCACGGTCGCCCAGCTGCGCACCATCGCCGACCTGTCGACGCGCTACGCCCGCGACACCGCCGACCTCACCGACCGCCAGAACGTCCAGTTCCACTGGATCGACGTCCGCGACGTGCCCACGATCTGGCAGGAGCTGGAGGCCGTCGGCCTGTCCACCCAGGAGGCCTGCGGTGACTGCCCTCGCGTCATCCTCGGCAGCCCCGTCGCCGGCGTCGCCGCCGACGAGATCATCGACGGACGGCCCGCGATCGACGCGATCGAGAGCCGCTACATCGGCGATCAGGCCTTCTCGAACCTGCCGCGCAAGTTCAAGTCCGCGATCAGCGGCCATCCCGGGCACGATGTCGTGCCGCAGATCAACGACATCGCCTTCATCGGCGCCGTCCATCCCGAGTACGGGCCCGGCTTCGACCTGTGGGTCGGCGGGGGCCTCTCCACCAATCCGATGCTCGCCAAGCGGCTCGGCGTCTGGGTGCCGCTCGACGAGGTCCCCGAAGTGTGGGAGGGCGTCACCAGCATCTTCCGCGACTACGGATACCGCCGCCTGCGCTCGCGTGCCCGGCTGAAGTTCCTCCTCGCCGACTGGGGCATCGAGAAGTTCCGCGAGGTGCTGCAGGACGAGTACCTGAAGCGCGAGCTCATCGACCTCGACGATCCCGGTGCCCCCACCACGCCCTCGGACCACGTCGGCGTCCACCAGCAGACGGACGGACGCTACTACGTCGGCGCCGCACCGAGCGTGGGCCGTGTATCCGGCACGCTGCTGCGTCAGATCGCCGACGTCGCCGAGGCCCACGGCTCGAACCGCCTCGCGACGACGCCGATGCAGAAGATCCTCGTGCTCGACGTCGAGGAGGACCGAGTCGAGTCCCTCGTCGCGGCCCTCGACGAGCTCGGCATGCGGGCCCGCCCGTCGCAGTGGCGCCGCAACACGATGGCCTGCACCGGCATCGAATACTGCAAGCTCGCGATCGTCGAGACCAAGCAGCGCGCCGCCGAGCTCGTGACCGAGCTCGAGGACCGCGTACCCGAGCTGGACAGCCCCATCACGGTCAACGTCAACGGCTGCCCGAACTCCTGCGCCCGCATCCAGACCGCCGATATCGGCCTCAAGGGCCAGCTCGTCGTCGACGAGAACGGCGATCAGGTCGAGGGCTTCCAGGTGCACCTGGGCGGGGCGCTCGGGCTCGACGCGAGCTTCGGCCGCAAGCTGCGAGCCCACAAGGTCACCGCGGATCAGCTCCCCGACTACGTCGAGAAGCTCGCGCGCACCTATCTGGAGCAGCGCGACGGCGACGAGACCTTCGCCGGCTGGGTCGCCCGCGCCGATGAGGAGCTCCTCCGATGAGCGCGAGGGCCATGCCGTACCACTGCCCGTACTGCGCCGATGAAGACCTTCGTCCGCACGGCGAGACCCACGGAGCCTGGGAGTGTCGCAGCTGCCTGCGCGCCTTCAGCCTGAAGTTCATCGGCCAACTCAACCCCGCCACCATCACCACCCATCCCGGAAGGAGGGAAGCATGACCGCACCAGCACTCGTTGCTCTTGCCCACGGCAGCCGCGATCCTCGATCGGCCGCCACGATCAATGCCCTGACGGAGCTCGCGCGCTGCATGCGTCCCGATCTCCGCATCGAGACGGCATTCCTCGACCTCTGCGAGCCCGGTTTCGACGAGGTCGTCGACGGTCTTGTCGCCGAGGGCTACTCCGAGATCGTGGTCGTCCCGTTGCTGCTGACCGAGGCCTATCACGCCAAGGTCGACGTACCCCAGGCCGCGCAGGCCGCCACCGAGCGGCACAGCGGACTGTCCGTCCACGTCACGAAGGTGCTCGGCATCGAGTCGGCCTTCTTCAACGTGCTCGACCGCCGCCTGCGCGAGTCGTTGCGGGAGAACCGGGTCCGCGAGCTCGACGCGCTCGTGCTGGCCGGTGCCGGCTCCTCCGATCCGCTCGCCAATGCGATGATCTCGCGAGCCGCGCGAGCGTGGGGCGCCCACCACCGCCTGCCCACGATCGCCGCCTTCGCGTCGAGTGTGCCGCCCGCCGCCGGCGAGGCCGTGCGCCAGCATCGTGCGGACGGACGCCGTCACATCGCGGTCGGCATGCTGTTCCTCGCACCGGGCGTCCTGCCCGATCGCGTCGCGGAGCTGGCCACCGAGGCTGGGGCCGTCGCGGTCGCGGAGCCACTCGGAGCCGAGCAGGAGATCGCTCAGGTCCTCCTGGCCCGCTACGCCGTCGGTGCCGTGGAGTTGGTCCCCCTGGAGGCCATGTTCGCCTGAGAGGTTCCGCACCGAACCCGTCATGTCGGGGCACCTGTGCCCCGACATGACGGGTTCGCTAGTTTCAACGGGTGAGACGCGCCGGGAGGGTACTGTTGCTCGCGGCGATCGTCGCAGTGCTCATCGGTGTTTTGGAGCTCCTGCACGTCTCCGCGGCCACGCTGATCGGCTCCCTCGCCGGTGCACTCGCCTTCTCCTTGGTCCTGCGCCAGGAGCTGCGGTTCCCCGAGCCGCTCTATCTGCTGGGACAGGCGATGCTCGGGGCCTCCATCGGGGCCAGCATCGACCTGGACACCTTGCGCAGCATCGGCGGCGACTGGCCGGTCGTCCTGCTCGTGAGCGTAGCCACGATCCTCGGCAGCGTCGTCCTCGGGCTCATGCTGAGCGCCCGCGGCACCATCACCCGCGAGACGGCGGTCTTCTCCTCCGTACCCGGCGGCGCCTCTGGCCTCACCGTCATGTCGCGCGACCTGGGGGCCGACGACCGCGTGGTGACCGTCCTGCAGTACCTGCGGGTCGTCATCATCGTGGCGTCGCTGCCGTTCATCGTGAATCTCGTGTTCCATCCTTCAGACTCGGGAGGCTCGGCCCGAATCGCTAGCACCGAGCACCTCTTGCCGGCACTCCTCTTCACCGCATTCAGCGTGGCCGTGGGGCTGGTGCTCGGGCGTCTCGCCCGCCTGCCCGCGGGAGGAGTCTTCGGGCCGATGCTCGTCGCCGCGATCGTGCACGGCTGGTTCGGCGCCGTGGGTGTGCCGAATGCGCTCCAGCAGGCGGCCTTCGTGCTGATCGGGCTCTCCGTGGGACTGCGGTTCACCCGCGCGGCCTTCGCGACGATCCGGTCCCTGCTACCGCTTGCTCTGCTGAACATCGTCATCGTCATGATCATGTGCGCGGCACTCGGCGCCTGGCTCGCGCATGTCACCGATCTCAGCCCTCTCGACGGCTATCTCGCCACGACCCCGGGGGGCTTCTCCGCCGTGCTGGCGATCGCGACGACGACCGGCGGCGATCTCACCTTCGTCACGGCGGCCCAGCTCGTCCGGCTGCTCATGATCCTGGCCGGCGCGCCGATCTTCGCCTGGTTCCTGCGCCGCCGTTGACCCGTAAGTCATCCCCCAACCCTCGCGTGGGCGGTACCTCATCAACCTCACCCTCCGAGCAGCGGTACCTCATCAACCCCAACCACGCCGAAAACGTTGACCACCTACCGCCACCCGGGACGTAGCGTTGGCCACGTACCGCCACCCGGGACGTAGCGTTGGCCACGTACCGCCACCTGGCGGCTGTCGGCGCCCTAGGCTGTTCACATGCTCGACACGGCCGATCTGGCACGCCGCTACGCGTACCCCGATGACCTGGACCGGCCCTGGGTCCGGATGAACTTCGCCGCCTCCGTCGATGGCTCGGCCACGGCCGAGGACGGGCTGTCCGGCGCACTCGGCGGCGACCCCGATGCCACCGTCTTCGCGGTCCTGCGCTCGCTGTGCGATGTCGTTCTCGTGGCCGCCGGGACAGCGCGGGCGGAAGGCTACGCCCCGGTCGAGGCCGACGAGGTCCACACCGAGATCAGGGCCGGGCTCGGTCTCGACCCCGTGCCCCCGATTGCCGTCGTGAGCCGCAGCCTCGATCTTCCCGAGGCCCTGGTGGCACCCGGGCAGATCGTTATCACCTCGGCCGCTTCGCCTCCCGAACGCCGCGCGGAACTGGCCGAGGTGATGGAGGTCGTCGTCGCCGGCGAAGAGGCGGTCCACCTGCCGACCGCACTGGCGGCCTTGCACGACCGCGGCCTACGACGCGTCCTCTGCGAGGGCGGACCGTCCCTGCACGGCGCACTCACCGCCGACGATCTCGTCGACGAGCTGTGCCTGACGATCGCTCCCCTGCTCACCGCCGGTCACGGGCCCCGCATCGCGCACTCGGACCACTTCGCCGGACGGTCGCTGTCACTCGGCCACCTGCTGGAGGTCGACGACGTGCTGCTGACCCGCTGGCTCCGCGCCCGCAGCTGACCCCACGACCGACGGTCAATCCCGCTCCGCGTCCAGCCGTTCCGCGAACTCGTCCCAGAACGCCAGGGCCGCCTCGGTCATCGCGATACCGAGGTCCAGCGGCACGAGGCGAGGAGCGATGTCCTCACGTCCGCCGAACCGCTTCTGGATCGCGTGGTACTCCTCCAACCGCTCCGTGTGCTGGCGGATCTGGTCGCGTGCCATCCGGCGCTTGGTATCGAGGCTCAGCAGCTCGCTGAAGAACAGCTTGAGCTCGGCGACGTCGCGGATCTGCATGGGCTCCGTGATGGGCTGATCGAGCCACTCCGCCAGGGCCTCACGACCCTCGGCGGTGATCGAGAACGTGCGTCGTCGCCGGCCGTCGGATTCCTCCTGCACGGTCAGCAGGCCCGCCTCGACCAGGCGACGTGGCTCGGAATACAGCTGAGCGTGCGGAAACGGCCAGAAGTAGCCGATCGAGTGGCCAGTGGCCCGCTTCAGGTCGTAGGACGTGGACGGCCCGCGCAATGCGATCAAGCCCAGGACCACGAACGAGGTGGCGCTGAGGCGTTCCCTTGACATAGCACCATCCTAGGCCTACGGTCTTGTTCACACCGTATGTTTCATACGGTCCATTTAGAACTGTCAGGCGATGGAGGAGAACCCGTGAGCACGATGGCCAGGCTCGAGGACGCTCGACTCGTCACCGGCAAGGGCGCGTTCCTCGACGATCTGGACCCCTTGCCGGGCACGCTGGTGGCCACCGTGGTCCGCAGTCCCCATGCTCACGCCTCCATCACCTCGATCGATCTCACCCGCGCACGCGCACACCCGGGTGTCGCGGCCGTGATCGGGCCTGAGGAGGTCGCCGCGGCCTTGAGTCCCTTCCCGCTCTCGCTGCGCGCACCGATGGACTACTACCCCACCGGCACCGACAAGGTGCGCTATGTCGGAGAACCGGTGGCCGTCGTGGTCGCCACCGATCGCTACACCGCCGAGGACGCCGCGGAGCTGGTGGACATCGCCTACGACCTCCACCCGGTCGTGGTCGATGCGCTCGAGGCCACCACCGCGGAGGCACCCCTGCTGCACGAGAACGCCGGCACCAATGTGGCCAGCGACCGCACCTTCGTCTTCGGCGAGGTGGACGATGCCTTCGCCGCTGCCGAGCACATCGTGGAGGGCGACTACTACTTCCCTCGATACTCCTCAACTCCGATGGAGTGCTACAGCGTCGTGGCCACCTGGATCGACGATCCCGAGCGACCCGAGGTCGAGATCTGGTCCAACTTCCACGGACCGTTCTCGATGGTCCCGGTCCTGTGCGGCGCGCTCGGCGTCACCACCTCCCAACTGCGACTGCATGTCCCGGCCGACAACGGAGGCTCGTTCGGCATCAAGTCCGGGATCTATCCCTATATGGCGCTCATGGCACTCGCATCGCGCCACGCCCAGCGCCCCGTGCGGTGGTCCGAGGATCGCTCGGAGCATCTGCTGTCCAGCTCGTCGGGATCCGACCGGCACATGAAGGTGCGCGCCGCTGTCGACGCGGACGGGATCATCGAGGCCATCGACATCGACTTCGTCGAGAATGTCGGCGCCTACCTACGGCCCCCGGAGCCCGCCACGCTCTACCGGTGCTTCGGCAACATGACCGGCGCCTATCGCATCGACACCGTGCGGCTCCGTTCACGTGCCGTCGTCACCAACAAGTGCCCCACGGGACTGAACCGGGGATTCGGCGGGCAGCAGCTCTACTTCGCGCTGGAGCGGATCATGGACACCGCCGCGCGCACCGTGGGCATGGACCGGCTCGACTTCCGCAAGCGCAATCTGATCCATGCCGATGCCTTCCCCTACGCCACCCCGACCGGCGGTATCTACGACTCCGGCGACTACCAGCGTGTGGTCGAACTGCTCGAGGAGCGCTCGGACTACCGCGCCCTGCTCGCACGGCAGGAGGAGGCGCGAGCCCGCGGCGAACTCGTCGGGACCGGTGTCGCCCTCATCGTCGAGCCCTCGGGGACGAATATCGGCTATGTCGGCCTCGCGACCCCGGCCGAGAACCGTCCCCCGGGACGCGGCAAGTCCGGCTCCACCGAGCACGTGCACCTCAGCGTCGACCCCCAGGGCATCGTCGGGATCACCCTCGGCACCGTGCCGCAAGGTCAGGGACATGCCACCGTCGCGCGGCAGGTGGTCGCCAAAGAGCTCGACCTGCCCGAGGAGCAGGTGATCCCCACCGTCGAGATGGACACCGCGACCACCGCCTGGACGATCACCTCAGGCAGCTACTCCTCACGTTTCTCCCCGCTGCTCACCTCGGCACTGGTCGATGCCTCACGCGAGATCGCCCACCGCATCACGAAGGCCGCCGCGGTGATCCTGGACACCAGCCCCGACCGCCTGGAGCTGCACCAGGGCAGCGTACGGATCATCGACGACCCCGACACGTCCGTGCTGTTCAAGCACGCGGCCGGCCTGGTCCACTGGGATCCGGGCCGACTGCCCGAGGGCGAGGACGCCACCCTCGAGGTCAATGTCGCCTTCACTCCCCCGCAGGCGAAGGCGCCCTCGCGCACCGATCAGGTCAACTCGTCACTCTGCTACGGCTTCGTCGCCGATCTCGTCAGCGTGCGGATCGACCCGGAGACCCTCGACATCACGATCGACGATGTGGTCAGCATCCACGATCCGGGGACGATCCTGAACCCGACTCTGTTCGAGGGGCAGGTGCACGGGGCGATGGTCCAGGCCTTGGGAGGCGCCATGTACGAGGAGATGGCCTACTCCGATGCCGGCCAGCCGGTGTCGACCTTCATGGACTACCTGATCCCCACTACGGCGGAGTCGATGTTCCCCCTCACGATGGCGCATATCGAGACCCCGTCACCGATGACGCGGCTCGGCGCGAAGGGAGCCGGCGAGGGCGCGAGCATGAGCTTCCCGGTCGCCTTCGCCAATGCGGTCGAGGATGCCTTGCGCCACCGGGGGGTCCGGATCGACTCGCTGCCGCTCCACCCGAATGTCCTGCACGATCTGCTGCATCTCAACGACTGAAAGGACCAGCATGCCCACCACCGGAGGCACCATCCACCTCGAGCGCAGCCACGACGGCCGCGTGGCGAATCTGACGCTCGACCACGGACGTCTCAATGTCGTGACGATGGAGATGCGCGCCCTGATGGCCGAGCGTTTCGCCGAGATCGACGCCGACCGGGACATCCGCGTCGTCGTGATCCGCGGCGACGGCGAGCACTTCACCTCCGGCGGCGATATCGCCGGGTTCATGGAGGTCGCTCCCTTCGACCTCACCGATCTCGGCCACGACATCACCGCGGCCTCGCGCTCGCAGAAGCCCGTGATCGCCGCGATCGACGGCTACTGCTTCGGCGTCGGCCTCGAGCTCGTCCTCTCCACCGATATCCGCCTGGCCACGCAGCGCTCCTCCTTCGCGCTGCCGGAGATGAAGCTGGGCATGATGCCCGGCTCGGGAGGCACCCAGCGGCTCTCGCGCCTCATCGGCCTCTCGCGTGCCAAGTACCACATCCTCACCGGTGAACGCTTCAGCGCACAGCAGGCCCTCGACTGGGGCCTCGTCGCCAGCGCACCGGAGGACCGCGACGGCCTGGAGAGCGAGGTCGAGCGCGTCGTGACCACGCTGCTGGGCTTCTCGGCAGTGTCCTTGCGCACCGCCAAGGAAGTCCTCGACCGCGGCGTGGACGGACCCCTCGCGACCGGTGTGGAGCTGGAGCGCAAGGCGTACTCGATGCTGCGCGCCACCGAGGACTTCGCCGAGGGCGTGGCCGCCTTCGGCGAGAAGCGCACGCCGCAGTTCCGGGACCGCTGACATGAAGGCTGCCCCGTTCTCCTATGTGCGCCCGACCTCGCCGGAGGGGGTGCTCGCCGAACTCTCACTCGCACAGGGAGAGGCCAAGATCATCGCCGGCGGTCAGTCGCTGATGCCGGTGCTGGCGATGCGCCTCGGCCGCCCGCCGACCCTCGTGGACATCTCACGGGTCCCGGCCTGGCAGCACATCGAGGTCGGCGCGCACGTGGTGCGGATCGGGACAGCCGTACGTCAGCGCGCCGTGGAGCGTCACCCGGATCTGCGGGTGCCCCTGCTGTCGCGGGCCTTGCCCTGGATCGGGCACCGGGAGATCCGCAGCCGGGGCACGGTGTGCGGCTCACTCGCCCACGCCGATCCCGCCTCGGAACTGCCGGCCGTGATGCTGACGCTGGGCGCCCGGCTCGGGATCACCGGACCGGCGGGTGACCGTGAACTACTCGCCGAGGAGTTCTTCCGGGGCGCCATGACCACCGCCCTGGAACCCGGCGAGGTGCTGCGATATGTCACCGTGCCCCGCGCCCGCCGCGGTCAGGGTTTCGGCTTCGCCGAGATGGCCCGCCGACACGGCGACTTCGCCCTCGTCGGCATCACCACGATGGTGCAGACCGAGGGTGACCGGGTCGTGCAGGCGCTGCTCGGCGCCTTCGGGGTGGCGGATCGTCCCCGGCTCCTCGATGTCACCGAGATCGTCGCCGAGCCGCTGCGCACGGCGGCCGATACCGACGCCCCCGCAGCGGTCGCCGAAGCTCTCACCGACGCGGCCCGCGAACTCGTCACCACCGGCGGCGACAAGCACGCGAGCGCGGGATACCGCCGCCGCCTGGTCCGCGTTCTGGGCGGTCGCGAACTCGTCGCCGCCTTCCACGACAGCAGGAAAGGACAATCCCGATGACCCTGCTCCTCGATCAGGCGGCCTCGGTCGTCGACCGCTGGCGACGACGTCGCGAGAACACGGACTCCGCGGTCACCCGGTGCGAGGCCGATGAGCTGCTCCGGGTCGACCTCACCGTCAACGGCCGCCCCGCCACCGTGCACGTCGCTCCCCGGGTGACGCTCGCGGACGCCCTGCGCGATCACCTCGGCCTCACCGGCACGCACCTCGGTTGCGAACACGGCGTCTGCGGCCTGTGCACGGTCATGGTCGACGGCGACGCCGCACGCTCCTGCCTGATCCTCGCCTGCCAGGTGGACGGCTCGGAGATCGTGACGGTCGAGGGCATGGGAACACCCACCGACCTCCATCCGCTCCAGGAGTCCTTCGGCGCGCATCACGCGTTGCAATGCGGCTTCTGCACACCGGGTCAGATCATGAGTGCCTACGACCTGCTCAGCTCCGAACCCGGTATCGAGGCCGAAGAACTCCCCGACCGGCTCTCCGGCGTCCTGTGCCGCTGCACCGGTTACCGCAATATCGTCGACGCGGTCGCCGATATCGCCGAGCAGTTCCCGCAGGGCGTACCGGGCCCCAGGAACTGCGGCCACGCAGAACCGAGGCTCCCCCGCGCGAGCCTCGGCGGCCCCGGGACGCCCGCCCAGCTGGAATCGGCCGAGGCGGCCTCGGGTCCGGCCGATATCGCCGTCCCCTCCGGCGAGCCGACGGCGATCGTGGTCGTCGACACCCGCGCCGAGGCTCCCATCGAGGACATCTGGGAGATCATCGAGGACACTCAGACCTTGGCGACCTGCCTGCCGGGAGCCGAGATCATCGCCGACTTCGGCGACGACCAGTACAAGGGCCGCATGCGCGTCAGCCTGGGACCCGTCCGCCTCGCCTTCCTCGGCGATGTCAAGATCCTCGAACGCGACGAGACCACCCACCGGGTGAAGGTCATCGGCCAGGCCGCCGATGCCTCGTCCGGAGACGTGGCCGCGGTCGTCGACCTCACGGCGGAGTCTCGACAGGACGGCGGCACCGATCTGCGCGCGGTCGCCGAACTGCACATGGTCGGCCGCATCGCCCAATTCGGGCGCGGCCTCGTCAACGACGTCAGCACCGACATGTTCCACCAGTTCGCGGCCAATATCGACGCCGCCTCCCGGGGCGAGGCTCCCGTCGAGGCAGCCCCCGCGAGCGCGCTCTCTATCATGTTCACCCTCATTCGATCCCGGATCCGGACGCTGGTGCGCCGGGTCCTCGGAAGGAACTGATCATGGACCTCGGCACGACCCTCACCTGGACGGCCGAACGTTTCCCCGAACGGCTCGCCTTCGCCGGCCAGCGACGACTGACCTACCGCGAGCTCGACCGGCGCACCAATCAGATCGCGAATCTGATGACCTCGCTCGGCGTGGAACGCGGCGATCGCGTGGGGCTCTTCCTCTCCAACAGCGAGGAGATGGCGTCGACCCATCTGGCCCTCCAGAAGCTCGGCGTCATGTCGACGCCCTACAACATCCGGCTCGGCGTGCCCGAGCTGACGCACTGTCTGACCGACTCCGCCCCCAAGGTGGTTGTCGTGGACACGGTGGCGGCGGACCTGGCCCGCACCGTGCTCGCCGAGGCCCCGGCCCGACCGGCAGTGCTCACCGTCGGCGACTGCGCTATCGCGGACAGCCTCGACTTCGAGGAGTCCGTCCTCGCGGCGGACATCTCCACCCCCGGCATCGAGGTCGGACCCGATGACCTCAGCGTGATGCTCTACACCAGCGGAACCACCGGGCGCCCCAAGGGAGTCCCCCGCACGCAGCGCAATGAGCATGCCGCCTCCGTCGCCCACGTCGTCCAAGCCCGCTACCAGCCCGGCGAGATCACGCTCGGTGCCATGCCGATGTATCACACGATGGGCCTGCGCTCGCTGCTGTCGATGATCGTGGTCGGTGGGACCTTCGTCGTCCAGCCCGTGTTCCGCCCCGATGAGGCGGTCGACCTCATCGAACAGGAGTCGGTCACGGCGCTCTACCTGGTGCCCACGGCCTTCTGGTCCGTGGTCAACGGCGGCGGCGACATGGAACGGGTGGCACGCAGTGTCCGCAAGCTGGCCTTCGCCGGCGCGCCGATGACCTCCTCGCTGTGTGAGCAGCTGGTCGAACACCTCCAGCCCGAGGTGTTCATCAACCACTACGGCTCCAGCGAGGTCTACACCTTCTCCATCGCCGACGACGCCGCGGCCAAGCCCGGCGCGGCGGGCCGTCCCGGTGTGTTCGGCCGCTGGCGTGTCGTCGACCCGTCCAGCGACGAGGTCCACGAGCCGCTGCCGCCAGGCCAGGAGGGTGAGATCGCTGTGGACCTGCGCTCCGATGAGGCCTTCTCCGGCTATTGGCAGCGGCCCGATGCGGATGCGAAGTCGATCCGCCACGGCTGGTACCACACCGGCGATATCGGCCGGGTCGACGAGGACGGCGATCTGTGGGTCGAGGGCCGGGTCGACGACATGATCGTCACCGGTGGCGAGAACGTGCATCCGGTCGAGGTCGAGGACATCCTCGTCCGCCATCACGATATAGCGGAGGTCAGCGTCGTCGGCCTCCCCGACGAGAAGTGGGGCCAGGCCGTCACCGCCTTCATCGTTCCCACACGAGACGACGAGGATCCCGAGACCGTGGCCGCTCGCGTCAAGGACTGGGTCCGCAGCGAGGCGCCGCTCTCCCCCTACAAACGTCCCAAGCGGGTCATCGTCATCGAGGCGATCCCCAAGTCCCCCGTGGGCAAGATCTTGCGCCGCAAGCTCGTCGCAGGCGACTACGACCTAGCAGTCACGACCGGCGCGAACTCCCCTACTCCGATCGTCACCTGAGCACCGCGGCCCAGCGAAGAGGCCGTCAACAGAGATGAGTCATCATGGTCACATCCGATAACACCGGCAGGGTCGAGCCGGAGACGAAACGACCACTCATGGAGCGAGGCCCCGGCTTCCGCTCAGGTCTGCGCGATCTTCCTCGCCATCTCAACCCGGCGACCATCGGCGCCGGTGTCATCGCGACCATTTTCGGCTGCACCGGTCCCGCACTGATCGTCATCAGTGGAGCCGGCGCCGCCGGTCTCAGCGCCGAGGTCATCGCCTCGTGGATCTTCGGGATCTACTTCTTCGGCGGCTTGATCTCCATCGTGCTGGCCCTCTACTACCAGCAGCCCATCAGCGGGGCCTTCTCCATTCCGGGAGCCGCTCTGGTCGTGGCCGCTCTGCCGAACTTCAGCTTCGCGGAGATGGTCGGCGCATTCCTCATGGCCGGTCTGATCGTTTTGGTGATCGGCATGAGCGGACTGGTGCGCAAACTCGCCGACTGGATACCGTTCCCCATCGTCATGGCGATGATCGCCGGCGCGCTGATCCGCTTCGGTATCGACATCGTCAACTCCGCCGTCGCCGCCCCGGTCATCGTTGGGGCGACGCTCGTCGGCTATGTGCTCCTGAGCCGCTTCCTTCCGAGGGTCCCTGGCGTGGTCGGCGCGCTGGCCCTCGGGGTGCTCGTCACGGCCATTCTCGGCGACTTCGGCACCCTCGACGGCGGAGTCGGGTTCAGCACACCTGTGCTGATCGCGCCGTCCTTCGATCTCGGTGCGATGTTCGCTGTGGCGATCCCCCTCGCACTGCTGGTCATCGGGGCGGAGAACGCCCAATCGATGGGTGTCCTCATGGCAGAGAAGTACCGGCCGCCTTTCAACGTCATGACCATCATCAGCGGCATCGGTGGTCTGCTCGCCCCGGTCTTCGGCGGCCACAATGCCAATATCGCCGGTCCGATGACGGCGATCTGCTCCTCGGACCAGGCAGGCGAGGACCGTTCGGGCCGGTATGCCGCATCGGTCGTCAACGGCACCCTCTTCGGGCTGTTCGGAGTCTTCGCCGGGGTCACGGTCGCGCTAGTGACGATCCTGCCGCCGGAGCTGATCGCCACCGTCGCCGGTCTGGCGATGATCGGCGTGCTGGTGCGGTCCTTCCAGGAGAGCTTCTCGGCGAGCCGTTTCCAGCTGGGAGCCTTCTTCGCCCTCATCATCGCCATGAGCGGCGTCACGGTCTTCAACATCTCGGCACCGTTCTGGTCGCTGATCGGCGGTGTCCTCGCATCGCTGCTGCTCGAACCGAAGGACTTCCGCGCTCGTGAGCAGGAGACGACCACCGCCGACTAGGATCGGTATATGTACAACGTGGTGCTGTTGATCGAACGTCAGCTGATCGAACTGGACGCGAACCAGATCGTGTCGTTGCAGGAGGGCGTCGATGACGATGTCACCTACCATCTCCTGCTGCCCATCGAGAGCTCGGCGGCGGTCCTCGGATCGTCGATGAGCGCCCTCGGCGGTGGGCAGTTCGTGCCCATGACCGAACCGGACACCATGGCGGTCGTCGATCAGGAGCTCCACCAGGCCGGCGAGGCCGAGCTCGACGAAAGCGCCCGGCTGTTGCGCGATCGCGGTCAGCAGGTGACCGCCCGCCTCACCGATCTCGACCCGATCGACGCGCTCAAGGAGCTGGTGACCGAGACCTCGGCCGACGAGGTCATCATCCTCACCGAGCCGCACCTCGTCCGCGAGTTCCTCAAACTGGACTGGACCTCACGGGCCCGACGCTCCCTCGACGTCCCCACCTTGCACCTGCTCGAGCACCTGCCCTTCGAAGCACAGACGGAGATCTGATCCCCATGTCCGCACCCGACGCGAGCCGCGACTACGAGGTCGCGAAGTCCGACGACCAGTGGCGCGAGGAGCTCAGCGCCGCCGAGTTCCACGTGCTGCGCCAGGGCGGCACCGAACGGCCTTTCTCCAGCTCCTATGAGACCGATCCGACGGTCGGCATCTACCGTTGCCGCGCCTGCGGGAGCGAGCTGTTCCGCAGCGAGACCAAGTTCGACGCCCACTGCGGCTGGCCCGCCTTCTACGCGCCCCTCGCCGAGGATCGCGTCGAGTACATCGAGGACCGTTCGATGGGCATGCTGCGCACCGAGGTCCGCTGCGCCAACTGCGGATCGCACCTGGGCCATGTCTTCGGCGGCGAGGGCTACGACACCCCGACCGACCAGCGCTACTGCATCAACGGCATCGCCCTCGACCTCCAGGCCGACTGACCGGTTCCCCTCCGCGGGCGGTGAGCTATCCCGCACTTCGACCGTTCGAGTGCGGGATAATCCACCGCCCAGACGAAAGCGGGCTTGAGGGGTGCGTGGCTCACCGCTCACGCAGGGGGACTCAGGGCCAGAGGTCGGTGAGCTCGGTCCAGGTGCGCTTGCGGCCGGTGTAGAAGGGCGTCTCCTCGCGCACGTGACGACGCGCCCGGCTCGCGCGGAGCTCTCGCATCAGGTCGACGATGCGGTGCAGCTCGTCGGCCTCGAAGGCCAGCATCCACTCATAGTCACCGAGCGCGAAGGACGCCACCGTGTTGGCGCGTACATCCGGGTAGGGCCGGGCCTGCATGCCGTGCTCGCGCAGCATGTCGCGGCGCTCGTCCTCGGGTAACAGGTACCACTCATAGGATCGCACGAAGGGATACACGCAGACCCAGTCGCGCACCTCCTCCTCGGCCATGAAGGCCGGGATGTGCGAACGATTGAACTCGGCCGGCCGGTGCAGCGCCGTCTGCGACCACACGGGGACCATCCGCGAGCCGAGGGCCGTGCGCCGGAAGGAGTTGTACGCCACCTGCAGTGCTTCGGCCGTCGGCGCATGCCACCAGATCATCAGATCGGCGTCCGCACGCATGCCGCTGACGTCATAGGCGCCTCGCACCACGACATCGTCCCCAGCGAGCCGTGCCACGAGCTCCTCGACCTCCACGGCCTCGGCCCCGCGGTCATCCGAGCCCAGCGGACGATCCAGGCGAAACACCGACCACATGGTGTACCGGATCGTCTCGTTGATCTCCTTGGCCAGCTTCCCCTGATTCGGCACGCTCATATGTCCATTGTCCCTTCCGTCGTGATGGCGCGGGCAGCCTGGTGGGCGGTGGCGATCACCGCCGGGATGCCGACCCCGTGATAGGCCGCTCCGCAGACGGCGAGGCCGGGCACCGAGGCGATATCGGCCTCGATCCGCGCCACCAGCTCCTGATGGCCCACGTCGTACTGCGGAAGCCCCCCTCCCCACCGCTGAACGCGCGAGGCGGCGACGGTGCCGAGCGTGCCGACTCCGGCGAGCGCGGACTCTAGATCGGCGATCGCGAGTGTCACGAGCTCGTCATCGGAGCGCTGCAGTGCCGTGGCGTCGCCCGCACGTCCCAGAGAGGTGCGCACGATGCTCGCTCCCTGGGCGTCGCGCGCCAGCCACGCCCACTTGTTGGTGGCGAAGGTCGCCGCCTTGATCGATCGCCCGTCGACAGGGGGCACGAGAAAACCCGATCCCTCGGGCAGCTCCGCGCCGTCGAGCACGAGGGTGACGAGCGCCATCGAGGCGTAGTCGATGCCAGCGAGAGCGAAGGAGGCAGCCGGCGCGATGTCGCCGAGCAGGCGCGACGCGGCTGGCGCCGGGACGGCCAGCACCAGTGCGTCGCACCGCTCGCGCACGGCGCGAGTCGTCGGACCGACCACGAGCGTCCAGCCCCCGTCGTTCTCTCGCCGCACTCCGCGGACGGTGGAGTTCAGCCGGATGTCGAGGTCTTCGGCGAGCGCCACCGGCAGACTCCCCATGCCGCCGTCGAGTCCGGCGAGCACGGGCTCCGCGGGGCCGGCGGCGAGCTGTTCGGCACGGCGCGCGATCGCGGCGCCGATCGGGTCGGACCCGAGGGCGCCGATCATCGGCGCCGTGGCCCGCAACGACAACCGGTCGGCGTGCCCCGCGTAGACGCCCCCGAGAAGAGGCTCCACGAGCCGGTCGACGACCTCGCGTCCGGCCCGCTGGGCGACGAAGTCGGCCACGGGCACGTCCTCCCCGGGCACGGGCACGTCGTGGCGCTCCACCGCCCCCTCCAGGACCCCGGACGCCTCCAGCGCCTCGAGATCCGAGGGAATCCCCATCACGGTCGGCGGCATCGGCCGCAGGGCACCGCGGGTCCACAGCGTCGCGGGCGCCGGCTCGGGATGCACCAACCGATCACCGAGGCCGAGACGCCCGACCAGCTCCAGACCCTCGGGACGACGGGCCAGCATCGACTCGGCACCCTGGTCCAGGGTCAGACCCCCGATGTCCTCGAGCCGCAGCTTGCCGCCCACACGGTCGCCGGCCTCCCAGACCACGACCTCGGCGCCCGCCTCGCGCAGCGCGTGAGCACAGGTCAGCCCTGCGATCCCCGCCCCGACGACACCGACGCGCATCAGCCGACCGGATACTCGTGCACGAAGTCGACCAGCCGCGCGAGTGCGTCCGGATCGGTGTCCGGCAGCACGCCGTGGCCCAGATTGAAGATATGACCCGGCGCGGCCTTGCCGGCCGCGATGACCCGGGCCGCACGCTCGTGCACGACCTCGGTCGGTGCGAAGACCACCGTGGGATCGAGGTTGCCCTGCACGGCGCGTTCAGGACCGATGCGCCGCGTCGCCGCGTCGAGCGGCACCCGCCAGTCGACACCGACGACATCGGCGCCCGCCTCGCCCATGGCGCCGAGCAGCTCGCCCGTGCCGACCCCGAAGTGGATGCGCGGCACGCCGAGATCGGCGACCTCCGCGAGCACCGCGGCCGAGTGGGGCTGCACGAAGGTCTGGTACTCCTCCAACGACAACGCTCCCGCCCACGAGTCGAAGAGCTGGATCGCCCGGGCCCCGTGCTGCACCTGCAGGCGCAGGAACTGCCCGCCGATCCGCGCGATGCGTCCGAGGAGCGCGTGCCACAGGTCCGGGTCGCTGTACATGAGCTGCTTGGTGCGCCGGTGATCGCGCGACGGACCGCCCTCGATGAGATAGGAGGCCAAGGTGAAGGGGGCACCGGCGAAGCCGATGAGGGGCGTGTCCCCGAGCTCGTCGACGAGCGCCTCGACCGCAGCGGTGATGGTGCCGACATCGTCGGGCTCCAGATCGCGCAGCGCGGTGAGCTGCTCCGCCGAACGAATCGGCTCGGCGACCACGGGACCGGTCCCCGGGACGATGTCCAGATCCACCCCGATCGCCTTGAGCGGCACCACGATGTCGGAGAAGAAGATCGCGGCGTCGACTCCGTAGCGACGCACCGGCTGCATCGTGATCTCCACGACCAGATCGGTGCGGAAGCACGATTCGAGCATCGGCACCTCGGCACGGACCGCTCGATACTCCGGCAACGAGCGGCCCGCCTGACGCATGAACCACACGGGCGTGTGCGCGGGACGCTCACCCCGGCAGGCTTGCAGGAACGGACTGACGGGCATCGAGGTGGTCACGGTATCGAGTCTGTCAGGTGTCGCCGCGTGTCGAAGACCCGAGGTCGGCCTCTTTCCACCTAGGATCACCGGTGTGGCTGCGCGAACCGAGGTCGACGGCACGCCCGCAGCATTCACGCGGGCGGTCGAGCAGATCATGCGCGTCGATGCCCGCCCGGAGCTGACCATCCATGTGATGCCTCCGCCGCAGCGCATCGCGCCATACGCCTATGCGATCAGCGGCGATCTCGCGGTCGCCGGGGACGATGTCGCCACCGGCCGCTTCATCTGCCTGTACGATCCCGCGGGCCACGAGGCCTGGGAGGGTAGCTTCCGCTGTGTGACCTTCGCCAAGGCCGATATCGAGCCGGAGATGGCCTCGGACCCGATGCTGACCGAGGTCGGCTGGAGCTGGCTGACCGACGCCCTCGACGCCGGGGGCGCCGGCTACCACGCCGCGAGCGGCAGCGTCACCGTCGTGCGCACCGACAGCTTCGGCCAGATGGCCGAGGACGGCAGCTCGGCCCAGGTCGAGGTCCGCGCCTCCTGGTCCCCCGATCCCGACACCGACGCCGGATGTCACGCACAGGCCTGGATGCACCTGCTGGCCGAGCTCGCCGGGCTTCCACCGCTGACACCGGGGGTCATCCCCCTGCGCCGTACCGCCCATGACCGACGGGGGTCTCACAGGTGACCGACGACGTCCCTGAGACCGTGGCCGAGCCCGCTCTGCCGCGACTGGGCCTGCGTGAGCCGCTCGGCCACGTGATCGACGACGATGACGAACTGGCCCGCGCCGTGGCAGAACTGTCCCTGGCTTACGGACCGGTCGCGCTCGACGCCGAGCGCGCCTCCGGCTACCGCTACTCCCAACGGGCCTACCTCGTGCAGATCCGCCGCGAGGGCGCCGGCACCTTCCTCGTCGACCCGACCGCCTTCGACGATCTGACCTCCCTCGACGAAGCCTTCGGCGATGCCGAATGGATCCTGCACGCCGCCACCCAGGACCTCCCCTGCCTCGCGGAGGTGGGACTGCGTCCCTCCGCACTCTTCGACACCGAGCTGGCGGGGCGGCTGCTCAACCTGCCGCGGGTCGGACTCGCCGGTCTCGTCGAGCACTATCTGCAGATGAGCCTCGCCAAGGAGTTCTCCGCCGCCGACTGGTCCACGCGCCCGCTGCCCGAGCCGTGGCTGGAATACGCCGCCCTCGACGTCGAGGTCCTCGTCGAGCTGCGCGCGATGGTGGAGGCGGACCTCGAACGCACCGGCAAGGTCGCCTGGGCGCAAGAGGAGTTCGAGTCGCTGCTCGCGTTCACGGGACCTCCCGAGCGCAGCGAGCCGTGGCGCCGTACGTCGGGCCTCCACAAGGCGCGCGGCCGCCGGTCGCTCGCCATCGTCCGTTCCCTCTGGTACACCCGCGACCGCATCGCCGCGGCACGCGATGTCACCCCCGGGCGCATCCTGCCCGACTCGGCGATCCTGGAGATCGCTGCCGAGGCCCCCACCTCTCGTACGGCGCTGCGCGAGACGCGAGCCATGCGCGGGCGCGGCCCCCGTCGCTTCTTCGACGACTGGCACGCCGCCGTCGAGGAGGCCCTCGCACTCGACGAGAAGGATCTGCCGACGAGTTCACAGCGCCACGACGGTCCTCCACCGCCGCGCGCCTGGGCCGAGAAGCGGCCCGAGGCGGCCGAACGCCTCGCCCGGGCCAAGCCGGTGGTGACCGAGCTCGCCGAACAGCACGACCTGCCCAGCGAGAACCTCATCTCCCCCGGACTCATCCGTCAACTCGCCTGGGACCCGCCCGCGCACATCGACGCGGTGTCCGTCGGCGACGCTCTCCTGGAGCAAGGAGCGCGCTCGTGGCAGGTGGGCATCGTCGCCGCGCCTGTCGCCGCCGCCATGTCCGGGAACTAGGCTGTCCGGGTGGCTCCCGGCACGCTGCCCTCTCTCGACGCCTCGTCAGGCGTCGAGATCGGCGCGGAGTCGCGGCGTTCCGATTCCGCCTTGACCGGTTGGCTAATGTCGTCCCCCTGCCGAAGGGAGGACATCGATGGCGGACTTCGATAAGCCGGCGTTGCCGGGCGCCGGTCTGTTCGAGGCGCAACCCGATGATCGCCCCGATCCCGCCGAGGTCACCGCGGCAGGACACCGCGTGGCGCACCTCCTCGTCCGTGGCCCGCGCGACCACGAGGATGCCGATCTGGTCGAGCGAGTGCTCCACCTGGCTGATTCCGAGGGCATCGGCACGATCGCCGAGCTGTGGTCCCTCGCATCGCCCGACTCCCTCGCCGGTGCGCTCTGGCGGCTCTACGTCCTGCGCACCTGGGTACATCGCGAACCCGTGCGGGCGGCGCACGAGTTCGCGATCGGCAAGACCTACGCGCCGGTCCAGGAGGTGCTGGCCGGGGTCGTGGAGCCGCCGAGCCCCGAAGAGGTCGTCCGGCTGGTCGACATCGTCGTGCGCGGCATCGTCGGCGAGCATCTGGACATCACCCTCGACCGTGCCGCGGCCTTCGCGCACATCGTGGGTGTGGGGCGCGGACAGTGCGAGGACGGCGACGCGCTCAGCGGGGCACGTCTGGTGGAGACCGCACGCGATCTGCGCCACGCAGCCGAACTCGAGCGCGCCGGTGCCCTGCAGTAGACGACCGCGGGAATCGCGTGCGATGGACCACGTCCGCTGCGCTTGATCATGGCCCCATGGCCGATACGCTGGTGACTGCGCCGGGTTGCGGCAAGCCCCGGGTCCCAACATAAGCCGCTACGAGCGGCCACGCGCCGTGAGGCGCTTCCCAACCCGGCGCACCATCTTCTCTCCCCAGCTCCGCTGGGATTTGTGCGTCGTCCGGGGACTGATGATGATGCATTGGGGTCGCTATGGCAGCCGCAACGCATCATCATCAGTTCCGAGCCCACTCGAAAGTCGATGCATTGAGGTCGCTATGACGACCACAACGCATCATCATCAGTCCCTTCAGGGGGCGAAGGTGGTGTAGCTGTGCCGGGGACGGCCGATCTGGTCGAGCTCCTCGCGATCGGCGTCGCTCGGTGCCCACCGACCGGCCGCTACATTGGCGGCGATCTGCTCGGGCCGGGTCGCTCCCGCGATCACACTCGCCACCTGCGGCTGTGCGGCGAGGCCACCGATCGCGACGTCGAGCAGCGAGATCCCCCGCGCATCGGCGAAGCTCTGGAGCGCCTCGATCGTGTCCCAGTCAGCGGCGTCATAACGACGGCGCTGGTTCTCCTCGGCGAGCCGGGTGCCCTCGTCGGGCGGAGTGTCACGGCGGTACTTACCGGTCAGCAGCCCGTAAGCGAGCGGGAAATAGGGCAGCAGCCCCACGCCCAGCTCGGCGCAGGCGGGCGTGAGCTCCACCTCCGCCGTCCGGTTGTAGAGGGAGTACTCGTTCTGCGCCGTGGCGAACGAGGCCAGATCGCGCGTCCGCGACACCCAGTGCGCGTCCACCAGCTGCCACGCCTGGAAGTTCGAGCAGCCGATCGCCCGCACCTTGCCCTCGCGGACGAGATCGTCCAGCGCGCCGAGCGTCTCCTCGATCGGCGTCGACGGATCCGGGGTGTGGAGCTGGTACAGGTCGATCACGTCGGTCCCGAGTCGCCGCAGGCTCGCCTCACAGGCCCGCCGCACATACTCCGGCCGGCCCCTCGATCCGCCATCGTCGCCGTTGAGACCCTGCAGGTCCATGCCGAACTTGGTCGCCACCACCACGTCATCGCGACGGCTGCCCAGCGCCCGCCCCAGCAGCTCCTCGCTCTGGCCGAGGCCATAGACATCGGCCGTGTCGAAGAAGGTCACGCCCTGTTCGAAGCAGGCGTCGACCACCTGCTGCGTGCGCTCGGCGTCGATGCGGGCGCCGAAGGCATTGCAGCCGAGCCCCACGACGCTGACATCGATCCCACTGGTTCCCAGAATCCCTGCGGTCATGACTCCACGCTAGCGACCGACCACGCGGATCCGCCCGGCGCGCCCCCGCGCGGGCTCACCGGCCGTTACACTCGCCGAGTGCGTCACAACCGCCCCGCCGTCTGGGGGATCATCGCGAGCTGCGCGGCGATCCTCGTGGCACTGCTGGGCGCCACCGCGCTGACCCAGTCCGGCGCACCGACCCGGAGCACCAGCGGCACCGCCGCGTCCGTGGCGACCGGTGACCGGACGGCGACGACGAGCAGGGCGACACTGCCTCAGGCCACCGTCGCCGACGATCACGCTCCCGCCATGACCGACCATCTGCCGTTGGCCGTGCTGACGGCGGTCGTGCTCCTCATGGTGACGACGGCATTGCTGTCGCGGGGGGAACACAGCGCCGAGGTCGCACGACGGGTACGGGCCAGGGCCGGACGAGCACCTCCGGCGTTCTGTTGAACCCGCGCCGTCCTGCCCCGCCCATCTGAAAGCCCTCCATGACCATGACCCCGTCACGCTGGCGCGCCGTCGCCGCGTTCTTCGTCGTCGTCCTCGCCGGATTCTCGGCGTGGCACTTCCCGCCGAATCTCGGCCTCGATCTGCGTGGTGGCACGCAGATCGTCCTCGAGGCCCAATCCACCGACCGCGTCGATGCCGACAGCGACGCCACCGACCGGGCCCTGGAGGTCATCCGCGGCCGTGTCGACGCCCTGGGCGTCTCCGAGCCCACCCTCGCCCGCTCCGGCGAGAACCGCATCATCGTTGAGCTTCCAGGCGTCCAAGACCCCGAGCAGGCCGCCGAGGTCATCGGCCAGACCGCGACCTTGGAATTCCGCGAGGTCGTCTCCCCCGCCACCGAGGGCATCGAGCCGGAGGAAGGACAGACGGTTCTGCCCGACGAATCAGGCCAGGAGCTGTTGCTGAGCCCGGTCGCCTTCGACGGCAACGGCATCAGCGACGCTACCGCCGCACAGCCCGAGGGCGGCATCGGTCAGTGGGTCGTGAATGTCGACTTCAGCGGCGAGGGCCGCGGGCCGTGGGGCCAACTCGTGCAGTCCGCGTGTGCCAACACCGCCGGCGGTCAGCGTATCGCCATCGTCCTGGACGACGGCATCATCTCGGCCCCGCAGATCCAACCCAGCCTGTGCCAGTCCGGGGGCGGCAGCAGCACGAGCATCACCGGTGACTTCTCCCAGTCCGAGGCTGACGACCTCGCCGTGCTGATCAAGGGCGGCGCTCTGCCCGTCCCGGTCGACACCATCGAGCAGCGCACCATCGGCCCGACCCTCGGCGCCGCCGCGATCGACGCCTCGGTCACTGCCGCGATCATCGGCCTCGCCCTGACCGCACTGTTCATCGTCTTCGTGTATCGCCTCGTCGGCTTCATGGCCACCCTCGCGCTGGGCACCTACACACTCATCGCCTACGGCATCCTCGTGTGGCTCGGTGCCACCCTGACCCTGCCCGGGCTGGCAGGCTTCGTGCTCGCCATCGGCCTGGCGATCGACGCGAATGTCCTCGTCTACGAACGAGCGCGGGAGGAGTACGAGGAACACCCCAAGGCCGGCCTCAGTCCGGCGCTCACCACGGGCTTCAACAAGGCCTGGTCGGCGATCATCGACTCCAATATCACCACCATCCTCGCCGCGATGCTGCTGTTCTTCCTGGCGACCGGCTCCGTCCGCGGCTTCGGTGTGACGCTGACGATCGGTGTCCTCGCCTCGATGATCTCCGCCCTCGTGGTGGCACGCGTCCTCGCCGAATGGGCCGTCCGGCGGCGCTTCGTGACCAACCGTCCGCGAATCAGCGGCATCGCCGGAACCGGCCGGGTTCGCGCGTTCATCAACGAGCGTGGCCCCTTCATCGTCAAGCGCGCCGGCGTCTGGATCGTCGTCACGGCGGGCATCGCGATGGTGGCGCTCGTCGGCGTCTTCGGCAAGGGGCTGAACCTCGGCGTCGACTTCACCGGCGGTCGCATCATCGAGTACTCCACGACACAGACGGTCGACGCCGAGACCGTGCGCGAAGCCGTCAGCGATGCCGGCTTCCCGAACGCAGTCGTGCAGGAGTCCTCCAGCGACGGCGGCGGTGAGAACATCACGGTCCGCACGGAGGATGTCGACGACGAGCAGGTCGGCCAGATCCGCGACGCCGTCGTCTCCGTCGGCGGGGACGTCGAACAGATCCGCGACGAACAGGTCGGCCCGAGCCTCGGCACCGAACTGCGCAACAAGGCGCTGCTCGCCTTCGCGATCGCGGTGGCCGCCCAGCTGGTCTACCTGGGCTGGCGGTTCCGCTGGACCTGGGCCCTCGCCGCGCAGATCTCCATGGCCTCCGTCGTGCTCATGGTGGTGGGCATCTTCGCCTGGTGGGGCAAGACGATCGACAGCGTCTTCCTCGCCGCGATCCTGTCGATCATCGGACTGGTGGTCAACGACACCATCGTCGTCTTCGACCGCATCCGCGAGAACACCGGCCTGAGAGCCCAGCCGAATCTGCGACAACTCGTCAACGACGCGGTGCTGCAAACCATCCCCCGTACGATCAACACCACCCTGAGCGCGTTGTTCATCCTCGGGGCGCTGGCCGCGATCGGCGGTGACTCGCTCACCGACTTCTCCTTGGCGATCATCATCGGCCTGTCTTTGGGCGTGCTGTCGACGATCTTCACGGCCACCTCACTCGCGGTGCTGTTGGAGGAGCGGTTCCCCTTCAATCCCGAGAAGGACGCGCAGAAGCGTGCCGTCGACCCGTACTCGGCGATCGACAACGGCCGGGGCGATGGAGCGGTCGTCTGATGTCCTATCCACCTCCTCCCCACCAGCCCGGTCCCGGCGGACCGGGCTGGTGGGGGCCGTCACCGGACGCACCGTACGGGCGTGAGCCCTCGACGGGCGCCCCTTACTCGGAGCGGTCCAAGATCATCGCCGGACTGCTGCAGATCCTCGTCCCGCTCGGCATCGGCCGGATGTACATGGGCGATGTGAGCCTGGGTGTGATCCAGCTCGTCGTCACCCTCGTCACCTGTGGCATCGGGGCGCTGTGGCCGTTCATCGACGGCATCCTCATCCTCGTCGGCCGTCCGACCGACGAGTACGGACGGCCGCTGCGGTCCTGACCCCGGACCGGACGGACCACGAGGCTGACACAATGGTGGTATGCCCATCGCAGACCACGTCGTCGACCTCATCGGGGGCACTCCCCTGGTCCGACTCAACTCCGTCTCCCCCACCGGTGGCGCCACCATCGCCGCCAAGATCGAGTACCTGAACCCGGGCGGGAGCGCCAAGGACCGGATCGCCGTCAAGATGGTCGACGAGGCCGAGGCGAGCGGGGCGCTGCAGCCGGGTGGCACGATCGTCGAGCCCACCTCGGGCAACACCGGAGTCGGGCTCGCCCTCGTCGCGCAGCAACGCGGCTATCACTGCGTGTTCGTCTGCCCCGACAAGGTGAGCGAGGACAAGCGCAATGTCCTTCGCGCATACGGCGCGGAGGTCGTCGTCTGCCCCACCGCGGTGCCACCCGAGCACCCCGACTCCTACTACTCGGTCTCCGATCGGCTGGTCCGCGAGACCGAGGGTGCCTGGAAGCCCGATCAGTACTCGAATCCGGCCGGCCCGGCCTCGCACTACGAGACCACCGGCCCGGAGATCTGGGACGACACCGACGGCCGCGTCACCCACTTCGTCGCCGGAGTCGGCACAGGCGGCACGATCAGCGGCGCCGGACGCTATCTGAAGGAACAGAACCCGGCCATCAAGGTCATCGGTGCCGATCCCGTCGGCTCGGTGTACTCCGGCGGCACGGGCCGTCCCTATCTCGTGGAAGGCGTGGGCGAGGATTTCTGGCCCACGGCCTACGATCCCTCGGTGCCCGATGAGATCATCGCGGTCTCCGACGCCGACTCCTTCGAGATGACCCGCCGCCTGGCCCGCGAAGAAGGCCTGCTCGTCGGCGGCTCCTGCGGCATGGCGGTCGTCGCGGCGATCCGCGTCGCCGAGAAGGCCGACCCCGACGACATCGTGGTCGTGCTGCTGCCCGACGGCGGCCGTGGCTACCTCACCAAGATCTTCAATGACGACTGGATGGCCTCCTACGGCTTCCTGCGCACGCCGCTGAGCGGGGAGAGCACGCAGACGTCGATCGGCGACATCCTGCGTCGCAAGTCCGGAAGCATCCCCGCCCTCGTCCACACGCATCCCTCGGAGACCGTGCGCGATGCGATCGAGATCATGCGCGAGTACGGCGTCTCCCAGATGCCCGTGGTCGGACCGGAGCCGCCGATCGTCATCGGCGAGGTCGCCGGCAGCGTGAGCGAGCGCGAGCTCGTCAGCGCCGTCTTCGAGGGTCGCGCCCAGCTGACCGATGCGGTCGCCGATCACATGGAGCCCTCGCTGCCCCTCATCGGTGCCGGCGAGGACCTCACCGCCGGGCTGTCCGCCCTGAGCGAGCGGGACGCGCTGCTCGTCATCGACGAGGGCACCCCTCTCGGCGTCCTCACCCGCCTCGACCTGTTGGGAGCACACGTATGAGCGAACGCAACGAGGGAACCAACAACACCGGGCACGGCTTCACGACCCGGGCGATCCACGCCGGCTATGAGCCGAATGCCGAGAACGGCGCCGTCAATGTGCCGATCTATGCCAGCTCGACCTTCGCCCAGGACGGGGTCGGCGGCATGCGCGGCGGGTACGAGTACGCCCGCACGGGCAATCCCACCCGTGCGGCGCTCGAGGCGAACCTCGCTTCCCTGGAGAACGGGCGATACGGGCGTGGATTCAGCTCCGGTATGGCCGCCACCGACACCGCCCTGCGAACGCTGTTGAAGCCCGGTGACCACCTGGTCATCCCCGATGACGCGTACGGCGGCACCTTCCGGTTGATCGACAAGGTCTTCACGCAGTGGGGCGTCACCTACACCCCCGTGGCCGTCAACGACGTCGACGCCGTGCGCGCTGCCATCACGACGGACACCAAGGCGGTCTGGATCGAGACGCCCACCAATCCGCTGCTCAACATCGGCGACATCTCGGCGATCGCCGAGATCACCCGATCCGCCGGCATCCGGCTCGTGGTGGACAACACCTTCGCCTCCCCCTATCTGCAGCAGCCGCTCTCCCTGGGCGCGGATATCGTGCTGCACTCGACCACCAAGTACATCGGCGGTCACTCCGATGTCGTCGGTGGCGCGCTGGTCACCGACGACGAGGAGCTGGACTCCGGTTTCGCCTTCCTGCAGAACGGTGCCGGCGGCGTGCCGGGGCCGTTCGACGCCTATCTGACGATGCGTGGCGCCAAGACGCTCGCCTTGCGGATGGATCGGCACTGCGACAACGCCGAGACGATCGTCGATCTGCTGCTCGGACACGCCGCCGTGAGCCAGGTGCTCTACCCCGGGCTCCCTGATCATCCGGGGCACGAGGCGGCACAGCGGCAGATGCGTCGCTACGGCGGCATGATCTCGGTCCGGCTCGCCGGTGGCCGTGCGGCGGCGCTGGACTTCTGCTCGCGGACGCGGATCTTCACGCTGGCCGAGAGCCTCGGCGGTATCGAGTCGCTCATCGAACATCCCGGGGCCATGACCCATGCCTCGACCGCCGGATCGGCGCTGGAGGTTCCCGACGACCTCGTGCGGCTGTCGGTCGGCATCGAGGACCAACGCGACCTCCTCGCCGATATCGAGCAAGCCCTGGCCTGACCCACAACGGGTTCTGTCACCCGACTCGTCCCCCTGGCCGCCCCCAACGGGGTCCCCTCCCCTGATTCCCCCGCTCGGTGTGACGATTGTCGCGCCGAGCGGGTCGGAGTACGTTCCCTTTCAGATCACCGCCCCCTGCTCGTCCCCTGACGAATCGTGCCGTTCGGCGGAGCTGAAAGGGCAGGACCATGAACACCTGGCAGAGAATCCTCGGGACCGTGGCAGCCGCCGGCTCCCTCACCTTCATCGCCCTCCCAGCAGCGACGGCCGCGCCCAGTCCGGCGCCCTATGTCTGCTCCGGCGGCGCCATCGCCTCGGGCTCGTACTCGAGCCTCACGGTGAAGGGCGACTGCCGTGTGGCGGCCGACGCCATGGTGCGGGTCTCGGGCAATGTGACGGTCCTCGCCGGCGCGGCACTGGATGCCCAAAGCGCCCCGGCCACCGTCACTGTGAAGGGCAATGTGACCGCGGCGAAGGGCTCCTTCGTCGGTCTCGGCTGCCAGTCGCCGGCGGACACGGGGAACTCCGCCCATCCGTGCGCGGAGAATCCGCAGGGACGCTCCGATATCGCGGTCGGCGGCAATGTCACGCTCAACGCTCCCTTCGCGGTCATGCTCAACGCTCCCTTCGCGGTCATGCTCAACGGCATCGATGTCGACCAGAACGTCACCGTGACCGGCGGCGGCTCGCCCGTGCCCTGGACGGTCAAGAACTCCACCATCGGCGGAGACCTCACGATGACCGGCGTGACCACCGACTGGCTCGGCATCAACTTCAACACCATCGCCGGCAATGTCACCCTGACGGGTCTGACCTTCACGGGCACCGACGACGCCTCCGGCAGCGGAGCCAACGACCTCTTCGTGGTGCGCAATCGGATCGACCGGAGCCTCACCTGTGTCGGCGTGAAGCCCGGCGTTTTCGGGTACGGCAATCAGGTCGGCCGCAACGCCGTCGGCCAGTGCACGCCACTGGCGCAGTGACTCCCCGACCCTCTACTCCAGGCGTCGGGAGACGTCGGGGACCAGGAGATCGAAGCGGCTCGGCTCGCAGGTGAGCACGATGATCTGCACCTGACCCTCGCGCGCGACCTGACGCAGCATCGCCAGCACGCGCTGGCGGCGCAGCGGATCGGCATAGCCGAGGATGTCATCGAGGATCACCGGCGCACCGTCGTCGCCGCCCACCAGCCGGGCCGTGGCGACCCGTCCGAGGACGCCGAGCTGTTCCTTGGCACCCCCGGACAGGGAGACGAAGGGGACCGTCCGGCCGTCGAGAGTGCGGGTCAGGATGCTCAGATCCTCGCCGATCTCGACATCGAAGCCGGAGCCGAAGACGGTCCGCCCGAGCTCGGCGATGGCAGTGCGGAAAGGTCCGACATAGCGGCGGCGTGCGCGGTGGGCATGATCGGTCAGGGTCTGCTGCAGGCGACGCGCGGCGCGAGCACGGGTGTCGACCGATATCCAGCGCCGACGCAGATCGGCGGCCGCCTCGGCGGCGCGGTTGGCTGCGTCCTGCAGACCTTCGCCGCCACGGACCTCCAGGGTGGCCTCCACGGCGATGATCTCATTGTCCAGCTCGCGTAGTCGACGCTCGGCGGTCTCCAGGGCGTCGGTGCGGGCATCGACCTCCGAGGCGAGTTCGTCGGCGCCGCGCTCGCTGAGCACGCCCTCGACCCGTGCTACCGCGGCGATCGCCCGGGTCGAGGCCTCTCGAGCCTCCTCGACCGCGGCAGTGACGGTCGCGTCATCGGCCTGGGCCCGGTCGGCGGCCAGAGTGGCGGCGGCACGTTCGGCGCGGGCGCACACGTGCTCGGCAGCGGTGCCGGCGCGCACCAGCCGCTCGCGCAGCTGCTGACCGATCTCGAAGGCTCGGCGGCGCTCGGCCCGCGACTCCTCGGCCGCGTTCACCACGCGCTGATAGGCGTCTGCGGCGGTCCGGTGCCGCTGGGCCGCGGTCTCCGGGTCGGGTGGCTCACCCGCGCCGACGCGTTCCCTGCAGTGCTCGACCCGCTCCTCCAGCTGGGCCAGCGATTCATCCTCACCGAGCGCCCGCCGCAGCTCGGCCGTACTGTCGGCCAGGATCCGCTCCTGCTCCGAGCGCAGCCGTGCGAGGGTTCGTGCCTCCTCCAGGTCGGCGACCCCCAGAGCCTCACAGGCACGGTGGTACTCACGGCGCAGACGATCACCCTCGGCGACCTCGTCGGCCAGCGGCGCAGGCGGGCTGATCGTGACCCGCGCGGCACCCGGAACCTCGACGACGACCGGCCGGACCACAGGATGCTCGTGGACCTCGCTCTCCTGCCCGTCGAGCAGCACGGGCTGATCGCCCAATCGCTCGAGGGTCACCGTCGGAGCAGCGGCAGCGCTGCGAGCGGCCGCCGTCTGCCAGCGCAGGTGGTCGTCCTGGAGGCGCTGGACGGCCTCCTCGTCGACGGCATTGTCGCGGAGAGCAGCGCGGGCTTCCTCCCGAGCCGTGTGCGCCGCGCGCGCCTCGCCGAGACGCCGCAGCGCCTGCTCCAGCTCCTGCTGGGCGCGAGCACGCTCCTGCTCGACCGTCGCTCGATCCAGCTCCGTCCTGGCGGCGTCGATGGCGGTGTCTGGGTCCTCCGGCCCCGCCTGTGCCTCGTGCTCCTCCACCGCGGTCGCGGCCTCGGCCTGTTCGAGCTCGGCCTCGCGGCGGGCTCGATCGGCCTCGTCGAGCTCGGCGACGAGCTGGGCTCGGCGCTCGGCGGCCTCCTGCCGGATGGCCAGTGTCTGGCCAGCCCCCTCGGCGATGCGCTGAGCCTCGTGCAGCTCCTGGCGCAGCTGGTCCAGCTCGGCACACCGCTCGGCGAGCGTGGTGACCTCCTTGCGCTGCGTGACGATGGAGCCGGTCAGCTCCTCGCGGCGCAGAACGAGACGCTCATGGCTCTCGGCGAGGCGGGCGATGTCGGCGAGGGCGCCCTCCGCCTCGCTCGCCCGGGCCTCGGCTTCGGCCAGCTCCCCGGCCAGCTTGGCGTGCTCGCCCGTCGGCCGGCCGGTCGGGGTGTAATAGGTCAGGTACTCGGCCTCGACCCGTTGCATCAGCTCATCGTGGCCGCCCGCGGCATCCTCGCCGCCGATGGACGCCAAGGCGCTGTGCAGGGGCACCAGCGCGGCGAGCACCGGTTGCGCGAGCGGCTCCCCCTGGGTCGCCTGCAGCGCCGACCACAGCGCGAGGTCGGTGGTCTCGGCGAAGATCGCCGTGGCGCGATCGTGGGCGGCATCGCCGGTGAGGCTCTCAGCCACGGGCGCATGCACGGTCAGCTGCGTGGTGCCCTTCCGGGCGAAGGCCTTGGCATACGTGAGGTGGTAGGGCCCGGTGCGCAACTCGATCTCGACGGAAGGATCGGCCTGGACGTGGGTGGGCCGCACGGCGCGCACCTCAGCGGCCTGCGAGGAGGCCTTGAAATCGCGGACGAGTCGTAGAGCGTCCACGATCGAGGACTTGCCGGTCTCGTTGGGGCCCTCGATGAGGGTGATCCCCTGCTCGGCGAAGTCGACGTCCAAGGGCCCGTCGATGCCGGCGAAGTGCTCGAGCCGCATGCGGAGCAGCCTCATCGGCTCATCTCCGCGGCACCGGTGAGCCGGTAGAGGAGTCCGAGGGCGTCCGCCGCCTCCTCGGCCTCCGGGCCGCTCAGCTCCTCGGTGAGCTCGGCCACGGCTTCCGCGGCGAAGCCCGTGAGCCCCAGCTCCCCGAAATCGGCCGCCTCGCCGCGAACGGCCAACTCGCTGCGCCGCTGCCAGACGAAGATGTGGGCGAATCGGTCGGCCGCACGCTCCAGCAGATCGTCCAGTCTCGCGCGCTGCGGGATCGTCAACGTGCCGGTCAGCGTCAACCGCACGACGGTGAGGTGCTTGTCCGGCACGCGGTCCAGGTCGCGCTCCAGGTCGTCGAGGTCAGCATCGCCGTTCAGCGGCGCCCCGTGGGTGAGGAAGGTCCACCTGCCGACCCGTACCGGCGTGACCTCGACACCGCCGGTGCGCTCGTCCAGATCCACCACCAGCACCTGGCCCGGGTCCGTCTCGCGATGCCGCGTCACCTCCGGGGCCCCGGGATACCAGAGACGATCGGCGGCCTCGGTGGTGGAGTGGCGGTCTCCCAGGATGGCGACATCGATGCGGCGGTCGGCCAGCGCTCCTGTCAGGGTCGAGAGATCGATCGCGGCCGGGTCGTCGCGGTCGATGCCGAGCAGACCCCCGTGACCGACGAGCACCCGGCGACGGCCGGAGGACTCGGGGAGGTCGGCGAGCACGTCGGCGACCAGGTCGGTGAGCGGTCGCTTGCCGAACCACGGCGCCGCCACCAGCTCCACCTCCGAGGTCACCGGATAGACGCCGGGCGCGTCCAGCACCTGGACACCGTCGGGGACCGCTCCGGTGAACTCCGCGGAGCGATAGATCGAGGCGGCGTCGAGGCAGTCGTGGTTGCCGGGCAGGAGATAGACCGGCACCGACCAGTCAGCGAGGGCGTCGAAGGCCCGCGCCACCACCGAACGGTGCAGCTGATTGGAGTCGAAGACGTCCCCGGCCACCACGACGAAATCCGCCTGCTGCTCCGCCGCGACCTCGCCGATGCGCCGCACTACGTCGATCCGGGCCTGCGCGAACCGCGCGCGGGCCTCATCGGGCAGGAACGATCCGGGCATGCCGAGCTGCCAGTCGGCAGTGGCCACGAATCGCATGTCTCGACGATAACGAGCATCGCCGACAGAACTCGGCCGACACCACGAGGGCGCCCCGGGAGTGTCATCGGCGTCACTTAGCTCCAGCGGTACCGCTCGGTAGCATCGAGAGCATGCCTCGCACAGGACCCCTTGCCGATCTCTCCGGTCTGCAGCTCGTGGCCGGTGCGCTCGCCGCGATGACGTCCGCCTGGATGGCCTCCTGGCTCGGAGTCGCCGGGACGCTCATCGGCGCCGCGGTCGGCAGCATCGTCGCCGGTATCGCTACCGCGCTCTACCGTTCGAGCCTGGAGCGCGGTGTCCAGCGCAGTAAGACGTTGCTGACCGAACAGGGCAGCGTGGTCGAGAGCGCGAGCGATGACTCGGCCGCGGGCGAGCACGGCAGCGAGGTCGTGACCGCACAGACGGACTCGGCCTCCTGGAAGGAGCGGCTGCAGCGCCTCAACTGGCGCTCGATCGCCCTCGCGAGCGGAGCGGCGCTGCTCGCCGCCGTCGTCATCATCGGGGTCTACGAGGTGTCCACGGGCAAGTCCTACGGCAATTCCTCGAATCCCACCATCGTGCCGGTCAGCTCCTCCGGCGGTGGTGGCGAGCGCACCCCGGAGCCGGGACAGGACGACACGGATCCGTCCGCGGATCCGACGTCCACTGCGCCCACCGAGAGCGCTCCGACGACGCAGGCTCCGTCCGCCACCGCGCCGACGACCGCGGCTCCCACCACCGAGGCCCCCACGCAGCCGGCACAGCCCAATGAGGGCGGGGAATCAGCGCCCGCCGAATGACGTTGGGACCGGTGCGACCGAAGGAGGCGCTGTGACCATCTACATGAAGCCCACGTTGACCGACGACATGATCGCGGCGATGGACCTTCTCGAGGCCTTCCGGCTGGCCGAGGAACTGCTCGACTCGCGCTTCCCGCGCGAGGCGGGGCGAGTGCTCGCGCCTGTGCTGGAGGCGGAGCCCGGCAATGCGGCCGCATGGGAGCTGTACGGACGCGCCCAGTTCGCCGCCGCCCTGCTCAAGCCTGCCGAGGACGCCTTCCGGCGTCTCGTCGAGCTGGAGCCGACGAGCGCGTGGGCGCAGACGGCCCTCGGCCTGACCCTCGACCGCCAGAGCCGCCATCGCGAGGGGGCCGCGCATCACCGCATGGCGGCGGCGATGGGGGCCAGCGACCGCGACGCGACCCGCGTCGAGCTCGTCGATCGTCCGAGCGACTGAGTCCGTGCCCGATCCGGTGTGGATCGGCGCGGCGGTCGCTGTGTTGGCCGTCCTCGTGCCACCGGCGTGGCGGATGACACGTCACGTCGTCACGTTGGTGCACGAGGCCGGCCACGCCGCGGTAGCCCTGGCTACCGGACGTAAGGTCCGTGCGATCAGGCTCCATCGCGACACCTCCGGCATCACCGAGTCGATCGGTCGCCCCCACGGGCCGGGCATGATCGTGACGGCCTTCGCCGGCTACACCGCTCCACCGCTGATCGGCGTGTCGATGATGCTGCTGGTCCTCGCCGAGCGCGAGGTGTGGGCCTGGTGGGCCGTCCTGGGTGTGCTGGCCGCGATGGTGCTGGTCATCCGGAACTGGTTCGGGCTCCTCGTGCTGCTGGTCTGCGGAGGCGGCGTCTGGCTGTTGCAGACCCGCGTCGACGACCCGGAGTGGGCTCGCCTAGTGGGCTACGCGGTGGCCTGGTTCCTCGTGCTCGGCGGTCTGCGCGCCACGATCGAGCTGGCCGTGAGCCGGCGGCGTGGACGCGATGTGTCCAGTGATGCCGCCGTACTGGCCCGGCTGACCGTTCTGCCATCGGTCGTCTGGAACGCGCTGTTCATCGTGGTGGCCGCGGTCTGCGGCTACATCTGCTGGCTCGGCGCCCTCGGCGGCGCCGGACGGCCCTGGTGACCCACCAGCGCTCGCCGCTCCGCCGCTCCCCGCCCCGTCCCCTGGTCCGCGAGTGGTGGGGGCACCTCCCTGCTCGGAGCGAAGCAGAGAGCTTGGGGGAAAGATTCGCCCTCGAAACGCGAGATCCAGGGCGCATATGTACCACTCGCGGACGGGATCGCACCACTCGGCGCGATGGGGACGGCCGGGGATCCGCGCATCGGCTGGCAGAATGAGCCGGTGTTCAGCATCGACCACCGCATCGAGGACGCCCCGGGCCGTTCGGGCGTCATCACCACCCCGCACGGCCGGATCCGCACACCCGCGTTCATCCCCGTCGGCACCCGCGCGACCGTCAAGTCGGTGCTCCCCGAGACCATGGCCGAGCTGGGCGCGCAGGCACTGCTCGCCAATGCCTACCATCTCTACCTCCAGCCCGGCGCCGATATCGTCGACGAGGCCGGCGGGCTCGGGCGGTTCATGAACTGGCCCGGGCCGACCTTCACCGACTCGGGAGGCTTCCAGGTGATGAGTCTGGGGGTCGGCTTCAAGAAGACCCTGTCGATGGACAGCACCCGCGTGGAGCGCGACGACGTGATCGCCAAGGGCAAGGAGCGCCTCGCCCACGTCGACGAGGACGGCGTGACCTTCAAGAGCCATCTGGACGGCTCCCGGCACCGGTTCACCCCCGAGATCTCGATGCGCATCCAGCACCAGCTCGGCGCGGACATCATCTTCGCCTTCGACGAGCTGACGACGCTCATGAACACCCGCGGCTATCAGGAAGAGGCGCTCGCGCGAACCCAGGCGTGGGCCGAGCGGTGCGTCGCCGAGCACGAACGCCTCACCCGCGAACGCGCCGACAAGCCCTATCAGGCGCTCTTCGGGGTCGTCCAGGGCGCGCAGTACGAGGATCTGCGCCGCAAGGCCGCCCGTGACCTGGCCGGCCTGCCCTTCGACGGCTTCGGCATCGGCGGTGCGATCGAGAAGGAGAATCTCGGCACGATCTGCCGCTGGGTCGTCGACGAGCTGCCCGAGGACAAGCCTCGCCACCTGCTCGGCATCGGCGAGCCCGACGACTTCTTCGAGGGGATCGAGAACGGCGCGGACACCTTCGACTGCGTCACGCCGTCACGTGTCGCCCGCTCCTCGCGGGTCTACACCCGCCGTGGTCGCTACAACCTCAATGTGGCCGCCTCCCGCCGCGACTTCTCCCCCATCGACGATGCCTGCGACTGCTACACCTGCGCGCACTACACCAAGGCGTACCTGCACCACCTCTTCAAGACCAATGAGATGCTCAGCGCGACCCTGTGCACGATCCACAACGAGCGCTTCATGGTCAAGCTCGTCGACGACATCCGCGCCTCGATCGATGACGGTACCTATCACGCCTTCAAAGCCGACACCCTCGGCCGGTTCTACGGACCCTGAACCGAGATGTGCTCCCGATTCGTCAACGGAGGGGTCCTGTGGTTGACGAATCGGGAGCAGATCCCGGTTCAGGCCGTGAGAGGATCGATTCCATCATGAGCGAGCGCAGCGAGCGAATCATCAGGTACGTCATGCCGATACCTGCCCATCGTCGGTCTTCCTGGCAGGCGGCGGCATGACCCCGCAGGCAACCTCGCCACAACCTGCCGTGCGCTTCGCCTCGCGCGGTTCCTCCTATTTCGATATCGCGATCGCCATGTTCTGCGTGGTGCTCGTGGTCTCGAATATCGCCGCCACGAAGGGCATCGAGATCGGCTCGGGCGAGTTCTCGATCGGCGCCGTCCAGCTGTGGCCCATCGTCACCGACGGCGGCGCGATCCTGTTCCCGGTCGCGTACATCCTCGGCGACGTCATCAGCGAGGTCTACGGCTTCAAGGCCGCCCGCCGGGCGATCATCGTCGGTTTCGCGATGGCGATCCTCACGGCCGTGACCTTCTGGCTCGTCCAACACGCGCCCGCCGCCTCCTTCTATGAGAACCAGGCAGCCTTCGAGGCAGTCGCAGGACCGGTCGGACAGATCGTCGTCGCGAGCCTCGCGGGGTACCTCGTCGGTCAGTTCCTCAACGCCTGGGTGCTCGTGAAGTTGAAGCAGCGCACCGCCGAGCGCGGGCTCGTCGCCCGCCTGATCGCCTCGACGGGAGTCGGTGAGACCGCCGATACCCTGATCTTCTGCGCCATCGCCGCCACCGCCATCGGCATCACCTCCTTCGGCGTCTTCCTCAACTACTTCATCGTCGGCGTGGTCTTCAAGGTGCTGGTCGAGATCATCGTGCTGCCCCTCACGCTGACCGTGATCGGCCAACTGAAGCGCCGCGAGCCGACCTACTGAGCCGGCGGGCGGTGAGACAACCGTCCATCCGATCGGAGATACGGACGCCTCCTCACCGCCCACGCGGGGGCTGGCGGCGGATGGGAGAATGAGGCCATGACGCTGCCCGCTTCCACCGATGTGCTCGTCGTCGGCGCCGGACCGGCCGGATCCGCGGCGGCGGCCTGGGCCGCGCGCCTGGGACTCGATGTCGTGCTCGCCGACGCCGCCAGCTTCCCCCGCGACAAGACCTGCGGCGACGGCCTGACGCCTCGCGCGATCGCCGAGCTCGACCGGCTGGGTCTCGGCGACTGGGTCCGCGGGCACACCGTCAACCGGGGCCTGCGCGCCAACGGCTTCGGTCAGCAGCTCCTCCTCCCGTGGCCGGGAGGCTCGCTACCCGACCACGGGTCCGCCGTCCCACGCACCGAGCTGGACGATCGCATCTTCCGTGCCGCGGTGGACGCCGGTGCCCGCCCCCTGGAGAACGCCCGCGCGGTGGATGTGACCTGGTCAACCGGCGCTGTCGACGGCGTCGTCTTCCGGGTCGGCCCGGACAAGACCGAGCACACCGTGGCCTGCCGTCGTGTCATCGTCGCCGACGGCGTGCGCTCACCGCTCGGCCGCGTTCTCGGCCGGGAGTGGCACCGGGAGACGGCCTATGGCATCGCCGGACGCAGCTACGTCAAGTCCGGTCACTCCGACGACCCCTGGATCTCCTCACATCTCGAGCTACGCGGCGAGGACCACGAACTCCTTCCCGGTTACGGGTGGATCTTCCCGTTGGGCGACGGCGAGGTGAATCTCGGTGTCGGAGCGCTCGCGACGTCCAAGCGTCCGACGAGTCTGCAGATCCGCCCGTTGATGGAGTACTACGCGGGGCTCCGTCGCCAGGAATGGGATCTCGGCGCCGAGCTACGGCTGCCGACCTCGGCGCTGCTGCCGATGGGCGGTGCGGTCTCAGGGGTCGCCGGACCGAACTGGATGCTCGTCGGCGACGCGGCCGGCTGCGTCAACCCCCTCAACGGTGAGGGCATCGACTACGGCCTGGAGACCGGCCGCGAGGCCGCCGAGATACTCGTCCTCGGCGATGACCCGCACACCACGTGGCCGGCTCTGCTCACCTCGCGCTACGGCGAGGCGTTCTCCATCGCCCGGAGGCTCGCCGGACTCATCACGGTGCCCGGGCTGCTGCCCGCACTCGGGCCGATCGGCATGCGCAGTCACGTGCTCATGACGATCGCGCTGCGCGTCATGGGCAACCTGGTCACCGAGGACGACCGGGACGCCGTCGCACGGATCTGGCGCTGGGCCGGCCGCCGCTCGGTCGCCCTGGACACACGACCGCCCTTCACCGGCTGAGTGACGCAGCTGGTTCTTTCGCGGGCTGAGGCGCGTCCCGCACGTGAGCGGTGAGATAGACACCTCTCGGCCGTGATGGACGGTGACCTAGGCACCTCTCGACGCGGGTGAGAGGTGCCTAGGTCACCGCTCACGCAAGCGCGCACGGTGAGATGGCCTGGCAATGGACGTGGTTGACCACTCACCGCCCCGCCCTGGACACACGACCGCCCTCCACCGGCTGACCGGCGAAGGGCGGTGTGTGTGCCGTCGGACGGACTCAGCTCAGTTGCCGTCGGCGGGCTTCTGACCGCTGAAGTCGGGGAGCTTCTCGCCCGTGGCGCGCGAGTCGAGCACGGCGCACACCGTCAGGACGATACCGGCCACGAACAGCAGCCAGCCCGACCATCCGGGGCCGATGTTGACGTCCAGGCCCGCCGGCACGCTGCCACCGCCGGTCAAGGCGCGCAGGATGAGCAGGAAGGTGCCCACACCGGCCAGTACGGCGCCGACGAGGAACCAAGGCGCCACCGGCGGCAGGACCTGACCCGCGAACACCCGGACGGCGATCAGCGCGGTCGCGGCGATGACCAGCAGCATGCCGAGAGTGGCGAAGCTCGTCCACGCGTTGGTCCCCGCGGAGCCGAATCCCCCGGCCGACACCGTCACATAGCTATCGAACAGTGACAGGATGAAGGCCACGATGCCCGCACCGAGTGCGCCCAGGCTGAACGGGCTCACGTTCTTCAGATCCACAGTGGTACCTCTTCTTATCTTCTCTTAGCGCCTTCTCAGAATTGCTCGGCCTGAATGTACCGCAGCAGCGCTCAGATAGCGAAGTACCGTGGAGACATGACCCTCTCTCCCGTACTCGAGCTGAACGACGGACACCGGATGCCGCAGCTGGGCTTCGGCACCTACTCGATCCACGATCCGGGAATCTTCGATGCCGCCATCGACGTCGGCTACCGGCTGCTGGACACCGCCAAGCGGTACGAGAACGAGGAGTCCGTCGGACAAGGCATCACCGCGTCGTCCGTGCCGCGCGAGGAGCTCTTCGTCACCACCAAGGTGCCCGGGGACGACCAGGGATATGACTCGACGATCGCATCGCTGGAGGGCTCGCTGGAGCGTCTCGGGCTGGACTACGTCGATCTCTATCTCATCCACTGGCCGCTGCCGCGGCTCGACCGCTATGTCGACACCTGGAAGGCCATGATCGAGCTGCGCGAGCAGGGTCTCACCCGGTCGATCGGCGTCTCGAACTTCCAGTCCGAGCATCTCGACCGGATCATCGCCGAGACCGGCGTGACCCCGGCGGTCAACCAGATCGAGCTGCACCCCTACTTCCCGCAGTCCCAGCAGCGGGAGATCGACGCGCGCCTGGGCATCGTGACCCAGTCGTGGAGCCCGCTCGGACGGGGCTCGGACCTGTTGGAGAACCCCACGATCACCGAGATCGCGGCGAAACACGATGTCGATGCCGGCCAGGTCGTCCTGCGCTGGCACGTGCAGATCGGCGCCGCGCCCATCCCCAAGTCGGCGACACCCGAGCGATTCGCCGGGAACCTGGCGATCTTCTCCTTCGAGCTCGACAACGAGGACCTGCAGCGGATCTCCGCGCTCGATCGCGACGGGCGCATCGGCGGCGACCCGGCCACCCACGAGGAGTTCTGACGCGCCCTTCGGGCTCGGATGACATCACGGTCTGATCTGTTCTAGATTGTGGTAGAGCAACGATCGACCGAGAGGACGAGCGCATGTCCGGCCACTATCCGCCGCCCGACGATCCCGGCGCGGAGCGCCCCGGGGACCAGCCGCCAGAGGCACCACCCGGCGGCTACCCGCTGCCTCCCGGCGGTGGTTACCCGCCCCATGACCCGGCCGCGGGCTACCCGCCCCCGTCCGGCAGTTACGAGGTCGGGGCCGCGTTCTCCTGGGCGTGGGAGCGGTTCAAGCAGAATCTCGGCCCTCTGGTCATCAGCGTGCTGATCATCACCGCGATCTCCGGTGCGATCAGCGGGGCCACCACCCTGCCCACCCTGGGCCAGGACTCCTCGACGATGACGACGGGTGATGCTCTGCGCTTCAGCGCCGCCACCGGTGTCTGGAATATCGTGGGCGGCTTACTGACGGCGATCATCGTCGCGCCGCTCTCGCTGAACCTGGTGCGCATGTTCCTGGCGATCGCCGACGGGCGCCGTGCCGATATCGGCGATCTGTTCAAGACCGATCTCCTCGGTCCGGCCATCCTGCTCGGCCTGCTGACCTGGGTGCTGACGATGGTCGGTCTCGTCCTGTGCATCATCCCGGGGCTGATCTTCGTCTTCGGCGCGGCCTATGCGACCTACATGATGGCCGACCGCGGCCTCTCCCCATGGGAGTCGATCAAGGCCAGTTTCGGCGTCTACCAGACCAACTTCGGCATGGCGCTGGTCGGCGTGCTGCTGGGTGGCATCATCGCGGGCGTCGGTGTGATCGCGTGTTTCATCGGCGTGCTGTTCACCGCCCCGATCGGCGGGCTGTTCATCACCTATGCCTTCCGCCGCCTCACCGGAGGTGTCGTCGCCGGCTGAGGTCCGCACCGTCGAGGCCCCCGTCGTCGTGGCGGGGGCCTCGTTCGGCTCATATATATAACTACATGATATAATGACGTTATGCGAAACGCCGGCAGCGAGATCGTTCTACGCCAGGTGGCCCATGCCATCGTGCGCCGGACACCCCGCGGCTCACTCAGTCGAGCCGCAGCCAGCAGCCTGGCGCGTCTCGACGACCACGGTCCGGAGAGGATCACCGCCCTCGCCGAGCGCGAGGCCGTGAGCCAGCCCGCCATGACGGCGCTCGTGCGCCGCCTGGAGAACGCGGGCCTGGTGACGCGCCACGCGGACGCCGAGGACGCGCGGGCGACCCGCATCAGCATCACCGAGCAAGGACGCGCGACCCTCCACGAGCGCCTCGCCCAGTACGACAAGTTGATCGGCGAGGCGCTCGATCGACTCTCCGACGACGACCGGGCCTCGATCGCCGCCGCACTCCCCGCACTCGAGAACTTCGTCAGGACCTATGACTTCCACTGACCATTCCTTCACCGATATGTTCCGGCAGCCCCGGGCCGTGTATGCCGTCGCCTTCGCCTGCGTCGTGTCCTTCATGGGCATCGGCCTGGTCGACCCGATCCTCCCGGCGCTCAAGAGCCAGCTCGACGCGACCGAGAGCCAGGTGACGCTGCTCTTCACCAGCTATCTGGTCGTCACCGCCTTCGCGATGCTCGTCACCAATGCCGTCTCCAGCCGCCTCGGCGCCAAGAAGACGCTCATCACCGGGCTGATCATCATCGTGGTCTTCTCCGCCCTCGCCGGATCGGCATCGTCGATCGACGGCATCGTGGCCTTCCGCGCCGGCTGGGGGCTCGGCAACGCCCTCTTCATCGCGACCTCGCTGTCGGCGATCGTCTCCAGCGCCCGGGGCGGATTCGCCGGCGCCATCATCCTGTACGAGGCCGCCCTGGGCCTGGGCATCGCCGCCGGCCCCCTCGTCGGCGGCTCCCTCGGCAGCATCAGCTGGCGCGGACCCTTCTACGGCGTCGCCGGACTGATGACGATCGCGCTCATCGCCATCGTGTTCCTGCTGCCGGCCACGCCTCGTCCCCATCACACCACGTCGCTGCTCGCCCCCATCAAGGCGCTCTCGCACCGTGGGTTGCTCACCGTCAGCATCGCCGCCCTGCTCTACAACTGGGGCTTCTTCACGATGCTCGGCTACGCCCCGTTCCCGCTCGAGCTCGGCATCATGGAGCTCGGCTGGGTGTTCTTCGGCTGGGGACTGCTGGTCGCCTTCTTCTCGGTCGTTGGCGCACCGCGCCTGCAGGCGGCCTTCGGCACCGCGCCGACGCTGTACGCGGCCTTCGCGCTGTTCGCTGTCGACCTCGCCCTCATGGCGGCCTTCACCACGACGGCACCGGTCATGATTGCCTGCGTGGTCGCCTCCGGCATCTTCATCGGCATCATCAACACGCTCGTGACCCAGGCGGTCATGCTGGTCTCGCCCGTCGAACGCCCCGTGGCGTCGGCGGCCTACGGTTTCGTGCGTTTCATCGGCGGCGGCCTCGCCCCGTTCGCCGCCGGCCACCTCGCGGCGGCCTTCAGCGTGCACGTGCCCTTCGCGGTCGGTGCCGTAGCCGTCGTCCTCGCGATCGGCGTCCTGGCCAGCGCCCATCGGATCATCGCCGCGGCCGATGCCGGACTCGACGAGGACGGCCACGAGATCATCGAATCCGAGGACGAGATCGCGTCCGAGGTCGCCGACGAGTTCGGCGGCGCCCCGGGCGCGATCGACGAGGAACTGCACCTCCGCCGCTGACGCGTCAAGGTGCCGGGTCGGCACCGGGTCGAGTAGCCCGCGGAAGCGGCGTCACGAGATCACCTCCCCGAGCGTGGCCTCGCTCCAACGCGGCTACGCCCCTCCTGCGCTAGCTCCATCGCGTCGGCCGCGAACGGCCTTTGGCTACTCGACCACCGAGGTCGGAGGCACGGCGAACCCTGCGAGCACGTGGCAACGGAGCCGTGACACGAAGGCATAGCCGTTACGGAGCGAGTTCACCTCCCCCGCCCCGAGACATGGCGAAGGGGGCGCGCTGTCCCCCGGATGCGCGCCCCCTTCGGTCTGGTGGGTCAGTTGAACCTGACCTTCAACGAGGTGCCGTTCTCCTCCAGCACCCGGGCCTTGAAGCCCGTGGCGGGAAGCTTGACCCCGTGATTCGGCAGCTCCTCGAAGAAGTACTGCTTCGTGTCGTCGAACACCGGCTTGGCCGCCTGTCCCCGGATATAACTGGGCTGACCGTCGGTGTGCAGGGTCATCGAGTCGGACTTCCGCGTCGAGAAGGGCGCATCGTACATCTGGATCCTGGCGCGCCACGGCTCACCGGTGACGATATTGATCATCGGTCGCGGGTTGGCGTCGACGATCAGATTGCGGCCCTCACCCGGGTGCTGGCTGACATTGTTATCGGCCTGCGAGGTGTCCCAGTAGGAGACGAGCAGCCCCGTCTGGTAGGCGTAGTGCTCGACCCAGTCCGGCTTGGTGTCCATGAAGCCGAAGTTGTACGGCCCCGTCTTCAGGTACTGGTCGTAGCCGGTGTACGAACGATGGCCCATGACGTAGTAGTTGCTCGCCTGGGTCGTCGTGGTCTCGCCCACGATCGAGAAGCCGTCGAAGGTCCACGCCCCCGAATCGGTCTCCGCGTCATCGCTCAGGATCTCCGTGTCACCCGCCGACACCACGATGTCGTCGAGGAAGAGGCCCGGCATCGTCAGGCCGCCGTCTGTGCGGTACAGCACCCGGAAGGAGATCTGCTGACCGTCGAACGCGTCGAGCGGCACCACCAGATCGGCCCAGTCCTCCTGTTCCCCGTCGATCGCCGGACGACCTGACGCATCGGCGCCGATCGGCTCACCTCCGATGGTGGCGTCCAGGTCGGTCCAGGACGTGCCATCCGCCGATGCCTGCAGGTAGGCGTAGTCGTAACCTTCCTCGATCGAGAACCGGGCCTTCGCCGTCAACTGCGTCCCGGAAGCCTCGCCGAGGTCCAGCTCGGTCGTCATCGTGTTCGACAGATCGTCTCCGGCGCCAGAGAAGAACTGCTTCTCTCCCGAGGCCGGCGCCCCGTTGTCGTTGACGATCTCCTTCTTCGGCAGGACCACCACGGCACCCTGCGGCTTGTCGCTGTTGTACTCCTGGGGCCCGAGTTCGAGTGTTCGCTTCTCGGTGTGCGTCTGCGCCTCGTAGTCCAGCCAGCCCAGCTGGAGCTTCTCCCAGGCGCCGAGGTCGCCCGGGCGTGTGCCGAGGGGCTCTCCCTTCGCGTTCAAGCGGCTCTGAGCCATGAGCGTCCAGAACTCGTTGCTGTTGTCGCCGGCACCTGTCGTGTCGTAGCCGTCCGGCAGGCCGAGATCGTGGCCGTACTCGTGCACGAAGACCGAGAGTCCGCCGTTCTCCGGCTGGACGGTGTAGTCGCCGACCCAGACGCCGGTGTCGCCGATCTCAGCACCGCCGAGGGGATTGTCCGCCGGCCCTGTCAGACCGGCATCGGTGCCGAACGCATACCAGCGGTGCGACCAGATCGCGTCCTCGCCGTAGGTCGGATCGCCGTCCTCCTCGCCACCGCCGGCGTGGACGATCTGGAAGTGATCGATATAGCCGTCCGGCTCGTCGAAGACGCCGTCACCGTCGTAGTCGTAGCGGTCCCACTGGTCGTACTCGGACAGCGTCTTGGCGATGTCCTCGTCGCTGCGGCCCTGGGCCTTCTGATCCTCGACCCACTGGTTGACAGCGTCCTGCACGAGATTCCAGGCGCCGGCGTCCTCGCGGCCGTAACGGGCCTGGTTGTACGGGACCTTGACCCAGTCGGACACCTGCCCGTCCACGGTGTATCGCCCGGATGACTGCGTCTCGTAGTAGGTCTTGACCGACTCGGTCTTCTGGCCGGTGGCGAAGTACATGTCGTCGTAGTGCTCGGGGCTGAAGTCCTCCTGCCAGACGGTGGAGTTGTCATTCGGTCCCGGTTCGGGGATCTGATTGTGCAGCGGCCCGTCGAAGCGCTCCGGGCCAGGTGTGTCGGGATCCGTGTCCTGATCGGGGTAGTCCGGGTGACGCTCGTCATCGAACTCCGCGAGGATGACGAAGACCTTGTCGGCGCGCTCCTGCTCCAGTTCGACGTACTGGTCCTGTTCGCCACTCGCTCGCGCCAGCCGCTGCTGCGTCTGCGGATGGCCGTTCGCCTCGGCGGCCGCCTGCGCCGGGGACGGCGCCTGGCCGACCTTGGCGACCGCACCGCCCTCGCGCTGCTCCGGCGTGAGCTCGCCGTCGATCACCTGGGAGACGGCCGCCTCACGCAGCTCGCGGCGCTTGTCCTCCAGCGGATGCGGGAAGTCGTCGGTGCGCGGCGCGGCGCCGTCCTGGCCCGGAGAGGCCGGTGGAGCCGGGTCAGCGCTCGTCGGTGCGGCGGCGACCAGTGAGCCGGTCGCCACGAGTCCGAGCCCGACCAGGCTCGTCATGATGCGTTTCACAATTCCTCCTCATGAGGATCCCCCCGATGGGTGGTGGATCTCCCGGATCAGGGGCCGACTCCTGTCGCCGGCTCCACCAGCGCGCCGGCCTTGTGAGTCACCGCGCCTCCGGTCACGCTACGACCGTCCACACCCCGAACGGCAGTCTTGACTTCCTGGAGAAATAGTTATAGCGAACTAGTTCTATCGGGCTATCGGCACTGATTTCATCAGATGTTCACAGCTGTCGGCCGGTCGCGGTATCCACCGGCACCACCCGTGGCATAAGGTAGGAGCCAGTTGCACGACGTTGGACCAGATGAATGCAGTACCCGTCCTGATTCGGGGTGTGGTTCCTCTCGAGGTTGGATGTGCGTCGCGACCGTCGCCTCCAGCCGGAGGCGGCCTTCGCCAAGAAAGTTAATGAGGAGAACACCATGGCAACGGGAACCGTCAAGTGGTTCAACGCTGAAAAGGGCTTCGGATTCATCGCCCCCGACGACGGCAGCGAGGACGTCTTCGCTCACTACACGGCGATCCAGTCGTCGGGCTACCGCTCGCTGAACGAGGACCAGAAGGTCGAGTTCGACGTCGAGCAGGGTCAGAAGGGCCTCCAGGCCGCGAATATCCGCCCTCTCTGAGTGAGCATCAGCTGACTCGACCCGAGGCGGCTTGCCGCCCTCGCTGAGTGAGCAGCACAGCGCCCCCGTCCGCGACGGACGGGGGCGCTGTCGCGTCCTGGTGACGACGACGCCCCCGTCCGCGAAGGACGGGGGCGTCTTCAGCGCCGGGCGACGCCAGGAGGGAGCCGACGCCGTGACGCTACGGCGGCACATGTGGCCCATCGAGGGAGTGAGTGGGGGCCACCTGGCATCGCCAGAACATGAGGATAGCCTCAGGTTCTTTCGGGCGCAAGCGCCCACGACCTCCCCTACTGCTGTGTCACGGTGAGCCGGAGCAGACGATCGTCGTCGCCTGCCGGGTCGGCTCGACCGTCGGTATTGCTCGTCCCGATCCACAGCGACCCGTCCGGGGCCGCGGCGACGGCGCGGATCCGCCCGTACTCCTCGACGAGATGCGCCTCCGGCTCCCCCGTCTGCTCGCCGTCCAGCGGCACCGTCCAGAGTCGCTGACCGCGCAGGGCCCCGAGATAGGCGGTGTCGTCCACGATCGCCAGCCCCGAGGGCGACGCCTCGTCCGTCGGCCAGGTGACCTTCGGCGCCGCGAACCGCTCGTCGTCGCTCTCCCCCTCGACGACCGGCCAGCCGTAGTTGCCCCCGGCCTCGATGAGATTCAGCTCGTCGGCGCCCTTGTCGCCGAACTCGCTCGACCACAGCCGTCCGTCGTCATCGAAGGCCAGTCCCTGGACATTGCGATGCCCGATCGACCAGACCTCGTTGTCGAACGGATTGCCGGGGGCGGGCTCGCCATCGGGGGTCACCCGCAGGATCTTGCCCTCCAGCGCCGAGGAGTCCTGAGCGAGGTCGGGCTGCAACGCGTCACCGGTCGCGACGAACAGGACATCGTCGGCGGGGTCGTACAGCAGGGCGCCGCCGTTGTGATTGTTCGCCTTGCCGATGCCGGTCAGCACCGGCTCCGCAGGACCGAGCGAATCGTCCTCCACCGCCATCGAGACCACCCGATTGTCCTCGGCCGAGGTGAGATAGGCGTAGAGCGTCGAACCGTCCGGTGACAGCGCCAGACCGAGCAGTCCCCCTTCGCCACCGGGCTGCACGCCCTCCACGACACCGAGATCGGTCACCGTGCCGTCGGGCTCCACCGCGAGGATCGACGCATCGTCCCGCTGCGCCACCAGGGCCGTGCCGTCCTCGTCGAAGACCATCCCCCAAGGGACGTTCACCCCCGTGGCGATCGCGGCGTCGACGGTCGGCGGCACCGTGGTGGACGCCGTGCTCTCGCTGGCGGTGGTCGGCGCCGGCGACGGTGCCGGGTCGTCCTCCTCGCCGGCGCTGCACGCGGCGAGGGCGATCACGAGGGACGACGCGGTGACCACGCCGGAAACCCTCATCCTCCGGTGCTCGCCCGCCGCTGACAGCCGATATTCCTCGATGTGCTCACCCATAGGTCGATGATGCCCGCCCGGCGGTGACACACTGAGGCCCCGGTGACCGATGATGATGCGTTACGGCTGTCATGACCGCCGTAACGCATGATCATCGGTTCGAACCGGCACGGAACTCGATGCCTTCGGGTCGTCATAGCAACCGCGATGCATCATCATCCGTCCCCCACCGACGCGACCGACGGGGAATGTTGTGCCGAGCCCCGACGTTGTACCCATGAACGCTTCCGACGAGAGGTATCTATGAGCACCATCGACCTGACCAAGGAGACCTTCGAGTCGACCGTCACCGGCGAGGGCATCACGCTCGTCGACTGGTGGGCCTCGTGGTGCGGTCCGTGCAAGCAGTTCGCCCCGGTCTTCGAGGCCGCGAGCGAGCAGCACCCCGACATCACGTTCGGCAAGATCGACACCGAGGCCGAGCAGGAACTCGCCGCCGCGGCGCAGATCAGCTCCATCCCGACCCTCATGGCCTTCCGCGACGGCATCCTGGTCTTCTCCCAGCCCGGCGCGCTGCCGGCCGAGGCTCTCGACCAGGTCGTCACCGCGGTCAAGGACCTGGACATGGACGACGTGCGGCGCCAGATCGCCGAACAGCAGGCGGCGACACCGGAGTGATCCGGCCGGCATTCCGTCACCCTGGAACGCGCTGACCCACGGGGCAGGGCACGATCGTCACATGACGCGCGTGTCCTGCCCCGTTCTCCGTTCCCGCTTGACGACCGCCCACGAAGCCGCCACCCACATCGGTCCGGGCGACAACGTCGGCATGAGCGGCTTCACCGGAGCGGGCTATCCGAAGGCCGTTCCGGTGGCGCTCGCCGCGCGGATCCGGGCCGCGCATGAGCGTGGCGAGGACTTCCGGATCGGCCTGTGGACGGGTGCGTCGACGGCCCCGGACGCCGACGGCGTCCTCGCCCGCGCCCACGGCATCTCCACCCGGTTGCCCTACAACTCCGATCCCACCCTGCGCGATCTCATCAACACCGGCGAGGTCGACTACGTCGATGCGCATCTGAGCCATACCGCGCAGCAGATGTGGTTCGGGTTCTACGGTCGGCTGAATGTCGCCGTAGTCGAGGTGACCGCCGCGCTGCCGGACGGTCTGCTGGTGCCCAGCAGCTCGGTGGGCAACAACAAGACCTGGCTCGACCAGGCCGACCGGATCGTGCTCGAGGTCAACCGCTGGCAGCCCCGTGAGTTCGAGGGCTTCCACGATGTCTACTACGGCACCGCCCTGCCGCCGCATCGTCGTCCGCTGCAGCTCACCGGGCCGATGGAACGCATCGGCGAGCCCTATCTGAGGGTCGATCCCGAGCGGGTCGTCGCCGTCGTGGAGACCGACGCCCCGGACCGCAACTCCCCCTTCAGCCCGCCCGGGGAGGAGTCGCGGGCGATCGCGGATCATCTCCTGGACTTCCTGCGGCACGAGGTCCGAGCCGGGCGCATGCCCCCGGAGCTGCTCCCGCTGCAGTCCGGCGTCGGAAATGTCGCGAATGCCGTCCTCGCGGGACTGGACGACAGCGAGTTCACCGGACTCACGGCCTTCACCGAGGTGCTCCAGGACGCCATGCTCGACCTGCTCGACTCCGGGACCCTGCGCGCCGCGTCCGCCACCTCCTTCGGACTCTCCGACGAGGGCGTCGCCCGCTTCATGGACCGCATCGACGCTTACAAGGGCCGCATCCTGTTGCGCAGCGAGGAGATCTCCAATCACCCCGAACTCATCCGGCGCCTCGGCGTCATCGCGATGAACGGGATGATCGAGGCCGACATCTACGGTCATGTGAACTCGACCCATGTGATGGGCTCGGCGATCATGAACGGCATCGGCGGCAGCGGGGACTTCACCCGCAACGCCTACCTGAACTTCTTCCTCTCGCCCTCGACGGCCAAAGACGGCGCCATCTCCACCATCGTCCCGATGGCCAGCCACGTCGACCACACCGAACACGATGTCCACGTCATCGTGACCGAGCAGGGACTGGCCGACCTGCGCGGCCTCTCCCCCGCCGATCGCGCCGACCGCATCATCGAATGCTGCGCGCATCCGTCGTATCGCGAGGCGCTCCGCGACTACATCGGGCGTGCCAAGGCGGCCCGACCCCAGGCCCGTCACACGCCGCATCTCCTGGACGAGGCCCTCAGCTGGCACCAGCGGTTCGTGGAGACCGGCCACATGTGAGATCACATCGACCTCGCGGCGGGAGTCTTGGGCCCATGCCCGACAATGGAGGGATGCCGACCCCCACGCAGCTGATGATCGTGCTGCGGCATCCCGTGCGCTTCGTGGCGCACGAGGACCCTGCCCTCTCGCGCTTCGTCTTCGACGCTCCGCAGGGCCCGATCGAGGCCACGGCCAATGAGGCCATCGGCCCGCTGTCAGGCGGAATTCGGGCGATGAACGCTCATGCATCCGTGCGCGCCTGGGCAGGACCGGCGATCATCGCGCTGCGCCTCATGGCGTCGGGCTCGCTCGCGCAGCCGTCCGATGGCGACCAGCAGCAGTTGCGGGCCGCCGCCGAGCAGCTCGACATGCCCGCGCGCGAAGCCCATGCGCTGATCGACGCGTTCCTCGCCGCACTCGCGGTCGACGCCCCCGCGGTGGCCACCACCCCGCAGCGTCGACACGGGCACGAGCCGGAGCAGCCGCGCCCGCGGATCGAGCCCCCACGCACCTTCGCGTACCGCCTGGTCGTCGCCTTCGAACGCGGCGAGGACACGATCGCCACCGCCTCCTTGCGTGTCCGCCCGACCGACCGCACCTGGGGCGAGGCCTCCGCCCATGAGGTGTTCGCCCGCGAGGACCACCACTTCGGCGAGGGGTCCCGCACCGCGCTGCGTGCCATGCTCGAACGGTTGGGTGCGAGCTGGCCGCCCGCCGCGCGTCTGCTGCCCGGTGGCGACGCGGCTCCGGCCAGCATCGCGCTGACTGCCGACGAGCTCGGCGCTCTCGCCGCGGCGACCCTGGTGACCTCGCTCATGGCCAACCGGGTCGAGGTCACCTGGCCGAGCGAGCTCGTCCGCGATGTCACCGCCACACCGGTCGTCAGCCGTGTCGACGGTTTCGGCGACCGGCCGCGCGCCTTCGGCCGCGACCAGCTCTTCCGCTTCGACTGGAGCGTGAGCGTCGGCGGCGAGCGGCTCACTCAGGCCGAGCTCGACGAGCTCGCCGTGAGCCACAGCGGGCTGGTCCGGCTCCGCGACCGCTGGGTCTTCATCGAGCCGCGCCGCATCGACGAGCTCCTGCGCGGCGAAGGCCAGGAGCTCGACGCCTCCGAGGCTCTGCAGGCCGCGCTCACCGGTGAGCTCCAGATCGACGGACGACATGTCCGCGTCGACACCATCGGCTGGCTCGAGGACGTGCGCGACCGTCTCGCGAGCCTCGGCGAACGCTCGAGCGACATCTCCCAGCCCGAGGAGCTCGATGGCGAGCTGCGCAGCTACCAGCTGGACGGCCTGCGCTGGATGAACCAGCTGGTCGATCTCGGGCTCGGCGGCATCCTCGCCGACGACATGGGCCTCGGCAAGACCATCACCCTCATCTCGCTGCACCTGCACCGCGCGGCGGCCGCACCGACCCTCGTGGTCTGTCCCGCCTCGGTCCTGGCGACGTGGGAGCGAGAGATCGCGCGGTTCGCACCAGGCGAGAACGTCCACCGATTCCACGGACCAGGGCGTAGCCTGCACGAGGCCAAGGACGGCTTCGTGGTGACCACCTACGCGACGATGCGGCAGAGCGTGGACGCGCTCGCCGAGCACGACTGGAGCATGGTCGTGGCCGACGAGGCCCAGCACGTCAAGAACGCCGGCTCGGGTGTCGCCCAGGCTTTGCGGCGCATCGAGGCCGATGCCCGGATGGCGCTCACCGGCACCCCGGTCGAGAACGCTCTCTCCGAGCTGTGGGCGATCCTCGACTGGACGACCCCCGGGCTCCTCGGCAATCGCGAGCAGTTCCGTCGCGACTGGTCGCGTCCGATCGAGCGCGACCGCGACGATGCGACGGCCGGCCGGCTCTCCACCCTCATCCGCCCCTTCGTGCTGCGGCGTCGCAAGAGCGATCCGGGCATCGCGCCCGAGCTCCCGCCCAAGATCGAGACCGACCATCATGTGCAGCTCACCCGCGAGCAGATCGGCCTGTACGAGGCCGTCGTCCGTCGCACGATGGCGGAGATCGAGGAGAGCCGTGGCATCCAGCGCCGCGGCCTGGTGGTCAAGCTGCTGACGCAGCTCAAGCAGATCTGCAACCATCCGGCCCAGTTCCTGCGGCAGGCCGAGGGCGAGCTCGAGCGTCGGTCGGGCAAGCTGGAGGTCTTCGACGACCTGCTCGAGGAGATCCTCGCCGAGGGCGGCCGGTCACTGGTCTTCACGCAGTACGCCCAGATGGGCCATCTGTTGTCACGGCATCTGACCGCGCAGGGCATCGACCACGCGTACCTGCACGGCGGCACCTCCGTTCGCACACGCGAGGAGATGGTCCGTCGGTTCGGGGAGGGCGATTTCGATGTCTTCATCCTCTCGCTCAAGGCGGCCGGCACCGGCCTGAACCTGACGCGCGCCGACCACGTGATCCACTACGACCGTTGGTGGAATCCCGCCGTCGAGGATCAGGCCACGGATCGTGCCCACCGCATCGGTCAGACCAAGACCGTCCAGGTGCACCGGCTCATCGCCGAGGGCACCATCGAGCAGTCGATCTCCGAGCTCATCTCAGCCAAGCGCGCCCTGGCCGATGCCGTCGTCGATTCCGGGGAGGCGGCGCTCACCGAGCTGAGCGATGCCGAGCTGGCGGCGCTGGTGCGTCTGCGGCGCTGACGCATCCGATTCGCCGTCGGCAACGAAGTACCGGGTATGACGGCACATCATCTCCCGCGCGATGCGACGGTCGGCGTCATCGCGGCGACCGCCGGTATCGGCATCGGCCACCTGGTCGCGGCCCTCACGGTTCCCGCCGCGTCACCGGTCCTGGCCATCGGATCGACGGTGATCGACGCGACTCCCACTCCGGTGAAGGAATGGGCCGTCGCCACCTTCGGCACCGCCGACAAGATCATCCTCATCGGGTCGGTCGCGCTCGGCACGCTCGTGCTCGCGGCGCTCGGCGGCATCGTCGCGGCACGACGCTTCAGCATCGGTGCGCTGATTCTCATCGCTCTCGTCGCCATGGCAGGTGTCGCGGCATTCACACGTCCGGCCGCGACGGTCGCGGATCTGCTTCCCGCTCTCGCCACCGGTGTCGCGGGACTCGCGGTGCTGTGGTGGCTCCTGCGGGCGCGCCCGGCTGCGGAGACCGCGACCGGCGGTCCGACCCGCCGCCGGCTTCTGGTGGGCGGTGGGGCTGCTCTCGTCGCAGCGGCCCTCGCCGGTGCTGCCGGGGAGGCGATCATCCGCGGCGGCAGACGTCTGGGGAACATCGTGCTGCCGCGGCCCGCCGACCCCCTTCCCCCGCTCGCCGACGGGCTCGATATCGAGGGGATCAGCCCGTTCCGCACTCCGACGGGGGACTTCTATCGCGTCGATGTCAACCTGAGCGTGCCGGTGGTCGATGTCGATGACTGGACCTTGACCATCGACGGCGATGTCGCGAATCCCTACACGATCACGTGGGACGAGCTGCTCGCGATGGACATGATCGAGCGGGACATCACGATGACCTGCGTCTCGAACGAGGTCGGCGGCGGCTATGTGGGAGCGACTCGCTGGCTGGGCGTGCCGCTGGCGGATCTGTTGGAGCGTGCTCGCGTCGGTTCGGAAGCCGACCAGATCCTGAGCACCGCTGTCGACGGCTTCACCATCAGCACGCCGCTGGATGTCGCGACCGATGGCCGTGATGCGATGGTCGCGATCGCCATGGACGGCGAGCCGCTGCCGCGTGAGCACGGCTTTCCGGCGCGGCTCATCACCCCGGGACTCTACGGCTATGTCGGCGCCACGAAGTGGGTGGAGCGGCTGACCCTGACCACCTATGCCGAGGATCGGGCGTACTGGACCGAGCGCGACTGGGATATCGACGGTCCGATCAAGATCTCGACCCGCATCGACACGCCGCGGGGTCTCACGGAGCTCGATCCGGGTGATCTGGTGATCGCCGGTGTCGCCTGGGCGCAGCATCGAGGCGTCGAGGGCGTTCAGGTGCGCGTCGACGACGGCGACTGGACCGACGCCGAGCTCGGGCCGGATGCCGGCGTGGACTACTGGCGCCAGTGGTATCTGCCGTGGAAGGCGACCTCGGGTCGCCACACGGTGCAGGCGCGCTGCATCACCGATGACGGCGAGGTGCAGACGGCGGACCGCGCGAGCCCGTTCCCGAACGGGTCGAGCGGTATCCACGACATCGTGGTCCGGGTCGGCTGACGACCTCAAGGCCCTGTACCGATCCTGCTGCGGACGAAGGATGTGCTTCTGCGGTTGCTAGCGCGACCACCGAAGCACATCCTCCGTCGTCCGCGCGAGCCACCGGCCTTCGTCGGTGAGCTATCCCGCAGGAGGGCGCCTGACCCAGTGCGGGATGATCCACCGCCCCCGGCAGCGGAAATCCTGAAGACGACCCATCCGGATCGCCGCCCACGCCGAATCACCGATGAACGTCACACAGAACGTCACCGAGGAAAGGCACCACCATGAAGAGCACGATCGTTCGCCGCGCCGGCCTCGCCTCTGCGGCCCTCACCCTGACGCTCGGACTCGCCGCGTGCAGCGGGTCGGACGACTCCGACGAGCCCGCGGCATCCGAGCCCACCACCAGCGAGGAGTCCTCGGGCGCCGACGACATGGGCGATAGCGACATGGACATGATGGGCGCCTTCGGCCCCGGATGCTCCGCGATCCCATCCGACGGCGCCGGATCGCTCGAAGGCATGGCCGAGGAGCCCGTCGCCACAGCAGCCAGCAGCAACCCGCTGCTGACGACGCTCGTCTCGGCGGTCACGGAGGCCGGTCTCGTCGACACCCTGAACTCCGAGGAGTCGCTGACCGTCTTCGCCCCGACCGATGACGCCTTCGAGAAGATCCCGCAGGATCAGCTCGACGCGCTGCTCGCCGACACCGATCAGTTGACGACCGTGCTGACCCACCACGTGGTGGCCGGGGAGCTCGGTCCCGATGAGATCGCCGGCGAGCACGAGACCTTGGCGGGCGACACCATCACCGTCGAAGGCTCCGACGAGGACTTCACGGTCGGCGACGCGAGCGTGATCTGCGGCAATGTGCCCACAGCGAACGCCAAGGTGTATGTCGTCGACAGCGTGCTGATGCCCTGACCATCGGGAAGACTCAGTACCGTGACTCACCTGACACCCGTGCCCTCCGGCCCCGAGCCGGAGGGCACGGATCGGCTACCGGGGCTCCTCGCCCGCTGCGCGCGCAGTGACGAGGGAGCCTTCGCAGAGCTCTACGACCTCACCGCCTCTCGCGTCTTCGGACTCGTCCGACGTGTGGTGCGCGATCCCTCCCACGCGGAGGAGGTGACCCAGGAGGTCTACCTCGAGCTCTGGCGCCACGCGGCCCACTTCGATCCTTCACGTGCGAGCGCGATCTCCTGGATGTTCACCATCGCGCACCGCCGCGCCGTCGATCGCGTCCGCTCGGCCTCCGCAGCCAACCGCCGCGATATCGCCTACGGACATGGCCACCACGAGGTCGAGCACGATGCGACCAGCGAGCTCGTCGTGGACCGTCTCGAGGCGACCCGCGTCCGATCGGCCCTCGATCAGCTCACCACCACGCAGCGCGAGGCAGTCGATCTGGCCTTCTTCGGCGGCTACACCCACACGGAGGTCGCCGCCCTCCTGGACATCCCCCTCGGTACGGCCAAGACCCGTATCCGCGACGGTCTGATTCGACTGCGCGACGCGTTGGGAGTAGAACGATGACGATGCCCGATGACATCCACAGCCTCTCCGGGGCCTACGCGGTCGACGCGGTCGACGCGGTCGAGCGCGCCCAGTTCGAGAACCATCTCGAGCACTGCGCGGCATGCCGTGAGGAGGTCGCCTCCCTCCGAGCGGCAGCCGCCGAGCTGGGAGCGTTGACCGCCGAGGAACCGCCGCCGTCGTTGCGCGGCGACGTGCTCGACCTCGCCCGGACGATCCGCCCCGATCCGCCGCTGGTGAGCGAGCGATCGCGGCGCACACGTCGGTGGGGGTGGGTGATCGCCGCGGCCGCGGCCGTCGTCGCGGTCATCGGGGTGGGCGTCACCCAACCCTGGGACACCTCCCCCGAGCAGCTGACCGTAGCCGAACAGGTCAACCGGGCTCAGGACGCCGATCGTGTCGCGCTGTCCTTCGACGATGGCAGCGAGGCCACCGTGGTCCGCTCAGCCAGCATCGGGCGGGCCGTGATCGAGACACGCGACATGGCTCCGCCGCCCGAAGGCCACCACTATGTGGTCTGGCTCCAGAGCCCGGACGGGGAGATGCATGCCGCCGGGGTCATGCCCGATGACGAGTCCGATGCCTCGATGGTGCTCCGCGGCGACGCTACGGAGTCGGTCGGGGCGGGCATCACCGTGGAATCCGATCCCGAGGTGACGGCTCCGACGAGCGAGCCGATCGCGCTGTTCCAATTCACCTGACGACGAGCACTTGACGAGACAGGTAAGCCTGACCTAAGTTAGTCGTACTGCCGCTCGTCGGTCGACCCACGGACGGCGGCAGTCCAGGCTCATACAGTGCCGTGTGGCCTGACCCCGGGCCTCGTCCACGCCACGGCGGGGCCCGGGGTAGCCCTGACCGTCCTTCGTCGATCGAGAGCCGATGACCGCTGAGCCCGCCTCCGTCTCCCCCGCCGAGCTGTGGAACGACGACCTCGCGGTCTTCGGGTCCCTGGTCGGCGCTCTCGACGACACCGCCCTGTGCGCCACCGCCAACGCCGGCGCCGCAGTCAGCGCCCCCGGTCGCTACGCGCGGATCGGCGCGCTGGGCGGACCGTGGCCCCAACATCACGCCGGCGAGGTCGTCCTGCGCCTCTGCCCCAGCGTGCTCGACGCCTTCGCCCTCGACGAGCAGGAGCGCACCCTTCGAGTGGTCAACCACCACGGCGACGTGGTGCACCGAGTCGCCCTCGGTGGACCTGCCGCCGTCCGGCGCTCCCGCTGCGGAACCACTCTCGGCACCAGCCCCTGGTCAGCCCACGGCGACGCTCCCTGCGCCGCGGGGGCCTTGCTCGATCTCAACACCCAGGCGCATCTCGACACCCTCGTGCACGACGCCGGTGTCCAGCGCCGACGTGCGCTGGAACAGCTCGGGGGACGGAACGAGGTCTCGGCGCTGTCGGCGCCACTCGCGCTGCACGCCCTCGATCACCTCCATCGTGATCGCCTCCACGTGACACTCGCCGTGCCCACCGACGGCTGCGTGATGGCCGTCGGCGGAGCCGTCACCGGCTTGCGCGGCGCGGCAGATACCCTCTTCGTCCACCTCGAGGGCGGCACAGTCCGTATCGACACCTCCACCGTGCATGAGGGGTGGGTGGTGCGCCCACGCCACGGCTCGGCCACGCTTGAGCTGTACGACCGCACCGGCCGTTGCGTGCTCGCGATCGCGCAGCCCGGTCGTCGTGAGCCGGTCGCCGCGGCCCGTTGGGAGCATCTGACCGCGATGCTCTCCATCAGCTAGACGCTCGGCACACACGGAGGATGTGCTTCCGCGGCTGCCGGGACAACCACGGAGTCACACCCTTCGTCAGCCGCTCGCCTCAGTCGCGGTCGCGGTCGCGGGCTGGACCTGCCTGGCGTGGTACCGCCCGATCGGCAGCATCATCGGCTTGCCCGAGGTCGGATCGGCCACCACCTCGCTCTCCAGCCCGAAGACCTCCCGCACCGTCGCGGCCGTCAACACATCGGCAGGCGAACCCGCGGCGTGCAGCGCACCCCCGGCGACCGCGATGAGGTGATCGGCGTACCGAGCGGCCAGATTGAGATCGTGCAGGACCATGACGATGGTGGTGCCGCGCTGCCGATTGAGATCGGTCAGCAGATCCAGCACCTCGATCTGATGGGTCACGTCGAGGAAGGTCGTGGGCTCGTCGAGGAGCAGCAGATCCGTCTGCTGCGCGAGCGCCATCGCGATCCACACCCGCTGGCGCTGCCCTCCGGACAGCTCGTCGACCGAGCGATCGGCGAGCTCGGTGGTCCCGGTCGCCTCGAGCGCCGACAGCACCGCCGCCTCGTCCTCGCGGCTCCACCGTGCGAACACCTTCTGATGGGGATGCCGCCCACGGCCCACGAGATCGGCCACCGCGATGCCCTCAGGCGCGATGGGCGACTGCGGCAACAGCCCGAGTGTCCGCGCGACCTCCTTGGTCGGCAGCCGATGCAGGTCCTTGCCGTCCAGCACGACACGCCCGTTCCGGGGAGCGAGCAGCCTCGCCATCGCCCGCAGCAGGGTCGATTTGCCGCAGGCGTTCGCTCCGACGATCGTCGTGATCCGTCCCGTGGGGATCGTCAGATCGAGCGAGTCGACCACCACCCGATCCCCGTACCCCAGGCTCAGCTGCTCGGTATGCAGGGTATGTGCGTCGGTCATAGCGAACCTCCCGCGCGATTGGTGCGGATCAGCAGATAGACGAGATAGGGGGCGCCCAGGACGCCGGTGATGACCCCGACGGGGTAGCGCGTGCCGAAGGCGAACTGACCGAGGAGATCGGCGGTCAGCACCAGGAGGGCCCCGACCAGCGCCGCGGGCACCAGCACCGAACCCGTCGGCCCGACCAGCCGCGCGGCGATCGGTCCTGACAGGAACGCCACGAAGGCGATGGGGCCGGCGGCGGCGGTGGCGAAGGCGATCAGGCCGACCGCGGCCACGATGACCACGAGGCGGGTGCGCTCGACCCGCACGCCGAGGGCCGAGGCGGACTCGTCGCCCAGTTGGAGCAGCTCGAGCTGACGCGAGTGCGCGAGCAGGATCCCGCCCAGCACCACCACCGCGCACACCAGCGGCAGCGCTAACGACCAGCTGGCGCCGTTGATGCTCCCGGTGATCCACCGCATCGCCACCTGCAGGTCCCAGGTCGACGCCCGGATGAGGAGATAGGACACGACGCTCTGCAACATCGCGGCGATACCGATGCCGATGAGGATGAGCCGGGTCCCGACGACACCGTCTCGGAAGGACAGCACGTAGATCGCCATCGCCGTCGCGAGCGAGGCCACGATCGCCACGAAGGAGACGGCCGCGCCGGAGACCGTCAGCACCGTGATCGCGAAGACCGCCGCCGCGCTCGCCCCGTGCGAGATGCCGATGATGTCGGGGCTGGCCAACGGGTTGCGCAACATCGTCTGGAAGGTGGCACCGCCGAGGGCGAAGGCGATGCCGGTCAGGATCGCGAGGGTCGCCCGCGGGAGCCGTAGCTCGCCCACGGTGAACGAGGCGCCGGGCACGGTCTGCCCGGCGATGACCCGCGCGACATCGCCGGGAGAGTAGAAGGTCTGGCCCACCATCAACGTGACCGCGTACATGCCGATGACCGCCACGACGAGAGCCCCGATGACGGTCCGGCGTTTCGCCAGGCGCCGTGACCTGCCCGCGGCGATGGCCCCGACGCTCACAGCGCGCGCACCTTCTGCCGGCGGACGACATAGATGAAGAACGGGGCGCCGATGATCGCCGTCACGATGCCGACGTCGATCTCCGACGGGCGGGCGACGATCCGGCCGACCACGTCGGCGACCGTCAGCAGAATGGCGCCCAGCAGGCCAGCCGAGGCGAGCAGCCAGCGATGGTCCACGCCGACGAGCAGCCGGCAGACGTGCGGCACCACGAGCCCGACGAAGGCGATCGGCCCGGCCACCGCCGTCGCGGCGCCACACAGCGTCACAGCACCGAGGAAGGCGACGATCCGGGTGACCATGACCCGCTCGCCGAGCCCACGTGCGAGATCGTCGCCGAGCGCCAGTGTGTTCAGGCCGCGGACGCACACCAGGCAGAGCAGCGCACCCACGACGAGGAACGGCAGCACCTGCCCGATCCTGCTGTAGGACGCGCCGCCGACACCGCCGACCTGCCAGAACCGGAAGACGTTCATGACATCGATGCGGGGCAGCAGGATCGCGCTGATGAGCGAGGTGAACGCAGCGGTGGTCGCGGCGCCGGACAGGGCGAGCTTCAGCGGCGTCGGTCCCCCGCGGCCGAGCGAACCGATGGTGTAGACGAAGGCCGAGGCTAACGCGGCTCCCACGATGGCGACCCAGATATAGCCCGTGGCTGTGCTGAGGCCGAAGAAGGCGATGCCCGAGACGACGGCCAGCGAGGCACCCGGCGTGATGCCGAGGATCATCGGATCGGCGAGCGGATTGCGTGTCAGGCCCTGCAACACGGCTCCCGCCACGCCGAGCGAGGCTCCCACGAGCATCGCGAGCACCGTGCGGGGCACGCGTTGGCGTACCGCCGCTTCCGCGATGCCGTCCGCGCTCGTGGTGAAGGCGCTGACGATGTCCTGCCAGGCGACGATCCTGGTGCCGAAGGCGACCGACAGCGCAGCGGCCAGGACGAGCACGGCCACGCCGGCGAGCAGGACGAGCAGACGCACCGGGACCGGGCGACGCATCATCGCGTCGTCCGGTCCCGGGCGCGTCAGGAGGGTGGCGCTCACTGCGCCTTGTCGGCGGCTTCGGCCAGCAGATCGAGGTACTGGTCGAGGCCCCACGGGATAGAGAGCGCCGAGGGGTTCCCCGCCGCCGCCAGCGGCGTGTTGTCCTCGAACATGACGATGGCGTCGTTCGCGATCGCCGGGATCTGGGAGATCAGCGGATCATCGCGCAGCGTCTGACGTAGTGCCTCGTCGCCGTAGGTGATGAAGATATCGGCGTCGTCGAAGGCATCGGCCTCCTCGGCGCTCTGCGTGAGGTAGAACTCCTCACTGGAACCGGAACCCTCTTCGACGATCGACGGGGTGTCGAGACCGAGGTCGGCGAAGAACTGCGCGCGCGGGTCGTGCGTCGTGTAGTAGCCGATCTCGCTGAGGTCGGTGGGCTCGAGATAGCTGAACACGGCCGTCTTGCCGTCGAGCTGGGGGCGCTCGGCGACGCCGTCGGCGATCTGCTGCTCGAGCTCGGCGACGAGTTCCTTGCCCTCGTCCTCGCGGCCCAGCGCCTTGCTGTTCATCTCGATCGTCTCGCGCCAGCCGGTGGCCCAGGGCGTGTCGGGGTACGCGACGACGGGAGCGATCTTGCTGAGCGTCTCGTAGTCCTCCTCGGACATGCCCGAATAGGCGGCGAGGATGACGTCCGGCTGCGTGTCGGCGACGGCCTCGAAGTCGATGCCCTCGGTCTCGTCGAACAGCTCTGGCGTATCGGCGTCCAGCTCCTCGAGCCGGTCCTCGACCCAGGGCAGCACGCCGTCGCCGTCGTCATCGCCCCAGACGGCCTCGGACATGCCCACCGGGACGATGCCGAGCGCCAAGGGCACCTCGTGGTTCGACCAGGCGACAGTGGCGACCCGCTCGGGCTCGGACTCGATGGTCGTCTCGCCGAAGGCGTGCTCGATGGTGACGGGGAAGTCACCGGATCCCCCGCCTCCGGAGGTGTCGTCCTGTGAGGACTCGCCGCAGGCGGCGAGGACGAGGGCGGCCGAGAGGCCGGTGATCGCCAGAAGACGCGAAGAACGCATGAAGACTCGACTTTCAGGATGAGCAGGTAAGGCTTGCCTAGCCTAGACCGTGACCCCCCATGCAGGGCAAGACCTCCGGCGATCGGACACATCACACCCGCCACCCGGTCCCGAGAACGGCGGGCAGCCGCGCCGGACGGCACACTGGAGGGATGATCTTCATCGCCGTCAAGTTCACCGTGAAGCCCGAGTGGTCCGAGCGCTGGATCGAGCATGTCACCCCCTTCACCGAGGCCACCCGCGCCGAGCCCGGGAACCTGTGGTTCGACTGGTCTCGCAGCGTCGAGGACCCGAACGTCTTCGTCCTGCTCGAAGCCTTCGCCGACGGCGACGCCGGAAGTGAGCACGTGCAGTCCGAGCACTTCGCCCAGGCCATGCGCGATCTCCCCCCGGCCCTCGTGCGCACCCCGCAGATCATCAGCGAGCAGATCGAGGCCACCGACTGGAACCTCATGGGTGAGATGACGGTCGAGTGACCTCGCTGGCCGATCGTGCCCAGGGGCTCCTCATCGCCCAGGCGTGCGGCGACGCGCTCGGCGTCCCCTACGAGTTCGGTCCGCCCCTGCCGGAGAATGTCGTCCCGCAGATGGTCGGCGGCGGACCGGCCGAGCGGGAGCCGGGTGAGTACTCCGACGACACGGCGATGTCCGTGTGCGTCGCGGAGGCGCTGCGCGATCATCCCGGAGCCGAGGACCGCGCTCTCGATGCCGCCGCCGGCTCCTTCGTCGACTGGGTCAAGACCGCGCCCGATGCGGGCCGTCAGACCCGTCGCGTCCTCGACAGCGCATCGGCCCCCACCGCCGCCGCCGTCTACGAGGCGGCGCAGGCGACGTGGCGGGCCGAGCCCGAGGCGGCCGGCAACGGAGCGCTCATGCGGACCGCGGTCATCGCCCTCGCCCGCCCCTCCGACCGCCGGGCCGTGGCCCGGCTGGCACGCCGGTTCGCCGAATTGACCCACCCGCATCCGGACTGCGTCGAGTCGTGCGTGCTGTGGACCGAGGCGGTACGCCGGGCCCTGACCGGTGGTGGGCTCGACGTGCTCTCCGGTCTCGATCTGATCGACGAGGACCACCGGGACATCTGGCGCGATCGCCTCGATGCGGCGACAGGCGCTGACCCGCGTCGATTCGCCCCCAACGGCTACACCGTGACGGCGCTCCAGACGGCGTGGGCGGCGATCAGCTCGGCTCCCGGGGACGGCGCGGTCCAGCTGACGATCGCGCTGATGGCGGCCGTGCGCAGCGGCCACGACACCGATACCGTCGCCGCCATCACGGGCGGTCTCGTGGGCGCCCGATGGGGCGCCTCCGCCGTCCCCCGCGAATGGTCGCGACTGCTGCACGGATACGGCGGCTACGACGCCGAGAGCCTCGGCCGGCTCGCGATGTCGGTACTGCCCTAGGGGCTCAGCACATGCGCTAGCCGGAGTGCACGACCGACAGAGGCGCCGAGGAGGTCGACGAGTCTGCCGGGATCTGGCCGAGCACGGCAAAGACGGCGACGACCGCCACGACACCGACGGGGCCGAGGATGCGCTTCTTCTTGTACCAAGGGCGGTGGGTCTTCGCCTCGGCCAGCTGACGGCCGAGATCGAGCGGTGCCACATGCGTCGTCCAGGACTCACCGTCCCAGTAACGCAAGGGCGCCTCGGACCGCGGATCGGGATACCAGTCAGGGATGGTGGGCCGGGCGGATACCGGATTCGTCATACAGACTCCTCGACGAAGCTTCTCCCTCGACGGTAGCGCGCCGGAGGGTCGATCGGTCAACCCCTGGTGAGAGATACGCGACATGGCGCGCGGGACAACTGGGCGACGCTCAGGGCGGTGAGTGGTCAACCACCGCTGGTCGACAGATCACCGCCCCAGCACAGCACCGGATGACGGTGGACCACCAACCACACGACAGCGGCTGGTGGTTCAGCGGCGACCGATGCCGCGCGTGACGAGAAAACGGTGCACGCTCAACCACCGACCCCGCCGCTACCGAGTGCAGCGCCACCGGATGGTTGACAGCTCACCGCCCGAGACGGGCGTGAAAGAGCGCCGCCCTCGCCGCGTTGTCCCCCGGTGCGCCGTGGACGCCCCCGCCCGGATGCGCCGAGCTCGACGCCAGGTAGAGCCCACGCACGAAGGTCTCGGGCCTGGCCAGACCGGGGATCGGCCGGAAGACGAGCTGTTGATGCAGCTGCTGGGTGCCGCCGCCGATCGCTCCCCCGACGAGATTGGCATCGCGTGCCTCGAGTTCGCGCGGGCCGAGGACGCGCCGCGCCAGGACCCGTGTGCCGAAGCCGGGTGCCCGGGCCTCGATCCGCGCTTGCATCCGGTCAGCGAACCGTTCGAGCTCGTCGTGGTCCCACCGTCCGGTCAGCTCGCCGGCCGCGTCCTCGTGCACCCGCTGCGGCACGTGCGTGTAGGCCCACATGGACTCGGTGCCCCGGGGTGAGCGGTCGGGGTCGGTGGTCGACATCTGACCGGCAAGCAGGAACGGGGACGCCGGCAGCACCCCCGCGGCGACCTGGGCGACCGAGGCGGTCATCTCCCCGGCGGAGTCGGCGACGTGCACCGTGCCCGGCGCCTCTGCCGGCATCGTGCTCCACGGCACGCCCCGGTCGAGGGCCCAGTCCACCTTGACCGTGCCCGGGTCCCACTGGAAGGTGGCCATGGCCCGGCGCACGCGCGGCGGCAGCGAGGAGGGCGGGAGCAGCCGGTCGTAGAGGGCGGGAGCGCTGACATCGGCCAGCACCCGGCGGGCGGCGATCCTGCTCCCATCGGCCAATCGCACGCCCGCGACCCGCCGCCCCTGCAGCTCGACGGCGGCCACGGCCGTCCCACGAACGATACGGCCGCCCGACGCCTCGAACCTGCGCGCCAGCGCCCGCGTCAGCTCTCCGGCGCCGCCGGACGGCACGGGGTAGCCCACCGTCTGACCCAGCATCGTCATCAGGACACCCATGAGACCCGAGCCCGGGGCGTCCAGCGGGATATCGGCGTGCGCGGCGTTGCCCGCCAGGACGGCAGCCGGGCCGCGTCCGCCGAAACAGGTCCGGGCGAGCTGCGTCACCGGCATCGCCAGCAGTCGCACCGACTCCACGCCCCCGGCTCGCGGCAGCCGGCGCAGGAGACCGAGTCCGTTCCGTACCGGCGGGAAGGAGGTGAACAGCGTGCCGATCAGGTCATCACCCACCCGGTCCCAGAGATCGCACAGCCGGAGCCAGGCGTCGCCGTCGCCACGGTGCTCGTCGTCGAAGCGCTGCGCGGTCGCCTCCCGATCGCGTACCTGCGTCGCCCAGCGTCCGTCGTCGAAACAGTGCCCGAGAACCGCCGGCGCATGTCTCCAGCGCAGACCCCAGCGCTCGAGCTCGAGGGCGCGCATGACCGGCGAGGCCGCCGCGAGCGGATAGAAGGAGCTGAAGGTGTCGTGGACGAAGCCCGGATGCACCGCGCTGTCGTGGCGCACCGCGCCCCCGATCTCGGGCTGCTGCTCGATCACCAGCACCGACCAGCCGGCATCGGCCAGCCGGTTCGCTGCCACCAGCCCATTGGGCCCGGCACCCACCACGATCGCGTCGTCCATGACCCCAGTCCACCAGATTCGGCCCTCCGAGCCCGGTTCTTGCCGGGTTCGGGCCCTCGACACGCCGCTACGAGGGGCCAGAACCCGGCGAAAGGCGGCCTGAGGCGATGATCAGCCGAGGACGCCGTCGACCAGCGCCTGCGCCTCCTGCTGCACCTGGGCGAGGTGCTCGGCGCCGCGGAAGGACTCGGCGTAGATCTTGTAGACGTCCTCGGTCCCCGACGGCCGCGCGGCGAACCACGCCGAATCCGTGGTCACCTTGACGCCGCCGATCGCCGCGCCGTTGCCGGGCGCCTCGGTGAGCACGCCGGTGATCCTCTCCCCCGCCAGCTCGGTGGCCGTCACATCCGAGGCGGCGAGGCGGCCGAGCCGCGCCTTCTGCTCCCGGGAGGCCGGGGCGTCGAGCCGGGCATAGGCCGGGTCGCCATGGCGGCGCGTCAGCTCCGCGTAATGCTCGCTGGGCGTGCGACCGGTGACCGCGAGGATCTCCGCGGCCAGCAGGCAGGCGATGATGCCGTCCTTGTCGGTCGTCCACACGCTGCCGTCGCGACGGAGGAACGAAGCGCCGGCGGACTCCTCGCCCCCGAAGCCGAGGCTGCCGTCGACCAAGCCGTCGACGAACCACTTGAACCCGACCGGCACCTCCTCGACCCGTCGGCCGACCGCCGTGGCGACCCGGTCGATCATCGACGAGGACACGAGGGTCTTGCCGATCGCGGTGCCCCCGGGCCATCCGGGACGGGCGCCCCCGAACAGGTACTCGATCGCGACGGCCAGGTAGTGGTTGGGATTCATCAGCCCGGCATCGGGGGTCACGATGCCGTGCCGGTCGGCATCGGCGTCGTTGCCGGTGGCCAGGTCGAAGCTGTCGCGCTGCCGCACGAGCGAGGCCATCGCGGCGGGACTGGAGCAGTCCATGCGGATCTTGCCGTCGCGGTCGAGGGTCATGAATCCGAACGTGCCGTCGACCCGGGGGTTGACGACCTCGAGTCGTAGTCCGTGCGTCTCGGCGATGCGCTGCCAGTAGGCCACGCTCGCGCCCCCGAGCGGATCGGCGCCGATATGCACATCGGCTCGGGCGATGGCCTCCAGATCGATCACCGAGGGGAGGTCGTCGACATAGGTGCCGAGGAAGTCATAGCTCTCGCAGGCGGCCCGTGCCGCCTCGAAGGGCACGCGCCGCACCCCGGTGAGGTCTCCGGCGACGAGCTCGTTGGCCCGACGGGCGATCCATCCCGTCGCGTCCGACCCGGCCGGGCCACCGTGTGGCGGGTTGTACTTGAAGCCTCCGTCGCGGGGCGGGTTGTGCGACGGCGTCACCACGATGCCGTCGGCGGTGCCGCCTCCCCGGTTGGCGCGCAGGATGGCGTGGGACACCGCGGGCGTCGGCGTGTAGCCGTCCTCGGCGTCGACGAGCACCGTGACGTCATTGGCCACCAGGACCTCGATCGCCGTCGTCCACGCGGGCTCGGACAAAGCGTGGGTGTCGCGCCCGAGGAAGAGCGGCCCGTCGTATCCCTGCTGTGCCCGGTACTCGCAGATCGCCTGGGTGATCGCCGCGATGTGCGCGTCGTTGAAGGCGCTGTCGAGGCTGCTGCCACGATGCCCGCTGGTGCCGAACACCACCTGCTGTGCCGGGTCATCCGGATCGGGGCGTCGCGTGTAGTAGGCGGTCACCAGATGCGACAGATCGATGAGGTCCTCGGGGCGGGCGGGCTGTCCGGCCCGAGGGTGCGTGGCGCTCATGCCTCTATCGTGTCATTTCGTGGCCACCCCGGCAGCAGCCCGTGGACCCGATCCCCTCGCCCGGTGGCGGTAGCGTCCCGTGCGGCGGTGGCGGTACGTCCTCAACCCCACCAGGCACGAATAACGTTGACCAGCTACCGCCACCCAGAGGGAAAGGTTGATGACCTACCTCCCTACCCGAGGGAAGGGTTGACCAGCTACCGCCACGGGTGGGGGTTATCTCGGGATGTTGCGCAGGTTGCTGCGGGCGAGGTCGATCATCCGGCCCACTCCCCCGTCCAGCACGGTCCGCGTCGCGGCGAGGGCGAAGCCCTTGACCTGACCGCCGGTGATCGACGGTGGCAGCGACAGAGCGTTGGGGTCGGTGCGGATATCGACGAGACTCGGACCATCGTGGGCGAAGGCGTCGGTGAGCGCGCCACGGACCTCGTCGGGCTTCTCGACCGTCCAGGACGCGATCCCGGCACCCTTAGCGATCGTGGCGAAATCCGGCGAGGGGTGATCGGTGCCGAAATACGGATAACCAGCCACGAGCATCTCCAGGCGCACCATGCCGAGGGAACCGTTGTTGAAGAGCACGACCTTCACCGGCAGATCGTGTTCGCGCGCGGTCAGCAGCTCGCCCAACAGCATCGACAGACCGCCGTCACCCGACATCGACACGACCTGCCGGTCCGGGTAGGCGGTCTGGGCCCCGATGGCGTGCGGCAGCGCATTGGCCATGGTGCCGTGACGGAACGAGCCGATGACCCGTCGACGGCCGTTGGGCGTGATGTACCGCGCCGCCCACACATTGCACATGCCGGTGTCGACGGTGAAGATCGCGTCATCGGCCGCGACCTCGTCGAGCACGGAGGCGACGTACTCGGGGTGGATCGGCACGAGCTTCTCGGCCTTCTTCGTGTAGGCGTCGACCACGCGGGTCAGCGCCTTCTCGTGTCGTCGCAGCATGTCGTCGAGGAAGCTCTCATCACTCTTGGGCGTGATCTTGCCCATCACCGCACGCAACGTCTCCCCCACGTCGCCGACGATCCCGAGCTCCAGCACGCTGCGGCGGCCGAGGCGTTCGGGGGCGATGTCGATCTGCACGGTGTTCTTCTGCGGCAGGAAGTCGTCATAGGGGAAATCCGTGCCCAACAGCAGAACGAGGTCCGCCTCGTGCAGCGCCTCATGGCAGGCCCCGTAACCGAGCAGCCCGCTCATGCCGACATCGAAGGGATTGTCGTACTGGATCCACTCCTTGCCGGCGAGGGAGTGACCGATCGGTGCCTTGACGAGTTCGGCGAAGGACACGACAGTGTCACGGCTACCGGCGACACCGGCACCGGCGAAGATGGCGATCTTCTCGGCCTCGTCGATCAGATCGGCGAGGCGATCGACCCGAGCGGGATCAGGCAGTACGGTCGACGGCGGGACGGGGTCGTCGCTGATCGCCGTCGGATGCGCGGCGTCCTGTGAACTCACATCGCCCGGCAGCACCAGCACCGCGACCCCGCGCTGCCCCACCGCCGCCTGCATAGCGATCCGCAGACCGCGGGGCATCTGCTCGGGGCCGTTGATCATCTCGCACCAGTGGCTGCACTCGACGAAGAGGCGCTCGGGGTGGGTCTCCTGGAAGTAGCTGGTCCCGATCTGGGCGGACGGGATGTGCGAGGCGAGCGCCAGCACCGGCGCACCGGTGCGATGTGCGTCGAACAGCCCCTGGATGAGGTGGGTGTTGCCCGGCCCGCAGGACCCGGCGCAGACGGCCAGGCGTCCAGTGAGCTGTGCTTCGGCTGCGGCTGCGAAGGCCGCCGCCTCCTCGTTGTGGCAGTGCACCCACTCCATGTCCTCGTGATCGCGGATGGCATCCGTGATCGGGTTGAGGCTGTCCCCGACGAGTCCGTAGATGTGTCGGACCCCCGCGGCGTACAGGGTGTCGATGAGTTGTTCGGCCACGGTCGGCATGGAGACTCCCTTCGAGAGGTTCTGCTCTCAGTCCATCACCGACCCCGCCCCGGCGCAGGCCGAGGGCATGTCCGATAGATCACGGAGCCGGCCGATGTTCAGCGCAGGTCGGTGAGGGTCGATCGGTCGATCCTCGTGCCGATCATCGACCGCAGCGTGTCGTTGACGTCCCAGATGCCGACATTCATCGCGGCGGTCAGCCGGTCGTCGGCGTCGAGCCAGTAGGCGATGAACTCCTGGGCGTCGAGGTCGCCGCGGATCTCGACCTGGTCCTCGGGTGAGCCGTGGCCGACGTACTCCATCGAGAACTCGAACTGATCGGTGAAGAAGTACGGCGCCCAGTCGTAGACCGCCGACCCGCCGAGGACGGTCTTGCCGACCAGTTCGCCCTGGCGCTGCGCATTGTCCCAGTGCTCCACCCGCAGCCGCGTCCCCAGCAGCGTGTTGTGGGCATTGGCGAGATCACCGATCGCGAAGACCCGAGCATCGCTGGTCCGCAGCCGCTCATCCGCCAGCACACCGTCGTCGACGCGCAGGCCCGCGCCCTCCGCCAGGCCGGTATTCGGCACGGCACCGGCGGCGACCACGACGATGTCAGCCGGGATCGTCTCATCTGCCGTCCGCACGCCGCGGGTCCGGCCGCCGTCGTACAGCACCTCCTCGACCTCGGTCCGGGTCCGCAGGCCCACCCCGTGTGAGAGGTGCAGCTCGCTCACATGCCGCGCCAGCCGCTCTCCCAGCGCGTGCTGCAATGGCAGCTCCCCCGCCTCGACCACGGTGACATCGAGACCGGCACCCCGTGCGGCGGCGGCGACCTCCAAGCCGATCCACCCACCGCCGATCGTCACCAGGCTTCGGGCGTCCTCGAACGAGCGCTTGACCCGTTCGGCGTCCTCGATGGTCCGCAGATAGTGGGCTCGCTCGCTCCCTGGGATGTCGAGCACTCGCGGCGTGGCTCCTGTGGCCAGCACGAGGGCGTCGAAGCCGAGCGTCTCACCGGTGTCGAGCCCGATGCGCGAGGCCTCGAGGTCGAGGCGGCGTGCGGGCGCGCCGCTGCGCAGTCGTACGTCGTGCTCGACGAACCAGTCGGCGCCGAACACGAAGGCGTTGTCGATCGCGCTCTGACCGGTGAGGAACTCCTTGGACAACGGCGGCCGCTCGTAGGGACGATGACGCTCCTCGCCGACCATCGTCAGTTCCCCGACGAAGCCCTCCTCGCGCAACGACTCCGCGGCCTTGGCTGCCGACAATCCCGCACCGATGATGACGATCTCGTCCATGTCCTCCATGCTCACCCGCTCGGCCCGGCGCGCAAGCCGAGCGGCCTCACTCTCGATGCGAGCGTCTGGTGAGCATCGGCATCGCCCACCACAGGACGAGGGCGAGCAGGCCCATCAATCCGGCGACCACGAAGGCTTCGGCCGTCCCCAGCACCACGTCGACGACGAGCCACGCGGCACCCACGTTGGCGACGGCGAGCAGTCCCAACCCGACGAGCGAGAGCCGGTTCGCCGCGGCCACGAGCCATGGCCGTTCGCCGCGGTGGAAGAGCCGGCGGTGCAGTGCGACCGGCGTCATCAGCAGCAGCATCGAGGTCATCGCCGAGACCAGCACCCCGACGTAGACGATCCGACGCTCGTGGGTCAGCGTCTCGAAGGCTGCCGAGAACGGCACCGTCAGCAGGAACGCGGTGAGGATCTGCACACCGGTCTGCGCGACGCGCAGCTCCTGCAGCAGCTCGTTCCAGTTTCGGTCCAGGAGCGCGCCTCTGGGGGTTCCTGGAGCGGTCGAACCCGACATCCTTCCATGCTCGCGTCAGCGAGACGAGCCGCAAGCCGAGCGGCGGCGCGATGCGGGAGGCTCAGCGTCCGAGCACCGTCAGTGCCCTTCTCGCCGCGAGGTGGCCCGCCATGCCATGCGCTCCGGCACCTGGAGGGGTGGCCGCCGAGCACAGGTACGTTCCTGGCGCTCCAGCGTCGTACGGATGGAGCGTCATCCGCGGGCGGAACACGAGCTGGCGCGGCGTGTTGGCGCCCGTCAGGATGTCGCCGCCGGTGAAGTTCCGGTTGTCGGCGGCGATCCGCTGTGACGGGCGCACCGCGCTGGCCACGATCCGGTCGCGGAATCCTGGAGCGAACCGCTCGATCTGAGCGACGATCCGCTCAGTGGCGTCTCCGTCGTAGCCGAGCGGCACGTGGGCGTAGCAGTCGACCGGATGCACGTCGCCGACCGACCGGGAGGGGTCGGCCAGGTATTGCTGCCCCAGCAGGACGAAGGGGCGATCGGGCACGTGTCCCCTCCAGACCGCCCGCTCGGCCTCGACGGTCTCCTCCAACGAACCGGAGAGGTGCACCGTCCCGGCGCGCGACGCCGGGTCGTAGGCCCAGGGAATGCCTCCCTCGACCGCGAACGCCACCTGATAGGCCGCCGGCCCGTGCCGGAATCGCCGGTAGGCGCGAGCCACACCGGGTCGCTGGGTTCCGTTCAGGAGGGCGGCCGCCCCGGCCGGGGAGGTGTCGAGCATCCGCAGGTCGTACTCGCCGAGCTCGGCCATGGAGGCGACCTCGACTCCCGTGTCCACCCTGCCGCCGTGGGCCTCCAACAGCGCGATCATCGCCGCGGCGATGGACGCCGACCCGCCGACCGCCACGGGCCAGCCGAAGCGGTGGGCGGCGGTGCCGAGGGCCGTGCCGATCGCGGATGACATCGGCGATCCCAACGGTCGGAAGGCGTGCGCAGCGACGCCGCCCCATAGTGCTCTGGCCTCCTCGGTGCCGAACCGTCGCGCCACCCACGTGGCCGGTGCCGTCGCGTAGAGGCCGAACCGCCCGAGCGCCAGCGGATGCCGAGGCGCATGCACGACGGGCTGGAGGAACTCCGTGGAGATGTCGTCGAAGAGTCGCGTCAGCGGGCCGAACATCCGCGTGTAGGAGCGGGCGTCGGATCCCAGAGCGGTGGCGGTCTCCCCGACCGAGCGCCACACTGCCGCGCCCCGGCCCGCGTCCAGCGGATGGGCGTACTGCACCTCGGGCCAGGCCCACTCGAGCCCGTGAGCAGTGAGGTCGAAGCGGCGGGTGAAGGCGGTGTCGAGCGCCAGCGGGTGAAAGCCGGAGCACTCGTCGTGCAGGAGCCCGGGGAGCGTCGCCTCCACGGTGCGCGTGCCGCCGCCGGGCACGTCGGACGCCTCCAGCACGGTCACGTCGACGCCCGCGTCCGCGAGGGTCACGGCGGCCGCGAGCCCGTTGGGACCGCTCCCGACGACGACAGCCTTGGTCATACGCTCACCTTAGGCGGTCTCCGTCGTCCGGGATCACACGGACAGGTCAGGGCACGAGGGCGATCTTCAGACGTCCCGGCGCCGGCGTGGCATAGCGACGGTACGCCTCGGCGGCGTCGGCGACCGGATAGACCTCCGTGATGTAGCCGGTCCGGAGCACCTCGTGCGCGAGCACGTGGCGCTCCGCCTCCGCGAGGTAGCGCTCCCAGTCCTGGGTCGCCCCGGCCCACAGCGTCAGGCTCTTGCGGAAGAAGGTGCGCATCGGGAACACATAGTGATCCTCCGGCAGACCGAAGACCAGGATCTCCCCGCCGAACCCGGCAGCCGTCACGGCATCGGCGACGATCTCCTGGCGGTGACCGATGGCATCGATCACCAGCTCGGGCCGCTCATCCTCGCTCAGCGAGGAAGCCCACGCCCGCACCTCGCCGGTGACGACCTCGTCGATCCCGAAGGCCGCACCCACATCGGACCGGTCGACACGGTCCACGCCGGTGACGTGACGAGCTCCCCTGGCCTTCGCGATCTGAGCGAAGAGGATCCCGAGCGGGCCGAGTCCGAGCACGGCCACCGACCGTCCCGCCACGTCGCCGACATTCCCGAATGCGCTGAGCACCGTGGAGACCGGCTGCACGACCGTGGCCTCGACATCGCTCAACCGGTCGTCGAGACGGTGCACGAAGCGTGCGGGATTCACGACATATTCGGCGAGGCCGCGCGACCGGGCCACGATCCCCACGACGCGATCCCCCGGCGCGAAACGAGCGCTGGTGCTCGCCTCGACCCGCGCGACGAGCTCGTGCAGCGGCACGCCGGGCATGCCCGTGTACGGGTTGTCCGGGTCGAGGTGTCCCAGGAACTTCGGGATATCGCTCCCGCAGATCGCTCCGCAGGCGAAGCGCAGCAGCACCTCGTCCTCGCCGAGGTCCTCGGCTGTCGGCGCCGGCACCGACATCCGGTCGAAGGCCGCCGGCCCGGGTTGTTGCAACTGCCACATCGTCGAGATTCCCTTCAGCCGTCCGTCGAGAGGAGGTCGGTATCGATATCGATCACAGTGTTCACCCCGCACAGCGCCATCGCCATCGCCAGCTCGCGGCCCAGGATGTCGAGGACCGCGCGGACCCCGGAGGACCCCGCGACGGTCAGGCCCCACAGGATCGGACGTCCGACGAGGACGGCTGATGCACCGAGCGCGAGCGCGATGAGCACATCGGTGCCGCGGCGGATCCCGCCGTCGAGGAGGATCGGCACCCTCCCGGCCACTCCTTCCACGACTCCCGGCAGGGCACGGACCGTGGACAGACCCGAGTCCAGGTTCCGCCCTCCGTGGTTGGAGACGATGACGGCCGACGCCCCCGCGTCGACCGCCGCCCGGGCGTCGTCGCCCCGCACGATCCCCTTGACCACGACCGGCACCGAGGACTCCTCGACGATCCTGGCGAGGTCGTCGAGGCCGAAGGACGCGTCGAGTCCCGTGCGATAGATGCCGCGGCCCGCCTCGGGACGCAGCTCCAGGCCGTCGAGCAAGGGGAAGCCGAGCCCCGGAGGCAGGGTGAGGCCGTCCCAGGTCTGGGACTCGCGAGCCCCGACCACCGGCGTATCCACCGTCACGACGAGCGCCGCGTGCCATCCGGCGCGTTCGACGATCCGATCGAGCACCGCACGCACCGGCGGGACGTTGACCTGGAGCCACATCGAGCTCGTGTCGACCTCCAGGTCGTCGGGATCGGTGGTGGAATACCCGCTCATGACGTATCCGCACCCGGCATCGGCGGCTCCCCGCGCCGTCGCCTTCTCCCCTTCGGGGTGGAAGAGCGCGTGCGATCCCGTGGGCGCTACGAGGATCGGACTCGCGAAGGCGTGCCCGAGCATCTCGGTGACCGTGGAGACCGCCGAGACGTCGCGCAGCACATGCGAAGCGATCCGATGGCGCCCGAAATCGCGTTCGTTCGCGAGTACCGTGCGCTGATCGGCCGCGCCGGTCTCCAGATACTCGATGGTCAACGGGTCGAGCCGCCCGTGCGCCAGTTCGCGCATCCGGGCGAGCGTGACACGGCCGGGCAGCTCCTCGGGGCGCGGCACCGCCCGCGGCGGGACGGCGGTCATGCCGACGAAGCGGTCACCGTCAGGCCGGCATCGCGCAGGGCGTCGGCGATCGCCGACAGTGCCGTCGGGTCGTCCACCGGCAGCTTGGGCTCTCGCGGGTACCCCGCCGGCTGGCCGAGCAGGTTCATGGCGGCCTTGAGGGTGGGTTGCATGCCGCCGAAGGCCCAGTTGTAGCCGTCGACGCGATCACCGAGCATGACCTCCATCAGGGCGTCGTAGCGGTCGGCGATGGCCGCGGCCTGCACCGTCTCTCCCGCCCACGCGTGCTCGAAGAAGCCGGGCATGTCGCGGCCGAGCAGCAACCCGCTGCCGAAGTGCCCGTCGCCTCCGTACCCCGAGGAGATGAGCGCGAGTCCGAGTCGTCCGAGCATGTGGCCGAAGACGACGAGACGATCGCCGACGCGATCGATGGTGTCGAGCAGCGTCTGCGTGCCCGGGGCGCTCTGCTTGATGGCGACCACGTTGGGCAGATCGGCCAGCCGCTCGATCTCGTCGATGCCGATGAGATGGCCGTTGTCCTGCGGGAAGTTGTACAACCATCCCGGCAGATCCGTCGCGGCGAAGACCGTCGAGTAGTAGGCGTGCAGCTCGGCGGCCGTCGGACGCGCCATCGGCGGGGGTGAGGCCATGATCGAGGACGCACCGGCGTCGCCCGCGTGCCGCGCGAGCTCGACGGTGTCCGAGGCCCGGGTGCAGGTGACCCCGACGACCACCGGCACACGCCCGGCCGACTCCTTGACCGCGATCTCCGCGAGGCGACGGCGCTCGTCGGTGGTCTGGCTGAACCACTCGCCCGTGCTCCCGTTGACCAGGATGCCGTGCACGCCCTCGTCGACGGCGATCTCGACGATCCGCGCGAAGGCGCCCTCGTCCAGCTCGCCCGTCGCGGTGAACGGCGTCACGACCGCCGTCCAGTAGCCCTTCCAGTCGACATCGTGTCGATCCATGTCTATTCAGTCTCCCTGTGTGAGGTGGGGCGGTCGGTCAGCGATCGGACCAGCGCAGGGCATCGGCGAAGACCCATTGCAGGAGGCGGTCGGTGACGTAGCCGAGAAGGCCGAGCGTGGCCATCGCGGCGATGACGTAGTCGAAGCGGAATTGGTTGTAGGAGTCGATCAGCACATAACCGACGCCCGACTTCGCTCCGAGGATCTCCGCGACGACCACGGTCGTCCAGGCGATGCCCGAGGCCACTCGCAGGCCGGTCACGAGGCTGGGCGAGGCCGCCGGGAGGACGATGTCGCGCACGGTGCGGGCCCGGCTGGCGCCGAGCATCGCGCTCGCCCGCAGCAAGCCGGCGTCCACCCGGCTCACGCCCGCGAAGGTGTTGACGTAAACCGGGAAGAAGGTCGCAAGGGCCGTCAGGAAAACGGCCGGCTTGTCGCCGATGCCGAACACGATGAGCGCCAGCGGCACCCAGCCGGTCACCGAGATGGGACGGATCGCGTTGATGGTGGGATCGACCATCCGGCGCGCCACGGAGCTGACCCCGGCCAGGACACCGAAGGTGATCGCCAGCACCGCGCCGAGCACGAAGCCGGTCAGGACGCGTCCGACCGAGGCGCCCACATGGGTCAGCCAGGTGGCCGAGTAGACATTCGAGGCCACGAAGCCGTCGATCGGCAGCTGCCAGCCGGCGACCCAGTTCGCGAGCGCCGCGACACAGGAGCTGAGCGGTGGGAAGAGCCCGTTCGCGATCCAGTTCTGCCGCCCTGCGATCTCCCAGGCGATCGCGATGATCACCGGGAGCACGAGGGCCAGGCCGAGACCGCTCGCCGAGGTGCGCCACCGGCCGGTCAGAATCGACGGACGTGCGGAGCGGGTACGCGCCGAGGTCATGCTGTTCGTCATGGTCGCCTCACTCGTTCTTTCCGAGCTGCTCGGCCGACTCGTCGGTGATCGACTCGAGCAGCGAGTAGTCCAGGAGTTCGGCGAGCTGGTCGCCCGTGTCCTGGTCGATGATGCCCATCTGGGAGAGCACCGCGGGGACGCTGACGATCTCGCTCATCGGCATGACCGTCTCGGCACGGATGTACTCGCGCTCCAGGGCGTCGGCGATGCCGGCGCCACTGCTGCCGGTCACCGCGGCGAACTCCTCTTCCCATCGCTGCGGGTCCGCGCGGAGGGTCTCCATCTGCCGGTAGTACGCGCCCAGCACGGTCTCGGCGTCCTCACGGCGCTGCTCCAGGAAGGTGTTGTTGGCGAGGATGCCGCTGGCCACCGAGAAGGAGCCGTCGTAGATCTCGCTCTGGATCTCCTCGACCGTCACACCCGAGCCGGCTTCCTCGGCCTCCCCCGACAGGGGCGGGAAGGTCACGATCGCGTCGACGTCCCCGCGTTCGAGGGCCAGATTCAGGTCCGGGAATGCCTGCATGTTGACGTAGGTGGCATCGGTCTCGATGTCCAGGCCGTGCGCCTTCATGCCGGTCGCGAGGTTCACGTATTGCGTCGAGCCACGTACCGAGCCGATCCGTTTGCCGCGCAGGTCCTCCCAGGACTGGATGCCGCTGTCGGGTCGCGCGAGGAAGACCGATCCGTTGCCGCTGATCCCGGACACGAAGGTCACTGGCGGGGTACCGGAGGTGAGGAGCGCGGCGACGTTGTTGTACCCCACAGGGGCCATGTCGATCGATCCATTGGACAACGCGGTCAGCTCGTCATTGGAGCTCTTGAAGGGCACGAGCTCGACCGTGGTGCCGTCGGGGAGCTCCTGTTCGAGGGTCGCCCAGGGCACCCAGGAGGCCGCGGCCACCCAGCCGATGCGGATGCGGTTCTCATCGGTGGCCGAGTTCTGCGCCCCGTAGAGACGCCCGCTGGCCACTACGGCCACCATGAGGACGATGGCGATGACCGCCCGGGTCTTCCAGTCGCGCATCATCAGTGACCCGCCTTTCCGCCGACGAGGCCCTCGAGCTGGTCGGCTCGGTGCGATTCGTCGCGCAGCTCCTCGAACAGCTCGTGGCGCAGCGACACATAGGCGGGGTCGGTGATCAGCTCGTGACTGCGCGGGCGGGGCAGGTCCACGTCGATGGTGTGGCGGATCCGACCCGGCCGGGCACTCATCACGACGACGCGATCGCTCAGGATCAGGGCCTCGTCGATGTCATGGGTCACGAAGAGCACCGTCTTGCGGTCCTTCTCCCACAGCTCGAGCAGCAGCTCCTGCATCGTGATGCGAGTCTGCGCGTCCAGAGCGCCGAAGGGCTCGTCCATCAGGAGGATCGGCGGATCGTTGATGAGCACCCGGGCCAGGCCCACGCGCTGGCGCATGCCGCCGGACAGCTCGTGCGGCAGATGATCGCCGAAGGCGCCCAGACCGACCCGCTCGATGTACTCGTCGACGAGCGCCTTGAGCTCCGCTCCACCGGCACCTTTGCTCACCTTGGGCCCGAAGGCGACGTTCTCCCGCACCGTCATCCACGGAAAGATCGTGGCGTCCTGGAACACCACGCCACGCTCGGGACCGGGGCGCCGCACCGTAGCGCCGTCGACCGTGACGCTGCCGGACGTGGGCTGGGTGAACCCGGCGATGAGATTGAGCGCCGTGGACTTGCCGCAGCCGCTCGGTCCGAGCAGGCACATGAACTCCTGGTCGCGGACTTGGAGGTTCAGGTCCGCGAGGGCGTGCACGGTGGTCGTAGGGTCGCCCGGTTTGGGGAACTCGACCTCGACTCCGTCGAGGGTGATCGTGTGCATGGGTCTCCTCCGTGAGATCTGTGACACGCTGCCGTGAACGTGGGTTCGACCTTAGGTGCGACGCAGAATTGCTGTCCAATGCATCTTTAGGGAAGACTGATACCCATCATGGCATCAGATTTCACCTTCCATCAGCTCCGTTCCTTCGTCGCCGTGGCCGAGGAGGGCAGCTACCGGCGCGCCGCCGAGCGTCTCAACATCAGCCAGCCTCCGCTGTCGCGACAGGTCGGATCGCTGGAGCGGAGTCTCGGTGCCGAGCTCTTCGAGAGGACCGGCCGCGGCATCAGCCTCACGGCCGCCGGCGAGGTCTTCCTCATCGAGGCGTCGGCGCTCATCGCCTCGGCCGATCGCGCCCGGAATCTGGCCCGGGACGCCCACCTGGGACGGGTCGGTTCGATCCGGGTGGGCTACGCCGAGCCGGCGGCCTTCGATGTTCTGCCCCATGTGCTCGGCCGGTTCCGTGAGGCCTATCCGCGGGTCGACCTGGAGCTCCACGAGATGCACTCGCACGAGGCCGTCAGACAGCTCGAACAACGCACCATCGACGTCGCCTATCTACGTCCGCCGATCGACTCCCTACAGGTGGCTCTCACCATGCTCCACCCCGACCCGCTGATGGCCGTGGTCCCGCAGTTCTTCGAGCACGCCGAAACAGAGATTTTACTCAGCGAGCTGCGTGACCAGCCCTTCGTGACCTACGCCCCGGGGATGGGCGCGGGCATCAGTAGCTCGACCCTCCAGGCGTGCGCGGCCGCCGGCTTCTCCCCCCGTATCACTCACACAGCCACGAGCACGCCGATGCTGATGAGCCTGGTCGCGGGCGGGGGTGGGGTGGCCCTGGTCTCGCACCAGTTCTCTCAGATCCCCTATCTCGGCGTCAGGTTCCTCGCCCTGCGCGATGACCGGGCCGAGAGCTATCTGGCCTTCGGGACGCGCGTCGGCGAGACCCTCCCCTCGATCCGCCAGCTGCGGGAGATCTCTCTCGAGGTCTCACGGGACCTCTATCCCGCCGCGCATCGCGAGGACGGCTGACGATGCCCTCTGCACGTGTGGCTGAAGGACCGAGCGGGTACGTCCCCGGCGACACGATATCGATACGGGAGGTCCCCATGGGCATCTGCGACACCTGCGGCAATGACTACGACAGGACCTTCACGGTCAGGCGCGGCGAGGAGACCGGCACCTTCGACAGCTTCGAGTGCGCCGTCTCGGCGATGGCTCCCGTGTGCGGACACTGCGGCTGCCGGGTCCTGGGTCATGGAGTCGAGGCAGCCGGTGTCGTCTACTGCTGTGCCAGCTGCGCACGGCGCTCGGCCGACGCCGATCTCAGCGATCGGGCGTGATGCCCCGGGCCGGCGCGGTGTCCGGATCGACCTGGGCGCGACACGCCGGTTGCGGCGGCATGCGCCGCAGGCCGAGTGCCGGGCCGAGCACGGTCGCCGACAGCGCCGCGACGGGGCCCGCCAGGGCCGCGAGGACGGCGAGCGTCACATCCTCGCCGGGACACCGGTGCCCCTCGTAGCGACTTCCCCCTCCCTGGGGAACCAGGTTGTAGGGCGTCACCGGCGTGACCCTGAAGCGGGTCGGGTCGAATACCCCCGGATCGCGCCAGGTGCGCGGGTCATGATTCGTGCCCCACACGTCCAGCACGAGCAGGGTCCCGGCGGGGATCGTGACATCCTCCCAGCGCAGTTCCTCGACCGCACGCGTCGCGAGGAACGGCACGAACGGGTAGGTGCGCCGCACCTCCTGGGCCATCTCGAATGCCGTGACCTCGCCGGAGAGGATCTCAGCTCGCAACGCGGGCACGGTGTCGAACGCTCGGATCAGGCCGTCGACGAGCCAACTGATGGCCACGATCGGCCGCAGCAGGTTGATGACCTCCACCGCGGCGGTGTGCGCGGGCAGGAGCATGCCGTCCTCGTCCGTGTGTCGGGCGATGATCTCGAGCGGAGTCTGCCCCTGGGCGTGAGAACGACGTGCCTCCTCGACGAGGGCGGTGATCCAGGCATCGGTCCGGCGCCGGGCACGCCGTGCCCTGGCTTGCCGGACGGTGAAGGCGCCGAAGCCGTCGACCATGTCGAGCATGTCGAGGGCCCGCCGTCCACGGTCGTCATAGGGCAGCGGAATGCCCACCCACGAACAGGCTGACTCCAGCAGCAGGGGTGCCGTCTGCTCGACCAGGTCGAGCTCGCCTCGCCAGTGCACGGACTCCTCGGTCCAGCGACGGGCGACCGTGTCCGCTACCGCGGCGACAGCGCTCGCGTCGAGGATGTCGTTGAACATCTGTTTGCGGCGGGCGTGTGCGGAGCCGTCCAGCATGTGCACGGGACCCTCGCCGAATAACGGACCCACCAGTGCGATGGGCAAGGCGGACGAGCGCCGTGTCGCATCGGTCTCATAGAAGAACTCTGCCGCCTCCGCGCCATGGACGACGGTCACGTCCTCGTGCAGCAACCGTGTGGAGATGACCGAGGTCTCCTGGCGTTGGCGCAGTTTCGCCCAGAAAAGGTAGCCGTCACGTCGTAGTCTCGCTACATGCGCAAGAGATTCGGGCAGGGTGGTCACGATCGAGGTGCGGTCGCTCATAGCCCCCGCGTACCCCGTCGTGAGCCGATTGATACACCGCGAGGCACCCATCGTTTCACCGGCGGCCGATCGGGGTACACGCTCCGCATGCGACGTACGATCGTCCTCCCGCAGCCCCGGTCCCAGGGCCGGGGCCTCCGACTGTTCCCCGACGGCGGCGCGCCATGCTCCTCCCCACACCGCGCGGGGCGCTGAGCCGGTGGGTCGTCGACGCACTCCGCGGCGATGATCCCGATACGAATGCGCCCGAGGCCGAGCATCGCGATGATGAGCAGCTCGCGCTGTGGACGCTGTACGAGCTGCACTACCGCGGTTTCGACGATGCGCGCGAGGACGCCGAATGGGATCCGGTGCTGCTGGCGGCACGGGCCCGCGTGGAGCGCGACTTCGAGGCCCGGCTACGGGCCCGCGTCTCATGGCCGGCGAGCGACGATCCGGTCTCCACATCGATCGAGCGGCTCATCGAACAGGACGAGTCGCCCTCACTCGCCCGTTTCGTTCAGCGACAGGCCACCATCGAGCAGGTACACACGCTCCTGCGCCATCGCTCGATCTATCACCTGAAGGAGTCCGATCCGGTGGCCTGGGTGATCCCCCGGCTGGAGGCCCGACCCAAGGCGCCATTGGCGGCTCTGCAGTATGACGAGTACGGGGATGGCGATCCCCGGCGCCTGCACCATGAGCTCTTCGCCCGCGCGCTGGAGGCCGTGGGCCTCCGCAGCGAGTACGGCGCGTATGTGGACGAGACGCCCTGGCAGATCCTGGAGCTGAACAACGCCATGTCCCTCTTCGGGCTCCACCGGCGGCTGCGGGCGGCCGCCATCGGACATCTCGCCGCCTTCGAAGCCACCAGCTCGCTGCCGTCCCGGGCGATGGCGCGCGGCTTGCGCCGCCTGGGCCTTTCCGAGGAGGCGGCGGCCTACTACGACGAGCACGTCGAGGCCGATGCCGTCCACGAGCAGCTCGCTCTCCGGCTCATCGCCGATGTCCTCGTGAACGAAGAGCCGGACCAGCGCGATCAGGTGATCTTCGGCGCGGCGACCTGTCTGGACCTGGAGGCCCGGTATGCGCGCCACATGATCGGCGAGCAGGAGGAACGCGATGACCCAGCGGCCTGACGGCGACGATCCGGACATCCTGCTGTGTCCGAACGGACCGATGATCCTGCGGGGACACCATGTGATCCGCACCGAAGAGGGTGACGAGGTAGAGACCGAGCGGCCGTTCAATGCCGTCTGCCGCTGTGGTGGCACCGCACGGCCGCCGTGGTGCGATGGCACCCATAAGGTGCTGGCCCGCGGACCGGCGCGTCGCCGTTGAGGGGGCGATCGGTCCCGCTCGACGATTCACCGAGCCCGCACGGGGCACCACCGTGACATGAATCTGTCACAGCCCACCTCCGCAGCTCGCTGCTTCGACGATGCGGTCCTCGGACGGAAGCCACGATGAGGACGGCCGTCATCGGCGCCACCGGGAATGTCGGATCGGCGGTCGTCCGCGAGCTAGCCGCGCGCGGGCACGATGTCGTCGGTATCGCGCGTCGTCGCCCGGACGTTCCCGCGGGAGGCTCCGTCACATGGCGAGATGCGGATGTCTCACGTGACGATCTCGCTCCGCTCCTCGATGGAGCCGATGCCGTCGTCCACCTGGCGTGGATGTTCCAGCCCACCCATAGGCCCGAGATCACCTGGAGCGCGAATGCGGTCGGCACCCGGCGGGTGCTGGAGGCGGTCGCGCGGGCGGGCATCGGACGCGTCGTCGTCGCCTCGTCGGTCGCCGCCTACTCCCCCTACCGAGGTGATGACCTCGTCGACGAGCGATGGCGGACCGATGGCGCCTCCGCGGCCGCCTATGCTCGCGAGAAGGCCTATACCGAGCGAGTCCTGGACGCCTTCGAGGAGGCGCGACCCGACACGGGCGTGGTGCGACTGCGTCCTGCTTTCGTCTTCCAGCGGTCGGCCGGAAGCGAGCAGCGGCGCATCTTCGCCGGACCGCTCGTCCGTCCTTGGCTCCTCGACTCGCGCTGGATCCCGGCGCTGCCGGTCCCTCGCGGTCTGCGTCTGCAGGCCGTGCATGCCGGCGACCTGGCCAAGGCCTATGCCGAAGCGGTCGAGCGGCCCGTCCGGGGCGCCTTCAATATCGCCGCGGACGATGTCGTGGACCGGTGGACCCTGGGGCGACTCCTCGGCGCTCGCACGGTCGAGGTCCCGCCTCGCCCGGTCCGAGCCCTGCTCGACGCCGCCTGGCGCGCCCGCCTCGTGCGTGCGCCCGGGGACCTCTTCGACGCCCTGATGTCGCTCCCCCTGATGTCCAGCGAGCGAGCGCGCCGGGAACTCGACTGGCAGCCACGGCACAGTGCTGCCCAGGCCGTCACCGAGATGCTCGAGGGAGCACGTGCCGGACACGGCTCGGGAATGCCACCACTCCATCCGGACGGCACGCTCTGAGACGCGATCGGTCACCGGTGGGCCGACCCGTGCCGGCCCACCGGGCTCGCTCACTGACCGAAGGGGTGGAACAACACCTTCACCGCGCCCTCGGCCTTGCGCTGGAAGATGTCGTACGCGTGGGGCGCCTGCGCGAGGTCGAGGTGGTGGGTCGCGAAGGAACCGAGCCCGAGTGGATCGGCGGAGTCCTCGGCCAGCGGCAGGAGGTCGTCCACCCAGCGCCGGACATTGGCCTGCCCCATCCGCACCGTCAGTTGCCGATCGAACATGCTCTGCAGCGACATCGGATCCATCGTGCCGGCGTAGACCCCTGAGAGCGAGACCGTGCCGCCGCGGCGCACGAGCGAGAGAGACAGATCGAGGGCGCCCATCCGGTCCACGCTGACCCTGGTCATGGCGGCGCGCGCCACCGGGCCGGGCAGGTATCCCACGAGCTTCTGCGCGGTCTCCGCGATCGTGGAGCCGTGCGCCTCCATGCCGACGGCATCGATGACACCGTCGGCGCCGCGGCCTCCCGTGGCCGCCTGGACGATCTCGACAGGATCGGCGCGGTCGATATCGGCCACCTCGATCCCCCGGTCCCGCAGTCGAGCCAGCCGCTCGGGCACACGGTCGAAGCCGATCACCCGGATGCCCGCCTGGGTCGCCAGCCGGGCCGCCATGTCGCCGATCGGTCCCAGGCCCACGATGGCCAGCGTCTGATCGGCGCCGACCTCGGCGTACTGCACCGCCTGCCAAGCGGTGGGCATCACATCGGAGAGGTACACATAGCGTTCGTCCTCAAGATCGCCCGAGACGACGATCGGCCCGTAGTCGGCATGTGGCACGCGCAGGTACTCAGCTTGCCCGCCGGGCACGCTGCCGTACAGCTGGCTGTACCCGAAGAGCGCCGCCCCCATGCCCTGTTCGCGGACCTGGGTGACCTCGCACTGCGTCTGCAGACCCCGCTCGCACATGAAACAGTGCCCGCAGGCGATCTGGAAGGGCACCACCACCCGGTCGCCGAGCTCGACACCGGTCACATCGGGGCTCTTCTCCACGACGACGCCCATCGTCTCGTGGCCGAGGACATCACCCGGTGTCATGAAGGGGCCGAGAACCTCGTACAGGTGCAGGTCCGAGCCGCACAGGCCCGTAGTCGTGACCTGCACGATGATCTCCCCCGCCCCACGCAGTGTCGGATCGGGGACCTCGTCCACGCGGACATCGCGGCGTCCCTGCCAGGTGACGGCCCTCATCGGCGACCACCCTCGGGGCTCGTGCTGTCGATCGTGTCCATCGTCGACTCCTCTCGTAGGTTGAGGGGGACGTACCCAGTTCGGCACCGACCCATTCACCGGGCATCTCATGGGGTACACCACAGGAGTCGAGAGGAGACACCCGTGAATCCACTGAGCCACTATCTCCGTACACATCTGGTGGGCGCCGCCGCCGGGATCGAGTTGGCCGCCCGCGGCCGTCAGCAGCTCGATCCAGCGGCCCGGGCGATGATGACCGAGCTGCGCGACGAGCTGGAGTCCGAACAGCGCGACCTGCGCGAATTCGCCCGCCGCACCGACACCACCATCCCGACCGTCGGAATGACCCTCGCCCAGGTGGGCGAGCGGCTCGGGAGGCTGAAGCCGAACGGGAGTCTCACCCGCCGCACGCCCCTGACGGATCTCGTCGATCTGGAGGCGATGCGCGATGCCGTCGCCGGGAAGATCGCCGGCTGGCAGGCCCTGATCGCCGCGGGTGACGAGCGGCTCGACACGGCACGTCTCGAGGAGCTTCTCGAGCTCGCTGAGCGCCAGCACGACCGTCTCACCGAGGCACACGCCCGGGCGGCGCACCGGGCGTTGAGCTGGCGTCAGCCCCCTCCTCGCTGATCGGAGGAACGGACACTCGCGCCGTCGAGATGCGCCCGGGCTGCCCGTACGATGTCGCGCAAGACCGTCACGACCATCCCGGCGATGAAGAGATCGCCTGCGTCGTCCCCCGCGACGAGTGTCCGTTCCTCCAGGCGCGCGACCGAACGTTCCGCGGCGGCCAGGATCGTGGGATCGGCCTGCAGGGACTCAGCACATCTCAGCAGCTCGGCGCAGTCACCGAGCGCATCGGCGACGAGGGGGCGCAGCGCGGGGCCGAGCGCGCGGCGCGAGTGATCCTCGTACTGGCGCGCATCGACCACGAGCGGGAGGTCCTCGACGAGCAGCGACAGTCGTTGCAGCTCGGCGGCGTATTCCCTCTGCCGGTCCGTATCCCCGGTCCAGTGGCGCGCCCGCCAGTTTCCCCGGCGGGCGTCGTTCAGCTCCGTCACCAGCTGCCGGGCGTGCTGGCGACGCGGGTCCAAGGCGACCTCCGGCGGTGCGCTTTCCTCGTCCCCGGGGTCGGTCCGCAGGCGATCGGAGAGTCGTTCGAGTTGATCGGCCGTGGTGATCCGCAGGTCCTCGAGTGCGCGCCCCAGGGATCGCAGCGGCAAGGGTGGGAAGAGGACGTTCATCGCGATGCCGACCAGCGCTCCGAGCGCTGTGAGACCGGCGTAGGAGGCGATGTAGTCGACTCGCGCATCCTGATCGACGACGAGGACGAAGAGGGACGCGAGCGGCACCCACTGCCCGGCGGCGCCCAGCCACGGCACCGCGGAGAGGAGGACGCCGACGACGATCACGATCGTCAGCACGACCACCCCGGGCTCAGGCAGAATCCACGCGGCCGCCGCGGTGAGCGCGCTGCCGACCAGGATCGCCGCCACCGTCTGGATCGACCGCCGCGAGGAACGCGCCACGGTAGCCGACACCGCGATCACCGCGCCGAGCGGGGCGTAATAGCCGTAGTCGGGTCCCCCCGCCCCGAAGGGCAGCACGATCAGCCAGGCCAGTGAGGCCGCTGCCGCGGACTTGAACGCCATCGCCAGCCGGGGCAGCCACATCTGCCAGCGGTGGCGCCACCTCGATTCCATGTCGAGTGCGTACCCGGGTCAGCTGCTCCCGACGCGGGTGTGAACGCCGCCCGCACGGGGTACGTCGACTCCATGAGAGCCGTATTCGTCAACTGCACGCTCAAAGCCTCGCCGGAAGCGTCGAACACGGCCCAGCTGGCCGAGATCGTCGCCTCCGCTCTGCGTGAGCAGGGCGTCGAGATCACCGAGTTCCGCCTGGCCGACCTGCGCCTGGATCACGGCGTGGAGACACGAATGTCGAGCGAGGACGAGTGGCCGCGTGTGCACGACGCCATCGTGGACGCCCAGATCCTGGTCGTGGCCACCCCCACGTGGGTCGGGAGGCCTTCGTCCTATGCCCAGCAGCTGCTGGAGCGCCTCGACGCGATGATCGCCGAGACCGGAGCGGACGGTGAGCCGATCGCCTACGGCAAGGTCGCCGGCGTGGTGGTCACCGGCAATGAGGACGGCGCCCACCATGTCATCAGCGGGATCAGCGGCGCCCTCGTGGATATCGGCTTCACGATCCCCGGCCAGTCCTGGACCTACTGGAACCGTGGGCCCGGCCCCGGGCCGGAGTACCACGAGACCAACGAAGGGCACGAATGGTCGGCGCAGACCGGGCGGACGATGGCGACGCATCTCGCACACGTCGCCCACGCCCTCGGCGCCGACTGACCGCGAACGGGAACGGGAACGGCCGGAGGGCGAGTACCCTCCGGCCGTTCCCGTTCCCGTTCCCGTTCGCGGTTCTGCTGCGAGCGATCAGCTGCAGCCGCTGGTGCTGCCGCAGCCCTCGCACACGTGGCAGGAGCCGGCCGGCCGCATCTTGGTGCCGCAGGTCATGCAGAGCGGGCTGTCGATCGCCCCGCCGGTGATCTCCTCGAGGAGCTCGGCGGAGGTATGTGCCGAGCTCGGAGCCGGCTTGGCCGACTCGACCTGCACCTGCGCGGAGGCGCTGTCGACATCGGACTCGGCCGTGACCTCCTGTGCCACCTGGGCCTCGGCTGCGGGCCTGGCCTCGTTGACCAGTTCCGCGGCCGTGCTGCCGTCTCCCTCAGCGGGCTCGTACGAGCCGGTGTCGAGGTAGCGCTGACGCTCATCGGCCGAGTAGATGCCGAGCGCCGAACGCGTGTCGAAGTCCAGGTAGTCCAGCGCCAGACGACGGAAGACGTAGTCCATGATCGACTGCGCCATCCGGACATCGGAGTCGTCGGTCAGACCGGCGGGCTCGAACTTGAGGTTCGTGAACTTGCTGACGAAGGTCTCCAGCGGAACCCCGTACTGCAGGCCGATCGACACGGCGATGCTGAACGCGTCCATGACACCCGCGAGGGTCGAACCCTGCTTGCCGAGCTTGAGGAACAGCTCCCCGAGGTCACCGTTCTCGTGGGCACCGGAGGTCATGTACCCCTCGGCGCCGCCGACGCTGAAGCTCGTCGTGATCGACTGACGCTTCTTGGGCAGGCGACGACGGATCGGCTTCTCGACCACGACGGTCTTGACCTCGACCTCGGTCTGCGCGGACGCCGACGTCGCCTTGTCCTGCGCCTTCTGGCTGGACAGCGGCTGACCGACCTTGCAGTTGTCGCGGTAGACCGCCAGCGCCTTCAGACCGAGCTTCCAGCCCTGGAAGTAGATGTCCGCGATGTCCTCGACGGTCGCGGTCTCGGGCAGGTTGACGGTCTTGCTGATCGCGCCGGACAGGAACGGCTGAGCCGCTGCCATCATCCGCACGTGGCCCATCGGCTTGATGGCCCGCTCACCGACGGCGCAGTCGAACACCTCGTAGTGCTCGGGGCGCAGGCCCGGAGCGTCGACGACGTGACCGTGCTCGGCGATGTACTCGACGATCGCCTCGATCGTCTCGCCGGTGTAGCCGAGACGCTTGAGCGCGACCGGGATGGTCTGGTTGACGACCTGCAACGAGCCGCCACCGACGAGCTTCTTGAACTTGACCAGCGAGAAGTCCGGCTCGATGCCCGTCGTGTCGCAGTCCATCATGAAGCCGATCGTGCCGGTGGGCGCGAGCACCGAGGCCTGGGCGTTACGCCAGCCGCTCTTCTCACCGATCTTGAGGTTGTCGGCCCACTGCTTGGTGGCTTCCTTCTGCACGGCGATGTCCATCGCGTGCTTGGTGCGGATGTCGTCATTGGCCGCGAGGTGCTTGCGCATGACGCGCTGGTGCGGCTCGGTGTTGGCCGCGTAGCCCTCGTAGGGGCCGACGATGCCCGCGAGCTCGGCGCTGCGGCGGTAGGAGGTGCCGGTCATCAGCGAGGTGATCGACGCGGCGAGCGCGCGCCCACCGTCGGAGTCGTAGGCCAGGCCCGAGGCCATCAGCAGCGCGCCGAGGTTGGCGTAGCCGATGCCGAGCTGGCGGAACTTGCGCGTCGTGTCGCCGATGGCCTCGGTCGGGAAGTCCGCGAAGGTGATTGAGATGTCCATCGCGGTGATGATCAACTCGACGCTCTTGACGAACTCCGCGGTGGCGAAGGAACCGTCGTCGTTCAGGAACTTCAGCAGGTTCAGGCTCGCGAGGTTGCAGCTGGAGTTGTCCAGGTGCATGTACTCGCTGCACGGGTTGGAAGCGGTGATGCGCCCGGACTCCGGCGTGGTGTGCCAGTCGTTGATCGTGGAGTCGTACTGGATGCCGGGGTCGGCGCAGGCCCACGCGGCCTTGGCGATCTTCTCCCACAGCTCGCGCGCGTCGATGCTCTCGATGACGTCGCCGCTGGTGCGGCTGGTCAGTCCGAAGGCGGTGCTGTTCTCGACGGCCTCCATGTACTCGTCGCTCACGCGCACCGAGTTGTTGGCGTTCTGGTACTGGACGCTCGTGATGTCGCTGCCACCGAGGTCCATGTCGAAGCCCGCGTCGCGGAGCACGCGGATCTTCTCCTCCTCGCGCTCCTTGGTCTCGACGAACTCGACGATGTCGGGGTGGTCGACGTCCAGCACGACCATCTTGGCCGCGCGGCGCGTTGCACCACCGGACTTGATCGTGCCGGCCGAGGCATCGGCGCCACGCATGAAGGAGACCGGACCCGAGGCGGTGCCGCCCGAGGACCGCAGCAGCTCCTTGCTGGAGCGGATGCGCGAGAGGTTGAGGCCGGCGCCGGATCCACCCTTGAAGATCAGGCCCTCCTCGCGGTACCAGTTGAGGATCGAGTCCATCGAGTCGTCGACGGCCAGGATGAAGCAGGCGCTGACCTGTTGCGGGCTGGACGTGCCCACGTTGAACCACACCGGGGAGTTGAAGCTGAAGATCTGGTGCAGGAGCATGTACGTGAGCTCGTGCTCGAAGACCTCGGCGTCGGCATCGGAGGCGAAGTAGCCGTTCTCCTTGCCGGCCTTGGCATAGGTGAGCACGACGCGGTCGAGCAGCTGCTTGAGGCTGGACTCACGCTGCTCGGTGCCCACGGCGCCCCGGAAGTACTTGGTGGTGACGATCGTGGAGGCGTTGACACTCCAGAAGTCGGGGAACTCCACGCCCCGCTGCTCGAAGACGTTCTCGCCGGTCTTCCAGTTGGTCTGCACCACATCGCGGCGCTCCCAGGTGACCTCGTCATAGGGGTGCACGCCCTCGGTGGTGTAGACCCGCTGCACCGTCAGGCCCTTGCTGGCCTGCTTGCGGGACCCGCCTCGTGCGGATCCTCGGCTGTTGCTGACCGTCTCCGTCATGCCTTGCGCTCCTGTTTCAACTGGTGATGCTTCAACTGGTGTGGTGGGTGTTGTGTCAGTTCGTGGGGTCGACGCCGGGTGCCGACCGGGCCGCCTCCTCGGCGAGCTCGCCGTCGGTGGCGGCCGCGAGCAGAGTGGCGATCTCGGCGACGAAGTCGTCGGCGGAGTCGAAGGCCTTGTAGACGCTCGCGAACCGCAGATAGGCCACCTCGTCGAGGGCCCGTAACGGCTCCAGGACCGCGAGCCCGATCTCGTGCGCCGGGATCTCGGCCGAGCCGCTGGCGCGGAGAGCATCCTCGACCTGCTGGCCCAGACAGGCCAGATCGTCGGCGGAGACCGGGCGTCCCTTGCAGGCCTTGGCCACCCCCGCGACGGCTTTGTCGCGGGCGAAGGGCTCGGTGGCGCCGGACTTCTTGCGCACCGTCAGCTGCATCTGCTCCATCGTCGTGAAGCGCTTGTCGCAGGCCGAGCAGGCACGGCGCCGGCGGATGGCGCCACCATCATCGGAGACACGGCTGTCCAGGACCCGGGTGTCGTCGTTCTTGCAGAACGGGCAACGCATCGCAGGGCTCCTCTCACTGTGGACGACGTGGTGGACACGAGTGTGGAAAACAGGCGGATCTGTGGGAAACGCCGATCGACTTGTGGGTCTATATGTGGAGAACTACACGAGTGTAAGTACTACATCTAGTGTTTAGCCTACGTCGCGCGACGGGCTCATGCAAACAGCCTGACAGGCGGGTCTGACAGTCTGCGTTTGCGCAGGTCAGCACACCTCGGCGTGCGGCTCCCCGGCGTGTCGGCCAAGATCGTGTCGACCACCTCGCCACCCCGGGCACGCCCCCGAAGCACCGAGAGGACTCGCATGAGCACCGCGTCACCCGAGCCCGCCCTCCAGGTCGACGCCATCGCATGACCACCCTCGCCGAACGACGGATCGTCCGGACGTTCCGCGGCGCCCACGCCGTGGCAGCGGCCGCGGTGCTGCACGACAGCGGCGACCTGGACATCGTCGAGGCCACCACCGATGCGGCCTTCGCGGCGGCCTCCGAGACGTGGGAGCGCGACGGCATCCCGGAGCAACCGGACCGCTGGGTCCTTGCCACCGCCCGTCGGGCGGCGCTCGATCGACTGCGCGGCGCCGATACGCCCCGGCCTCGAGCGCTGGCAGCACTGGCGGAGGACACCGCCGAAGATCATCGACTGGCCCTGGTGTTCACCTGCTGCCACCCCGCGCTGCACCTGCCGGCCCGTGTCGCCCTCGTCCTGCGCTTCTGTGCCGGCCTGTCCCTCACGGAGATCGCCCACGCCTTCGGCGTCGATGACGCCACGATGCGGCGCCGACTCGACCTGGCGAAGCGTCCGATCACCCGAGGCGACATCTCCTTCGCCGCACCGGCGGTCGCGGACCTCGACGACCGACTGGATGCCGTGCTCGCCGTGCTCTATCTCATCTTCAACGAGGGCTATGTCGGCTCGCGCAGTGCGACGCTGACCGGTGACGATCTCTCCGAGGAGGCCATCGGGCTGACCCGTTCCCTGCTGTCGCAGCTACCTGATCACGACGACATCCGCGGCCTGCTGGCTCTGATGCTCTTCATCCGCTCCCGCCGCCGGGCGCGCATCGGACTGCACGGCGATCTCATCGCGTTGCCGCATCAGGACCGCGGACTGTGGGAGTCCGACACGATCGCCGAGGCCGGGTTCCTCCTTCGCCAGGGCCGGCGCTCCCCCAGGCTGTCGCGGTACACGGTCGAGGCCGAGATCCAGGCCCTCCATGCCGCGACGGCTGACGGAATGCCGGCCGACTGGCGTGCCGTCCTGGCGCACTACGACACCTTGCGCATCATCGCCCCGGGCCCGTCGGTCGACCTCAACCGGGCCGTGGCGCTCGCAGAGGTCGAGGGGCCCGCGATCGCGCTCGAGGTCGTCGACACCCTGCCGGCCGACTCCCATCTGTGGCACGCGGTGCGAGCCGAGCTGCTCGAACGGCTCGGACGTTTCGAGGAGGCCCAGCGTCAGTGGCAGTTGGGCTCCGCTCGCGCCGAGCCCGGGGCCGAGCAGGCCTATATGGCCACCCACGCGACTCGCCGCTCACTATGACGAACCCGCCGCCCGCCCTTCCCCGGGGCGTGACGGCGGGCTCGGCACCGACGCGTCAGTCCGCGTAGACCGGAACGGCGAGCGAGGTGCCCATCTGCAGGCCGCTGGCATTGGGGAGCGCGTTGAGACGCACGATCTCATCGACCGTGGCCCGCACGTCGCCTCCCGGGTTGGCCTCGGCCGCGATGTGCCACAGGGTCTGCCCGGGCTGCACCTGCACCGTGGTGGTCGCGATCGGAGCCGAATCGCTTGTGGCGGCCACAGACGCACCCATGACGACCGCTCCGAGCGCCAGGATCAGGCTCACCGCGGCGAACACGACCACGCGACCACGACGGGTGAGCCGCACCGGTGCCGGTCGGTCGGGTACGACCGGAGACGGCACCGCCCGCAGATGACGCTGCGGACGCGGGGTGGTCAGGGTCAGGTCCTGGTAGGCGATAGCGCTCATGATGTCCTCCGTGGGGAAGCCGAGGTCAAGGTCTGGCGTGTCCGACCGAACCTCGTTCGGCGATGTCATTCGAGACGAACATCCGTTCGATCGAACACATGAGCGACTATACGCGAGCCCACTGACAAAACAAGTACCGATCGAACATCTGATCGAGAAAATCCTCGTGCCGCCCGCCCCGGCGGAGCGCCGAGTGGTGCATATCCGCCCGGTTTTCAGTGAATTAGGGGCGAAGATGCACCACTCGCGGTCGCGGTCGCACCACTCGTCGAGCGGTCAGGGGCCCTCGAGATCGGCGGGGGTGTCGATATCGCGCACCAGATCATCGCCGACCACCACCCGGTCCGGTTCGAACGCCCCCAGGACGCGTCGCAGGGCCTGATCGCGGTGATCCCCGGTCAACGAGCCGCGCAGCACCTCCGTGCGCCAGCGGGAGGCGAGCCACTGATCGGCCCCCGAGCCGTCGACGAGCACGACACCGGTGCGCGGGCGCGGCAGCGAGGCGAGCAGCCGCGCCACGCCGGCGGCGTTCCGCAGGTCCACGGCCATCAGGAGCACGCCCTCGGACCGGAGCCGCCCGAGCGCTGCGGCCAGCGCCGCCACGGGCCCGCCGTACGCGGGCTCCTCCCGCACCTGGACGATCTCCTCCCACCCCGCCCGGGGCGGACCGACCACGACCACCTCCCGGCATCCGGCCGAGCGGGCGCCGTCCACGGCCCGGCGCAGCAGCGACTCTCCGTCGACCTCGATCGAGGCCTTGTCACGGCCGCCGAGCCGCGAGCCGCGGCCGCCGGCCAGGATCACCGCATCGAGAGCCCCGGCCGGATCCGTCCACGGCTCGCTCACGTCTCTTCGACGGCACACATGCTCAGGAGTCCTCGGGCACGATCGTGGTCAACGGCACGATCGTGGTGAGCAGGACGGCGGCGTCCTCGAGCGCGTGAAGATCGTGGCGCTCGGCCGGGATGATCACCAGGTCTCCCGCCGATGCCTCGGTGGCCGAGTCAGCGCTGGAGAGGCGCACCCGGCCCCGCAACACCTGCAAGGTCGCCTCCCCCGGAGCCTGATGCTCGCCAAGCGCGGTGCCCTCGACCATCGCGATGAGGGTCTGCCGCAGTTGATGTTGGCGGCCCGGATGCAACGCCTGGGCACTGCGGCCGTGATCGTGGCGCCTCGCCTCGGCGAGGTGGTCGTCGACGAGATCGGGCAAGCGAACGGCATCCATACGGTGACGCTACGCCACGAGAGGCTCATCACCCGTCCCCACCAGGCGGAGCACGGCCTTCACCGATAGTTTCGGGACATGCGTTCGACGATCGCCACCGCGAAGCTCGCCTGGCAGCAGGCGTCCTCCCATCAGGCGCCGCTCCTCGCCGCGGGAGTCGCCTTCTACACCTTCACCTCGCTGTTCCCGGCGGTGATCGCGGGCATCTCGCTGTACGCCCTGTTCGCCTCCCCCCAGACGATCGCCGGTCAGGTCGACCGCATCCAGGACGTGCTGCCAGCGGATGCCGCGTCGATCGTCACCGACCAGATCCAGCAGGTCGCCGAGACGTCCTCCGGGGCGCTCGGTGTCACCACCGTGATCGCGCTGGCCATCGCGCTCTACAGCGCATCCGGCGGTGTCAGCAATCTGCTCACCGCCGTCAACACCATGTACGGACTGGGCGATGACCGCAGCTTCGTCAAGCGCAAGGCGCTCGCCTACGGCATGACGGCCGCGGCGATCGCCTTCGCGATCGTCGCGGTGGCACTGGTGGCCGTGGCGCCCGCCCTGTTCTCGATCATCGACATCGTGCCGGGCGTGCGCATCGCGGCCGAGGTGGCGCGCTGGCTCATCCTGATCGGTCTCGTGATCGCCCTCATCGCGATGATGTATCGCCTCGCCCCCAACCGCCCGAGTCCACAGCGCTTCGTGACACGCGGGGTACTCGCCGCCGCCGGGTTGTGGATCATCGCCTCGGTCGGCTTCTCGGTGTACGTCAACAACTTCGGCAGCTACGGCGAGACCTACGGTGCGCTCGCCGGCGTGGTGGTCCTGCTGTTGTGGCTATGGGTGGGCCTCTACGCCGTGCTGTTCGGTGCCGCGCTCCAGGCCGTCGAGGAGAATGTCGTCAACCAGCGCACGCTCACCGAGGACCTGGACACCGCGCAGTCCCGCACCGATGCCGAACGTGCCCAGCTGCAGATCGAGGACGAGATCACCACCTTCATCAAGGTGATCGACGACACCCAGGGCCGCCGTCACGACACGCACTGACCTATTCGAACAGATGTTTGATATGGACGGTCGATCCCGCTACCGTGAGGGCATGAGCGAGCGCAGCGAGCGACCGAAGACAGTCACCTCATGCCGGCACCGGCCTACCCTGTTTCTCCTCGAGGCGGTGGCGGCATGAGCGAGCGCAGCGAGCGACCGAAGACAGTCACCTCATGCCGGCACCGGCCTACCCTGTTTCTCCTCGAGGCGGTGGCGGCATGAGCGAGCGCAGCGATGACGTCACCGAACTGCCCGACGGACCTCCCGATGCGAGCGGGCTGACCCCGCGTCAGCGCAAGGTGCTGGAGTTCCTGCGCGACAGCCTGCGCGATCGCGGCTACCCGCCCAGCATGCGCGAGGTCGGGGCTGCCGTCGGCCTCGCGAGCACGTCCTCGGTCTCCCACCAGTTGCGCATGCTCGAGCGGATGGGTTATATCAAGCGCGACCCCAACCGCCCGCGTGCGCTGGAGATCCATCTGCCGGAGGTGCACCGCTCGCTCGGCAGCACCGCCGAGGATCTCGCTGATGTCACCGATCTCGGCAACGAGCGTCCGGCGGCCACCTACGTGCCGGTGGTGGGACGGATCGCCGCCGGCGGTCCCATCCTCGCCGAGGAGCGGGTCGAGGAGGTCATGCCGCTGCCGAGCTCGCTGGTGGGCGACGGCACCCTGTTCCTCTTGGAGGTCAGCGGCGACTCGATGGTCGATGCGGCCATCTGCGATGGCGACTATGTGGTCATCCGCCAGCAGCCGGTCGCGGAGAACGGCGAGATCGTGGCGGCGCAGATCGACGGCGAGGCGACGGTCAAGACCTTCCAGCGCAAGGACGGCCAGGTCTGGCTGCTGCCTCATAACGACGCCTACGAGCCGATCGACGGCACCCACGCCACGATCCTCGGCAAGGTCACGGCGGTCCTGCGCCGCGTCTGACCGCCCCGCACCCCCTCCCCATCGTGGGCGGTGAGTAGGCGTCCGTTCACACGAGACGGCGGTGCATCAGCGTCCATCTCAGGTGACAGACGGACGCCTACTGACCGCCTGTGGGGTTTTGCGGGGTCGAGGAGGGGACGCCTACTCACCCGCCCATTGATGGGCGGTCTCACTCCCGGCCGGCCTGCCAGGCGCTCGTCACCATCTCGTCCAGGGTGTGCCGCATGGCCCACTGCAGGTCGCGGGCGGCCCGCTCCCCCGAGGCCACGATCCGCGCCGGGTCCCCGGGACGGCGATCGACGACCTGCGGCTCGAAGTCGATACCCGTCGCGCGAGCCACCGCGGTCATGATCTGTCGTACCGAGACACCGTCGCCGCTGCCCAGGTTGTAGACCGGCTCGAGCGACTCGCCGGCCAGCAGCTTCTGGGCGGCCACCACGTGCGCCTGTGCGAGATCGGCGACGTGAACGTAGTCCCTGACGCAGGTGCCGTCCGGCGTCGGGTAGTCCGCACCGAAGATCTTCGGCCGGTGACCCTCGCTGAGCGCGCGGATGACGAGCGGGAACAGATTGTGCGGGCTGGAGTCGTACAGGTCCGGTGTGCCCGAGCCCACCACGTTGAAGTACCGCAGCGAGGTGTGCCGCAGACCCGTCGCCCGGGCCTGATCGGCGATGATCCACTCCCCCACGAGCTTGCTCTCGCCATAGGGTGATTCGGGCGCCGTCGGCGTGTCCTCGGTCACGAGAGCGATATCGGGTGTGCCGTAGACCGCCGCACTGGAGGAGAACACGATCGTGCCGATGCCGTGCTCGGCCATCGCCCGCAGCAGGCTGACCGTGCCCTGCACGTTCTGCTGGTAGGTGTGCAGAGGCCGCTCGACCGAGACACCAGCGTACTTGAAACCGGCGAGATGGACGACCGCCTCGATGTCGTACCGGCGCAGCGCCTCGGTGAGCTTCTTGGTGCGGGTGATGTTGAGATCGATGAAGGGCACATCATCGGGCACGAACTCGCGGTGCCCGCTCGACAGGTCGTCGACCACCACCGAATCGAGTCCTGCCTCGTCGAAGGCACGCACGATGTGCGCGCCGATGTAGCCGGCTCCGCCGGTCACCAAGATCGCCATGACCTCAGCGTACTGAGACCGTCGCTCAGGATGCGGCACGCTCCACGGCAGCTGCGTCGAGTCGTCCCAGCGCCGCCATCACGGTGGCGCGGTCGGTGGTGCGCCACAGCGGCGGCATCGACGCCGCGAGGAAGCCTCCGTAGCGCGCCGTGACGATGCGGGGGTCGAGCATCGCGACCACGCCGCGATCGTCCGCGCGCCGGATGAGACGGCCCGCTCCCTGCGCCAGCAGCAGTGCCGCGTGGTGGGCGGCGACCTGCATGAAGCCGTTGCCGCCGCGCTTCTCGACCAGACGCTGGCGGGCACTCATCAGAGGGTCATCGGGGCGAGGGAAGGGGATGCGGTCGATGATGACGAGCGTGCAGGTGTCACCGGGAAGGTCGACTCCCTGCCAGAGGCTCAGCGTGCCGAACAGGCACGTGCTCGGCTCCTCGGCGAAACGGCGCGCGAGCTCGGGAAGCTGCGCGTCTCCCTGGCACAGCACCTCGATATCCGGCAGTGCCATACGTACGTACTCCGCGGCGCGCTCCGCACCGCGACGCGAGGAGAACAATCCCAGCGTGCGCCCACCGGCCGCCTTGACCAGAGCGGTGATCTCGCCGAGCTGATCCTCCTCCAGACCGTCCCGGCCGGGGGCAGGCAGGTGGCGAGCGACGTAGAGCATCCCCTGCTTGGCGTAGTCGAAGGGCGAGCCCACGTCCAGTCCGCGCCACTGCGCGTCCTCCCAGAGCCCGAGGGACCGCGCGACCGGATCGAAGGATCCGCCGAGCGCGAGGGTCGCACTGGTCAGGACGACGGTCTTCTCCCCGAAGAGCTTGTCGCGCAGCGCGCCGGACACGTCGATCGGCGCGATCCGCAGTTGCTGGCCGGTGCGCAGCTCCCCGAGCCACAGGACATCTGTGTCGCTGCCGCGTGCCATGCGCTCGGCTACCTGTCGCAGCTCGTCGACGGCACTGCGCGCCTGCTGGCGCGCGGGATCGGGCTCCTCGCCGCCTCGCTCCTTGCCGAAAGCCGAGAAGCAGGCGCGGGCGGTGTCGCGGACGAGGTCGAGCGCGGCGCGCAGCGGTTGGGGCGGCTCCTCGATGCGGCCGGGTGAGACATGGGTGAGGGTGTCGGCCAGCGCATCGGCGGCATCGCTCAGATCGTCGGCGGCCTCCGGCTCGGTCAGGTGCGGACGGGCCCGGCGCGCCGCACGCTCGATACCGGCGGGGTCCAGTTCCTGGGTGGCCGCCTGCGTGACCCGGGCGGCGAGCTCGTGTGCCTCGTCGATCACGACCGTGCCGAATTCCGGCAGCATCGGCACGCCGTCGATCGCGTCGATGGCGAGCATCGCGTGGTTGGTGACCACGATGTGTGCCTGCTGGGCGTCCTCGCGCGCCCGCTCGGCGAAGCATTCGAGGGCGTAGGGGCAGCGCTGGGCGCCCAGGCACTCCCTCGCGGTGACGCTGACCTGACGCCAGGCCCGCTCGTTGTGCGAGGGCGCCGCGTCTCGGTCGCCCACGTGGCCGCCGTCCGCCTGCTGCTCGGCCCACTCACGCAGGGCGACGACCTCGGCACCCAGGGTTCCCTCCGGCACCTCGACGAGCGTGCCCTGGTCGTCCGGGGCGCCCTCGCGGACGCGATGCAGGCACGCGTAATTGCCGCGTCCCTTGACCACGGCGTGGTGCGGGACATCGTCCAGCACCTCGCGGGCCGCCTCCTTGAGCGCGGGAATATCCCGCTCGACCAACTGATGCTGCAGGTTGAGCGTGGCCGTGGCGATCACCACGCGCTGATCGTGGAGCAGGCTGGGCACGAGGTATCCCAGCGATTTCCCGGTGCCCGTGCCGGCCTGGACGAGCAGGTGCTGCTCGGTGTCGAAGGCCTGTTGGACGGCCTCGGCCATCGCGATCTGGCCGGGTCGTTCGGTGCCTCCCACCGCGTCCACCGCGGCCGACAGGACATCGCGCACGTCAGAGGCCATGGCCGCAGGCTACCGGGTCATCGCGCGCGGCTCGGGCGCGGTCCACAGGCACCCTTCCGGATCGCGCTGGGGCGGGCGGTGGGGCGTCACGCGCTCCTGGAGAGGTGGGTTACGCACGTCTCGGACCGCATGAGGGGTGCCTATCTCACCTGCCACGCGCGCGAGGGGTGCGTACGTCACCGCCCACGGTGAGGGCCGTCAGTCGGACCGGACGCGACACAGGATGTGCATGCGTGGTCGCCCCAGCAACCGTCCACGCACATCGATCATCTACTCGACGAGATACGGAGCGAGCTCGGCCGCGAGACCGGCCCCGACGCGCGCGGCGACCCGGGTGCCGTCGGAACGGTGCTCCACCTCGTCGATCTCACCGGACTCATGGATCCGATTGAGCAGGTCGCCGCGCTCGTACGGCAGCACGAGATCCACCGCGACCTCGGGCCGCGGCAGCTCGCTCTCGATGAGTCCGAGCAGCTCGTCGATCCCCTCGCCCGTGCGGGCGCTGACCACCACGGCGTGCGGCTCACGGGCGAGCACCTCGCGTACCACCGCGGGATCGGCGGCATCGGTCTTGTTGACGACGATGACCTCGCGGACTCCCTCGGCGCCGATCTCGGCGAAGACCTCGCGCACCGCGGTGATCTGCCCGAGCGGGTCGGGATGCGAGCCGTCGACGACATGCACGATCAGGTCGGCATCGGCGACCTCCTCGAGGGTGGATCGGAAGGCTTCGACGAGTTGGTGCGGCAGATGCCGGACGAAGCCGACGGTGTCCGACAACGTGTACACACGGCCGTCGGAGGTCTGAGTGCGCCGGGTCGTGGGATCGAGGGTCGCGAACAGGGCGTCCTCGACCAGCACGCCGGCATGGGTGAGCCGGTTCAGCAGACTCGACTTGCCGGCATTCGTGTACCCCGCGATCGCCACCGAGGGGATCTGATGGCGTTGGCGATTGGCGCGCTTGGTGTCGCGCGTGGTCCGCAGCTCGGCCAGTTCGCGGCGCAGCTTGGCCGCGCGCGACTGGATCCGCCGACGATCGGTCTCGATCTTGGTCTCGCCCGGTCCGCGACCGCCGATGCCCTCACCGCCGGCGGCACGGCCACCGGCCTGGCGGGACAGATTGCCGCCCCACCCGCGCAATCGCTGGCTCTGGTACTGCAACTGCGCCAGCTCGACCTGCGCCTTGCCCTCCGCGCTCTTCGCATGCTGCGCGAAGATGTCGAGGATCAGGGCGACCCGGTCGACCACCTTGACCTTGACCCGATCCTCCAGATTGCGCAGCTGGCTGGGCGCGAGCTCGCCATCGCAGATGACCGTGTCGGCGCCGGTCGCCTCCACCGCCTCGCGCAGCTCGTCGACCTTGCCGCTGCCGATGAACGTGGCGGGGTCCGGACGCTGACGTCGCTGCACCAGCGCGTCGAGGACCTCCGAGCCCGCCGTCTCGGCCAGCAGCTTCAACTCCGCCAGCGAGTTCTCGGCATCGGCCGCGGTGCCATCGGTCCAGACGCCGACGAGGACGACCCGTTCGAGCCGCAGCTGCCGATACTCGACCTCGGAGATGTCGGTGAGCTCGGTCGAGAGCCCCGCGACGCGGCGCAGCGAGGACCGCTCCTCCAGGTCCAGCGAGCCGGAGTCCACGATCTCCTCGTTCCGCTCAGTCAGCCCGTTGTTCCGCTCGCTCATGCCACCACCGCCTGAAAAAGACCACCATAGGCCGATGCCGGCATGAGCAGCCCATCTTTTCGCTCGCTTCGCTCGCTCATGCCATCCACTCCATCTCGCCGCGGGCCACGATCTCGGCGGGTCCGGTGAGGACCACGTGGTCGTTCTCGTCCAGTGTCACGTGCACCGTGCCCCCTGGGACGTCGATCCGATACTCGGTCGGCCGCGCTGTGTCACCGTCGGCGAGCGCTGTGGCGATCCCGACGGCGCAGGCCCCGGTGCCGCATGAGCGCGTCTCCCCTGAGCCCCGCTCGTGCACCCGCATGCGCACGTGTCCGGGGCCACGACGGGCGACGAATTCGATGTTGACGCCCTCGGGATAGACCTCCCGGTCGAAGCGCGGCTCGGTGAGCAGGGTCCCCGCCTGCTCGACATCGTCGACGAAGGCGACGGCATGAGGATTCCCGGTGTGGACCTCGCGCGCGGTCACGGCGAGGCCCTCGCTCGTGCGGACCTCGCTGTACCCGCCGATGCTGAAGGCGCCCATGTCGACGGCGATCTGCCCGTCCGCGCCGACGGAGACCAGCTTGTCGCCGTCACGCGTGGCGACCGCGAAGCGATCGGTGTCGACCAGCTTCTCGTCCAGCAGATGGCGGGCGAAGACCCGCACGCCGTTGCCGCACATCTCGCTGATCGATCCATCGGCATTGCGATAGTCCATGAACCACTCGGCCTCGGACGTCACTCCCGCCGCGGACGATCGGATCACGCGCAGCACGCCATCGGCGCCGATCCCGCGGCGCCGATGACACAGGGCCGCCACGAAGCTCGGATCGAGGTCGCCGTGGACGGTGCCGTCGTGGTCGGGCAGCAGCACGAAGTCGTTCTCCGTACCGTGCCCCTTCTGCCAGGAGAAAGTCATGAGACGTCCAGTCTACGGTGCCTCCGCCAGGGCCACGGCGCGCTCGACCAGATCGGCGGCGTCATAGGGCAGCCACCGCACCCGCGGGTCCTTCCTGAACATGCGGTCCTGGCGACGCGCGAACCGGCGCGTGCCGGTGATCGTCTGCTCATGTGCCTCGTCCTCGCCGATCTCCCCCCGTCCGTGGGCGAGCAGCTGCTGATAGCCCAGCGCCCTGCTGGCGGTGAGCCCCTCCTCGATGCCCTCAGCTCGCAGCCTCTCGACCTCCTCGACGAGCCCGTCGTCCCACATCTGGTCGACCCGGCGCCTGATCCGGTCGTCGAGCACGTGACGCGGCACGTCGAGTCCGATCATCACGAGGTCGTCGTAGACCGACGTGAAGTCCGGCATCGTCGCCCTGAAGGGCGCGCCGGTGAGCTCCCCGACCTCGAGGGCCCGCACGATGCGGCGGCCGTTGGTGGGCAGGATCTGCTCGGCGGCTGCGGGATCGCGGCGTCGCAGCTCCGCGTGGAGGGCCTCCGCGCCGAGCTCGCTCAACCGCTGATCCCAGCGCGCCCGCACGTCCGCGTCGGTCCCCGGGAAGTCGAGCGGGTCGATCACGGCGCGCACATACAGTGACGAGCCGCCGACGAGGACCGGCAGCGCTCCGCGACCGCGGATCTCGTCGATGGCACGTCGCGCGGACCGCTGGAACACGGCGACATTGGCCTCTTCTCGCACGTCCAGCACATCGAGGAGGTGGTGCGGCACGCCGGCGCGCTCGGCCTCGGTGACCTTGGCGCTGCCGATGTCCATGCCGCGAAAGAGCTGGACCGCGTCGGCATTGACGACCTCGCCGCCGAGACGCCGGCTCACGGCCACCGCGAGCGCCGACTTGCCCGATGCGGTCGGTCCGACCACGACGACGACTCGATCCTGACGCTGAACGGGCACGCGGCCAGTCTCGCAGGTACCGTGAGATCGCAGACGTCCGTGGTCACAGAGGAGACAGACCGTGAGCTTTCTCAGCAAAATGCTCGGCCGAGGCAAGATGGCCGGTGAGGATCTCAGCCAGAAGGCCCAGGACGCCAAGGAGCGTGCTGGTGAGGCGATGCAGGGCCGCGAGGACGATATCCATTCGGCCGTGGACAAGGTGCGCGATCTCGCCGACCAGGCGACCGGCGGCAAGTTCACCGGCAAGATCGACGAGGCGGCCGACCGCCTGAAGCAGGCCGCCGACGACATGGCCACCGATGACGGTGGCGAGAACGACCCGAAGGACGGCTCGGGGTCCTGACCCCCTCCTGGGCGGTGAGTCAGCGTCCGTCCTGACGTCCGCCTGGTGACTCAGCGTCCATGGCCCCGCGTGAATGGACGCCTACTCACCGCTGACGGAGTGGCCGGCTGGTTAGGCTCGGGATCGTGACGACCCGATGGGCCTTCGTGCCAAGTGCGCCGCTGCTGGCCGTTTCCCACGATCCCCTGCTGGCCTCCGCCCGCGATGCCGCCCGGGCTGCGGTCGGCTGGCTCGTCGACGGAGCCGCCGAGGTGGTCGTCCTCGATGGGTCGGCATCGGATGTCGACGGTGACGAACGGACCGGCGGCAGCCTGCGCGGATTCGGACTCGACATCCGCGCCGGCGGCCCGCGCGAGGAACTCGGCCTCGCGCACGCCCTGGGCGCCTGGTTGCTCGACGATGCCGGATGGTCCGGTCCGCGCCGCTATGTGTCATCCCTGGCCGACGTACCGCCGGCCCTCGTGGTCGTGGCCGACGGATACGCCTGCGTGAACGAGCTGTCCCCGCTGGGCTTCGATCCGCGAGGTCCGAAGGGCCAAGCGGAGATCGTCGGCGCCCTCGCTTCGGCCGATCCCGATGCTCTGCGCGTCCTCGACACGGAGTCCGCGCTCGATCTGGGCTGCTCGGGCGCGCCGACCCTCGCGCACGCCGCGAGCGCGGCCGCCGACCTCGACTGGCGAGGAGCGGTGACCTACGACGACGCTCCCCTCGGCATCGGCTACTGGGTCGCCGCCTGGGAGAGCGAGAGCACCCCCGCCTGACGACGACGAACGGAGGAGTCGGCCTGGGGATCGCTGACCTCAGTGGACACGGCGAGCGATGAGCTGCTCCTTGAGGATGTCGCCGTGGCCGCAGTGCTGGGCCAGCTCGCGCAACACATGCAGGTAGACCCAGCGCAACGGCAAGGGCCCACGCCGGTTGCCGGTGAGCACATCGTCCATCGTCAGGCCCTCGACGGCCGAGCGTGACCTCGCGACGGTCGCGCGGTACGCCTCCGCCACCGAGACGATCGTGTCCTCGGGGCACAGGTCGAAGGATTCATCGGGTTCTGCCTGAAGCCCCAGCTCGGATCGGGAGCGGCCCGTGATCGCCTCCTCGAACCAGACCCGCTCGACGAAGATCGCATGCTTGACGAGGCCGAGCAGGGTCGTCTTGGAGGGCACCAGCGCGGTGCGCGCCTCGCCCTCATCGACTCCGTCCAGCAATCCCGCGAGCATCTGCCGATGCTGATCGACGAAGGCCGCCAGCTGCACCTCGAGGGGCGCGTCGAAGACCTCCGGGGCTTCCGGATTCACCGGTCGGACGAGGAGTCGTCGGCCACCTCGTCGGCAGTGGACGGAGCGGTGCTGAGCGCCTCGGGCGAGTCCTGGGCACGCCGACGGGCCCACAGGAACAGGACCAGGCCGCCGGCGAAGACCAGGATCGTCGTCCAGATGTTCAACCGGAAGGGGCCGATGTGGTTGACGGTGTCGATCCGCAGAGCCTCGGTGACGAGGCGACCCATCGTGTACAGCATCACGTAGAGCGCGAAGGCACGTCCGTGGGTCAGTCGATAACGACGATCGAGCCACACGATCAAAGCGGCGGCCAGCAGATTCCAGATCAGCTCGTAGAGGAAGGTCGGATGGAAGGTCGCGAACTCCAGATACCCCTCGGGACGGAACTGTGGCGCGATCTCCAGACCCCAGGGCAGATCGGTCGGGCGACCGAAGAGCTCCTGATTGGCGTAGTTGCCGAGACGCCCGACTCCCTGGGCGACCAGCAGGCCCGGCGCCAGCGCATCGGCCACCGGCCAGAACGCCACCTTGTAGCGACGGCAGGCGATCCAGGCGCCCAGGGCGCCGAGGGCGATGGCACCCCAGATGCCGAGCCCGCCGTTCCAGATCTTGAAGGCGTCGAGCGGATCGCGCCCCTCGCCGAAGTACAGCTGTGGGTCGGTCAGCACGTGATAGAGCCGGCCGCCGATGATGCCGAAGGGCACCGCCCAGATGGCGATATCGCCGATGGTCCCGGGCTTGCCGCCCTTGGCCCGATAGCGCCGCTCACCGATCCAGATCGCGAGGACCGCGCCGAGGATGATCGCCAGGGCGTACGCCCGGATCGGCAGAGGGCCCAGGTGCCAGACGTTCTCCGCGGGGCTCGGGATCGAGGCGATGATCATCGCTCCACCCCCGCGCGCAGATCGGCCACCAGCGCGCGCAGCGCGGCGAGGGCATCATCGGGTTCGTCGTGGTCGAGCAGACAGCGCACCAGTGCCGAGCCCACGATGACCGCATCGGAGAAGGCCGCGACCTCGTGGGCCTGCGCGCCGTTGCTGACGCCCAGGCCGACGCCGACCGGCTTGTCGGTGACCTCGCGCAGGCGGGCGACCAACTCCGGGGCCAGGTTGCTGGTCTGCTCGCGCTGCCCGGTGACGCCCATCACCGCGGTGGCGTACACGAACCCGCTCGCGGCCTCGGCCGTCATGGCCAGCCGCTCGTCGGTCGAGGACGGAGCGACCAGGAACACCCGGGACAGCTCATGCGCCGTGGAGGCGGTGATCCATTCCTCGGCCTCGTCAGGAGTCATGTCGGGGGTGATGAGTCCCGCTCCCCCGGCCGCCGCGAGGTCGGCGGCGAAGCGTTCCACGCCGTAGCGTTCGACCGGGTTCCAGTAGGTCATCACCACGGTCGGCGCGCCGGTGGCGGCACTCGCCTTCACGACATCGAACACGTCGCGGATGCGCGTGCCCCCGGCGAGCGCGACATCGGCTGCCGCCTGGATCGTGGGGCCGTCCATGACCGGATCGCTATAGGGCAGCCCGACCTCGACCAGGTCGACACCCGCGTCGACCATCGTCTCGATCGCCCGGATCGACAGGTCTTTGGAGGGGAACCCCGCGGGCAGGTAGCCGACGAGCGCCGCGCGGTTCTCCGAGCGGGTGCGCTCGAACAGCGCGTCGATCGAGCTCACTCCTCGGTCCCTTCGTCGAGCACGACCGGCTCCTCGATGAGGCCGAAATACTGCGCCGCGGTGTGGACATCCTTGTCGCCGCGGCCGGAGAGGTTGACCAGGATCGTGGCATCAGAACCCATCTCCTCGGCCAGCTCGATCGCCCCCGCGAGCGCATGGGCGGACTCGATCGCCGGGATGATCCCCTCCGTGCGGCACAGCAGCTCGAATGCGGACATCGCCTGCGCGTCCGTCGCCGGTCGGTACTCGGCACGCCCGGTGGCGGCGAGATGCGCGTGTTCTGGGCCCACGCCCGGGTAGTCCAGCCCGGCCGAGATGGAGTGCGAGTCGAGGGTCTGGCCGTCCTCGTCCTGGAGCAGGTACGAGCGCGCCCCGTGCAGCACGCCGATATCGCCGCCGGTGATGGTGGCGGCGTGACGTCCGGTCTCGATGCCGTCGCCCCCGGCCTCGATGCCGACGAGGCGGACCTGCTCATCGGCCACGAAGCCGGTGAACAGGCCGATCGCATTGGATCCGCCGCCCACGCAGGCGACGGCGACGTCCGGCAACCGACCCAGCAGCTCCAGCGACTGTGCCCGGGCCTCGTCGCCGATGCCGCGGGTCAGATCACGCACCATCGCGGGGAAGGGATGCGGGCCGGCAGCAGTGCCGAAGAGGTAGTGGGTCGTGTCGACCGTGCTGACCCAGTCGCGCAGCGCCTCGTTGATCGCATCCTTCAGGGTGCGGCTGCCGGTGGTGACCGGCACCACCTCGGCACCCAGCATCCTCATGCGGGCGACGTTGAGCGCCTGGCGCTCGGTGTCGACCTCGCCCATGTAGACGGTGCAGTCGAGGTCGAGGTAGGCGCAGGCGGTCGCCGAGGCCACCCCGTGCTGGCCGGCGCCGGTCTCGGCGATCGCCCGCGGTTTGCCGAGTCGTTTGGCCAGCAGCGCCTGGCCGATGACATTGCGGATCTTGTGCGCGCCGGTGTGATTGAGGTCCTCGCGCTTGAGCAGGATGCGCGCCCCGACCGCCTCGGAGAATCGATGTGCCTCGTACAGCGGGCTGGGAACGTTGGCGTACTCGCGCAGCATCCGCGCCAGCTCGGCCGTGAACGTGGGGTCGGCCTTCGCGTCCTCCCACGCCTCGGTGATCTCGTCGAGCGGGGCGATGAGCGCCTCGGGCATGAAGCGGCCGCCGAAACGGCCGAAATGGCCTCGGGCGTCGGGTTGGGCAGGGGGCGAGACGGTCATGGGCGTGCCTTCGGTGCGACGTGGAGCGGGACGGGAGAGCTCAGGACACGTGCCATCGGTGCTGCAGCGCCGGATGCTGGCCGGCGGCCACGAGATCCGCGACCGACTGGCGCGGATTCTCTCCGCGCACGAGCGTCTCGCCCACCAGCACGACATCGGCACCGAAGCGCGCGTACTCGATGACATCGTGCGGGCCTCGGACGCCGGACTCGGCGACCTTGACGATGGAGTCCGGGATCTTGGGAGCGACCCGCTCGAACGTGCCGCGGTCGACCTCCAGGGTCTTGAGATCGCGGGCGTTGACGCCGATCAGATCGGCATCGGCCGCGACGGCTCGTTTGACCTCGTCCTCGTCGTGCACCTCCACCAGTGGGGTGAGACCGATCGAGCGCGCCCGCTCGATCAAGCTCTCCAGTGCCGGCTGCTCGAGTGCGGCCACGATCAACAGGGCCATATCGGCACCGGCGGCGCGCGCCTCCCACAGCTGATAGGACGTGGTGATGAAGTCCTTGCGCAGGACGGGGACGTCCACCGCCGCGCGGACCGCCTTCAGGTCGGCGATCGAGCCGTTGAACCGGCGCTCCTCGGTGAGCACGCTGATCGTGTGGGCACCGCCGCGCGCATAGTCCGCGGCGAGCGCGGCGGGATCGGCGATCGGGGCGAGATCGCCCTTGCTCGGGCTCGCTCGCTTGACCTCGGCGATGACCGAGACTCCGTCGGCGCGGTAGGCGGGCATCGGGTCGAGGGCCGGGTTCTGGCGTCCGGCACGCTCCTTGAGTTCCTCGATGGAGACCTGTGCCTGGCGGGCCTCCAGGTCGATGGCGACTCCGGCGAGGATGTCGTCCAGTACGGTCACGTCCATCCCCTCCTTTCGCGTGGTGACACCGGGGCGGTCCTCACCAGGGTAAACCCGCGCGATCGGCCCGGTCAGCGCGCCCCGTCGCCACGCGCGATCACCCGACACCAGACAGCGGGGCGCTTTCGCCCTAGGCTCGTCCTATGAGCACTCAGTACCCGCCGCCGGGCGGCGACCAGAACCCCAACGAGCCCTCGTCCGATCTGCCGTCCTACGGTTCCACCGAAGGCACGTCCGGCGGGTACCCACCGCCACCGCCGGGAGGAGGCTACAACGCTCCCGGTGGCTACGCAGCGCCCCAGGGCAACAACACCAAGGCATTGTGGTCGATGATCCTGGGCATCGTCTCGATCGTCTGCTGCGGCCTCTTCGCGGGCATCCCCGCGTTCATCCTCGCCCAGATGGCGCGCAAGGAGATCGCTCAGACCGGCCAGGGCGGTAGCGGCATGGCGACCGCCGGCTGGTGGCTCGGCCTCATCAGCATCGTGCTCTCGGCGATCTCGCTGGTGCTCTACGCGACCGGCGTGCTCACGTTCGACTTCAACTCCAGCACTACCTACTGACGACAACCGCACGAGGCCGGGAGGACCGAACGGCGGTCCTCCCGGCCTCGCCATGTTCAGGGCGCGAACCAGGCTCCCGCCGGGGTGAGCCGGAAGATCCAGAACGCCACGGCGATCCCCAACACGACCCAGGCCCAGGTGGCCGTCGAGGGCAGCAGCGCGACATCGCGCCCGCGGGCCCGTCGCACGAGCCATACACCCCACGCGAGGATCGCCGCGGCCACCAGCCCCAGCGCGAAGACATTGCTCGACACCGCGGCGGTCCACTCACCATCCGTGGCGAGGTTGATCGCTCGCAGGCCACCGCACCCCGGACACGGGATCCCGGTCAAGAAGAGGAAGGGGCAGGTGCCGTAGGAGCCCTGCTGATGGGGATCGCGCAGGTGGAGCACGGCGATGGCGGCCGCCCCGACGGCGCCGGTGAGGAGTGGACCGCGCACCAACTGCCACCGGCTGCGCTGCGTCGTCGTCACGGTGGCCATGCCGTTCACTCTAGTACCCGGCCCAGTACCCGCTGAGTGTGACATTTGGACGGTGAGCTCGTGGATCCCGCCGTCCGAACGCTCCCCCAAGCACTCCGCGGAGCGGAGGGGGGTACCTCCCGCGAGCGTCAGCGAGCGGGGGAAAGGGCGGGACCCCCACACTCAGCGGGTGCTGGGGTCGGGATAAGGGCGTCAGCCGCGGACGACGAGGGACCCGGCGATCAGGTCGTGCCACGTGCGGCGACGAGGATCGATGATCGCCCAGAGATAGGTGAGGAGGCACAGGGAACCGAGGATCCCCGCCGCCAGCCACCGCAGGACCCCGCGTGCGGCCCCGATGGGCTCTCCGCTACGCGGATCGACCGTGGCCAGCCCCAGCTTGGACTTCGCGATCGAACGTCCGGTGCGACCTTGTCGCAGGCCCTGGTTCCACAGCGACACGAGCAGCTGGACGATCACGCCGACGCCCAGCAACAGCAGCCCGATCGCGGGCGCGGACTCCAGGGCGACGGTACCGTCCGTCTGCTCGGCCCAGGTGCCGCGCGTTCCCACGATCCACAGACCGGGCAACCAGGCGATCGCACCGGCCAGCACGGCCACCGCGAGATCGAGGATCCACGCTCCGACCCGGGTGGCCAGCGGGGCGAGCGCGAGCGGGGGCGCCGCGGACGGGCCCCCGGACATCAGTGCTGCTTCTGGCGGTCGATGCCGAGACCGGCCATCGACATGATCTTGCCCAGCGGGGCGGCACCGACGGCGAGCACGCAGCCGATCGTGAAGATCGTCCAGTTCGGCTCGGGGATCAGGGCCACCGCGCCCACGGTGAAACCGACGAGGCTCGTGATGACGGCGGTCCAGGCGGCGGGCGACGATCCGTGCGACATGTGCTGGCTCCTCGAGATGGGGGTCTGACGTCGGGCACAGCCTACTCGGTCGGGTCCCTGCCATCGTCGAATGCCTTCCACATGTCCGTCTCGTCCTCCGTGGTAGCCCGAGCGGCGGGAGACTCGTAACGCGATGACATGGTCGGCCAGGACCCGGCGAAACGCGCGGTCACCACACCGCAAGCAAAGGCGAGCGCCAGTGCCGCCGCGGTGGCCCACCGCCACGGCGAGACCGCGACATCACCGGGTGCGTTGTCGCCGGTGAACGACGCCGATTCGCGTACCGCCGACAAGACCGCACTGCTCACGGCATCGCCCGAGCCGGCCACCACCCAGACGAGACATCCCGCCGCGACGAGCGCAACGAGCACCCCGAGCACCTGCCGCACCCGGCGGGAACCAGCGAGCACCGCGAGTCCGGAGGCCAGGAGGACGATGCCGAGCGCCGAGACGACGGGCATCGCCTCCGACCCGGTCACGGCGATCTGGTCCTCGGGGAGCCCTTCGGCACGCACGACCGTCTCACCCCACGTGCGCGTGAGGCTGGCGAAGACGCCGGCCCCGGCCAGGACGAGGCCAAGGACCACGGGTGCGTAGAGACGGCGGGGGTTCATCGCAGCCGGTCGGCGTCGAAGCAGGTCGTGGCACCGGTGTGACAGGCGGGTCCGACCTGGTCGACGACGATCAGCAGGGTGTCGCCGTCGCAGTCCAGCCGGACCTCGCGCACCGTCTGTGTGTGGCCGGAGGTCTCACCTTTGACCCAGTACTCCTTGCGGCTGCGGCTCCAGAAGGTGGAGCGCCCGGTGGTGAGCGTTCGATGCAGGGCTTCGTCGTCCATCCAGCCGAGCATGAGCACCGCACGGCTGGTGGCGTCCTGGACGACGGCCGGCACCAGGCCGTTGTCGTCGCGCTTCAGCCGGGCGGAGACCTGGGGGTCGAGGGAGGTCGAGGACACGGCATCCATTGTCCACCCTCCTCCTGACCCACTCCGCCCTCGGTCGACGACGGCCCCTGGTCCGTTGCGCGGACGGCCGGACGGCCGGGCGGTGCCGGTGCCGGTGCCGACGAAGGAGGTGCTTCCGCGGTCGCGCTAGCAACCGTGGAAGCACATCCTGCGTCACCTCACGGCTCGCGGACCACCAGGGATCCCCGGCGACGGAGGTTGACCACTCACCGCCCTGCCGCGGACGGGGACGGATGCCGAGCGGTCACCTGTCGAGGGAGGCCTGAGCGACCCAGCTCGCGTGCAGACGCGCGTACACGCCCCCGGCGGACACCAGCTCGCGATGCGTTCCGTCCTCGACGAGTCGTCCCCCGTCGAAGACCAGCACCCGGTCGGCGTTCTCGGCCGTCGAGAGCCGGTGGGCGATCGTCACACTCGTGCGTCCGGCGAGCAACCGGTCCAGCGCGCGCGTGGCGCGGAGCTCGGTCTGCGGGTCGACCGCGCTGGTCGCCTCGTCGAGCACCAGCAGGTCGGGGTCGGCGAGAGCCGAGCGCACGAGCGCGACCAGCTGCCGCTCGCCCGCCGACAACGACTCGCCGCGCTGTCCCACCGGGGTGTCGAGGCCACGCGGCAGGCCCGCGTACCAATCGGCCAGGCCGAGGGCCGCGATCGCCTGCTCCAACTCCTCGTCGCCGGCCTCGAACCGGCCGTAACGCAGGTTCTCACCGAGCGTGGCATCGAACAGGAACCCCTCCTGCGGCACCATCAGCACGTGACGGCGCAGGTCGGCGAACCCGACCTTGCTGATGTCGACCCCGCTGAGCAGCACCTGTCCGTGAGTGGGGTCCATCAGCCTGGTCAGCAGCTTGGCGAACGTGGTCTTGCCCGATCCGGTCTCCCCCACCACCGCGACACGTTGCCGCGCGGGGATGGCGACCTCGATGTCACGGAGCACTGGAGGCCCACCCGGGTAGGCGAACTCGACCTGCTCGAAGCGGGCATCGAGTTCGCCATCGGGGAGCCGGATGCCGGACGATCCGGGATCGACGACATCGGCCGGGGTCTCCAGCAGCTCGATCACCCGACGCCACGAGGCGATCGCGTTCTGCGCATCGGCGATGACCTGCGTGGCCTGCTGGGCGGGACCGGTGAACAGGCCGACCAGGAAGATGAACGCCACCACCGTGCCCATCGTCAGCTGGTCGAGCATGCCCAGCCACAGCCCGACGCCGAGCACCGCGGCATTGGCGATGCCGCCGACGATGATGGCCGAGCCGAAGGTGCCCGCCGTGATCGTCTGAGCGCGGACGTTGTTGCGGTAGTTGGTCCGCACCGCGTCATCGATGCGCTCCTGGGTGCGGTCCTCGACCCCGTAGGACCGCACCACGGCCGCGCCGACGACGGGCTCGGCGATAACCGCGAGCATGTCCGCGATGCTGGCACGCACGCGATCGTAGGCGCGCGACATCGCCGAGGCGAAGAAGCGCAGAGCGAGCACCAGCGGCACGAAGGCGACCATCACGACGAGGGTCAGCTGCCAGGACAGCGCCGCCATGACGACGAGGGCGACCAGCATCTGACCGACGCTGGTGATCATCATCATGCCGGCGAACTGCAGGAACTGGGAGATCTGGTCGACATCGGAGGTCACTCGGGACACCAGCGCGCCACGGCGCTGAGTGTTCTGCGTGAGCGTGGAGAGATCGTGCACGTGCCGGAAGGCCGAGATCCGCAGCTCGGCGAGGCCGCGCTCGGTCGAGGTGAAAATCCGCACCTTCGACCACCAGCCGGTGACCATGATCGCGACGATCACCACGGCGGCGATGCTCACGGACCTGATGATCGCGTCGGTGTCGACGCCGCCGCCTCCGGCGAGGCCGTCGTCGATCGCCCGGCGGACCACGAGCGGGATGATCGCTCCCCCGGCGGTGCTGATCAGAGCCAGCACCATCGTCAGTCCCAGACCGTCGGTGATCGAGGGCGACATGGACAGGCCACGGCGGATGACCTTCAGCCCGCCCTCGCGCGACTCACTCATGGTCGACCTCCTCACGTGCCTGGTCGTAGGCGTCGACGATGTTGCGATAGGCGCGCGAGCGCTCGCGGAGCTCGGCATGGGTTCCGCGGTCGGCGATCTTGCCGTCCGCGAGGAAGATGACCTCGTCGGCGAGGCCGATCGTCGCCTTACGGTAGGCGACGACGAGCACGGACGGCCCGGATCCGGACTCGCTGCGCTCGGCGAGGGCACGCAGGATGCGCTGCTCGACATCGGGATCCAGGGCGCTCGTCGCGTCGTCCATGACCAGCAGGCGCGGCTCGCGTACGAGTGCGCGAGCCAGGGCGATGCGCTGTCGCTGACCGCCGGACAAGCTCGTGCCGCGCTCGCCCAACTGCGTGTCGAGACCCTGCGGGAGCTCGGAGACGAAGCGATCGGCCTGGACATCGCGGAGCACCGACCAGATCCGGTCCTCGGGCACCTCGCGATCGAGGACGATATTGGCCCGCACGCTGTCATCGAAGAGGAAGGTCGACTGGGCCACCAGGGCCGCCGTGCCGGTGAGCGCCGCCTGCGAGAACTCCTGGACCCCGACTCCGTCGTAGCGCACCGCGCCGGCATCGGCGTCGACGAGCCGGGTGACCAATGAGGCGAGCGTGCTCTTGCCGCTGCCGGTCGCTCCGACCACGGCCACCACCCGCCCCGCGGGCACGCTGAAGTCGACATCGCGTAGCACCACGGTGTCCGGCTCGTCGGGATGGGCGTAGTCGAGTCCGGTCACGTCGAGGCGCACCGCGCCGCTGCCGGGCAGGGCGTGCTCGCCGTAGGCCATGTGGTCGTCATCGTCCAACACGCGACGCACCCGCTGCCAGCCGATGACGGCGCGCGGCAGTTCCCCGAGCACCCAGCCGAAGGACCGCACCGGCATCGCGACGACGGTGAACAGGAAAGCCACCTGGACCACGTCACCGGGCGCCGCCGCACCGCTGGCGATCCGCTGGGCTCCGACGCCGATGACCAGCAGGACCCCGAGATTGGGCAAGGCCTCGATCACCGGGTCGAACACAGCGCGCACCCGGCCGACCGCGACATTGGCGTCGCGGAGCCGCTCGCTGATCCGTGCGAAACGAGCCGTCTCGTCGCCCTCGCGGCCCAGCGACTTCACCACGAGGGCGCCGTCGAAGGACTCATGGGCGACGGACGAGACATCCCCGCGCAGGCTCTGCGCGAGGGCGAGTCGCGGCCCCTGCCAGCGCTGGTAGACCGCGTTCACGGCGAACAGCAGCGGAAAGACGACCAGGCCGATGAGCGTGAGCACCGGATCGGCGGCCGCCATCGTGCCGATCGCGGCGAGGAGCATCGCGATGACGCCGAGCGCCATCGGCAGCGGCATGAACACGCTCCACGTCGCCTCGACATCGGCATTGGCATTGCTGAGCAGCTGCCCCGCCGGATGTCGGTGATGCCAGCGCAGTGGGAGCTGGAGGTACTGACGCGTGACCCGCAGCCGGTCGTCGCGCACGAGACGGTAGAACACGACCCCGCCCGCGAGCCGGCGCCCGATGACGCCGATCATCCGCAGCAGCGCCGCGGCGATGAACAGGACGATGCCGGTGTTGAGCGCTCCCCGTGCCACCTCGCCGTCGGCGAAGGACGGGGTGATGACGTGGTCGGTGGCCCATCCCAGCACCCAGGCGTCCGCGACCGTCATGACGCCGAAGAGCAGCGAGAGGATCACGGCGAGCGTGAACATCCACGGCTCGCGCCGGATGCCGACGCCCATGACGCCGAAGCCCCGGCGGGTCAGCTGACGGGTGTCACCGCTGCCGAGGGAGTCCAGCGAGGCATCAGCGGACATCGTGACCCGCTGAGCGCAGCGCCTCCTTGACCTGACCGACGGTGAGCTCCCCGAAGTGGAAGACGCTGGCCGCGAGGACCGCGTCGGCACCGGCGTCGACCGCGGGCGCGAAGTGCTCAGCACGTCCGGCACCGCCGGAGGCGATGAGCGGAACGTGCGTGGCCTCGCGAGCCGCCTTGATCATCGCCAGGTCGAAGCCCTGCTTGGTGCCATCGGCATCCATCGAGTTCAACAAGATCTCCCCTGCCCCCAGGTCGGTCGCGCGGCGCACCCACTCCACCGCGTCGATACCGGCTGAGCGGCGGCCACCGTGTGTGGTCACCTCGTAGCCGCTGGGCTGGTCAGGGCTACGCCTGGCGTCAACGCTCAGCACGAGCACCTGATTCCCGAAGCGGTGGGCGATCTCCGCGATGACCTCGGGGCGGGCGATCGCGGCGGTGTTGATGCCGACCTTGTCGGCGCCCGCGCGCAGGAGGCGATCGACGTCCTCGGCGGTGCGGACCCCGCCGCCCACGGTGAGCGGGATGAAGACCTGCTCGGCGGTCTGACCGACGATGTCGTAGGTGGTGGAACGGTCCGAGCTCGATGCCGTGATGTCGAGGAAGGTCAGCTCGTCGGCGCCCTCGGCGTCGTAGACCCGGGCCATCTCGACCGGGTCGCCCGCATCGCGCAGATCGACGAAGTTGACGCCCTTGACGACGCGGCCGGCGTCGACGTCCAGGCAGGGGATCACGCGGACGGCTAGGCTCACAGTCCGAGACTATCGGTGCGAGCAGGAGGAACGATGAGGAAGGTCATGGCCCTCGCGGCCGCGGCACTGGTCCTGGCGGCGTGCGGCGACGGCGGCGGGGACGACGATCCCACGCCGACCACCCCCGCCCCCACCACCTCGGAGCCGAGCGAGGAGCCCTCGCCCGAGCCCAGCGAGGACGTGCCCGAGGCCAGCGAACTGCTCATCGCTCCGGGATCGATCGGTGACGCGCGGGTCGGGATGACGATCGATGAGGCGCTCGCGACGGGACTCTTCGTCGACGAGGGACCCGAGCGATGCGAGGACGCGCCCGATCAGGGCCTCGACTGGAAGCCGCCCTTGAACGACACCTTCGATGTCTACGTCGCCGACGGCCGCATCGCCTCGATGGGTGTCAGCGCGGCCGGCCCGACGAATGCCGAGGATCTCGGGATCGGCAACACCCTCCTGGACTTCCGGGGCGTGTACGAGACCGCGGAGATGCGTGAGGCCGGCTACGGGCAGACCGGGCTCTTCCTGAGCGATGGCGACAATTGGCTCGGCATCCTCTTCGACGCGCCGCTGGACACCATCGAGGAGACCACCGAGGTCACGTTCATGGAGGTCACCGGCAGCGACAGCCGCCCGAGCCTGCAGCGCGACGGCTGCTGACCTCGGGCAAGGGCGGTAGACCATCAACCCTTCCCCCGGGTGAGCGGTAGACCTTCAACGTCATCGGTCGAGGATGACGTTGAGGGTCTACCGCTGAGGGGAGGGGCTTCGGTCGGTCAGGCCTCGGCGACGGCGGCGAGCGCCTCGGGCAGCGTGAAGGAGCCGGCGTAGAGCGCCTTGCCGACGATCGCTCCCTCGACGCCGATATTCGTAAGCGAGGCGATCTGGCGCAGATCCTCGACGCTGGAGACGCCGCCGGAGGCGACGACGGGCTTGTCGGTGCGTTCGCACACCAGCTGCAGCAGCTCGAGGTTGGGGCCGCGGAGCGTGCCGTCCTTGGTGACATCGGTGACGACGTAGCGGGCACAGCCGTCCTGCTCCAGCCGATCGAGGACCTCGAAGAGGTCCCCGCCCTCGCGCGTCCACCCGCGGGCGGCGAGCTGCGTGCCCCGCACGTCGAGGCCGACGGCGATCCGGTCGCCGTATTCGGCGATCGCGCTCCGGCACCAGTCGGGGTTCTCCAAGGCGGCCGTGCCGAGGTTGACTCGGCGGCAGCCCGTGGCGAGGGCCGCTTCGAGGGAGGCGTCGTCGCGGATGCCCCCGGAGAGCTCGACCTTGATGTCGAGGCGCCCCACGACCTCCGCGAGCAGCTCGCGGTTGTCTCCCTTGCCGAAGGCGGCATCGAGATCGACCAGGTGGATCCACTCGGCGCCGTCGTTCTGCCATTGCAGCGCCGCATCGAGGGGGGCGCCATAGGCGGTCTCGCTGCCGAGCTCGCCTTGCACCAGCCGGACGGCCTGACCGTCGGCGACATCGACCGCGGGGAGAAGTTCGAGAGTCACGCGCTCGATCGTATCGCCTGACCCGCCTCCGCCAACTTTTGGCCACTTGTGGCCCTTCAAACGGCCTAGGAAGGGCCACAAGTGGTCAAAAGTCGGGCCCGGAGGGGTAACTGTCCGCGATACGAGACGGCGACATAGAGTAGGCCGGTCGCCCCGAGGAGGAACGGTGAAGGCACCGCGCCACGAGAACGCCCACGACGAGATCGAGCCCAGCGCCGTGACGCTGCCGCATACGCCCGTCGAGGACCTCCTCGGCGTGCTGACCGGGACCTTTCTGGCCGCCTTCGGGCTGCACCTGCTGCACACCGCCGAGGCGGTGACGGGTGGCACCGCGGGTCTGGCGCTGCTGGTCACCTATGCGACACCGCTGCCCTTCGCGATCGTGTACGCGCTCGTCAACGTGCCCTTCTTCGCCCTCGCCGCGTGGAAGAAGGGATGGATCTTCACCGCCAAGTCCATCGCGGCGGTCGCCCTCGTATCGGGATTCGCGGAGATGCACGCGCGCCTGCTGCCGCTGCCCGAGATCGGACTGGCCTATGCGGCCATCGCCGGCAACCTGCTCGCCGGGGTCGGACTGCTGATCCTGTTCCGGCACGGGGCGAGCCTCGGCGGATTCAACGTGCTGGCGCTGATCGCCCAGGAGCGCCTCGGGCTGCGCGCGGGCTATGTGCAGATGGGGCTCGACACCGCTGTGGTGATCGCCGCCCTGGCGGTGGTGCCCGTCGGCAATGTCGCGCTCTCGGCGGTGGGCGCGGTGGTCCTGAACATCGTGCTGGCCTTCAACCACCGCCCCGGGCGCTATCGGGCGTGACGGCGCGCGGTCAGAAGGTCGCGATCCAGTTCTCGAGCAGCTTGCGGCCCGCGTCGCCGGACTTCTCCGGGTGGAACTGGGTCGCCCACAGCGGGCCGTGCTCGACCGCGGCCACGAATCGATCCGGCGGATAGGACGTCCAGGTGGCGCTCGGCGGCGCGAGGGGCCCGTCCGCGGTCGCCTCCCACCGCCGCACGCCGTAGGAGTGCACGAAGTAGAACCGCTCGCTCTCGATGCCGGCGAACATCCGCGAGCCCTCGGGGGGCTCCACCGTGTTCCAGCCCATGTGCGGCACGATCTCGGCCTGAAGGCGCTCGACCGTTCCCGGCCACTCCCCACAGCCGCGGGTGCGTACCCCGTGCTCGATCCCCTCGGCGAAGAGGATCTGCATGCCCACGCAGATGCCCAGCACCGGACGTCCCGCGATCAGCCGGCGTTCGATGATGCGCTCGCCGCCGACCGCTCGGAAACCCTCCATGCACGCGGCGAACGCCCCCACACCTGGAACGAGCAACCCGTCGGCCTGTTCGGCGACGGTCGGGTCCGAGGTCAGCTCGACCTGGGCTCCCGCCCGCTCGACTGCGCGGACCGCCGACCGCAGATTGCCCGACCCGTAGTCGAGCACCGCGACGGTCGGCCCTCCCGATGTCACAGCACGCCTCCGGCGTTCCTCTGGGTGATCGAGTAGCCCCGTCCGCTCCGCGGGCGCGGCGTATCGAGATTCACAGGGCGCCCTTCGTGCTGGGGACGCCGGTCTCGCGCGGGTCGAGGGCGATCGCCTCGCGCAGGGCACGCGCGAGGGCCTTGAACTGGGCCTCGGCGATGTGGTGCGGATCGCGCCCACCCAGCAGCGTCATGTGCAGGGTGATGCCGGCGTGGTGCGCGATCGACTCGAAGACGTGTGCGGTCAGCGAGCCGATGTACCGGTCGCCGATCACCGCGGTGATCTGACGCTCGGGTTCCCCGCTGTGCACGAAGTACGGGCGGCCCGACACATCCACGACGCAGGCGGCGAGCGCCTCGTCGAGTGGGATCGTGGCATTGCCGTAGCGACGGATACCGGACTTGTCGCCCAACGCCTCGCGGAGCGCGTCGCCGATGACGATCGCCGTGTCCTCGACCGTGTGGTGCGCATCGATGTGCAAGTCGCCCTCGGTGCGGACCGTGAGGTCGATCAGCGAGTGCCGCGACAGCGCGGTCAGCATGTGGTCGTAGAAGCCCACGCCCGTGCTGATGTCGGCGCGGCCGGTGCCGTCGAGGTCGAGTTGCACGGAGACGCGACTCTCCGATGTCTGACGCTCGATAGTGGCGGTGCGATTGCTCACCGGGGATCGACCTCCGAAAGTGCGGTGTAGAAAGCGTTCATCTCCTCGGGCGTGCCGACCGAGACGCGCAGCCAACCCTCGGGACCAGTCTCCCGGATCAGCACGCCGCGGTCCACGAGACCCTGCCATACGGCGTGCCGGTCGGCGAAACGCCCGAACAGCACGAAGTTGGCATCGGACTCGGCGACCTCGTGTCCCCTGCCACTCAGCCACGCGGACAGCTCGTCGCGAGCGGCGCGCAGGGCGTCGACCTGGGCCAGCAGCTCGTCGCGGTGGCGCAGGGCCGCGAGCGCCGTCGCCTGGGTCACGGCGGACAGGTGGTAGGGCAGCCGGACGATGCGCAACGCGTCGATGATCGCCGTGTCGGCGGCCGCGTAGCCGAGCCGGCCGCCCGCGAGCGCGAAGGCCTTGCTCATCGTGCGGCTGACGATCAGACGCGGATGGGCCGCCAGCAGCTCCAGTGCCGTCGGCGTGCCCGCGCGGCGGAACTCCGCGTACGCCTCGTCGACGACGACGACACCGGGAGCGACGGCCAACACCGCCTCGACGGTCGACAACGGCAGCGCCGTCCCGGTCGGGTTGTTCGGCGAGGTGAGCAGCACGACATCGGGACGCTCGGCCTCGACGAAGGCCACCGCCCGATCGGGGTCGACGGTGAAGTCCTGCTCGCGCGGGGCGGTGACCCAGCGCGTGTGCGTGTCGCGCGCATACTCCGGATACATCGAGTACGTCGGCGCGAACGACACCGCGGTGCGGCCGGGTCCGCCGAAGGCCTGCAGGATCTGCAACATGACCTCATTGGAGCCGTTCGCTGCCCAGACCCGCTCGGCGCTGAGACCGTGACCGAGGTAGTCCGCGAGCGCCTCGCGCAGCGCCGTCGCTTCGCGGTCGGGGTAGCGATTCAGACCGAGAACGGCCTCACGCACCGCGGCTGCGATGTCGTCCGCGATCGCCGCGCTCGGCGCGTACGGGTTCTCGTTGACGTTGAGCATGATGACATCGGCGAGCTGCGGAGCTCCGTAAGGCTCGTAGGGGCGCAGATCGTCGCGGATCGGCACCCAGGAGGGCAGGGGCATGTCAGCGCTCCGTCCGGATCGAGACCGCGGCGCCGTGCGAGGGCAGGTCTTCGGCCTCGGCGAGGGTGACGACCTTGTCCCCCACCTCGTGGAGCGCCTCGGCGGAGTAGGTGACGACGTGCATGTTCTTGCAGAAGGCCCGCACGGAGAGCCCCGAGGAGTGGCAGGCGCAGCCCGCCGTCGGCAGCACGTGGTTCGAGCCGGCGGCGTAGTCGCCGAGCGAGACCGGCGTGAAGTCGCCGACGAAGACGGCGCCGGCGTTGACGATACGGGCCGCGACGGCAGAAGTGTCGCGGGTCTGGATCTCCAGGTGTTCAGCGGCATAGGCATTGGCGACGTCGATCGCCTGGTCGACATCGCGTACCAGCACCGTCGCCGACTGGCGGCCCCCCAGAGCGGTGGAGATCCGCTCCTGGTGCTTGGCCTCCGGCACCTGTCGGGTCAGCTCAGCGTCGACGGCCTCCGCGAGGGCCTCGCTGTCGGTGATCAGCACGCTCGCGGCGAGCGGATCGTGCTCGGCCTGGCTGATCAGATCCGCCGCGACGTAGGCGGCATCGGCGGAGTCGTCGGCGATGATCGCGATCTCGGTGGGACCGGCCTCGGAGTCGATCGCCACCGTTCCCTGCAGATAGCGCTTCGCCGCGGCGACGAAGATATTGCCCGGTCCGGTGACGAGGTCGACGCTCGGGCAGTCCTCGGTGCCGTAGGCGAACATGGCGAGCGCCTGCGCTCCCCCGGCGGCATAGACCTCGTCGATGCCCAGCAGGGCGCAGGCGGCGAGGATCGTGGGGTGCGGCAGGCCGCCGAAGTCGGCCTGCGGCGGGCTGGCCAGGGCGATGCCCGGAACGCCGGCGACCTGGGCGGGCACCGCGTTCATGATCACCGTGCTGACCAGCGGCGCCAATCCACCCGGAACGTACAGTCCGACGCGCTGCATCGGCACGATCCGGCGCTCGACTCGGGCACCCGGTGCCACCTCGGTGGTGACGGACTCCTCCAGCTCGGCCTCACACGTCGTGCGGAGCCGGGTGATCGACTCCTCCAGCCCCGCGCGGATCTGCGGATCGAGCTCCGCGAGCGCCCGTTCCATCGCCTCGGCCGGGACACGGAGCCGCTCGGGGCGGACGCGATCGAATCGTTCGCCCGCTTCCAGGACGGCGACCGATCCGCGCTCGCGCACGTCGGCGCAGATCGGTGCGACGGCGGCCAGCGCATGCTCGACATCGACCTCCGCGCGCGGCACCGCGTGGCGGTACTCGGCCGGGGTCGAGGGGTCGGCGGAGCGCAGGTCCAGACGTCGAAGGTTCACGGCAGAAGTCTACGGAACGGCGGCACCGCCAGACCTCGCCCCGCCACCGAGCCCCGGGGGGGGGGGGGGGGGGGGGGGGCCCCCCCCCCCCCCCGGCGCGGACGCAGAACCCCGCGGGACCGCGGCCGCGG
>NZ_VLNT01000006.1:0-57097 GCF_007421815.1 Aeromicrobium piscarium | reverse complement strand
CCCCCCCCCCCCCCCCACCCCCCCCCCCCCCCCCCCCCCCGCCCCCCCCCCCCCCCCCCGGCCCCCCCCCCCCCCCCCCCCCCCCCCCCCCCCCCCCCACCACTCGCGGGCACGATTGCACCACTCGCGGACGAAGTCAGCGGCGACGTCTACGGTGGGCGGATGGCCAAGAAGACGAGCCCGGAGAGCACACCTGGTTTCCTCGCGCTGCGACGCGCCGGAGTGCGCGCCACCGCGCACTCCTATGAGCACGATCCGCGGTCGGAATCCTTCGGTCTCGAGGGGGCCCAAGCGCTCGGACTCGACCCGGCCCGCGTGTTCAAGACCCTGGTGATCGACCTCGGCGGGAGTCTCGCGGTGGCGGTGGTCCCCGTGTCTGCTCGACTGGACCTCAAAGCGACTGCGGCGGCACTGGAAGCGAAGCGCGCGACGATGGCCGACCCGGAGGCCGCACAGCGAGCGACCGGCTACGTCGTCGGCGGAATCTCGCCCTTCGGCCAGCGCACGCGGCTGCGGACCGTGGTCGACGAGAGCGTCACCGGCTGGCCGACCGTCTTCGTGTCCGGCGGACGCCGCGGGCTCGAGGCCGAGGTGTCACCGAACGATCTGATCGGCGTCACCGACGCCGTCGTCGCTGCTATCGCCCGCTGAGTCGCGCGGGGCGGCGGGACGCACGTAGACCGAGGCGGCCAGCCCCAATAGCCCGCCGATGACCCACGACAACATCGGCGAGAAGGCATCGAGGGTGAAGCGCAGCGGGACACGGTCACCGACCTCGATGCCCGTGACACCGGCCGGGTCCGGCGGCCCGAAGGCCAGCCCGACGCGCGAGCAGAGCAGCCCGGCCACGAGACCCGCGACCACCACGAGCGGCACGAGGATCCAGCCGTCCTGCGTGCGCCACCGCTCGACCGCCCAGCCGCCGATCAGACCTGCGACTCCCCCGATCACCACGAACCAGGCGACGATCCCGAACTGGTGACCCGCCGCGGCCTCATCGAGCACCAGTCCTTGTTCGGTGTACAGCCACTGCGCCGGCTGGGCGACCAGCAGCCACAAGAATCCGCAGGCGATCCCCGCCAACGCCGCGAGGACGACGACCAGCAAGGCAGCACTGAGCCGGGTCCTGGTCATCCGAGGCATCCGGGGCCGAGCAGCTCCTTGAGATCCGCGAACAGCGCCGAGCTGGTCGACACGCGTAACGAGGTGTCCAATCGCATGGTCTTGACGGTGTCACGGCCGGCCAAGCGCAGATGCACCTCCGTCACGCCCGGATGCGAGGCGAGCACACTCTTGAACGAGGACACCGTCTCCGGTGTGCACAGCCCGACCGGCATCGTCACCGTCAGCGGAGCATCCGTCCGGCCCTGGGTCATGGAGGGACGGGTGATCTCCTGGGCCGAGAGGTCGATGCCGTCGTCGCCGCGTCGCAGCCGTGCCTTGACCACCACGACCGAGTCCGGAACGAGGACCGGGGCCGCGAGATTGTAGGCGGCCGGGAACACCATGACATCGACCGAGCCCTCGAGGTCCTCGATCGTGACCGATGCCCACGTATCGCCCTTCTTGGACAAGCGGCGCTGCACATTGGTGATGAGACCGCAGATCTTGACCGAGGTGCCGTCGGGGCGCTCGGTGTCCTCGATCAGATCGCCGACCGAGACATCGCTGCTGGCCCGCAGGATGTGCTCGAGCCCCGCCAGCGGGTGATCGGACACATACAGCCCGAGCATGTCGCGCTCGAAGCTCAACAGCTGGGTCTTGTCCCACTCGCCGACATCGGGCAGGACGATGCTGACGACCTTCTGATCGTCCTCCCCTCCACCGAACAGCGAGTCCTGGAACTCCGAGCCCTTCTTGAGCGCGGCGTAGCTGTCGACCGCCTCCTCGGCGACCGCGTTGAGCGCCCTTCGCCGGTGGTTCAGCGAGTCGAACGCCCCGGCCTTGATCAGCGAGTCGACGAGTCTCTTGTTGCAGACCTGTCCGGGCACCTTGTCCAGGAAGTCCGTGAAGCTCGTGTAGTGCCCCTTCTCCTCGCGCGTGCGCACCATCTCGTTGACGACATTGGTGCCGACATTGCGGACCGCCGTCAGACCGAAGCGGATATCGGTGCCGACGGTGGTGAAGTTCTGGAAGGACTCGTTGACATCGGGGGGCAGCACCTTGATGCCGAGCCGACGGCACTCGCCGAGATAGATGGCCGACTTGTCCTTATCGCCCTTGACGCTGGTGAGTAGCGCGGCCATGTACTCGGCCGGATAGTGCGCCTTGAGGTAGGCGGTCCAGTAGGACACCACACCGTAGGCGGCCGAGTGGGCCTTGTTGAAGGCGTAGTCGGCGAAGGGGACGAGGATGTCCCAGAGCGTCTTGATGGCCTCCTTGGAGAAGCCCTTCTCCATCATGCCGCCTTCGAAGCCCACGAACTCCTTCTGCAGGACCTCGCGCTTCTTCTTGCCCATCGCGCGGCGCAGGTTGTCGGCTTGTCCGAGCGTGTAACCGGCCAGCTCCTGAGCGATACTCATGACCTGCTCCTGATACACGATCAGGCCGTAGGTGGTGCCAAGGATGGGCTTGAGCGCCTCGGTGAGCTCGGGGTGGATGTAGTCGATCTTCTGCCGGCCGGTCTTGCGCTTGGCGTAGTTGGTGTGGCTGTCCGCGCCCATCGGGCCGGGACGGTACAACGCGATGACGGCCGAGATGTCCTCGAAGTTGTCCGGCTGCATCATGCGCAGCAGCTGGCGCATGGGACCGCCGTCGAGCTGGAAGACGCCGAGGGTGTCGCCGCGGCCGAGCAGCTTGTAGGTCTCGGGATCGTCGAAGGGGATGTCCTCGAGCACCAGATCGTGCTCGCGGTTGGCCTTGATGTTCTCGACCGCGTCGTCGAGGACGGTCAGGTTGCGCAGACCCAGGAAGTCCATCTTGACCAGCCCGAGCGACTCGCACATCGGGTAGTCGAACTGGGTGATGATCGCGCCGTCCTGCTCGCGCTTCATGATCGGCACGATGTCGAGCAGCGGCTCGCTGCTCATGATGACGCCGGCCGCGTGCACGCCCCACTGGCGGATCTGGCCCTCCAACCCGAGCGCGACCTCGAAGACCTTGCGGACATCGGGGTCGTTCTGGTGCAGCTCGCGGAAGTCCTTGCCGTCGCCGTATCGGCTGTGCTTCTCGTTGAACAGCTCCGACAGGGGCACACCCTTGCCCATGACATCGGCCGGCAGCGCCTTGGTGATCTTCTCGCCCATCGCGAAGGGATAGTCGAGCACCCGCGAGGCGTCCTTGATCGCGGCCTTGGCCTTGAGCCGGCCGAAGGTGGCGATCTGCGCGACGCGATCGGAGCCGTACGCGTCGGTGACGTACTGGATGACCTCGCCGCGCCGACGCTCGTCGAAGTCGATGTCGAAGTCGGGCATCGAGGGACGTTCAGGGTTCAGGAAGCGCTCGAAGATCAACCCATGCTGCAAAGGGCACAGATCGGTGATGCGCAGCGCGTAGGCGGCGATCGATCCGGCACCCGAGCCACGACCCGGCCCCACGCGGATGCCGTTGTCCTTGGCCCACTGGATGAAGTCGGCGACCACCAGGTAGTACCCGCAGTAGCCCTTGGTGCGGATGACCTCGAGCTCCTTCTCGGTGCGCTCGCGTACGTCATCGGAGAAGTCGTCTCCGTAGCGCGCCCGGATGCCGTTCCAGACCTCCTTGACGAACCAGGACTCCTCGGTCTCGCCCTCGGGGATCTTGGCGCGCGCCATGTAGCCGCCGGTGGACTCGGTGAAGTCGATATCGCAACGCTCGGCGATCAGGAGGGTGTTGTCGCACGCCTCCTTCATGTCGTAGGTGTCCTCCCAGATCTCGCGCATCTCGGCGGCCGACTTGATGTAGTAGCCGCCGCCGTCGAACTTGAGGCGCTTGGGATCGCTGAGCGTCTTGCCCGAGGCGATGCAGATCAGCGCATCGTGGGCCTGGGCATCGTCGGGCTGGGTGTAATGCGAGTCATTGGTGGCCACCGGTGGGATGCCGAGCTCACGGCCCAGGCGGAGGAGATCGTCGCGGACCACCTTCTCGATCCCGAGGCCGTGATCCATCAGCTCCAGGAAGAAGTTCTCCTTGCCGAAGATCTCCTGGTACTCCCCCGCGGCGCGGCGGGCCTCCTCGTACTGCCCGAGCCGCAATCGGGTCTGGACCTCGCCGGACGGGCAGCCCGTCGTGGCGACGATGCCCGAGGCGTACTCCTGCAGCAGCTCGCGGTCGGCGCGCGGCTTGTAGTAGAAGCCTTCCTGGCTCGACCGCGAGGAGATGCGGAACAGGTTGTGCATGCCCTCGGTGCTCGTCGCGAGCATGGTCATGTGCGTGTACGCACCGCCACCGGCGACGTCATTGCCGTTCTCCTCGGCGGTGTCTCCCTTGCCCCACCGGACCCGGCGGCGCTCGCCGCGATGCGTGCCCGGTGTGAGGTAGGCCTCCATGCCGATGATCGGCTTGACCCCGTGATCGCGGGCCTTGGACCAGAAGTCATAGGCGCCGTGGACATTGCCGTGGTCGGTCATCGCGATGGCCGGCATCCCCAGCTCGGCGGTCCGTTCGAACAGCCCGTCGAGCAACGCGTGCCCGTCGAGCATCGAGTACTCGGTATGGACGTGCAGGTGCACAAAGCTCGAGTTGCTCGGCATCGCGGTGGTGGCCTCCAGACATGACGTGGCTCGGTGCCCACGGGGGCGGCGTCGGGGAAGGACTTCAGCCTACGCCCACGGACTCGGTGGATCGGCGAGGCGCTCCGGGCGCGGGCGGCGCGGAACGCTCACTTGCTGGTGCTGCGCTGGTATTGACGCACCGAGAGCGGCACGAAGACCAGCAGGATGAGGGCGATCCAGAGCAGCGTGTAGAGCACCGGATGCTGCATGGACCAGACATCGGGGACCTCCATGCCCTCGGGAACATTGCCGAAGAGCTCGCGGACTCCCTGGGTGATGGCCGAGACCGGGTTCCACTCCACGACATGGCGCAGGCCCGACGGGAAGGACTCCAACGGCACGAAGGCGTTCGATACGAAGGTCAGCGGCATGATGACCAGGAAGGAGGCGTTGTTGATCACATCGACACTCGGCACGATCAGGCCGATGAAGGCCATCACCCAGCTGATCGCATAGGCGAACACCAGCAGCAGGGCGAAGGCGGCGATCGTCTCGGCGATCGATCCGTGCGCCCGCCAGCCCACGAACAGTCCGGTGATCGCCATCACGGCGAGCGACACGATGTTGTAGACGACATCGGAGGTCGTACGCCCCACGAGCACCGCCGAACGGGACATCGGCAGGGAGCGGAACCGGTCGATGAAGCCCTTCTGCATGTCCTCGGCGAGGGCCGCGCCGGAATAGGTCGCGCCGAAGACGACGGTCTGCGCGAAGATGCCGCCGATGAGGAACTCCTTGTAGTCCAGTCCGGGCCCGGCGTCGATCGCCCCGCCGAAGACATAGGCGAATAGCAGCACGAACATGATCGGCGACATGAGGACGAAGACCATGATCTCCGGCACACGCTTGATCTTGATCAGATTGCGCTTGGCGACGACCCAGCCGTCGGTGGCGACCCGCAGCGGGCTCATCGGGAGACCTCCTCGGTCGCGTCATCGGTCTGGGTGTCGTCCGCCTCGGCCACGTGGCCGGTGAGCTCCAGGAAGACATCATCGAGAGTGGGTCGGCGCAGGCCGATGTCCAGCAGGGCGATATCGGCCTCCGCGAGACGGTCGAGCAATGCACGCAGCTGACCCGCGCCGTCCCCGCTCGCCGCGGCCGAGAGACCGCGATCACGTCGGATGACGTCTCCCGCGGCGATCTCGGCCAGCAGCCGGGCGGCATCATCGGTCCGGGCCCCATCGGCGACGACCAGCTCGATCCGCTCTCCGCCGGTCTGCGACTTGAGCTCATCGGCCGTGCCCTCGGCGATGGCGCGGCCCTGGTCGATGACGATGATGTTGTCGGCGAGGAGGTCGGCCTCCTCGAGATACTGCGTCGTCAACAGGAGGGTCGCTCCCGAGCCGACGAGATCCCTGATGACGTCCCACATCTGCTGTCGGCTGCGAGGGTCCAGACCGGTGGTGGGCTCGTCCAGTACCAGCACCGGAGGCTCGGCGACCAGGGCACCGGCCAGGTCGAGCCGGCGGCGCATGCCTCCCGAGTAGGTCTTGGAGGGGCGATCGGCCGCGTCGGTCAGTCCGAAGCGCTCGAGCAGCTCCTTGGCCCGCGCTCCGGCGCGTTTGGCGCTCATGCCGTAGAGGCGCCCCACCATCTGCAGGTTCTCGAAGCCGGTGAGGTACTCGTCGACGGCGGCGTACTGCCCCGACAGGCCGATCCGGCGGCGCACACCGTTCGGGTCCGCGATGACATCGACTCCGGCGACCTCGGCCTCCCCGTCATCGGGTTTGAGCAAGGTGGTCAGGATCCGGACGGCGGTCGTCTTGCCCGCTCCGTTCGGGCCCAGCAACCCCAACACGGTGCCCTGCGGCACCGTGAGATCGAGACCGGACAGTGCCTCGACCTCGCCATATCTCTTGACCAGGCCCCGAGCCTGGATCATCTCACCCATCGGGTCTCCTCATCGTGACCACGGCACCGCCGACCGACGACGCCTCGCTCTGCACACGCTAGACCCGGCCGCCGACAGAATCGGTCGGCACGAGAATCAGCGCGGCTGGTAGCTCGACAGGAAGTTGCCCAGACGTTGGATGGCCTCGGCCAGGTCGCGCGCCCACGGCAGCGTCACGATGCGCAGATGGTCCGGCTGCGGCCAGTTGAACCCGGTCCCCTGCGTGATGAGGATCTTCTCGCTGACCAACAGGTCGAAGGCCAGCTGCTGGTCATCCTCGATCGGATAGATCTCGGGGTCCAGGCGCGGGAAGGCGTACAGGGCGCCGCGGGGGCGCACGACGCTCACACCGGGGATCTTCTCCAGCTCGTTGACGGCGGTGTCGCGCTGCTCCAGCAGCCGTCCGCCGGGCAGAATCAGCTCCTTGATGGACTGGTAGCCGCCGAGCGCGACCTGGATCGCGTTCTGGGCCGGGACATTGGGGCACAGCCGCATCGAGGCCAGCAGCGTGATGCCCTCCAGATAGTCGTGAGCGCGTTCGAGCGGACCGGTGACGACCAGCCAGGCCGAGCGGTATCCGCACACGCGGTAGGCCTTCGAGAGGCCGTTGAAGGTCAGCGTGAGGACATCCGAGGCGATGCTCGCCATAGGAATGTGCGCGGCATCGTCGTAGAGGATCTTGTCGTAGATCTCATCGGCCATCAGCACGAGATCGTGCCGCCGGGCCAGGTCGGCGATCCGCGTGAGGGTCTCGCGGCTGTAGACCGCTCCGGTCGGATTGTTGGGGTTGATGACCACGATCGCCCGAGTGCGGTCGGTGATCTTGGACTCCAGATCATCGAGGTCGGGGTTCCAGTCGTTGTCCTCATCGCAGAGGTAATGGACCGGTACGCCGCCGGCGAGATTGGTGACCGCGGTCCACAACGGATAGTCCGGGGCCGGGATCAGCACCTCGTCGCCGTTGTTGAGCAGCGCCTGCAGGGCGATCTGAATCAGCTCGGACACGCCGTTGCCGAGCCAGACATCGTCGATGTCGATCGCCGGGAAGCCCTCCTGCAGCTGATAGTGGTGCACGACGGCTCGGCGGGCGGGCTGAATGCCACGGGAGTCGGAGTAGCCGGCGGAGGTAGGCAGCGCGGCGATGACGTCCTGGAGGATCTCGCTCGGAGCGTCGAATCCGAAGGGCTGTGGGTTGCCGATGTTGAGTTTGAGGATGCGGTGGCCCTCGGCCTCCAAGGCCGCGGCGCGGGCGCTGACGGGCCCTCGGATGTCGTAGAGGACATCGCGCAACTTCTCGGACTGACGCACCACAGGACTCATGACCACATTCTGTCACCTCCCCCACCAGGCCCGGGAACCCGTCGAGTGTGGACGTTCCCCCTACTCGCTGCGCTCGTGGGAGGTGCCCCCACACGCAACGGGTTCGGGATCAGGAGAGGTCGCGGACGATGTCGAGGGCGTGCTGGAGGTCGGCGGGGTACGGAGACTCGAACTGCACGTACTCGCCCGAGCGGGGATGATCGAAGCCCAGCCGCACCGCGTGCAGCCACTGCCGCTCCAGACCGACCTTCGCGGCGAGGGTCGGATCGGCACCGTACTGCAGATCACCGACGCACGGATGCTTCAAGGCGCTCATGTGCACGCGAATCTGATGCGTACGCCCCGTCTCGAGCTTGATCGTCAGCAGCGAGGCATAACGATGCGCTTCGAGAGTGTCGTAGTGCGTGATACTCGGACGCCCGTCGCCGCGGACCGTGAACTTGAAATCGTGCTTGGGATGGCGGGCGATCGGCGCGTCGATCGTTCCCGTATGAGGATCCGGATGGCCCTGCACGAGCGAGTGATAGGTCTTGTCGACCGTCCGATCGCGGAAGGCCTGCTTCAGCACCGAGTAGGCCTGCTCGGACTTCGCGACGACCATGAGCCCACTGGTGCCGACATCGAGACGCTGCACGATGCCCTGGCGCTCCGGCGCGCCGGAGGTAGAGATCCGCACCCCTGCCCCGGCGAGATGCCCAGAGACGGTCGGACCCTCCCAGCCGACACTCGGATGGGCAGCGACCCCGATGGGCTTGTCGACCACCACGATGTCGTCGTCCTGGAAGACGATGTCCATGCCCTCGACGACCTCGGCCACCACCTCGGCGACACGTGCCGAGGGGATCTGCGCCTCCAGCAGCACGCCGGCGTCGACACGTTCGGACTTGACCGGGGCCACCCCGTCGAGGAGCACGAGACCCTCCGCGATCAGCTCACCCCCACGAGTGCGCGACAACCCGAACAGCCGCGAGAGCGCGACATCGACACGCTCCCCCGCCAGCCCCTCGGGCACATAGACCGACCTGCTCTCGTGCTCGCTCATCGCTTCACCTCCTCCCGGGTGCCATCCAGACCGATGCCCTGGAAGGCGCGGATGACGATCATCACCGCGGCGATATTGAGGGAGAGGTCGGCGATATTGAACACGAACCAGTCGAACAGCTTCAGGAAGTCCACCACGTGCCCGTGCAGGGCCCCGGGGGCCCGGAAGATCCGATCAGTCAGGTTGCCCAGCGCTCCGGCGAGGAAGAAGCCGAAGGCCACCGCCCACCACCGGTCCCGCAGGCGGCGGGCCATGAACAACAGCACCACGGTGGCGATGATCGCGATCACGCTGATGACGATGGTGAACTGCGCTCCGGTGCCGAAGGCGGCACCGGGGTTCCGCAAGAAGGACAGCCACAGCACTCCGGGCACGACGGTGATGCTGTCGGCACCCTCGAGATAGGCGACCGCGAGGATCTTGGAGATCTGGTCGATGCCCCAGACGACGGCGGCGACGATAGCGAACAAGCCGATGCGCGATCGGCGGGGACTCGGGGGCGTGGCGCTGGCTGCGTTACTCAGCGGCGCTCTTCTTTCCTCTTGCATTCCATGCACAGCGTAGCCCGTGGGAAGGCGAGGAGCCGCAACTTGCCGATCGGCTGGCCGCAGTTCTCGCAGATGCCGTAGGTGCCGTCATCGAGTCGCTCGAGCGCCTTCTCGGTCTGGCTCAGCAGTTCCTGCTGGTTGGCGGCGAGGGACATCTCCGCATCGCGTTCGAGGCTGGTGGAGCCCACATCGGCCTGATCGTTACCGGCACCGTCGACTCCGGAGGCGAGCAGATCGCGCAATTCCGCCGCGGAGGTCTTCAGCTCGGCGGCGAGTCGATCCAGGCCACCGAGAAGCTCGGCGCGGACCTGCTCGATCTCCTCATCGGTCCACGGATCCTCGTCGGCACGAACCGTCAATGACGTACTGGGCATGCGGGGACAGTAGACCGGAGCCGCCACCGAGGCAAGTCCAAGGGTCCGTAGAATCGACCGTGTGACTTCGAACGCCGCGACCCCGCCCGATTCCGCCCGGAGCTACCAGCCCGTTCCGGCCCAGATCGACCTGCCGGGGGCCGAGCGCGAGATCCTCGACTTCTGGCGCCAGAACGGCACCTTCGCCGCGTCCCTCGACACTCCCCCAGATGCCCCGCGCTGGACCTTCTACGAGGGCCCCCCCACGGCCAACGGCACGCCGGGCACCCACCATGTCGAGGCGCGCGTCTTCAAGGACGTCTTCCCGCGGTTCAAGACGATGCAGGGCTATCACGTCGACCGCAAGGCCGGATGGGACTGCCATGGTCTCCCGGTCGAGATCGCCGTGGAGAAGGAACTGGGCTTCAACGGCAAGCCCGATATCGAGGCCTTCGGCATCGCCGAGTTCAACGCCCGCTGCCGCGAGGCGGTCCTGCGGAACGTGGACCAGTTCGAGGAGATGACCGACCGGATGGGCTACTGGGTCGATATGAGCGACCCGTACCGCACGATGGATCCCGAGTACGTCCAGAGCGTCTGGTGGGGGCTCAAGCGGATCTTCGACCAGGGCCTGCTCGTCGAGGACTACCGGATCGCCCCCTACTGCCCTCGCTGCGGGACGGCCCTGAGCGACCACGAGATCGCGCAGGGCTACGAGACCGTCACCGATCCATCCGTCTACGTGCGGCTGCCGTTGACCTCGGGCCCGCACGCCGGAGACGCCTCACTGCTGATCTGGACCACCACACCGTGGACGCTGCCGAGCAACGCGCTGGTGGCGGCGCGGGCCGATGTCGAGTACGTCACCGCGACCGACGGCACCGAGACGGTCGTCGTCGCACGTGAACTGCTGGAGGCCGTGCTCGGCGAGGGCTGGGAGGTCACCGATACCTTCACCGGCGCCGATATGGCCGGCTGGACCTACGAGCGTCCCTTCGGCATCGTCGAGTGGCCGGGCGAGGCGCATTTCGTCGTGACCGAGGACTACGTCACCACCGATGACGGCACCGGGCTGGTCCACCAGGCCACCGTCTTCGGCGAGGACGACTTCGCCTCGGTGCGCCGTCACGCCGTCGCGCTCGTCAACCCGATCACCACGGAGGGCCGGTTCGAGGACGGACTCGATCTCGTCGGCGGCATGTTCTTCAAGGACGCCGATCAGGTCATCATCGCCGACCTGCGCGAGCGCGGTCGGCTGTTCCGCTACCTCGACTACGAGCACTCCTACCCGCACTGCTGGCGCTGCCACACGCCGCTCATGTACTACGGGCTGCCCTCCTGGTACATCCGCACCACGCAGCGCAAGGACGATCTCCTCGCCGCCAACGAGTCCACCACCTGGTATCCCGAGCGGGTCAAGCACGGCCGCTACGGCGACTGGCTCGAGAACAACATCGACTGGGCGCTCTCACGCAATCGCTTCTGGGGCACCCCCCTGCCGATCTGGCGCAATGACGAGGATCCCAGCAAGCTCGTGTGCGTCGAGTCCCTCGCCGAGCTGTCCGAGCTGACCGGCCGAGACCTGTCCGAGCTCGACCCGCACCGTCCCTTCATCGACGAGGTCACCTTCACCGTCGACGGCGAGCCGGGCACCTACCGGCGTGTGCCCGAGGTCATCGATGCCTGGTTCGACTCGGGGTCGATGCCCTTCGCTCAGTGGGGCTACCCGCACGCCGAGGGGTCGAAGGAGCGCTTCGAGCGGGCCTTCCCCGCGCAGTACATCTGCGAGGCGATCGACCAGACTCGCGGCTGGTTCTACTCGCTCATGGCGGTCAGCACGCTCGTGTTCGGCCAGAACAGCTACGAGAACGTCGTCTGCCTGGGGCACATCCTGGCCGAGGACGGCAAGAAGATGAGCAAGCACCTGGGCAACATCCTGCTGCCCATGCCGCTCATGGACGAGCACGGCGCCGATGCCGTGCGTTGGTTCATGGCCTGTTCCGGGTCGCCCTGGTCCGCTCGCCGGATCGGCAACGCGGCGCTGACCGAGATCGTGCGCAAGGTGCTGCTCACCTACTGGAACACCGTCGCCTTCCACGTGCTGTACGCCCGCGCCGAAGGCTGGGCCCCAGGGGCGTCGGAGGCGCCGCCGGTGTCCGAGCGACCGGTGCTGGATCGCTGGCTGCTGTCGCAGACGCACCGGCTCATCGGCGATGTCACCGAGGCGCTGGAGGACTTCGACACCCAGACCGCCGGACAGCGGCTCGCGGCCTTCGTCGACGATCTGTCGAACTGGTACGTGCGACGCTCACGCAAGCGCTTCTGGCGTGGGGACACGGCCGCGCTGTCCACCCTGCACGAGGTGATCGACATCGTCACGCGGCTGCTCGCGCCGTTGGTGCCGTTCATCGCGGAGCGGGTGTGGCGTGATGTCATCGTCCCGGTGACGCCGGACGCGCCCGCGTCGGTTCACCTGGCCGACTGGCCGGTCGCCGACACCACGCTGATCGAGGAGGGACTGGCCGAGCGCGTCGACCTCGCCCGTCGGGTCACCGAGCTGGGCCGCGCCGCGCGCGCAGAGGCCAAGGTCCGCACACGCCAGCCGCTGCGCCGCGCGCTGATCGGCTCGGCGCCGTACGAGGCCCTGAGCCCGGATCTGCGCGCCGAGGTGTGCGAGGAGCTCAACATCCGTGCCATCGAGTCCCTCGCGAGCGTGGGCGGCGATCTCGTCGACTACAGCGTGAAGGCGAACTTCCGCGCCCTCGGCAAGCGTTTCGGCAAGGGCACCCCAGCAGTCGCCGCGGCAGTGGCGAGCGCCGATCCCGCCTCATTCGCCGGACTCGGTGACGGCACGGTGATGGTCGAGGTGGAGGGCGAGAAGGTCGAGATCGGTGCCGACGACGTGATCATCACCGAACGTCCTCGCGAGGGCTGGGCCGTGGTCAACGAGCAGGGTGAGACCGTCGCGCTCGATCTCGAACTCGACGACGAGCTCCGGCGGGCCGGGCTGGCCCGCGAGATCGTGCGCGTGATCCAGGAGGCGCGCAAGAACTCGGGTCTGGAGATCACCGATCGTATCCAGGTGCGCTGGAATGCCGGCGAGACGGCGTCCGCCGCGATCGACGCGCACGCGGACTCCATCGCCGAGGAGGTGTTGGCCTCGTCCTTCGTCCAGGACCCGGCGGTGGACGATCAGGACTCGGCCGTGCGCGACGCCGACCTCTCCCTCACCTTCACCGTCATCCGCGCCTGAAGCCCGACTCGTGCCGGGTTGTGGCCCTCAACCGACGTGGAAAAGGGCCACGACCCGGCGAAAGTCGGCCCGGAGGACACGACGCAGCAGGCCCCGCACCGATCGGTGCGGGGCCTGCTGCGTGATACCTGGTGTCAGCCCTTGTCGACGGGTGTCGAGGCGATGTCGTCGGCAGCGAGGATGCGGTTGCCGCCACGACGCACTTGCGAGGTGGGCTCGACATTCTCCTGCTCCGAGAGCTGCTTGAGCTGGTTCTCGAAGTAGGCCTTCAGACGCGCGCGGTACTCGCGCTCGTAGGCGCGCAGGTGGTCGACCTCGGTCTGCAGCTCCTGCCGCTGACGCTCGATATCGGCCAGGATCTGCTGACGACGCTGGTTGGTCTCTTCGTCGAGCTTGTGCGCGCGCATGCGGGCGACGGCCTCGACGCGCTCGGCCTTCTCCTTGGACTCGGTCTCGAGCCGCTCGGCCTCGCTGCGGGCATTGCCGAGCAGCTGGTCGGCCTCTTCCTTGGCCGAGTCCATGAGCTGATCGGCATTGGTGGACGCGATCTCCAGCAGTCGGGCGGCGGCGACGGACGCCTCGCTGACCGTGGCGACCTTCTGCGGCTCCGGCGTGGGCTCCGCCTTGACCGGCTCCGGGGTGGGCTCCGGCTCGGGCTCGGGCTCCTTGACCGGCTCGGGCTTGGCGGGCTCGGGCTCCTTGACCGGCTCGGCCGGCTGCGCCACCTGCAGACGGGTCTGCTCGGCGGGTGCGGGAGCGGCACCGCCACCGGCCTCCAGCTTCGAGCGCAGCTCGGCGTTCTCGGCGAGGAGACGCTCGAGCTCGGCCTCCACCTCGTCGAGGAACTGGTCGACCTCGCCCATGTCATAGCCTTCACGCAGCCTCACGGCTGTGAAGCGCTTCTCGCGCACGTCTTCCGGCGTCAAGGGCATCGATTCACCTCTAGGTATGTATCCATCTCTGGGGCTCACCGGACGGGACCGGCGGTGTCACCCTCCACCGTACTCTGTGGCAGTGCAGGGCTGCTACGCACCTACCGCATCGGCGTCCAGTCAGCGCGATCCAGCCTAGTACATGAGGCCGCGCGCCACGCCCTGAGCGATGACCAGGACGATGATGAGGATCATCGGCGAGAGGTCCAGCATCACCTGCCCCAGTCGGATCGGGGGAATGACCTTGCGCAGGGCCCGCAGCGGCGGGTCCGTCACGGTGTAGATCACCTCGCAGATCACTGCCACGAAGCCACTCGGTCGCCACTGGCGCGCCAACACCTGGATCCAGTCGACCACGAAGCGGGCGATGACCAGCCAGATGGCGACCTGCAGGATGATCCAGATGATCTGTGCGATCGTCGAGCCCATCGATCAGCTCTGGTTGTAGAAGCCGCCGGCCACGATGGCCTGCTTGTCCTCCTCGGACACCACGATGCTCTCCGGGGAGAGCAGGAAGACCTTGGCGGTGATGCGGTTCAGGGAGCCGTGCGAGGCGAAGACCAGCCCGGCGGCGAAGTCGACGAGACGCTTGGCGTCTTCGTCGCTGATATCCGACAGGTTCATGATCACCGGCACACCGGAACGGAAGTGCTCGCCGACCGTGCGGGCATCGTTGTAGGTGTGCGGGGTGACCGTCTCGATCCGGGAGAGGTCCGTCGGGCCGACGAAGTTGGCGGCGCGTCGCTCGTCGAGATCGGCGACCGGGCGTACCGAGGGCCGGAAGGTCTGCTGCTCAGGCTCGGCGACCTGCGCACGCGGCGCCTGGGCACGCGAGGTGCGGGCGGGAGCGTTCCGGACGGGCCCCGACTCCTCGAAGTCGACGTCGTCGTAGTCGGCCTGCTCGACGAGGCCGAGGTACTCTCCGACTTTCCGCATTGCGCCTGCCATGGCTTCTCCGTCAGTGTCGTGCGTTGGGTGGTCTAGTGCGAGGTTACTGCAATGAACGGCGTTCCCCGAGGATCGAACGACCGATCCGCAGGTGTGTCGCGCCGTGGGCGATCGCCGCGGCGAAGTCACCGCTCATGCCGGCCGACACGATGTCGGCCGCCGGATGGTCCTGACGCAGCCGATCGGCGATCCGCGCCAGGTGCTCGAAGCTCGGGGCAGGGTCCGCCCCGAGCGGTGCGACGGTCATCACACCGCGGAGCCGGAGTCCGGGCAGGTCGGCGATGGCGTCGGCGAGCCCAGGCACGTCGGCGGGCTCGGCACCGGCTCGCCCGGCGTCGTCGCCGCCGAAATCGACCTGCACGAGCAGCTCGATCTCCCGCTCGGCGGACTCGGCCCCTCGCGAGAGCGATCGGGCGAGTTTGACCCGGTCGACGCTTTGCACGACATCGGCGTACCGGGCGACCTGGCCGGCCTTGTTGGTCTGCAGCCCGCCCACGAAGTGGAGCCGGGGCATGGTCACGCCCTCCGGGAGGATCGTCTCGAGCTCTTCGCGCTTGTCCCTCGCCTCGGGATGCCGGTTCTCCCCTACGTCGGTGATCCCGAGCGCGGCGAGCGACGCCACGTCCGAGGCCGGATAGGTCTTGGTGATCGCCACAAGGGTGAGGTCCTCGCGGGAGCGCCCCGCGGCCGCACAGGCGGCCGCGATCTCGTCCTCGACGACACCGAGCTGCCGACGCAGCTGCTCGTCTCGCGTCGCGGATCGATCGGTCACCGGGCCTCCTCGTCGTGCATCGTCAGGAGCATGGCGAATCGTCCCGCCCGCTCGCCGTCGCGTCGGTAGGAGTGGAATCGCTCGTCTTCGAGCGTGCAGACATCGAGATCGGTGATCGCGACGCCCTCGGCCGTGAGCTGCGAGGCGACTGCCGCGCCGAGGTCGATCGACGGGGTGCCCCACGACGTCGTCGAGGACGCTCCAGGCACCCGCTCATCGACCTCTGCCGCCAACGCTGCGGGCACCTCGTAACAACGGCCGCAGACGTGCGGGCCGATCCATGCGTGCAGCGATGTGGCGCCGTCTGCCCGCAACCGGGCGACGGCGGCCGGGACGATGCCCTCGGCGGTGCCGGCTCGACCGGCGTGGACGACGGCCCCCAGCGGGAGGTGATCGTCGGCCAACACGATCGGCACGCAGTCGGCGACGCGGACGGCGGCCACCACACCCGGACCCTCGACGAGCAATGCGTCGGCGGTCGGCGCCGAGGCCGGGTCCGCGACGGCGATACCGACACCATGTACCTGGCGCATGAGCGCCACCGGGACGCCGGCGAAGGCCTCGGAGACGCGTTCGAGGACACTCGGCTCGCCCACACGCAGGTCGCTGCGGGCGTCCGTGACGGCGAACTCGGCCAGACCGTGACGCTCGCGATGCCAGAACACCGTCAGCGCAGGAAGTCCGGGACGTCCAGGCCGTCGTTGAAGTCGCTCTGCGAGGCCGGCTCCGGCTCCGGTCGTGGAGCAGGCTCCGGGGAGGCCGCCGGGGGTGCCTGATGGCGGGCCGGCTCCTGACGCGGCGCCGAGCCGCCGGGCTGCGAGGACGGCGCGGCGGGTGCCTGGCGCGGCTGCTCCGCGGGGGCGGGCTGCGTGGGCTCCCCCCGCAGGAGCGCGGGCTGCGAGGCATCGCGGGCCTTGGGCTCTCCGCCGTCGAAGCCAGCCGCGATGACGGTGACGCGCACCTCGTCCCCGAGCGAATCGTCGATGACGGCGCCGAAGATGATGTTGGCCTCGGGATGCACCGCATCGCTGACCAGGCCGGCAGCCTCGTTGATCTCGAACAGGCCGAGATCCGAACCGCCCGCGATGGACAGCAGCACGCCCCGGGCACCCTCGATGGAGGCTTCCAGCAACGGACTCGACACGGCCATCTCGGCCGCGACGGCCGCGCGCTGCTCGCCGCGAGCCGAGCCGATGCCCATCAGCGCGGAGCCGGCATCGCTCATGACCGACTTGACGTCGGCGAAGTCGAGGTTGATCAGACCCGGCGTGGTGATGAGGTCGGTGATGCCCGAGACGCCCTGGTAGAGCACCTGGTCGGCTTGGCGGAAGGAGTCGAGCAGGCTGACATTGGGGTCGCTGATCGAGAGCAGGCGGTCGTTCGGGATCACGATGAGGGTGTCGACCTCCTCGCGCAGCCGCTGGATCCCGTTGTCGGCCTGATTGGAACGGTTGCGTCCCTCGAACTTGAAGGGACGCGTGACGACGCCGATCGTCAGGGCGCCGAGCGAGCGGGCGATCCGCGCGACGACGGGTGCGCCACCGGTGCCGGTGCCGCCGCCCTCGCCCGCGGTGACGAAGACCATGTCGGCGCCCTTGAGCGCCGCCTCGATCTCGTCGGCGTGGTCCTCGGCGGCCTTCTGGCCGATCTCCGGATTGGCGCCGGCGCCGAGGCCGCGCGTGGAGTCGCGTCCGACATCGAGCTTGACATCGGCATCGCTCATGAGCAGTGCCTGGGCGTCGGTGTTGATGGCGATGAACTCGACACCCTTGAGACCGACCTCGATCATGCGGTTGACGGCGTTGACGCCGCCGCCGCCGATGCCGACCACCTTGATCACCGCGAGGTAGTTCTGAACCGCCATCTGCCTTGCCCTTCGTTCGCTGACTGCCCTGGAGTGAGACTGTGAACCTTAACCCTCAGGTCGAGGTTTATAGTTATGTCAACCTCTCGATGATGAAACTCTAGGTGTCGCCCCGCGGTCGATCCCGCCAACACGCCGGACGATCGGCGACATCTGCGATCAGGTCGGGTCCGGACGTGTCTCGCGTCACGCGCGGCGGCGGGTCACGTCACGCCGAGTGCAATCTCGACCGCGAGTGGTGCAAACTCGCCCTCGATCGGCGAGTGAAGGGGCGAATTTGCACCACTCGCGGAACGGGGACGACGCGGGTGACGGCGAGACTCACTCGCGAGTGGTGGGGCGGGTGGGGACGCTCACGTCGTACTCGCTCGCGGGGAGATTCAGCAGCACCTTCAGCACCCGCAGCTTGGCCTTCGCCTCGCCGGCGCTCCCCCACATGATCATCCGGCCGTCGGCCAGGGCCAGCTCCACCGAATCCACCGTCTCGGCCCGCACCTGGGCCACGCCGTTCGCGAGTGCCGGGTCGATGCTCCGCACTTCGTCGGCGACCTGAGCCGCGGCGGCGAGGACATCCTCGTCATCGGTATCGACCTGGAGCTCCAGCAATCCCTCGGGCGGCGGATCGGCGGGCAGGAAGACCACGCCCTCGCCGTCGACGAGCCATGGACCGGCACCCTGCTGGACCCAGGCGACCGCCTCGCGCTCGGTCACCGAGACGCTCACGGCATCGGGCCATCCCCGGGAGGCATCCACTGCCAGGGCCGGAGGCAGCGCATCGGTCACGCGCTCCTCGATCGCCTCGGTGTCCAGCCGGGCCAGCGGCGTGCCGAGCGGCACCTCGGCCGCCTGGACCACCTGCTCCTCGGTGAGTTGCTCCACACCGCTGACCCGGACCTTCTGCGCCACCAGCAGATCCGAGAACCAGATCGCCCACACGGCCGCTCCTACGAGGGCGACCACCAGCGCGGCCAGGAGTCCACGCTTCCAACGGCGGCGGCGCCGCTGGCGCATCCGCTCCTCGAAGGCTGTCCTCGTCACCGGCTCTCCAGCGACGCCAGCAACCGCGGCCCGACCTCCGTGATGTCACCGGCGCCGAGGGTGACCACGACGTCGCCGGGGCGCACGAGTGTCATGAGCCGATCGGCCGCTTCGCCAACCGGCCCGATCGCGTGCGCGGGCACACCGGTCACCGCATCGGCCACGAGTTGAGCCGTGACCTCCGGGTCCGGATCCTCGCGGGCCAGATAGATGTCGACCACCGCGACCTCGTCCGCTGCGGAGAGGGCCTGTCCCATCAGCGAGCCGAAGATCCGGGTCCGGCTCACCAGGTGGGGCTGGAACACCGCCACCAGACGCGCGCCATCGGCCACCTGCCGCGCCGCGGCCAGGTCCGCCACGAGCTCGGTCGGGTGATGCGCGTACGAGTCGTACACCCGCACTCCCCCGGCCTCGCCCTTGTACTCCATCCGTCGCGCGGCCCCGGCATAGGCGCCGAGACCGCGGGCCAGCGCGGCCGGCTCGTGGCCGAGCACCGAGCCGGCGGCCAGGGCCAGCAGCGCGTCCTGGGCATAGTGGCGTCCCGGCACCGCGAGCTCGAGCGGCTCCGAGACACCATCGACCACGGCGGTCAGCAGCGTGCTGCCTCCCTCGACCCGCAGGCCGTGCGCGGTGACATCGGCCGGGGTGTCGAGGCCGACCGTCACGACCCGCAGCCCGGCTGAACGGGCCACCTCGGCGAGCCGTTCGGCTCCTGGATCGTCGATCACCAGCACCACCGCGGTCTCGACCGTCGCGATGAAGTCGGCGAAAGCCCGCTCGTACGCCTCGACGCTCCCCCACACGTCGAGGTGGTCGGCGTCGACATTCGTGACCAGTGCCACCTGCGGGTGGTAGTGCAGGAACGCGCCGTCGCTCTCATCCGCCTCGACCACGAAGATGTCGTCAGCACCTGCGCGCGCATTGGTGCCGAGGGAGGGGATCTCGGCCCCGATCGCGAACGAGGGATCGGCGCCTGCGCCCTGCAGCGCGCAGGTCAGCATCGCCGTGGTGGTGGTCTTGCCGTGCGTGCCGGCCACAGCCACGGTGACCGCGGGTGGGGCCATCAGCGAGGCGAGGCCGGCCGAGCGCGGCCAGAGCCGCACGCCGGCCCGCTGAGCTTCGAGGATCTCGGGATTGTCCTCGCGGACCGCCGTGCTCGCGATGACCGTGTCGACACCGGCGAGGTGCTCGCCGTTCTGGCCGACGAAGCACTCGATGCCCTCGGCCCGCAACGACGCCAGGACATCCGAGTCACGCGCGTCCGATCCCTGCACCCGCAGGCCCCGCTGCGCCATGATCCGGGCGATGGCGGACAATCCGGCACCGCCGATGCCGATGAAGTGCACGGTGCCGAGCTCGGCGGCCGGCAGGACGTGCTCGGGGACCGGGATCCTCACCGGCGCTCCCCTCCGGCCAGGTGGATCAGCTCGGCGAGCCGCTCCGCGGCATCCGCGCGAACGATGTCCGATGCCGCCCTCGACATCTGATCGAGTGCGGACGGATCGGTCACCAGCGGGATGACGGCCTGCTCGACCCAGGCCGAGGTGAACGCGGCATCGTCGATGAGCACGCCGCCTCCGGCCTCGACGACGGGATGGGCATTCAAGGCCTGCTCCCCGTTGCCGATCGGCAGCGGCACGAAGGCCGCGGGAAGCCCCACGGCGGCGACCTCCGTGACCGTGTTGGCACCCGACCGGCACACCGTGAAGTCGGCGGCGGCGTAGGCGAGGTCCATGCGCTCGATGAACGGGATGACCCGATAGGGCGGGGCGCCAGGCGCGGCCTCGACCGGCACCTCGTCGGGACGACCGGCGGCGTGCAGCACCTGCACGCCTGCCGCGGCGAGCGCGGGAGCGGCCCCCGCCATCGCCTGATTGATACGACGCGCGCCCTGGGATCCGCCCGTCACCAGGATGGTCGGGCGGTCGGGGTCGAGCTCGAAGAATCGCCGCGCCTCGGCGCGCTCGGCATACCGGTCAAGGGACGCGATCTCGCGACGGATCGGCAAACCGAGGTACTGGGCGTGCGGCAGCATCGTGTCGGGGAAGCTCGTGGCCACGTGCTGGGTGAACCGGGCGCCCAGCTTGTTGGCGATCCCCGGCAGCGCGTTGCCCTCGTGGACGACGATCGGGAGTTTGCGGCGGCGCGCCGCGAGATAGGCCGGCACCGAGACATAGCCCCCGAAGCCCACCACGACGTCCGGGGAGAACCGATCCATCACGTCGAGCGTCGCCTTGACCGTGCGCCGTAGCCGGACGGGCACCTTGACGAGATCCGGACCCGGGCGGCGTGGAAGCGGCACCGGCGGCACCAGCTCGAGCTCGTAGCCGGCGGCCGGAACGAGCTCGACCTCGAGACCACGCGGAGTGCCGAGGCACACCAGGCCGTCGCCGGCGGCACTCAGGACGGCCGCGGTCGCGAGCAGCGGTGAGGTGTGTCCGGCGGTCCCCCCGCCGGCGAGCAGCACACGCATCGTCACACCGCCGCCTTACGACGACGACTGGTGGCCAGCGCACGCGCGGCCCCGGGTTCGGTGGTGGCGCACTTGGCGAGGAAGCCGAGTCCGACGAGTGTGGCAAGCAGGCTGGACCCTCCGTACGAGATGAGCGGCAACGGGATGCCGATGACCGGCAGCAGACCGACCACCATGCCGACGTTGATGATCGCCTGCGACAACAGCCAGATCGTGATGCCCGCCGCCGTGTACCGCGCGAAGCGGTCGCGGGCGCGCATGGCGATCCGGAAGCCGACGAAGCCCAGCATGACGAAAAGCGCCAAGAGCACGAGGGTGCCGGCCAGGCCGAGCTCCTCGCCGATGACGGCGAGGATGAAGTCATTGTGCGCCTCGGGGAGCGCGCCCCACTTCTGCCGGCTCTGCCCGAGCCCGACCCCGCCGAAGCCGCCTCGCGCGAAGGCCATCATCGCCTTGATCGACTGGTGACCGGCTCCCTCGGGGTCCGCGGTCGGGTCCAGGAAGCTCAGCATGCGCGTCACACGGTGCGGAGCCGTCGCGACGAAGAACACCGAGACGACACCGATCGCCAGCCCCAGGAACCACATGTACCGGGCAGGCAGGCCGGCCACCCATAGCATCCCCACGATCACCGCGAAGAGCACGAGCGCGGTGCCGAGGTCGTCCTGGGCGACGACCATCGCCGAGACCGCGCCGGCCACGGGGAGCATCGGCGTGAGGATGTAGCGCGGTGTGCCGAGGTACTTGTGCCGCCGGTCGTACAGGTCCGCGATCCACAGCACCAGCACGAGCTTGGCGAGCTCGGACGGCTGCAGGTTGAACCCGCCGAACAGCGGCAGCCAGTTGCGGTTGCCGTTGACCTCCAGGCCGAGAGGCGTGAACGTCAAGACGATGAGCACGACGACGACCAGCAGCACGGGGCGGATCAGCATCCGCAGCTTGTCCATCGGCATCCGCAGCACGGTCAGGAAGCCCACCACCCCGAGCCCGGCGAAGATCACCTGGCGCGTCACGATGTAGAAGGAGTCTCCGTAGGTGCGCAGCGCGAACACCGAGCTGGCGCTCAGCACCATGATGAGGCCGAGCCCCAGCAGGATCGCGGTGAGGCCGAGGACGAGCTGATAGGAGGCGAGCGGGCGTGCCAGCACCTGGCGCACCGATTCCATCGCCGCGGACGCGCGGCGGGGTCGAGTGCTCGTACGAGACTCACTCATGGGTAAATCCTTCAACGAGGCGGGGAAGATCGGGGAAGGAGAAAGCTGGTCGGGACTACGTGCGCTCGGCGAGACGTCGGACCGCCTCGGCGAACAACTCGCCACGTTGCGCGTAGTCGGTGAACTGGTCCATGGAGGCGCAGGCGGGTGCAAGGAGCACCGTGTCACCGTCGACGGCGAACGACGACGCGACCTCGACCACACGATCCATGAGGTCATCCTCGCCCGTCTCGACCTCGACCACCGGCACCTCGGGCGCGTGTCGCGCCAGCGCTTCGGCGATCAGGGACCGGTCCCGGCCGATCAGGACGACCGCCCGCAGGCGGTCGCGGGCACCCTCGACCACCCCGTCGAAGGTCGCGCCCTTGGCGAGCCCACCGGCGATCCAGACCGCGCTCTCGACCGCGGACAGCGCAGCGCCGGCCGCGTGCGGGTTGGTGGCCTTGGAGTCGTCGACATAGCGGATGCCGCCGATCCGGCCGACCTCCGCGACCCGGTGCGGCCCCGGGCGGAAGGCACGCAGTCCCGCACGGACGGCGGCGGGCTCGACGCCGTGGGCCCGAGCGAGCGCGGCGGCGGCGAGGGCGTTCTCGATCACATGGGGCGCGTCGGCATAGAGATCGTCGAGCGATCCCAGCTCGGCCGCCTGCTCGGCACGGTTCTCCACGAAGGCGCGGTCGGCCAGCAGATCGTCGACGACCCCGAGCTCGCTGAGTCCGGGGACACCGCGGGTGAAGCCGATCGCCCGCGCGCCCTCGATCACGTCCGCCTCCTCCACGAGCCGTCGCGTCACCGGATCGGCCACGTTGTAGATGCAGGCACGCTGCACGTTCTCGTACACGCGGCCCTTGGCAGCCGCGTAGGCGTCCGCTCCCCCGTGCCAGTCGTAGTGGTCGGGAGCGATGTTGAGGACGGCCGCCGCCTCGGCGGACATCGAGGAGGTCCAGTGCAGCTGGAAGCTGGAGAGCTCGACCGCGAGCACGTCGTACCCCTCGGGATCCATGACGGCCTCGAGGACGGGCGTGCCGACATTGCCGACGGCCCGTGCTCGCAGTCCCCCCGCGAGCAGGATCTGCTCCAGCATCTGGACCGTGGTGGTCTTGCCGTTGGTGCCGGTCACGACGAGCCACGGTGCGGCGTCGGGACCTCGCAGCCGCCAGGCGAGTTCGACCTCGCCCCAGATCGGGATGTCGCGCTCCGCTGCCTCCGCCAGCAGCGGGGTGTCGGGGCGCCAACCCGGCGAGGTCACGACGATGTCGATGCCGTCGGGCAGGGTGTCGGTGGCCCCAGGGCCCAGACGGACATCGGCTCCCAGGATCCGCAGGAGCGTGGCCTGCTCCCGCCGCGCGGCGTCGCCCTCCGAGGAGTCGACCGCGATGACCGAGGCACCGAGATGTGTGAGGGTGTCGGCCGCGGCGAAACCACTCACACCGAATCCCGTGACGAGGGCGCGCACGCCCTCCCAGGAGTCGTCCCGTCCGAGCGCGTCCACGTCGATCCCGCTCACTGGCGGCTGATCCAATCCCAGTAGAAGACCGCGACTCCGGCGAGGACGCACAGCCCGCAGATGATCCAGAACCGGACCACGATGGTGATCTCGGCCCAGCCCTTGAGCTCGAAGTGGTGCTGCAACGGCGCCATGCGGAAGACCCGCTTGCCGCCGGAGATCTTGAAGTAGCCCACCTGGATGATCACCGAGAGCGTGATGATGACGAACAGTCCGCCCAGCAGCACGAGGAGCAGCTCGGTGCGCGTCATCAACGCGAGTCCGGCGATCGCGCCGCCGAGGGAGAGCGAGCCGGTGTCGCCCATGAAGATCTTGGCCGGCGACGTGTTCCACCACAGGAATCCGAAGCAGGCACCGGTGAGCGCCGCGGCGATCGTGGCGAGATCCATCGGATCGCGGACCTCGTAACAGCCGGCCGCCAGGTCGTAGGCGCAGTTCTGGTTGTACTGCCAGACGTTGATGACGACATAGGCCCCGAACACCATGACCGAGGCCCCGGTCGCGAGACCGTCGAGACCGTCGGTGAGGTTGACGCCATTGGACGTGGCCGCGATGAGCAGCAGCACCCACACGATGAGCGCCACCGTCGGCAGTGTCCACCCCGGGATGTCACGCGCGAAGGAGATCGCATGGGTGATCGGCGTCTGCCCGCGGTCGTCCTCCCAGCCGATGGCGAGCACGGCGAAGATGAGGCCGACGGAGACCTGCCCGATCATCTTGGCCTTGCTGCGCAGACCGAGGGAACGTTGCTTGGAGATCTTGATGTAGTCGTCGAGGAAGCCGATCAGGCCGAGACCGACGAACAGGAACAGCAGCAGCCACCCCGAGGGGCTCGGCCAGAAACCGGTGGCCAGCTTGGCCACCGCGTAGGCGAGCACCACCGAGAAGATGATGACGATGCCGCCCATCGTGGGCGTGCCGCGCTTGATGTGGTGCGAGGTCGGACCGTCGTCGCGGATGAGCTGACCGTATCCCTTGGCGACGAGCACGGAGATCGCCCACTTGGTCCCGACGAGCGTGCCCAGGAGTCCGAGGGCACCGGCGATCAGGACAGCAAGCACGGGGCGGTTTCCTTTCGAAGACAGGTCGTCGTCATCGGTCAGCGGCGAGCAACGCGTCGGCGACACGCTCGAGCCGTTCGCCCCTCGATGCTTTCACGAGCACCACGTGACCGGGCCGCAGGCTCCTGTCGAGTGTACGGATGGCGTCCGCGGGCGTCGCGGCGACCTCGGCGATCGCTCCCGCCCCGCGCGCGATGTCCTCGGCGTGGTCGCCGACCGCGATCACACGTCCGATGCCCAGGCTCGCCGCCAGGGCGCCGACCGCCTCGTGGTCCTCGCGCGCCCGCTCTCCGAGCTCCAGCATGCTGCCCAGGACCGCGACTGAGTGGGCGGTATCGGCAAGGCCGGCCAGGGCGCGCAGCGCGGCCTCCATCGACTCCGGATTCGCGTTGTAGGCGTCGTTGACGACGATGACCCCGTCGGCGCGCTCGTGGCGTTCCATCCGCATGGGCGACCGCGGCCCGGCGGTCGCCAGCGAGGCGACGGCCGCCTCGGTCGCGATCCCCGCGGCCCGGGCGGCGGCGAGCGCCGCTGCCGCGTTGAGCACCTGGTGCGGTCCCAGCTGCGCGACCGTCAGATCGCGATCGGCTCCCTCGACGCGGGCCAGGACATGCGGATGGCCCGCGGCGTCCGTGGTCACCTCTCCGGTCAATCGGACGTCCTCGCCGGCGAAGCCGAAGGTGGCGACACGTGCCGCGGTGCGCGAGGCCATGGCGGCGACGCGGTGATCGTCGGCATTGAGGACGGCGACTCCCCCACTGCCGACGGCCTCGACCAGTTCGCCCTTGGCCAGCGCCGTGATCTCCGGCGTGCCGAACTCTCCGAGGTGGGCGGAGCCGACATTGAGGACCACGCCGATGTCCGGCGGCGCGATCCCGCACAGATACGCGATGTGGCCGATGCCACGAGCCCCCATCTCCACGACCAGGTACCTGGTGTCCGCATCGGCTCGCAGGACGGTGAGGGGCACACCCAGCTCGTTGTTGAACGAGCCGCGCGGGGCGACCGTCGGGGCCTGGTCGCCGAGGACGCCCGCCAGCATGTCCTTGACGCTCGTCTTGCCTTGCGAACCGGTGATCGCGATCACGGTGATCTCACCCCGCTCGCGTAGTACCTCCAGACTGCGCCGGGCGAGCGCCGCCATGGCGGCGGGAACGTCGTCGACCACCACCGCCGGTCCTTCGACCTCTGCGGTGACGAGGGCCAGTGCGGCACCGTCGGCGAGCGCTCCCGGCACGAAGCGATGTCCGTCGGCGTGATCGCCGGCCATCGCGGCGAAGATCGCCCCCGGTGCCGTCTCCCGCGAGTCGATGACGACCGGTCCGGGCACCGCGAGGCCAGGATCGGCACGCAGAGCGCCGCCGGTGATCTCGGCGATATCGGCCGCGGTGAGTCCGGCGATCATCGCAGCGACTCCAGACACTCGCGGACGACATCGCGATCGTCGAAGGGGTGGACGACGCCGTCGATCTCCTGCCCGCGCTCGTGCCCCTTGCCCGCGATGACGATCGTGTCCCCGGCCCGCGCCATCGAGAGGGCCTCGGCGATCGCCGCCCGCCGACCGGCGACCTCGACGACCTCGGCTCGGGCATCGCGCGCCCCCTCGATCACCGCGGCCCGAATGTGCGCCGGGTTCTCCGAGCGCGGATTGTCATCGGTGACCACGAGGATGTCCGCACGCTCGGCCGCGGCGGCGCCCATGACGGAGCGCTTGCCGCGGTCACGGTCGCCCCCGGCGCCGAGCACGATGATGAGTCGCCCTTCCGTCACCGGTCGCAGGGCCTCCAGCACGGCCACGATCGCGTCCGGCTTGTGCGCGTAGTCGACCACCACGGTCACGTCTCGCCCGGAGTCGATCCGCTCCATCCGGCCGGGTACGCCGGGGCTCCGCGCGATTCCTGCCGCGGCTGCGCGCGGATCGCGTCCGGAGACGGCGAGGGCGGCCACGACGGCGGCCGCATTGGCCACATTGAACGCCCCGGGCAGCGGCACCACGAGCTCGATCTCATCGCCGTCGGGGGTCCGGAGCACGGCACGCGACCCGAGCGGCTGTGCCTCGAGCTCGGCGATCCGCCAGTCGGCGGGCTCCTCTCCCGTCGAGACCGTGGTGATAGGGATCTCGGCCTCGCCGGCGAGGCGGCGGCCGTAGTGGTCGTCGACCAGGACGACCCCGGCCCGGGCGTGCTCGGGCGCGAACAGTCGCGCCTTGGCCTGGAAGTAGTCCTCCATGTCGGCATGGAAGTCCAGGTGGTCGCGACCGAGGTTCAAGAAGACGCCGACATCGAAGGCGAAACCGTCGACCCTGCCCTTGACGAGGGCGTGGCTCGAGACCTCCATCGCACAGGCGGTGACCTCCTCCTCGCGCATGACCGCGAAGAGCGCTTGCAACGCGGGCGCCTCGGGGGTCGTCAGCGTCGACGCCGCCGGCACACCGGCGATCCGGGTGCCGATCGTGCCGATGACCGCGGGCCGCTCGCCGCTGAGCGCCGCCTCCGCCAGATAGGTGCTGGTGGTCTTGCCCTGGGTGCCGGTGATGCCGATCGTGATGAACGCCTCACTGGGATGGTCGTACACGTCCGCCGCGAGATCGGCGAGGACCCGGCGCGGGTCCTCCACCACGAGATACGGCAGTCCGTCGGGGACGCACTGCAATCCCCGCGCGTCGGTCAGTACCGCCACCGCGCCCGAGGCCGCGGCCCGATCGGCGAAGCGCGCACCATGCGTGCTCGCGCCCGGCAGCGCCGCGTAGAGATCTCCGGCCCGCACCTCCGCGGTGTTCAAGCTCAAGCCCGTTACCTCGGCCTCGCCGTGCGGACGGACACCGAGCCGATGCGCCAGCGAACGCAGCGAACGATGCGGGGGCTCGGTCGGCCGTACCCGCATGGACTCCTCAACCACGCCTCCGACACTAGTGCCCCGCACTAGTCCCCCGTGCGAGGGCGACGAGCGGCCTCGTCACGTGTCATCGTCCTCACCAGTACTGCGCGACCTCGGGCGACGGCGAGCCCGTGGGCATGACGCCGAATCGCTCGAGTGCCATCGACATGATGTCGTGGAAGATCGGGGCGGCCAGCGAGCCACCACCGGCGCCGCCCGGCGCCTTGTCGATGACGATGTAGGTCACGAAACGCGGCTTGTCCGCGGGAGCGAAGCCGACGAAGGACACCAGGTTCTGACCCCGCAGATAGCGTCCCGTGTCTGGATCGACGCGCCACGCCGTACCGGTCTTGCCCGCCACGCGGTAGCCGTCGACCTGGGCCAGCGGCGCCGTTCCGTCGTCGGCGGTGACCGCCTCCATCATCCGGGTGACCTGTGCGGCCGCCTCGGGTGACACCACACGCTCCGGCTCGTCCTGCTCGATCTTCTTCTCGGTGCCGTCCGGCGCGATCGTCGACTCGACCACCGTCGGATCGCAGCCCATGCCGTCATTGGCGATGACGCCGATCGCGCGCAGCATCTGCACGCCGGTCACCGAGATGCCCTGCCCGAAGGCGGTCGTGGCGTGCTTGGCCCGGGTCCAGCTGTCGGCATCCTCGACGATGCCCCCGGACTCGCCCGGCAGGCCGACACCGGTCTGCTCGCCGAAGCCGAACTTGCGCAGGTAGTCGTAGAAGGTCTGGTCGTCCATCTGCTGAGCCGCGACGATCGTGCCGAGGTTCGAGGACTGGGCGATGACCCCGGCCGCGGTCATCTGCAGCACGCCGTGGTCCCAGTGGTCGCCGATCCGGAAGCCGTCGATGGTCATGCTCTCGGGCACCCGCACCTTGGAATCGGCGTTGATGAGCCCCTGATCGGCCAGCGCCGCCATCGTCACGGGCTTCATGACCGATCCCGGCTCGTACACCGTCTGTGTGGCACGCGAGACCGTGTTCTGGTCGGTGATGCCCTGGCGGGTGTCGGGATTGAAGGTCGGTGCCTGCGACATCTGGAGGATCTGGCAGGTCTTGACGTCCATCGTGATCGCGAGCCCCCAGGCCGAGCCGGTCGACGACACGACCTCGGAGAGCCGCTGGTCGGCGAACCACTGCAGGTCCCGGTCGATCGTGGTCTTTACCGCGGTGCCGGGCACCATCTCCTCGACGGTGTTGTCGGCCATCGGGATGCGCTGTCCGGTCGAGGAGACCTCATAGGTGCTCGACCCGTCGGTGCCGGTCAGCTGGTCGTCGAACATCTGCTCGATGCCCTGGACGCCCTTGCCGGAGTTGTCAGTGAAGCCGAGGAGATTCGCCGCGAGCGACCCGCCCGGGTAGCTGCGTAGATTCTCCTTCTCGGTGAAGACACCGGTGTACTTCGCGTCGCGCACGGCCTTGACCGCATCGGAGGCCTCGGAGGCGGGGATGTCGCGGACGACGTAGACGAAGCGCGAGTCCGGGGTCCGGAGCTTCTCGATCGTGTCGAAGTAGTCGATCTCGCCGGGCAGCTGCTCATAGAGGATGCGGGCGATCTGCGGGGCGTGCTCGGACGTCATGCTCGGATCGGCCGTGACGGTGAGTCCATCGGTATTGGAGGCGAGCTCCACGCCGTTACGGTCGACGATCGCGCCGCGCGGTGCGGGCACCGTGGTCGTCGCGGTGCCGTTCTGCACCGCCATCGCCGCATAGGCCTTGGCATCGACGCCCTGGATCTGGAACAGGCGCAGGCCGAACACGAGGAAGACCGCCAGCGCGAGCACGAGACACACCCGCACCCGGCGCCGGGTCATCGCGGTGATCATCACTGACCTCCCTCTCCGGCGGGAATCGGCTGGCCGATCACCGTGCCGTCGGCCAGCCGCAGGAACACGGGATTGGCCGGAGGCACCATGCCGGCATTGGTCGCCTTGTCCGCGAGCGACTGCGGCGACTGCAGGTCCTGCAGCTCGCGGGCAAGTCCCTCACGCTCGATGCCCAGGCTCTCGTTCTCGCGGGTCAGGTCGGACAGTACGAAGGACTGGCTCTGCATGATCGTGCTCATGATGATGAGGCCGACGAGGCCCACTCCGAGCACCGTGAGCAGCACGACGACGAAGGGCGCGCGCTTGGCCCGCTGCCGCACCGGCGCGACGAGCCGCAGACCGGCCGAGCGGACCTCGTGTCCCCGCGCGACGAGCGCGCGGCCGGCCTGACTGGCGACCGCGCTCCCCCGGCTCACCGGCACCGCCCGGAGGGACGCGTGCCGGACGGACGCGGCAACGGACGTTCGATCGCCAGCGATCGGCGCGCGCTAGGGCTGGTCATGAGCGATCCTTTCGACGGCACGCAAGCGGACGGGGGTGGCACGGGGGTTCTCAGCGATCTCGGACTCCGAGGCGCGTTCCGCACCCCGGGTGAGGAGCCGGAACCGTGGCTCGTGTTCGGGGAGCACGACCGGGAGACCGGGCGGAGCGGTGCTCGTGGTGGCAGCAGCGAAGGTCCGCTTGGTGATCCGATCCTCCAGAGAGTGATAGGACAACACCACGACGCGACCGCCGAGCTCCGTGAGGTCGAGAGCCGCCGGAAGAGCGCGTCCGTAGGCGCCGAGCTCGTCGTTGACCTCGATCCGCAGGGCCTGGAACGTGCGCTTCGCCGGATTGCCGCCGGTGCGGCGCGCGGGCGCGGGGATCGTGTCGCGGACCAGCTCGACCAGCCGCGCGCTGCGCTCGAAGGGCTCGCGCTCGCGCTCGCGCACGATGGTGCGGGCGATCTTGCGCGCGAACTTCTCCTCGCCGTAGTCGCGCAGCACATGGGTGAGCGCGTTCTCGTCGTAGCTGTTGAGCACCTCGGCCGCCGTGAGCGGGTCGTCGGGGTTCATGCGCATGTCCAGCGGAGCGTCCTGGGCGTAGGCGAACCCGCGTTCGGCCTGGTCGAGCTGCATCGAGGACACGCCGAGGTCGAAGAGCACGCCGGTCACCCGATCGGCGCCGGCACCGCGGACGGCATCGACGATCTCGTCGTAGACGGCATGGACCGGCGTGAAGCGGTCACCGAAGGGCTCCAGGCGCGCGTTCGCGCGGCGCAGGGCGTCTCCGTCGCGGTCGATGCCGATCACCCTCGCCTCGCCGAAACGCTCCAGCATCGCCTCGCTGTGTCCACCGAGGCCGAGGGTCGTGTCGACCAGGACCGGGGCAGCGGCGGCGAGCACGGCGGGCTCCAGCAGGTCCAGTACACGGTCGGCGACCACCGGGACGTGCCGCGGCGCCGTCACCACGCCCCCAGGACGGCGGAGAGGACGAACACCACCACGGTGCTCGCACCGAGCGACACCGCCATGACGGCGAGGCGCTCGGCGACCTGCACGCGGATACGCGGATCAGGCTTCGGATCGGTGCTCGCGAGCGCCGATCCCCGCCCGCATGGTTCTGACACCGGGGAAGGGATGTCAGATCCACCCAGGCGGGCATCGCCACCCGCGAGACCGGTCAGAAGATGCCCGGCATCACCTCGTCGGACATGTCCGCGAACTCGTCCTCCTGCTCGGAGGAGAACTCCTCCCAGCGCCGCGAGTCCCAGATCTCGATGCGATCCATCGCGCCGACGACCGTGCACTCGCGCTCGAGGCTCGCCCATTCGCGCAGCACCGGAGGAACCGAGATCCGCCCCTGCTTGTCCGGAGTCTCCGAGGAGGCGCCGGAGAAGAGCATGCGCAGGAAGTTGCGTGCCTGCCGATTGGTGAAGGGCGTGTTGCGCACCCGATCGGTGAACTCGTTGAACGACTCGGTCGTCCAGCCGTAGATGCAGTGCTCCTGGCCGCGCGTGAGGATCACGCCCTGCTCCAGCCGTGGCCGGAACTTCGCCGGCAGGAAGAGCCTCCCCTTGTCGTCCAGCCGCGGGGTGTAGGTGCCGAAGAAGTTGGTGACGTCGGGATTCACCACGGCCCTCCTCACCTCGCGTCTCGAGCCACATGGGCGGCTGCTCCTTCACTAGCTCCTCCATTTTGCACCACTCTAACCCACTATGCACCACCTTTCTCCTCAGCGTGGGACGATACGCACCGTGTCGCCCCCATGACATGACAAAGGCCCCACCGGCAAAATGCCTGTGGGGCCAATGAAAAAGCCGCCCTCACCTCACGGTGGGGCGGCTGGTGGTGGAGAGTGGTGCGTCAGTGGAGCGACATCATCGTCCGTCGTCCTGTCGACGGTTCCAGCGCTCCTCCATCCGATCGACGAAGGAACCGGACTGCGGCTTGCCGCCGCGAGGACCACCGGATCCGGCGGGAGCCTCGTCGCCGCCGATCATGCCCTGGCGCCATGTGCGGATGAAGGCGTACGACGCACCCACCATCACCACGAAGCCGGCTGCGCCGAGCCAGGTGGACGCGGTCACGGCGCCGCCCAGCAGCAGACCCATGCCGATGACGAAGGCCACGGCCGCGAGCGCGACGATCTTGCGGTGGCGGGCGGCCAGCTTCGATCCCCGCAGGGTCGAGGCGAAGTCGGGATCTTCCTCAGCCAGCGACTGCTCCAGCTGGGCCAGCAGGCGGGCCTCTTCGTCTGAAAGCGGCACGATGGACTCCTTGCTCGGTGGTTAGGACAATTCTAGGCAGGCGATCTGCTGGAGACCACCCGAGCAGGCTGCGAATTCGTGACGCTCCCGCGCGGCGCTCTCGAGCGCGAACAGCGATTCGCGCGCACCAGGCTCCACGTCGACGACCGCACTCGGAACGAGATCGGCGAAAACCCGCAGCCCGCGGGTCTCCGCCGGACGGAACCCCGCCGCGGCGAGCAGGGCGTCGAGCTCCTCGCTGAAGTAGCGCCTCGGCCCGTGCTCATCAGGAGTCCAGTGAGCGACCGGACGCTCCACCAGCGCCTGGGCCGCCGCGAAGTCACCCGCGACGGCACGCGCGATCGCCGCGCTCACCCGGCCGGGCACCACGATGCTCAAGCGTCCGGACGGAGCGAGGGTGCGAGCCACCTCGCGGAGAGCGGTGACGGGGTCGTCGACGTGCTCGACCACGCCGTGGCACAGCACGAGATCGATCGAGGCCGGCTCGAGGTGATCGGCGAGATCCCCGGTGTCCCCGAGCGCCTGGGAGATGGCGACGCCCGCGTCGTCGGCGCGGCGGGCCAGAGCGGCCAGGGCGTCCGGACTCGGATCGACCACGACGACCTCATGTCCTTCGGCGGCCACCCGGACGGCGTCGCCGCCCGTGCCTCCCCCGATATCGAGGACCCGCAGCGGCCGGGCCTCGTCGGGGGCTGCTGCCTCGAGCGCATCGCGCACTGCCTGCCACATGACCTCCGCACGCACCGGTCCCATAGGACCACCCTAGAGGTTCCCCCGGCCCCCGCGCCCCGTCGCCCGCGGTGCCGTGGGCGGTGAGTCATCACGCACCTGCCCCGCACCCCGCCACGAGCGGTGAGTCATCACGCAGTTCGACGTGGAAAGTGCGGGACAGCTCACCGCACGCGGCACAAGTGCGGGATGGCTCACCACGAGAGAGATGTCAACCGCGCGGGACCTCGCCGAGGTGGCTCGCGATCGCGGCCGTCGCCAGGCCGATCAGCTCCAGCGACGCCCCGGGGTGCGCGTGCGCCCCGCCGAAGAAGAGACCGTCGCGGGCATTCGCTCCAGGACGCTCCACCGCGGCATGCCATCCACGCCAGGCCCACCCGTCGTGCCCGAGCAAGACCAGCTCCCGCGGGGCCAGGTCGCGGCGGGACTCGACCAGATCGTGCCAGCGGAGCCCTCCTTCGGCGAGCGCGTCGAGCGCGTCACCGCCCGCCCGGTTCTCGATGACCCAGTGCGACGGCCCCGACCTCCACACCCGCAACGGGCGCTCAGCGTGGAGCACGACATCGTCCGGGACACCGGGGTCGTCGGAGAGCCGCAGCAGCGTCCGCGGCGCCGGGATGCGCCGCACCAGGGCCGGTTCGGGCATGGAGGCCGGAAGATCCGGCGCACACCAGACCACGACATCGGCCTCCACCGGCCCGGCATCGGTCTCGACGCCCGTGATCCGGCCGTCTGGGCTGCGACACACGTCCGTCGCCGTCGTCGCCGGCCGCACATCGGCCTTCCGCTCCCCCATCCGCCGGGTCAGCGCATCGGCGAGGGCGGGCATGCCTCCGTCGAAGCTCCACCGGCCGAAGTTCCGTTCGACGTAGTGCCAGACGGCCGTGACGCCCGGGGTGTGCATCGGATCGTCGCCCTCGAGCCGGGCGGCATCGAGCACCATCGATCGCAGTCGACGATCGCGCAGCTCACGCCGGGCGACCCGCCGCAAGGACCGCCTCGGCCGGATCTGCCGCCGGTATCCCGGTTCGAGGATGCCGTCGTAGACCTCGTCGAGGACCCGCCTTCGCAGGGCATCCCACCGCGGGGCGAGCGAGTCCACCCAGGGCGACCACTGGTCGGTGCCGAGGACCTGTTCGACGGCGGCGCTCTGGTCGCCGCGCATGCCGAAGGGCAGATCGAGCACCTCGCGCCGGCGTCCGCGCACGAAGACATGCCGCCGCGGGGGCGCGGGCACCAGATCGAGCACCCGGTCCAGCTGACGCCCGGACTTGCGGAAGAGATCGCGGAAGACCCCCGGGAGCGTCACGGTCTCCGGATACAGCTGCCAGGCATGGTCGTCCCACCAGAAGCCGCGCAGCCGTCCCCCGAGCTCGTCGGTCCGTTCGACCAGCGTGACCTCGTGACGGAGCTTGGCGAGTCTCGCGGCCGCACTCAGACCGGCGAAGCCTCCACCGACGACCACGACGCGCGCCATGGGCCGCAGCCTACGGCGTCACCATGCGCCGCTGGCAGCCAGCTGCGCATGGTGGTCGCCGCATGGTTGACCAGTCACCGCGATCGGCCCTCGCGCCGGGCGGTGCACCAGCAACCACCGCCTCGTCGATCGTCGTTGACCACCCGCCGCCATCCAGCCGAAGCAGACAACGGTGCGCCATCAACCACAAGCCCCGAACAACCAGCCCCGCGATGGTTGACTGCTCACCGCCCTGGAGGCGAGAGGTCAGATGAGGCTTTCGTCGCGCAGCGACTGGAAGATCTCACGGGTGGCCTTCGAGCGGTTCAGCGTCATGAAGTGCAGACCGGGCGCACCCGCGGCGAGCACGTCGCGACACAGCTGGGTCGCGAGCTCGATCCCCTTCGCCCGCACGGCCGCGCGGTCATCGGCGAGCGGCTCGATCTGCTCGAGTACCTCAGGCGGCAGCGCGGCACCGGACAGCTCGGCCATGCGCGAGACCTGCGCGAAGTTGAGGATCGGCATGATCCCGGGGATGACGGGGAGATCGCATCCGCGAGCGTCGAGTCGTCGCACGAGGTCGACATAGTCGCTCGCGCGGAAGAACAGCTGGGTGATCGCGAACTCCGCGCCGGCCTCGGCCTTCGAGACCAGCACGTCGGCGCACGCATCGCGGTCCGCGGCATCGGGATGTCCCTCGGGAAAGGCCGCGACGCCGACGGTGAGGCCGCCGAGGCGCGCGGCGAGCTCGACCAGCTCCAGCGCGTGGTCCATGCCCTCGGGATGCCGCTCCCACGGCGCACGGGGCCCGCCCTGCGGATCGCCGCGCAGCACCAGGACGTGGTCGACACCGGCGGCGAGGTACTGCTTGAGCACGTTCTCGATCTCGGCGGTGCTCTGCCCCACGAGGGTCAGGTGACCCACCGGCTTCATCGAGGACTCCCGGGCGATCCGCTCCGTGACCCGGATCGTGCGGTCCTGATGCGTACCACCCGCGCCGTAGGTCACGGAGACGAAGGTCGGATCGAGGGGTTCGAGCTCGGCGATCGTCTGCCACAGCTGCGCCTCGCCTTCATCGTCCTTCGGGGGAAAGAACTCGAAGGACGTGGTCGGGCGGTCGCTGCGGAGGGCGTCGACGAGAGAGCGGTCGGATGCGGGCACGGCACCACGGTATCGTCGTCGGCGTGACGAGCCCCCTCGACGATCCCACATTCCGAGAGAGCGTGGGCCGCGAGCTCGTGCGCTTCGCGGACCTGCAGCGCCGTCGTCTCGCCGAGGTCGACGACGAGGTCGCCGGGCTCGTGGACGCCGCGGCGGACTTCGTCGGCGGTGGCAAGCTCCTGCGCCCGCTGTTCTGCTACGCCGGCTGGCTCATCGGTGGCGGCGCCCCCGATGACGCCCGGATCGCCCGCGCGGCCTCGGCCTTCGAGTGGCTCCAGGGCAGCGCCCTGGTGCACGACGACCTGATGGACGGCTCGGACACCCGCCGCGGACGCCCCAGCGTCCATCGCGCCTTCGAGCAGACCCATCGAAACGAAGGCCGCGTGGGCGATCCCGAACGCTTCGGCGAACAGGTCGCGGTCCTGCTCGGCGATCTCCTGCTCAGCTGGGCCGATGACGTGATCCGCTCGGTGCCGCAGGACGCGGACTGGCACCTCACCGGCGCTCTCGCGTACTGGAATCTGGCGAAATCCGAGGTCATCGCGGGACAATACCTCGACATCGTGGCGCAGACCCGTGATCGGCTCGACGCGGACGACGCGCTGCGGGTCGTCCGGTTCAAGTCTGCGAAGTACACCGTGGAACGCCCCCTGCACATCGGCGCCGCGCTGGCCGGCGCGTCGCCCGAGCTCATCGAGGGATTGTCGGCCGTCGCCCTCCCCCTCGGCGAGGCGTTCCAGCTGCGTGACGACGTCCTCGGCGTGTTCGGCGACCCGGCGACCACGGGCAAGCCGACCGGCGACGATCTCCGCGAGGGCAAGCGCACCGTGCTCATCGCTCGTGCGGCCGAGCGGAGCGACGCCCGCCGGCTCTTCTCGCTACTGGGGCGCGACGACACGGTCGAGGAGCTGACCGCGCTCATCGACGAGAGCGGAGCGCGCGCCGATGTCGAGGCGGAGATCGGCCGGCTGGAGGCACGGTCCGATGCGGCGCTGGCGGCCCTCGGCGACCACGCCGTCGCAATACTCGGCCCGCTCGCCCGGGCCACGACACGCCGCGTACGCTGACCCCGGGCACGCCATCACGGGGCAGATCAGCCGTCCTCTCCGTGCGGTTCTCTACACTCGAAGGGGCTCTGGACGAGCCCCTTTCCCAGGTTCAGGAGGACTGACGTGAGCGTCGCCGGAGATCAGGCGCTCGTCGGGCATACGCTCGACGGGCGTTACGTGATCCATGAGCGCATCGCTCGCGGAGGCATGGCCAGCGTCTTCCGGGCCACGGATCTACGGCTCGATCGCGTCGTGGCAGTCAAGATCATGCACGCCGATCTCGGGGACGCGGACGACTTCCGGCAGCGCTTCGTCGCCGAGGCCAAGGCCGCGGCCAAGCTGAACCATCGCCACGTCGTGGCAGTGTTCGATCAGGGCACCGACGGCGACATCACCTATCTGGTCATGGAGTACGTGCCGGGACGCACGCTGCGCGATGTCGTTCGCGACACCGCACCGATGTCTCCGCAGCAGGCGCTCGCCTTCCTCGATCCGATCCTGCAGGCCCTGTCCGAGGCCCATGCCGCCCGACTGATCCACCGCGACGTCAAGCCCGAGAACGTCCTCATCACGCCGGCCGGCGATGTGAAGGTCGCCGACTTCGGCCTCGCCCGCGCGGTCAACACCTCCACCACGCACTCCGGCGGCGGCGCCCTGATTGGCACGGTCTCCTATCTGGCGCCCGAGGTCGTCCTGCACCGCGGCGCCGATCCGCGCGCCGATGTCTACGCCTGCGGGGCGATGCTCTTCGAGATGCTCACGGGCGACAAGCCGCACGCGGCCGACACCCCGATCCAGGTCGCTTATCTGCACGTCAACGAGGATGTCGCTCCGCCTTCGACCCTCGTACCCGAGCTCCCCGACTATGTCGACGCGCTGGTCGCGCGGGCCACCGCCCGCGATCCTGAACGGCGATCGCCCGATGCCCGCGCTCTCCTGCACCAGGTGCGCCAGGTCCGGCACGCCCTCGCCGCCGGTCTGCCCGATGACCCGGAGCTGGCCGCCGACCTGCGCCCCTCCCGTCGTCCCGATGCCGCCGACGAGCCCACGCAGCAGGTCGATCTCACCGGCTTTCCCCTCGATGCCGACGAGCACGCGACGGTGGCCACGCGTGCCGCCCTCCCCGAGCACACCATGGCCTGGGCCCCGGCCGCGGCGGGCGTGGTCGAGGAGGAACCGGCCGAGGAGGCACCCGCGTCACGCCGGCGGCCGCGGCGCGGTGCGGTCCTGCTGCTGGCCGCTCTGGTCGCCCTCGCCGTGGTCGCGTTCGCCGGCTGGTATCTCGCGGACGGCCGCTACACCGACGCCCCCGATCTCACCAGCATGAGCCGCGAGGAAGCCGTCTCGGCAGCGGAGTCGGCAGGCTTCGAGGTGGAGTTCGCCCCGGACGCCTTCGACGAGGAGATCCCGGCCGACCACGTGATCTCGACCGATCCCGAGCCCGGAGAGCGGGTGCTGCCCGGGACGCTCATCTCGATCACGATCTCCAAGGGCCAGGAACGCTATGAGATCCCCGACCTCGCCGGCAAGACCCTCGACGAGGCCCGCACGGTCGTCGGCTCGCTCAATCTGCAGATCGGCGAGACCTCCGAGGAGTTCCACGAGGAGATTCCCGAGGGCAGCGTCATCCGCATCGCCAATCACGAGGTCGGCGAGCAGGTCAAGCGCGACACCTCGCTCGACCTCGTCATCAGCAAGGGTCGCGAACCGATCGCCATCACCGACTTCACCGGCAAGACGGCCGACGAGGCACAGGCCGGTCTGCAGGAGGCCGGATTCCTCGTCAATGTCGAGGAGCAGTTCAGCGACGAGGTCGACGAGGGCGTCGTGATCTCGCAGAACCCGCAGGGCGGCAGCGCCTTCCGCGGCGACACGGTGACCATCGTGGTCTCGCAGGGCCCGGAGATCATCGAGGTGCCGGACCTGTCGGGCATGACCGAGGACGAGGCCCGCAAGGCCTTGGAGGATCTCGGCCTGGAGATCAACGCGACGCGCAATCCGCTCGCCGGCGACGATCCGAAGGTGCGCTTCCAGAGCCCCAGCGCAGGATCCGAGCGCGAGCGCGGTGACACCGTCACCGTCTTCTTCAGCTAGCCGCCCGCCCAGCGGTGACCTACGCACCCCTCCCGTGGAAGGGCGGTGACGTACGCACGTCTCGCGGCTGGCGAGAGGTGCGTAGATCACCGCTCCCCGCCCGTGAGGGGTGCGTAGGTCACCGCCCAGCGGCAGGAGGGGTCAGTTGTGGCCGAGCATCTCCGCGACGAGGAAGGCCAGCTCGAGCGACTGCGCCCGGTTGAGGCGCGGATCGCACAATGTCTCGTAGCGGGTCTCCAGGTCGGCGGCCGAGAGCCGCGAGCCGCCGCCGACGCACTCGGTGACGTCGTCGCCGGTCAGTTCGACGTGCAGGCCTCCGGGCCAGGTGCCGAGCGAACGGTGCACCTCGAAGAACCCACGGACCTCGTCGATGACCGCGTCGAAGTCGCGGGTCTTGTAGCCGTTGTCGGTGGCGAAGGTGTTGCCGTGCATCGGATCGGTCACCCACGCGACCTCGACACCGGCCGCGCCGACCTTCTCGATGAGCTGCGGCAGCAGGTCACGGATCTTCTCCGCGCCGAAGCGGGTGATGAAAGTGACCTTGCCGGGGGTGCGCTCGGGATTGAGCTTCTCGTACAGCGCGATCGCGTCATCGGCGGTCGACGTGGGGCCGAGCTTGACGCCGATCGGATTGGCGATGTGGCTGAGGAGCTCCACGTGCGCGCCGTCGAGCTGGCGGGTGCGCTCCCCGATCCACACGAAATGGCCCGAGACATCGTACGGGCGCTCCGTGCGCGAATCGATACGCGTGAGGGCGTGCTCGTACTCCAGCACCAGCGCCTCGTGCGAGGAGTAGAAGTCGACCGTGTGCAGCTCGGCTGGGTCGGACCCGATCGCGGACATGAAGGCCAGGGCGCGGTCGATCTCCGCGCCGACGCGCTCGTAGCGCTCGCCGACGGGGCTGCTGCGCACGAAGTCGGTGTTCCACTCGTGCATCTGGCGCAGGTCGGCGTAGCCGCCGGTGGTGAAGGCGCGGATGAGGTTCAGCGTGGAGCTCGATGCGTGGTAGACGTCCAGCAGACGCTGGGGGTCGTGGCGGCGGGCCTCGGGGGTGAACTCGAAGCCGTTCACGGCATCACCGCGGTACGCGGGCAGCGTGACACCGTCGCGCGTCTCGGCATCGCTCGAGCGCGGCTTGGCGAACTGTCCGGCCAGGCGTCCGACCTTCACCACCGGCACGCTCGCGGCGTAGGTGAGGACGACGGCCATCGACAGCAGCACCCGCAGCTTGTTACGGGTGTTCTCGGCCGTCACGCCCTCGAAGGTCTCGGCGCAATCCCCGCCCTGCAGCAGGAAGGCCTCGCCGCGGGCGACGGCGGCCATCTTGTCGCGCAGGGCATCGCACTCGCCCGCGAAGACCAGCGGCGGCATCTTCCGCAGCGTGTCGACCGTGCGGTCACGGTCGATCGAATCGGCGTAGGTCGGCTGCTGTGCGGCGCCGATCGCGCGCAGGTCGTCAAGGCTGGGAATGCTCACCGCACTAGGATACGCGGTCGCCATCGGCGGCCGGATCGTGGTTTCGCCTACTCGGCGATCTCGTCCCAGACCTCGTCGGCCGCCGCCTTCTCCTCGGCCTTGCGCTCGGCATCGGCGCGCTCCTTGTCACGCTTCTTGGCATCCTGCGCGTAGAGGTCGACGTACTCCTGTCCGGAGAGGTTCATGATCTCGTACATGATCTCGTCGGTCACCGCGCGCAGGATGAAGCGATCGCCCTCGAGCCCTTCGTAGCGGCTGAAATCGAGGGGCTCACCGAAGCGGACACCGGGCTTGGCGAAGCGTCCGAAGACCTTGCCGGGAGGGGCGATCACGTCGGTATTGATGACCGCTACCGGGATGACCGGCACCTTGGCCTCCAGCACGACCCGGGCGACGCCCGTGCGCCCGCGATAGAGCCTGCCGTCGTGGGAGCGCGTGCCCTCGGGGAAGATGCCGCACACCTCTCCCTCGGACAACAGCCGCAGCTGCGTCTTGAGCGCCCCGGCGGCGGAGGATCCACTCGTGCGATCGATGGGAACCTGGCCGGTGCCGCCGAAGAACTTCTTCTGCAGCCAGCCCTTGACGCCCGGCGCCTCGAAGTACTCGGCCTTCGCCACGAAGGTCACTCGACGCGGCATCACCAGCGGCATGAACAGCCAGTCGCTGTAAGAGAGGTGATTGACGGCCAGGATGACCGGGCCCTCGGACGGCACGTTCTCGAGCCCCTCGGCGAACGGACGGAAGATGACGCGCAGCAGCGGGCCCAACGCCAGGTACTTCAAGAACCAGTAGAGCACGACGGAACCATACCTCCCCTGGCCCGCGCGGCCCCACTGGTGCGAGGATGTCGCCATGGACGAGCGCGACGAGCGCGACGCATTCGATCGGATCGTCGAGGGGCTGGATCTGGATCTCAGCGATCTGCCCGACCTCGACGAGGCCGCCGAACGTCATGCCCGCGAACGTGAGTCGGAGGATGTCGTGCCCGCCGGTCCGGCCGACCTCGACGATGATCTACCGCCGGAGCTGCGCGATGACGATGGCGACGACGAGGTGCCGTTCTACCGCCAGGTCCCTCCGGCACGCGTCCGCCCGGCTCCGGGCACCGGGCTGGCCTGGGTCGGCGTGCTCGCGGCACCCGTCGTGCTGATCGCGTCGTTCCTGTTCGACTTCTGGGTCGCCAGCTGGCTCATTGCTCTGCTGACGGTCGCCTCGATCGTCTCGGTGGCCTGGCTGTTCTGGCGGCTCCCCGAACGCGGACCCTCGCACCGGGACTGGCCAGACGACGGCGCCGAGCTGTGATCCTGGCCATGTCGGCGGCGCCGATCAGGCCGGCCTCGGGGCCCAGGTGCGCTCCGACGATGCGCGCCTCAGCGCGATAGCCGCGACCGGTCAGGCTCCGCCCGAAGGCCGCCCGCGCCGGCCCCAGCAGCAGATCGCCGTTCGCGCTCACCCCTCCGCCCACGACGAACACCCCCGGATCGAGGGCGGCCGCGACATTGGCCAGACCGACGCCGAGCCAGTCGCCGACCTCCGTCAGCCAGGCGACCGCCTCCTCCTCGCCCTGTGCGGCGAAGCGGCCGACCAGCGTGCCGTCGACCCGCGCGCGGTTCCCGTCCGCCGCGGCGAGCAGCGCGGCTCCGAACGACGTCCCCTCCTCGACCGCCGCCTGTGCTCGCCGCTGGAGCACACGGCCGCTGGCGTACTGCTCCCAGCAGCCGCTGTTGCCGCACTCGCAGGGCCGGCCGTCGGGGACGACCTGCATGTGACCGAACTCCCCGGCGATGCCGAAGTGGCCTCGATAGGGCTGCCCGTCGATGACGATCGCCCCGCCGATGCCGGTCCCGAGGGTCACCATCACCAGATCGGCCTCGTTCTGCGCCGCGCCGAACCGCCACTCGGCCCAGCCGCTCGCGTTCGCATCGTTGTCGACGAGCACCGGTAGCCGCGTCCGCCGGGCGATGGCATCGCGCAGCGGCTCGTGGCGCCACGCCAGGTGCGGAGAGAACACGACCGTGGACTGCGAGGCGTCGACATAGCCGGCTGCCCCGACGCCGAGGGCCCGCACGGGCCAGTCCTCGCGGAACTCCGCGGTGATCTCGGCGATCGCGTCGACCATCGCGACGGGATCGGTGGTGGGCGTCTCGCGCCGGCTCTGCGCCAGCAGGCGCCCGTCCTCGTCAACGACTCCCGCGGCGATCTTGGTCCCGCCGATGTCGATGCCGATCGCGAGCCGGTCAGCCATCGCTCGCCCCGGCGATCGCCTCGACACGCTTCTTCAATCCCTTGAGCGCCGTGTCGATGATGACCTTCTCCGCCTTGCGCTTCAGCATGCCCAGCAGCGGCACCTTGACGTCGACGCGCAGTTGATAGGTCACCTCGGTGCCGGTGTCGACCGGACGCAGCAGATAGGCGCCGTCCATCGCGGTGAGCATCGAGGCATCGCCGTGGAGGCTCCAGGAGACTCCACGGTCGCCGTCCCAGTCGTAACGCAAGGTGAACTCGTCGCTGATCGGCGCCGCGGCGAGCACGAATCGTACGTCGAGGGCGCGACCGTCCGACCCCTCGGCGAGGATCTCAGCCTCCTGCATGCCGGTGGCCCATTGCGGATAGCGCTCGAAGTCGGCGATCACCGCCATGACATCGGCCGCCGGCGCGGTCACGACGATGCTGCTCTCGGTGCGCGCCATCGAAATCTCCTGGGTCAGTGGTGAACGGCCGGGAACATCGCTCCCCGTACAGCCTAGCGAGGGGCGGCGGTGCGCAGCGGGCACCGGAGGTAGGGTGGCGGACTGTGAGTACCGCAGCGCCTGCCAGTGATCTCGGCAACCTCTCGCACGACCTGCTCGACCGCGTCGTCGAGGCGCCCGACGAGGTCGCACTGCGCCGGCGGGTCGACGGTGCCTGGGGCGAGGTCACCACACGCGAGTTCCATGCCCAGGTGGTGGCCGCCGCGAAGGGCCTGGTGGCTGAGGGCGTGCAGGCCGGCGACCGGGTCGCGATCGTCGCCAAGACCCGCTACGAGTGGACGGTGCTCGACTACGCGATCTGGTGGGCGGGTGCCGTCAGCGTGCCGGTCTACGAGACCTCCTCGGCCTCGCAGATCGCCTGGATCCTCTCCGACTCGGGGGCCACCCACGTCTTCGTCGAGACCGAGGAGCATCGTGACCGCGTCGAAGACGCGCGGTCCGAGGCCCCGGCAGTCGGCAGGATCCGGGCCATCGAGGACGTCCTGACCGCGCTGCCCGCCGCGGGCGAGGATGTCGACGACGCCACCATCGACGAGCGTCTCGCGACGCTGTCCTCGGAGTCGATCGCCACGCTCATCTACACCTCAGGGACCACCGGACGGCCCAAGGGCTGTGAGCTGACCCACGGGAACTTCCGCGCCGAGCTGGGTGGCGCCATCGACGTGCTGCCGGAGATGTTCGCCGAGCCCGAAGCCTCGACGCTCCTCTTCCTCCCCCTCGCCCATGTCTTCGCGCGGATCATCCAGATCGGCGCGATCCGCTCGGGCGCCGTGCTCGGGCACACCGCCGACATCCCCGATCTCGTGGAGCATCTCGGCGAGTTCCAGCCCACCTTCGTGCTCGGCGTGCCACGCGTGTTCGAGAAGGTCTTCAACTCCGCCAGCGCCAAGGCCTACGCGGAGGGCAAGGGCAAGATCTTCGACCGCGCCGCTCAGGCGGCGATCGCCTACAGCCGCGCCACCGAGGACGGTGGTCGAGCGGGCCTCGGACTGCGCCTTCGGCACTCGCTCTTCGACCGGCTCGTGTACGGCAAGCTGCGCGACGCGCTCGGCGGCAAGGCACGGTATGCGATCTCGGGAGGCGCTCCCCTGGGCGATCGCCTCGGCCACTTCTACCGCGGCATCGGCGTCATCGTGCTGGAGGGCTACGGCCTCACCGAGACCACCGCGGCCCTCGCGGCCAATCGGGTCGAGCGGCAGCGCATGGGCACGGTCGGTCTGCCCTTCCCCGACACCGAGGTACGGGTCGCCGAGGACGGCGAGCTGCTCTTTCGTGGTCCGCAGGTCTTCGGCGGCTACTGGAACAACCCGGAGGCGACCGCGCAGGTGCTCACGGAGGACGGCTGGTTCCACACCGGCGACCTGGGTGAGATCGATGACGACGGCTTCATTCGGATCACCGGGCGCAAGAAGGAGATCATCGTCACGGCGGGCGGCAAGAACGTCTCGCCCAGCGTGCTGGAAGACCGCGTGCGGGCCCACCCGTATGTGAGCCAGTGCCTCGTGGTGGGCGATGGCAAGCCGTTCATCGGCGCACTCGTGACGATCGACCAGGAGCACTGGGAGGGTTCGCTCGACGACGAGGAGCTGCGCGAGGCGGTCCAGGGCGCCATCGACGAGGCCAACACCCAGGTGTCCCGGGCGGAGTCGATCCGCAAGTTCGTGATCCTCGACGAGGACTGGACCGAGGACAACGGCTATCTGACCCCCTCGTTCAAGGTGAAGCGACCCGTCGTGCTGCGCGACTTCCACGACCTGGTCGAGTCCCTCTACGTCCGCTGAGCGCCCTCACCCGGTGGCGGTAGGCCATCAACCTCACCCTGCCGGCAGAGGTAGAGCATCAACCGTATGCGGGACCGGTTGGGGTAATGGCGTACCGCTACCAGCCGGTCCCTCAGGACGCGAGCGCGACCAGGTAGTCCTGCCATCGCGCCGTCACGGACGCCAGATCGGTGCCGAGCATCTCGCGCAGGGCCACGTCCACCTCAGCTCCGGCGACGACGGCATCATAGAACTCCCGCACCCGCTCGTCGCCGTACTCCTCGACGAGCATCCGGATCGCGAGCCAGGCCGACTCGTACACCGCGGTGACGCGTTCGGCATCGCCGAAGTCCTGAGGCCCGGGTAGCGCCGCCGGCGGACCCTCGCGACGCACCTCCGCCAGGATGCGCCCCGCGCTCGTCTCCAGCCCCGCGGCGTCCCCGCGCAAAGCGATCTCATCGGCGTAGCCCTCGGCCACCCACATCTCGACCCGCGACCCGACGACCCGGGTCAGCTGGTGCACCGCTTCATGGACCAGGACGATGCGACGACCCCGCTCGTCCATCTCGGCGAAGACCGCCGGATTCAGTGCGACGACCGCCCCCGCATCCGATGTCGCGTCCAGACGAGTGGTGACCGCGGCGATGGCGGCAGCCTCATCGGGAGCACGGCCGGCGAGCCGTCCGAGCGCGGCGTCGGTCGGCGGCACGACCAGGACCAATCGGTCGGCGGCCGTCTCGCCCAGCTCCTCACGCGCTCGCTGGGCAGCCGCGGTGGCGATGGGCGCGAGCTCGGCCAGGTCGTCACTCGCATCCCCGAGGGCGACGACCACGGCGTCGGCGTCGGCGTCGACAGCGATCTCGCCGGCCAGCCACAGCGGAAGGGGCTCGCCCCCGCGGTGATCCGTGCCGGCCCAGGCGAATCGATCCCCGTCCGGACGCATCACCAGCTGGACCTCGCTGGCACGTTCCGCTGCGGGAAGCACAGAGCCGTCCGTCTGCCAGGTGACGCGGACGGTGACGGTCGTCGAGCCGTCGTCGCGGGTGGGGGCCTGTCCCCCGTCGACATAGCCGAAGCGAACCTTCTGGCCGCCGAGGAGATCGAGCGCAGCCGCAGCGGTCCGGGCGGTCTCGGTGCCACCGGCCGCGGTGACGAGCTCCTCTCCGGTCGCGTCGCTCATCGCCCGCAGTTGCTGATCGATGACGCGCGCGGGGTCATCGGGATAGGACACGTCGTCCACCGACGACGATGGGCGCCAGGGCTGCTGCCATAGCAGCACCCCGGCGCCCATCACGATCAGCGCGGCGAGGGCGAGCAGATTGGCTCGCACCACCCGCGAAGGGCCCGCCGTGGGCCCCTCAGGCATGGTGTCGGTCGATCAGCCGACGCGGGCGGCGACGTCGAACCCGCCGAGGCCGACGATCTCGACGGTCTTACCCGGACGCGGAGCGTGGATGACCTGGCCGTTGCCGATGTACATGCCGATGTGCGACATGCTCGAGTACGCCACGAGGTCGCCCGGCTGGACCTCGCTGAGCGGGATCCGCGTGCCGGCATCGATCTGCGGGCCCACGACGCGCGGCAGCGAGACGCCCGCAGCCGCCCAGGCGGCCTGGGTCAGGCCCGAGCAGTCCCAGCTGTCGGGTCCGGTGCCGCCGTAGACATAGGGGTCGCCGAGCTGGGCGAGGGCGAACTCGATCGCCGCCTGTGCATTGCCGCTGCCCGGGGGGATCTCGACATCGGGCGCCTCGGTCTCGCCGGGAGCGTTGATCTCCTCCTGCTGCGCGGCATCGAGACGATCGAGATCGGCCTGGGCCTGCTCGTAGGCGCTCTGAACTTCGGCCTGCTTCTCCTCGGCCTCGGCCACCGCGGCCTCGAGCTTGGCGCGATGCTGCTCGAGCTGCTTCTGGCGATTCTGAAGGTCGCGGTTGGTGTCGGAGAACGCGTCGAGGGCCTCCGAGCGCGAGGTGTTGAGCGCGTCGACGGCGCTCAGACCGTCCAGGAAGACCTGGGCGTCCTTGCTCGCGATGAGGTTCACCGTCGGGCCGAGCGGGGCATCCAGGTGCTGCTGCACGATGGCGGACTCGAGCTCGGTGCGCTGCGAGTCGTACTGCGCCTGGACCTGCTCGATCTCCTGCGTGAGCGCGTCGATACGGCGCTGCAGCGTCTCTTGATCCTCGGTGAGTTGGTTGACCTCCTCATTGGCCGCCTCGGCGGCGTGGAAGGCCTGCTCGACGTCGTCGGCGGTGACCTGCGGGTCAGCCTGTGCCGACGTCAGACTCATGACGGCCGCGAGGCCCAATGACGTCGTTCCGACGGCGAGCGCGCGAAGGCGCGTCGTGCGATGCGTGCGTGGCACGGATCAACTCCTGCTCGATACCTCGACGCCTACCGGGTGAGCTGACGGATTCGGGCTCAAGGCTGCCCTACCCCGACGGACATGGTCCGGCGAGGATTCACCCCACACTGATTGGTTCCCCGGTCCGCCCGAAGGCGATTCGGCGGTGTCATCGCCCCCATCGGTCGATGGAGTTCATCGATGACACAAGGCATCACTCTAGGCAACGAGCGGGGTTGATTCAACTCGCGTCTCGGTGCGTCGGCGGATCGTCGAGGGTCATCAGCCGAAGTGGGGGGACGAGTCCGGAATCGGCAAGGGCGCCGAGGGCGGAACGCTCGGCATCATCGAGGGCGACGACATCCTGCGGCGGCCCCAGCAGCACACTGACGACACAGTCGCCGCAGGCCCCGGGGCTACGCACGACACAGCTGTCGCAGTCGACGACGAGAGGGTCTCCGTCTGGCCCGGGAAGCGGTGTGGCAAAGCTCATGTCCTTCATGTGCTCGACGTTAGGGAGACCCACTGACACTTTCGGTCCGGCGTGTCGTGGGATGTGCTCGGTGCGCGGCTCGGACGGAAATGACAGTGGCCGTCCCTAGGGTGATCGACGTGTTCCAACCCAGCTTCGAGGACCTCGGCCGCCCCCTGCACGACACCACGTTCTGCGTCGTCGACCTGGAGACCACCGGCGGCTCCCCCGCCAAGGGCTCCAAGATCACCGAGGTCGGCGCGGTCAAGGTGCGCGGCGGGGAGGTGCTTGGGGAGTTCCAGACGCTCGTCAACCCCGACGAGTCGATCCCCGCCTTCATCACCGTGCTCACGGGTATCACCGATCAGATGGTCATCGACGCTCCCCGCATCGCCGAGGTCCTGCCGAGCTTCCTGGAGTTCGCTCAGAGTTGCGTGCTCGTCGCCCACAACGCCCCCTTCGACACCGGCTTCCTCAAGCACGCCGCGGCCCAGCTGGAACTGCCCTGGCCACGCTTCGAGGTCCTAGACACCGCGGTGATCGCCCGCCGTGCGCTCCTACGCGATGAGGTCCCCAATGTGAAACTCGCCACGCTCGCGGCACGCTTCTCCGATGTCGTCCCCGATCACCGCGCGCTCACCGATGCCCGGGCCACGGTCGACGTCCTGCACACGCTGTTCGAAAGGCTCGGCTCCCTCGGCGTGGACACGCTCGAGGAGGTTCGCGATCTCACGGCCGCCGTCGCGCCGGCGCAGCGGCGGCGACGCCATCTCGCCGACGGGCTGCCCGACGGTCCGGGCGTCTATCTCTTCCGCGATCGCGACGACCGGGTCCTCTACGTCGGCACCTCCCGGTCCCTCCGCAAACGGGTGCGCTCCTATTTCACGCGGTCCGAGACCCGCTCGCGCATGGGCGAGATGCTCGCGATCGCCGAGCGCGTCGACACCGTGTCGTGCAGCACCGCCCTGGAGGCTGCCGTCCGCGAGCTGCGGCTGATCGACGCGCATCGCCCGCCCTACAACCGGCGTTCCAAGTTCCCCGAGCGTCAGTCGTGGATCAAGCTCACGCGCGAGCCGTGGCCGCGGCTCTCGATCGTGAACCGCGTGAGCGATGACGCCGATTACATCGGGCCCTTCCGTCGAGCCGCCGCGGAGGCGGCTGTGGCCGCTTTGCACGAGACCTTCCGGGTGCGCCAGTGCACCACGCGATTCGGCAAGGAGCCGCGCCGATCACCGTGTGCTCTCGCCGACCTCGGTCGCTGCCTCTCCCCCTGTGACGGCTCGGCCGACGCCGCGGCGTACGCCGTCGAGGTGGAGCGTCTGCGAGATGCCCTGCGTGGAGACCGACACGGCGCCGTCGTGGAGCGGATCGATGCCAAGATGCGCGAGCAGGCCGAGCGGGAGCGATACGAGCAAGCCGGCGTCTGGCGCGATCGGCTCACCGCCTTCCTGCGCGGCAGCCGGCGCGCTCAGCGGATCGCCGGGCTCGCCAGGACTCCGCAGCTGATCGCGGCATCTCCCCACTCCGACGGCTGGGAAGTCCACATCGTCCGCCACGGCCGGTTGGCGGCTGCGGGAATCCTCCCCCGGCGTGCGGCGACCTGGCCCTGGATCGAGGCCCTCGTGGCCACCGCCGAGTCGGTGGCCACCCCGGCCGGGCCGGCGCCGGCAGCCCTCGTCGAGGAGACGGAGGCGGTGCTCCGCTGGCTCGAGCAACCCGGGGTGCGGCTCATCGAAGGGACGTGGGCGTCTCCACGGTGGAGCACCGCACGCCACCTCGACCGCTATGAGGTCCATCGATCTATGCTCACTGTGTGATCACCGCGATTGTCTTCATCGAGGCCGAGGTCTCGCAGATCTCCGAGATCGCCCAGCAGATCGCCGAGATCTCCGGGGTCAGCGAGGTCTACTCCGTGACCGGCGAGCTGGATCTCATCGCCATGGTGCGCGTGCGCTCTCACGACGAGATCGCCCGCGTCGTCCCCGACCGCATCAACAAGGTGCCCGGCGTGCTCAGCACCCAGACGCAGATCGCCTATCGTGCCTTCAGCCGCCACGACCTCGAGGACGCCTTCTCCATCGGCCTGGACTGACCCTCGACCTCGGGCGGACCCCGACCCCAGATTTGGCCAGTTGTGGCCCGTTTCCTGCCTGGAAAACGGGCCACAACTGGCCAAATCTGGGGAAGAACAGGGGCCGAAGTGGGTCAGCCGGCGAGGCGCTGCGTGATCTGGCTCCAGCGGTCCAGCGTCGCGCGCGCGGCACCGGAGTCGATCGACTCGGCGGCCCGCCGCACGCCGTCGGCGAGTCGCTCGGTGAAGGTGCCCGGCGCTGCCACATGCGCGGCGATCCCGGCACCGGCGTTGAGCAGCACGGCGTCGCGCACCGGACCAGACTCCCCGTCGATGACACGAGCGAAGACATCGGCGTTGAACTCCGGGTCGCCGCCGCGCAGCGCCTCGGGGGCTGCGAGCTCGAAGCCCAGCTCGCGCGGATCGAAGATCTCGACGACGATCCGCCCGTCGTGACCGGGGAGCCACACCTGCGTGGTGGCGGACACGGTGATCTCGTCGAGCCCATCGTCGCCTCGGAAGACGAAGGCATCGGCGCCGCGACCCGCCATCACACCGGCCATCAGCGGCGCCATCCGGGCGTCCGCGCAGCCGATCGCCGCCGCCGAGGCGTGGGCGGGGTTGGTCAACGGCCCGAGGAAGTTGAAGATCGTGGGGATGCCCAGCTCCCGGCGCACAGGTCCGGCGAATCGCAGTGCGGGGTGGAACACGGGGGCGAAGCAGAAGGTGATGCCCGCCTCGGCATAGACATCGGCGATCCGCTCGGCAGGCAGATCGAGGCGCACCCCGAGGCGCTCGAACACGTCCGCCGTCCCCGACTGGCTCGACGCGGCGCGGTTGCCGTGCTTGACGACGCCGACGCCCGCCCCGGCGATGGTGACCGCCGACATCGAGGAGATGTTGACCGTCTTGGCCATGTCGCCGCCGGTACCGACGATGTCGACGACCCGGTCGTCGATCCGCAGAGTGGTGGCCTCGGCGTACATCGCCGCCACGAGACCCTCGACCTCCGGCAGCGTCTCCCGCTTCTGGCGCAGCGCGACCGCGAAGCCGGCGATCTGCGCGGCGGACGCCTCGCCGGAGAGGATCTGCCCCATCGCCCACCGCGCGGTATCGGCGTCCAGGTCGGTGCCGGCGACGAGCGATGCCAGCACCTGCGGCCAGGTGTGGCTCATCGCGGAGCGGCGGCGAGGCCGCGCGCGACCTCGCAGAACACATCGGCCATGCGCAGTGGATCGATCGGCTGAGGCACGGCCGCCTCCGCTCGCGACCAGGTCGCCAGCCAGGCGTCCTGTTCGCGGGCGGTCAGGACGATGACCGGGGGGGCGTGGAAGATCTCGTCCTTGATCTGGCGGGCGATGCCCATGCCGCCCGCAGGGACCGACTCGCCATCGAGGATGACGAGGTCGATGCCCCCTTCGTCGAGCCGCTGGTGCACCACCGGCTCGGTGGCGACCTCGACGAATTCGACGCTCGGGAGATCGGGGTGCGGACGCTCCCCGATGGCGGTTTTGACCGCCATCCGAACGTCGCGATCATCGCTGTACAGAAGGACCCGCAGGGTGTCGTGACCGGTCACAATCGAATCGTACATAATGAGGGTGTGGCGACTACTTCTGCGATCCCCGCGTCCCGGCTCCACGGCGTCGAAGGACGGCCGTCGTATGTGACGGTCGGAACGATCGTCTGGCTCTCCAGCGAGCTGATGTTCTTCGCGGCGCTGTTCGCTGCGTACTTCACCGTGCGCAGCGCCGCTCCGGAGCTCTGGGCGCAGGAGACCGCACTCCTCAACCTGCAGTTCGCGACCGCCAACACCACGATCCTGGTGTTGTCCTCGTTCACGTGCCAGTTCGGCGTCTTCGCCGCGGTGCGTGGCCGCGCCGGTCGCGAGGGCTCACTGCTGCAGATCGGCAAGTGGGGCATGCGCGAGTGGTTCATCCTCAGCTACATCATGGGTGCCATCTTCATCGGCGGTCAGGCGTTCGAGTACGCCGAGCTCGTCGAGCACGGCGTGACCATCCAGAGCTCGGCCTACGGCAGCCTCTTCTACCTGGCGACCGGCTTCCACGGTATCCACGTCGTCGGCGGTCTACTGGCCTTCCTCCTGGTGATCGGGCGCACCTATGTGGCCCGCAAGTTCACTCACGAACAAGCCGTCTCGGCGGTCGTCGTGTCGTACTACTGGCACTTCGTCGATGTCGTCTGGGTCGCGCTGTTCGCGGCCATCTACCTGATCCAGTGAGCAAGGCTCACCTAACCGTCACATCCCCGCGTTATCACCGATACGCTGACGAAAATCGTTGAGGAATGAGGTTCTCGGTGCGCACATTGTCGACCAGACGCCGCCACCCCCTGGCCGGCCTGTTAGTTCTCGCGGTGGGCCTGCTCATCACGGGTGGCCTGTACGCCGCGGTGGCCCCCAAGGCGGCGACGGCCGAGACGACGTCGATCGACGACATCGAGGCGGGGCGTCAGCTCTTCCTGGTCGGTTGCGCGAGCTGCCACGGCGTCAACGCGCAGGGCGTCGCGACGGAGGGCACCGGTGACAACCCGGGCAACTACGGCCCCTCGCTGATCGGCGTCGGCGCCGCCTCGGTCGACTTCCAGATGGGCACCGGCCGCATGCCGATGGCACAGACCGCGCCGCAGGCCCCCCGCAAGAAGGTCGAGTACTCCGAGGAGGAGATCTCGCAGGTCGCCGCGTACGTCGCCTCACTGGCCCCCGGGCCGCAGATTCCCGACGAGCGCTACTTGGACTACGAGAGCCTCTCCGATGAGGAGATCGCCCAGGGCGGCGAGTTCTTCCGCACCAACTGCACCGCCTGCCACAACTCCGTCGGTGCCGGTGGCGCGCTGCCCAACGGGCGCTACGCGCCCAGCCTGCACGGCGTCGAGGCCAAGCACATCTACGAGGCCATGCAGACCGGTCCCCAGCAGATGCCCGTCTTCTCCGATGACGTCATCACGCCTGAGGAGAAGCTCGCGGTCATCGGCTATGTCCGCGCCATGAGCACCGAGCCCGACTACGGCGGATTCAGCGGCGGCAACTTCGGTCCGGTCAGCGACGGCGTGTTCGTCTGGGTGCTCGGCATCGGCGGTCTGGTCGGATTCGCCACCTGGATCGGCTGGCACGGCACGAGAACGAAGAAGAAGAGGGCATGAGCAGCGATATCGAAGAGCGCACCCCCGCCGGCGACCCGATCGCCGATCCGGGCCTGCCGGCGCACCAGTACCGCCCCCAGGACGTCGATCCGGCGCAGGAGAAGCGCACGGAGCGTCAGATCGCCGGCATGTTCGGCATCGCCACGCTGCTGCTGATCGGCTTCTGCGTCGCGTACTTCACGATCGGCCAGGACCAGCTGATCGTCATCCCGGGCACCAACTGGTCGGCCCTCAACTTCACGCTCGGCATCACCCTCGCCGGCGCCCTGCTGCTCATCGGCATCGGCATCATCCAGTGGGCCAAGAAGCTCATGGGCGATCACGAGATGATCGAGATGCGTCACCCGGCGGCCTCCTCGGTCGAGGATCGCACCGCGACCATGACGGCCGTCAACGACGGCATCGAGGAGTCCGGCATCGGTCGCCGTCCGCTGATCCGCAACAGCCTGCTCGGCGCTCTCGGCGCCATGGGCCTCCCGGCGATCGTCATGCTGCGCGACATGGGTCCGCTGCCCGGCGACACGCTCGCGCACACCGTGTGGGAGCCCGGCATGCGGGTCGTCAACGATGTCTCGGGACAGCCCCTGCGGCCTTCCGATATCGAGGTCGGGCAGCTGGTCAACGGCCAGCCGGCGATCTTCTACGAGACCGATGACGACGGTCACGCGGTCATGCACGGTCACGATGTCCTCAATGCCAAGGCCAAGGCCGCCGTCATCCTGGTGCGGATGCGCCCGGAGGACATCACGCCGGCCGAGGGTCGCGAGAACTGGGGCATCGACGGCATCCTCTGCTATTCCAAGATCTGCACCCACGTCGGCTGCCCGATCAGCCTGTGGGAACAGCAGACCCACCACCTGCTGTGCCCCTGCCACCAGTCGACCTTCGACCTCGCCGACAACGGCAAGGTCGTCTTCGGCCCGGCATACCGGCCGCTCCCCCAGCTCCCGCTGGCGGTGGACGACGAAGGCTACCTGATCGCGGTGAGCGACTTCCCCGAGATCGTCGGTCCCTCGTACTCCTTCCTCGACCGGGATCAGAAGCGTCTTGATGAGGAGAACGCCTCATGAGCTCCACCTACACCCCCGTCGAGGACACCAAGACGGGCAAGAAGCTCGCCGGTCCGGTCGGCTGGCTCGACGAGCGCCTCGGCCTGGCCGCCCTCGGCAAGAAGAACCTGCGCAAGGTCTTCCCCGAGCACTGGTCCTTCATGCTCGGCGAGATCGCTCTCTGGTCCTTCGTCGTGCTGCTCATCACGGGTGTCTTCCTGACCCTCTGGTTCGACCCCAGCATGGCCGAGACCGTCTACACGGGCTCGTACCGTCCGCTCAACGGCGTCGAGATGTCGGTGGCCTATGCCTCGGCCTTGGACATCAGCTTCGATGTCCGCGGCGGCCTGCTGCTGCGCCAGATGCATCACTGGGCGGCGCACCTGTTCATCGCCGCGATGATGGTGCACATGCTGCGCGTGTTCTTCACCGGCGCGTACCGCAAGCCTCGTGAGATCAACTGGCTCATCGGCCTGGGCCTGCTGACCCTCGGCATCCTGGCCGGCTTCAGCGGCTACTCGCTGCCCGACGACCTGCTGTCGGGTACCGGCCTTCGCATCGCCGACGGCATGATCAAGTCGATCCCGCTGGTGGGCACGCACGTCTCCTTCTTCCTCTTCGGCGGCGAGTTCCCGGGCGATCAGATCATCCCCCGTCTCTATATGGCGCACATCCTGTTGATCCCGGCGTTGTTGTTGGGATTGATCGCGGCGCACATGCTGCTGCTCGTCTACCACAAGCACACGCAGTTCCCGGGCGCCGGACGCACCAACGAGAACGTGGTCGGCTACCCGATGCTCCCCGTGTACGCGGCCAAGGCCGGTGGCTTCTTCTTCATCGTCTTCGGTGTGATCGCGTTCCTGTCGGCGACCTTCACGGTCAACGGCATCTGGATCTACGGCCCGTACAACCCGGCCGAGGTCACCGCGGGCTCTCAGCCGGACTGGTACATGGGCTTCGCGGAGGGTGCGTTGCGTATCTTCCCGCCGCTGGAGTTCGACATCTTCGGCAGCACCTGGCCACTGAGCGTGCTGATCCCTGGCCTCGGCGCCCTGGGCATCCTGTTCACGCTGCTCGGTGCCTGGCCCTTCGTCGAGCGGTGGATCACCGGGGACGACCGTGAGCATCACCTGCTCGACCGTCCGCGCAACGCTCCGACGCGTACCGCGCTGGGCGTCGCCGGCATGACGGCCTTCGGTCTGCTCTGGATCGGCGGCGGCAACGATGTCATCGCGCTGCGTTTCGGCCTGGACCTGAACTCGATCACCTACTTCCTGCGGGTGATGTTCTTCCTCGGTCCGATCATCGCGTTCATCGTCACACGACGGATCTGCATCAGCCTGCAGCGCAAGGATCACGAAGTGCTGACCCACGGCTTCGAGACGGGCGTCATCGATCGCTCGCCCGACGGCGGGTACTCCGAGCGCCACGCTCCCCTGTCGGTGGACAAGCAGTATGCGCTCACCAGCGCGAAGCCCGCGCCCGCGGCCCTCGAGGCCCCGGAGCTCGTCGATGCCAACGGTGTGGACGCGCCGAACGGTCGCAAGGCCAAGCTGCGCGCACGGCTGCGCCGCTGGTACTACGCCGGTGCGTTCGACAAGCCGACGGTCGAGGAGATGCAGCACGCCGAGGAGCATCTGCGCGATGCCGATCAGCATCCGGTCGACCTGGGCGAGGACTTCCAGGGCGTCTCGGAGACGGGCGTCCCGCGGGTCCACTGACCGACAGTCGTACGACGAAGGAGGGCTGCTCCCCCGTGTGGGGAGCAGCCCTCCTTCGTTGTTCCCGCCCGGGTGGCGGTAGGCCATCGACCTCACCAGCGCAGGGGCGGTAGACCATCAACCCCATGGCCCCACGATGACGTTGAGGACCTACCTCTAGGCAACGTCGCTCGCGGGCGAAAGGTTGATGACCTACCGCCGCAGGTGGCAGTCAGCGCTGGGCCGCGGTGATGAAGTCCAGCTGGGCCTGGGAAGGACCGGACCACTCGGCCTCGATCGTCGGCTGGTTCTCCTCGTACATGCGGAACAGGGAGTTCTTCAGCCCCTCGTCGCCACCGTGGAACTGCTCCAGCAGAGCGCTCCACTCCCCCGCCAGGGCACGGCCCTCCTCGCTCACCGGGTCGGTCCCTTGGGCGATCGCGGCATCCACCCGGGCCATCAGCTCGGGCCAGGCGTTCTCGACCTCCGCGATCCGCTGCTCGCCGATCTCGGCACGCCTCCGCTGCAGCTGGGCGATCTGGTCGGCGTCGAAGTACTGCTCGAATGTGTTGGACATGACAACCTCCTTGATGAGTGCCAGGAGATCGAGCTCGCCGCCCGCGCGCTGCGCATGCACTACTCGGTCCCGCGCACGGGTCAACGCCACGATCTGCGCGTCGAGGGCAGCCCGTTGGTGCTCGAGCGTCTCAGCCACCGTCAGAGCCCCGCTGACGACCTCCCCGATGCGATCGAGGGAGAGACCCATCTCTCGCAGCCCGACGACCACATAGAGCCGTTCGAGATCGGCCGCATCGTACAGCCGGTGTCCGCCGGCCGTGCGGGCGCTCGGCCGGACCAACCCGAGACGGTCATAGTGGTGCAGCGTGCGCACCGTCAGTCCCGAGCGCGTGGCCACCTCGCCGACGCGCAGGTCCGTGTCGCTGCTCATTGCTCGTCCTCCTGTACCGCGCCGGTCGGCGCGACCGCACCGACGCTAGAGCCTCACGTTACGTCGGGTTCAAGTCTCGATGGGATCGGTCAGCGAACTATCATGCGATCCATGCCGCCTGATGACGAGAACGTCCGCCTCTATGGTCCGTGGGAGGGCCGCAGGCCCCAGGACGCGGCGGCGCTCCTGGAGGACTACCCCGGGCCGTGGTGGATCGCCGGCGGCTGGGCGATCGAGGCGTTCACCGGTGTGCCCCGCCCCCACGGTGACCTCGATATCGGTATCCCGCGCACTGATGTCCCCCTGCTGCTGGCCCATCTACAGGGGCGACTGCATGTCTGGGCGGCCGCCGGCAGCCTCACGCCGCTCACCACGGCCGCCGCGTGTCGACGACGCTCGAAAACTGGACAGTTGTGACGCTTGAAAAGTGAACACTCACGACGATCGGAGAGTGATCACTATGGAGGACTGGGCGTTGATCCGTCGGCTTGCCGGCGAGGGAGTGCCGAAG
>NZ_VLNT01000005.1:24146-217789 GCF_007421815.1 Aeromicrobium piscarium | reverse complement strand
AACGCCCTTCACGATGCCCACGTCGAGGACCGACCCAACATTCGGCTACCGGTTCCTCGGCCATGAGGCGAAGAAGGCCGGCTGGTCGATGAGCCGCCGCACCGCGTGGTCGCTGTGCTCGCAATCGGGCATCCTGTCGGCTGCTCAACGCCGCCGCCATGGCAAGGGCACCAAGACCGGGCCGCCGGTCTTCGACGACCACGTGCAACGGATGTTCACCGCCGACGTCCCGAACCGGGTCTGGTTCACCGACATCACCGAGCACCGGACAGCCGAGGGCAAGCTCTACTGCTGCGCGATCAAGGACGCCTGCGGCCACCGAGTCGTGGGCTACTCGATCAGCGACAGGATGCCCGCCTCGCTGGCCGTCGATGCACTCAACAACGCCGTCGCTCGCCGCAAGGCTGAAGGGCACGACGTCGCCGGCTGCATCCTGCACGCCGACCGGGGCAGCCAGTTCCGCTCTCGCAAGATGGGCCACACGTTGAACCGTCACGGAATGGTCGGCTCGATGGGCCGCGTCGGGGCCGCGGGCGACAACGCCGCCATGGAGAGCTTCTGGTCGCTACTGCAGACCAACGTGCTCAACCAGCGACGTTGGTCGACCCGCCAGGAGCTGCGTCTGGCGATCGTGGTCTGGATCGAACGCAAGTACCACCGGCAACGCCCCCAGGACTCACTCGGCGGGTTGACCCCCATCGAGTACGAGGACAAGATCACCACCAACGCAGCAGCCGCTGCCTAAACAACAACTGTCACCCGCGGCTGCATCACGCCCGATAGGTGAAGGCCTCCGGGTGAGAGTGGAGCTGTCTAGGTTCCGTTTCGCACCGAGGAGGCCTTCATGGTCCACGCTAACGCTGCCCTCACACCACGAGCACGTCTTCGTCTGGCCCGTCTGATCGTCGAGGACGGCTGGAAGCCGTCGGAGGCGGCCAGGATGTTCATGGTCTCGACCGTGACCGCCCGCAAATGGGCAGCCCGGTTCCGTGCTGAGAGGCCGGCCGGGATGGTCGACCGGTCGAGCCGGCCCAGGTCTTGTCCGCGCCGCACTCCCGAGCACGTCAAGCGTCGGATTGTGACGCTGCGTTGGCGTCACCGGTTGGGGCCAGTGCAGATCGGAGGCCGGCTCGGACTCGCGCCGTCAACGGTGCACGCGGTGCTGGTGCGCTGTCGCTTGAATCGGCTCCGCCACATCGATCGGGTCACCGGGGAGCCGATCAGGCGTTACGAGCACCCGCGTCCGGGGTCGTTGATCCACGTCGACGTCACGAAGTTCGGCAACATTCCCGACGACGGCGGCTGGCGCTACGTCGGAAAGCAGCACGGCTATCGAAACAAGGCTCAGACGGCGTTGCGGACCGGCCGGACACCAAAAGGCCACCCGAACATCGGCACGGCATTCCTACACACGGTGATCGACGACCACTCCCGCGTCGCCTACGCCGAGTTCTGTCCCGATGAGACCGCGGCCAGCGCCATCGGTGTCCTGCAGCGGGCCGTCGAGTGGTTCGCCGACCGCGGCGTCACCGTCGAACGCGTCCTCTCCGACAACGGCAGCTGCTACCGATCACACGCCTGGCGCGACGCCTGCCAAGCCCTCGAGATCACCCACAAACGCACTCGCCCCTACCGACCGCAGACCAACGGAAAAATCGAGAGGTTCCACCGCACCCTCGCCGACGGCTGGGCCTACGCACGGTTCTACAGATCAGAGGCAGAACGCCGAGCCGCCCTGCCTGGCTGGCTGCACTTCTACAATCACCACAGGCCCCATTCCGCACTCGGAGCGCTACCACCCATCAGCAGGATCGAGAACAACCTGCCTGGACATCACACCTAGCTCGCCGACAGCAGCATGACCGCGAGGGAGACCTCCACCGTGGCACCGAAGACGTCACCGACGACCCCGCCGAGGCGTCGCACGGCGCGGCGCAGCAGCCAGGCCGTGGCGACGAGCGCGGCCGCGGCTGTGAGGAGACCGTGCCACCAGGGCAGGTCGAGGGCCCAGGCGCCGAGGCAGAGAGCCGCGGTGATGGCCACCCAGATCGCCGTGGTGACCACTGGATGGATCGTCTCGGTGTAGGTCACCCCCAGGCCGTCCTTGCGCGCACCGCGCACCCCGCGGGTGCACCCGAGCGCGGCGACGGCACGGGAGGTGCAGATCAGAGCCGCGGCGATCACCGGACCCCAGGCCTCGTCGAGGAGCGTCGTGAGCGCGCCGATCTGGATGCCGAGGACCAGCACGAGCGCGGCGGCGCCGGCGGGACCGGCATTGCCGACCTTGATCACCTCGAGGGCTCGCGCCGGATCGTAGGACGAAGTCAACCCGTCCGCGGTGTCGGACAGGCCGTCGAGGTGGAAGGCTCGACTGCCGAGGGCGAGCGCGGCGACGGCGGTGGCCGCGATGGCGATCGGGGCGAGCCCGAGCTCGCGACCGAGCCACAGCACGAGGGCTGCGGTGGCGGCGAGAGGCACGACCGCGAGCGGCGCCAAGGCGACCGCGGCCCCGCTCAGGCGTGGAGTGACCTCACGGGGCGGGGCCACTGGGATGGCCGTGAAGGTGCCCACCGACAGCCGCCAGGCGTTCAAGAGATCCACCTCGGTATTGTCCCGGTCAGCCGGTGGGCGGCCGCACGCCCGTCGGATTCAGGGTGGGGACGAGCGGAGCCACCCGTCTCGCCAGTCGGGTGAGTGCTGCCGTGACCGTCAGCGCACGGGCCGTGGCCTGATGGTCGAGCCCGTTGGCGCAGATCCGGTCGGTCGCGTTCTCGAGCTGGGTTCGTGCCGCGCGCCCGGAGTCGGTGAGCACGCCTTCGGGGGTGAGCCAGCCGCGTTGGCGCAGGTTCTCGCCACCCTCGCTCCAGGCGTCGTCGTCCCAGCCTCGGGCGGCCTGCTGGGTGGACGGCACGAGACCGGCGGCTTGGGCCAGCCGGTTCGCCGCGGCGCCGCCGAGGCCCGCGGTGGTGAGCACGGCGACGTGACAGTCGCCGCGGTACTCCCGCCATACGGTCGCGGCGTGCCAGAGCCGGTCGAGGAGGTCCTCGGGCACCGGGAGGGCGGCGTGGGCGGCCGCCAGGGGCTTACCGGCCCAGTCGGCACCGTCGAGCATGGCGGTGAGCTGTCGTGCCACGTGCTCGACCGTGTCGTCGGCGGCCAGGAGCGGGGCCAGGGCATCGTGGGCGATCGCCCGTCGGGTGCGCAGGATCTCGGCCGGCGCGGCACGAGACCACGCGTCGGGAAGGGCGCGGCGGATCCGCGTCGGCGAGAAGCCGTGGAAGAGCGCGGTGACCAGCTCGGGGGAGGGGGTGCCGAGGGCCGCCGATCGCGAGGCCGTGTATCCCATCCAGAACCCCGCGAGACCGATCTCGGTGTAACGGTCGGTCGCGTCCGCGGCGAAATAGACCGGAGCGTGCAGGGCCTCCACCGACCGCCAGAACTCCGGATCCACCGCCATGCAGGTCAGTCTCGCACGACGCCGATCGGAGGTCAGGCCCAGTGCAGGTAGGTGCGCTGTGGCAGAGGAGTCTCCTCGGCGACGGAAGCATCGTCGCCCTCGTCGGTCGGGGACGGCTCCTGTTCGAGGAGGAGTGAGAGATCGGCCGCGGCGCTGCGCCATTGTCCGAGGGCCGACTGGTAGGCCTCCGTGGCCGTGCTGCTCCAGTGCACGCGCAGCTGGCGCAGTTCGCTCTCCAGCTCGGTCAGTCTCTCGCTGATGACATCGCGATGGGGGACGTCGGGCGATGTCATCCGGCGTGCCGAGAAAGACGATCGTCAGGAAGGAAGGGCTGCGCCAGTGCCGAACGGTCCAGCGCAGCCTCGAGACGATCGAGTGCTGCCAGGATCCGCCGGGTGTCGGCGTCATAGCGGTAGTGCTCACGTGTGGACTGCTCGTCGTCTCCGAAGAGCGAAGCGCGGAGTGCGATGGTGTGGGCGGCGATCTCATGACGGGCGTCCGCCACGCGGGCGGCGCCGAGCTGCATGGACAGGGCCGGGTCGCCGATATTGATGGACATGGGCCCCCTCGCCTCGTACATCGAACCATCGCGACCAGCACGCGATGATGGGTCCAGCCTAGACGGCTGGACCCATCATGACTAGTACTAATGGCCTATTCGTCGGCGGGTCGAAGGTGACGATCCGATGGAGGAGCCGACCGCTCAGACCGTGAGCACGACCTTGCCGGTGGCCCGTCGCTGGTCGAGTGCGTTGAGGGCCTGGGAGGCCTCCGCGAGCGGCCAGCTGGGGCCGACCACCGGATCGAGCACCCCGCTCTCGATATGCGGCAGCATCGCCGTCCACTCCTTCTGGAGGTGGCCGGGACGGCTCAGCGCGTAGGCGCCCCAGCCGACACCGACGACGGAGATGTTGTTGAGCAGGAGCCGGTTGACCTTGACGGTGGGGATCTCTCCGCCGGTGAAGCCGATGACCAGGAGGCGGCCGTCCTCGGCCAGGCATCGCAGCGAGTCGGTGAAGCGGTCTCCGCCCACGGGGTCCACGACGATGTCGATACGTCCCCCGACGAGGGCGGCATCCTTGAATCCATCAGCGAGGACGTACTCGTCGGCACCCGCGTCGAGGGCGATCTGTCCCTTCTCGTCGGTCGAGGTGACGGCCACGACCCGCCCGGCGCCGAAGGCCTTGGCGACCTGGACCGCCGCCGTGCCGACGCCCCCGGCAGCGCCGTGCACCAGCACCGACTCGCCGGTCTGCAAGCCGCCGCGCTCGACGAGGGCGAAGTAGGCGGTGCCGTAGTTGAACATGAAGGACGCACCGGCCTCGTAGCTCATCGCATCGGGCAGTGCGAAGGTGTACTGAGGCTCGGCCGTCACCTGCTCGGCGAAGCCGCCGAGGAAGGGCAGCGCCGCGACCCGGTCGCCCGGGCGCAGCCCGGAGTCCGCCGGTGCGCTGATGACGTCCCCGGCCACTTCGCTGCCGGGGATGAACGGCAGCTCGGGCTTGATCTGGTACTGGCCGCGAGTCTGCAGGAGTTCGGGGAAGGCCACGCCGGCGGCTCGGACGGCGATGACGACCGCCGCGTCATCGGCGGGCGCCTCGACGTCGTTGAGCTCGATCGCATCGGGACCGTCCAGTGAGGTGATCTGAATCGCACGCATGGGGCAGAGCCTAGTGGGCGACCTGAACCTCGCGTCAACTTGGGATTTCGGATACTATCGGTATCTGAGTGGAGGAGGCCCGAAGGTGACGCAGACCAGGGTGACACGCGCCGAACGACAGGCGCAGACGCGGGGGCGATTGATCGATGTCGCCAAGGAGATGTTCTTACGCGACGGATACGCCGCGACCTCCCTGGACAAGGTAGCCCTCGAGGCAGGCTTCTCGAAGGGCGCCGTCTATTCGAACTTCGCCGGCAAGGAGGAACTGTGCCTCGCCGTCCTCGATCTCATCCACGCCGAGAAGGTGCGCGGGGTCCGGGAGGCCTTCACTCGAGAAGCCGACCTGGAGGCACAGCTCAAGGCCTTCGCGGACTGGGCGCACGACGGTCTCGGAGAGCCTCGCTGGACGGCCCTCGAGGTCGAGTTCGGAGCGGTGGCCCGCCACAACGAGTGGGTGGCAGCCGAGCTGGTGACCCGGCATCGGGAGATCCGCGAGGCGATCGGGCAGCTCATCGAGTACGTGGTCGAGGAGGCCGGGCTCACCTCCCGGCTGCCCGTCCCGACCGCCGCGGCCGCGCTGCTGAGCCTCGGTGTGGGGCTCGGAGCGCTGCGATCCCTGGACGCTCAGGTCGACATCGGCGTGTTCACCGATGTCATGCGTGCTCTGATTCCACCCGCCGAGACAGAGGCGCCGGCGTAACGAGCACGCAAGATGTGACTCCCGGGCGGTCATAGCGACCGCCGAGTCACATCCTCCGTCCGCGAACCACGAAGGATGTGATTCCGTGGCGGTCATAGCAACCGCGGAATCACATCCTTCGTCGGAACGCGGGGTGGCCGCGCGGTCGGACGTCAGTAGCCGCCGTTGTCCCGGAAGCGCTGGAAGCTGGCCTCGATCTCGACCTCGGCCTCCGCGCGGCCCACCCAGTGGGAGCCCTCCTCGACGGACTTGCCCGGCTCGAGCGCCTTGTAGGACTCGAAGAAGTGCTGGATCTCGCTGAGATCGAACTGGGCGACATCGCCGATGTCCTGCAGGTGCTCCTGACGGGGGTCCGTGGCGGGAACACACAGGATCTTGTCATCGCCGCCGGCCTCGTCGGTCATCGTGAACATGCCGATGGCGCGGCATTCGATGACGCAGCCGGGGAAGGTCGGGAACGGCAGGATCACGAGCGCATCGAGCGGGTCACCGTCTTGGCCGAGGGAATCGTCGATGAAGCCGTAGTCAGCGGGGTACTGCATCGACGTGAAGAGCGTGCGGTCCAGACGGAGGCGGTGCGTCTTGTGGTCGAGCTCGTACTTGTTGCGCTCCCCTTTGGGGATTTCCACGGTGACGTCGAAAAACACGGTACCTCCGGTGATATGGGCGGCGTCTACGGCGCGGAGACGAGATCGTCGCCTCGCGTGATCGGTCGAGTGCTGACTCTATATTCTCTCCCCTATGGCGGCAGGTGGCTGGGGCAGGGTGCTGAGCAGGTTCCTCGTGTTCGGGGTCCTGCTGGCCGTGCTCGCGGGCATCGGCGCCCTGTATCTGCGCGGCGACCTGAACCGCTTCATCTGCGACGGCGCCTGCCCGGCGCGCTATGCGACGGCCCCTGAGGGCGTGCAGACGCTGGCCGGCTCGCGAATCATGCCCGACGAGCCCACCGACGCGTCGATCGCCTCGAATGCCCTCAAACAGGCCGTCGCCGGTCCGCTGGCGGACGAGGCCCTCGGTCCGCATGTCGGCTTCGCGGCCGTCGACGCCCGTGACGGGACCCCGCTGGCCGGTGGCGATGAGACCGGATTCGTTCCCGCCTCCACCACCAAGGTGCTCACGGCCTACGGCGCGTTGAAGACCCTCGGCCCGGACGACCGCTTCGCCACCCGCGTGGTCCGCGACGACTCCACCCTCACCCTGGTCGGCGGAGGTGATCCGTATCTGACCCGGGACCGGCCCGCGGAGTCCGACCCGGTCCGGCCCGCGAGCCTGGAGACCCTCGCCGACCGAGTCGCACGCGAGGTCGGCGCCGGTGAGTTCGCCCTGCAGTACGACGCGTCGTTGTTCGGCGGTCCGGCGGTCAGCCCGGACTGGGAGGAGAGCTATGTGCCAGGGGTGGTCTCCCCGATCGTCTCCCTCTGGGCCGACCAGGGCCTGCGTGACGGCGTTCGTTCCCTGGATCCCGCCGTGGAGGCCGCGAACGACTTCGCGGCACTCCTCGGCGAACGCGGGGTGACGGTCTCGACCGTCGCGGCGGGGGAGGCGTCCGCCACTGCCTCGGACGTCGCCTTGGTGCGCAGCGCCCCGGTGGCCACGATCGCCGCGGAGCTCCTCGCGACGAGCGACAACGAGGCGAGCGAGGTCATGCTGCGCCACATCGCCGTGGGACGCGGCGAGGAGCCGAGCTTCGCCGGTGGTGTCAGCGCGCTGAGATCGGTGCTCGATGAGTCCGCGATATCGACGGGCGGGCTCGAGCTCTACGACGGAAGCGGCCTCTCCCGCGGCAACCGGATCAGCCCCACCACGCTGGTGCAGACCCTCGTCGCCGCCGGGCGGGACCGGGCCACCACGGCGACCCTGAGCGGTCTGCCGGTCGGGGGCTTCGACGGCACGGTCCGCAACCGATTCGGCCAGGCCGCCGACGCCCTGGGATGGGTCCGGGCCAAGACCGGCACCCTCACGGGCGTGCACAGCCTCGCCGGGATCGCGACGATCGACGGAGGCCGTCCGATCGCCTTCGCGGTCATGGCCGACGACACCGAGGCGCTGAATCCTCTGGAGACCCAGGCCGCGCTCGACGCCGTCGCCGGTGCCGTCGCCGGCTGCGCGTGCTGACCGACTCTCGTGGGCGCGGTCTGGTCGTTCACCCTCGGCTGACGCCGGTGAGTGGTCAACCACCGAGCCGGTGACGTGTGGTTGACGGACCACCGGAATGTGCCCGGGCTGACGCCGGTGAGTGATGTGCCACTGCGGCGTGGTGGTGGTTGGTGAGTCACCGTGATCGTGACGTGCGGGCGGGTGGTGCGCGGTCAACCAGGGCGCTGTGGCGCGGCGGTTGACTGCTCACCGCCCTCCGCTGGGCCCGGTGCCGGCGGTTCAGGGCTCATCGGGATGGTTGATGATTCACCGCCCTGGGGTCCCACTGCAGCTCCGTCTTCGCGATGTATCGGGCACGAGTCGATACGGTAGGCGCCATGATCGACTGGAAGCTCGCGCAGAGCACCGCGAACCGCTTCATCAAGCCCGGCCCTGAGCTGGATTCGGCCGAGGTCGCTGAGGTGGTCGATGAACTGCGGGCCGCGGCGCGACGCTCGGTCGCCCCCGTCGAGAGCTACACCGGCCTGGTGGCCGACGCCGCCTCGCCCGTACTCGTGGTCGACCGTCCGCGGTGGGTCGAGGCGAATCTCTCCACGTTCTCGCGGATCATGGAGCCGGTCGTCACCTCGCTCACCGCCGAACGTGAGCCGTCGCCGGCCGCTCGTGCCGTCAGCGCTAAGGCCTCGGGGGTCGAGCTCGGGGCGCTGATGGCCTTCCTGTCCGGCAAGGTGCTCGGACAGTTCGATCCCTTCCACGTCGACGGCGGTGTCGGCGGGCGGCTGCTGCTCGTGGCGCCCAATATCGTCCACGTCGAGCGGGAGCTCGGTGCCGATCCGAGCGACTTCCGTCAATGGGTGTGCCTGCACGAGGAGACCCACCGGGCCCAGTTCACCGGCGTGCCGTGGATGCGCGGACACCTGCAGGGGCTGCTTGACGAATTCGTCGACGCCACCGACACCTCCGAGGGCGCGGTGAGCGCGCTGGTGACCGAGGCGTTGCCCGAGCTCGTGCGGATCATCCGCGGCGAGTCCGACAAGTCGCTCTCCGACCTGTTCCAGAACGAACGGCAGAGCCGGATCGTCGACCAGATGACCGGCCTCATGTCCCTGCTGGAGGGGCACGCCGATGTGGTCATGGATGCCGCGGGGCCGGATCTGATCGCCTCGGTGGCCAGCATCCGTCGCAAGTTCGACAAGCGTCGCTCGCAGGGCACGGGTCTCGCCAAGATCCTGCGACGTCTGCTCGGACTGGAGGCGAAGATGCGGCAGTATCGTGACGGCGCGGTGTTCGTCCGTAAAGTCACCGATCGGGTCGGTGCGGACGGATTCGCGGCCGTTTGGTCCGAGCCCGCGCATCTGCCGACGAAGGCCGAGATCGACGACCCCGCGCGCTGGATCGCCCGCGTCCACGGCTGACGACCATGCCGGGACGTCTCGATCCGGTCGTCGCCCGGGCCCGCTCGCTCGTGCGCGCAGCCCTCGAGGACGACCCGCGCCCGGTCATCGTCGCCCTCTCCGGAGGTGCCGACTCGCTCGCGCTGACTGCGGCCACGGCCTTCGTCGCGGAGCGGATGGCGCGCCCGCTGCGGGCTGTGGTCATCGATCACGGACTGCAGGAGGCGTCGATCGAGGCCGCCCGTGTCGCGGCGAGTGCGGCGCATTCCCTGGGGGTGGCGGCCGAGGTGATCGAGGTCGAGGTCGCCCCGGCCGATCCGCGCGGCATGGAGGCGGCCGCGCGCGAGGCGCGGTACGCGGCCCTCGGGCGGGCCGCGGCCGACGATGACGCGCAGGTGCTGCTGGCCCACACGCTCGACGACCAGGCCGAGACGGTGCTGTTGGGGCTCGGTCGCGGATCGGGGGCGCGGTCGCTCGCCGGCATGTCCGGACGCCGGGGGCGGCTCGTGCGCCCCTTGCTCCCGCTGCGCCGGGCCGACACCGAACGGATCTGCCGGGCCCACGGCCTCGACTGGTGGAGCGACCCCCACAATGCCGATGCGCGGTTGCGACGAGCGCGTGTGCGCCACGAGCTGCTCCCGCTGATGGAGGAGATCCTCGGTGGGGGAGTCGCGCAGGCGCTCGCCCGCACCGCCGATCTGCTGCGCGCCGACGCCGACGCCCTCGATGCCGCCGCTGACGACGCGATGACCGATGGCATCGAGGCGCTCACCGTGCTCGCTCCAGCGGTCCGTTCGCGGGTTCTGCGACGTGCGGCCCTCGCCGCCGGGGCGCGACCGGGGGAGCTCACCGCCGCGCATGTCGGCGAGATCGACGCACTCGTCACGCGGTGGCACGGGCAGCGGCGGGTCGAGCTGCCGGGTGGTGTGAGCGCGGTGCGCGTAGGGAACCGGCTCCGATTCGTTCCCACGCCTGTGGCAGGCTGAGCCCGTGGACGTCGAACACGTAGAGAGTGACATCGACCGGACCAAGCCCCTCTACACCGAGGACGAGATCCAGGCACGCCTCGCCGAGATGGCGCGCCAGATCGAAGCCGACTACGAGGGTGAGGACCTGCTGCTCGTCGGCGTCCTCAAGGGTGCCGTCATGGTCATGGCCGACCTGTCGCGGGCGTTGAACCGGCACGTCGAGATCGACTGGATGGCGGTCTCCTCGTACGCCGGCACTCGTTCCTCGGGTGTGGTGCGCATCCTCAAGGACCTCGACACCTCCTTGGAAGGCCGTCACGTCCTGATCGTCGAGGACATCATCGACACCGGTCTGACACTCTCGTGGCTGGTCGCCAACCTGCGATCGCGCGGCCCGGCCTCGGTCGAGGTGGCCACGCTGTTGCGCAAGCCCGAGGCGCTGGAGATCCCCGTCGACGTCAAGTACGTCGGCTTCGACATCCCCAATGCCTTCGTCATCGGCTACGGACTTGACTTCAACGAGCAGTACCGGAACTTGCGCAGTATCGGCACACTGGCTGAGCACGTCTACTCCTGAGTGAACGGACACCCCCGCGCCACATGAACGTCAAACGTCTCTTCAAGGGCCCCTGGCTCTGGATCATCCTCATCACCGTCGTGGTGCTGGTGGTGATCAACTTCTCCTCGGGCGCGGACGGGTACAAAGAGGTCAAGACGGCCACCATGGTCAAGCACTTCGACGACCAGGACATCCACGACGTGACCTTCGTCGAGGGCGACCAGGAGATCCGCGCGACGCTCAAGGGCGACGACGAGGAGCAGATCAAGTCCACCTGGCTCGGCGACCAGCAGAGCAGCGATCTCGTGACGCTGGCTCAGCAGCAGGTCGACGACGGCGACATGGACTCCTACAACGTCGAGGTGCCGCGGAGCAATCCGCTGCTCTCGCTGCTCGGCACCATGCTGCCGCTGCTGCTGTTCCTGCTGCTCTTCTTCTGGATCATGATGTCGATGCAGGGCGGCGGCGGCCGGGTCATGCAGTTCGGCAAGTCCAAGGCGAAGGTCATGAGCAAGGACACGCCGAAGACCACGTTCTCGGACGTGGCGGGTGCCGACGAGGCGATCGAGGAGCTCGGCGAGATCAAGGAGTTCCTCGCCGAGCCCGCCAAGTTCCAGGCCGTGGGTGCCAAGATCCCCAAGGGCGTGCTGCTCTACGGTCCTCCGGGCACCGGCAAGACGCTGCTCGCCCGCGCTGTGGCCGGTGAGGCCGGTGTGCCGTTCTACTCGATCTCGGGCTCGGACTTCGTCGAGATGTTCGTCGGCGTGGGCGCCTCGCGCGTGCGCGACCTGTTCGAGCAGGCCAAGGAGAACGCGCCGGCGATCGTCTTCATCGACGAGATCGACGCCGTCGGACGCCATCGGGGCACCGGCATGGGCGGCGGCCACGACGAGCGGGAGCAGACGCTCAACCAGTTGCTGGTCGAGATGGACGGCTTCGATGTCCGCGGCGGGGTCATCCTCATCGCGGCCACCAACCGCCCCGACGTCCTGGACCCGGCGTTGCTGCGGCCAGGACGATTCGACCGGCAGATCGGCGTCGAGGCCCCCGACCTGGACGGTCGAACGCACATTCTGACGGTCCACTCGCGCGGCAAGCCGATGGGGCCGGATGTCGATCTCGCGGCGGTGGCCCGCCGTACCCCCGGATTCTCCGGTGCCGATCTGGCGAATGTCCTCAACGAGGCAGCGCTGCTGACAGCGCGCAACAACCAGAGCGTCATCGACAACGCCGCCCTCGACGAGGCCATCGACCGCGTCATCTCCGGTCCGCAGAAGCGCACGCGCCTCATGAACGAGCACGAACGCCTCGTCACCGCCTATCACGAGGGCGGACACGCGCTCGTGGCCGCGGCGCTGCCGCAGAGCGATCCGGTGCACAAGATCACGATCCTGCCGCGCGGCCGCGCCCTCGGCTACACGATGGTGCTGCCCGATGAGGACAAGTACTCCCAGACCCGCGCCGAGCTGCTCGACAAGCTCGCCTACATGCTCGGCGGCCGCGCCGCCGAGGAGCTGGTCTTCCACAATCCGACGACGGGTGCGGGCAACGACATCGAGAAGGCCACCGGTCTGGCTCGCGCGATGGTCACGCAGTACGGCATGAGCTCGCGCGTCGGCGCCATCAAGTACGGCGAGGACAACTCCCAGCCCTTCCTCGGCCGCGACCTCGGCAGCACCCGCAACTACTCCGAGCACATCGCCGCGACCATCGACGATGAGATCTCCGCGCTGATCGAGCGCGCGCATCAGGAGGCCTTCGACATCCTCGCGGAGAACCGCGACGTCCTCGACGCCCTCGTCGAGGAGCTGATGGAGAAGGAGACCCTCGACAAGGCGCAGGTCGCTCGGATCTTCGAGCCGCTGCGTCGCCGGGACATCCGGCCTGCGTGGACGGGCTCCGACAGCCGTGTGCCCGATCAGCGTCCGCCGGTCGTCATCCCGGCGAGTACCGGCGAGGAGCCCGCGCAGGAGCGCGACTCCGGACAGGTCATCGCCCCCGACTCCGGCCCCGACGCCCCCTCGCCCGAGGAGCCGGAGTCATGACCGAGCGCGAGTCCGCCGCCCCTGGTCTCGCTCCATCGCGGCGGTGCTACTCGCCCAGCGATCGCTCGGCTCGGTGGTCGAGCAGCGGAGGTCGCTCAGCGACCGACGCGTATCGAGACCACGTAGCCCCGCACGAGGCGGTACAGGCATGAGTGTCGATCTGCCCCGCGCCGAGGCCGCGGTCCGCGAGCTGCTGCTGGCGGTGGGGGAGGATCCCGACCGCGACGGTCTGCGTGACACGCCGGCGCGGGTCGCGCGGTCGTATGCCGAGCTGCTGAGCGGAATGGACCAGGACCCCACCGATGTCCTGACCGCCGTCTTCGAGGTCGGCCACGACGAGTTCGTCCTCGTCAAGGACATCGAGCTGTGGTCGATGTGCGAGCACCACCTGGTGCCGTTCTTCGGCGTGGCGCATGTCGGCTACATCCCCGGCGAGGGCGGCAACGTGACCGGTCTGTCCAAGCTCGCCCGTCTCGTCGACGTGTATGCCCGTCGTCCACAGGTGCAGGAGCGGCTCACCACGCAGATCGCCGATTCTCTCGTCGAGGTCCTCCATCCGGCCGGTGTCATCGTGGTCCTGGAGGCCGAGCACCTCTGCATGACCATGCGCGGGGTGCGCAAGGGCGGCGCGCGCACCGTCACCAGCGCGGTGCGCGGCCAGCTGCGCGACTCGGCCACCCGGGCCGAGGCCATGCAGCTCATCACCGCGTAATCTGACCGGCGTGACCCTCCGCCTGCCCGGTCTCCCTGCCTGGGACCGCTGCGCCGTCATGGGCGTCGTCAACGTGACCCCGGATTCCTTCTCCGACGGCGGACGATGGTTCGACACCGACACGGCGATCGCGCACGGACACGAGCTCATCGAGCAGGGCGCCGACATCGTGGACGTCGGGGGCGAGTCCACTCGCCCAGGGGCTGTGCGTGTCGATGCCGAGGAGGAGCAGCGGCGAGTGCTTCCGGTGATCCGTGCGCTGTCCGCTGCCGGCGCCGTCGTCTCGATCGACACGATGAATGCCGACACCGCGGAGCGGGCCCTGTCGGCGGGGGCGCGGATCGTCAACGATGTCTCCGGGGGGCGTGCCGACGCGCGGATGACCGCCGTCGCGGCGATGGCTCGTGTGCCCTTCGTCGTGATGCACTGGCGCGCGCATTCGGCGCAGATGCAGCAGCACACGCGCTACGAGGACGTGGTGGCCGATGTGACCGAAGAGCTGCTGCGGCAGCTGGACGATGCGGTGGCCGCGGGGATCGACCCCGCGAACATCATCGTCGATCCCGGTCTCGGCTTCTCCAAGACCGGTGACCAGAACTGGGAGCTCCTCGCACAGTTGGAGGCCTTCACCGCGCTAGGCCATCCGTTGCTGGTGGCCGCGAGCCGCAAGCGATTCCTGGGCGATGTGCTCGCCCGTGATGGCGTGCCACGGCCCACCGACGAGCGCGAGGACGCGACGGTGGCGCTCACGACCCTCGCCGCACTCGCCGATGCCTGGGCGGTGCGCGTGCACGCCCCCCGGCCGTCCGCCGATGCGGTGCGGGTCGTGCGACGGTTGCGCCAGGCTGAGAGGCTGGAGCAATGAGGAGCGTCGAGGAGCAGGTGGTCGCCGCGCATCGAGCGTTCTACGATGCGGTCGAGACTGCGGACTTCGATCTCATGAGCTCACTGTGGGCCGACGATCCCGGGGTGAGCTGCGTGCACCCGGCGGCGCACCCGCTCTACGGCACCGAGAAGGTGCTGCGTAGCTGGGCGGTATTGATGGCCCAGATCGACTACATCCAGTTCTTCCTCACCGATATCGAGGTGACGACCTTCCCCTCATCGGACGATCCCCAGACGGCCTTGGTGGTCTGCACCGAGAACATCCTGTCCGAGGGCGAGAGTATCGAGTCGTTCACCGGCGGATCGGCGGTCTGCTCCAGTGTCCTGGTGCGCGACGGTGGACAGTGGAGGTTCTGGTCGCGGCACGCGTCGCCGGTGGCGGTGGTGGAGCCGGGCGACGAGGCGGAGGCATGAGCGAGCGGAGCGAGCGATCAGTGGGGTTTTTCTCATGCCGCCGTCGGCTTAGTGTTCTTTCTTTGGGAGCGACGGAGGCATGAGCGAGCGGAGCGAGGCACTGGACCGCATCACTCTGACGGGTATCCGAGCGGTGGGTCATCACGGGGTCTTCGATCACGAGAGGCGCGAGGGACAGCCCTTCCTGGCCGATGTGGTCCTGTGGCTCGACCTCGCTCCGGCGGCCCGCACCGGCGATCTGGAGGCCACGGTCGACTACGGGACCCTGGGTCAGCAGGTGCACGATGTGCTCGCCGGCGAGCCGGTCGACCTGATCGAGACGGTCGCCGAGCGGATCGCCGACGTCGGCCTCGGACACGCGGGAGTGCATCGGGTCGAGGTGACCGTGCACAAACCGCAGGCGCCGATCCCGGTTCCGTTCGGCGACGTCGCGGTGACGGTCATCCGCTCCAGGACGCACCCGACACAAAGTGCATCGCCCTCCGTATAGTGAACATGAGTCCTGCGTTCTGCAGGCCCCGCCGGGGTCCTGCCCACGCGGGGCCGGCCCGCGGCGGTGCTCGCGCATCGTCGATACGACAGAGTGGAGTAGCTAGTGACCGAATCGCCCACGCCGTACGTTCTCGACGCGGACACGATGACCGGAGGCATGCGTCCCATCCGGCAGGCCGTCCTGGCGATCGGGTCGAACCTGGGTGATCGTGCCGGCCGCCTACAGGGCGCCGTCTCGGCACTCGAGGACACACCGGAGGTCACGGTCGTGGCGATCTCGTCCGTGTACGAGACCGAGCCGGTCGGGGCTCCGGAGGAGTCCGGCAAGTTCCTCAATGCCGTCGTGCTGATCGACACGACGCTCACCGTGCACACGCTCCTCGACCGTGCCCTCGCGATCGAGGACGCCTTCGGGCGCGAGCGCGGCGAGCCGGGAGCCCCCAGGACCCTCGACGTCGACATCATCGTCGTCGGTGACCGCATCGCCGATGACGATCAGCTGACATTGCCGCATCCTCGGGCACACGAGCGCGGATTCGTGCTGGTGCCCTGGCTCGAGGTCGACCCCGAGGGAGAGATCCCGGGGTACGGGTTCGTGGCCGATCTGATCGGCGATGTCGACACCTCGGGTGTGGCCAAGCGCGAGGACGTCGAGATCATCCTGTGACACCACGATGAGGCGTGCCCGTCGCAGTTCTGCGCTGTATGTCACGGTGCTCATCGCCGTGGGCGCGATCGTCGGCCGTCTCATCCCGCCCCTCGCGGTGCGTTTCGAGGGGCAGTCCCCTCGTCCGGGCTGGACGGCGGCCGTGCTGTTGGCGGCCGGTGCGGCAGTGGTGGGCGTGCTCGCCTGGTCGACCTGGCAGTCATTGCACAAGAAGAAGCTGCGGATCAACGCCGACAGGGCGATCCAGCTGCTCGCGGTGGCGAAGTCGTGTGTGCTCGTCGGCGGCGTGTTCAGCGGCGGTTACGCGGGCTTCGTCCTCGCCTACGTCGGGGTAAGCAGCGAACTCGCCCGGGAACGCCTGCTGCACGGTGGCGCCGCCGCTGTCGCGGCTCTCCTGCTGCTGGTGGCCGCCCTCCTCCTCGAACGTGCCTGCCAGCTGCCTGGCGACGATGACGAGTCCAAGGACACCGCCACCTCCCCAGCCTGACCCTCCGGGTCCGACTTTTGCCGGGTGGTGGCCCTCAAGACGCGCTCAAAAGGGCCACAACCCGGCAAAAGTCGCGCGTCAGCGGAGGAGGGCCGCTCGCAGGGTGCTGAAGCCGACGCTGCCGAGGGCGAGCGCGTCGGCGTGGAAGCGCTTGAGATCGGTTCCGTGGCGGCTCGTCCAGTCCGACCGCAGCCTCTCCCACTCGCGCTGCCCGACCTTGTAGGACGGTGCCTGTCCGGGCCAGCCGAGGTACCGATTGGCCTCGAAACGCACGAAGCCGTCGTTCATGTTCACGTGCCGGGCGAGGAACGGGTAGGCGTCGTCACCGGTCCAGGTGCCGCTCCCATCCGGCTTGGGGAGCTCGAGGTGAACACCGATGTCCAGGACCACGCGGGCGGCGCGCATGCGCTGTCCGTCCAGCATGCCGAGTCGGTCGGCCGGCGTGGCGAGATAGCCCAGCTCGTCCATCAGTCGCTCGGCGTAGAGCGCCCAGCCTTCGCCATGGCCGGAGTTCCAGTTGAAACGACGCCACGAGTTGAGCCGGTCGCGGTGCATCGCGGCCGTGCCGAGCTGCAGGTGATGGCCGGGCACGCCCTCGTGGTAGACGGTCGTGAGCTCGCGCCAGGTGTCGAAGCGGGTGACACCCTCCGGGACGCTCCACCACATCCGGCCGGGCCGCGAGAAGTCCTCGCTCGGCGGCGTGTAGTAGATCCCACCTTCGTCGGTCGGGGCGATCAGACATTCCAGGCGGCGCAGCGGGGCCGCGATGTCGAACTGGGTGGCCCCCAGCTCCTCGACGGCCTCGTCGCTCACCCGCTGCATCCACGCCTGGAGGGCATCGGTGCCGTCGAGGCACATCGCCGGGTCGCTCTCCAGGTGGGCCATCGCCTGCTCCACGGTGGCGTCTGGAAGGATCTGCTCGGCGATCGCCTCCTGCTCGGCGACCATTCTGTTCAGCTCCTCCACACCCCAGGCGTAGGTCTCCTCGAGGTCGATCTCGATCCCGACGAACTCGCGAGAGGCGAGGGCGTACGCATCGCGGCCCACGGCATCGCGCGGTGTCGCGTGGGGAGCCAGCTCGTGTTCGAGGAAGCCGGCCAGTCGCTCGTAGGCGTCCATGGCCTCGCGTGCCGCATCGTCCAGCTCGTTCCTGAGACCCTCTGGTCCGCGTGCGGCGAGTGCCGCGAAGAAGCCCTCCGGGGAGGTGAGCTTACGGGTCTGCGCGAGGACGGCGGTGACCTGCCGGATCGCCGGCGTGGTGCCGGCCGCGATGCCCGTCTCGAGGGAAGCGAGGTAGCCGTCCATCGCCGCGGGCAGGTGGCGCAGCCGGGCGGCGACGTGCTCCCAGTCCTCGGTCGTCTCGGTGGGCATGAGGTCGAATACCTCGCGCAGCGACTGCGCCGGGGAGGCGATGACGTTCAGGTCGCGCTGCCACAGGCCCGCGTCGTGCGCCTCGACGGCGAGCTCCGCGGTACGGACGAGTTCGGCGTGGGTGACTTCGTCGACCTCGTCGGTGATCTCGGTGGCAGCGGCGGCAGCGAGCACCGAGCTCGCGGCATCGGCACGTGCGGTGTGCCCGTCGGGGGACAGGTCACTGTACTGGCTCTCCCGTCCGGGACGTCCCAACTCCACGTGGAGCTCCGGCGAGAGCTCCAGCAACGTGTCCATCCAGGTTTCGGCTACCCGGTCCATCGGCGTCGGGGTGCGTCCGTCGTCCATCCCCCGAGCCTAGAGCGCTCCCCAACTCGTTGAGTGGTGGCTAGGGTGGTGGGGTGGCCCGCCAACTCACTCCGCTTCCCGCCGCGGAGTTCCGGTCGATCTGCGCGCGCATCGATGAGGGCGCGGCCGACCGCTCGGATCTGAAGGCGGCGACCAAGCACCTGCTCGCCCTCCTGGTGCAGCGCGCGCCCGGCACGAGCGTGGAGGTGCGGGTGCCGCCCTTCGCCGCGGTTCAGTGCATCCCCGGTGCGCGGCACACGCGCGGCACGCCCCCGGCGGTCGTGGAGATGACTGCCGAGACCTGGATCGCGCTCGCCCGCGGTTCTCTCGAATGGGTCGATGCTCCGGTTCGTGCCAGCGGAGAGCGCTCGGACATCAGCGGTTATCTGCCGTTGATCTGAGGATCTCACCGGTTGCCGAGACTCGTTATTTTCGAGGCATGTCCTTCCCCTCGCGCGCGGCCTTCGCCGCTGCCGTCGCAGCGCTGACACTCGCTGCCTGCGGTCCCGACCGTCCCGAGTTCACCGGGCCCGCGGGCACGCCGCAGCAGGCGCCCCCGGCCGAGGCTCCCGCGACGGACGCGCTGAGCGCTCAGGCCGATCCCGCATGGGTCGAGCAGGTCGCCGCCGACACGGAGATCCCCTCGCGCGTGGTGGCCGCCTACGCGGGGGCGGATCTGCGAGTGCGGGCCGAGGGAGGCTGCTCGGTCGGGTGGAACACGCTCGCCGGTATCGGCCGGATAGAGAGCCGTCACGGTACGATCTTCGGCGGTCGCATCGGCGATGACGGGCGGGCGACGAGCGACATCATCGGCATCCCGCTCGACGGGACCAATGAGACGTTGGCGATCGAGGACACCGACGGCGGAGTCCTCGACGGGGACACCGAGTGGGACCGTGCCGTCGGGCCGATGCAGTTCATCCCCGAGACCTGGGAGCGTTGGGGCGCCGCTGCCGACGGTGACGGGCCGGGCGATCCGCAGAACATCGACGATGCCGCCCTTGCCGCGGCCCGCTACCTGTGCAGCGTGGGCGAGTCGGGCCTGGACGCCGAGCAGGACTGGATCGCGGCGGTGCGGACCTATAACAACTCGCGCGACTACCAGTTCGATGTCGCGGCGGCTTCGCAGGAGTACAGCCACCACGGTTGAGACCGGAAGGCACTCGCGGGATCGGTGTCGGGAACCCGGGCCTGGGGTCAGGCCGGGGACTCGACGAGGGCCGCGATCCGGTCGAGGGTCGCCTGCATCGCCTTCCGCGTCGACCGGGGCATCTGGCCGCGACGCAGGAAGACGCGCTGCTTGTCCTGGCCGATATCCCACGTCTCGCGGACATGCGTGCCGCCCTCGACGGGCACCAGCTCGTACTTCCAGATCCGTCCGCCGATGAGTCCGCCGAGGCCCGTGGTCTGCCAGGCGATCACCTCGTCGGGCTCGAACATCACGACGGTGTTGACCGTCGTATAGGGCAGACCCCGCTTCATCGACATGCCGAATCGTGACCCGAGGCGCAGCGGCTCGGACGTGCCGCGGACGGCTCGAACGGTTCCAGAGCCGTCGAAGAAAGGATGCGCGGCGGCATCGGAGAGCAGGGCGAAGATGCGCGGTGCGGGCGCCGCGATGACCCGTTCGGCGCTCACAGTGTTGCCGTCCATGGTTCATCTGACCACGAGCTCGCCCGCCGCGCAGGATGACGCGGCGGGCGGGCTCCCGGACGGGTGCGAGGGTCAGATCTGGCGGTCCCGATCGGCCCAGAAAGGCTTGCGCAGGTCGCGCTTGAGGATCTTGCCGGACGGATTGCGCGGCAGCACGTCCACGATGTCGATGCTCTTGGGCGTCTTGTAGCCGGCGAGCCGATCACGGGTGAAGGCGATCAGCTCCTCGCCGGTGGCCTGCTGATCGGGGAGCAGCGCCACGACGGCCTTGACGGACTCGCCCCAGGTGTCATCGGGTACGCCGATGACGGCGGCCTCCGCGACGGCCGGATGCTCGGCGAGCACGCGCTCGACCTCCGGCGAGTAGACGTTCTCGCCGCCCGTGATGATCATGTCCTTGGCGCGATCGTCGACGAAGACGAAACCGTGCTCGTCGACACGACCGACATCGCCGGTGCGCAGCCAACCGTCCTCGGTGAGCAGCGCGGCGGTCGCCTCGGGCTTGCCGAGGTAGCCGGTCGTCGCCTGCGCGCTACGGAACCAGAGTTCGCCGGGCTCGCCGACGGGGACATCGGCGCCGCTCGCCGGATCGACGACGCGCACCTCGGCGTTGGCGACCGGCTTCCCGGCCGACAGCAGCCGCTCGGGATGATCGGGGTCGCGGTGATCCTGGTCGTCGAGGATCGTGATGACGCCCGCGAGCTCGGTGAGTCCGTAGACCTGGTGGAACTGCGTCGACGGCCAGTGTTCGATCGCCCCGCGGAGGATCGGCAAGGGCATCGGCGCCGCGCCGTACACGAAGTGCTTGAGACCGCGAAAGATCTTCATCGCCTCCGGTCCGGCGTTGAGGAGCCCGGCCACGACGGCGGGCACCAGGAACACATGTGTCACACCCGCCTGCGCGGCGGCGAGCAGCGCCCCGGGCTCGACCTCGCGGATGATGTACCCCGGAGTGCCGGTGGCCACGCCGAACAGCGCATACGAGGTGCCTCCCACATGGAACATCGGCATCGCGATGAGCATCATGTCGGCATCGGGGTCGTAGGCGATGTCGCCCATCGCATTGCGGGTGTGCTCGATGAGATTGCGATGGCTGAGCTGAACGCCCTTGGGGCGGCCGGTGGTGCCGGAGCTGTACATGACGACCGCGGTGTCGTCCGCCGAGACTCCCGGCTGCGCGTCCACCGGCTCGGCCCCGGCGACCCACTCCTCGAACTCGTCGCCCTCGCCGCCGACGACGATGATGCGCTCCACCGTCGTCAGGCGATCGCGCATCGCGAGGACCTGGTCGGCCAACTCATGACCGACGAACAGCACGCGGGCACCGGAGTCGTTGACGGTGTAGTCGATCTCATCGGGGGCGAGACGCCAGTTGACGATCGCGACCGCGGAGCCGAGGAGCGCCCCGCCGAGCAGGACCTCGAGGATCGCCGGATTGTTCTTGTCGACGAAGGCCACTCGGTCGCCATGTCCGATACCGGACGCGCGCAAGGCGCCGGCGATGCGGCGGACCTCCTGCCACGCCTCGGCCCAGGTCCACGTGCGGTCGCCGTAGATCCAGCAGGTCGCATCCGGCCGGGTCTCGGCCTGAGCGGCGAGGAACTCCGGCAGCAGAGTGGCATCGGACAGGGTCGTGGGCATGGCGCGCTCCCGTCGCTTGGTGATGTGGATCACAACACTAACCCGTGGGGGTGACGCCGTCCGGATGTCGAGAAGGCGTTCCAGTTGCCGGGCGAGGGGCCGGGCACGGGGCCGGAGTTCGCTTCCGAGCCGGGTGGGCCCGTAGACTGGTTCTCGTGCCTCGTGGAGACGGTCGCCTCACTCACGACATCGACCCTCAGGACGTCGGACCCCAAGATGCCTGTGGCGTCTTCGGTGTCTGGGCGCCGGGTGAAGAAGTCGCCAAGCTCACCTATTTCGGTCTGTATGCGTTGCAGCACCGAGGCCAGGAGTCCGCGGGCATCGCGGTGAGCAACGGCCGGCAGATCCTCGTCTACAAGGACATGGGCCTCGTCTCGCAGGTCTTCGACGAGGCCACCTTGGAGTCGCTGGTGGGCGAGGTCGCGATCGGACACGCGCGCTACTCGACCACCGGGGCGAGCGTGTGGCACAACGCGCAGCCCACCTTCCGTCCCACGGCTACCGGCTCGGTCGCACTCGGTCACAACGGCAACCTGACCAACACCCACGAACTAGCCGAGTTCCTCACGGAGCGGCTCGAGGCTGAGGGGCAGAAGTCCAAGGAGGCCGCGACGAGTGACACCTCGGTGATGGCCAGCCTCCTCGCCTCCTACCCCGACCGGTCGGTCGAGGACGCCGCGTTGGAGATCCTGCCGCGCCTGCGGGGTGCCTTCTCGCTGGTCTTCATGGACGAGCGCACGCTCTACGCGGCACGTGACCCGCAGGGCATCCGTCCCCTCGTCCTTGGGCGTCTGGACAGCGGCTGGGTCGTGGCCAGCGAGACGGCGGCACTGGACATCGTCGGCGCGTCCTATATCCGCGAGATCGAGCCCGGCGAGTTCGTGGCGATCGACGGCGACGGTGTGCGCAGCGAACGATTCGCCGCCGCCGAGCCGAAGGGCTGCATCTTCGAGTACGTCTACCTCGCGCGTCCCGACACCACGATCGCGGATCGCCGGGTGTTCACCGTGCGCTCGGGTATCGGCCGCAAGCTCGCGCAGACAGCCCCGGTCGAGGCCGACCTGGTCATTCCGGTTCCCGAGTCGGGCACGCCAGCGGCGATCGGCTACGCCGAGGAGTCCGGCATCCCCTTCGGCCACGGGCTCGTCAAGAACTCCTATGTGGGCCGCACGTTCATCCAGCCCTCGCAGACCATTCGACAGCTCGGCATCCGGCTCAAGCTCAACCCGTTGCGCGATGTCATCGCCGGCAAGCGGCTCGTCGTGGTCGACGACTCGATCGTGCGCGGCAACACGCAGCGCGCCCTGGTACGGATGCTGCGCGAGTTCGGTGCGGCCGAGGTGCACGTCCGCATCTCCAGCCCGCCGGTCAAGTGGCCGTGCTTCTACGGCATCGACTTCGCCTCGCGGGCCGAGCTCATCGCCAATGGCGCCTCGGTCGACGAGATCCGTCGCTCCATCGGCGCGGACTCGCTCGCCTACGTCGAGCTCGACGATCTCGTCGCCGCCACCGACGTGCCGAAGGATAATCTCTGCCGTGCCTGCTTCGACGGCATCTACCCGGTGCCGCTGCCCGAGGACGATCTCATCGGCAAGCACCTGCTCGAGAACCCTGACGCGACTCAGCTGAAGGTGCTGCCCTCATGACCGAGCGAAGCGAGGGAACAATGAACATCTCATGCCGGCGCCTGCGTATCGTGGGCTTCTTCTGGCAGGTGGCGGCATGACGACTGGACGTTCCACCTCCTACGCGGACGCCGGGGTATCGGTCGCCGAGGGCGATCGCGCCGTCGAGCTGATGAAGCAGTGGGTCGCCAAAGCCACCCGACCTGAAGTGGTCGGCGGCATCGGCGGCTTCGCCGGGCTCTTCGACGCCTCGGCGCTGAAGGACTACGACCGACCGCTGCTGGCGTCCTCGGCCGATGGCGTCGGCACCAAGGTCGCTATCGCGCAGCGCATGGACCGCCACGACACGATCGGCTTCGATCTCGTCGGCATGCTGGTCGACGACCTCGTGGTGTGCGGCGCCGAGCCGCTGTTCCTGACGGACTACATCGCCTGCGGCAAGGTCGTCCCCGAGCGCATCGCCGATATCGTCAAGGGCATCGCGATGGCTTGCGCGGAGACTGGCACCGCGCTGGTGGGCGGCGAGACCGCTGAGCATCCCGGTCTGCTCGGGCCCGACGAGTACGATGTGGCGGGCTCGACCACGGGCGTCGTCGAGGCCGATCGGCTGCTGGGCGCCGACCGGGTCCGCGACGGCGATGTCGTCATCGCGATGGCCTCCTCGGGCCTGCACTCGAACGGCTACTCGCTCGTGCGCCGGGTCTTCTTCGACATCGCCGGGTGGGAGCTGGACCGCGAGGTCCCCGAGTTCGGGCAGACCCTCGGCGAGGAGCTGCTCACCCCGACGCGCCTCTACACCAAGCCCTGTCTCGCCCTCGCCGACGCGGTCGAGGTGCACGCGATGAGTCACATCACCGGCGGCGGCCTCGCGGCGAACCTGGCTCGTGTCGTGCCCGCCTCGGTGTCGGTGCGATTGGATCGTTCGTCGTGGACTCCGCCCGCGGTGTTCTCCGTGGTCGGAGAGCTCGGAGGCATCGCGACCGAGCATCTCGATGAGGCGCTGAATATGGGTGTGGGCATGGTGGCCGTGCTGCCCGCGGAGGTCTCCGATGAGGCGATCTCGTTGCTCGCGCGGCACGGGGTCGACGCCTGGCAGTTGGGCGAGGTGGGGGCCGCTGGAGCCTTCGGAGCCGGCGGCGAGGTCGTCTTCGCCTGAGATTCCGGTCGTACACGCGCCGATAGCGACCCGGTGCGACATTTCTTGTCGACATTGGCTAGGGTGGAGTCACGATTTATTGACTATTCCTGTGCGAGGGGGTCGAGCCTTATGGGCCGCGGCCGTGCAAAAGCCAAGCAGACAAAGGTTGCACGCGATCTCAAGTACCGTACCTTCGAGCCGGACTTGGAGGATCTGCAGCGCGAACTCCACGGCGAGTCGGGCGATCCGATTCCCGACCAGTACGCGGACTTAGCCGACAAGTTCGAGGGTCCCGCGGCGTCGTGACGCCGCGGCCTCGTCGTCCTCACACTCTGATCTGAGCCAGCCGGCCGATCTGCGCCATGCGTTCCTCGGCCAGCCGGTCGGCGGCGATCGAGGGCGCGATGTTCTCCCGGGCGGCTTGATCGAGTACCGCCATCGTGGTGTCGAAGATCCTGCTCGCGCGGGACTTCGCCCGGTCGAAGTCGAATCCCTCGAGTTCGTCGGCGACCTGGATCACTCCGCCGGCGTTGACGCAGTAGTCGGGCGCGTAGGTGATGTCGCGGTCCGCGAGCAGCTTCTCGACCCCTTCGTGGGCGAGCTGATTGTTGGCGGCGCCGCAGACGATCGAGGCGGAGAGTTCGGCGACGGTGTCGTCGTCCAGCGCGCCGCCGAGTGCGCACGGCGCGTAGATGTCGAGATCGCCGGCGATGAGGGCCGCGTCGGACTCGGCGACCTCGATCGGGTAGTCGGCACGCAGCGCTTCGATGGCGGCGGTGTCGAGATCGGTCACGATGACGTGCGCGTCCTCTTCGATCAGATGGCGGACGAGGTGACGTCCGACCTTGCCGACCCCCGTGACGCCGATCGTGCGGCCGGCCAGGCGGGTGTCTCCCCAGACGTGCTGCGCACTGGCGCGCATGCCCTGGTACACGCCGTAGGCGGTGAGTACCGAGGAGTCTCCCGCACCGCCGTGCTCGACGGTACGGCCGGTGACGTAGTGGCATTCGCGGGCGATGACGTCCATGTCGGCGCTGAAGGTGCCGACATCGCACGCGGTGTAATAGCGGCCGTGCAGGGTCTCGACGAACCGTCCGTACGCGCGCAGCAGCGTCTCGGTCTTGACCTGATGGGGATCGCCGATGATGACCGCCTTGCCACCACCGAGGTCGAGTCCGGCGAGAGCGTTCTTGTACGCCATGCCCTGACTGAGGTTCAGGACATCGGCGATCGCCTCCTGCTCGGAGGCATAGGGGTAGAAGCGGGTCCCACCCAATGCGGGACCGAGGGCGGTCGAGTAGATGGCGATGATCGCCTTGAGCCCGCTGGGCTCGTCCTGGCAGAAGACGACCTGCTCGTGGCGGTGGCCGAAGGCTGACACGGTCATGGGGCTCTCCATTCGTCCGTTCCGGTGCGATACCGCGGGGGTGGTGCGATGTCGCCGTGACCCGCCTGGTGGTGCGGGCCTCCCTGTGATCGTAGTCACCTGTGCAGCCAGGCGACAGCGGACCCGCTGACAGGCGGCCCACCCCACCGGCGCGCGAGCGGTGACCTACGCACGTCTCGACTACGGGGGCGGTGGGGTACGCACGTCTCGAGCGTGGCGAGGGGTGTCTATCTCACCGCCCACCGGGTCGTGAGGTGCGTAGGTCACCGCCCGGCGACGTGGCGAAAGATCGGTGCCGCCCGGTTCAGCGCGCGTGCCGCGGTCGCGAGAGGGCGCTCGGCCACCAGAAGCGGCGACCGCACAGCCGCACGAGCGCCGGGGTAACGATGCTGCGGACGACGACGGTGTCCAGCAGCACGCCGAAACCGACGATCACACCGAGCTGGGCCAGCAGCACGAGCGGAAGCACCCCCAGCACGGTGAACACGGCGGCCAGCAGGATCCCGGCGCTCGTGATGACGCCGCCGGTAACGGCCAGGGCGGTGACGATCGACCCGGTGGAGTCGCCCGTCGCGCGCATCTCTTCTCGGGCTCGCACCGTCAGGAAGATGTTGTAGTCCACGCCGAGGGCGACGAGGAAGATGAAGGCCAGCAGCGGTGTCGAGACATCCGTGGCCGACCATCCGAAGACCCCGTCGAAGAGCCACCACCCGACGCCGAGGGCGGAAAGATAGGACAGGACGGTCGAGGTGCTGAGGAGCAGCGCGGCCACGATAGAGCGCAGCACGATGAGCAGCATCGCCAGCACGATGACGAGCACGATGGGGATGATGAGGGCGCGGTCGTGGCTGGCGGCGGTGCGCTCGTCGAGCGCTTGGGCGTCCGGACCGCCGACGAGCGCGTCGGGGTCGACATCGTGAACGGCGCTGCGGAGGGCGCGGATCTCGTCGATCGCGTCGTCCGACTCCGGTTCGGCCTCGATGATGACGGTCACCTCGGCGACATCGCTCGTGCTCTGACCGGGCGTGGCGCTCTCGACGCCTGCGGTCTGTTGCGCGGCGGCCACGACGGCTTCGATCTTGTCCTCGCTGGTGGCGATACGGGTGGGCGAGGACGTGCCGGCGGGGAAGGCTGCGCTGAGGGTCTTCTGCGCCGTGATGGACTCGGGGGTGTCGAGGAACTGCTCGTCCTGGCCGAGCCCGGTACGCAGCGACAGCACGCCCGAGGCCATGGCGATGAGGAGGGTCAGGGAGACCACGAGCACCGGCCAGGGCCTGGCCGTCACGAACCGTCCCACGCGGAACCACCAGCCACGATGGCTCGGGTCCTCGTCGCCGTGGCGGGGCACGAAGGGCCAGAACAGCCAGCGGCCGGGGATCGTCATCGCGGCGGGTAGAACCACGAGGGCGAAGGCGACCGCGACCGCGATGCCGATGGCGCCGGACATGCCGATACGGCTCACGAAGGGCGAATCGGCGACCAGCAGCGCCAGGAGCCCGAGGATGACGGTGCCCGAGCTCGACAGGATGGCGGGCGACGCCGCGCTGACGGCATCGCGCATCGCCTCGTGGCGAGACTCGTGGCGTCTGAGCTCCTCGCGATAGCGGGCGATCAGCAAGAGCGCGTAGTTGGTGCCGGCGCCGAAGACGAGGACCGAGGTGATGCCGGTGGTCGATCCGTCGACGGGGAAGTCGAACCAGGCGGAGAAGGTGTCGACGACCTTCGCTGCCACGCGGTCGCCGATGCCGATGACGGCGAGGGGCACGATCCAGAGCCAGGGACTGCGGTAGGTCACGATCAACAGCACGGCGACCACCGAGGCGGTGGCGATGAGCAGGCGGGCGTCGGCGCCGTCGAAGACCGCGCCGAGGTCGGCGAAGACCGCGGGCGCTCCCGTGACCTGTGCCGAGACGCCCTCGGGGAGATCGGCCGAGGCCGTGTCACGGATGGTGCTGACGATGGCGTCGTTGTCGGTCGAGGACAGTCCGGTGGGGACGGGAACGGCTTGCAGGGCGACGGTGCCGTCGGAGGAGGGGATCGGTGGGCTGACCTCGACGTCCAGTTCCCGCGCGAGATCGCTGCCGCGCTCGGCGATGGCGGCCAGGTCCTGTTCGGTCAGCGGGTCCTCGCTGGCGTAGACCACGAAGGCGGGGGCGTCTCCGGATTCGGGGAGCTGCGCGAGAGCCTCCTCGGCCAGGGCCGACTCGGCGTCGTCGGGAAGATTCGATCCCGCCTCTGAGCCGGTGGTGGGATCCGGTGCGAATGCCATGATGGCACCGGCGACGACCAGCCCGATGAGGAGCACCGCGACGGAGCGGCCTCGGCCCACCATGTGAGCGAGCGGGAAGGATTTATTTCGCTGATCGAAATGTTCCACGATGGAAAGAGTAGACTGCTGAACGTGAATCCGCACAGTGACCCGTCCGTCCAGGCGCGATACGAGGTGGTGCGAGGCGTGCAAGGCCTGTCGGCCGCGGCGCTGCGATTCATCGATCGCGAGGGATCGTCCCGGGGTCTGCACCGCTCCGACCTACAGGCGCTGCACGCACTCGATGAAGCGGGCGGAGCTGCCATGAGCCCCTCGGAGATCGCGCGGGCGTTGTCACTCAGTCCCTCCGCGACGACCACCCTCCTCGACCGTCTCGAGCGAGCGGGGCATGTGGATCGGACGCACGCCGTCGACGACCGCCGCCGGGTCAACGTGACCATGACGGCCTCCGCCGGAGCCGAGGCGCGCTCCATGTTCCTTCCGCTCGCGGAGGCGATGATGGCGATGATGGACGATTTCGAGGACGCGGAGATCGCCGTGGTCGGCCGTTTTCTGGCGGCAGCCCGGCAGACGATCGACGACATGGGTATGGGCTCGGGGTCCGCTGGCTCCGAGTGATCTGCGGCACGCGCCGCGCGGCTCTACCGTGAAGGTATGGCCGAGCTCGTCGTCTTCCACCATGTTCAGGGACTGACTCCCGGTATCGAGTCCTTCGCCGAGAGTCTTCGGGAGGCGGGGCACGTGGTGCACGCGCCGGACCTGTTCGAGGGGTGGCGCTTCGACTCGCTCGAGGCCGGTCTGGCCTATGTTCAGCAGATCGGTTTCGCCGAGGTGATCGCCCGCGGGGTCGCCGCTGTGCAGGAGTTGCCCCAGGAGCTGGTCTACGCCGGCTTCTCGCTAGGTGTCCTTCCGGCCCAGTTGCTGGCACAGACGCGGTCCGGAGCGCGTGGTGCGTTGCTGATGTACGCCTGCGCACCGGTCGCCGAGTTCGGCGACCGGTGGCCCGAGGGCGTCCCGGTGCAGATCCACGCGATGAACAACGATGCCGAGTTCATCGGCGCCGATCTCGAGGCGGCGCGAGAGCTGGTCGCGCAGGCCCGCGAGGCGGAGCTGTTCCTCTATCCGGGCAGCGAGCACCTCTTCGCCGACAGCAGTCTCTCCGACTACGACGAGGCCGCTGCGGCGTCCCTTCTGGAGCGGGCCCTGGAGTTCGCGCGAACAGCGGGTTGAGTGAGTTGGTCCAGGCGTGAACAAGTTTAGATCGCCAGGTGAACGCCGGGAGCCCGTCCGTCATCTCATATGATGGACGGGCTTTTTGCTTGAAAGACAGGCTTTGGCCGGGCTTTCCCGGCCGGGCGCGGCATGGAGGGGTGAAGAGGTGATTTGCCAACTTGTTCAGATGTGAGTAGGTTTTGAACAAGTTCTTCACAGTACGCTCATCTTCTGTACCCGCGACGCACCAAGGAGCTCTCCATGGCGAACCTGACTCGACTTCCGATGCCGATCCAGGAGTCCTACGACTGGCAGTACGAGGGCGCGTGCCGCGATGTCGACGTCGAGCAGTTCTTTTCGCCGGAGCGTGAGAGGGGGGCCAAGCGCGATGCTCGCGAGGCGGCCGCCAAGTCCTACTGCGCGCGGTGCCCCGTGGTGGACGCCTGCCTGCAGCACGCCTTGTCGGTCCGTGAGCCGTATGGCGTGTGGGGCGGCATGACGGTGCGCGAGCGCGAGGAGCTGATGGCGGGACGCTCGGTCGGGGAGACCGCAGCCTGACGGTGTCGCGGGGTTCATCGCCCGCAACGACGGAGGGCCCGGGACGAACACTGTTCGTCCCGGGCCCTCCCTCGTGCTACACGGTGCGCTCGGTAGCCGGTGCCGCGTGGGGAGGTGCGAGAGGACGAGCCGGCGACGCGTGGGCCTTCACGGCGGATGTCGCCGGAGTCGAGACCTTCGAGGGAAGGACGCGACCCCGGCGAGGATCCTCGATGCGCATCAGGCCGCGAGGCGGGTGGCGCAGGGGACACAGCGAGTCGCCCGAGGGAGCGCCTGGAGCCGCTCGATCGGGATGCCCTCGCTGCAGTCCTGGCACTGGCCGTAGCCCTCGGTGCTCATGAGCTCCAAGGCGCGGGCGGTGTTGTCGAGCAGCAGCTGGATCTGCTCGGCGCGGCTGTTGTTCTCCGCCATAGATTCCGCCGCGAAGGCACGATCGACCTCGTCGACCAGTTCGCGTCCCTCGGCTGAGGTGACGACGGACAGCTGTTGCAACGACTCCAGCTCTGCGGTGAGCTGATTCTGGCTCGTGGTGAGCGCCGTGCGGAGCGTGTCCAGGTGCTGCTGGTTCATCGCCTCACGCTTCCTTCGCGCCTTCGGAGGCGGCCGCGGCCGCGGACTCCTCGCTGGTGGCATCCGCCGTCGAGAGCTGACCACCGGTGTTCTCCAGGTGCGCGCGGATGAACCAGTGGAACAGCTCGAGCTGCTGGGTCTGCGCGATGATCATGTCCTCGGTCATCGGGTCGATATCGGCCACCGCTGCCTGGGCCTTGCGATGATCCTCGATGACGCCGATGTAGACCTCGTCGAGTGCTCCCAGATGCTCGTTCGTGGTGGCGCGATCGAGGGAATAGTCGTTCCACGTCCGTCCCTCGACGATGGCCGACGGTGTTCCCTTGGGCGCGACGCCCAGGGTGGCGATGCGCTCCGCGGTCTCGTCGACCGCGTCGCGGACCTCGACCACATGCGGGTCGATCATCTCGTGGACGGCGATGAAGTGCGGTCCGACGACGTTCCAGTGGACGTGTTTGAGAGTGAGTGCGAGATCGTTGAGCGCATTGAGGCGATCCTGCAGGATCGCGGCGACCTTCTCGCCTTCGGCGAGGGTGAGTCCGGGAATCGTGTAGCGCGGGGTGGGCATCCTGTCTCCTCTCCAGTGGTGGCAGATCCCGGACGGTGGGCCGGGGACCTGTCGCTCACGCCGGCGGCCGGGGTAGCCGGCTGCGGGGCGTGAAAGTTGTTCACAACTTGTGCACTTCCCACTCTGGCAGAGCCGTGCCCGGATGCAAGCGGAGGAGCTCGACCACCCGTTGAGTGTGAGAGGTGCCCCCATACTCAACGGGTGGCGGGGTGGTCGATCAGGAGGTGAACTCGCGGAGGCGGGTGTCGAGGGCCTCACGGGCCTCGCTGTACTCGCGTGCCAGCCGGCCTACCAGCTCGTCGACGCTCACGACGGCATCGACGCTGCCGATGCCCTGGCCGGAGCCCCAGATGTCCCGCCACGCCTTGGACGGGGAGGAGCTGTCGTCCGACGAGCCGAAGCTCATCGCCGAGGGGTCCGATGTCGCGAGATCTTCCGGATCGAGCCCTGCCGCGGTGATGCTGCCGCGCAGGTAGTTGCCATGGACGCCGGTGAACAGGTTGGAGTAGACGATGTCCGCCGCGCTGGACTCGACGATCATCTGCTTGTAGTCGTCGACCACATTGGCCTCGCGGGTGGCGAGGAAGGCCGAGCCGACATAGGCGAAATCGGCGCCCGCGGCGAGTGCCGCCAGGATCGAGCGGCCGTGGGCCATCGCGCCGGACAGCAGCAGCGGTCCGTCGAACCAGGAGCGGATCTCCTGCACGAGCGCGAAGGGCGACTGTGTGCCGGCGTGGCCACCCGCGCCGGCCGCGACGGCGATGACGCCGTCGGCGCCCTTCTCGATCGCCTTCCGCGCGAAGCGGTCGTTGATGATGTCGTGGAGCACGATGCCGCCATAGGAGTGGACGGCCTCGTTGACCTCTTCGCGGGCGCCGAGCGAGGTGATGACGATCGGCACCTGGTGCTCGATGATCGTCGCCATGTCCTCGTCGAGGCGGTTATTGGAGCGGTGGACGATCTGATTGACGGCGAAGGGCGCGACCGGTCGCTCGGGGTGCGCGGCGGAGAACTTGGCATTCGACTCGCTGATCTGGTGGAGCCACTCGTTCAGCAAGCTCGCCGGGCGGGCGTTGAGCGCGGGGAACGCGCCGATCACTCCCGCCTGACACTGAGCGCTCACCAGCTCGGGTCCCGATGCGATGAACATCGGAGAGGCGACGACCGGGAGCGTCAGCGGGCGGCGCAGGATATCGGGCAGGGCCATGGGTCCTCCTGGGGCGACGGGCGAGAGCGGTCTCGCGCCGACAGCCTAGGCGGGTGAGGCCTACCGTCCCGGTGGCGGGGGCGGGTGGCAGACTGGTGTCCGCGCTGAGCGCGGGCCTCTAGCTCAATGGGCAGAGCAGCGGACTTTTAATCCGCGGGTTGTGGGTTCGAGTCCCACGGGGCCCACTCGCTGAATATCTGGGCGAGGACGGATGGCGATGCGTAGTGGCCGCTAGGGCCGCCGTAACGCGTCATCATCAGTCCCCGGCACGGCGAACGGGACAATCCCACGGGGCCTACGGCCGTGACGGAATCACGAGTACACTGACTACGTCACTTTGTCTGGTACCTCACCGAGGACTGGAACGAAAGGCAATCAGCTATGCAACGCTCCCGTGTGGGCGTGGTCGGGGCCGGCCGTGTCGGTGCCGTCCTCGCCGCCCGTCTCCGTGCCGCCGGTCATGAGATCGTCGGTGTCAGCGGACGTTCCGATGCCACGCGTCTTCGCATCGCCACCCTGCTCGGCGATGTTCCCGTCCTCGCCCCGGTACAGCTCGCGACGGAAGCCGACGTCCTCGTGTTGGCGGTCCCCGACGACTCACTCGCCGAGGTGGCCGAGCAGCTCGCTCCAGCATCCCGGCCGGGACAGTACGTGGTGCACACCAGCGGTCGTCACGGTCGTGCCGTCCTGGCGCCGTTCGCCGACCAGGGTGCCCGCACGGCGGCCGTGCACCCCGCGATGACCTTCACCGGCACCGAGATCGACCTCGATCGGTCCTGCGTGTTCGGACTGACCGCAGCCGACGACGATCGCGAGACGATCGCCGCTCTCGTCGCGGACCTCGGCGGCACCCCGATGTGGATCGCCGAAGCCGACCGCGTCGCCTATCACGCGGCGCTCGCCCACGGCGCCAACCACCTCACCACCCTGGTCACGCAGGCGATGGACGTCCTGCGCGGAATCGGCGCGGACGATCCCGCGAGCGTGCTGCGACCGCTGCTGACCGCCGCCCTCGACAACACCCTCGCCTACGGCGACGCCGCGCTCACCGGGCCGGTCGCGCGCGGCGATGTCGACACGGTCCACGCGCACCTCGGAGCACTCGGCGAGGACACCCGTCGCACCTATCGTGCGCTGGCCGAGGCGACGGCCGAGCGTGCCCAGGTCACCGGCCGCATCGACGCCGAACCCGCTCGCCGTCTGCGCGAAGTCCTCGGCGAGGAGACCGTGCGATGACCGGGCCGCTGGTGGTCCGCACGCGCGAGGAGCTGCGTGCCGCGACCGAGGGCACCATCGCCCTCGTGCCCACGATGGGCGCGCTGCACGACGGCCACGTGCAGCTGATGAAGCACGCACGTCCGCTCGCCCAGACGCTCGTCGTCTCGATCTTCGTCAACCCCACTCAGTTCGCTCCCGGCGAGGACTTCGATGCTTACCCGCGCACCTTCGACGCCGATCTGGAGCGTTGCGCCGAGGCCGGTGTCGACATCGTCTTCGCGCCCACGGTCGACGTCATGTATCCCGATGGGCTCGACGCCACCGTGAGCGTCGATGCCGGCCCACTCGGACAGATCCTCGAGGGCGCCCAGCGGCCCACGCACTTTCGCGGAGTGCTCACGGTGGTCGCCAAGCTGTTCGGCTTGGTGGGGCCGGATGTGGCGGTCTTCGGGGAGAAGGACTATCAGCAGCTGACGCTGATCCGGCTCATGGCCCGCGAGTTGTGCCTCGGTGTGGAGGTCGTCGGCTGCCCGACGGTCCGCGAGGCCGATGGTCTCGCCATGAGTTCGCGCAACCGTTACCTCGAGGCCGATGAGCGTCAGCTCGCCGGTGCGATCAACGCCGCGCTCCGGGCCGGTGCCGCGTCCGGCAGGGAGGGCGGCACTGCCGTCCTCGCGGCGGCCCGCGCCGTCCTCGACGAGCACGGCATCACGCCCGATTACCTCGAACTCACCGATCCCGATCTCGCCGAGCCGGTCCCCGGCCGCGAAGCCCGCTTGCTGGTGGCCGCGCGCGTCGGCCGGCCCCGGCTCCTCGACAACATCGCCCTGAACCTCGGAGGAAACTGACCATGCTGCGCACCATGATGAAGTCCAAGATCCACCGCGCCACCGTCACACAGGCCGACCTGCACTACGTCGGCTCCGTCACGGTCGACCAGGATCTGCTGGACGCCTCGAATATCCTGCCGGGCGAGCTCGTGCACATCGTCGATATCGACAACGGTGCGCGCCTGGAGACCTACACGATCGCCGGCGAGCGCGGCTCGGGAGTCATCGGCATCAACGGCGCCGCCGCCCGGCTCGTGCACCCCGGCGATCTCGTCATCCTCATCGCCTACGCGCAGATGGAGGACGCCGAGGCTCGCGAGTTCTCACCGAGCGTCGTCTTCGTCGATGCCGACAACCGCATCATCGGCACGGGTTCCGATCCGGCCGAGGCGCTGCCCGGCACGGGACTCCTCCGCGGCGACATCATCGACAACCCGCTGGTCGCGCACTGAGCCAGATGAGGGCGTGAGATGAGCCTGCTCTGTCTCGATGTCGGCAACCGGCTGTCGGTCATCGGCGTCTGGGACGATGTCGACGGTCAGCCCGCGCTGCGCGGACGCTGGACCATCTCCTCGGACGCCACCCGCACTGCCGATGAGTGGTATCTGGTGGCGCACGGCTTCGTGCGGGCCGCCGGTTTCGCCGATGACGATATCGAGGCCGTCAGCATGTGCTGCACCGTGCCCTCCATCGGGGTCGAGGTGCGCGGCATGCTCGATCGCTACTTCGACCACGTGCCGGTGTGGGTCGTGGGGCCCGGGGTGCGCACGGGCGTGGCCATCCACACCGACAATCCGCGCGAGGTGGGCACGGACCGAATCGTCAATGCGCTCGCGGCGATCCATCTCTACGGCGGGCCGGCGATCATCGTCGACCTGAACGGCACGGCCACCATCGTCGACGTCGTCGACGGGCGAGGTCGTTACCTCGGTGGGGCGATCGCCCCCGGAGTCGAGGTGTCCCTGGAAGCGCTCGCCCAGCGCGGGGCCCAGCTGCGGTCCGTGGAGGTCGCCGAGCCGCGGGGCGTGATCGGCAAGAACACGGTGGAGGCGATCCAGGCGGGCGCCGTCTACGGTTTCGCCGGACTCGTCGACGGACTGGTCGACCAGATGATCGACGCGATCGACGCCGAACCCGAGGACGTCACCGTGGTGGCGACCGGCACCTTCAGCGAGGCCATCGCCGGGCACTGCCAGACCCTCACCACGCGCGAGGAGGACCTGACGCTGATCGGTCTGCGCCTCGTCCACGAGAAGAACCGCGACGCCTGAGCCCGCGGCACTCGACTCGCCTGTGGACAGCCGGGGACGGATGTCGGTGTCCAGCGAGAGGATCGGACTCGCCAGAACACTCGTGGGTGGTCAGAATGGAAGGAGTCTGGATGTGTCGGTGCTGGATAGAGGAGTCGTGGGCGTGGCGAGCATGGCGTTCGAGTGGCCGAGTGAGGCGCTGCAGCGGGTCCCGATGTCCTTCGAGGAGTGGGAGGCGCTGCCCGAGGAGGTCCGTGCCGAGTGGATCCACGGAGTCGCCCTCGTGAACCCGCCTCCCGCGGTGCGGCATCAGTACATCGTCGCCGAGCTCCGTGAACGGTTCAAATACGCTCTGCCTGGTCTCGTAGCGGTCCAGGAGGTGGCCGTGCGTACCGCCGAACGGCGCTATCGGATTCCCGATGTGACCGTGATGCGTGAGCTGCCGGAGGACCCGGTGTGGGCGACCGACGCTCCTGTCATCGTCGCGGAGATCCTCTCGCCCGCGACGCGTCGTGAAGATCAGTTGCGCAAGACCGGCGAGTACCTGACCGCGGGGATCGGTCAGTACTGGGTCGTCGATCCGGAGCACGAGGAGCTGACCGTGCTGCGCGCCTCGCGTGAGACTGACGTGACCGCGTGGGAGACCGCGCTGGAGCTGGGCGGTGAGCAGCGCACGGGTGAGGTCTCGGTCGGTGACCACGGCACCGTCGCGATCGACCTCGATACCCTCTTCGGCCAGTGACGGTCCATGTGTCCTCTATGCTCGCGGAGTGATCCTTCGGCGAGCCGTGGCCCGGCTGTACTGGACCGTCTCGCGGTGGAAGTACCGTTCGGAGTCGGTCCCTGAGGCGTCCGGCATCATGGTCGCCGCACCGCACACCTCCAACTGGGACTTCGTGCTCATGGTCGCCGTCGCCTGGCGCAACGGGCTGACGCTGCGGTTCCTCGGCAAGCGGGAGCTCTTCGCCGGACCGATGGGGCCGCTGATGCGGGCCTTCGGCGGCATCCCCGTCGACCGCCGCGATCCGGCGGGGCTCGTCGAGGAGCTCATCGAACGCCATCACGACGGCGAGAGCTTCCACCTGGTCATCACGCCCGAAGGCACCCGTGGGCCCGTGGACCGCTGGAAGTCCGGCTTCTACCGGATCGCGCGCGCCACCGATCTCCCTGTCACGCTGGCCTATGTCGATCGCACCACCGGCACGACGGGTCTCGGGCCGACCTTCCGGCTCAGCGGAGACGTCCGCGCCGACATGGATCGCATCCGCGCGTTCTACACGGGCATGGTCGGTGTCCGGCCCGCGAACACCGGGCGCGTCGCGCTGGCCGAGGAGGCGGACGCTCCGTCAGCGCCCGATGGGTTCCAGCAGTAGCCGGACGACCTCGGTCATCCAGGAACGGGCCGTGGCGGCATCGAGTCCGGGCACGCCCTGGGCGCGTTGCGTGCCCAGTCCATCTGAGTAGGCCGCGAGCTTCAAGGCGGTTTCAGCGGGCACTACCGTTCGGAAGACCCCGGACTCGACGCCCCGGGCGATGACGCGCGCGCAGCACTGCTCCCAGTGGCGGATCCGCGTGGCATAGGGCTCCGCCAGCTCTGGGCGCCGCGTCGCCACGGTCCAGTACTCCGACCAGATCCGCCAATGCGCCTCGACGCGAGGCGACTCGTCGAAGATCGAGGCGACGAGCAGCTCCAAGGCGGCCCAAGGATCGGGTTCGGCATCGGCGGCGGCGACGACCTCCTCGTAGAAGCGGTCGGCCTCCGTCACCACGACCGCTCCGAGGATCTCGTCGACGCCGGTGAAGTGGTAGGTGACCGTGCCCATCGACACCTCGGCCGCCGCGGCGATATCGCGTAACGATGTCGCCGCGAGACCCTCCTGGACGATGACGGCGTGGGCCGCCTCGACGATCTGCGCGCGCCGCTCCGTCGGCGAGAGCCGTTGTCTCACACCGAGGTCCTGGGCACACGGTCACGATAGGCGAACTCGCCGACCGTCTCGCGCGTGCCGTCGCGTTCGGCGACCGCTCGGACGGTGTTCTCGAGGTGGAACGCATCCGTATCGCAGGTGATGATCGAGGTCGTCTCCACCGATGCGCTCCAGCCCTGATGGGACAAGTCGATGCGCCAGCGCGCCTCCGTCGTCGGAGAGGTCGGATCGCCCTCGCGGATGCGGTACACCTCTTCTGTCCACTCCAGGAAGTCCAAGCCGGTCGGATAGCGGCGCGTGCCGCCGTAGCCGGGGTCGACCTCCAGCACCGTCTCGCCGGTGGCGACGTCATGCCGCACGACTCGCGGCGGCCGGGCCGCGGGCGCTCCTTCCGGCGTGCCGATCGGGATCGGCCGGGCGTGCTCGGGCTCGGCGAAGCCCACCGGGATGGCGCTCGGATCGACGAGCGGAAGGGCGACGGAGCTCGCGGCGAGGTCGAGGTCGAGGGTGTCGTCGACGGCATGCGGCCAGATCCACGGCCAGTAGTGGTTGCTGAGGGCGATGCGCAGCCGATGGCCGGGCTCGAACCGGTAGCCCGCCGCGACGAGCGGCACCTCCACGTCGACGTCCTCACCGGGAGTGAGCGGATCGACGCGATCCATGCCGTCGCGCTTGAGCAGATTGAGCACACCGCGTGTCACGAGTGTCGAGGATCCGTCGGGCGACACATCGCAGAGCCGCACGATCACGTGTCCGCGATCGTGGGTCGAGCGGAGCCGCAGCCGCGCCACCGGTTTGCCCAGTAGCTCCAGAGGCTCGTCCACACGCAGATCGATGCTCAGCGAGCGGCCGTCCTCGGCGCGCTGGTCGGGCGGCAGGTCGGCGTCGTTGCCGAAGGGGAAGAACCGCCCAGCGTCCTGGCCGGTCGACCACGGCGAGCGCACCAGGGCCCGCCCGTCGCCGAGCCCGGTCTCGTAGGCGGGAGCCTCACCTGGCCAGGGCACACCGACCCAGCGTCCCTCCTTGTGCCCTACATACGGCGCGGGCGGCTCGGGATCGTTGATCCAGGCCTGCAGATCCGGGTCGCTCTCCACCCCGGTGTCGGCCCCCTTCAACCAGCGATCCCACCAGCGCAGCGTCTCCTGCAGAAAACCGATCGACGGGCCGGGCGCGAGGCCCCGGTCGGGGTACTGGTGCGACCACGGGCCGACGATGCCCTTGGCCGGGGCGACGAGATTCTCCAGCAGACGTAACACCGTGTCGCGGTACGGGTCATTCCACCCGCCGACCGCCAGCACCGCCGCCTCGATGCCGGCGTAGTTCTCGCACGCGCTACCACGCCGCCAGTACTCGTCGCGTTCCTGATGGGCGAGCCAGATCGGACCGAGGGGGCGCTGCTGCTCGAGCCGCTCGCGCCACTGTTCGACCCAGCGCTCGCCCACGACGTCGGGCAGCGGCGGGCGCGAGGCGAAGGCCAACATGGTCCCCGCCCACGCGGACATATCGATCGCCAGCAATGCGCCGCCCATGTAGTGCACGTCGTTGTCGTAGCGGTCATCGGTGGAGCAGACGGTGACGATGGCCTTCAGCGGTTCAGGTGCGCGCTCGGCCAGTTGGAGCGAGTTGAAGCCGCCCCACGAGATCCCGAACATGCCGACACCGCCGTCGCACCACGGCTGGTTTGCCAGCCACCGGATCACCTCGACACCGTCGTCGAGCTCAGCGGGGGAGTACTCGTCCTCGAAGAGGCCGTCCGAGCCGCCGGCCCCGCGCACGTCGACGCGGATCGAGGCGTACCCGTGCGCGGCGTAGTACGGATGCCGCTCGCTGTCGCGGACCGAGGTCCAGTCGTCGAGCCGGTACGGCAGGTACTCCAGCAGCGCCGGTACCGGCTGCTCCTCCGCCCCTACGGGCAGCCAGGCCCGCGCGCGGAGTCGTGCACCGTCCGGCATCGGGATCCACAGGTCGCGGACGTCGATCGTGCTGGGGTCGATGTCGACCAGGGTCATCGAGTGGTCAGTGCTCCTTCGTCGTCGCGGACCCGGTGGCCGTTGCCGACATCGACGAGCGGCGCATCGGGATCGAGGGTGGTGGCGCGGTGGTCGGCATCGCTGCCCGGCAGCTCGGTGTGGCCCGGTTCGACCACGGCCTCCAGCAGCGACCGGGTGTACGGGTGACGGGGCTGCTCGAACAGGACCGCGGTGGGCGCCGACTCGACGATCCTGCCGTCTTTCATCACGACGATCCGGTCCGCGACGCTGCGGACGACGGCCAGATCGTGGCTGATGAACAGGCACGACAGTCCCCGGTTCGCGCGCAGGTGGTCCAACAGCGCCAGCACCTCGGCCTGGACCGAGACATCGAGTGCGGTGGTGATCTCGTCGGCGATGAGCAGCGTCGGCTCGGCGGCCAGCGCGCGGGCGATGCCGACGCGCTGTCGCTGGCCGCCCGACAGCTGGGCGGGGACACGTCGCGCGAACTCCGGGCCCAGGCCGACCTCGGTCAGCAGGCGATCCACCGCCGCGGGCATCTCGGCCCGGGAGGCTCGCCCGAACACCTTCAGCGGACGCGCGATCGCGTCGCCGATAGTGCGACGCGGATTGAGCGCCAGATCGGCGTTCTGGAAGATCAGCTGGACCGAGCGGCGGACATCGACCGGACGTCGTGCGGCGGCACCGAGCAGATCGTGCCGGGCGCCATCAGAGGACCAGAGAGCGGCCTCACCGCGCTCGACATCGGCGAGTCCCGCGAGGGCCGAGGCGACGGTGGACTTGCCGCTGCCGGACTCGCCGACCACGGCAACCGTCTCGCCACGGAGGATCTCCACATCGAAACCGCTGACCGCGAGCTTCGGCGCGCGCGGATAGCGGATATCGACATCGCGGCATCGCACGACGACATCGGCATCGGGGTCTTCTCGTACGAGGATGTCGACACCATGGACCCGGGGTGCTGCGGCGATGAGCTCGCGGGTGTAGTCCTCGCGCGGCCTGCTCAACACCTCCTGGGTGGGCCCGTGCTCGACCTCCCGGCCGAGTCGCATCACGAGCACGTCATCGGCCACCGCCGACACGACGCCGAGGTCGTGACTGACGATCAGCACCGCCATGCCCAGCCGCTCGCGCAGCTCGTTCACCAGCGCCAGAACCGCCGCCTGGGTGATTACGTCCAATGCCGTCGTCGGCTCGTCGAGCACGAGGATCTTGGGGTCGGTGGCGACGGCCATCGCGATCGCCACACGCTGCTGCTGACCGCCAGACAGCTCGTGCGGGTAGCGATCGATCAGGGCATTCGGTGACGGAAGCCGTACGAGATCGAGCAGCTCGACCAGTCGATCGTCGCCGCTCGGTAGGCCGTGGGCGTCGAGGGTCTCGCGGAGCTGCGCGCCGATCCGCATCGACGGAGTGAGTGCGTGGCCGGCGTTCTGCGCCACCAGAGCGACGGTGCCGCCTCGCAGCTGCCGCAGGGGCGCGGAAGCGAGCGCGAAGACATCGTCCTCGAACACCGTGACGGTGCCGGCATCGACACGCGATCCGTCCCGGAGGTGTCCCAGGAGCGTGCGGGCGACGGTAGACTTGCCGCTGCCGGACTCCCCGACCAAGCCGAGGGTCCGGCCGCGGGTCAGCTCGAAGTCGATGTCCTCCGCCACGGTGACCCGCTGATCGCCGGCATCGTAGGAGACACAGAGGCCGCGCACCGCGGCGACGGTCGAGCTGGTCATCAGATCACTCCTCGACGGGCGCGGTCGACGCCCAGGTACTTGCCCAGGCCGTCCGCGGCGAGGTTCAGCCCCACCACGAGCAGCGACAGGGTCACGATCGGGGCGAGGGTGCCCGCTGGCGCCACGGTGAGCGCGGTGCGGTTCTCCTGGATCATCAGGCCCCAGTCGGGGGTGGGCGGGTTCACGCCGAATCCGAGGAAGGACAGGGTCGAGACGAGCAGAACGACCCAGGAGGCGCGCATCGCGAACTCCACCAGGATCGTGTCGAGGATATTGGGCAGGACCTCGCGCCGGATGATCGGCAGCGAGCGTTCACCGCGGGCACGGGCCGCCGTGACGTAGCCGGTGGAGAGCACGGGACGGGTCGCGCCGCGCACGACGCGAGCGACGGCCGGCACGTAGACCACCGAGATCGCCAGCACCAACACCCAGAGGCTGTTACCGAACACCGAGACGATCAGCAGCAGGGCGAGCACCGCAGGCACGGCGAGCACCGCATCGAGCACACGCGTGGTGGCGGCGTCGACCCAACGGCCGTAGTAGGCGGCGATCGCGCCGATGAGCGTGCCGACCACGACGGCCACCGTCGTCGCCAGCAGCGACACGAGTAGCGCGAATCGTCCGCCCTCGATCGTCCGCGACAGGACGTCGCGTCCGTACTGATCGGTGCCGAGCCAGTGGCTCCAACTCGATCCGGCGAGGGCGTTGTCGGCATTGGTGGCGATCGGATCGTAGGGCGCGAGCCACGGGGCGAGGATGGCGATGAGGATGGTCAGGCCGACCAGTGACAACCCGATGCGGGTGCCGACGGTCAGATCGCGGAGGCGGATCATGCGGACGCCTCCTTCGCGGGCCGGGATCTGCGGCGCGAGCTGTGCAGGGTCCGCTGGCGCGGGTCGGCGGCCAGCGCCAGCAGATCGGCGATGAGGTTGACGGTGACGTAGACGAGTGCGCTCAGTACGGCGATGGCCTGGAGGATCGGCAGGTCGCGGGTGGAGACCGAGTCGATCATCAGCTTGCCGAGGCCGGGGTAGTTGAACACCGACTCGACCACGACGACGCCGCCCAGCAGCCAGGCCACATTGATCGAGATGACGGGGAGGACGGGCAGGATCGCGCTGGGCGCGACGTGGCGCCAGAGCACGCGCCGTCGGGTCAGGCCTTTGAGCTCGGCCGTCGTCGCGTACTCGGTGGCGAGTCCGTCGATCGTCGAGGATCGCATCGCGCGGATGATGTAGGCGGCCATCGCGATCACCAGGGTGATCGCCGGCAGCACGATCGCGGGGAGCAGCTCGCTGAGCGATGCATCCGGTCCTCCGAGCACGACGGCGGGGAAGATCGGCGCGATGATCGCGAACAGCAGGATCAGGACCGTGGCCACGACGAACTCGGGGATGCTCATCGCGACCAGCGCGATGAGCGAGATGCCAGAGTCCGTCGACGTGCCGCGCCGCGACCCGGCCCACACGCCGAGGACGAGGGACAGGCCGATGCCGACCACGATCGCGGGCACGGCGATGAGCAGGGTGTGGGAGAAGGCGGTCCAGAGGGTGCCGGACACGGACTCGCCGGAGACCAGCGACGTGCCGAAGTCGCCGGTGACGGCGCCTCCCAGCCACTCGGCGAAACGCACCCACACGTTCGCGTCGAGGCCGAGCTGTTCGCGCATCGTGGCGACGGCCTCCTCGGTGGCGTTCTGGCCAAGCAGCTGCTGCGCGACGTCACCGGGCAGGGCCTGCACGGCGAAGAAGACGAAGAAGGCGGCGAGGAACAGGGTGATGACGCTCGTCGCGAGCCGGGTGCCGATGAGTCGAGCCACGTCACGCCTCCTTCAGGCCGAGGGACAGATAGTCCATCTCGAAGCCGTACTCGTCGTAGTTCACGACGTTCTCCGACAGCCCGACGAGTCGATCGCCGAAGACGGGGGTCATGTCGGCGCCGTCGTCGATGATGAGCTGCTGCGCGTCCTGGTACTTCTGACGCCGTGTGGTGTCGTTGGTATCGGCGCGGGCGGCGTCGAGCAGCTGGTCGAACTGCTCGTTCGACCAGGCGGACTCGTTGTAGCTCGATCCGGTGCGGAAGATCTGGTTGAGCAGCTGGTCGACCGGGCGCCCCGTGAACCAGTAGCTGACCATGAGCGGCTCGCTCATCCATACCTGCGTGTAGTACGAGTCGGCCGCGACATTGGTGATCCGCAGATCGATGCCGGCCTCGCGGACCTGGCTGGCGTAGGCGGTGGCGATCGCGGTGAAGTTGGGCTCGTAGGCCGACGTGTAGATGCGGGTGGAGAAGTTCTCGCGGCCGATGCTGCGCAGGATCCCGCGAGCCTTCTCCGGGTCGTATTCGCGTTCGGTGTCCAGCCAGGCCTTCAGTTCGGGCGGCACGGGGTTGTCCCAGCCGGGGGTGCCGGTGCCTTGCAGCGCCGTCGAGAGGATCGCGTTCGGGTCGTAGGCGAGTTTCATGGCCTGCCGCATCTGCGGGTCCGCGAACTCCTCGCTCGTCGCCAGCATCGGGATCGTGTACCACTGGGCGTTGGCGACCCGGGCGACCGTCGTGCCGGCCGAGTTGGCGACCACGCGTGCCGTGGGGTTGTCGAGATTGGTCTGCGAGAGGAGGTCGACCTGTCGGGCGAGCAGGGCGTTGACCCGGGCCGAGGTGTCCTGGATCGAGGAGAACTCGATCCGGTCGAGGGCCGCGCGGCCATCGAAGTAGTCCTCGTTGACCCGCACGGCTCCGGCCCCGGCCGGGGTGTAGTGCTCGAGGATGAACGGCCCGGTGCCGATACCGGTGTGTCCGATCTCGTCGGCCGAGTCCTCGGGGATCACGTAGCACTGGTAGGCGGTGAGCAACGACGGGAACTCGGCATTGGGCGTCGAGAGTGCAAAGCGGACGGTGGTCTCGTCGACCGCGACGATGTCGTCGATGAGGTCCAGCGCGCCGGCCTGTGGTGAGGCGACATCCGGGTCGAGGATGTGGCGGAAGGTGTACCGCACGTCGCGGGAGGTGAGTGGTCGACCATCGTGGAAGCGGATGCCGGCGCGGAGCTGGAAGTCCCAGACGGTGGCGTCGGCATTGGACGACCAGTCGGTGGCGAGGTCGGGGACGGTCTCGCCGTCGCGGTCCAGTCTGACCACGCGATTGTAGAGCGCGCCGAGGTATTCGTAGGCGGACAGCGAGCTGGCGGGATCGAGGGTCTCGGCGGCACTGGCGGCCGGGCGCGCGATGCGCAGCGTGGCACCGCGCTGGGCGGTGCCGGTGGCAGCCCGCTCCGGCAGCGTGAGCGCGGGGGCACCGCACGCGGCCAGGCTGAGGGCCGTGGCACCGCCGAGCATGCCGGTCAGCAGCCGACGGCGGTCGATCGAGGGGTTCACGGAGTCTCCTGAATGCTTATCGTTCACTTGAACGATAAGCACGGATCACCTGTTCTCCGCAAGGTCATCCGCAGGACAAGTGGGGTTCAGCTACTGATATCGGTATTGGGGTCGGCCTGAAAAGTTGCTGATATATCACGGAGAAAGTCGATGCCGGCCGTCACTGCCTGGCTGGTGGCGCGGCGTCCCGATCGATGTCGCAGAGCGAGACGCCGGGAGCCGAGACCGGGGACATCGGCGACCTCGACGCCTTCGGGAAGAGCTCCTTGGAGGGCGAGTTGGGGGAGGAGGGTCATGCCCTCGCCGGCGGCGACGAGGGCCAGTGCGGTGGCGTAGTCGGTGTAGGTGTGCGCGGCCTCCGCCTGTCCGAGCGAGGTGCGCACGCGGCGAACCGCTTGCGCGGTGGCTGCGGAGGATTCGACCCGCAGCCATGGCACACGAAGTCGTTCCAGCTCGACGATCTCCATGGCGGCGAGGGTCCCGGCGGGGGCGATGAGCTTCCAGGGGTCGTCGAGCAGGGGGATCTCGCGGACGCCGGGTCCGAGGGGCGGTGCGTGGTCGCCGCTGTCGTATTCGATGACGATGATGTCGAGGTCGGCTGACCGCAGGTCGCGGAGCAGTTCGCCGCGCGACGCCTCGGTGATCTCCAGGTGGACGCCGTACAGTTCCTCGCGCCACCGTGGGATGGAGGGTGCGAGGACGGAGCTGATGAAGCTCTGGAAGCTGCCGAGACGGACGCGGCCGGTGGGGTCTTGGGTGGTCGAGGCGATGCGCTGCTCTGCCTCGTTGATCTCCCTCTCGATGTTCTCGGCGAGCTCGACGAGCTCGCGGCCCGCCGCGGTGAGTGTGACGCCGCGTGGGGTGCGTTCGACGAGCGCCTGACCGACTTCCGCCTCGAGGCGGCTCAGCTGTTGGGAGACCGCCGAGGGTGTGACGCGCAGCGCGTCGGCGGCGGCGAGAACGCCGCCGTTGCGGGCGATGGCCAGGAAGAAGGGGAGTCGCGACGCGTTGATCCTCACATTCAGAGAGTCTAAACACCCGCTTGCAAAAAGTGCATTTGAGTTGAACCTCCGAGACGTCTCAGAATTGCTGTGCGCGGTCCGTCGGGGGCCGCGCACGGGCATGTGAGAGGCGGAGTGGTGGACGGCATCGTGGCGGGAGTCCTCGGATGGATGGGGACGATTGGCACCTTCGCGGCATACGTGCTGTTGTGGCGGGGCCGGCTGATGGCGACCTCGTTGACGTATGCGGCGATGAACACCGTCGGAGGTGTTTTGGCCGGGACCGCGGGGGCGCTGTACGGCGCCTGGCCCGTCGTGGCGTCCAATGTGATCTGGGCGGGCGTCGGCGCGCACACCCTTCTCGCGACGATCCGCGCTCGTCGCCGCCAGGTCATCGCTCTCTAGGGTCGCCCGAACCGTCCGGGCCCACCGGGAGCGCCCGCCAACCCGCAGCGTAGGAAGGATGTGCTTCCGGGGGTACTGGAGCGACCAAGGAGGCACATCTTCCGTCAGCCGCTCACGAAGGATGTGCCTCTACGGCTGTCATGACAACCGCGAAAGCACATCTTTCGTCGGCCGGAGCCCGGGCGAGTGGGCTCAGGACTCCAGGCTGGTGCGGACCGGGACGAGCTTCGCGTCCGACTCGGCCAGCTCATCGGCGGGGACCGAGTCGGCCACGATCCCGCACCCCGCGAACAGCCGTACGCGTGATCCGTCCTCGAGTACTTGAGCCGAGCGCAGGCCGATGCCCCACTCGCCGTCCCCGTTGGCGCCGATCCAGCCCACAGGGCCGGCGTAGCGCCCGCGGTCCATGCCTTCGATCTCCTCGATGAGCTCCACGGCATCGGTCGTCGGGGTGCCGCCGACGGCCGCCGAAGGGTGGAGGGCCGCCGCGAGCGAGAGCGCGCTGGCCTCCTCGCGCAGCACGCCGGTCACATCCGTGGCGAGGTGCATGACATTGGGAAGGTGCAGCACGAAAGGCGACTCGGGCACGTTCATGCCGGTGCATGCAGGAGCGAGCGCGTCGGCGACCGATGCGACCGCGTACTCGTGCTCCTCCAGGTCCTTGCTCGATCGGGCGAGCGAGGCGGCGAGTGCGAGGTCGCGATGGTCGTCACCGCTGCGGCGGATCGTGCCGGCGAGAACCCGCGAGGTCACCAGGCCGCCCTCCAAGCGCACGAGCATCTCGGGTGTCGAGCCGAAGAAGCCGTCGACATGGAAGGTCCAGCAGCTCGGATACTCCTGCGCCAGCCGCCGCAGTGGATGACGGACGTCGATCGCCTCGTCGGCCACGGCATCGACGGACCGGGCCAGCACGACCTTGTCGAGCTCGTCCGCGGTGATGCGGTCGACGGCGGTGGCGACGATGTCACGCCACGTCGCCCGGCGGGAGTCGTCGTCATCGAGCGCGACGGCGACGGCGCGAGCGGGGGAGGCGGCCTCGAGGGCCGGGGCCGCCGTGATCGCGCGGCCGATCGTCGTGAGCCAGCAGACGCCGTCGCGTCGTCCCACCACCACCTCGGGGACGACCAGGAGGCTGCCATCGGCATGATCGGAGAAGGTGAAGGTGCCGAAGGCCACCAGTCCGCTACCGGGTGCCTCGATATCGTCGCGGACGACGGCACGGTTCGCGAGGGTGCGCCACCAGCGATCCGCCTCGTCGAAACGTTCCGGACCCGTCCATCCGAACTGTGCCGCACGGCCCCATCCGACGAGTCCGTCGCCACCGTGGACCCAGGCCAGCTGACCGGAGTCCGGCAGCAGGGAGATGAGCTCCCCGGGGTCGTCGATGCGGCGGGTGCGCACGATGAGTGGCTCGATCTCCCACCGCGGGTCGGTGACGGGGTTGCTCACGTCGATCGAGCCTACTCGTGGGACAGTAAGGCGGTGAGCCGAGCCGGTCTGGACAAGGATCCCCGCGATGTCGCGCGCATGTTCGACGACGTCGCGGCGAAGTACGACCTCACCAATACCGTGCTCACCGGCGGACTGGATCGCTGGTGGCGGCACCTGACGGTGCGGCGTGTCGATGCCCGCCCGGGCGAACGCGTCCTGGACCTGGCGGCGGGCACCGGGGTCTCCAGCGTGCCGCTCGCCGCCACGGGCGCCCAGGTGGTGGCGTGCGACTTCTCCGAGGGCATGCTGCGTGCCGGCAAGGCCGACCGACCCGAGCTGGACTTCGTCGCCGGCGACGGCATGCGCCTGCCCTTCGGCGACGCCTCCTTCGACGCGGTGACGATCTCCTTCGGGCTGCGCAACTTCCCCGACCCGATCGGCGGGCTCCGCGAGATGCTGCGGGTGACCCGGCCCGGTGGGCGCGTGGTCGTGACCGAGTTCAGCACGCCGACCTGGCGACCCTTCGAGCTCGTGTACAGCCGCGGAGCCCTGACTGTGCTGCCTCAGGTGGCCAAGGCGGTGTCATCGGACCCGGAGTCCTATGTCTACCTCGCCGAGTCGATCCGGTCGTGGCCGGACCAGCACGGCCTCGCCGTCCGGATGGCCGAGGCCGGATGGACGGACATCTCCTGGCGCAACCTCACCGGAGGGATCGTCGCCCTCCACCACGCCGTCAAGGGTTCCTGAGTCGCGCCCTTACCGTCCCGTGCGGCGGTACGTGGTCAACCCCATCGACGCTCGGTGAGGTTGACCAGCTACCGGCGTGGGCGATGAAAGGTTGACCGCGTACCGCCCTGCTGCTGGGCCACCGAGTGACCCCGCCGATGTCTAGAGTGCTGGGTGGCGGTCGCCGCGAGGACTCGGGGTAAGTGTGACCTTAGTTACAGCCCCTTCCGGGCACCGTCGTACAGTGGCGTCTGACGGTTTGTGTGAAGCTCTTCACAAAGTCGCCCCGGCGAAAGTGGGAGGTGTCGTGAACGAATACGTGCCGATCTTGGTGCTCGGTGCCATCGCTCTTGCGTTCGCGCTGTTCAGTGTGGTCATCGCCCCGTTCACGGGCCCCAAGCGCTACAACCGCGCCAAGCTCGATCGCTACGAGTCGGGTATCGCGCCGAGCCCCCTGCCCGAGGGCGGTGGACGTGTCTCGATCAAGTACTTCTTCACCGCGATGATGTTCATCATCTTCGACATCGAGATCGTGTTCCTCTATCCCTTCGCGGTCGCCTTCGATCAGCTGAGCTGGTTCGCCTTCTTCGCCGTCATGCTGTTCCTCGTCAACATCACCATCGCCTACGTCTACGAATGGCGGCGTGGCGGAATGGAGTGGACCTGATGGGCCTCGAAGAAAAGCTCCCGAGCGGCGTCCTGCTCTCGACGGTAGAGGGACTCGCCGGCTACTTCCGCAAGGCCTCGATGTGGCCGGCCACCTTCGGCCTGGCCTGCTGCGCCATCGAGATGATGACCTTCGGAGCCCCGCGTTACGACTCTTCGCGCTTCGGCATGGAGGTCTTCCGTCCGAGCCCGCGCCAGGCCGATCTGATGATCGTCGCCGGGCGAGTGAGCCAGAAGATGGCCCCCGTGCTGCGTCAGATCTACGACCAGATGCCCGGCCCCAAGTGGGTGCTCGCGATGGGTGTCTGCGCCAGCTCAGGCGGCATGTTCAACAACTACGCGATCGTCCAGGGCGTCGACCACGTCGTGCCGGTCGACATGTACCTCCCGGGCTGCCCGCCGCGCCCGGAGATGCTCATCGACGCGATCTTCAAGATCCACGACAAGGTCCAGCACGGCAATCTCGGCGCCGACAAGGAGCGCGAGATCGCCGAGACGGAGCGCGAGGCGCTCGTGGCCGCTCCCACCTCGGCGATGAAGGGACTCATGCGGTGAGCGACGACAAGCCCCACGACCCCGCTCCCACGGACGCCGACCGCACCCAGGATCCTTCGCACGAGACGCAGGGCGAGCTCGAGCGCTCCGAGGCCCGCGAGCTGGAGATCGTCGAGGTCCGCGAGGGCTCGTTCGGCGTCCAGGGCAGCGGCGACACCAGCGGTTTCGGCGGGCTGCGTCGGCCCGTCGTCATGCCGGGAGCCAGCGCCCCGCCCTACGGCGGCTGGTACGACGATGTCGCCGAGCGACTCGCCGGCGGCGAGGGCCTGACCGATGCCATCGAGAAGGTCGTCGTCGACCGCGGCGAGATCACCTTCTTCATCCGCCGGCATCTGCTGCTCACGACCGTCACCCATCTCCGCAACGATCCCGGCCTGCGCTTCGAGTTCTGCGCGAGCGTCAGCGGCGTGCACTACCCGGAGGAGACCGGGCGTGAGTTGCACGCGGTCTACGAGCTCACCTCGATGACGCACAACCGTCACATCCGGCTCGAGGTCGCCGCACCGGACGACGACCCGCACATTCCGAGCGTCGCGCCGATCTACCCCACCGCGGACTGGCACGAGCGCGAGGCCTGGGACATGTTCGGCATCGTCTTCGACGGACACCCGGCTCTCACCCGCATCCTGATGCCCGACGACTGGCCCGGCCACCCGCAGCGCAAGGACTATCCGCTCGGCGGCATCCCCGTGGAGTTCAAGGGCGGCACGATCCCGGCCCCCGATGAGCGGAGGAGCTACTCATGAGCCGCCGAACGGATAGTCCAGGACGCTGTGCTGTTGTGCTCGCTTCGCTCGCGGGGCTCGGCGGCATCCCTGTGGAGTTCAAGGGCGGCACGATCCCGGCCCCCGATGAGCGGAGGAGCTACTCATGAGCAGGAGTGGGTGTGGTTTCGATACGCCCCTCGTTCCTCGGGGCTACTCAACCACCGAGCGGACAGCAGAGATCATCACCGGAACAGGAAGGTCGTGCTTGCGATGACCATCCACGACGATCCGTACGCGGGTACCACCGAGACCCCCGAGGGGCCGGTCTTCAACGTCACCGGACAGGACTGGGACTCCATCGATGTCGAGGGCATCGAAGGCGACACCCTCGTCGTCAACATGGGCCCCCAGCACCCGTCCACGCACGGCGTGCTGCGACTCATCCTCGAGATCGACGGTGAGCGCGTGCGCGGTGCGCGTGCCGGCATCGGCTACCTGCACACGGGCATCGAGAAGAACATGGAGTTCCGCACCTGGACCCAGGGCGTGACCTTCTGCACCCGTATGGACTATGTGGCCCCGTTCTCCAATGAGGCCGTCTACGTCCACGGTGTCGAGAAGCTTCTCGGCATCACCGAGGACATCCCCGAGCGTGCCCAGGTCCTGCGCGTCCTGCTGCTGGAGCTCAATCGCATCTCCTCGCATCTCATCGCCATCGCCACCGGCGGCATGGAGCTCGGCGCCTTGACCGTCATGACCTGCGGGTTCCGTGATCGCGAGGAGATCCTCAAGGTCTTCGAGGCCATCACCGGCCTGCGGATGAACCACGCCTATATCCGCCCCGGCGGGGTCGCCCAGGACCTTCCCGACGGCTCGATCCAGCAGCTCCGCGACACCGTCGCGCTGCTCAAGAAGCGGCTGCCCGAGTACGCGGCGCTCTGCAACGCCAATCCGATCTTCAAGGGCCGGCTGATGGAGGTCGGCCACCTCGACCTCGCCGCCTGCCTCGCGCTCGGCGTGACCGGCCCGCCCCTACGCGCCACCGGCTACGACTGGGATCTGCGCAAGAAGCGCCCCTATTTCGGCTACGAGACCTATGACTTCGACGTCATCACCCGCAACGAGCCCGACTCCTACGGTCGTTTCCGCATTCGCCTCGATGAGATGGACCAGTCGCTGCGGATCGTCGAACAGTGCATCGACCGGCTGGAGGCCAGCGAGGGCGAGCCGGTCATGGTCGCCGACAAGAAGATCGCCTGGCCCGCTCAGCTCTCGGTCGGTGCCGACGGCCAGGGCAACTCGCCCGAGCACATCAAGCACATCATGGGCGAGTCGATGGAAGCGCTCATCCACCACTTCAAGATCGTCACCGAGGGATTCCGGGTGCCGACGGGGCAGGTGTGGGCGGAGATCGAGTCCCCCAAAGGGGTCATCGGCTGTCACGTGGTCTCGGACGGCGGCACCCGCCCGTACCGTGCGCACTTCCGCGACCCGTCCTTCGTCAACCTGCAGGCGGTCGCCGCGATGTGCGAGGGCGCGATGCTCTCGGACGTCATCGTGGCCGTCGCGTCCATCGACCCCGTGATGGGAGGTGTCGACCGATGACCACGAACGATCCTGGGCAGTCGCCGTTGCCCGACCCGGTCGAGGGCATGGTGACCGACACGCCGACCGGCGAGGAGACGCCCTTCGAGCCGGCCCTCGGCCCCGACACGCTGGCCGAGCTGGAGTCGCTCGCAGCGCTCTACCCCGAGGCGCGATCGGCGCTCCTGCCGATGCTGCACCTCGTCCAGTCCGTGCAGGGCCGGGTCACCAGCGAGGGCATCGCGACCTGTGCGGAGATCCTCGGCTTGAGCGACGCCGAGGTGTCCGCCGTCGCGACCTTCTACACGATGTACAAGCGCAAGCCGATGGGCACGCATCACGTCGGCGTCTGCACCAACACGCTCTGCGCGATCATGGGCGGCGACGAGATCTTCGATCGGCTCTGCTCGCGGCTCGAGATCGGCAACGACGAGACCACCGAGGACGGCCAGATCACCCTCGAGCGGGTCGAGTGCAACGCGGCCTGCGACTTCGCGCCGGTCATGATGGTCAACTGGGAGTTCTTCGACCACCAGACCCCCGAATCGGCGGTCGAGGTGGTCGAGCGGCTCCGTGCCGGTGAACCCGTCCAGGCCACCCGTGGCGCGCACATCACCTCGTGGCGGGAGGCGGAGCGTGTCCTCGCCGGATTCGAGGACGGTCTCGTCGACGAAGGCCCCACGGCGGCAGGGCCGTCGCTGGCCGGACTCGCGATCGCCCGCGAGCGCGGCTGGTCGGCCCCCTCCTATGAGACCGATGCCGGCACCGGCCGGGCCGGTGAGAGCAAGGCGGAGGCCGAGGCCGAGGCGGACACCCAGCGTGCCGAGTCCGAGACCGTGGCCGAGGAGTCCCCCGCCGACACCAAGGGAGGCAAGGGCGATGACTGACACTCTGACTCCGGTCCTGACCGACAACTGGGACCAGGACAATGCGTGGACCCTCGCCGCCTATGAGCAGCGCGGCGGGTACGAGGCGCTCAAGCAGGCGGTACGGATCGCCCCGGACGAGCTCATCACCCTGGTCAAGGACGCCGGCCTGCGTGGTCGCGGCGGCGCGGGCTTCCCCACCGGCATGAAGTGGTCCTTCATCCCGCAGGACAATCCCAAGCCCAAGTACCTCGTCGTCAACGCCGACGAGTCCGAGCCGGGCACCTGCAAGGACATCCCGCTGATGATGGCCTCGCCACACACCCTCATCGAGGGCGTCATCATCTCCTCACGGGCGATCCGGGCCGAGAAGGCGTTCATCTACGTGCGCGGCGAGGTGCTGCACGTGGTCCGCCGGCTGCGGGCCGCCGTGCGCGAGGCCTATGAGGCCGGTTACCTCGGTGAGGACATCCTCGGCACCGGCACCCGCCTCGATATCGTCGTGCACGCGGGCGCGGGAGCCTACATCTGCGGCGAGGAGACCGCGCTGCTCGACTCCCTGGAGGGCCGTCGCGGCCAGCCTCGTCTGCGTCCGCCGTTCCCGGCTGTCGCGGGCCTCTACGCCTCGCCGACCGTCATCAACAATGTCGAGTCGATCGCCTCGGTACCGGCGATCGTGCGCGGCGGCATCGAATGGTTCGGGTCGATGGGCACGGAGAAGAGCAAGGGATTCACCATCTACTCGCTCTCCGGACACGTGCGTCGTCCTGGTCAGTACGAAGCACCCCTCGGCATCACGCTGCGCGAGCTGTTGGAGCTCGGCGGCGGCATGCGGGAGGGCGCCGAGCTCAAGTTCTGGACCCCCGGAGGATCCTCCACCCCGATCCTGACCGCGGAGCACCTCGACGTCCCGCTCGACTACGAGGGCGTCAGCGCGGCCGGCTCGATGCTCGGCACCAAGGCCCTCCAGGTCTTCGACCAGACCACCTCGGTCGTCCGCGCCGTGCTGCGGTGGACCGAGTTCTACAAGCACGAGTCCTGCGGCAAGTGCACCCCGTGTCGTGAAGGCACCTGGTGGATGGTCCAGATCCTGCGCCGCCTCGACAACGGCGAGGGACAGCCCGGCGATATCGAGCTCCTGCAGGACCTCTGCTCCAATATCCTCGGCCGTTCGTTCTGCGCCCTCGGCGACGGTGCCACCAGCCCCATCACCTCGGCCATCGAGTACTTCCGGGACGAGTTCGAGGCAGGCATGAACACGCCCTCCTCCGAGCTCTTCCCACCGTCGGCATCCACGCTGTTCGCCAAGGAGGGGGTCGCGTCGTGACCGTCACCGAACCAGGATCGACCGAGGTCACCCCGGTCGAGCTCGTCACCCTGACGATCGACGATGTCGAGGTCAGCGTCCCCAAGGGCACCCTCGTGATCCGGGCGGCGGAGCTCATCGGCACGGAGATCCCGCGCTTCTGCGATCACCCGCTGCTGGAGCCGGTCGGGGCCTGCCGCCAGTGCCTCGTGGAGGTCCCGGACGCCGGCAACGGCCGTGGCATGCCCAAGCCGCAGGCCTCGTGCACCCTCGAGGTCGCTCCCGGCATGGTCGTCAACACGCAGGTCACCTCGCCCGCGGCGGACAAGGCCCAGCGCGGCAACCTGGAGTTCCTGCTCGCCAACCACCCGCTGGACTGCCCGGTCTGCGACAAGGGCGGCGAGTGCCCGCTGCAGAACCAGGCGCTCAGCCACGGCAACGGCGAGTCCCGGTTCATCGAGTCCAAGCGACTCTTCGCCAAGCCGGTCAACGTGTCCGAGAATGTCCTGCTGGACCGCGAGCGTTGCGTGCTGTGCCAGCGGTGCACGCGCTTCTCCGAGGAGATCGCGGGCGATCCCTTCATCGCGCTGCTCGAGCGCGGCGCTCAGCAGCAGATCGGCATCGCCGACGGAGAGCCCTTCCACTCCTACTTCTCGGGCAACACGATTCAGATCTGCCCCGTCGGTGCTCTCACGAGCGCCGACTACCGCTTCCGTTCGCGCCCCTTCGACCTGGTCTCGGTGCCCTCCGTGGCCGAGCACGATGCCTGCGGCGCGGCGATCCGCATCGATCACCGTCGTGGCAAGGTCATGCGCCGTCTCGCCGGCGACGATCCCGAGGTCAACGAGGAGTGGATCACCGACAAGGATCGCTTCGCCTTCACCTGGTCGACCCGCGACGACCGCCTTCGCACCCCGCTCGTACGGGATGCCGAGTCGGGGGAGCTCCAGCCGATGTCCTGGCCCGGGGCCCTCGCGGTCGCGGCCCGCGGCCTGTCCGGCACGCAGCCCGGTGTCCTGACCGGCGGGCGACTGACGCTGGAGGACGCCTACGCCTACGCCAAGTTCGCTCGGGCGGTGCTCGGCACCAATGACATCGACTTCCGTTCGCGTCCGGTGAGCGACGAGGAGACGGCCTTCCTGGCCCACCACGTCGCGGGAGCCGGCCGAGGCGTCACCTATCGCGATCTCGACCGCGCCGGCACCGTGGTGCTGGCCGGTCTCGAGCCCGAGGACGAGGCGGGCACGCTCTTCCTGCGGCTGCGCAAGGCGGTCAAGAACGGCACGCGCGTCGTGGCCGTGGCGAGCCACCTCACCCGCGGGCTGCGCAAACTCGATGCTGAGCTCGTCAGCGCGGTCCCCGGGCGGGAGGCTGAGGCGCTCGCCGGCCTGTCGCTCGGCGACACCGATGTCGTGCTGGCAGGGGAGCGGTTGGGTCTGGCGCCAGGTGGGCTCGCCGCGGCCGTCGATCTCGTCGGTCGCGCCGGTGCCCGGCTGGCCTGGGTGCCGCGTCGCGCGGGCGACCGAGGCGCGGTCGACGCGGGCTGCCTGCCCACGCTGCTGCCCGGTGGCCGGCCGGTCGCCGAGGCCGAGGCGCGCGCCGACCTCGCCGCCGCGTGGGGAGTGGATCAGCTACCCGACACGACCGGCCGCGACACCGTGGGAATCATCGCCGCGCTCGCGGCCGGTGAGCTCACGTCGGCCGTCATCGGTGGTGTGGAGCTGGCCGACCTGCCCGACCCCGCAGCGGCCCGGGCGGCGCTGGAGACGGCGGAGTTCGTCGTGAGCCTGGAAGTCAGGGCCGGCGATGTCGCGCCCTACGCCGATGTGGTGCTGCCGGTGGCCCCGCCGGTCGAGAAGTCCGGCACCTTCGTGAACTGGGAGGGCCGACGACGCCCCTTCGATACCGCGCTCGAGGTCTCCGGCTCCCTGCCGGACGTCAGGGTCCTGGCCGGTATCGCCGAGGAGCTGGGAACACCCCTGGGGATCCGTGGCGTGGCGGCTGCCCGGCGCGAGCTGGACGAGCTCGGCGCCTGGGACGGTGCACGCGCCCCGTTCGAGACCGCGCGCGCGAACCCGCCGGCCGAGAGCGGTGCAGTGGTCCTCGACACCTGGAAGCAGCTGATCGACGACGGACGCCTGCAGGACGGTGCGGACACCTACCGGCTCACGGCACGTCCGGCGCGGTTGAAGGCCAATGCCGCGACACTGGCCGCCGCGAACGTCGAGCCCGGCGGGTCGGCGCGATTGAGCACCGAGCGCGGCGCGGCGGAGTTCATCGCCGAGGTGGCCGATCTGCCCGATGGCGTGGTCTGGGTGCCCGCCAACTCCGAGGGCGTCAACGTGAGGTCCGTCCTCGCGGCGGGCCCCGGCGATCCGGTCACCCTGAGCGACAGCCGGGAGGAGCGAGCATGAGCGTCTTTCGGTACACCCCGGAACCGCGACTCGGTGGTCGAGTAGTGGAGTGCGCTTTACGCGCGGAGCGTGGAGCCGTCGCATCTGGGGCGTCGCCGCGACGGAGCGAGACCACTTCGACCGGGGGTGACCGACGATGAGTGAGGTGTTCGGCAACGATCCGATGTGGGTCGTCGCGCTCAAGTCACTGCTGATCTTCGTGATCCTGGTGCTCTACACGCTGTTCAACATCTGGTTCGAGCGCCGCGTCGTGGCGCGGATGCAGCACCGCGTCGGCCCCAATATGAACGGCCCCTTCGGCCTGCTCCAGAGCCTCGCCGACGGCGTCAAGCTCGGCCTCAAGGAGGAGATCTTCCCCAAGGCGGTCGACAAGGTCGTCTACTTCATGGCACCGATCCTCGCGGTCGTGCCGGCCTTCCTGGCCTGGGCGGTCATCCCCTTCGGGCCCGAGGTGCGCATCCCCTTCACCGAGACCTACACCGCGCTGCAGCTGACCGATATGCCGGTCGCCGTGCTTTACGTCCTGGCGGTCACCTCGATCGGCATCTACGGCATCGTGCTCGCCGGCTGGTCCTCCGGTTCGGTCTACGCGCTGCTCGGCGGTTTGCGCTCCAGCGCCCAGATGATCTCCTATGAGGTCGCGATGGGGCTGAGCTTCGTCAGCGTCTTCATCTTCGCCGGGTCGATGTCCACCTCGGAGATCGTCGCCGCCCAGGACCAGTGGTGGTTCTTCCTCCCGCTGCTGCCGTCCTTCGTCATCTACGTGATCGCGATGGTCGGCGAGACCAACCGCGCCCCCTTCGACCTTCCCGAGGCCGAGGGCGAGCTGGTCGGCGGCTTCCACACCGAGTACTCGTCCTTCAAGTTCGCGATGTTCTTCCTCGCCGAGTACATCAACATGGTCACCGTCTCGGCGCTCGCCACGACGCTCTTCCTCGGCGGCTGGCGCGCGCCCTTCGGCCTCGCGCAGGTCTGGGAGGGTGCCAACGAGGGCTACTGGCCGGTGATCTGGTTCCTCGGCAAGACCCTCTGCTTCATCTTCCTGTTCGTCTGGCTGCGCGGCACGCTGCCGCGCATGCGGTACGACCAGTTCATGCACTTCGGCTGGAAGTGGCTCATCCCGATCGCGCTCGGCTGGACGATCGTGGTGGCCTTCGTGCGCAAGGCCCAGCAGGAGGAGCTGATCACCCAGCAGGTCCTCGTGTGGGGCGGCGTCATCGTGGCGGTGCTGCTGGTGGCCACCTTCCTCATCCCGGAGAAGAAGGAGCCCGAGCCCGAGCCTGAGCCGGAGGCCGAGTTCGATGCCTTCGCCGGGGGCTATCCCGTGCCGCCCATGCCAGGCCAGCAGAGCACCGATCGTCAGGAGGCTCGACCATGAGCACGCTCAAAGAGACCCTGTGGGACCCGGTCGCCGGGTTCGGCGTCACGTTCCGGACGATGTTCAAGAAGCCCGTCACGGAGCGCTACCCGCAGGAGAAGCGGCCGACCGCGCCACGCTTCCATGGACGTCACCAGCTGAATCGCTGGCCCGACGGGCTGGAGAAGTGTGTCGGCTGTGAGCTCTGCGCGTGGGCGTGCCCGGCGGACGCGATCTATGTCGAAGGCGCCTCCAACACCGAGGACGAGCGGTTCAGTCCCGGCGAGCGGTACGGCCGCGTCTACCAGATCAACTACCTGCGCTGCATCCTCTGCGGCTTGTGCATCGAGGCCTGCCCGACGCGCGCGTTAACCATGACCAATGAGTACGAGCTGGCCGACGACAACCGCGAGGACCTCATCTACGAGAAGTCCGACCTCCTCGCGCCGCTGCTGCCCGGCATGACCGAGCCCCCGCACGAGATGCTCATCAGCGACGACCACCACGACTACTACCGGGGCAAGTCCCTGCCTATCGTCGAGGCCGACGACGCGACCGACTCGGGTGAGGCCCGATGACGACCTTCTGGATCCTCGCGCCGGTCATGGTGATCGCCGCGATGGGACTGATCTTCGCCCGCAAGGCGGTGCATGCGGCGCTGTGCCTCGCGGTCGTCATGATCAGCCTCGCGGTGCTGTACGCCGTGCAGGACGCGCCGTTCCTGTTCGCGGTGCAGATCATCGTCTACACCGGCGCGATCATGATGCTCTTCCTCTTCGTGCTGATGCTGGTGGGTGTCGATCGCTCCGACTCGCTCGTCGAGACCATCAAGGGCCAGCGGCTCGCCGCTGCGGTGGTCGGCCTCCTCTTCGCCGTCACGCTCTCGATCGGCGTCGGCCAGGTGGTCGTCAGCTCGACCGCGGGCCTCGACCAGGCGAATGCCGAGGGCAATGTCGAGGGTCTCGCCGCGCTGCTGTTCACGCGGTACGTGATCGCCTTCGAGTTCACCGCGGCCCTGATGATCACCGCCGTGCTCGGTGCGATGGTGCTCGCGCACCGTGAGCGGCTGGTGGCCCCCCGCAACCAGACCGACCTGCAGAAGCAGCGGATGCGTGACTACGCCGAACACGGTCGGCACCCGGGCAACCCGCCGACACCGGGGGTCTTCGCGCTGCACAATGCGGTCGACACTCCCGCTCTCCTGCCCGACGGCACCACGTCCGAGGAGTCGGTGCCCGAGAGCCTGCGTCAGCGCGGTCAGGAGCATCAGGCCCTCGACGACAGCGCGGTGCAGAAGCGTCTCCGCGAGATCGGCCCCGACGAGGACGAGGAGGACGCCGGCAAATGACGGAGTACATCACCCTGTCGTTCCTGCTGTTCACGATCGGCGCGGTCGGCGTGCTCGTGCGCCGCAACGCGATCGTCGTGTTCATGTGCGTCGAGCTCATGCTCAACGCCACCAACCTCGCCTTCGTCAGCTTCGCGCGACAGCACGGCAATCTCGACGGCCAGACCGCGGCCTTCTTCGTCATGGTCGTGGCCGCAGCGGAGGTCGTCATCGGCCTGGCCATCATCGTGTCCATCTACCGCACGCGTCGCTCGACCTCGGTCGACGAGGCGAATCTGCTGAAGGCGTAAGGGGAGAGTAGATGCTCGAGTTGTCCTGGCTGCTCATCGCGATCCCCCTGGCGGGCGCGGCTCTGCTCCTGGTGTGGGGCAAGGGGTCGGATCGCTTCGGTCACCTGATCGCGACGGCGGCCTCGGCCGCCGCCTTCGTGCTCGGCCTCATCATGTTCATCGAGCTGATCGGCCGCGGCGCCGACGATCGCTCGGTCACCACGTCGCTCGGCACCTGGTTCGAGGCGGGCCGCTTCCACGTGGAGTTCGCCTTCACCTTCGACCAGCTGTCGAGCCTCTTCGTGCTGCTCATCACCGGTGTCGGCACGCTCATCCACCTGTACTCGATCGGGTACATGGCCCACGACGAGCGTCGTCGCCGGTTCTTCGCCTACCTCAATCTCTTCGTCGCCGCGATGCTCACCCTGGTGCTCGCGGCCGACTATCTGGTGCTGTTCCTCGGCTGGGAGGGCGTCGGTCTCGCCTCCTACCTGCTGATCGGCTTCTGGCAGCACAAGGAGACCGCGGCCGCGGCTGCCAACAAGGCGTTCATCATGAACCGCGTCGGCGACCTCGGCATGGTCATCGCGCTGATGACGATGTTCGCCACCTTCGGCACCACCTCGATCGCCGCCGTGAACGGCGCGATCGACTCCGCCTCGGGATCCACCGCCACCGCGCTCGGTCTGCTGCTGCTCGTCGGAGCCTGTGGCAAGTCCGCTCAGGTGCCGCTGCAGGCCTGGCTGCTCGACGCGATGGAGGGCCCCACTCCGGTGTCGGCCCTCATCCACGCCGCCACGATGGTGACCGCGGGCGTCTACCTCGTGGTCCGCTCGGCCGGCATCTACGATGCCTCGGAGATCGCCCGCACCGTCGTGGTGATCGTGGGCCTGGTGACGCTGCTCGTCGGCGCCTGGATCGGCTGCGCCAAGGATGACATCAAGAAGGTGCTCGCCGGCTCGACGATGAGCCAGATCGGCTACATGATGCTGGCCGCCGGCCTCGGCCCGGCCGGCTATGCCTTCGCGATCTTCCACCTGCTGACGCACGGCTTCTTCAAGGCCAATATGTTCCTCGGCGCCGGCTCGGTCATGCACGCGATGGACGACGACGTCGACATGCGCCACTACGGCGCCCTGCGCCGCGCCATGCCGATCACCTTCGTGACCTTCGGCCTCGGCTACCTGGCGATCATCGGATTCCCGGGCATGTCCGGCTTCTTCAGCAAGGACAAGATCATCGAGGCGGCCCTCGGCTACAACGTGTGGATCGGCCTCGGCGCGATGATCGGGGCCGGTGTCACGGCCTTCTACATGACCCGCCTGATGATGATGACCTTCTTCGGCGAGAAGCGCTGGCGCGACGAGGTGCACCCGCACGAGTCGCCGAGCGTCATGACCATCCCGCTCGTCGTGCTCGCGGCCGCCTCGGTGCTGGGCGGTGTGCTGTACCTGGGTGGCTGGATCACGGACTGGCTCGAGCCGATCGCCGGGCATGCGGAGCATCCGCATCTGCCAGTGCCGGTCATCGTCGTCCAGCTCGGTGTGATGGCGCTCGTGGCCCTGGGCGTCGCGGCCGGGGTGTGGCTCTATCGCCGGGACATCCCGGATCGGGCCGCTGCGGACTCGGATGTCTCGATCGTCACGCGCGCGGGCCGGCACGAGATCTACACCAATGAGGTCAACGGGGCGCTGGTCGTGCTGCCGATGCGCTACCTCACCCGGTTCCTCGTCTGGCTCGATGTTCGGGGCATCGACGGCACGGTCACCGGCACGGCCGATCGGATCGGCGAGGCGTCGCAGCAGCTGCGGCGCACGCAGACCGGTTACGTCCGCTCCTATGCTCTCGGAATCTTCGGCGGCGCGCTGCTCGTCGTCCTCGGACTCTTGGCGGTGACCCTCGCATGATGCTGACTGTCCTGGCTGTCGCGCCGATCATCGGTGCGCTGCTCGTCGCCTGCTGGCCGGGCGCTTCGGGCAACCCGCGCCTGGTGAAGGTGCTGGCGCTCGCCGTCTCGCTCGTGACCCTCGTGCTGGCGATCGTCGTCGCGGCGCAGTTCGACCCCGCGGAGGGCGGCTACCAGTTCGTCGAGCAGCGCGAGTGGATCCCGGCGATCGGCGCCCACTACGCGCTGGGGTTGAACGGCATCGGCCTCACGCTGGTCATGTTGACCACGATCCTCAGCCCGATCGTCATCCTGGCGGCCTGGGGGGACCGGCTGCCCAATCCTTCGCGGACGCACACCTACTTCGCGTGGATGCTCGCGCTCGAAGGCCTGGCGATCGGTGTCTTCGCCGCGACCGATGTCTTCCTCTTCTATCTCTTGTTCGAGGCGACGCTGGTCCCGCTGTACTTCCTGATCGGCGCACACGGCGGCGTCGGACGGTCCTATGCGGCGGTCAAGTTCCTCATCTACAACCTCGTCGGCGGTCTACTGATGCTGGCCTCGATCGTCGGCCTCTACGTGCTGACGACCCAGGCGGGGGAGTCGAGCTTCCTGCACAGTGATCTGATCGGCCTCGACATCTCGGCGGGCACAGAGAAGCTGCTCTTCATGGGCTTCTTCATCGCCTTCGCGGTCAAGGCGCCGATGTGGCCGCTGCACACCTGGCTGCCGGACGCCGCGGCCTCGTCGACGCCCTCGACGGCGGTGCTGATGGTCAGCATCGTCGACAAGATCGGCACCTTCGCGATGATCCGGTGGTGTCTGGAGATCTTCCCCGGTGCCTCGCAGTGGGCCAGCCCGGTCGTGATGGTGCTGGCGGTCATCAGCATCCTCTACGGCGCCCTCCTGGCGATCGGCCAGGACGATATCCGCCGCCTGATCGCCTTCACCTCGGTGTCGCACTTCGGATTCATCGTGCTGGGCATCTTCGCCTTCACGACGCTCTCGACCTCCGGCGCGACGCTCTACATGTTCAATCACGGCTTGTCGACCGCCGTGCTGTTCCTGGTCACCGGCATGCTCATCGCACGCCGCGGGTCGGCGAGCATCGCGGACTTCGGCGGAGTGCAGAAGATCGCCCCGGTGCTGGCCGGCATCCTGCTGATCGGCGGCCTGTCGAGCCTCTCGTTGCCGGGTCTCGCCCCGTTCATCTCGGAGTTCATGGTGCTCGCGGGCACGTTCACGGTCTCGATCCCGCTCGCGGTCGTGGCCGCCTTCGGCATCATCCTCGCGGCCGTCTACATCCTGCTGATGTACAAGCGCACCATGACCGGTCCGCTGCGGCCGGGTCTCGACGGCATCCGCGAGCTCGACGGCCGGGAGGTCACGGCGCTCGCGCCGGCGGTGGTGCTGATCATCGCGCTGGGCTTCGTGCCGGGGCCGGTGCTGTCGGTCATCAACCCGTCGGTGGAGCCGGTGATCGCCCAGGTGGGGGCCGAGGATCCGGTGCCGCCGCATCCGGCCGACGCCTCCGCGACTGAAGGAGACCACGAATGATCCCCGCCGCACAGCTCGACTACTGGGTGCTGTCGCCGCTCTTCGTCGTCGCCGGCTTCGCGATCCTCGGCCTGATCCTGGAGGCCGCGCTCGGGCGCCGCTACCGCTTCGTGGTCCAGGCGATCGCCACGGCGGTCGGCCTCGTCGCCGCGCTGGTCGTGAGCATCCTGGTCTACGGTGACCTCGGCACGCCGGAGGAGGCGAGCCATGTCGCGCGCGGCGCGGTCGAGGCCGAGGGCGCGGTCACCGTCGACGGTCCAGGCGTGGTCACGTGGATCATGCTGCTGGTCTTCGCACTGCTGAGCCTGGGACTGTTCGCCGAGCGTCGCTTCGAGGCGGGCATGAGCCCCTTCACCGGTCGCGCGGCGGACATCCCCGGATCGGACGAGGAGACCCAGGCGGTGCAGCACCGGCTGGAGCACACCGAGGTCTTCCCGCTCATGCTGTTCGCCTTGTCGGGCATGATGCTGTTCGCCACCGCCAACGACCTCATCACGATGTTCGTCGCCCTCGAGGTCCTCTCGCTGCCGCTCTATGTGTTGTGCGCCCTCTCGCGGCGGCGCAGGCTGATCAGCCAGGAAGCCGCGATGAAGTACTTCCTGCTCGGTGCCTTCTCGTCGGTCTTCTTCCTCTACGGCGCCGCACTCGCCTACGGCTACTCGGGCAGCCTGAACCTGACCATCATCGATGAGGCCGTCTCCGCCCGTGCCGACTCCGGTGGGCTGCTGCTGGTGGCGATGGCGATGATCGCCGTCGGCTTGCTGTTCAAGATCGGCGCCGTGCCGTTCCACGCCTGGACCCCCGATGTCTATCAGGGCGCTCCGACCCCGGTGACCGGCTTCATGGCGGCCGCCACCAAGGCCGCGGCCTTCATCGCCCTCATGCGCGTCTTCTTCGTCGCCTTCGGTGGAGCCTCGTGGGACTGGCGGCCCACCTTCTGGGTCGTGGCCGTCATCACGATGGTGTTCGGCTCGGTGGTCGCGATCGCCCAGACCGATGTCAAGCGGATGTTGGCCTACTCGTCCATCGCCCACGCGGGCTTCCTGCTGGTGGGCTTCTCGGCGGCTTATGTGGGGATCGCCGACGACGCCGCGCTCACCTCGGTGTCGAGTGTGCTGTTCTACCTGGTCGTCTACGGGGTGGCGACGATCGGCGCCTTCGCCGTGGTGTCCGTGGTCCGCGATTCGGCGGGGGAGACCACCCACCTGGCCAAGTGGGCCGGCCTCGGTCAGCGCTCGCCCTGGCTGGCGGGAACCTTCGCGCTGTTCATGCTGTCCTTCGCGGGTATTCCGCTGACGGCCGGTTTCATCGGCAAGTGGGGCGTGTTCGCTGCGGCCTGGGCCGGGGGCACCTGGCCGCTCGTAGTCATCGGCGTGCTCGCCAGCGCGCTCGCGGCGTACTTCTACGTCCGGGTCATCGTCCTGATGTTCTTCACTGAGCCGGTGGGAGATGGGCCGACCGTCGCCGCTCCGGGGGTATTGACTACCGTGGTCATTGCGCTGGCGGCGATCGCCACCGTGGTGCTCGGGGTGCTTCCGGGTCCGCTGCTCGACATCGTGCAGCACGCCGGCGCGTTCGTGCGCTAGCTGTGCTGCTGAGGAGAATCGCGTGATCGTAGGAGTGTCGTTCGAGGATCCGGGCCTGACCTCCCGGATCCGCAGCGGCGTCGACCGAGTCGAGGCCCTGCTCGCGCGCTCCGTCGACAGTCCCGAGCCCTTCGTCGCGGAGGCGGCGGCCCACCTGCTCAACGCCGGTGGCAAGCGCTTCCGGCCGTTGCTGACGTTGCTGTGCGCCGAGTTCGGCGAGCCTCGCGGGGACGAGGCGGTCGAGGCCGCCGTGGTGATGGAGCTGACACACCTGGCGACGCTGTATCACGACGACGTGATGGATGAGGCGCCGGTGCGACGCGGTGCGCCGAGCGCCAATGCGCGCTGGGACAACTCGATCGCCATTCTGGTCGGCGACTACCTCTTCGCGGAGGCATCGCAGATCGTGGCGGGTCTCGGCACCGAGGCTGTGCGCATCCAGGCCGAGACCTTCTCACGTCTCGTGCGGGGGCAGATCCGCGAGACGCTGGGTCCCGGCGAGGGCGAGGATCCGCTGCGGCACTACCTCGATGTCGTGGCGGACAAGACCGGTTCCCTCATCGCGGCCTGTGCCCTGCTCGGGTCCAAGATGGCGGGCGCGAGCGAGGAGGTCCAGCGGACGCTGCTGGAGTTCGGCGAGCGTATCGGCGTCGCGTTCCAGCTCGCCGACGACATCATCGACATCGCGAGCGAGAGCGGCGACTCGGGCAAGACGCCCGGTACCGACCTGCGAGAAGGCGTGCCGACGCTGCCGACCTTGTTGGTGCTCGCCTCGAGCGATGACGCCGATGCCGAGCTGCGGGCTCGTCTCTCGGCCCCGATCGAGGACGATGCCCTCGTCGAGGGCACCCTCGATGAGCTGCGTGCGCATCCGGCGATGGCCGAGGCGCGCGCCTATGTCCACGCCGAGGCGGACGCCTCCCGTGCGCTGCTGGAGAAGCTGCCCGCGGGCCCGGCCCGCGATGCGCTGAGCGAGCTCTGCGATACCGTCGTCACCCGCGTCGGCTGACCCTCACCCGTCCGGCTCCGCGAGCTCGTCCTCGTCCCGGCTCCGCCAGCCCAACTTCCTGCGCCTCCCTTCCCGCTCGAGGGCGAATTGGCACCACTCGCGGGAGCTGCGCGGCCTCAGAGCACCGGAGTACCGTCGGCGGCACGCCGGAGGCTGCGGCGATGGGAACGCCAGGCGTCGAGGGTGAAGATCGCGAGAGCGATCCAGATCAGCACGAAGCCGATCCAGCGGGCCGACCCCATCTGCTCGCCGAACACCGTCAGGCCCAGGGTGAAATGCAAGATGGGCACGAGGTACTGCAGCAGCCCCACCGTCGACAGATTGAGTCGGCTGGCCGCGGCGGCGAACAGCAACAGGGGGATCGCGGTGACGACCCCGGTGAGCACGAGCAGCGTGGTGTTCCCGGCGCCGTGGTGCCCGAATGCGAGATCTCCTCGGGTCTGCAGCAGCACCAGGAAACCGAGGGCGAACGGGAACAGCACGGTGGTCTCGACCGTCAATGCCTCCACCGCGCCGAGCGAGGTGCGCTTCTTAATCAGGCCGTATACCGCGAAGGATGCCGAGACGAGCAGGGCGATCCACGGCGGTCGGCCCAGGTCGACGGTGAGGATCCCCACCGCCACCGCGCCCACGCCGACCGCGATCCACTGCTGGCGTCGCAATGACTCCTTGAGGAAGAAGACCGCGAACAGCACGGTGATCAGCGGGTTGATGAAGTAGCCGAGGGACACTTCGAGCACGTAGCCGTTGTTGACGCCCCAGATGAACGACCCCCAGTTGACGGCGATGACCATCGAGGCCAGGGCCAGCCAGATCAGCTGAGAGCGGTCACGGACCAAGGTGGCGAACGAGTGCCACCTGCGCGTCAAGGTGAGCAGGCCGGCGCAGAACACCAGCGACCAGACCACCCGGTGGGCGAGTACCTCGAACGGCGAGGCCGGCTCGAGCAGCGGCCAGTACAGCGGGAACAGGCCCCAGCCGAGATAGGCGAGGACCCCGAAGACGAGTCCGCTGCGCGTCTGCTGGGTCACGAGCGCAATCTACGCCCACGAGCACGCGTACCGGACCCGGACCCGTCATTCCTCCGGGTCGGGAGCCGCGCCGTTCTGGTCGTCGGGGGGAGCGGTCGGCTCCTCGGTCGGCGTCGGTGTGGGAGTCGGGGTGGGCTCGGTGGTCGGCGTGGGCTCGGGCGTCGGCTCCTCGGTGGGTGTGGGCTCTGGCGTGGGTTCGGGACCCGGCGGCGGTGCCGTGGTCGGATCGGGCGCCGGAGTGGTGGGCGGTGTGGGTGTGGGAGTCGACGCGGGCGGGGTCGTCACGGTCACCGTGGGTGTCGGCTCGGCGGGCGCCTCCTCCCCTTCCTGTGCGAGCGCCCACCAGACCGCTCCGATCGCGAGCGCGATGACGAGCGCCACCACGGCCCAGGGGAGCCAGCGCCGCCATGCCGCGGGCTGGCCCTTCTGAGAGGCGTCTTTCGACTCGTCGGCGATGGCGACTGGCGCTGCCACGGCGGTCGCACCGATGGACGTGGCGTCGACGGCGGTCCCGGCCACCATCGTGCCGTCGTCGACGGGGGTGTGCACCGCGGTCGCGTCGCCGAGTCCGGCAGCGGCGATGACCCCGGCGACGTCGCCGCCCGAGGCGAGGACGCTGAGGGCGGTGCTGGCCTGAGCCGCGTCGAGCCGTTGCTCGGGGTCGCGACGGGTCATGGCGTCGAGTACGAGTCCCCAGTCGCGTCCGAGCTCTGCGGGCGCCTCGGGCTGGCGGTGGAGCCGAGCGGAGAGCGTCTCCACCTGGGAGCCGGGGAACGGATTCTCACCGGTCAGCGCTTCGAGTAGCACCAGCGCCAGCGCGTAGACATCGGCGCGGGGTCCCACGGGCTCCAGGACGGCCTGCTCCGGGCTGAGGTACTTCGCCGTGCCGACGAGGATGTCCGGCGAGGTGAGCCGTGTCCCCTCCAGATAGCGCGAGACCCCGAAGTCCGTGAGCTTCACTCGCGGCTGGTCACCGGCCAGGAGCATGACATTCGAGGGCTTGATGTCGCGGTGGATGACATGCGCGTCGTGGAGGACGGCGAGCGCTTCGGCGATCTGCGCGCCGATCTCGGCCACGACCCGCGATGGCAGTGGACCGTCGGCGAGGGCCGTCGTGAGGGTCTTGCCGTCGACGAACTCCATGACCAGGTAGGGCTGGTCGCCGTCTGGGCGCACGTCGTAGATGCTGACGAGGCCCGGCGCGGAGACGCCGGCGCCGATGCGGGCCTCCAGTTCGTGCCGACGCAAGGCCTCCGCGTCGTCGAGGCCCGTGCCCCAGCGCATGATCTTGACCGCGACGATCCGCTTGAGCAGTTGATCCTCGGCGCGATACACGTCGGCCATGCCGCCGCGCCCGACGAGGGACACGAGCCGGTAACGACCGTCGAGGACGTCGCCACTGCGATCGTCGAGCGGTTCGCTCATGGTCCTCCTTCACCGGATCGTTGACGCACCATGTCCATTGTGCTGAGCGGAGGAAAGCGCCGCAGGGGGACTGAGGGACACTGGTGGCATGTCGACCCCGCGATGGTTCAGCGAGACCTCTGAGACCCATTCACAGTGGTACGTCGAGCGGTTCCGCACGCTTGCGGCCGAAGGCGCTGATCTGACGGGCGAAGCCCGCCTCGTCGATGCCGTCGTCAAGCCCGGCTCGCGGGTCCTCGATGCCGGGTGCGGACCGGGACGGATCGCGGGTGAGCTGCATCGCCGCGGTCACCGTGTCACGGGTGTGGATGTCGATCCGGTGCTGATCGAGGCGGCCGAGCTCGACCATCCCGGCCCCGTGTACCGCGTAGCCGATCTCGCCGAGCTCGACCTCGGCGAGGAGCGATTCGATGCCGCGGTGTGCGCGGGCAATGTGCTGGTCTTCGTCGCTCCGGGCACGGAGAGTCGCGTGCTCGCCCGGATCGCCGCTCATCTGGTGGAGGGTGGGAAGCTGCTGGTCGGGTTCCGGCTCGATCGCGACTATGCGCTGGACCAACTCGACGGCGATGCGCGTGTGGCCCGTCTGGAGCTGGTGCAGCGCTTCGCGACCTGGGATCTCGATCCCTTCGTCGAGGGCGCGGATTTCGCCGTCAGCCTCTTCCGCCGCATCTGAGCCCACCCGCCCGGTCGGTGAGCTGTCACGCACCCGAGGCGGTGAACTGCGGGATAGCTCACCGCCTGCGGCGCGCACACGATCGGGCGACGAGGTCAGCGGTAGTTGGTGAACTGCACCGCGAAGTCGAGGTCGGCGCCCTTGATGAGCGCGATGACGGCCTGCAGATCGTCGCGCTTCTTGCCGGTCACGCGCAGCTCGTCGCCCTGGATCTGCGCCTTGACACCCTTGGGACCTTCGTCGCGGATGAGCTTGCTGAGCTTCTTGGCCTGCTCCGTGCTGATGCCCTGACCGAAGGAGCCGTTGAGCTTGACGTCTTTGCCGGACTGGCGCGGCTCGTCGGTGTCGAGGGCCTTCAGCGAGATGCCGCGCTTGACGAGCTTCTCCTTGAAGACGTCGAGGATGGCCAGGGCACGCTCGTCGGCGTTGGCGGTGATCTCGATGCCGAACTCACCCTTCCACTCGATCGCGGCGCCGGTTCCCTTGAAGTCGTAGCGCGTCGCGATCTCCTTCGCGGCCTGATTGAGGGCGTTGTCGGCCTCCTGGCGGTCGACCTTGCTGACGATGTCGAAGGACGAATCGGCCATGGGTGATCTCGCTTCCTGTCCGGTCGGGGCTGGTGCTCACCACCCTAGAGGTCTGCGGTAGTGTTGCTGACTGTCGCCCTCGGGTGACACCCGGCAGGTTGCCCGAGCGGCCAAAGGGAGCTGACTGTAAATCAGCCGGCATTGCCTTCAGAGGTTCGAATCCTCTACCTGCCACGGAACGACGAGGGGCCTCCGACTCACAGGTCGGAGGCCCCTCGTCCATCTCGGCCCTGCTCCGGCTCTCATGGTGTCGTGAGCACGGTCGCGGTTCGGCGCACGCCCACCGCGGCCCCGGGGACTGTCTCGAGGGCTGCCGCGTCGTTGTCGACGGCCTCGATCATGTTCGCGAGGTACCGTCGTTCCGCCCGGGACAGACTCTGTGCCCTCAGGTCTGCCGCCGTAGTGAGGGAAGCGAGCACCGCGAAGTCGTTGCGGTGTCGGTCGCGCCCACTGTCCTGGCCGACGGAGTGCGCTGCGGCCTTCGCAATCAGCGCGCCGAGCAGCGTTGGTCGTCGGATGTGCCCCACTCTATCGCCGACAGCAATCTCGATGCTCTCCGAGCGGGCGAGCACCCGGGCCGCGCCAGGCGTGCCCAGGGTGGTGCTGCCGGTGATGCCCTTGCGATCGGCGGCCCCTCGCTGCCCCAGACGATCGCCGATCAGCACGTCGATCTGCGCTTCGCCTTTGACCCAGCGATGCTGATGGCCTTCGGGGGTGACGCCGGTCGGCCGAAAGCCGGCGTCGTGCAAGCCCTGGGTAAAATCGAACAGGATCGTGGGCCGGTGTTTCACGTTCAGGAGAGCGTCCGCATCGTCGGTCGTGCGCACGGGAGCGACGCCTCGCTCGCTGCAGTGCAGGTGGACCATCTGCCCGCCGATCAGGGTCCACGAGTCGGGAAGGCGCTCGTGCAGCTCCATCAGGGCATGCCAGGCCACGGTCTGCGCGTCGCTCATGGCCGGCAGGACCGTGACCATCACCGGCCGCCGGTCGCGCGTGGACGTGGCCGGATGATGTCGCTGTCGCTGATCCACCGGTTCAGCACGGTCGCCGCCTGGCGTTCTTCGCGTCCCTCGCGGTAGTCCGCGAGATCGGCGGCGACCAGCAGCGGGGACAGCGGGGGTACCGGGTCGGCGACGTGGACGATCACATTCGCCTCGGACCGGGACGGCGCCTGCACGACGAAGTGCTCGCCGAAGAGCCCCTCGGCATCCGCCTCGTGCACATAACCTTCGACGAGCCGGCTCGACTGCATCCCGGCGCGCGGGTCCGAGACGCCGGCGAGCATCAGCCGGGGATCTGCCGCGATGGTCTGGAGGTCGGCGGCGGCCGCGCTCATCTCCAGCCGGCGCGCCCGACCGGGCAGCCAACCGCGTACCAGGCCGACCGGATCGGCTGCGTCGTGGAGTCGTGCCAATCGGCCTCGGAGCCGGCTAACCTCCGAGGCGGAGACGCCTGGCTTCTCGTGGGCCGCAAGGCGAAGGAGGGCCGCGGCCATCCGTGGCGACAGCGGTCTCGACACCGCCCCACGGTGGCGGCTCACAGCGGCAGCGTCGATGACGTAGGAACGGCCCACCTTGACCGCAGGCAGGCTGCCGGACTGGATCATCGCCACCACTCGTTGCCGGGAGACGCCAAGTCGCTTGGCCGCCTCGGCCACGCTGATCGTCGCCATGGCACTAGTATTGACAATTGGCAATATGAGAGTCAATATTCCGTGCAAGCGTCGTGGGCTCTGGGCGCCCGCGTCGGACGCCGGGGGAGCATCACCTATAGGCGGGTCGTGGATGGCTGTCGATACGTCCATATCGTGATGGTGACGGTCGGTACCGACATTCTGTGTCTATCTCATTCTCAGGCGTCTTCGAGGTCTGGCAGCACCTGTGAGAAGTAGGCGGCGGTGCGGTCCTCGTCCCACCCGTGGGACTCCCCGAGCCCATTGGCGAGCATCGCCAGATACGCCGGCGACGGGGCGGCGTGCCCTACGGCGTCGCGTCCGTGGGGTGCGGTGAAGGTCAGCATCGGCAGGCCGTCGCGTCGTCCGACCTCGATGAGCGTCTCGTAGTGGCCCGGGCCGACCTCATGCCGTGCGCCCTGGCCGCCGAGCCCGTCGACGATCACGCGCTCGAGGGGGTCTCCTTCGCGCGGTACCCGGTGCATCTCCTGGGCCGCGATGTCCACGAACTGGGCGGCGGTCACCAGGTAGGCGCGCGCCGCCGTCGGCCCCGGGGTGAGATGGTCGTAGAACGCGACTCCGCCTCCCCACTGGGGCGATTCTCCGGCGAAGTACAGCGCGCCGGGCAGCTCGACGCCGACCGAGGCGAGCGGCGGGTGAGGGTCGCGGGCACCGGGATTGCGCCGGGCGCCGCCGGGCGGCGTGCCGCCCTCGAGGTAGAGCTGCAGCCGTTCGGCTGCGAGATTCGACCCGTAGCTGACGTACCAGACGAGGTCGCCGTGGTGCGGAAGGACGGTCTCGTGCAGGGGTGCGGTCACCTCGCTCATGGAGATCCAGGCTAGCGGAGCGGTGAGGAGGTCCGTTCTGATCGACGGATGGACGCCTACTCACCGCCCGACCCGAGAATTGGACGCCTACTCACCGCCCTGATGGGGAGGTCAGGAGGCTTCGAGGGGGCGGGACGGGTCCGCGGTCCACTCGGTCATCGAGCCGTCGTAGATCGCGACATCGTCGCGCCCGGCAGCGAGCAGCGCGAAGGCCGCCGCGGTCGCCGCGATGCCTCCGCCGCAGTAAGTCACGGGGCGCACGGTGGGATCGAGGGCGCCCGCTGCCGCGAAGATCTCGCGCAGCGCGCCGGCATCCTTCAAGGTGCCGTTCTCACGGACGAGGCTCGGGAAGGGCACGTTGACGCTGCCGGGGATGTGCCCGCGGGCGAAGTCTTCGGGAGCGAGCGCGTTGACCAGCAGCACGCCGTCGTCGTCGATGGCCGCCTCGACGTCGGCAGTCGAGGCGATGCGTTCCGGGCGCCGGCGCGCGGTGAAGGTAGCCGGAGTCGGCTGGACCTCCTCGGACCCGGTCGGCTGCCCGGCGGCCTTCCACGCTGCGAGGCCTCCGTCGAGCACCTTCACCCGGTCGAAGCCCTCGTATCCCAGGTGCCACCAGAGGCGAGTCGCCCAGATCCCGTTGGCGTGGTCGTACACCACGACGGTGTCGTCATCGCCGATCCCCGCTTCGCCGAGGACCTCGACGAAGCGATCGGAGTCCACGGGCGTGAAGCGGATGGGGGTGTCGTCGCGGCTGAGCTCGGCGTCCTGGTCGATGAAGACGGCACCGGGGATGTGCTCGGCTCGGTAGGTCTCCTCCGCGGAAGCGATGTGAGCGCCGTTCTCATCGAAGGAGAGGTGCACGGTGGCATCGACGACGCGAAGGCGGGGATCGTCGAGGTGCTCGGCCAGCCAGGCGGCGTCGACGAGGGGCAAGGTGGGCTCGGTCATGTGCCGCACCGTACTCCTCGGACGACCCGCGACGGCAGTCGTTTCACGTGCTGGACGTCACCGGAGCGGAGCCCCGGGCGTCGGCCACGGTGGCGCCGGTGAGCCGGAACGAGGCACCACGAGCCGTGCGGTCGAAGAGCATCCAGCCGAGCCACACCACGGCCACCAGCAGCGATGCGGCATTGAGCACGTCCCCTTGAGCGGACCCGACGAAGGGTGGCGCCATCGCGAGCGCGGAGAGGGTCGCGTAGGTGCCGAAGCCCACCAGCATCCGGCCGCATCGGTGACGTCGTCCCTGCCAGGTCGGCTCGAGCCAGACGGCCCGCTGGCCGAGCGAGGCACCTGAACCGATGGCCGACGGCAGATAGATCCCAAGCGCCAGCCAGAGCGCGGTCCACAGGAACGGTCCCGTCCAGCCGTCGTCCCCTGGGATCGGCTCGCCCAGCAGATAGACCACCACTGCCCGGTGGGCGACGGTGAGCGCGATGGGCACCAAGGTGAAGAGGCCGAGGTCGATCAGCATGCCCGCGAGACGGCGTCGCCGAGTGACGGGACGGGGCAGGCCTCGGCTCGCACCGGCCCGCCGAGGGTCGGGGAGCCAGAACAGCACGAGGGGAGCGATGAGAGCACCGACGAACGCGCCGGCGGTGTTGGTGATGACATCGTCGACATCCGCCACCCGGTAGGCGCAGCCGAAGGCGCCGAACGCCCCCGTTCCCTGGATGCTCTCGATGAGCGCTGAGACCACGAGTCCGGATGCCGTGGAGAGTAGGACACCGCGGCCGTAGAACCTGCGCAGGAACGCACCCCACGGCGCGAACAGCAGCACGTTGAACGCGACCTGCAGGAAGGCGAAGCTGGTCAGAGTCGCCCGCCACGACTCGCCGGCCGTCTGCGTTCGGATGTCGTCGACGAAGGCGAAGGGCGTGAGATTGCGTCCGGGGACGGGGTTGGTGGCACACCAGTCGGCATCGGGAAACGGCAGCAGCGTATAGGCGATCAGCGCGACTCCGTAGACGGCGATCAGCGCGGCAGCGATGAGGCGGGCGAGACGGATCTGTCCCCAACGGCGCGACTCGATGACGAGAATCGGCACGAAGAGCACGACGAAGGCGGAGAGTCCGAGGAGTATCGCGATGTAAGCGGGCCAGGTCCAGGCGTCGATCACCTCCCCAGTGTGACCGAGCCGCGTCGGTGACGCTGCGCGGCGGGCCCTACGCTGGCCCCGTGGTCTACGGCGCCTTCTTCGACACGGTCTTCCGCCGCATGGATCCCGAGAACGCGCACCACCGCGCCTTCCGAGCGATCCGTGCCGGCCGCCCCTTCACGCCGCTCGCCTTCCGTGTGCCCGAGCGTCCGGTCGAGGTGATGGGGGTGTGCTTCCCGCATCGTTTCGGTCTCGCTGCCGGATTCGACAAGGATGCGCGCGGTGTTGTGCCATTGCTCAATCTCGGGTTCGGGCACGTGGAGATCGGCACGGTGACCGCGCGGCCGCAGCCGGGCAACGAGCGGCCGCGGCTCTTCCGGCTGGTCGACGATCGCGCGATCGTCAACCGGATGGGTTTCAACAACGACGGCGCCGCGGAGGTGGCGTCGCGCCTTCATCGTCTGCGCGGCACGCAGGCCGGGCGCCGAGCGGTGATCGGCGTCAACATCGGCAAGACCAAGGTCGTCCCGGCCGAGCGCGCGGTCGACGACTACGCGGAGAGCGCGAGGCTCCTCGCCCCGTTCGCGGACTATCTGGTCGTGAACGTGTCGTCGCCCAACACACCGGGCCTGCGCGACCTGCAGTCCGTGGACGCCTTGCGGCCGATCCTGACGGCGGTCCACGAGATCGCCGATCGGATCGGCGGAGGAGTGCCCCTCGTGGTCAAGATCGCCCCGGATCTTGCCGACGACGATGTCGATGCGGTCGCCGACCTCGCCCTGGAGCTGGAATTGGACGGCATCACCGCCGCCAACACGACGGTGGCGCGCCCGCAGAGTCTGCGGACCTCGCGCGCCGAGATCGACCGGATCGGCGCAGGGGGCCTGTCCGGGCCGATCCTGGCCGACCGGGCGACCGAGATGCTCACGCGGCTGCGCGCTCGGGTCGGCGATCGGCTCGCGCTCATCGCCGTCGGCGGGGTGAGCACCCCGGACGACGTTCGCGCTCGGATCGCCGCCGGCGCCGACCTTGTCCAGGCCTACACGGCCTTCGCCTACGAGGGGCCCGCCTGGCCCTCGAGGATGGCCCGCGCAGCCCTGTGATTCGAGGCTTTTCGACCACCTGCCGACCCCAAGGGGACCCCGGTTTGGGTGGTGTGGGGGCATCCTGTAGTGTTAATCCTCGGCCCGCCCCTTTAGCTCAGTCGGCAGAGCGTTTCCATGGTAAGGAAAAGGTCTACGGTTCGATTCCGTAAAGGGGCTCCAAGGCACGGGCGACCGTGTCGAACGGTGGCGGATTTCCGTCCCCGTGGCGGGGTAGCTCAGGTGGTTAGAGCACACGGCTCATAATCGTGGTGTCGCGGGTTCGAGTCCCGCCCCCGCTACCACTGAACTTCATATCCGCAGCAAGCACCCCGATCCAAGAAGAGGCACACCGTGGCCAGCAAGAGCTCCGACGTTCGTCCCAAGATCACCTTGGCGTGCACCGAGTGCAAGGAACGCAACTACATCACGAAGAAGAACCGTCGAAACGATCCCGATCGTCTCGAGATGAAGAAGTTCTGCCCGCGCTGCGGCACGCACCGCGATCACCGCGAGACGCGCTGACATCGGCTTTCCTCGACGACCCCCGGCCCTCGGCCGGGGGTCGTCGGCGTTTCCGCTGAGTCGGGCCCAGCGCAGAAGTGGCCAATCGTGGCCCGTTTCGTCGTAGTGAAGGGGGCCATAACTGGCCGAAACCCGAGGGTTGTACCTGGCCCTACCCTCACCCTGCTAGCGTCGCGCGGGTGGAGCTTGCTGAGGTGACGACGCTGCGGCTGGGAGGCCCGGCGCGCACGGTGATCGAGGCGGCGGACGAGCTGACCCTCCGGGAGGCCGTCGCCGTGGCCGACGAGGCCGCCGATCCGCTGCTCCTCGTCGGGGGCGGCAGCAATCTCGTGGTGGCCGACGACGGATTCGACGGCACCGTCGTGCTCGTGCGTACCCGGGGTGTCCATGTCGAGTCCGATGCCTGCAGCGGTGCGATGGTCACGGTCGCCGCGGGGGAGACCTGGGACGACCTCGTCGCCCGCGCTGTGGCGGAGGAATGGGTGGGTGTCGAGGCACTGTCGGGGATCCCGGGCTCGGTCGGAGCGACGCCGATCCAGAATGTCGGCGCCTACGGTCAGGAGGTCGCCGACACCATCGTGTCCGTCCGGGTCTACGACCGCTACGAGCGCGCGATCCGCGCGATCGCCCACGCTGACTGCGGCTTCGGCTACCGGACGAGCCGCTTCAAGGAGCAGCCGCAGCGCTATGTGGTGCTGGAGGTGACCTTCCAGTTCCGGCTCGGGAACCTCGGCGCTCCGGTCCGCTACGCCGAACTGGCGCGCACGCTCGGCGTCGAGCTCGGCGAGCGGGCCCCGGCGACTGACATCCGCCAGGCCGTGCTGGCGCTGCGTCGGGGTAAGGGCATGGTGCTGGACGACGGCGATCACGACACCTGGAGCGCCGGGTCCTTCTTCACCAACCCGTTCCTCACCCCCGATCAGGCCCTACTGCTACCCCGGGAAGCGCCTCGTTTCGAGCAGGCTGACGGGCGCATCAAGACGAGCGCGGCCTGGCTGATCGACCATGCCGGATTCGCCAAGGGCTATGGCGACGGCCCCGTCCGCCTGTCGTCGAAGCACGCGCTCGCCCTCACACATCGAGGGGGAGGATCGACCCGTCAGCTGATCGATCTGGCCCGCGAGGTGCGCGACGGCGTCGAGCAGCGTTTCGGAGTACGCCTCGCCAACGAGCCGGTGCTCGTCGGCATCTCGCTCTGATCGCGGGCGACGCCGCTCAGTAGGTCGAGCTGCTGGAGCTCGCCATCACGCCCAGGAAGCCGAAGAAGACGACGGCGATGATCATCAACACGCCCAGTCCGAGCAGCACGGTGCCGATGATGCCGAGGATCTTGCCGGCATTCGCCTCCGAACGCCCCTCATAGCGACCGCCGGAGGCGTCGATCTCGCTGACCGCCTTGCCGCCGATGTACCAGGCGAACGGCCCGAGGATGCTGCAGATCACGAGGCCCAGGATGCCCAGCACCAGGGCCAGGGTCGACTGCGGGTGCTTCTCCGGAGGCCGCCAGTCGCCGTTTCCCTGCGGGGCAGTGGGGTACGAGCTCATCGAAGGCCTCCGGAGATGTAGGTGCTGATGTCGTCATAGGGATCGTAGGAGGAGTCGAAGGCTCCAGCGATACCGAGGACCACGAAGAAGCCGAAGGCGAGGATTCCGAGCACGAGCAGCACGGTGCCGATGATGCCGAGAATCCTGCCCGCGCTGGCCTCGGAGCGTCCGGAGTATTGCTGCGGTGCGGCGTCGATCTCCTTGACGGCCTTACCGCCGAGCCACCAGGCGAAGGGGGACAGGAATGCGGGCAGGAAGCAGATGAAGGTGCCGACGAGCCCGACGATGCCGAGCACCAGCGAGGTGGTGGCCTGTGGATGCTTGGGCTGCTGCGGCCACGGCTGCTGGGGATAAGGCTGCGGGTAGGGCGAGGCGCCCTGACCGTAGGGCTGGTAGCCAGGCTGCTGGGACTGCCCATAACCGGGCTGCTGAGGCTGTCCGTAGCCCGGGTTGCCCGGCTGGCCCTGGTGAGTCTGTCCGTAGCCCGGGTAGTCGGGCTGGCCCTGACCGGGGTGGCCTTGCTGCGGGCCAGCTTCTCCCCAGCCCTGCGGAGGCGGGCCCACGGGTCCGGGCGCGTCGCCGCCCGGCCGGGACTGGCCGGGCTCTTCGAAGGGGTCCGGCTCGCCCTGACCCCAGCCCTGTGGCGGATTCTGGTCGCTCATGCCGACACCTCGTCGATGACTCGCTCGCTCATGGGGCCATCTTGTCACGTGGCGGCGGCGACTCCGAGCCCGCGAGCCACGCGTCGATCCGCTCCAAGGCGACCTCTCGAAGCTCGGCCGGAGCATGCGACGAGCGCAGCGACATCCGTGCCAGCTCCGCCAGCTCGGTATCGCTGAAGTCCTGGGCCGCCCGGAGCACGGCGTACTGGCCGGCCAGACGTGTGCCGAACAGCAGCGGGTCGTCCGCTCCGAGCGCCACCTGCAGTCCGGCGTCCATCAGATCGCGGACCGGGATCTCGTCGAGGGTCTGATAGACGCCCAGAGAGACATTCGAGGTCGGGCACACCTCCAGCGCCACCTCGCGCTGGGCGAGCTCCTCGAGCAGCCGGGGATCCTCCGCCGAGCGGATCCCGTGGCCGAGCCGGTCGGGGTGTAGATGGGTGAGGCACTCGCGGACGTGTGCCGGCCCGCGGAGCTCGCCGCCGTGCGGCACGAGATCGAGTCCGGCCCGTTCGGCGATCGCGAATGCCGGGCCGAAGGCCGCGGTGTCGCCACGGCGCTCGTCATTGGAGAGCCCGAAGCCGTGGACCCCGCGGCCGGCGTACTGGGCCGCCAGTCGGGCGAGGATCCGAGCATCGAGCGGGTGTCGGGTCCGGTTGGCGGCGATCACGACGCTCATGCCGATGCCCGTGAGATCGGAGGCGTCGCGCACCGCGTCGAGCACCAGCTCGGTGAAGTCCGTGATCCCGCCGAAGCGAGCGGCATAGCCCGACGGATCCACCTGGATCTCGGTCCACACCGAGCCGTCGGCGGCATCGTCCTCCGCAGCCTCCCGCACCAGGCGGCGGACATCGTCCTCGGTGCGCAGCACCGACCGGGCTGTGTCGTAGAGGCGCTGGAAGCGGAACCAGCCCTTCTCGTCGGCGGCCGTCAGTTGCGGAGGCCACTCCTCGACGAGCGCGGAGGGCAGCCGCACGCCGTCGCGCTCGGCCAGCTCGAGCAACGTGGCATGACGCATCGAACCGGTGAAGTGCAGGTGCAGGTGTGCCTTGGGAAGGTCGGAGATCGGAGGCCGCATCACGAACAATCTTGGCACGTTCCTCGCCGGCTGCCCGATGCGCTGCGCGGAGCCGGTTCGACTCGGTGGGGCACGACCCCGTACACTGGCACAAACCTGTGGATCACACGGTGTTCGTCCTGCCTGCGCGCAGGTCGTCCGCCGCGCGACACACCAAGGGCACTAGCTCAACTGGCAGAGCATCGGTCTCCAAAACCGAAGGTTGGGGGTTCAAGTCCCTCGTGCCCTGCAAGGACCAGACGAACGACCGATGAAGGAGCGACCGTGAGCGATCATCACGAACTGGCGGGCACCCGCGCCAAGCGTACGTCGCCGCTGACCTTCTACCGCCAGGTCGTCGCTGAGCTGCGCAAGGTCGTCTGGCCCACGCGCCCGCAGGTCGTCAACTACTTCTTCGTGGTCTTGACCTTCGTGCTCATCATGATGGCCATCATCGCTGGCCTGGACTACGCCTTCGGTCAGCTGAACTTCTGGATTTTCGGCTAAGGACTTCGATTCACTGTGACCCAGGAACTTCCTGACGAGAACACCCCTGTCGACACCACCGAGGAGGCCGAGGCCGAGACGGTGGAGGCCGACGAGGCCACCACGACTCCTACCACCGAGGAGTCGTCGGACGAGGTGACCGCCGAGGAGGCGCCTGCGGCCGACCCCCTGGAGGAGTTCCGCGAGCGGTTGCGCGGCCAGTTCGGCGACTGGTACGTGATCCACACCTATTCGGGCATGGAGAACCGGGTCAAGCAGAACCTGGAGAACCGCATCACCTCCCTCAACGCCGAGGACTACATCTTCGAGATCGTCGTGCCGACCGAGGAGGTCGCCGAGATCAAGAACGGTCAGCGCAAGCTCGTCAAGCGCACCGTGCTCCCCGGCTACGTGCTGGTTCGCATGGATCTCACCGACGAGTCGTGGGGCGTCGTGCGCCACACCCCGTCGGTCACGGGCTTCGTGGGCAACTCCCACCAGCCCGTTCCCCTGAGCCTGGCCGAGGTCGAGCAGATGCTGGCCCCCGCCGTGGAGGCCGAGGTCGCCGCGGAGGCGGCCGCCGAAGACACCTCGGACTCGCAGCAGTCGAAGGCTCCCAAGCTCGAGTTCAGCGATTTCGCGGTCGGCGACTCCGTCATGGTGGTCGACGGTCCGTTCGCGACGCTGCACGCGACCATCACCGAGATGAACCTCGACGCCCAGCGCGTCAAGGCGCTCGTCGAGATCTTCGGCCGCGAGACACCGGTCGAGCTGAGCTTTGCTCAGATCCAGAAGGTTTGATCGCCCAGCGGTCAAAGGTCGAGAAGCCGCGAGGACTCTGTCAGTAGAGTGGGACGGCGTATCGAGACCTCATCACCACAGTAGGAAATACCTAGTAAGGACCCACAGCAATGCCTCCCAAGAAGAAAGTCGCTGCCGTCGTCAAGGTGCAGCTGCAGGCCGGCCAGGCCAACCCGGCCCCGCCGGTCGGTACGGCCCTGGGCCCGCACGGCGTCAACATCATGGAGTTCTGCAAGGCGTACAACGCCGCGACGGAATCCATGCGTGGCAACGTGGTGCCCGTCGAGATCACGATCTACGAGGATCGTTCCTTCGACTTCATCACCAAGACGCCGCCGGCCGCTGAGCTCATCAAGAAGGCCGCTGGCCTGAGCAAGGGCTCGGCCGTTCCGCACCGTGACAAGGTCGGCAAGATCACGCAGGATCAGATCCGCGAGATCGCCCAGACCAAGCTCCCGGACCTCAACGCCAATGACGTCGAGGGCGCCATGAAGATCGTCGCGGGCACCGCGCGCTCCATGGGCGTCACCACCGACTGACACCACCCGACACCGTGGGAGGGTCGGCTGGACCCGCACCACACCTGGTCAGAAAGAGACACCAGACATGCCACAGCACAGCAAGGCGTACCGCGCCGTCGCGGCCAAGATCGATCGCGACAACCTCTACACACCGCTCCAGGCGACCACGCTCGCCAAGGAGGCGGGCAGCAAGAACTACGACTCCACGGTGGACGTCTCGGTCCGCCTGGGCGTCGACCCCCGCAAGGCCGATCAGATGGTCCGCGGCACGGTCAACCTCCCGCACGGCACCGGCAAGACCGCCAGGGTCCTGGTCTTCGCCACCGGCGCCAATGCGGACGCCGCCCGTGAGGCCGGAGCCGACTTCGTGGGCTCCGATGACATGGTCGAGAAGGTCAGCGAGGGCTGGCTGGACTTCGACGCGGTCGTCGCCACCCCGGACATGATGGGCAAGGTCGGCCGCCTCGGTCGCGTCCTCGGCCCGCGCAACCTCATGCCCAACCCCAAGACCGGCACGGTCACCCCCGATGTCGCCAAGGCCGTCGGCGACATCAAGGGCGGCAAGATCGACTTCCGCGTCGACCGTCACGCCAACCTCCACTTCGTGATCGGCAAGGCGTCCTTCGGCGCCGAGCAGCTCGCCGAGAACTACGGCGCCGCGATCGACGAGATCATGCGTCTCAAGCCGTCCAGCTCCAAGGGCCGCTACCTCAAGAAGGTCACGGTCTCGACCAGCAACGGTCCGGGCATCCCGGTCGACCCGACGCACCTGCGCGACTTCGCCTCCGAGGAGGCCTGAGCCTCCGCTCGCGTCCGACGCAACGCCCCCGCCTCGTTTCGAGGCGGGGGCGTTGCCGTTCTGGTGTGTCGTGGAGATCACAGGCATCCGCCCCCAAACGGACACGCGGGCCCGGTGCCGGTAGGGTCGTGGACATGAGGAAGCTCCTGCCAGCCCTGCTGGCCACGCTGGCCCTGTTGTTCGTCTCCGCGTGTGGATCCGATGATTCCGGTGGTGGCTCCGGCTCCTCGGAGGGGGTGGGCGAGGACAAGGACGTCGAGCTGACGCAAGAGAACTTCGCCGAAGAGATCTCCAAGGCGCAGCTGGACGCCGGCACCGCTCACATGACGATGACGATGGACATGATGGGCACGCCGATCACCATGGAGGGTGACACGGTGCTCGCCGACGATCCCGCCGATGTCGCGATGTCGCTCTCGATGGACATGGAGGGCATGGGCGCGCCCGAGGGCACCTCGATGGACATGCGGATGGTCGACCAGGTCATCTACATGAACATGGGCCAGATGACCGAGGACAAGTTCGTCAAGATCGACCTCACCGATGAGTCGAACCCGCTCGGCGCGGAGTTCAGCGACATCCTCGAGCAGTCGAACCCCGCCGCGCAGATCGAGGCGATGAACGACTCGATCACCTCCTTCGAAGAGGCCGGCGACGGCGGTGAGATCGACGGCGTCTCGACCACCAAGTACAACCTGACCCTCGACGCCGCCAAGGTGATGGAGGCCCAGGGTCAGGACACGGTCGGCGCTCCGGAGACCTTCGAGTACGTGATGTACGTCGGCGAGGACAACCTGCCGCGTCAGATGGACATCGAGATCCCGGGTATGGGCACCTCGACCATCGAGTGGAGCAAGTGGGGCGAGGACGTCTCGATCGACGCTCCGTCCGATGACGAGATCACCGACCAGGACCCCTTCGGCGGCATGGCTGGCAGCTGATCTGAGCGGGATGACGAAGGGCGGGACCGCTGATGCGGTCCCGCCCTTCGTCATCCCGGCCCTGGTGATCTCGACACGCGGGCTCGTTCCACGGAGACCCCGGTGGTCGAGTAGCGAGAGGCCGCGGCCGACGCGGTGGAGCCAGCGCGTCAGGGCGTAGCCGCGCTGGAGCGAGGCCACGTTGGCTCTGGCCGACCCCGATTTGGAGTTCGGGGGAGGGGCCGTCTACGATGGATCCTGCCGAAGACCGCCGGTGGCGATTCACCCGAAGAGCCCCAAGCGCCCGTCTGGGCGGCCCGCGCAGGTGAGTGTACGTCCTCTGGGGCTCCACGGAGTCCAAAGAAGCGTCCCGCGCCTGCGCCGGGGCGCTTTTGTCGTGTCGGGACCGGTCCTTTGGCATCGAACCAGTGCTGGAAGGAGACCCATGGCACGCCCGGACAAGACCGCCGCTGTCGCCGAGATCGCGGAGAGCTTCCGCGAGTCGAACGGTGTCGTTCTCACCGAGTACCGTGGCCTGTCGGTCAAGCAGCTGCAGGAACTGCGGCGCTCGCTTGGTCAGGCCGCGAGCTATGCCGTCGCCAAGAACACGCTGACCAAGATCGCTGCCAAGGACGCCGGTGTCGAGCTCGCTGACGAGCTGCTCACCGGACCGACCGCCATCGCCTTCATCAACGGCGATGTGGTGGAAGCGGCGAAGGGACTGCGTGACTTCGCGAAGGCGAACACCCAGCTCGTCATCAAGGGCGGCTTCCTCGACGGGAAGTCCCTCTCGGCCGACGAGATCAACAAGCTGGCCGACCTCGAGTCGCGCGAGGTCCTCCTCGCCAAGCTCGCGGGCGGCATGAAGGCCAACCTGAGCAAGGCCGCGGCCCTGTTCCAGGCGCCGTTGTCCAAGACCGCCCGTACCGTGGCGGCTCTGCAGGACAAGGCTCAGGCCGATCCCAGCGTCCTCGCCGGTGGGGAAGCTCCCGCCACCGAGGCCGCGACCGCCGACGAGGCCCCCGCGGCCGAGTCGGGTGAAAGCACCGAGGGCTGAACCGCCCGATCACCATCGGGGCCCCCTCGGGGTCTCACACTTAGAAAGGACGCCACACCATGGCGAAGCTCAGCACCGATGAACTGCTCGACGCGTTCAAGGAGATGACGCTGATCGAGCTCAGCGAGTTCGTGAAGCAGTTCGAGGAGACCTTCGACGTCACCGCCGCCGCTCCGGTGGCCGTGGCCGCGGCCGGCGCCCCGGCTGCCGGCGGCGACGCCGGTGGCGAGGCCGCCGAGCAGGACGAGTTCGATGTCGTCCTCGAGTCGGCCGGCGACAAGAAGATCCAGGTCATCAAGGAGGTCCGTGGCCTCACGAGCCTGGGTCTCAAGGAGGCCAAGGACCTCGTCGAGGGCGCTCCCAAGGCGATCCTCGAGGGCGTCAACAAGGAGGCCGCCGAGAAGGCCAAGGAGGCCCTCGAAGGCGCCGGCGCCAGCGTCACCCTCAAGTGACACGTCGCTGACGTACTCCGCGCGAAGCGCCCGTCCCCGTAGGGGGCGGGCGCTTCGTCATGTGGAGGCGCGGGTGGTTGATGGCTCACCGCCCCGAGTGGGTGCCCGATCCGGCGGGCCTCGCGGCACGTGAGAGCCGCCAGCGATCGGTCGAGTGGCCATGGGGGTCACGGTGAGTTACCGTGCATGAGCCCTCGTCGCGGCGGACTGTTACTCGTGAGTCACTTTCTGTGTAACTGGCCGTGACCTTTGTCAGATCGGCTCGTTGGAGCTTGTGTCGGGGGTCACAGGGAGAAGAGCCCGCGGCAGGATTCGACCAGGCAGGAGGAGGGCTGGTGGGAGTCGAGGTAGCGGTCACTGGGCTGACCAAGAAGTTCGGCAAGCAACTCATCTGGCGTGATGTCACGCTGACATTGCCGGCGGGCGAGGTGTCGGTCATGCTCGGCCCGTCGGGCACGGGCAAGTCGGTCTTCCTGAAGACCCTCATCGGGCTGGTCAAGCCCAATGAGGGCAGCGTGGTCATCGAGGGAGTCGATATCGCCAGCTGCCCCGAGCGGGAGCTGTACGAGGTTCGCAAGCTCTTCGGCGTGCTCTTCCAGGACGGCGCGATGTTCGGGTCGATGACCCTCTTCGACAATGTCGCCTTCCCGCTGCGCGAGCACACCAAGAAGTCCGAATCCGAGATCCGCAAGATCGTCATGGAGAAGATGGACCTCACGGGTCTGGTCGGAGCCGAGGACAAGCTCCCGGGCGAGATCTCCGGCGGTATGCGCAAGCGCGCCGGGTTGGCCCGCGCCCTCGTGCTGGACCCGGAGATCCTGCTCATCGACGAGCCCGACTCGGGTCTCGATCCGGTACGCACCGCCTATATCAACCAGCTCTTCATCGATCTCAACGCGCAGATCGATGCCACCTTCCTGATCGTCACCCACGACATCAACACCGCCCGCACGGTCCCGGACAACATCGGCCTGCTCTACCACAAGCACCTGGCGATGTTCGGCCCGCGCGAGATGCTGCTGAGCAGCACGGAGCCGGTCGTCGCCCAGTTCCTTAACGCCCAGCGGGTCGGCCCGATCGGCATGAGCGAGGAGAAGGACGCCGACGAGCTCGCCGCCGAGGCCGGCTTCGACATGCCCCCGCTGCCCCCGATCACCCGCCAGCTCGAGCCGAGCAACGGCCTGCCCCGGCGGTCGGAGCGTCCGGCCGGCCAGTGGTGCCGGGAGAACGGGGTCGTTCCTCCTCCCGGCTCCTTCGACGACGCGGTCGCGACCCCGGGGAGCGCCGGATGAGCGTGACGTCCGCCGTCGCTGCTCCCGCACGTATCGCCGGCGGACTCTTCGCCTTCATGATCGACGTCGTCGTCACGACCTTCCGCCTGCCGTTCCAGTTCCGCGAGTTCCTCCAGCAGGCCTGGTTCATCGTGACGGTCACGATCATCCCGACGATGTTCGTGGCGATCCCCTTCGGCGCCGTCATCGCCCTGCAGGTCGGCGGCCTGATCCAGCAGTTCGGCGCGCAGTCGTTCACCGGCTCGGCGGCCGTGCTCGCCGTCGTCAAGGAGGCTGGGCCGATCGCCACCGCGCTGCTCATCGCGGGCGCGGCGGGCTCGGCGATCGCCTCGGACTTCGGCGCTCGCAAGATCCGCGAGGAGCTCGACGCCATGATGGTGCTCGGGATCGATCCCATCCACCGGCTCGTCGTCCCGCGGGTCTGGGCCTGCGTCATGGTGGCCGTCGCGCTCAACGGGCTGGTCACGATCGTCGGTGTCGCCGGCGGCTACTTCTTCAACGTGGTGCTGCAGGACGGCACCCCCGGCGCCTATATCGCCTCGTTCTCCGCACTCGCGCAGGTGCCCGACCTGCTCCAGGCGATGGTGAAGTCGATGATCTTCGGCTTCCTGGCCGCCATCGTGGCCGCTTACAAGGGCATGAACGCCAAGGGCGGTCCGAAGGGAGTCGGCGACGCCGTCAACGAGGCCGTCGTTATCACGTTCACGCTGCTGTTCGTCGTCAACTTCGTGATCTCGGCGGTGTACCTGCAGCTTGTCCCGCCCAAGGGGATGTGATCATGGCTCGCCTCTCCGCTCTCTACGAACAGCCGCTGGGGACCCTGGACACCCTCGGCCGGCAGATGCTCTTCTACGTGCGCGTGCTCATGTCGATACCGCGCACCATCGCCAACTACAGCCGCGAGATCATGCGACTGCTGGCCGAGGTGGCGCTGGGCTCGGGCTCGCTCGCCCTCATCGGCGGCACCGTCGGCGTCATCACGGCGATGACCTTCTTCACCGGTACCGAGGTCGGCATCCAGTCCTTCGCCGCACTCGACCAGCTCGGCACCGCGCCGCTGACCGGTTTCGTCTCGGCCTACTTCAACACCAGGGAGATCGCGCCGATCGTCGCGGGCATCGCGCTGGCGGCGACCGTCGGGTGTGGCTTCACCGCACAGCTCGGCGCGATGCGTATCAGCGAGGAGGTCGACGCGCTGGAGGTCATGGCGATCCCGTCGCTGCCCTATCTCGTCACCACGCGCGTCCTGGCCGGCCTGGTGGCCGTCATCCCGCTGTACATCGTGGGACTGCTGTCGTCCTACTTCGCGACCCGGCTGACCATCACCCGGATGTTCGGTCAGAGCCAGGGCACCTACGACCACTACTTCATGACCTTCCTGCCCCCCGAGGACGTCCTCTGGTCCTTCGCCAAGGTGCTGATCTTCGCCGTGGTGGTCATCTTGATCCACTGCTACTACGGCTACTACGCGTCGGGCGGACCGGCGGGTGTCGGCGTCGCGGTCGGCCGAGCGGTGCGCACGTCGATCGTCGCGATCACCGTCGTGGACCTGCTGGCCTCGATGGCGATCTGGGGCACCAACGTCACCGTAAGGCTGGCTGGTTGACATGGCACGTACACCTGTCCTGGAGCGCACCGCCTCGATCCGCATCCTCGGGATCCTCTTCCTGGCGCTGGTCCTCTTCTTCGTGTGGGTCACCTACGCGTTCTTCACCAAGCAGTTCGTGTCCTCGGTGCCGGTCACGATGTATGCCAGCACCGCCGGCGCGAGCCTGCCGAGCAATGCCGACGTCAAGCTGCGCGGCATGCGCGTCGGAGAGGTCCGCGATGTGCAGACCGACGGTCGGCAGGTCACGATGAAGCTCGCGATGGACCCCGACTACATCGATCGCATCCCCGCCGGAGTCACGGGCCAGATCGTGCCCAAGACGCTGTTCGGTGAGAAGCAGGTATCGCTGGTCCCGCCCGCCAAGGCGACCGGCGACACCCTGCAAGCCGGCGATGTCATCGCCCGCGCCGAGGTGCCGGTCGAGATCGAGGAGCTGCTCAACGACCTCTATCCGCTGCTCACCGCCGTCGATCCGCAGGACGTCGCCTACACCCTCTCGGCGGTCTCGCAGGCCCTCGAAGGTCGCGGTGAGCAACTCGGCGAGACGCTGGTGACAGCACGCGACTACCTCCGTGAGATCAACCCGGAGGTGCCGCAGCTGATCGACGACCTGACCGCCCTCGGCACGGTCGCGGACGGCTACGCCGATGCGATGCCCGATATCGGCCGGCTCCTGGAGAACGCGGTCTTCACCGGTGACACCGTCGTGGCCAAGCAGTCGCAGCTGCTCGCCTTCTTCAACGAGGGCACGGCGCTGGCCGACACCCTGACCGAGTTCGTCGACGTGAACGCCGAGAACCTCGTCACCGTGCCGCGGCAGACAGCCCCGGTCGTCGAGGTCCTCGACCGCTATTCCGGCACCTTCCCCTGCTTCCTCGACGCCATGGCCGAGCTGCGGCCGCGGTTGGACTCGGTGCTTCGTGACCAGACCGTCCACATCAACCTGGAGCTTCTGCCGCTCGCCGGTCAGCCCACGGGGTACGAGGAGAGCGAGCGCGCCGAGGTCTCCCAGCAGACCCTCGATACCGCCGATGCCGCACAGCCCACCTGTCTCAGCCTGGAACAGGCGGTCAACGGCGAGAACCCGTACCCGCAGGAGAATCCGTTCAGCGTGCCCGCCGATGTCTACAAGCTCATCGGCGTCAACAGCGACCACAACGGCAAGTTCGGCACCCCCGAGGACTTCGAGCGGGTGGCACCCGGTGCCGCCTCGCTGGACGCCGCGGTGCAGCCCAGCGTGCTGTCCGACACGGCGGCGCAGCGCACGGCGGTCAAGTCCCTCGTCGCCGCGCAGACGGGACAGCAGGCCGAGGAGCTGTCCGACCTCGCGCCGCTGCTGGTGAGCCCTCTCCTACGGGGATCGGAGGTGAAGATCAGTGAAGCTCGATAAGGCATCGGCGTCGGCGGCGATCAAGCTGTCGATCTTCCTCGCGTTCACCGCGGCGACCACGTGGGTGCTCGCCCTCACCCTCGGCGCGACCTTCTTCGACCAGCGCACCGAGTACACGGCGGTCTTCGAGGACGTCACCGGAGTCGCCAAGGGCGACGAGGTCCGCATCGCCGGCGTCCGGGTGGGTTCGGTGCGCGACATCGACATCGTCGACCGCGACCAGGCGGAGGTCACCTTCGCGGTCGATCGCGAGGTTCCGCTCACGCAGAACACCCATGTCACCATCAAGTTCCGTAACCTCGTCGGTCAGCGTTACATCGCCCTGACGCAGGGCGCCGAGGGCGCCTCGGAACGATTGAAGGCGGGGGAGACGATCGGCGTCGACCAGACCCAGGAAGCACTCGATCTCAATGTGCTGCTCAACGGCTTCAAGCCGGTCTTCCAGGCGCTGTCGCCCGATGACACCAACCAGCTGGCCTTCGAGATCGTGCAGACCTTCCAGGGCGAGAGCGGCAATGTCGAGACCCTGCTCGCACGGACGGCATCGCTGACCTCCACGCTCGCGGACCGCGACGAACTCATCGGCGATGTCATCGTCAACCTCAGCGAGACGCTGGACATGATCGGCAGCCGCGATGCGGAGCTCACCCGCACGATCGACACGCTGCAGCAGTTCGTCAGCGGCCTGGCCGAGGACCGCGATGCGATCTTGAACTCGATCGACTCGGTCTCGGCGCTCTCGACCGAGACCGCCGATCTGCTCCAGCAGGGCCGCCCGGCGCTCGCCGAGGATGTCCGGCAGCTGAACGCGCTGACGGCCAATCTGAGCACTGATGAGAACCTCACGGCCTTGTCGACATCGATCCAGATCATGCCCCACAAGGCCGAGACCCTCGGCAACGCGGCGTCGAGCGGCAGTTACTTCAACTTCTACCTCTGCGAGTTGAAGGGGCAGATCGTCATCCCGGCGATCCCGATACTCGGCCTGGAGGAGACCCCGCTGAAGCTCGGCGGCGACGAAGGCCTGAACGTCGGGGGAGCGAGGTGCGCGTCGTGAAGCCCTTCCGTGAACGCAACCACACCGTGATCGGCGTCTTCAGCTTCGCCGTGATCGCGGCGATCCTGCTGGCCGCATTCCGTGCCGACCGGCTGCCGATCATCGGCGGCGGCGACACGTACACCGCCGAATTCGCCGAGATCGGGTCGCTCGATTCCGGAGCCGAGGTCCGCGTCGCGGGCGTCTCGGTCGGCAAGGTGGGCGATATCGAGCTCGACGGCGACAAGGTCAAGGTCGAGTTCACCCTCGATGAGGGCACAGACCTGGGCGATCAGGCGCGTGCCGAGATCCGGATCCGCACCCTGCTCGGCGCCCAGTACCTGGCCCTCGTGCCCGATGGAGAGGGCGACCTGGAGAAGGGCGCCACGATCCCCGTCGACCGCACCGTCCCGCCCTACGATGTCGTCGAGGCCTTCTCCCAGCTGAGCACCACCACACAGGAGCTCGACGTCGATCAGATCTCCGAGGCGCTGACGACGCTCGGCGATGTCTCCGGGCAGGTGCCCGAGGAGTTCCAGGCCGCGCTCACCGGAGTCTCGGACCTGTCGCGCAATCTCGCCGCCCGCGACGAGCAGATCAACACGCTGCTGCAGAACATCAAGAAGGTCACCGGGGTGCTGAACTCGCGCGACGAGGAGCTGGTGAAGCTCTTCGAGGACGCCGACACGCTCTTCTCGGCGGTCGCCGCGCGCCGTGACTCGATCCATGCGCTGCTCGTCGCCGCCACCGAGCTCTCCACGGAGCTGAGCACCCTGGTCGACGAGACACGTGACGACCTGAAGCCCGCGCTCACGCAACTCGACGCCGTCACCGACATGCTGCATCAGCACGAGGCCAGCCTGGACGAGGCCTTGCGCCTGCTGCCGGGCTTCTACCGGGTGTACGCCAATGCGCTGGGCACCGGTCCGTGGTTCGACGTCTACCTGGGCAATGTGCCCCCGAACCTGGGTGTCGCCGATGCGCTGCGCGATGCCCTGGGTGGTCTCGGATCCGGAGGTGAGCAGTGATGCGGCAAGCACTCGCGATGCGGCTGGCCAACACGTCCAAGCTCGTGGTGGTGGTCGTCTTCCTGGCACTCGTGGTCAGCGCAGTGGTCGCCTGGACCGCGCGTGACACGAGCAAGACCGTGACCGTCGAGTTCAGCGAGACCACCGCGGTCTACGAAGGTTCGGATGTCAAGGTCCTCGGAGTCGCCATCGGCAAGGTCGAGAAGCTGACCCCGCGCGGCGACGCCGTCGTGGCCACCATCAGCTACGACGACCAGTACGACCTGCCACGTGACGTCAAGGCCGCGATCGTCTCCCCGGCGATCGTCGGCGACCGGTACGTGCAGTTCGCCCCCGCCTACACCGAGGGGCCGACCCTCGAGGACGGTGCCACGATCGGCAACGACCGCACCGCGGTCCCGGTCGAGCTGGACGAGGTCTACGCCTCGATCAGCGATCTCTCGGTGGCACTCGGACCCGACGGTGCCAATGACGACGGCTCCCTCAGCCGGCTGGTGGACAATCTCGCCGGCCAGCTCGACGGCCAGGGCGCGCAGGTGAACGAGACCATCCAGAACTTCAGCAAGCTCGCCACCACGCTCGACTCCAACTCCGAGGATCTCTTCGGCAGCGTGCGCGAGGTGCAGGAGTTCGTCGAGGTCCTCAACCGCAATGACGAGACGGTCCGCGCGTTCAACGACAGCACCGCCCAGGTCTCGGAGGTCCTCGAAGGCGAGCGCGACGACCTCGCCGCGACCCTGTCGGCGCTCAGCACGGCGCTGACGGATGTCAACACGCTGGTCACCGAGAACCGCGACGTGCTGCGCAGCAATGTCGACAAGATCGAATCGCTCTCGCAGGTGCTGCGCACCCGGCAGGGGGAGTTCGAGGAGCTGCTCGTCGCGGCACCGACGGCGCTGTCCAATATCGCGCTGACCTACAACGGCAACTACGGCACCCTGGACAACCGGGCCGGGCTGGAGGAGCTGCTCCTCGGCGGTATCAAGGATCCCGCCGGGCTCCTGTGCAATCTGCTCGACGAGTCGACCGATGACGCCCTCTGCGGCACCTTGAGCGACCTCCTCGATCCGATCCTCGGCGGCTTGTCGCCCCGCACGGCCCCGGGCAGCGCGCCGATGCAGGCCGAGAAGTCGGCCTCGTCGCTCGCCGAGATGATGGAGGTGCCCCAGTGAACCGCGCGATACAGGGCGTCGCCGCCGTCGCCTCGGCAGCCGTGCTCGCCGGCTGCAGCTTCACCCCCTACGACCTCCCGCTGCCGGGAGGAGCGGATGTCGGCGACGAATCCTACGATGTCGAGGTCGAGTTCCGCGATGTCCTCGACTTGGTGCCGCACAGCGCGGTGCGCGTCGACGATGTCGCGGTGGGGCGTGTGACCGATATCCAGCTCGACGGGTGGACGGCGCGGGTGACGTTGCGCATCAACGGCGATGTCACGTTGCCCGACGATGCCGAGGCCACCATCCGGCAGACCAACCTGCTGGGCGAGAAGTTCGTGTCGCTGGCGGCGCCCGAGGGCGGGGGAACCGGCGAGCTCTCCGATGGAGATGTCATCGCACTCGACCGCTCGGGACGCAATCCGGAGATCGAGGAGGTCCTGTCGGCGGCATCGATGCTGTTCAACGGCGGTGCGCTGGAGAAGACCAACACCATCGTCAAGGAGCTCAACCTCGCTCTCGGCGACAAGGATGCCGAGGTCCGCGACCTCATCTCGGTCACCTCCGATCTCCTCGGCCAGCTCGACGACAACTCCGACCAGATCCTCGCCGCGCTGGAGAAGGTCGACCGGCTCGCGCAGGAGACCAACGCGCAGCGAGCCGCCATCACCGGCGCGCTCGACGACCTCCCCGAGGCGCTCGAGGTGCTCGACCAGCAGCGCTCCGATCTGGTGGGACTCCTGGAATCACTGGACCGTCTCGGCGACACCGCCACGGGTGTCGTCCGGGAGTCCAAGGCCGACACGGTCGCGACACTGCAGCACCTCGAGCCGGTGCTGGCCAATCTCGTGGAGGCGGGCGACAGCATCGCGCAGTCGGCCGGCCTCCTGCTCACCTTCCCCTTCAGCGACGGCTACATGGGCGGCACAGTGGAGCGCGCCGCCGGACGGTGCAGCAATGTCGACCGGGCAGCCAACACCGGGGTCTGCGCAGGCGACTACGGCAATCTGTCGATGAAGCTCGAGATCAGCGCCGCGCAGGTGCAGCAGCTGTTCGACGGCTTCGGCGCCGAGTCGATCCCGGGTCTTGCCGATCTCGCCCCGGAGACCCCGCTGACCGGGGACGAGGCGCCCTCGGGCGATCTGCTGGGCCTCGTCGAGGGACTCCTGCCTCCGTCGGCCGACGACGAGACACCTGCCGTCCCCGGCGACACTCCGCGAGAGGAGGACGAGCCCCGTGACTCCAAGCCCTCTCCGCGGCCCACGGCATCGCCCTCGGAGGACGATGACGACGACAAACCGTCCGGCGTGCGCCGGTGGCTCAATCCGCTGTGCTGGTTCGGCTCCTGCCGGACCGTTCCAGCCGCGGACGACACGAGCGCCGGCCACGACCTGGACCGGCTCTTCACCGAGGCGGTGACGGCACCATGATCACCCGGCTGACCAAGGTCCAGCTCATGATCTTCGCGATCGTCACGCTCATCGGCGGCACGATCGTCGGCGGCAAGTACGCGCAGCTGGACCGACTCTTCTTCGAGCGCACCTACGACGTGCGTGCCGAGCTGACGGCCTCGGGTGGCATCTTCGAGGGGGCCGAGGTCACCTACCGTGGCATCAAGATCGGGCGGGTCGACGCGGTGGACTTCACCGATGACGGCGTCGACGCCGTGCTCGCCATCGAGAACGACGCGCCGAGGATTCCCCAGGACACCGAGGCCGTGGTCGCCAACAAGTCCGCGATCGGCGAGCAGTACGTCGACCTGCGGCCGCGTCAGCGCGACGAGCCCTTCCTGAAGGCCGGCGATGTCATCGGGCGGGACCGCACCGAGGTGCCCATCGACACCACGACCCTGCTGCTGAACACCAATGCGCTGGTCTCGTCCATCGACACCGGCAATCTGGAGACGGTCGTGTCCGAGCTGGGGCAGGCCTTCGAGGGGACGGGGCGCGACCTGGAGACGATCCTGGACGCCTCGACCTCGTTCATCGGCGAGGCGCACGCCAATATCGACGTGACGCGTCGGCTGATCCGTGAGTCCGGCACCGTCTTGCAGACCCAGGTCGACAAGCGTGGAGAACTGGCCTCCTTCTCCCGCGATCTCGCGCTGTTCTCGGACACCTTGCGTGCTTCGGACCCGGATCTGAGGGCGGTGATCGACGAAGGCGCACCGACCGCGCAGACCCTCGACCAGGTCGTGAACGAGAACTCCGAGGACCTCACCGCCATCCTGGACAACCTCTCTGTCGCCGGGAAACCGCTGCTGGAGAACAAGATCGGCCTGCAGTCGATCCTGGTGCTGTATCCCTACCTGTTGCAGGGCTCCTTCTCGGTCGTGACGCCCAGCGACGAGGAGGGGGAGTATGACGCGCACTTCGGCCTCGTGCTCACCCCGACACCCCACACCTGCAGTTACTACGAGGACGGGCCGGGCTCCGGCTATCGTGAACGTCGCGATCCGGCCGATGTCGAGCGTCGTGAGTTCGACACCTCGATCGACTGCACGCTCCCGGACAATGACATCGCGCGTCAGACGTCGAAGTCGGAGTTCACGCCGCGCACGGCCGTGCCGGAGTCGCGGGAACGAGAGGACTGGGGATGGATGCTGCTGGACGTGGCGGCCCGATGAGCGCTGAGACGACGCGCGGAGGTTGGACCTGGTGGGCGACGCTCGTCGGTGTCGTGCTGGCGCTGATCGGTGCCGTGCTCATCGGCTTCGGCGGCCGTCTGGCCGGTGCGAGCGAGGCGTCCGGCACCGCGAGTGCGGTGTCGGTCAGTCAGGACTTCGCCGTGGCGTACAACACCTACGATGTGGCCGATCCGGATGACTACAAGAGTCGTCTGGAGGGCTTGTTGACCGATGAGTATCGCGAGCAGGCCTTCGAGGTGATCGACGCGATCTTCCAGGCACTGGCAGAGAAGGAGCAGACCAGCGGCGATGCCGACGTCCTCGCGGTGGGCATCCCGGTGATCGACGACGACTCCGCTCAGACGCTGGTCGCGGTCGATGCCACGATCAGCAACACCGATGTCGAGGATGCCGGCGTACAGCGGCACTTTCGCTGGAAGCTCTCCCTGGTGCGCGAGGACGGTGACTGGAAGGTCGACGGCTTCGAGAGCGTCGCCTCCGTCGAGGCCGAGGCGACTCCCGACGGTGTCCAGGACGGAGGCGAGTCCCAGTGAGCGAGCCACGCAAGCCACAGCGGCGTCGTATCGCGGGGGAGCGGTCGGCGGCCGAGCGCGCCTCCGCGCCGCCGTCGTCCCCGCGTGCCACGCCGCGTCCGGTGGCGCGTCCCGTGCGACGTCCCCGCGACGAGGAGTCGACACCCTCGGAGGCCACGTCCCCGGCACCCGCCCGCGATCGAGGTGGTGACGTTGCCGGGCAGAGCTCCAGGCGCACGCGGCGTCCGAGGCTGCGGCATCCGGCTGGTTCCCTGCCGTGGCGGGCCACCGTCGCCGTCGTGATCCTCGCCCTCGGGCTGGGTCTGGCTGGCTGGGGTGCCTGGAGCTTGCGCGGTGGTGGCGAAGGAGCCCTCGAGGCGGCTCAGCGACAGGCATCGCGGGCCGCGGGCGAGGCCGCTGAGACGGTCTTCACCTTCTCCCATGATGATCTCGACGCTCACGAGGAGAACTCCAAGGCGCTGATGACGGAGAGCTTCGCCGAGGAGTTCGACAAGGTCGCCCCGTCCTTGCGCGATATCGCTCCGCAGCGCGAGTTCGAGGTGCAGGCGCAGGTGCAGGACGCCGGTGCGGTGCCGTGCGGCGATGACTGCTCGACCGATTCGGTCCAGGTGCTCGTCTTCGTCGACCAGGTGAGGTTGATCGCCGGACAGGAGGACGAGGCGCCGACGGTCCTCGGCAACCGGGTGACGATGACGATGGTCAAGGAGCGCGGCACCTGGCTCGTCGACGAGATCCAGGCCCTCTGACCGTTCCCATCCGCCGTCCATCGGGTGGTGCACAGTGGACCGCGAGTGGCGCAGATTCGCCCTCGCCGAGCCCGGATCGGGGCAGATATGCACCACTCGCGGGCAGGATTGCACCACTCGGCGGGACCACGTCGGGTCGGCGGGCGAGGTAGGTCTCGTGCGGTTTCCGGGTCGGTGGGGCGAAATCGCATGTTACCGTCGAGTTCGCTTCTGCCGGTGAGTCGAGAGGACCGACCATGCGTGACCATCGTGAACTGCTGCGGGGGCGGCGTGTCCTCATCACCGGAGCCGCGCGGGGGATCGGCGCGGCGCTGGCCGAACGTCTCGCGGAGCGTGGAGCGCGGGTCGGTCTGATCGGGCTGGAGCCGGAGTTGCTCGCCGGCGTCGCGGAGGCGACCGGGGGAGTCTGGCGGGAGTGCGATGTGGCGCAGCGGGAGCAGGTCGATCGTGCCGTCAGCGAGGTGGTCGAGGAGCTCGGCGGACTCGACATCGTGGTCGCCAATGCCGGAATCGCGGGGCAGCTGCCGATCCTCGGCGGCGATCCGCGCGTGATGGAGCAGACGGTTGCCGTGAATCTCCTTGGCTCGTATTACACGATGCGGGCGGCGGGTCCGCATATCGCTCACCCGGGCGGCTACGCGCTGGTGGTCTCCTCGGCGGCCGCGGTGGTACAGCTGCCGCTGCTCGCTGCCTATTCGGCCTCCAAGTCCGGCGTCGAGGCGCTCGGCAACACGCTGCGCAGTGAGCTGCGGCCGAGCGGGGCCAAGGCGGGCGTGGCCTATTTCGCCGAGCTCGCCACCGACATGACGGAGCGCGGCTTCTCCACCGAGGCCGCTGCGGTGCTCGGGGCGGAGGGGTCCTTCTCGGGAGTGTCACCGTTGGCCCCGGCTATCGACCGGATCGAGCGGGGCATCGCCCGTCGTTCGCGGGTCATCGTCGCGCCCTGGTGGGTCGGGGGCATCCTGCCGATCCGCATGCTCGCGCAGCCGGTGGTCGACCGTTTCGCGCAGCGCGGGCTCGACGAGGCGCTGCGCATCGCTCGTGACGAGCGGGTGGATCTCACCACGCCGCAGCCGGGCCAGGGTTCGTGACCCCGCGGGTCGCGCCGGGCGGTCGTCGCGAGCTGGGCCTGGTCAACTGGCTGGTGTGCCGGCTGCTCGCACGCGGCGCCGGTGTGCCGGAGGCGCGGGTCTTCACGACGCTCGGTCGCGCTCGCGGGACCTTTCGCGGGTGGCTGCACTACTCGGCGACGCTCATGCCCTTCGGTCGGCTGACGCGCTATGAGACCGAACTGGCGATCTTGCGGGTCGCCCACGTGCGGGGGTGTGAGTACGAGCGGGATCACCATCTACGTCTCGGGGAGCGGGCCGGTGTGACGGCCGAGCTGGCCGAGCGGGCCTTCGTCGCGCCGGACTCGCCGACGTGGCCTCCGCGCCATCGGGCCCTGTTGATGGCGGTGGACCGCATCATCGGCCAGGGCGATCTCGATGATGCGCAGTGGGCCGAGCTCGCGGCGCACTTCCGCGATCGGGAGCTGATCGAGATCGTGCTGCTCGTCGGCCACTACAACGCCCTCGCCACCGCCCTCACCACCCTGCGCGTCGAGCGCGACCTCGCCTGACCCGCGTCCCCTCACCCGCCTGGACGGTGACTTGCGCACCTCTCACTCGCCTGGGCGGTGACTTGCGCACCTCTCGCTCGCGTGGGCGGTGACTTACGCACCTCTCACCCCGCCTGAGAGGTGCGCAAGCCACCGCCCATCGCGGGGTGGGGAGGTTATCATCCACTGGCGGAGGGATCGTCATCCTCGTCCACAGATGCGTGCGCGGGCCTGGCGGACGAGGCCCGCGTCGGCTGGGCTCGGACCATGCCCACCACGCCACGCGTTCCCGATGCGCTTCGCCACCGACCGTTCACTCGCGCGCAGGCGCTCGACGAGGGACTCACTCCGCGCATGCTCAACGGAGCCTCGTATCGTCGCTTGTTCCCGCGTGTCTGGGTGCACCGCGCCCACGAGATGTCCGAGGACGACTGGATTGCCGCCGCTCGCCTCGCGGTCCCCCCGCGTGCGCACCTCACCGATGTCAGTCGCCTGCGGCTCGCCGGAATAGACGTCGGCCCGGTTCTACCCGTGCGTTTCGTCGTGCAGGGGGACCTCCACCTGGACCTCGAAAGGATCGTCGTGCACCGCACGGACCGGCTGCCTCCGCTCGATACCGAGGGGGTGTCGCTCGCCAGCGCCTACCTGCACTGGTGCGGCCGTGCGACGGTGATCGAGGCGATCGGGGTCGGTGACGAGTTGCTCCGCACCGGTGCGATGTCGGTCCTCGAATTGACCGAGCTGGCCCGTCGCGACCGTTGGCGGGCCGGAGCGCGCGAGGCGGCCTGGATCTCGGCATTCTTGCGCGAGAATGTGCGTTCGCGGCGGGAATCGTCGGCCCGTGCCTATCTCACGTTCGCGGGCCTGCCCGAGCCGGAGCTCAACGGACTGATCGTACATGAGGGGCGCGTGATCACAGCCTCCGATCTGTTGTACCGGCGATATCGGACGGTGGCCGAATACGACGGCGGCCATCATCAGCGCGACCGGCGGCAGTACCTCGACGATCTGGCCAGGAACCAGGACTATCGCGATCTGGGCCTGGAGTACGTCATCGCTACCAAGGAGACGTCACCGCAGCGCTTTGTAACTCAGGTGTACGACAGGATCGTCCGCCGCGGTTACACGGGACCGCCGCCGTGTTTCGGAGGTCGCTGGGCGTCGCTGTTTCGGCCGATCGCTCAGCGTGGTCGGTTTGCTGAGCGCCCTCACGCGGCGAGCGGTGACGTAGGCACCTCTCGCGCCGGTTGAGAGGTGCGTAACCCACCGCTCCGCGGGACGAGAGGTGCGTAACGCACCGCCCAGGCGAGATCAAGGACGAAAATGTTCGATAGTGGCGGAAGTCTCGTCGTTTGTCAAGATGCCCCTTGTCATGGGCGTGGCGCATGGGTTAGACTGAATCTTCGCGCGCCCTTTGTCATGCCCTCTGCTCGATCTCGTCGGCATGACCCTGTGCGACAACACTATCGAACTGAATGAGTCATCCGCCTGCGAGTCTTCGGAAGGACTTCTCTTGGCCGCCTCGCGTACCGCCCGCACCACCCAGAACGCTTCGGCTCCGCGCCGCATCTCCTTCGCCAAAATCTCCGAGCCACTCGAGGTCCCTGAGCTCCTGGCCCTGCAGACCGAGAGCTTCGACTGGCTCATCGGCAGCGATGCCTGGAAGGCTCGCGTCGACGCCGATCTCGGCGCCGGCCGGACCGACGTCTCCACCAAGTCCGGCCTGGAGGAGATCTTCGAGGAGATCTCCCCGATCGAGGACTTCTCGGAGACGATGAGCCTGTCGTTCCGCGATCACCGCTTCGAGCCCCCGAAGTACTCGGTGGAGGACTGCAAGGATCGCGACGTCACCTACGCGGCCCCGCTGTTCGTGACCGCCGAGTTCATGAACAACGACACCGGTGAGATCAAGAGCCAGACCGTCTTCATGGGCGAGTTCCCGCTCATGACCGACAAGGGCACCTTCATCATCAACGGCACCGAGCGTGTCGTCGTCAGCCAGCTGGTCCGTTCGCCCGGCGTCTACTTCGAGCGCACGGCGGACAAGACGTCCGATAAGGACATCTTCACCGCCAAGGTCATCCCGAGCCGTGGTGCGTGGCTCGAGTTCGAGGTCGACAAGCGCGACACCGTGGGCGTCCGCCTGGACCGCAAGCGCAAGCAGAGCGTCACGGTCCTGCTCAAGGCCCTCGGCATGAGCGAGGCGGAGATCCTCGAGCAGTTCGGCGACTACGAGTCGATCCGTCTCACGCTGGAGAAGGACAATGTCGCCGGCCAGGACGAGGCCCTGCTCGACATCTACCGCAAGCTGCGTCCGGGCGAGCCGCCGAGCAAGGAGGCTGCGCAGACGCTGTTAGAGAACTACTACTTCAACCCCAAGCGCTACGACACCGCCAAGGTCGGCCGCCACAAGATCAACAAGAAGATCGGCACCGACGAGGCCTTCGATCAGCAGACGCTGACGATCGACGACATCGTCGCCACGATCAAGTACCTGGTCGCGCTGCACGACGGGCGCAGCGAGCTAGAGGCGCCCGCCGGTGAGATCGTCGTCGAGGCCGACGACATCGACCACTTCGGCAACCGTCGTATGCGCACGGTCGGCGAGCTGATCCAGAACCAGCTCCGCACGGGCCTGGCCCGCATGGAGCGCGTCGTGCGCGAGCGCATGACCACCCAGGACGTCGAGGCCATCACGCCGCAGACCCTCATCAACATCCGCCCGATCACGGCGGCGTTGAAGGAGTTCTTCGGCACCAGCCAGCTGTCGCAGTTCATGGACCAGAACAATCCGCTGGCGGGCCTGACGCACAAGCGTCGTCTGTCGGCCCTCGGCCCGGGTGGTCTGTCGCGTGAGCGCGCCGGTTACGAGGTCCGTGACGTCCACCCGTCGCACTACGGCCGCATGTGCCCGATCGAGACCCCGGAAGGCCCGAACATCGGCCTGATCGGCTCGCTCGCGTCCTTCGGCCGGATCAACGCCTTCGGCTTCGTCGAGACCCCGTACCGCAAGGTCGAGGGGGGCCAGGTCACCGAGCAGGTCGACTACCTGACGGCGACCGACGAGGACCGCTACATCATCGCGCAGGCCAACTCGCCGCTCACCGATGAGGCGCGCTTCGCCGACGACATGGTCCTGGTGCGTCACCGCGGTGGCGAGGCCGAGCTGCGTCCGGCCGACGAGGTCGACTACATGGACGTCTCGCCGCGCCAGATGGTCTCGGTGGCCACCGCGCTCATCCCGTTCCTGGAGCACGACGACGCCAACCGCGCGCTCATGGGCTCGAACATGCAGCGTCAGGCCGTCCCGCTCATCCGCAACGACGCCCCGCTCGTCGGCACCGGCATGGAGTTCCGTGCCGCCGTCGACGCCGGTGACGTGACCGTCGCCAAGAAGGCCGGCGTCGTCAAGGAGGTCTCGGCCGACGCGGTCGAGATCATGGAGGACGAGGGCACGTACACCACGTACCGCCTGGCCAAGTTCCGCCGCTCCAACCAGGGCACGTGCACCAACCAGCGCCCCCTGGTCCGCGACGGGCAGCGCGTCGAGGTCGGCACCCCGCTGGCCGACGGCCCCTGCACCGACGAGGGCGAGATGGCCCTCGGTACCAACCTGCTCGTGGCGTTCATGCCGTGGCAGGGCCACAACTACGAGGACGCCATCATCCTCAGCCAGCGTGTGGTGCAGGACGACATGCTCACCTCGATCCACATCGAGGAGCACGAGGTCGACGCGCGCGACACCAAGCTCGGCCCCGAGGAGATCACTCGCGACATCCCCAATGTCAGCGAGGAGATGATCGCCAACCTCGACGAGCGCGGCATCATCCGCATCGGCGCCGAGGTCGGCAATGGCGACATCCTCGTCGGCAAGGTCACGCCCAAGGGTGAGACCGAGTTGACCCCCGAGGAGCGCTTGCTCCGCGCGATCTTCGGTGAGAAGGCGCGCGAGGTCCGCGACACCTCGCTCAAGGTGCCCCACGGCGAGTCCGGCACCGTCATCGGCGTGCGGGTGTTCGACGCCGCCGAGGGCGACGAGCTCAGCCCGGGCGTCAACCAGCTCGTGCGGGTCTACGTGGCGCAGAAGCGCAAGATCAGCCACGGTGACAAGCTCGCCGGCCGCCACGGCAACAAGGGCGTCATCGCCAAGATCCTCCCGGTCGAGGACATGCCCTTCATGGCCGACGGCACCCCCGTCGACATCGTGCTCAACCCGCTGGGTGTGCCCGGTCGTATGAACGTGGGCCAGGTGCTCGAGACGCACCTGGGCTGGATCGCCAAGACCGGCTGGGAGATCCCGGCCGAGGTTAAGGACGAGTGGGCCGACCGGCTGCGCAAGATCGAGGCTGCCGAGGCACCGGCCGACAGCAATGTCGCCACCCCGGTGTTCGACGGTGCGCGCGAGGACGAGCTGCAGGGCCTGCTGGCCTCCACGCTCCCCAACCGCGACGGCGAGCGCATGGTCGGTCCCGACGGCAAGGCGCGACTGCTCGACGGGCGCAGCGGCGAGCCGTTCCCGGATCCGATCAGCGTCGGCTACATCTACATGCTCAAGCTGCACCACCTGGTTGATGACAAGATCCACGCGCGCTCGACCGGTCCGTACTCGATGATCACCCAGCAGCCGCTCGGCGGTAAGGCCCAGTTCGGCGGCCAGCGCTTCGGTGAGATGGAGGTCTGGGCCTTGGAGGCCTACGGTGCCGCCTACGCGCTGCAGGAGCTGCTGACCATCAAGTCCGACGACATCGTCGGTCGCGTCAAGGTCTACGAGGCCATCGTCAAGGGAGAGAACGTCCCCGAGCCGGGCATCCCCGAGTCCTTCAAGGTGCTCGTCAAGGAGATGCAGTCGCTGTGCCTGAACGTCGAGGTCCTCTCGGCCGACGGCACCGCGCTGGAGATGCGCGACTCCGAGGACGAGGTGTTCCGAGCCGCTGAAGAGCTCGGCATCGACCTCTCCCGACGTGAGCCCTCGTCCGTGGAGGAGGTCTGAGCCACGGCTCGGGCCCTCCTCCGCACCACAGAATTTCGAAAGGGAAAGAAGACAACGTGCTCGACGTGAACTTCTTCGATCAGCTCAAGATCGGCCTCGCGACCGCCGACGACATCCGCAATTGGTCGTTCGGTGAGGTCAAGAAGCCCGAGACGATCAACTACCGCACGCTCAAGCCCGAGCGCGACGGCCTGTTCTGCGAGAAGATCTTCGGTCCTACCCGGGACTGGGAGTGCTACTGCGGCAAGTACAAGCGCGTGCGCTTCAAGGGCATCATCTGCGAGCGCTGCGGCGTCGAGGTGACGCGCTCGAAGGTCCGCCGTGAGCGGATGGGCCACATCGAGCTCGCCGCCCCGGTCACGCACATCTGGTACTTCAAGGGTGTGCCGAGCCGCCTGGGCTACCTGCTCGATCTCGCGCCGAAGGACCTGGAGAAGGTCATCTACTTCGCCGCGTACATGATCACCTGGGTCGACGAGGACGCTCGTCACCGCGATCTGTCCTCGCTCGAGGCCAAGATCGACATGGAGCGCCAGCAGCTCGCGAACCGTCGTGACAACGAGGTCAACGAGCGCATGGCCAAGCTCGAGGAAGACCTCAAGCAGCTCGAGGCCGAGGACGCCAAGGCCGATGCCAAGCGCAAGGTCAAGGATGCCGCGGAGCGCGAGGCCAAGCAGCGTCGCGACCGTGTTCAGCGTGAGCTGGACCGTCTCGAGGCCGTCTGGGATCGCTTCAAGAACCTCAAGGTCCAGGACCTCGAGGGCGACGAGATGCTCTACCGCGAGATGACCTACCGCTTCGGTAAGTACTTCGAGGGCTTCATGGGCGCTCGGGCGATCCAGAAGCGCCTGCAGGACTTCGACCTCGATCTCGAGGCCGAGAAGCTGCGCGAGATCATCGCCACGGGCAAGGGTCAGCGCAAGACCCGCGCGCTCAAGCGGCTCAAGGTCGTCTCGGCGTTCATGGGCAGCAACAACCACCCCGAGGGCATGGTCCTCGACGCCGTCCCGGTGATCCCGCCGGAGCTGCGTCCGATGGTCCAGCTCGACGGTGGCCGTTTCGCCACGAGCGACCTGAACGATCTGTACCGCCGGGTCATCAACCGCAACAACCGCCTCAAGCGCCTCCTCGATCTCGGTGCTCCCGAGATCATCGTCAACAACGAGAAGCGCATGCTGCAGGAGGCCGTCGACTCGCTCTTCGACAACGGTCGTCGCGGTCGTCCCGTCACCGGTCCGGGCAACCGTCCGCTCAAGTCCATCTCGGACATGCTCAAGGGCAAGCAGGGTCGGTTCCGTCAGAACCTGCTCGGCAAGCGTGTCGACTACTCGGGCCGTTCGGTCATCGTCGTCGGCCCGCAGCTCAAGCTGCACCAGTGTGGTCTGCCCAAGCAGATGGCGCTGGAGCTGTTCAAGCCCTTCGTGATGAAGCGCCTGGTCGACCTGAACCACGCGCAGAACATCAAGAGCGCCAAGCGCATGGTCGAGCGCGCCCGACCGGTCGTGTGGGACGTCCTCGAAGAGGTCATCACCGAGCACCCCGTGCTGCTGAACCGCGCGCCCACGCTGCACCGTCTGGGCATCCAGGCCTTCGAGCCGCAGCTCATCGAGGGCAAGGCCATCCAGATCCACCCGCTCGTCTGCTCGGCCTTCAACGCCGACTTCGACGGCGACCAGATGGCCGTGCACCTGCCGTTGAGCGCGGAGGCGCAGGCCGAGGCCCGCATCCTCATGCTCAGCACGAACAACATCCTGAAGCCCTCGGACGGTCGTCCGGTGACCATGCCCACGCAGGACATGATCATCGGTCTGTACTTCCTGACGCTGGATCGCGACGGTCACCCCGGTGAGGGTCGCGCGTTCAGCTCCTCGGCCGAGGCGCAGATGGCCTTCGAGCGTGGTGAGATCACGCTGCAGAGCAAGGTCAAGATCCGCCGCGAGGGTGAGCTGGTCAGCACCACGCTCGGTCGCACGATCTTCAACGAGCAGCTGCCTGCGGACTACCCGTACGTCAACTACCAGGTGGGCAAGAAGGAGCTCGGCACGATCGTCAACGACCTGGCCGAGCGGTACAGCAAGGTCGACGTCGCCGTCGCGCTGGACAACCTGAAGGACACCGGTTTCCATTGGGCCACCCGCTCGGGTGTGACCATCTCGATGGACGATGTCGTCAGCCCGTCCTCCAAGCCGGAGATCCTCGCCAAGTACGAGGGCCAGGCGGCCAAGGTGCAGCAGCAGTTCGACCGCGGTCTCATCACCGAGGACGAGCGTCGCCAGGAGCTCATCGAGATCTGGACCCAGGCCACGTCCGAGGTCGCCGATGCGATGAGCGAGACCTTCGACATCGACAACCCCATCTACATGATGGTGAACTCCGGTGCCCGCGGCAATATGATGCAGCTGCGTCAGATCGCCGCGATGCGAGGCCTGGTGGCCAACCCGAAGGGCGAGATCATCCCGCGTCCGATCAAGGCGAACTACCGCGAGGGCCTGTCGGTCGTCGAGTACTTCATCGCGACGCACGGTGCGCGTAAGGGTCTGGCGGACACCGCGCTGCGCACGGCCGACTCGGGTTACCTGACCCGTCGTCTGGTCGATGTCAGCCAGGACGTCATCATCCGCGAGGAGGACTGCGGCACCGAGCGTGGTCTGCCCAAGGTCATCGCCGAGCGGCTCGACGACGGGACTCTCGTCAAGGCCGAGAACGTCGAGACCTCGGCGTACGCCCGCAACGCGGCCACCGAGATCACCCACCCGGAGACGGGTGAGGTGCTGGTGGAGGCCGGCGGTGACCTCGGTGACGTGGTCATCGACCAGCTGGTGTCGGCCGGCGTCGAGCAGATCAAGGTCCGTACGGTCCTGACCTGCGAGGCGAAGACCGGTACGTGTGCCAAGTGCTACGGCCGCTCGCTCGCGACCGGCAAGCTCGTCGACATCGGCGAGGCGGTCGGCACGATCGCCGCGCAGTCGATCGGCGAGCCCGGCACCCAGCTGACGATGCGTACCTTCCACACCGGTGGTGTGGCCGGTGACGACATCACGCACGGTCTGCCGCGCGTCGTGGAGCTCTTCGAGGCTCGTCAGCCCAAGGGGCGTGCGCCGATCACGGAGGCCGCCGGTCGCATCGAGATCGACGACACCGACAAGACGCGCAAGATCATCGTCACGCCCGATGACGGCTCGGAGCCGGTCGAGTACCCGGTCACCAAGCGTGCCCGTCTGCTGGTGCGCGACGGTGACTCGGTCGAGGTGGGTCAGCAGCTCACGCACGGCACGCCCGATCCGCAGGAGGTTCTGCGCATCCTCGGTGTCCGTCGTGCGCAGGAGCACCTGGTCGACGAGGTGCAGGAGGTCTACCGCTCGCAGGGTGTGGCCATCCACGACAAGCACATCGAGATCATCGTGCGCCAGATGCTGCGTCGCGTGACGGTCATCGAGCAGGGTGACGCCAAGCTGATCCCCGGTGATCTGGCCGATCGTGCGCTGTTCGAGGAGGAGAACCGTCGCGTGGTCGCCGAGGGCGGCCAGCCGGCGTCGGCTCGCCCGGTGCTCATGGGCATCACCAAGGCGTCGCTCGCCGTGGAGTCGTGGCTGTCGGCCGCGTCCTTCCAGGAGACGACGCGGGTGCTCACCGAGGCCGCGATCCAGGGCAAGTCGGACTCGCTGCGTGGCCTGAAGGAGAACATCATCATCGGCAAGCTCATCCCGGCGGGTACCGGTCTGGACCGTTACCGCAACATCCGGGTGGAGCCGACCGAGGAGGCGCGTCAGAACGCCTACGCGGTCGCCGGTTACGACAGCTTCGACTACCAGTTCGGTCCGTCGGATGCTGCCCCGGTCGCGTTGGACGATTTCGACTTCACGTCCTTCGACAACTGACCCGTACGCGAGAGGCCCCCACCAGCACCGCTGGTGGGGGCCTCTCGCGGTGTCGGGGATGGTGTGCGAGCTTCTTCCCGGGCCGCCGCGGCGCGGAGACCACGCACGATGTGCTTCGACGGCTGCCATCGCGACCACAGAGGCACATCGTGCATGGGTGTCCGACTGGCGATGTGCTTCTACGGTTGCCAGAGCAGCCACGAGAGCACATCCTCCGTCGATCGTGAGGTGAGGTGAGGTGACGTCGGCACCCGCCCCCGCAGCGGCGGTACGCCATCAACCCCACCGGCGCCCGATAACGTTGCTGGCCTACCTCCAGTCGGGACGAGAGGGTGCTGGTGTACCGCCACCGCAGCGGGTGGTGCGTCGGCACCGGAATGCTGCGGAGCGAGCCCGGCTCAGCGGATGACGCGCATGAGGGGAGGCTGCGGGGGCTCATCGCGCGGATCGCGCGGCTGCTTCCACACCGGCACGTCCGACTGCGGGTGGTGCACGTCCTGGGACGGGTCGCGGAACATCCACGTGAGCTTGGGCTCGAAGATCGGACGGAACAGGGTGCCGACCGGCTTGGTCATCAGCACGATGGCGAGGACCGCGCCGACTCCCACACAACCGAGCACGGCGACCGCTCCGTAGGGTTCGATGGCGGCCCACAGGCCGAACTGGCGATCCAGCCAGATGATGACGAAGCCGTGCAGCAGGTACGCGTAGAGCGTCCGCGAGCCGAGATCGGTCGTCCAGGACTTCGCCCGGGGGACGAGCGCCAGCGCGGACAGCGCCAGCACGAGCCCAGCGGCGATGAGCAGACCGCGCACGAGGACGCCCTCCACGAGCGAGACACCGAGCTCGTCATAGCGCACGCGCCACAGCAGCCAGCGGCTCATGACCGTCAGGTGGCTGGCGAAGGCCAGGCAGAAGACCAGAGATCCCAGGAGAAGCGCGGCGCCGATCACCCGGTACTTGAGTGTGGTGAGCCGCAGGAAGAGCTCGCGGTTGAAGTGCAGGCCGATGACATAGAACGGCAGGAACCCGAGCACCTTGTGCAGGGCCAGGGTGTTGGGGATCTCGATCATGCCGGCCGCGAGGGAGATGATGATCGAGGTCGTGATCGGGTACTTCAAGGCCCGCCAGATCGGTGTCGTGAGCCGCCAGACGAAGAGCGCGGCGAGGAACCAGCCCACCCACTGCGGTGACAGGATCATCAGCCGCTCGGGGTCGCGATCGTAGTGCCAGGTCATCAGCTGCAGCGCCGTCTCGACGATCAGATAGGGCACGATCAGGGTGGAGACGATCCGGCGCACCTGGCGGAAGTCACCCACATAGTGACGCGCCGTGTAGCCCGAGATGAGCACGAAGAAGGGCATGTGGAACAGGTAGATCCACGTGTAGAGCCCGCGCGCGGAGTCCATGACGACCAGATCGGTGAGGAAGTGCCCGATGACCACGACCAGCATGACCCAGAATCGTGCGTTGTCGAGATAGGCGATCCGTTCGCGGGGTCCGGATCGCTCGGCATGCGGGAGGGGACTCAGTGGGGACATCGTGGTTGACTCTAGCGGTGACTTCCGAAGACGGCTCCACGACAGGAACGGGCATCGGGGACGCGCACCGCACGCAGCGGCTCGGGGCCTATGCAGTGGTCGTCCGCGACCCCGGCGAGCTGCTGCTCACCCAGATCTCGGCCCGCGGCTATCCGGCGACGGCCTGGGCGCTTCCCGGCGGAGGAGTCGATCACGGAGAGTCCCCGCGCGATGCCGTGCGGCGCGAGCTCTACGAGGAGACGGCTCAGCAGGCGCGGACGGTCCGCCTCGTCGACATCCACTCGCTGCACATCGTCGACCACGGGCGCGACGACCGATACGAGGACTATCACGGTGTCCACGTGCTGTACGCCGTCGACATCGTGCCCGGCGTCGAGCCGCGGGTAGTGGAGGTGGACGGCACGACCGAGCAGGCTCTCTGGGTGCCGCTCGGCGAGGTTCCCGGCATGTGGACGCTGCCGGTCGTCGACTACGTCCTCGAGCGCCTCGACGACTACCGCTGACGATCCATCCCGCCCTCGGGGCGGTAGATCATCAACCTCTCGGTCCAGGGAGAGGTAGGCCAGCAACGTTATCGAGCCCCGATGGGGTTGAGGGCCTACCGCCGCTCTGGGTGATGACACCCCACCGCGGTGCGGCTCACTGGGCTGGCGGCTCGGCGAACAGGAAGACGTAGTTGCCGCGCGCGGACACCACATGCACGGCCCGCGCGGTGGTGCCATCCGGGGCCTGAGCCGTGTACACCGCGATGACTTCGTTGAGATCGGCCACGACATCGCGTGCGGGCTCCTCGACGCCGGTCATGTCGGTGATGTAGCCCTGGGCCACCGCCGCCCCCTCGGTGGAGCGCAGCGAGAAGGTCAAGGCGAAGGCGGGGTCGCTGCCGGTGAGCAGGACGGTGTCGTCCTCCGGCGCCGCCCACTCGCCTAGCAGGGGGCCGTCGCCGGGCGCGTCCACGTCCATCTTGGGCCAGATCAGTCCCGACTCCTCGGGCGTGTCGATCGAGGGGAGGTCGCCGAGCTGCTCGGACTCGGTGTTCTCCTGGCCCTCGCGCGGGTCGCCGACGTAGGACACCTCAAGCACCATCACCGGGTGCTCCTGGGAGTACGCGTTGCCGGTGCGCGTCTGCACGTCGCCGGGGTCGATATCGAGCTGCACGCGCACCTCGCGGTCACCGGGGGTCGTGCCGGTCACGTCCACCCCGCAGTGATCGATGCGATCGTTCTCGGCGGTGCAGTACTCGCTGAGGTCGTCGGTGACGATCTCCTCATCGGGCAGCAGCGCGGCGATCTGGGCGAGCATCGCCCGGGTCACGGTGGTCGGGTCGTCGTCGATGCGCATCACCGAGATCACGCTGTCCGGTCGCGGCGGGTCCTCCAGATCGGCGAAGGTGTCGCGCTCGGGGCGGACATCGGTGGGAGTCGGCGTCGGAGTGGGGCTGGCCTCCTCCTCCGGAGTCGTCTCGTCCGGGGGATCGGTCTCGTTCTCGGCCGCCTCCTCCGCGGCCTTCTCGGCGAGCACGGCCTCCAGATCGGGACGGTAGGTGTTGACCAGGTCCTCACTGCGAACCCGCGCGAGGGGGCCGAGCTGCACCGCACCGCGCGGCACCACCATCCCGTAGACGATAGGACTCTCGGGACCGGACTCGTGGCTCTCGACGCGGTCCTCGTTCGAGTCCTCCGTCGAGGACGCGGTCGCGGTGGGGTTCGGCGAAGGGGACCCCGGATCGCAGGCGGTCACCGCCACCAGTGCGGCGAAAAGGCCTGCGGCGACGGTCAGCCTGCGGTACATGTCCACCTCGCGCTCGTGCTTGTTCGACTCCGCACAAGACTAGGGGGTGTCGCATAACCGTCGACGCGCACCGGGGTGAGGCGCTCGCCGAGGCGTCCGCGCGCGTATCCTGCAGGCACACCGGCAGCCGTCGAAGGAGCACCCTGTGTCGAGCTTCGTCCCCGACCATCCCGAGACCGTCTTCACCTACGGAGCGCCTCAGTTGAAGTTCGGGCGCGGGGCGCGCCATGAGATCGCGCATGACATCGCCCAGCTCGGTGCCCGCCGGGTACTGGTCGTGAGCGACCCGCAGGTCGCCGCCACCGGGGCCCCGGCCGAGCTGGTGAGCAGCATCGAGCAGTCCGGCGGCGAGGCCGTCCTGTACGACCGGTCGCGGGTCGAGCCGACCGATGCGAGCCTGATCGACGCCGTCGAGTTCGCACGGGCAGCCGCCCCCTTCGACGCGGTCATCGCCCTCGGCGGCGGCAGCAGCATCGACACCGCCAAGGCCGTCAACCTCCTGCTGACCAATGACGGCGAGCTGATGGACTATGTCAACGCTCCCGTCGGCGGCGGGCGCGCGCCGGAACACCCGCTGTTGCCGCTCATCGCCGTGCCGACGACCACGGGCACCGGCAGCGAGAGCACCACCATCTGCGTTCTCGACGTCATCAGTCAGCACGTCAAGAGCGGCATCTCACACGCGCGGCTGCGCCCGGCCTTCGCCGTGGTCGATCCAGAGCTGACGATGACGCAGCCCGCTGGCGTCACGGCTGCCGCCGGCCTCGACATCCTCTGTCACGCGCTGGAGAGCTACACGGCCCGCCCGTACACCTCCTATGAGCACAAGCAGGCCCATGAGCGGGTGCCTTACTGCGGCGCCAATCCGATCGCCGATCTCTGGGCCGAGAAGTCCCTGAGCCTGATGGCGGACTCCTTCCGCAACGCCGTACGCCACGGTGACGACGAGCGGGCCCGTGAGCAGATGGCGCTCGCGGCGACCTTCGCGGGTCTGGGATTCGGCAATGCGGGCGTCCACATCCCGCACGCCAATGCCTATCCGATCGCCGGCCAGGTTCCCGAGGGCTTCCGGCCCGAGGGCTACGACGCCGACCACGCGATGGTGCCTCACGGCATGGCCGTGTCGCTCACCGCGCCCGCAGCGTTCGCCTTCACCTTCGAGGCCGATCCGGACCGGCATGTGCGGGCGGCACGGCTACTCGACCCCGATGCCCGCGCCGACGACCCCGCCGAGCTGCTGCCGGCGGTTCTGCGCTCGATCATGCGCGATGTCGGCATCCCCAATGGCCTGGCCGAGATCGGGTTCGGCGCGGACGACGTGCCGGCGCTCGTCGAGGGCACGCTCAAGCAGCAGCGTCTGCTGACCACCGCGCCCAAGGCCGTGACCGAGGACGACGCCGCCGCGATCCTGTCCTCGTCCCTCGAACTCTGGTAGCCGCCGAGCGCTGCTCCGCCCCTGCGGTGGGAGGATGACAGCGTGCGGCAGACGACGACGGAGCGGGTCTTCGCGATGCTGCGTGCCTCGATCCTCTCCGGGGAACTGGCGGCCGGCACGCGGCATTCGGTCTACCAGCTCGCCGGCGAGCTCGGCGTCTCCCGTACTCCGGTGCGCGAGGCCGTGCTCCGACTGGCCGATGCCGGGCTCGTCACCGTCGAGCGGAACCGTGGCATCCGGATCCGCGGTGTGACCGCCGAGGACGTCCGCGATGTCTTCGAACTGCGCTTGCTCATCGAGGTCCCGGCGGCGGCCCATGCGGCCGGCTCCGCGGAGGAGGCACTGCTGGTGGAGCTCAAGGAGGCTTCCGCTCGGCTGCACGAGCTCGCGGCCACCGATGACACCACCGCCTTCGGCGCGGCCGATCGACGGTTGCACGCGCTGATCGCCTCGGCGGTCGGCAACCGGCACCTGGTCGCCGAGATCGAGCGCCTGCGCGATCTCATCCACGTGCGCGGTGCCTCCACGATCGGCCGTTCACGAACCATGCGCGATATCGCCGGGGAACACGACGCGATCGTGGCAGCGGTCTGTGCGGCGGAGCCCGCCGCGGCGGCGCGGGCGATGCGGGAGCACCTCGTGCATACCGGCACATTGCTCATGCGCCAACTGTCCGAGGGAGAGATCGACGAGACCTGGGCCGAACGGCTGCGGAGCCCCTCAGGCGAGTAGCATGCTACTCATGACGACTGGGCTCGCTCTCGACGTGGCCGCCGAGTTGCGCCGTGCAGGACTGAGGGATGTCGACGACTCCTCGCTCACTCGCGCGCTCTACAGCACGGACGCCTCGCTCTATCGCGTCGTGCCCGACGTGGTGGTCAGGCCCCACGACATCGACGAGGTGATGGCGGTCGCCTCGGTCGCCGCTGCCACCGGCACCCCCATCACGGCACGCGGTGCGGGCACGTCCATCGCCGGCAACGCGGTCGGCACGGGCATCGTCCTCGACTTCAGCCGGCACATGAACCGCGTCCTGGCGATCGATCCCGCCACGGGCACCGCCGAGGTGCAACCAGGTGTCGTGCACGCGGTGCTCCAGCGAGCCGCCGCGCCGCACGGGCTGCGCTACGGCCCGGATCCGTCGACTCACACGCGCTGCACCGTCGGCGGGATGATCGCCAACAACGCCTGCGGCAATCGTGCCCTCGGCTACGGCCGCAGCGCCGACAATGTCGCGGCACTCGATCTGCTCACGATCGGAGGCGAGCGCTTCCAGGCCGGGCGGGACGTGCCGGTCGACTCGCCGACGCTCGCCCGGTTGCGCGACCTGGTCGGCACCGATCTGGCCACGATCCGCACCGAGTTCGGCCGCTTCGGCCGCCAGGTCTCCGGCTACAGCCTCGAGCACCTGCTGCCGGAACGGCAGTTCGACGCGGGCTCCTTCATGGCCGGCACCGAGGGGACGCTCGCGCTCACCCTCGGCGCCACCGTCGACCTCGTCCGCACGCCGAGTCACCGTCACCTGGTGGTCCTGGCCTATCCCTCGATGGCGGAGGCGGCGGACGACACCCCCGCCGTCCTGCCGTTCTCGCCGACCGCCTGCGAGGGACTGGGCGCTCGCATCGTCGAGGTGTTCCGCGCCGCCAAGGGACCGGCGTCGGTGCCGGATCTGCCCGATGGCGGCGGGTACCTCTATGTGGAGCTGTCCGGAGATGATGCGGCGGAGCTCGCGGACCGCGGGGCGAAGGTCGTGCGGGCCGCCAACGCCCTCGGACACCGCCATGTCACGTCCCCGGCCGAGCAGGGTGTGCTCTGGCGCATCCGCGAGGAGGGTGCGGGACTCGCCGGACGTGCCCTGGATCGCCCGGCGCTCTCGGGATGGGAGGATGCCGCGGTCCCGCCGGAGCATCTCGGTGCTTACCTGCGCGAGTTCGAGGCACTGATGCGCGAGTACGACGTCCAGGGAGTGCCGTTCGGTCACTTCGGCGACGGATGCGTGCACGTCCGCATCGACTTCGATCTCGACGCGGGCGGCGGGCATGCGGTCTTCCGCGACTTCCTCTTCGACGCCGCCCGGCTCGCCGCTTCGCACGGCGGCTCCTTCTCCGGAGAGCACGGTGACGGGCGGGCCCGATCGGAGCTGCTGCCGCTGATGTACTCGCCCGAGGCGATGTCGCTGCTCGGCAGAGTCAAGCACCTCTTCGATCCGGACTCGCTGCTCAATCCCGGTGTCCTCGTCGACCCACGTCCGCTCGACGCCGATCTGCGTAGCCAGCACCGCACGTGGGACCTCGGCATGCCGTCCGCGCGGCCGGGTGGTCTGCGCCTCGTGCACGATGACGGCAGCTTCGGTGCGGCCGTGCACCGCTGCACGGGTGTCGGCAAGTGCCTCGCCGCCAATCAGGCCAGTGGCGGAGTCATGTGCCCGTCCTTCCAGGCGACGCGAGATGAGAAGGACTCCACCCGTGGGCGCGCCCGGGTGCTCCAGGAGATGGTCGACGGTCGCCAGGTGACCGGCGGCTGGAGCAGCCCGGAGGTCCACGAGGCCCTCGACCTCTGCCTGTCCTGCAAGGGGTGCCTCAGCGACTGTCCGACCGGGATCGACATGGCCACTTACAAGGCCGAGGTGCTCCATCAGACCTATCGAGGTCGCCGCCGTCCGCGCAGCCACTACCTGCTCGGCAGGCTGCCGTTCTGGGCGAGGATCGGCGCTCCGTTCGCCCGCCTGACCAATATCGCGTTGCGCGTGCCGGGCATCGTGCATCTGGCGCGCTGGGTCGCCGGGGTCGATCAGCGCCGAGGGCTGCCGCGGTTCGCGACTCGGACGCTCACCCGCGAGCTGGGGGAGCGTCGCGGGTCCGCCGGCGGCAAGCGGGTGCTGTTGTGGGCCGACTCGTTCACCGAGTACTTCTCCACCGCCTCGGGCCGCGCCGCGGTCGACGTGCTGGAGCACGCGGGCTACACGGTCGAGCTGCTCGAACGGCCGCAGTGCTGCGGGCTCACCTGGATCAGCACGGGGCAGCTCGACGCGGCCCGAGAGCTCGTCGGCCGTGCGGTGGAGCAGCTGCACGGCTATGTCGCCGCCGGCGTGCCGGTGGTGGGCCTGGAACCGTCGTGCCTGGCGGTGCTGAGGTCGGATGCTGTGGAGCTGCTCGACGATCCGCGAGCCGCTGAGGTCGCCGGGGGCGTGTTCACCCTCGCCGAGCTGCTGGCACGGGACGAGGAGTGGGAGGCGCCCGATCTCACCGGCCGCACCGTCGTGGTGCAGCCGCACTGCCACCACGCCTCGGTCCTCGGCTTCGATCCCGATCTCGCGCTACTGGAGCGGATGGGCGCGACGGTCACCCGGCTCGGTGGGTGTTGCGGGCTGGCGGGCAACTTCGGTGTCGAGAAGGGACACTACGAGGTGTCGGTGGCGGTCGCCGAGACCGAATTGCTGCCGGCGCTGCGTGAGGCGCCGGCCGGAGCGATCGTGCTCGCCGACGGATTCAGCTGCCGCACCCAGATCGACGACCTCACCGACGTCCACAGCCTGCACTTGGCCGAGCTACTGCACCGAGAGACCAGGTGAGTCGACAAGCTCTGGGCATGTCGGCCGAGTCGCTGGCCCGACAGTCGCACTGAGCCGTCCTTCGGTGGCGGTAGCTGGTCGACCTTACGCACTCGACGGAGGTACGTGGTCAACCTCACCGGTCTGGAATGGGGTTGATGAGCTACCGCCGACGATGGAGGGCGGGCTACGTAGCGTTGGTGGCCTACCGCCACGGGGCGGGTCACTTGCGGCGTTTCCGTCGCTGGCGCTCCTTCGCCGGCTCCCGGAATCCGCCCCCGCGCGGCGGGACGATTGGGGTCACCACGTAGACTGGCAGCCGGTGACGGGTACCGCGATTTTGACCCGTCTGATCGCCTCCGGTAGGCTATTGCGCTGTGCCTGATTCCTATCAGGCCGACGCGTGTGCCCGGCGATGAAGAAGCGTGTCACCAACGCCCGCGTCACCTTTTCAGGCAACAACATCGGTCAGCAGAAAGAAGCATGTAGTGCCCACGATCAACCAGTTGGTCCGCAAGGGTCGTGAGACCAAGGTGGCCAAGAACAGCACGCCAGCTCTCAAGGGTTCGCCCCAGCGGCGAGGCGTGTGCACCCGCGTGTACACCACGACGCCCAAGAAGCCCAACTCGGCGCTGCGCAAGGTTGCTCGTGTGCGGCTCTCCAGCGGGACCGAGGTCACTGCCTACATTCCCGGCGAGGGCCACAACCTCCAGGAGCACTCGATCGTGCTCGTGCGCGGTGGTCGTGTGAAGGATCTGCCGGGTGTTCGTTACAAGATCATCCGCGGCTCGCTCGACACCCAGGGCGTCAAGGGCCGCAAGCAGGCTCGCAGCCGCTACGGCGCGAAGAAGGAGAAGAGCTGATGCCTCGTAAGGGCCCCGCTCCCAAGCGTGCCATCGAGACCGATCCGGTCTACGGCAGCCAGCTGGTCACCCAGCTGATCAACAAGGTCCTCCTGGACGGCAAGAAGCAGGTCGCTCAGCGCATCGTCTACGGCGCGCTCGAAGGCACCCGCGAGAAGACCGGCACCGATCCGGTCATCACCCTCAAGCGCGCGCTCGACAACGTCAAGCCGAGCCTCGAGGTCAAGAGCCGCCGCGTCGGTGGCGCGACCTACCAGGTCCCCGTCGACGTCCGTCCGGCCCGTCAGACCACCCTCGCGCTGCGCTGGATCATCAAGTACTCCAGCGAGCGTCGTGAGAAGACGATGTCCGAGCGCCTGATGAACGAGCTCCTCGACGCCAGCAACGGCCTCGGCGCCAGCGTCAAGAAGCGCGAGGACACCCACAAGATGGCCGACGCCAACAAGGCCTTCGCCCACTACCGCTGGTAATCGCCGTTCCGGCGCGGCTCTACAGCGCCGCGCCGGCCACCTGCTCCGCAACCAAGGAAAGCAACCAAACTCGTGGCAACAGATATCACCACTGATCTCAAGCGCGTCCGCAATATCGGCATCATGGCGCACATCGATGCCGGTAAGACGACCACGACCGAGCGCATCCTCTTCTACACCGGCATCACCTACAAGATCGGTGAGGTGCACGACGGTGGCGCCACCATGGACTGGATGGAGCAGGAGCAGGAGCGCGGCATCACCATCACGTCCGCCGCGACGACCTGCTGGTGGAAGAACAACCAGATCAACATCATCGACACCCCCGGGCACGTCGACTTCACCGTCGAGGTCGAGCGCTCGCTGCGCGTCCTCGACGGCGCGGTCGCGGTCTTCGACGGCGTCGCCGGTGTCGAGCCGCAGTCCGAGACCGTCTGGCGTCAGGCCGACAAGTACGGCGTGCCGCGCATGTGCTTCGTCAACAAGCTCGACCGCACGGGCGCCTCGTTCGACTTCTGCGTCAAGACCATCCGCGAGCGCCTCGGTGCGACCCCGCTGGTCCTGCAGCTGCCGATCGGCGCCGAGTCGGACTTCATCGGCGTCGTCGACCTCGTCGGCATGCGCGCCCTGACCTGGCGCGGCGAGACGAGCATCGGCGAGGACTACGACATCGAGGAGATCCCCGCCGATCTCGCCGATCGTGCCGCCGAGGCCCGCGAGGCGCTGCTGGAGACCCTCTCCGATGTCGACGACGAGATCGCCGAGCTGTACCTCGAGGGCGAGGACATCGGCGTCGACCAGCTGAAGGCCGCGATCCGTCGCGCCACGCTGTCGACCGCCCTCAACCCCGTGCTGTGCGGCACCGCCTTCAAGAACAAGGGCGTCCAGCCCCTGCTCGACGCGGTGGTCGACTTCCTGCCCTCGCCGATCGATGTCGGCGATGTCAAGGGCCACGACGCCAAGGACGAGTCCCTCGAGGACACGCGTCCCCCGTCGGAGGACGCCCCCTTCGCCGGCCTGGCCTTCAAGATCGCCACGGACCCGCACCTGGGCAAGCTGACCTTCGTGCGCGTCTACTCCGGCCGTCTCGAGGCGGGCACCCAGGTGCTCAACGTCACCAAGGGCCGCAAGGAGCGGATCGGCAAGATCTACCAGATGCACGCCAACAAGCGCGAGGAGATCGCGTCCGTCGGCGCCGGGCAGATCGTGGCCGTCATGGGCCTCAAGGACACCACCACCGGTGAGACGCTCGCCGATTCCGCGCACCCGATCGTGCTGGAGTCGATGACCTTCCCCGATCCGGTCATCCAGGTCGCCATCGAGCCCAAGACCAAGAGTGACCAGGAGAAGCTCGGCGTCGCGATCCAGAAGCTCGCCGAGGAGGACCCGACCTTCCAGGTCCACACCGACGAGGAGACCGGCCAGACCATCATCGCCGGCATGGGCGAGCTCCACCTCGACATCCTCGTGGACCGCATGAAGCGCGAGTTCCGCGTCGAGGCCAATGTCGGCAAGCCGCAGGTCGCCTACCGCGAGACCATCCGCAAGACGATCACCGGTCACAGCTACACGCACAAGAAGCAGACCGGTGGCTCGGGCCAGTTCGCCAAGGTCGTCATCGGCGTCGCGCCCAACGGGGCCGATGCCGGCGGCGAGGGCGGCTACGAGTTCGTCAACGAGGTCACCGGCGGCCGCGTGCCGAAGGAGTACATCCCCTCGGTCGACCAGGGTGCGCAGGGCGCCATGGAGTTCGGCGTGCTCGCCGGCTACCCGATGGTCGACGTCAAGGTCACCCTCGAGGACGGCGCCTACCACGACGTCGACTCCAGCGAGCTCGCGTTCAAGCTGGCCGGCAACATGGCCTTCAAGGAGGCCGCTCGCAAGGCCGACCCGGTCCTCCTCGAGCCCATGTTCGCGGTCGAGGTCACGACGCCCGAGGACTACATGGGCGATGTGATCGGTGATATCAACTCCCGCCGTGGACAGGTTCAGTCCATGGAAGAGGGATACGGCGGAGCCAAGCTGGTCAAGGCCCTGGTTCCGTTGTCCGAGATGTTCGGCTACGTCGGCGATCTGCGGTCCAAGACCTCGGGCCGCGCCTCGTACTCGATGCAGTTTGACTCTTATGCCGAGGTTCCGAAGGCCGTGGCGGAGGAGATCATCAAGAAGGCCCGCGGCGAGTAACAGCGGACCATCCATTAAGGTGGCCTGAGGTACTCGTCCGCGGGTGACCACACGGCGTTCAACAGCAACAATCAATCCAGGAGGAGCCCCAAGTGGCTAAGGCGAAGTTCGAGCGGACCAAGCCGCACATGAACATCGGCACCATCGGTCACATCGACCACGGCAAGACCACCTTGACCGCGGCGATCACCAAGGTGCTGCACGACAAGTACCCGGACCTCAACGAGGCGTCCGCATTCGACATGATCGACAAGGCGCCCGAAGAGCGTCAGCGCGGCATCACGATCTCGATCGCGCACGTGGAGTACCAGACGGAGAACCGTCACTACGCCCACGTCGACTGCCCCGGTCACGCCGACTACGTCAAGAACATGATCACCGGCGCGGCGCAGATGGACGGTGCGATCCTCGTGGTCGCGGCCACCGACGGCCCCATGCCCCAGACCCGTGAGCACGTCCTCCTGGCCCGCCAGGTCGGCGTTCCCGCCATGGTCGTCGCGCTCAACAAGTGCGACATGGTCGACGACGAGGAGATCCTCGAGCTCGTCGAGATGGAGGTCCGTGAGCTCCTGAGTGATCAGGACTTCGATGGCGACAACGTGCCGGTCGTGCGCGTCGCCGCTCACCCGGCGCTGCAGGGTGACGAGAAGTGGGCCGAGTCGGTCCTCGAGCTCATGAACGCGGTCGACGAGTACATCCCGACTCCCGAGCGTGAGACGGACAAGCCGTTCCTCATGCCCGTCGAGGACGTCTTCACCATCACCGGTCGCGGCACGGTCATCACCGGCCGTATCGAGCGCGGCGTGGTCAAGGTCAACGACACCGTCGACATCGTCGGTATCCGCGATGACAAGCAGACCACCACCGTCACCGGCATCGAGATGTTCCGCAAGCTCCTCGACGAGGGCCAGGCGGGCGAGAACGTCGGTCTGCTCCTGCGCGGCACCAAGCGCGAAGATGTCGAGCGCGGCATGGTCGTGATCGCTCCGGGCACCACGACTCCTCACACGGAGTTCGAGGGCCAGGTGTACATCCTGTCCAAGGACGAGGGCGGCCGTCACACGCCGTTCTTCAACAACTACCGTCCGCAGTTCTACTTCCGGACCACGGATGTCACGGGCGTCGTCACGCTGCCCGAGGGCACCGAGATGGTCATGCCGGGTGACAACACCGAGATGTCGGTGCAGCTCATCCAGCCGATCGCCATGGAGGACGGCCTGCGCTTCGCTATCCGCGAGGGCGGCCGTACCGTCGGTGCCGGTCGTGTCACCAAGATCCTCAAGTGATCTCGACGCGCTGATCTGCTGAACGAAGCCCCCGGGTCCATCGGACCCGGGGGCTTCGTCATGTCCCCGGCCGGGCAGGTGGCGTCGGGGCGTCCTTATCGCAAGTGGTGCAGTTTCGCCCTCGGAACGTCGACTTGAGGGCGAATGTGCACCACTCGCGGAATGCTCGGCGGGTCGAGCGAGTCGGGGGTGCCAGGGTGGTTGACTGCTCACCGCACGGTGCAGGGTCGAGGTGGTCAGGTGGGCGGGTCGAGGTCGTCGGGGGAGACGTCCCAGGCATCGGCGAGCCGGTGCAGCAAGACATCGACCACGTGGAGGGTCAGCTCCTCGGGGGTGCGCGCGCGGGTCGTGATCGGCAGCCGGTAGATCACGATCCGATGTCCGGCCCCGCGCGGGTTGATGCTGCTCGTGGGGACGGCATCGGTCCAGTCGCCGGGAAGCAGCGGCGCCTCCTCGACGACGACCTCGACCGGCGGGGCAGCGGGCGGCTCCTGCCGCTGCAGGCTCGCGAGGACATCGGTCACGACGAGGTCGAAGGACTGCCGCGGCGTCCGGTCGGCCGGCACGCCGCGAGGGGAGAGGGGGCCCGCCAGCGACAGCGGTCCCCGCGGACCGCGACCCCGTCGGTCGCGCGGGCGACCGGGACGAGGACCGTGGACGGGACGGCGGGAGCCGGGCATGCGGTGAGCCTATCGCCCGGCGTCTGACCCGCCGGATATCCTCGGGACGTGGGACCGAGACGATGCACGCGCACAGGCTGTTCACAGGCCGCTGTCGCGACGCTCACCTACGACTACGGCGACTCCGTCGTCATCCTCGGCCCGCTGGCCACGTACGCCGAACCGCACTCCTATGACCTGTGCGCCGAGCATGCGACCCGTCTCTCCGCACCTCAAGGCTGGCAGGTGGTGCGGCTGGCGTCGGCCACCGCCGAGCCGCCCGAACCCTCGGTCGACGATCTCGTCGCCCTCGCCGAGGCGGTGCGCGAGGTGGGCACCCGCCCGGTCACTCAGGAGCCGGCCGAACCGTCCCGTCCACCCCTGCGTCTCGTGAGGCCCGACCACCCGTGATCGATCCCGCGCTGTCCCCCATCGTCAAGGCCTACGATGTGCGCGGGCTGGCACCCCAACAGCTCTCCGAGCCGATCGCGCGCGCCCTCGGCAGCGCCTTCGCCGACGAGGTCGGCATCAGCGAGGGCCGTGGCGCGGCGGTGATCGGCCACGACATGCGCTCATCCTCCCCGGGCCTCGCGAGGGCCGTCGGCGACGGTATCCGCTCCCGCGGGGGAGACATCGTCGATATCGGCCTCGCCTCCACCGATGAGCTCTACGCAGCTTCCGGGCGTCTGGACGTGGCGGGCGTGATGGTGACGGCGAGCCACAACCCCGCCCAATACAACGGACTGAAGCTGTGCCGAGCGGGGGCACGCCCGATCGGCTTCGACACCGGTCTGCGCGCCATCGCCGAGCTCGCGAGCGAGCACCTGGGCGCCGAGCCCGCGGAACCGCGCGGAACCCGCACCGAGCGCGACTTCCTCAGCGAGTACGCCGACCTGCTGCACCGGCTCGTGCCGGTCGGCGACCGGCCTCTGGCGGTGGTGGCCGATGCCGGCAACGGCATGGCCGGTCACACCGTTCCCGCGGTCTTCGACGGCCTCCCCTCGATCCGGCTGAGCGCCATGTACTTCGAGCTCGACGGCAGCTTCCCGAATCACGACGCCAACCCGCTGGATCCCTCCACGCTCGTCGACCTGCAGGCCGCGGTCCGCGATCAGGGCGCCGACCTGGGACTCGCTTTCGACGGCGATGCCGACCGGTGTTTCGTGATCGACGAACGGGGTGAACCCGTCTCGCCGTCCGCGATCACGGCGCTCATCGCCGCGCGGCATCTCGCCGATCACCCGGGTGCCACGATCCTGCACAATGTCATCTGCTCGCGTGCCGTACCGGAGATCGTGCGCGAGTCCGGAGGCGTCCCCGTCCGCACGCCGGTCGGTCACTCGCTCATCAAGGCCGAGATGGCACGCACGGATGCGGTGTTCGGCGGCGAGCACTCGGGCCACTTCTACTTCCGCGACTTCTACCTGGCCGACTCGGGCATGGTGGCCGCGCTGCACGTGCTGGCGGCGCTCGCCGAGACCGATCAGCCGTTGTCGGCGTTGATGACGTCCTACGAGCGGTACACGGCCTCAGGGGAGATCAACAGCACCGTGGCCGACCAGCAGGCCGTGCTCGCGACACTGCGTGAGCGCTACGGCAGCTACGCCCTCGACGAGCTTGACGGCCTCACCGTCACCGCCGACACCTGGTGGTTCAACGTCCGGGCCTCCAATACCGAGCCGCTGCTGCGTCTCAATGTCGAGGCCGATGACGCGCCCACCATGGAGCGGGTGCGCGACGATCTGCTCGAGCTGATCCGCTCCTGACCCTCGACGGGGTGGTGCGCCTCCCCGGGCGAGGCACCGTACGCCCCTGGGCGTCTCGCCGAAGCCCCCGCGGCGTCCGAACGGCCCCGCATCCCGTCTGACGGCGTTCTCGGTCCTCGCGAGACGACACTGGTATGGCTTCGGCCCTCGGCCTTGTCAGCCGGGCGCGGATGCCGTCCGGGCCACTCACGCGGACTTCCGCGACACGCCCTAGGCTGGACCCATGAACCTCGACCCCGCGCTTCTGGAGATCCTCGTGTGTCCCCAGTGTCGTTCCACGCTCTTCGTGGACGCCGACGCGGATGAGCTGGTGTGCAATGCGTGCGCGCTGGCCTACCCGGTCCGCGACGACATCGCGATCATGCTGGTCGATGAGGCACGTTCGCTGCCCGATCCTGCGGCGAATGCGCCCGGTTGATCGCCGCGTCGCATAGTCTTGACACGATGACACCAAGTCCAGGCGCGAGGAGTTGAGGGTGGCCAGCGAACCCGGCATCGGCGAACTGCTGACCGCCACCGAGGACCTGCTCGGTGCCGTGCGTACCGTCCCGCTGCGGCTGTCGACACCACGCGTCGACCACGCGAAGGAGCTGCGCCGCGAGGTCGCCGATCAGCTCTCCGATTTCGTGGTACCGCGACTCAAGCGTCTCGACGCTCCCATGCTGGTCGTCGTCGGGGGATCGACGGGCGCGGGCAAGTCGACCCTGGTCAACTCGATCGTCGGGCGCCATGTGAGCGACTCGGGCGTGCTGCGGCCCACCACCCGCACTCCGGTGCTGGTGCATCATCCCGATGACGCGGATTGGTTCGGCTCCGACCGCGTGCTCCCCGATCTCAAGCGCACCGACGAGAACGTGCAGGAGGTCTACGCGCTGCGGCAGGTCAGCAGCCCGACGGTGCCGGCGGGCATCGCGCTGCTCGACGCTCCGGACATCGATTCGGTCGACGTCGGCAACCGCGAACTGGCGGAGCAGCTGCTCGCCGCTGCCGATCTGTGGCTGTTCGTCACGTCGGCCGCGCGGTACGCCGACCAAGTGCCCTGGGACTACCTGCGCCGTGCCGCCGAGCGCAGCGCATCGGTCGCGGTCGTGCTGGACCGAGCACCAGCCGAGGGAGTCGACGATGTCCGGCGGCATCTCGCGCGCATGATGACGGCGCGGGGGCTCTCGGACTCGCCGCTGTTCACCGTCCGCGAGTCACGCGTCGACGGACGCGGGATGCTCCCCTTCGACGAAGTCGGCCAGATCGTGCTGTGGTTGCAGGACCTGGCGGCCGACCTGGTGGGGCGCCGCACGATCATCGCGGCCACCTTGCACGGCGCCATCCGCCACGATGTCTTCACCGCTCGCGATCTCGCCGACGAGCTCGACGAGCAGGCCGAGGCCGCCGATGCGTTGACCGCCGATATCGAGTCGGTCTACCGGCGGGCCCGCGACGAGGCCGTCTCATCGGCGACCGATGGCACGGTGCTGCGTGGCGAGGTGCTCGCTCGCTGGCAGCAGCTCGCGGCCGATGGCGAGCTGCTGGGCCTGCGCGGCCCTCTCGACACGCGCCGGGAGCGCTCGCCCGCCGCGGACGCCGAGGCCGTCGACTCCGTGCTGGGGAGCGGTCTCGCGCTGCTCCTCGTGGAGCGCGCTGAGCGTGCCGCGGAGGAGGCCGTGCGTGCGTGGGCCTCACATCACGCCGGGAGGGCGCTCCTGGACGAATATCAGGATCTCGGACGTGCCGGTAACGGTTTCGCGACGGATGCCGAGCGTGTCAGCCGCGAATGGCAGCAGCACGTGCGCGAGCTCCTCGCCGAACGAGACGGTGAGGCCGCGTCGCAGGCCACGACCGCCGCACGCGGAGTGAACGCCGGGGGAGTGGCGCTCATGGTCGCGGTCTTCGCCGGCTTCGGCGGGGTGACCGGAACAGAGGCCGGCATCGGAGCCGCCGTCGCCGCGCAACGAGCCCTGCAGGAGGCCTTCGGCGAGGACGCCGTGCGCGAGCTGGCCGACCGCGCCGCCGCCGACCTCGCCGGGCGGGTTGAGACGTTGTTCGACGCGGAGGCCGATCGCTTCACCCGGCTCGTGCCCGAGCCGCGGACCGTGCGCTCGGCGCAGCGTGACCTGCGGCGTCTCGCCAACCGAACCGACGCCGTCCGGCTGGCGGCCGATATCCGACGAGACACCGAGGAGGGCCTGTGAGAACGCCATTGAAGGATCGGCTCACGGCCCTGGAGAATGCCGTCGCGGCCGCCGAGGGGCGTCTGCGCGATGACCAGCTCGAGACGGCCCGCGACGCGTTGTCGCGCGCGTCGGTAAGGCTCCGCAATTCCGCCGAGTACACGATCGTCGCACTGGGCGGCGCGACGGGCTCGGGCAAGTCGTCGTTGTTCAACGCGCTGAGCGGCATCGATCTGGCCGGTGTCGGCGTCAAGCGCCCCACTACCTCGTGGACTCTCGCCTGCACCTGGGGGCCCAACGATGCCTCCGAGCTCCTCGACTGGATCGGCGTGCCGCCGCGCCATCAGCTCACCCGCCAGGGACCGCTCGGCGATGACACGGATTCGGTCTTCGACGGATTGGTCCTGCTGGACATGCCCGATCACGACTCGGTGGTGGACGCCCATCAGCTCGAGGTCGATCGGGTGGTGGAGTTCGCCGATCTGTTCGTGTGGGTGCTGGATCCCCAGAAGTACGCCGATGCGGCGATCCACGAGCGCTATCTGCATCCGCTGTCGCGCCACCGTGAGACCACGGTCGTGGTCATGAACCAGATCGACCGCCTGAGCGAGACCGATCGCCAGATCGCTCTGACCGACCTGCGGCGTCTCCTCGATCGCGAGGGGCTCACCGGCGTTCCGGTCATCGCCACGTCGGCCAGGTCGGGTCTCGGGCTCGATCAGCTGCGGACCGAGATCGCGCGGCGCACGGCGGCGAAGGATGCCGCGGCCGTGCGTCTGGCCGCCGAGGCACGCGCCGCGGCCGAGAGCCTGGAGAGCGCGGGTGGCGCGGCAGCGCCGCGTGGCCTGCAGAGCGGTGACCGGGAGCGTCTCGTGGACGCGCTGCACGAGAGCACCGGTGCGCACCAGCTGGCCGAGGCGGCGGGTGCGGCGCACCTGCGCGCGGGGACGGCGGCGACCGAGTGGCCGCCGCTGAAACTCGCATCGCGTGGGTCCCGGCCTTCCCCCGGCGAGGGTGCCGAGGACGATCTGCGGCCCACGCCGGTCGAGGAGGCGCGTGCGGAGCTGGCCATCCGCGAGGCCGCGGAGTCGGCCGTGCAAGGTGCCGCGGAGCCGTGGCGGGTCTCGATGATCCGGGCGGCCTCGGGCAGCGGCGGCACGGTCAACCGCATCGATGCGGCCGTCCGCGCGGTCGACCTGCGTCCGTCCTCGCCTCCCGGCTGGTGGCCGATCGTGGCGGTGGCGCAGTGGGTGCTGTTGGCTGCTCTGGTTCTCGGACTCGGCTGGTTCGTGCTGGGAGTCACCGGTGTGGTGGCGTCCGGGCCACGGCTGATCGGACTGCCGCTGGCTGTGTGGGTCGCCGCGGTCGGTGCCATCGGCGGCGCGGTGATGACCTGGGCCGCTCGTTCCTCGGTGCGTGCGTCCGCGCGGGGGCGTGAGCGAGAGGTCGAGCAACGGCTGCGCGATGTCGTGGCGCAGGTCGTCGACGACGAGCTCGTCGGCCGGATGGAGTCCGAGCTCGCCGCCTATGAGCGGTTCCGCACCGGCGTGCGCGACGCGGCCGGCTGACCCGCCTGGGGCGGTGACTTACGCACGTCTCACGGGCCTGGGTGGTGACTTACGCACGTCTCACGCACCGTGAGGTGTGCACCTCTCACCGCCGCGGTCGGCGAGAGGTGCACCTCTCACCGCCCCGGTTGTGCAGGGGTGCGCCACCCACCGGAGGTGCGTCAGCCGGGCCGTTGCTCACGCAGGATGTGCTTCGGTGGTTGCTATGACGACCACCGAAGCACATCCTGCGTGTGGCTCAGCGGCACCCGAGCCTGTACAGCCCGGCGGGGCACATCCTCTCCACTGACGGGCCCCGGTTCGGGATCGGGGGCGGCTCGCTAGGCTGGAACGACCATGGCTGAGTACATCCTGACACTGCGCAACGTTCGCAAGGCCCACGGCGACAAGGTCGTCCTCGACAATGTCACCCTCTCGTTCCTCCACGGCGCGAAGATCGGCGTCGTCGGTCCCAACGGCATGGGCAAGTCCACCCTGCTCAAGCTCATGGCCGGACTCGAGCAGCCCAATAACGGCGACCTCGTCCGTGACCCGGATGCCACCGTCGGCATGCTTCAGCAGGAGCCTCCGCTGACCGAGGGCAAGACGGTGCTGGAGAATGTCGAGGAGGCCGTCGGCGAGATCAAGGGCAAGCTCGATCGGTACAACCAGATCAGCGAGGAGCTCGCCGATCCCGACGCCGACTACGACACCCTGCTCGCCGAGATGGGTGAGCTGCAGACCGATCTCGACGCGAGCAACGCCTGGGAGCTGGACTCGCGCCTCGACCAGGCGATGGACGCGCTACGCTGCCCGCCGCCGGACACCCTCGTCGACCATCTCTCCGGTGGCGAGCGCCGTCGCGTGGCTCTGTGCAAGCTGCTGCTCCAGCAGCCCGACCTGCTGCTCCTCGACGAGCCCACCAACCACCTGGACGCCGAGTCCGTCCAGTGGCTCGAGGGTCACCTGAAGAACTACCCGGGCGCCGTCCTCGCCGTCACCCACGACCGGTACTTCCTCGACAACGTCGCCCAGTGGATCGCCGAGGTCGACCGCGGCCAGATCCACGGATATGAGGGCAACTACTCCACCTATCTGGAGACCAAGAAGGATCGCCTCAAGATCGAAGGGCAGAAGGACGCCAAGCGCGCCAAGATGCTCGAGAAGGAACTCGAATGGGTGCGGTCCAATGCCAAGGGCCGCCAGGCCAAGAGCAAGGCGCGCCTCGCCCGCTACGAGGAGCTCGCCGCGGAGGCCGAGAAGGCCCGCAAGATCGACACCACGGATATCAATATCCCGCCGGGACCGCGCCTCGGCGACGTGGTGCTGGAGGCCAAGGGGCTCACCAAGGGCTTCGAGGGCCGCACGCTGTGGGACGACATCTCGTTCTCGCTGCCGCGCGCGGGCATCGTCGGCATCGTCGGTCCTAATGGCGTCGGCAAGACGACGCTGTTCCGGATGATCACCGGCTCGGAGCAGCCCGATGCCGGCTCGCTCACCGTCGGCCAGACGGTCAAGATCAGCTATGCCGATCAGACCCGCGCCAATATCGACGCGAACAAGAACGTGTGGGAGGTCGTCTCGGAGGGCCTGGACTTCATCAAGGTCGCCAATTTCGAGATGAACAGCCGCGCCTATGTGGCGTCCTTCGGCTTCAAAGGCTCGGATCAGCAGAAGAAGGCCGGCGTGCTCTCCGGCGGTGAGCGCAATCGCCTGAACCTCGCCCTGACGCTCAAGCAGGGCGGCAATATGCTGCTGCTCGACGAGCCGACCAATGACCTGGACGTCGAGACCCTGTCGGCCCTCGAGGACGCACTGCTGGACTTCCCGGGCTGCGCCGTGGTCACCTCGCACGATCGCTGGTTCCTGGACCGCGTGGCAACCCACATCCTCGCGTGGGAGGGCACCGACGAGGAGCCGGGCAACTGGTTCTGGTTCGAGGGTAACTTCGCCTCCTATGAGGCCAACAAGGTCGAGCGCCTCGGCGCCGAGGCCGCCCGTCCCCACCGCGTCACGCACCGCCGTCTGACCCGCGACTGAGTCGTGAGGTGACCACAGCGGCGCTTGCGCCGTCTGGACCCGCGACTGAACCTCCTCGCGACTGGGCGGTGAGTTACGCACCTCTCGCGTTCGTGGGCGGTGACTTGCGCACCTCTCGACCGTGCTGAGGGGTGCGTAGCCCACCGCCCCGACGCGCGAGGGGTGCGTAACTCACCGCTCGGGTGAGGGAGGCGATGTGCGGAGCGGGAGCGGAGGCCCGACCATGGCGGTATGGACGATCTGCATCGTTTCGTCGAGGCGCAGGACGACGGAGGCACGTACGAGCGCGCCGTGGCCGAACTGCGCGCTGGTCGCAAGCGCACGCATTGGATGTGGTTCGTGTTCCCGCAGTTGCTCGGACTGGGTTCCAGCCCGATGGCGCAGCGCTACGGCATCGCCTCGCTGGACGAGGCCCGCGAGTACCTCGCACATCGAGTGCTCGGACCGCGACTGCTCGAGGCGAGTGGGGTCGCCGCCGCGTTCGAGGGTGACCCGGTCGCGCTCCTGGGCCAGATCGACGCGCTGAAGCTGCGGTCCAGCATGACGTTATTCGAGCTGGCCGATCCTGCCGAACCCGTGTTCGTCACCGTGCTCGATCGGCTGTATGACGGCGAGCGAGACGACCGCAGCCTCGCGCTGCTGACCTGAACGGGCGCCCTCGACCGGGCCGGCGGCGGTAGATCCTCAACCTCATCAGGGCGCGGTGAGGTTCATCGGCTACCGCCACGCAGGACGAGGGGTTGAGGACCTACCGCCACGGGAGAGGAGAGGTTGAAGCCCTACCGCTCGTGGGCGAGATCAGAAGGTGCGGCCGCCGAGCTGGGCGCTGATGCGTTCCATGATGCGGCCGAGCGCGGCGAACTCTTCGGGAGTGGAGTTGCCGAGCAGGTACGTGTGGACGCCGCGCACGTGCGTGTGAGCGGCATGGGCCAGGACGCCGAATCCGTGGTCGGTCAACGTGGCGGTGACGCCGCGTCCGTCCGTGCTGCACTGATCCCGTGCGACGATGCCCGCCTTCTCCAAGCGGGCGATGGTGTGGGTGATGCGGCTGCGCGAGTGAGCGACGAGGGCTGCGAGCTCGGCCATCCTGATGGAGCGCGCCGGAGCCTCCGAGAGGCGGACGAGGATCTCGTATTCCGACATCGACAGGCCGTGTTCCCGGCGCAGATCACGGTCCAGCTGATCCATGAGCACGGTCGAGCCGCCCAGGAAGGAACGCCAGATCTCCTGCTGCTGACGGGACAACCACGGGGTCTCGTTGACCTCGGTCAGTTCGAGGCCGGCGCTGCGCTCGCTCATGCCGCCATCGCCTGGAAGAAGAGCAGGGTAGGCCGATGGCGGCATTCGTTAGTGCTGATGGTTCGCTCGCTGCGCTCGCTCATGTGACCCAGTTTACGGGAGACAGCACTTGATTGAAAGTTAAACTAGTGGGTATCGTGTCACTCGTAGCCACCTCGGCTCCCGGATTTCTCGTTCTTAAGGAGACACCATGACCACCACCGTGACCCCCGGTACCTGGAAGCTCGACCCCACCCACACCGAGATCGGCTTCCAGGTGCGGCACATCATGAGCAAGGTCCGCGGCAAGTTCGACACCTTCGATGGCACCCTCGTCACCGCCCCGGACATCACGGCCTCGCGCGTCGAGGTCTCGGTCGACCTCAGCTCGATCAACACCGGCACCGCCGATCGCGATGCCCATCTGCGTTCCGCCGACTTCTTCGAGGTGGAGAGCTACCCGTCGATGACCTTCGTCAGCACGGATGTGCGGCAGAAGGACGACGACGAGTTCGTGGTCACCGGCGACTTGAGCATCAAGGGCGTGACCAAGCCGCTCGAGCTCAAGGTCGAGTTCCTCGGCGAGGGCGGCGACCCGTGGGGCGGCACCCGCGTGGGCGTCGAGGCCAAGGGCGAGATCAGCCGCAAGGAGTTCGGCATCGACTTCAACATCCCCCTCGAGGGCGACAAGGTGATGATCGGCGACAAGATCATCCTGCAGATCGTCGCCGAGGCGGTGCTCCAGCCCGCTGAGTGACCTTTCGCGCTCCGCATCGAGCCCCCCGCAGGATCACCCTGCCGGGGGGTCGGTGCATCTGGGCCGATCAGCGGCGCACGGCCAGGGGCTCGCTGAGTGGCAGCTCCCAGGGGAGCTCGCGGTGGGTAGCGAGCAGCTTGTCGAGGAGATCGGCCAGGTCCTGGGGCATCGGGGCGACGCGTCGGGTGTTCAGGTCCACGAAGGCCTCGATGAACTCGCTGGTGCTGGCCACCTTGCCGGTCGTCCGGTCCGCGAGGATCGTCATGCCGTGGATGATCTTGTCGGACCGGTCGAGGACGCGCCAGTGCACCGAGACATCGTGACCGACGAGGATCTCGGAGGCGAAGCGGATGTACTGGGAGAGGCTGAAGGTCCCCTCGCCTCGCGCCGCCCTCTCCTCGTCCACTCTCAGCTCGTCGGCGAAGACGGTGTGTGCGCCCTCCATGTGCAGCGTGTAGTGGTGCCGGACGTTGACATGGCCGTTGAGATCCTCGAACTCGGCGGGCACGGTCCGGCGGTGGATGATGCCGAGCTCGTCGAGCTGCTCGATCGTGGGGGTATCGGTCACGGCGGTCTCCTCGGGGTCGTGACGGTGTGATGCCGGTCTCACGCGACCGAGGGTACCGCAGGCATTGACGTTGATGTCAAGGGGCGACGGCCCCAACCAGGGACATGGCCAGATCGGCATAGCGGAACCCCAGCGCCATCGGCGTGTGCGGCGACTCGTGGCGGTACCAGCGCGCGATGTCGATGCAGTTGGAGAGCAGGAGGATCTTCATCCACTCGATATCGGCGATCCGGAAGACCCCCTCGTCGACGCCCGCCTGCAGGATGCGCCGCATGTGGTCCTCGACCCCCCGGCGCAGCCGCCAGACATCGGCGAAACGCTGATCGTGGTGCAGGCGCATCTCGTACTCGATCGTGCGCGAGAACGTGTTCATCTCGGCGTTGAAGGTGGCGAAGGACGCCACGCCCATACGCAGCTTGCTGGCGGGATCGGCGACCAGCTCGGCCGGCTCGTTGAAGGCGCCCGTGGAGGTCTTGTGTCCCTCGAGTGCGATGTGATGGAAGAGCTCGACCTTGGATGCGAAGTGGATGTACACGGCGGCGGGGCTCATATCGGCGCGGGCGGCGATCGCCCGGGTGGAGGCTCCGTGGTAGCCCAGCTCGGCGAAGGCGAGGGTGGCGCCGATGAGGATCTTGCGCGACGGACCGGTGGCCCGGTCGGCCCAGTAACGCTCGATGGCGTCGACCGCCTGCGGCTCGAGTTCGAGTGACGCATTGGTGGTCGGCGTCCCGTCCGTGCTCATGGTCGTCATTCTCGCCGATCCTTGTTCGTCTGCCCGTCACGACCCGATGCCCGAGCTCGGTGCCGGGCCGCGATGTCGACCGGCGCATCGCGCCGTGGCATAAGCGTATGCTTAGCTTTCGCAGATCTCAATACAGCGAAGGGTAGTGGAAAGCATGGCCGATGTACGCGCGGAGATGTCCGCCTCAGTCTTCCGGATCGATGTGACCGAGGGGGCGGACGTGGTCGCCGGCGATGTCCTGGTGGTCCTCGAGTCGATGAAGATGGAGATCCCGGTCCTCGCCGAGGCGGCAGGGAAGGTCGAAGAATTATTGGTAAATGAGGGCGATATCGTCGAAGAAGGGGCTCTTCTCGCGCGCATTCTCTGAGCATCTCTCCTGCGGCCGGCGATCTCTGAGGGGGTCGCCGGCCGAGTCCTCGGAAAAGTGCTTGCATCGTGTGATGCGCATCACCTAGCATGGCTTCTCGCTGACCTAAGCGATCGCTTAGGTCATTCGTCAGCGAGAGGACGTGCCGTAGTGTCACCGATCTGGTCCGCGGAGATCGCCGAGCTCGAGCGTCGCCGTGCCATGGCCGACGAGCTCGGGGGACCCGAGAAGATCCACCGACAGCACGCGGCCGGTCGCAGCACCGTGACCGAGCGTGTCGCCGATCTGCTCGACGAGGGCAGTTTCGAGCAGATCGGCGGTCTCGCCGGCTTCCCGGGCGAGACGGGTGAACACATCGTCCCCACCAACTTCGTGTTCGGTGTCGGCACGATCGCGGGTCGGCGCGTCGCCGTCGGCGCGGACGACTTCACCGTCCGCGGCGGCGCCGCCGATGCCTCGATCATGGCCAAGCAGGTCGACTCCGAGCGACTGGCCGCCGCGTACCGGCTGCCGCTGATCCGGCTCATCGAGGGAACCGGCGGTGGCGGCAGCGTGCGGATGCTGGAACAGTCCGGTTACACCTATGTGCCCGCCAATCCCGGATGGGACACGGTCGTCGACAACCTGTCGCTGGTGCCGGTGGTTGCCGCTTGCATGGGTCCGGTAGCGGGTCTCGGAGCGGCACGGGTCGTGATGAGCCACTTCAGCGTGCTCATCGAGGGCTCCACCCAGCTCTTCGTCGCCGGGCCTCCGGTCGTGCGGCATGCGACCGGAGAGGATCTGGACAAGGAGCAGCTCGGCGGTGCCGAGGTGCATCGCCGCAGTGGTGCCGTCGATCAGATCGTTCCCGACGAGGCGTCCGCACTCGACGCGATCCGAGGCTTCCTCTCGTACCTGCCGTCCAGCGTCCATGAGCTCCCTCCGGTCGTCGAGGGGCGCGAGGCGAGCGGTGACGTGGAGCATCTGGCGGACGTGGTGCCGCGCAGCCGCCGCCAGCCCTACCGGCTCCGTCCTGTGCTCGACGCGATCTTCGATGCGGGGTCGGTGTTCGACTACACGTGCTACTCCGGCTCGGTCTACACCGGACTGGCCAGGCTCGACGGGCACCCGGTCGGCGTCGTGGCCACCGATCCGTACAAGGGCGCGACGATGACGCCGAACGGCGCCGACGCCTTGACCCGTCTCGTCGACCTGTGCGAGACCTTCCACCTGCCGATCGTCAGTCTCACCGACCAGGCCGGCATGATGATCGGCCTCCAGGCCGAGAAGACGGCCTCCATCCGTCGTGGCGCCCGCGCGGTCGCGGCGGTCTACCAGGCTCGCGTGCCGATGGCCGAGATCATCGTCCGACGGGTGTTCGGGGTCGGCGGCGCGGGGCAGATCAACCGGCACCGGTACAACCGTCAATGGGCCTGGCCGTCGGGGGACTGGGGATCGCTGCCGGTCGAGGGTGGCATCGAGGCCGCCTACCGTGCCGATCTCGAGGCCTCGGACGATCCCGAGGCGATGCTGGCCGAGATCCGCGAGCGCCTCGAGGCGGTGCGCTCTCCCTTCCGCACCGCGGAGCGCTACGGCGTACAGGACGTGATCGACCCGCGCCGCAGCCGCGAGCTGCTCACGAGCTGGGTGCGCGATGCCTATCGCGTCGTCCCCGAGCTCCTTGGACCCCCCTCCTTCGGAACGAGGCCCTGAGATGACCCCACCCGTCCAGGAGCTCGAGTCTCTGCTCGAGTTCGACTTCCCGACCGCTGTGGCGGCCTTGGACCACCATGTGGCGGCCACCCCGGACCGGCTCGCGATCCACTACGGCGAGACCGGCGAGGATCTCAGCTACGGCCGGTTCGGTGCCCTCACCGATCACCTCGCGGGGCAGCTGAGCGCGGCCGGGATCGTCCCCGGCGACCGGGTCAGCGTTCTCACGGTCCGGCCGCTGGTGTCGACCCTCACGATGTACGGCCTCTGGAAGGCCGGCGCCGTCTACGCGCCCGTCAACTTCCAGTACGCCGGCGACCTCCTGGCCTATCAGCTGGGCGACACGGCCCCGGCACTGCTCATCGTCGACGTGGAGCTGCTCGAGCGGGTCCGAGCCGTCGAGTCCCAGCTCGAACATCCGCCCCGCGTGCTCGTCGTGGAGGACGCGATGGGCGGCGAGTTCGGCGAGCTGCTCCGACCGGCCGAGCGCCCGCAGGTCCAGATTGCCTACGACGATCCGGCCAATGTCATCTACACCTCTGGGACGACCGGTCCGTCGAAGGGCGTCGTGCAGTCCCATCGGTGGATCAACGGCTACACCTGGATCGGACGCTCGATGCTGACCGGCGACGACGTCGTCTACAACGACCTGCCGATGTATCACGTCGGCGGCGCGCACTTCAATGTCGTCCGGGCCCTGTGGACCGGGGCGTCGGTCAGCATGTGGGACCGGTTCAGTCCCTCGGACTTCTGGCGGCGAGTCCGCTCGACCGGTTGCACGACCGCGGTGCTGCTGGACGTCATGACGCCGTGGCTGCTGAACGCCGAGCCCCGGGACGACGACCGCCGCAATCCGCTCAACAAGGTGCACATGCAGCCGCTGCCGGCGAATCACCACGACTTCGCGGTGCGCTTCGGCATCGACTTCGTCACCTCCGGCTTCGGGCAGTCCGAGACCGGCGCGGCGCTGATGACGCTCACCGAGCAGACCGCCGAGGGCGAGGGCACGCCCGTCGAGCTGTACCGCGGCCGCGACCACGCCGCGCTCCGCGGAGTCTTCGAGGAGCACGGGCTGCCGGTGCTGGACGGGGCGGACCCGATGCCCAAGGGGATCATGGGCATGCCGGCACCGTTCATGGAGGTCGTGGTCCTCGACGACCGCGACCGGGTGTGTCCCGACGGCGTCGTGGGTCAACTCGCGATGCGGCCCCGGTTGCCCGCCCTGATCTTCGATGAGTACCTGAAGAAGCCCAAGGCGACGGTCAAGGCCTGGCGCAACCTCTGGTTTCACACCGGCGATGCGGCGATCCGCCAGCCCGATGGCGTCTTCGTCTATGTGGACCGTCTCGGCGACCGGATCCGGGTGCGCGGAGAGAACATCTCCAGCTTCCACATCGAGGAGATCGTCGCCAAGCACCCCTCGGTGCAGTTGGCCGCCGTCGTGGCGGTGCCGAGCGCGGAGGGCGACGAGGACGACGTGATCGCCTTCGTCGAGCCGGCCGATGCCGCGAGCTTCGATGTCGACGTCCTCGCGCAGTACTGCCACGAGTCCATGCCCAAGTTCATGCGTCCGCGGGCCTTCGTGCCCGTGACGCAGATCCCCCGTACTCCCACCAACAAGATCGAAAAATACAAGCTGCGTCAGCAGTGGACGGAAGGACGTCAATCATGATGAGACGATCTCGCTGGGGAGCGCTCGCGGCCGCGACGCTGCTCGCCACGCTCGCCGCGTGCGGCGGTGGTGGTGGCTCCTCGGACCAGGACAAGGACCTGAAGGTCGCGGCGGCCGCCGACGCGTCGTCGCTCGATCCCATCCGCGGCAACGCCGGAACCGACCACATGCTGCTCTACCCGATCTACGACACCTTGGTCTCCTTCGACTCCGGTCTGGAGGCCGAGCCGGGGTTGGCGGAGTCGTGGGAACAGGTCTCGCCGACCGAGCTGAGCCTGACGCTGCGTGAGGGCGTCACGTTCCACGATGGCGAGCCCCTGGACGCCGAAGCCGTCAAGTACAACCTCGATCGGGCGATGGGGGAGGGCTCGAATATCCAGGCCGATCTCGCCGCCGTGAGCGAGGTGCGGGTCGACGACGAGCAGACGGTGACGTTGGTGCTGGACCACCCGGACGCGTCGCTCCTCCTCGTGCTGGCCGACCGGGCCGGCATGATGGTCTCGCCCAAGGCCGCGGAGGAGGCCGGCGGGGACCTGAGCACCCAGCCGGTCGGCGCGGGCGGATGGTCCTTCGTGGAGTGGCGTCGCGGCGATTCGCTCAAGGTCGAGCGCTTCGACGACTACTGGGACACCGATGTCGACCGGGTCGCCGGGATCACCTTCAACATCATCCCTGACCCGAAGACCCGGGTGACCTCGCTGCGATCGGGACAACAGGACGTGGCGATGGAGGTCGCACCCTCGGACGCGGACTCGCTCGAAGGGGCGAGCGGCGTGACGCTGGACCAGTCGCCCCGCGTCAATCTGCACCAGGTCTATCTGAACCGCGCCTCCGAGGAGCTGGGCGACCCACAGGTCCGCCGGGCGCTGTCGCTGGCGGTGGACCGCGATGTGGTGCTCAAGAGCGGCTACTTCGATCGCGGCAGCGTCGCCTACGGAGCGCTTCCCGACGGCTACTGGGCGGAGCCCCCGGAGTCGGTGGTCTACGAGCACGACCCGCAGGAGGCCGAGCGGCTGCTGGCCGAGGCCGGGGTGTCGGGGCTGTCCTTCGACATGATCGTCAACGCCGATTCCCAGACGACGCGCGTCGGCGAGATCCTCAAGGAGCAGTGGGCCGAGATCGGCGTCACCGTCAACCTCATCCCACGCGAGATCGTGCAGGCGACCAACGACTACTTCAACGACCGCAAGGCTCCGGCGCTGCTGTCGCAGTGGACGGGCCGGCCCGATCCGGCGATGACGTATCGGCTGATGTTCTCCGCCGAGGGATACTTCAACACCTCCGACGAGGCCGTCCCGGGCATCGACGAGGCACTGGCACAGACCGACGAGTCGGTGGAGCCGACGGAGCGTAAGCCCGGGTTCGACGCGGCGGCCGAGGCGGTCTACGCCGACACGCCCTTCTTCCCGCTGGCCTTCCAGGACTCGCTGATCGGTCTGCGCGACGACGTCCAGGGCTTCGAGTCCAATCTGCTGGGCAAGCCGAAGTTCCTCGGCGTGTCCTTCGGCTGAACAGCGTGAGGGAGGTGACCACGGTGCCGGTGCTCAATGTCCAGGGACTCGAGGTGTTCTTCGGCCACGGCGAGGAGCGCGTGCAGGCATTGCACGATGTCAGCTTCACGATCGAGCGCGGTGAGATCGTCGGGCTGGTCGGCGAGAGCGGCAGCGGCAAGACCGTCACCTCCCTCGCCCTGATGGGCCTGCTCGATCCCCGGTCCTCGCGGATCGAGGGTCAGGCCGAGCTCGACGGCACGCGGCTCTGGGACGACGCCAACCGGCGCCGGCCCCAGGCCGAGGTGCCGATGGCGATGGTCTTCCAGGAGCCGATGACGGCGCTGGATCCGGTGTTCTCGGTCGGGTATCAGCTGATCGAGACCTTGCGACTGCGCCAGGGGCTCTCGACGGCGCGAGCGCGGGCAGCTGCGCTGGACCTCTTGGACGCGGTGGGGATCTCCGATCCGCGAGCCCGTCTGCGGGCGTACCCACATGAGCTGTCCGGCGGAATGCGGCAACGCGTGATGATCGCGATCGCGCTGGCCTGCGCCCCGCAGCTGCTGATCGCCGACGAGCCGACCACGGCGGTCGACGTGACGATCCAGGCGCAGTTGCTGGAGCTGATCAAGGGCATCGCCGCCGACCGGGGGATGTCGGTGCTGTTCGTGACCCACGATCTCGGCGTCGTGGCGGAGACCTGCGACCGGATGATCACGATGTACGCCGGCCGCATCGTCGAGCGCGGGCCGGTCGGCGAGGTGCTGGCCGCACCCGCGCATCCGTACACCTCCGGTCTGCTCGCGGCGCTGCCGTCGCCGCAGCACCGCGATCGGCGGCTGGCCACGATCCCCGGACGCGTCCCGCCGCCGGGGGAGCGGATCACCGGATGTGTCTTCGCGCCGCGGTGTCAGCACCGCGCCGATATCTGCGCCGAGCCGGTCGAGCTGGGCCCCTTCAGCGCGGCCCGAGAGGTGCGCTGCGTGCGCGCGCACGAGATCCACACGACAGGAGCCGACACATGACCAGCCCACCGCTGTTCTCCCTCGAATCGGTCTCGGTCCGCTTCGCGGTCGGACGGCGCCGTCACGTCACCGCCGTCGACCGGGTCAGCCTCGACCTCTTCGAGGGCGAGACGCTCGGCCTCATCGGCGAGAGCGGCTCGGGCAAATCCACCGTGGCCCGCGCGGCGATCGGCCTGGCCCCGGTCAGTGCCGGAACCGTGCGCTGGCGGGGCCAGGACGTGGCCTCGTTCGCAGGCAAGGAACGCCGACGCTTCACCGAATCGGTGCAGATGGTGTTCCAGGACCCGCACAGCGCCCTGGACCCGAGACGCACGATCCTGCAGAGCGTGCGCGAGCCGCTCGATGTCATGCGCCGCGGTGAGAAGCGCGAGCGTGAGCAGATCGCCGTCAAGGCGCTGGAGGACGTCGGGTTGTCCGCCCAGTTCCTGACCCGGTACCCGCATCAGCTCAGCGGCGGACAGAAGCAGCGCGTCAACATCGCCCGGGCCCTGGTCACCGACCCCAAGGTGCTGATCTGTGACGAGTCGGTGGCCGCCCTGGACGTGGCCCTGCAGGCCGAGATCCTCAATCTGCTGCAGGACCTGAAGGCCGAGTACGAGCTCACCGTGCTGTTCATCAGCCACGACCTGAGTGTCGTCAGCCACCTGGCCGACCGGATCTGCGTCATGTACCTCGGCCGGATCGTGGAGCAGGCCACGACACCCTCGCTCGTCGACCGGAGTCTCCATCCGTACAGCGAGGCGCTGCTCTCGGCGCAGCCGCTCGTGCACCAGAGCTCCGCCCACCGACGCATCGTGCTCTCGGGGGACATCCCCAGTCCCCTCTCTCCGCCACCGGGGTGCCGGTTCAGCACCAGGTGCCCGCACGTGATCGACAGCTGCCGGTCCACGGTGCCCGAGCTCGCCGAGGTCGGGCACGGACACGACTCGGCGTGCCTGCGCACGGCTGAGCTCTACGGTCGCGAGCGGCCGGTCGACCGGGAGGCATCATGAGGATCCTGCGCGTCGTCGGCACGAGCGTGCTCTCGGCGATCCCCACCCTCATCCTGGCGACGCTCATCGTCTTCCTGCTCCAACGGCTGATCCCCGGCGACCCGGCCGTCGCGATCGCCGGAGACTACGCGACACCGGAGAACCTGGCGCGGATCCGTGAGGACCTGGGCCTGGACGGCTCCCTCGTCACCCAGTACCTCACCTGGATCTCCGGCGCCCTCACCGGAGACCTCGGCACCTCGTATCAGACGGGCGAGTCGATCACTGCGCTCATCGGGCAGCGCCTGCCGCTCACGCTGATCCTCATGCTCTTCGCCCTCATCGTGGCGATCGCGATCGGGCTGCCGCTCGGCGTGATGGCCGCGCAGAAGGTGGACACGACCTTCGATCGTTTCCTCACCACCTCGGCGACCTTCGGCATCGCGATCCCCAATTTCTGGCTCGGGATGATGCTCATCATCGTCTTCGCACTGAATCTCGGCTGGTTTCCCGGCCCGGGAGGGGCCAGCCTGGCCGAGGATCCCGCGCAGGCCCTCCGGGGCCTGGTGCTGCCGGCGATCGCGCTCGGTCTCGTCGGCGGTGCGGAGATCTGCCGGCAGGTCCGCAGCGCGATGGTGGAGAGCCTCAGCACCGACTACGTGCGAACGCACCGCGCGAAAGGCCTCTCGACGGCGAGCATCGTGTGGAAGCACGCCCTGAAGAACTCCAGCCTGCCCTTCGCCACGATCCTCGGCATCCAGGTCTCGCGGCTCATCGGCAGCGCCGTCGTGGTCGAGGCCGTCTTCGGGCTGTCGGGCATCGGCTCGCTCGCTGTCGAAGCGACCAACCAGCGCGACTACGGCGTGATCCAGGCGGTCGTCTTCGTCGCCGCCATGATCATCCTGTTGACGAACCTCATCGTCGACGTGTCCTACCGGCTTCTCGATCCGAGGATCTCCTGATGTCCGTCATCGCCTCACGTGTCCAGGGCACCACGGCTCGCCGCCGCGCCGGCCGGTTCTCGGTGTGGGTCAGCTACGCCATCTTGGCGGCGGTCGCCCTCGTGGTGGTCTTCGCCGGTGTACTGTCGCCCTCGTCGCCCACGGCGCAGAACCTCAACGACATCCTCTTGCCCATGAGCGGCGCGCATCCGCTCGGCACCGACGATCTCGGGCGCGACGTGCTCAGCCGGATGCTGCACGGCACTCGTGTCTCCGTCCTCGCGGCGATGCTGGCCGTCGGGATCGCGCTGGTCGTCGGCCTGCCGATCGGCATCGCGGCCGGGTGGGGCAATCGCTGGCTGGACGTCGGCATCATGCGGGTGGTCGACGCCGTCATGTCCTTCCCCGCGATCGTGCTGGCCATCGGGATCACGGCCACCATGGGTCCGAACATCACCAATGCGATGATCGCGGTGGGCGTCGTCCTCGCTCCGGCGATCATCCGCCTGGCGCGGGCCCAGACGATGACGATCCGTTCCGAGACCTATATCGAGGCGGCGCGATCCTTCGGCGCATCGGGCCTGCGACGGATGGTCCTGCCGCATGTGCTGCCGAACATCATCCAGCCGATCCTCGTGCAGGTCGCGGTGCTCATGGGCTTCGCGCTGATCGCGGAGGCCAGCTTGAGCTTCCTGCAGCTGGGGGTGCAGCCGCCGAACGCCTCGTGGGGTGCGGTGCTCGCCCGGTCGTACACGTTCCTGGACCAGGCGCCGATGCAGATATTCATCCCGGGCCTGGCGATCGCGGCGACGGTCTTCGCCTGCAACATCATCGGCGATGAGATCCAGCGCCTCCTCGACCCGAAACGGAAGTGACCATGAGCGAGCGCAGCGAGCGAACGACGGGGGTTCTCATGTCGGCATCGGCGTATCGTGTTCTTCTTCAGGCGGTGTCGACATGAGCGAGCGCAGCGAGCGAACGACGGGGGTTCTCATGTCGGCATCGGCGTATCGTGTTCTTCTTCAGGCGGTGTCGACATGACCGTGCTGTTCATCGCCAACCGCGGCGAGATCGCCGCCCGTATCGAACGCACCGCCCGGACGCTGGGGCTGCGGTGCGCGGTCGGGAGCCCCGAGGTCGATGCCGGGCTGCCCTATGTCGAGGAGGCCGACATCGTCGTGCCGCTGGACTCGCCGCGGGCCTTCGGCGATGTGGAGGCGATGGTCGCCGCGGCGGTGGCCGCCGGTGCGGAGCTAGTGCACCCCGGATACGGCTTCCTCTCGGAGAACCCCGACTTCGCGCGGGCGGTCGCGCAGGCGGGCATGACCTTCGTCGGCCCCCCGGCCGAGGTCATCGCCTCGATGGGAGACAAGGCCAACGCGCGCCGGCTCGCGCAGGCATCCGGTGTCCCGGTGACGCCGGGCTCGCCGGGGCCGGTCGAGAGCCTGGAGGAGGCCCACGAGGTCGCCCGGGCCATCGGCTTCCCGCTGATGGTCAAAGCGGTGGCCGGCGGGGGAGGTATCGCGATGGCGGTGGTGGCCGAGGAGGCCGGCCTGGCCGCAGCGGTCGAGCAGGTCGCCGGACGCGGTCGCTCCGTCTTCGGCGATGGACGCATGATCGTCGAGCGCTATGTCGAGCGGTCCCGTCACATCGAAGCGCAGATCATGGGCCTGCCCGACGGCCGGGTGATCGCGTTGGGCGAGCGGGACTGCTCGGTTCAGCGCCGGCATCAGAAGGTCATCGAGGAGAGCCCGTCGCCCGCGCTCACACCGGCGGTGCGCGAGCAGGTCGCACGCCAGGCCGTCGCGCTGGGCGAGGCGGTCGGGTATCGCAATGCCGGCACGGTGGAGTTCATCTACGACCTCGACCGCGAGGAGTTCTACTTCCTGGAGATGAACACCCGTCTGCAGGTCGAGCATCCGGTGACCGAGGCGGTCCACGGGCTCGACCTGGTGGCATGGCAGCTCGCCGTGGCCCGAGGGGACAGCGAGATCCCGGAGGGCTTCTCCGCGACCCCGAATGGACATGCGTTCGAGCTGCGGATCTACGCCGAGGATCCCGAGCGCTTCCTGCCCAGGCCCGGGACGGTCACCCGGTGGCAGATGCCATCGGGCGCGGGGGTCCGAGTCGATGCCGGCTACCGCGAGGGCACGGCCGTGACCCCCTTCTTCGACCCGTTGATGGCCAAGATGATCGTGTGGGGGGCCACCCGTGAGGAAGCGCTGGAGCGGACGCGGAAGGCGGCGGCAGAGATGGCCGTCGAGGGGCCGGGGGTGAACCTGCCGTATCTACTGCGGGTGCTGGACAGCGAGCCCTTCGCGACCGGGGACTACATCACCGGGCTGGTCGTCGACGCGCAGTGAGCCGGTCGACGACTCTTCCCAGCGGCGCGCGGGGTGAGCGGTTGACTGTGCACCTCTCGGTCCGGGGCATATCGCGGTGAGCCATCCCGCACGTCGAGGCGTGAAGTGCGGGATAGCTCACCGCCAGCATCAGGCGCGCCGGCTTACCCCGGGTCGAAGGGCGCCGCGCCACCTCAGCGGCGGGCGACCATGCGGATGGCGAGTCTCGCGTGGAGCTCGGCCATCTGATCGGGCGTGGTCGGTCCGTCGGGGGAGTACCAGCGCACGAGGTCGATGCTGATCGACAGTAGGGCCAGCGCCGTGCCCTTGAGATCCTCGGCGTCGACCACACCTGCGGCCACGCCCTCGGCCAGGGCGTTCTGCATCTCGCGCTCGATGCCGCGGCGGTACTCCGCGATCTCGCGACGGTGTTCGGGGGTCAGTGCGTGGAACTCGTACTGCACGATCCGTCCGACCCGGCTGTTGACCGCGTGCCAGCGGCTGAACTCGCTCACCATGTGACCGATCCGCTCGACCGGGTCGGTGCGGGCGGCGGCGGCCTCGCGGATGCGGGCGAGCGCGGCGAGGTGGCCACGGTGACTCACCTCGAAGAGGAGCTCTTCCTTGGTGGCGTGGTGGACGTACACCGCCGCGGGGCTCATCCCGGCGCGTGAGGCGATGTCGCGAGTGGTGGTGGCGGCGAAGCCCTTCTGGGCGAAGGCCTCGACGGCGGCCTCGATCAGCCGCTCGCGCGTCGCGGCCGATCGCGAGCGTGACGAGGGGGCTTCAGCGGTCATGGTGGACATCATCTCCCAGGGATGGCATGCTAAGCAAGCGCTTAGTAACCCCATCGCGAAAGAGCCCCATGAAGCGAACTATCTACACCGACGACCACGAGGCGTTCCGCGAGTCGTGCGCCGCCTTCCTCTCCAAGAAGGTGCAACCGCACGTCGAGGAACACCTGGCCGGCAAGGGCCTTCCCCGTGACTTCTGGACCGCCGCGGGGACCGAGGGCTTCCTCGGTCTGGAGATCCCCGAGGAGTTCGGCGGTGCCGATGCCCAGGACTACCGGTTCAACGCCGTGTGGGCCGAGGAGCTGAGCAAGCTGAACGCCTCGATCTCCTCGTGTGTCGGGATCCACGCCGACATCGTCGTGCCCTACATCGTCGACCTCGGCACCGAGGAGCAGAAGCAGCGCTGGCTCCCCGGCTGCGCCAGCGGCGACATCGTCACCGCCATCGGCATGACCGAGCCCTCGGGCGGCTCAGATCTCGCCGGCCTGAAGACCACGGCCGTGCGTGACGGCGACGAGTGGGTCATCAACGGCTCCAAGACCTTCATCACCAACGGTTACTCGGCCGACCTCATCGTGACCGCCGTGCGTACCGACCCCAGCAAGGGCGCCCGCGGCATCACCCTGTTCGGCATCGAGGCCGGCGACGCGGGCTTCAGCCGCGGTCGCAAGCTCGACAAGGTCGGCCAGGAGGAGTCCGACACCGCCGAGCTGTTCTTCGAGGACCTGCGCCTCGGCGATGATCGCGTGATCGGCGAGCTCGGCGACGGCTTCATCTCGATGATGAAGAAGCTGCCCCAGGAGCGTCTGGGCGCCGCGGTCTCCAATATCGCCCACGCCAAGCAGATCCTCGCCGAGACCATCCAGTACTGCCACGATCGCAAGGCCTTCGGCCAGTCGATCGGCTCGCTGCAGCACAACAAGTTCCTGCTGGCCGAGCTGGTCACCAAGATCGAGGTCGCCGAGGCGTACACCGATCAGGCCGTGCTCGCGCACAGCAAGGGCCAGCTCACCGCCATCGACGCCGCCAAGGCCAAGTGGTGGAGCGCCGACGTGCAGAACGACGTGCTCGACCACTGCGTGCAGCTGCACGGTGGGTACGGCTTCATGAACGAATACCGCGTCGCCCGTGCCTGGCGCGACGCCCGCGTGACCAAGATCTGGGCCGGTTCCAACGAGATCATGAAGGAACTCATCGGCCGCGACCTCGGTTTCTGAGAACTCCGTCTCCACAGAAAGGGACAACTGATGCCCGAAGCAGTCATCGTCTCCACCGCGCGCTCGCCGATCGGGCGCGCCGGCAAGGGATCGCTCAAGGACATGCGACCCGATGACCTGACCGTCCAGATGGTCGAGGCCGCGCTCGCGAAGGTGCCCGAGCTCGACCGTCGCGACATCGTCGACCTCATCTGCGGTATCGGCCAGCCCGCGGGCGAGGCCGGTCACAACATCGCTCGCGCGGTCTCCGTGCTCGCCGGCATGGATCACCTGCCCGGCACCTCGGTCAACCGCTACTGCTCCTCGTCGCTGCAGAGCACACGGATGGCCTTCCACGCGATCAAGGCCGGCGAGGGTGATGTCTTCATCTCGGCCGGCGTCGAGACCGTGAGCCGGTTCGCCAACGGCTTCGCCGACGTGCCGGGAACCGAGAACCCGCTCTTCGACGAGGCCCGCGCTCGTACCGCCGCGCGTGCCGAGGGCGGCGCCGACACGTGGACCGACCCGCGCCAGAACGGCGACCTGCCGGACCTCTACATCGCCATGGGGCAGACCGCCGAGAACGTCGCCCAGCACCTCGGCATGAGCCGCGAGGAGCAGGACGAGTTCGGCGTCCGCAGCCAGAACCTGGCCGAGGAGGGTATCGCGAACGGCTTCTGGGCCAAGGACATCACGCCCGTGACCCTGCCCGACGGCACCGTGGTCTCCGCCGACGACGGACCCCGTGCGGGCGTCACGATGGAGGCCGTCAGCAAGCTGAAGCCCGTCTTCCGTCCCGACGGCACCGTCACCGCCGGCAACGCCTGCCCGCTCAACGACGGAGCCGCCGCGCTCGTGATCATGAGCGACACCAAGGCCAAGGAGCTCGGTCTGACCCCGCTCGCGCGGATCGTCTCGACCGCGGTGACCGGCCTCTCGCCCGAGATCATGGGTCTCGGCCCGGTCGAGGCCATCCCGGCCGCGTTGCGCCACGCGGGCATGTCGCTGGACCAGATCGACCTGTTCGAGATCAACGAGGCCTTCGCCGTCCAGGCCTGGGGCTCGGCCAAGCAGCTCGGCATCCCGCTGGAGAAGCTCAACGTCAACGGAGGCGCCATCGCCGTGGGCCACCCCTTCGGCATGACCGGCGCGCGCATCACCTCGACGCTCATCAACTCACTGCAGTGGCACGACAAGCAGTTCGGCGTCGAGTCGATGTGCGTCGGCGGCGGCATGGGCATGGCCATGGTCCTGGAGAGGCTCAGCTGATGACGGGGCGCTTCGACGGCAAGGTCGCGATCGTCACCGGCGCCAGCCGGGGGATCGGTCTCGGCGTCGCCGAGAGGCTCGTCGCGGAAGGGGCCAAGGTCCTCATCACGGCGCGCAAGGAGGAGGCGCTCAGGGAGGCTGTCGCCCACCTGGGCGAGGAGAACGCGACCTTCGTCGCGGGTGCCGCCGATGTGTCCGAGCACCAGGACGAGGCGATCGCCACCGCGATCGACCGGTTCGGTGGGCTCGACTTCCTGGTCAACAACACCGGCATCAACCCGGTGTACGGCCGAACCGTCGAGATCGACCTCACCGCCGCGCAGAAGATCCTGACCGTGAACGTCCTGGCGGCGACGGCGTGGGCCCAGAAGGCCTATGCCGCGTCCCTCGGCGAGAACGGCGGCGCGATCGTCAACATCGCCTCGGTCGCCGGGTTGAAGCCGTCGCCGATGATCGGCATGTACGGGGTCTCCAAGGCCGCGGTCATCCGGCTCACGCAGGAGCTCGCCGTCGAGCTGGCTCCCGCTATCCGGGTCAACGCGGTCTCCCCGGCGGTCGTCAAGACCAGGTTCGCCGGCGCACTGTACGAGGGCCGCGAGGAGGAGGTCGCTGCCGCGTATCCGATGAAGCGCCTCGGTGTCCCCGAGGACATCGCCGCCGCGGTCGCCTTCCTGCTGTCGGACGATGCCGGCTGGATCACCGGCCAGAACATCACCCTCGACGGCGGCCTCACCCTCACCGGCGGGGTCTGATCGCTCGCCCGAGCGGTGGGCGGTGAGCCATCCCGCAGCTGAATGGTGGGCGGCGAGTGATCCCGTACTACGCGCCCCGAAGTACGGGATAGCTCACCGCCCCGGCCCGCCGCAGCCGTACCGAGTCTCGAGAAGTCCGGTATCGACGCCACTCCAGTCGCGTCGATGCCGGACTTCTCGCCGTTGTGGGCGGTGGGTACGCACGTCTCGCTCCGTGGGGCGGTGGGTTACGCACGTCTCGACTGCCGCGAGAGGTGCCTATCTCACCGCCCCACGGGGCGGGTGCGGGGTCACTCGTCGCTCTCGAGTCGCACGGAGAATGTGAGCAAGAACATGAGGAAAACCTCGCATAAAAGATGAGGAGTTCCTCATGTTTTGCCGTACGATGGCTCTCATGACGACGCTCGACCCCACGCCTGCGCTCACGTCCACCCGCCCCGATGCCACCAGCGGCACCCGGCTCGTGGACCAGTTCCGCTCGACGACTCCCTACGCTCTCGCCTTCGCGGGACAGGGCGGCGAGTGGCTGCCGCCGCTCGCCGAGCTCGTGCGCGACTTCGCGCTCGAGTCCGATCTGGCCGCCGTGACGAGCGAGGTCGACCGGATCCTCGAGCCGGTCGCCGGTGAGCTCGCACGCACCGGCATCGCCTTCACGCCGCTCGCCTGGGTCGACGCGCTCGCCGTCGGCGAATCGGCCGAGGACGACGAGGCGGCGGCAGTGCCGTCCGCCGAGGCGCTGCAGGAGCCGGCCGCCTCCGTGCCCGGCATCGCCCTCACCCAGGTGGCCGCCCTCGCCGCCTTGCGTCGCCAAGGACTCGATCCCGCTGACCACCGACCGGTCGCCGTCATCGGCCACTCGCAGGGTCAGCTCGTCACCGATCTGCTCGGGGGCCTCGACCTCACCACCGCACTCGCGGTGGCCCGCCTCGTCGGTGCCGCCACCCAGATCGTCGGTCGTCGTCGTGGTCTGCTCGGGTCGACGATGCTGAGCGTGAGCAATGTCGATCCCGCGCGTATCGAGGAGATCGTCGCCGATCTGGGCAGCCGCGTCGAATGCCGGATCCGCAACGGCCGTCGCGCGGTCGTCCTCTGCGGCCCGCAGGCCGACCTCGATCGCGCGGTCTCGCGTCTCGAGGCCGTCGCCGCCCAGGAGAAGTCCGAGCGCGACCGCAAGACCACCGGCGGGACCCCCTTCGCCCCGGTCATCGAGCCCCTGCCGGCGCGTGTCGCCTTCCACCACACCGATCTCTCCGAGGTCGCCGACCTCGTCGCCGAGTGGGCCGGTCGCGTCGGCCTCGACGCCGCCGTCGCCCGCGACCTCGCGCAGCGCTCGGTCATCGACCCGGTCGACTGGGTCACCGCGCTCGAAGGCGCGCTCGACGCCGGGGCCCAGTGGATCCTCGACCTCGGGCCCGGCGACCTCGCCGCGCGCCTCAGCGCCGCCGAGACCCGGCCTCGCGGTGCGGGCATCGTCTCCACCACCACGCGACGCGGGCACCGTGAGCTGACGGCCGTGGGAGCCGTTCCCGTGCGTCCGACGCCCTGGTCGGCCTTCGCCCCCCGGCTCGTCACCCTGCGCGACGGCCGCACCGTCGCCGAGACCGCCTTCACCCGGCTCACGGGCAAGTCGCCGGTGTTGCTCGCGGGCATGACGCCCACCACGGTCGACGCCGCCATCGTCGCCGCCGCCGCGAATGCCGGCTTCTGGGCCGAGCTCGCCGGAGGCGGTCAGGTCACCGAGGAGATCTTCGCCGACCGGGTCGCCGAGCTCGACGAGCTGCTGACCCCCGGCAGCACCTACCAGTTCAACTCGCTCTTCCTCGACCCCTATCTGTGGAAGCTGCAGCTCGGGCAGAAGCGCCTCGTGCAGCGCGCCCGCGCCAACGGGGCCCCGATCGACGCCGTCATCGTGACCGCCGGCATCCCCGAGCTCGACGAGGCCGTCGATCTGGTCGAGGACCTGCGCTCGGTCGGCATCGCCCATGTCGTGTTCAAGCCCGGCACCGTCGCGCAGATCCGTCAGGTCCTGGCGATCGCGCGTGAGCTCGCCCCGCTGCCGGTGATCGTCCAGATCGAGGGCGGCTGCGCCGGAGGCCACCACTCCTGGGAGGACCTCGACGATCTCGTCCTGGCCACCTACGCGGACCTGCGCGCGCAGTCCAATGTGGTCGTGTGCGTCGGTGGCGGCATCGGCACGCCCGAGGCGGCCTCCACCTACCTCACCGGCGAGTGGTCGCGCCGCCACGGGTTCCCGGCGATGCCGCTCGACGGCGTCCTCGTCGGCACCGCCGCGATGGCCACCCTCGAGGCGACGACCTCGCCGGAGGTCAAGCAGCTCCTCGTCGACACCCGCGGCACCGGCGCCTGGGTCGGCGCGGGCACGGCGACCGGCGGCATGGCCTCCGGTCGCAGCCAGCTCGGCGCCGACATCCACGAGATCGACAACACCGCCTCGCGCACCGGCCGTCTGCTCGACGAGGTCGCCGGCGATGCCGAGGCCGTTGCCGCTCGCCGTGACGAGATCGTCGAGGCGATCGATCGCACCGCCAAGCCCTACTTCGGCGATGTCCGCGACATGACCTACGCCCAGTGGCTGCGCCGCTTCGTCGAGCTGTCGGGCACGTCGGCCCATGGCGACCCCGAATGGCTCGATGTCACGCTGCGCGACCGCTTCCATGCGATGGTCCAGCGCGCCGAGGCACGTCTCGCCGAGGAGGACCGCGGCACGATCCCCACCCGTTTCCCCGCGGCGGAGGATGTCGAGGACGGTTTCGCCGCCCTCGCGACGCTGTTCGATGCTTACCCGGCCGCCGAGGATGTCGTTCTGCACCCCGCCGACGCGGCCTTCTTCGTCGAGCTGTGCAAGCGTCCCGGTAAGCCGGTCAACTTCGTGCCCGTCATCGATGCCGACGTGCGCCGTTGGTGGCGTTCGGACTCGCTGTGGCAGGCCCACGACGCCCGGTACAGCGCCGACGAGGTCTGCATCATCCCGGGCACGCGCTCGGTCGCCGGCATCACGCGCGTCGACGAGCCCGTCGCCGATCTGCTCCAGCGCTTCGAGAACGAGGTCATCGACGCTCTCCTCGCGGCCGGCTCCGCACCGGAGCGGGTCGCGGGTCGACGTCGCGTCGAGGTCGACGGCATCGTCGAGTCGCTCGCACTGGTGCTCGCCTCGCACGATGTCGTCTGGGCGGGCCGCACCGTCGGCAATCCCGTGCACCGGCTCGGGACCGGCTGGGTCATCACCGGCCCCGACACCGCTGAGCATCCCGAGACGGGCGCCGAGCTCAGCGCCTCGTCCGCCCTCGTCGAGCTGCGGGTGCCGCTGCCCGGCGGTGAGCGGCTGACCCTCCCGATCCGTGTCGAGGACACCGTCGCGTGGGGCAGCAGCCCCGTCGTGACCCAGGCCGATGCCGCGCAGGCGATGCGGGCGCTGGCCGCTCGCGCCGCCGGCGGTTCGGTCCCCGAGGCGAATGGCGGCGTTGCCCGTCTCACCGCCGCCTGGACTCCCGACCTGCGGGCCGATCACGCGGCCGTCTCGGGCGCTCCGGTCGAGCCCAGCGCTCATCCGGCACCCGATGTCCTGGTCGGTCTCGCCTGGCCCGCCGTGTTCGCCGTCATCGGTGACGCCGCCGATGACGAGGGGAACCCGGTCGTCGAGGGCATGCTCGACCTGGTCCACCTGGACCACGCGATCGCGATCGGCGAGATCCCGGCCGAGCGCGCCGAGCTGACCATCACCGCGACCCTGCGCGGCGTGGTCGACTCCTCCTACGGCCGAGTGGTGACGGTCGACATCGACATCGTGGCCGGCTCCGGCGAGGTCGCCGCGCTCACCGAGCGTTTCGCGATCCGCGGTCGGGCGGGGCAGGGCGACCTGGCCGACCCGGTGCGTGCCGGAGGCGTCCTCGGCGACGACGTCCGCGACACCCCGCGCCGCAAGCAGGCGACCGTCTCCGTGGCGGCTCCGACCGACCTGCGTGCCTTCGCCGCCGTCACCGGCGACCACAACCCGATCCACACCAGCATCGCCGCGGCGCGCCTGGCCGGACTCGGCGCGCCGATCGTGCACGGCATGTGGACCTCCGCTGCCGCCCAGCAGCAGGTGGTGGCACAGACCGGTCGTCGCCTCGAGGGCTGGACCACCCGATTCATGGCGCCGGTCCGCCCGGGTGCCGATGTGGACATCCGTGCCGACCGCGTGGGCCTGGACGCGGGCGCCGAGGTCCTCGACGTCACCGTTCGCGCCGATGGCGAGGTCGTCATGGCCGCCAGCGCCCGGCTGGCTGCCCCGCGCACGGCCTACGCCTTCCCCGGCCAGGGCATCCAGAGCCAGGGCATGGGAATGGCGGGCTACCAGCGCTCCAAGGCCGCCCGCGAGATCTGGGACCGCGCCGACGCGCACACCCGTTCCGCGCTCGGCTTCTCGATCCTCACGGTCGTCCGCGACAACCCGACCGAGCTGACCGCGCACGGTGTCACGCACCGCCACCCCGACGGTGTGCTGTACCTGACCCAGTTCACGCAGGTCGCGATGGCCGTGCTCGGTGCCGCCCAGATGGCCGAGCTCCGGGAGTCCGGCGCCTTCGTCGAGGGTGCGATCCTCGCGGGCCACTCGGTCGGCGAGTACAACGCCCTCGCCGCCGTGTCGGGTGTCATCCCGCTCGAGGCCGTCGTCGAAGTCGTGTTCCAGCGCGGCTCGGTCATGCACACGCTCGTGCCGCGCGATGCGCAGGGACGCAGCGACTACCGGCTCGCGGCCATCCGTCCCTCGCAGATCGGCCTGGCTGATGACGAGGTCACGACCTATGTGGAGAGGATCGCCGAGCAGACCGGCGAGTTCCTGCAGATCGTCAACTACAACCTGCGCGGCTCGCAGTACGCCATCGCGGGCACGGTGGCGGGCCTGGAGGAGCTGGAGCGCGATATCGCCCGCCGCCGCGAGGAGTTCGGCGGCAAGGCCGCGTTCATCCTGGTGCCGGGCATCGACGTGCCCTTCCACTCCCGGGTCCTGCACGGCGGCGTCCCGGACTTCCGCGATCGCCTCGACGAGCTGCTGCCCGCCGATATCGATCCGGCCATCCTCGCCGGCCGGTACATCCCGAACCTGGTGCCGCGTCCGTTCAGCCTCGACCGCGACTTCGTCGTCGAGATCGCCGAGCTGGTCGATTCCGCACCGCTGCGCGAGGTGCTCGTGGACTTCGACGACTGGACGGCGCGTCCCGGTGCGCTGTGCCGGCGCGTGCTGATCGAGCTGCTCGCCTGGCAGTTCGCCAGCCCGGTGCGCTGGATCGAGACCCAGGACCTCATGTTCACGCCGGTCGAGCGCGGTGGCCTCGGAGTCGAGCGCTTCGTGGAGATCGGTGTCGGCTCGGCACCGACCGTCGCCAACCTCGCCTCGTCGACCCTCAAGCTCCCCGAGAGCGAGTACGGGACCGTCGAGGTGGCCAATATCGAGCGCGACGCGTCCGTCGTCTTCGCAACCGATGAGGACCAGCCCGAGGTCGAGGACGATGATCTTGAGGCGACGCCGGTCGCCGAAGCCGCTCCCGCGGAGGCCGCACCGGCCCCGGTGGCTACCCCGACTGCCCCGGCAGGCGGCCCGCGTCCAGATGACATCGCCTTCGACGCCGCCGAGGCCACCCGCACCCTCGTGGCCTGGTGGACCAAGCTGCGACTGGACCAGATCGGTGCCGCCGACTCGATCGAGTCGTTGTGCGACGGCGCATCGAGCCGCCGCAACCAGCTGCTCGTCGACCTCGGTGCCGAGCTCTCGCTCGGAGCCATCGACGGCGCGGCCGATGCCGACCTGGTGACCCTGGGCCAGCAGGTCAAGGGCCTCGCCCGAGGCTACAGCGCCTTCGGCCCGGTGCTGACCGAGACGATCTCGGAGCACCTCAAGAAGGTCCTGGGCCCGGCAGGCAAGAAGCCGGCCTCGGTGACCGACCGGGTCACCGGCACCTGGCAGCTCGGCCCCGGCTGGGCCTCCCACGTGCTCGCCGAGCTCGCGATGTCGACCCGTGAGGGCACGAGCGTCCGCGGTGGGGAGTTCGGCTCCTTCGGCTCGCTGAGCAGCGGTGCCGACGTGGACGCGGCGGTCGATGCCAGCGTCAAGGCCGTGGCCGCGCGTCACGGCGTGAGCGTCGATCTTCCGGCGGCCGGCGGCGGCGGTGGCGCCACCGTGGACGCCGAGGCGCTCGCGGAGTTCACCGACCAGATCACCGGTCGCGACGGCGTGCTGGCCAAGTCCGCGCGCCTCGTGCTCGACGAGCTCGGACTCGGCGAGGTCCCGACGGAGGTCGAGACCGACGAGCAGGCCGCGCGCGTGCTCGAACGGGTCGAGGCCGAGCTCGGCTCGGACTGGGTCAAATCCACCGCGCCGGCCTTCGATGAGAAGAAGGCCTTCGTGCTCGACGACCGGTGGGCCAGCGCCCGCGAGGATCTCGCACGCATCGCCCACGGTGCCGATGTCGCCGGCTCCTTCGTCGGAGCCGGCGCGACGGTGGCCGGGCAGGCACGCTGGTGGGCCGCTCATGCCGGCAACAGTCTGGCTACGCGCTTCGAGCGGATCGCGGCCGAGGCCGAGGACACCACCCCGGGTCGCTACGCCGACGAGGTCGCCGTGGTGACCGGTGCCAGCCGCGGCTCGATCGCCGCGGGTGTCGTCGGCGGTCTGCTGGCCGAGGGCGCCACGGTCATCGCGACCACGTCGGGCGTCGACGGGTGCAAGCTCGCCTTCTTCAAGCAGCTCTACCGCGACTACGCCCGCCAGGGTGCGGCGCTGTGGGTCGTTCCGGCCAATATGGCGTCCTTCGCCGATGTCGACGCGCTCGCCGCGTGGATCGGAGCGGAGCAGACCCAGACCGCGGCCGGCGTCACGACGGTGTCCAAGCCGGCGCTGACCCCGACCCTGCTGTTCCCCTTCGCGGCCGGCCGGGTCATGGGCGACACCACGGATGCGGGTCCGCGTGCCGAGCTGGAGATGCGTGTGCTGCTCTGGTCGGTTGAGCGGCTCGTGGGTGTGCTGTCCGAGCACGTTCAGGATCGCGACCTGACCCGGCGTCTGCACGTCGTCCTGCCGGGTTCGCCGAACCGCGGCATGTTCGGTGGCGACGGCGCCTACGCCGAGGCCAAGGCCGCGCTCGACGCGCTCGTGGCCAAGTGGAGCTCGGAGCGCTCCTGGAGCGGTCGCACGACGCTGGCACACGCCATCATCGGCTGGGTCCGCGGCACCGGCCTCATGGGCGGCAACGATCCGATGGTCGAGGCCGTCGAGGCACTCGGCGTCCGTACCTGGTCGACCGGTGAGATGGCCGAGGCGCTGCTCACTCGCGGTGTCGATGAGGCTCGCGAGCAGGCCCTCCAAGCGCCGGTCGAGGTCGACCTGACCGCCGGACTCGGCGATGTCGAACTCGATCTCGCCGCCATCGCGGAGGGCGCCGCCGGCCGAGCGGCCTCGAAGGACGAGGGCCGGGAGACGGCCACGATCGCGGCGCTGCCCGGATCGCCGGCCCAGCTCGACGTGGTCGAGACCCCCGAGTGGGGCGAGGTCAGCACCTCGCTCGACGACATGATCGTCATCGTCGGCGCGGGCGAGCTCGGTCCCTATGGTTCGGCGCGCACGCGCTTCGAGGTCGAGGTCAGCGATCGGCTGTCCGCGGCCGGCGTGCTGGAGCTCGCCTGGACCACGGGCCTGCTGACCTGGGACGACGTCAATCGCGGCTGGTACGACGCCGAGAGCGGCGATCCCGTGGCCGAGGAGGACATCGCCGATCGCTACGAGGAGGCCGTGCGCGAGCGGGTCGGCGTGCGCCGGTACGCCGACGACGGCTCGATGACCGACAACGCCGCGCCGCTGCTGACCTCGGTCTACCTGGAGGAGGACCTCTCCTTCACCGTGTCCGGTGAGGCCGAGGCGCGGGCGATGCGCGAGGCCGATCCCGAGCGCACGGTGATCTCCCAGGATGCCGACGGCGAGTGGACGATCACCCGCAAGGCGGGCACCGAGATCCGCGTGCCGCGCAAGATGAAGCTGTCGCGCACCGTGGGCGGTCAGATCCCCACCGGCTTCGACCCGACGGTCTGGGGCATCCCGGCCGAGATGGTCGAGTCCGTGGACCGGGTCGCGCTCTGGAACATCGTCTGCACGGTCGACGCGTTCCTGTCGAACGGCTTCTCGCCTGCCGAGCTGCTGCGTTGGGTGCACCCGACGCTGGTGGCCAACACCCAGGGCACCGGCATGGGCGGCATGAGCTCGATGCACTCGCTGTACATCGACACCCTGCTGGGCGAGTCCAAGGCCAACGACATCCTGCAGGAGGCGCTGCCGAATGTCATCGCGGCGCATGTCGTGCAGTCCTATGTCGGCAGCTACGGCGCGATGATCCACCCGGTCGCCGCCTGCGCCACCACGGCCGTCTCGGTCGAGGAGGGCGCGGACAAGATCAAGCTCGGCAAGGCCGAGTTCGTGGTCGCCGGCGGCTTCGACGATCTGTCGGTCGAGGGCATCGTCGGCTTCGGCGACATGTCCGCGACGGCCGACTCGTCGGTCATGGCCGCCAAGGGTCTCGAGGACCGCTACTTCAGCCGGGCCAACGATCGTCGCTACGGCGGATTCGTGGAGTCCCAGGGCGGCGGAACGGTCCTGCTGGCCCGTGGCTCCCTCGCGGCCGAGCTGGGACTGCCGGTCCTCGGCGTCCTGGCCTACGCCAGCTCGTTCGCCGATGGCGTGCACACCTCGATCCCGGCGCCGGGCCTCGGTGCCCTCGCTGCGGGCCGCGGTGGTCGCTCGTCGCAGCTGGCGACGTCCCTCGCCGGTCTCGGAGTCGGTGCCGACGACATCGCGGTGCTCAGCAAGCACGACACCTCGACGGGCGTCAACGAGCGCAACGAGTCCGAGCTGCACGAGCGTCTCGCCGGAGCGCTCGGACGCAGCGACGGCAACCCGCTGTACGTGATGAGCCAGAAGACGCTGACCGGTCACGCCAAGGGAGGCGCGGCGGCCTTCCAGCTCATCGGGTTGTGCCAGGTGCTCTCGGCCGGTGTCGTGCCGCCGAACCGTTCGCTGGACTGCGTCATGGACGACCTCGCCGAGCACGAGCACCTGGTGTGGCTCCGCGAGCCGCTGGCCACCGGGCCTCTCAAGGCCGGCCTGGTCACGAGTCTCGGCTTCGGCCACGTGGCGGGTCTGCTGGCCGTCGTGCATCCGCAGGCCTTCGTCGAGGCGCTGCCCGCCGAGGAGCGCGCGGCGTACCTCGATCGGGCCGAGCAGCGTCAGATCGAGGGCCGGATGCGGCTCACCGAGGCTATGTACGGCGGATCTCCGCTCTACCGTCGTCCCGCAGGTCGCCGTCTCGGCGATGCGGGCGCGCGGGAGCGCGAGGCCGCCATGTTGATCGACCCGGAGGCGCGGCTCGGCGCTGACGGTGTCTACCAGTGCCGGTAATGCGCGATGGGGGTCGTCATCGGCACTGGGGTCGACCTCGTCCACGTTCCGGGGTTCGCTGACCAGGTTCAGCGTCCCGGAACGTGGGTCGACCGGGTGTTCACACCCGGCGAGCGGCGCGATGCGCGGAGCTTCCTTGCCGATGCCTCCGCGTCTTGCGCCGCCGAGGTCGCGTCCTTGGCGGCGCGCTGGGCCGCCAAGGAGGCCTTCGTCAAGGCCTGGTCGGAGTCCCTGTGGGGGAGTGCTCCGGTGCTCGGCGAGGAGATCCACCACCTGATCGAGGTCGTCACCGATGCCTGGGGACGACCCCGGCTGGTGCTGCACGGGGAGGTGCGGGCCGCCCTCGGCGAGGACATCGCCGCCTTCGTCTCCCTCTCCCACGACGGCGACTACGCCATCGCCACCGTCACCCTCACCCGCCCCTGAGCCACCCGGCCGTGCGCGGTGGATAGGCGTCCGTTACCTGGCCAGGAGCGGTGCCTCAGCGTCCGAATCCGGCTCGAGAACGGGCGCCTACACACCGCCCTGACATATGTCATGTGAGGTCGTGACTCCTACCACTGGGCCAGCGGTGTCGTGCTCGGGAAGAGTGGAGGCTATGAGCAGAGACATGATGTCGTCCCTTGCGTCCAGCTTCGACTCGCTGCCTTTCGCCCTGCAGATCCTCGTGGTCGCGGTGATCGGCGTGGTCCCCTTCCTGGAGAGCTACGTTGGAGCCTTCGTGGGCACGCTCGTCGGTCTGCCCGCTCCCGTCGCCCTCGTCGCGACCGTGCTCGGCAATGTCCTCGCTGTCGTGGTCGCGGTCGCTCTCGGGAGCCGGATCGCGCAGCGCCGTGAGCGTCAGCGCGAGCAGCCCCGCACTTCTCGACAGGAGAAGGTCATCGCTCGCGTCGACCGATGGGGGGTGCCGATCGCCAGCCTCCTCGCGCCGATGGTGCTCGCGATCTCGCTGACGGCTTTCATCATGACGACGGTCGGCTTGGCGCGACGACAGGTCATGGTCTGGCAGATCGCCGCGGTCGTGCTCTGGGGCGGCATCTTCACGGCCTTCGGCCTCGGCCTGCTCTCGGTGACGGGCTGACATGCTCCGCTCGCCGGGGCAGGACCGCATCGCGCGGATCAGCGCGTGGTCGCGCTCGTGGCGTCTGGCAGACCTCGGGCCTCGGTCGCCGAGACGCAGCCGGGACATCACGCGCCGACGCAAGCGAGCCCGACATCTACCCGCCGAGATCACCCGCGCGACGTAGCGCTTCGCTGACTCTCCGCGCCGCGGTCGGCGCGTCGACCTGAATCCGGCATTGATGGGCGAGGGCCGCGGACCACGCGCCGTCGCTCGGTAGATCGACGAAATCACCGGACGTCGAGGGCTGGCCGGTCGGTCCCATGCGGACATAGAGATCGAGCGACTCGGCAGTGACATGGCCGGCATCGGCAAGAGCCCAGAGGTCGTAGAGGTCGCGGGGCGCCCTGCGGTCGCGCCATGCGGCGAGCTTCGCCGCGACGAAGGCCGCGGGCGTGAGTACCTTCATCCGCGCCGGTGGAGCGTCACCGTAGCGTTGCTCGAGGTCGACCTCGAGCGTCGGCCACCGCGGATAGTTGATGTATGACAGCAGTTGGATCTGGACCGTGGCGGCGTCCGCCACGCGGAGGACGGCAGGGCCGGAGCCCCGCGTCTGATGCAGCGGCGGGAACCAATCGACGGAACCGTGGCTGCGGGCGAGTCCATCGTCGATGGCTTCCATCATCCGTGGGGCGATGTCCGAGCGGCGAGCGGTCGTGAGGAGATCGATGTCCTCGCTGAGCCGAAGGTCCGGGAGCAGAGTCCGCGACAGGGCGGTCCCTCCGAAGAACACGAGCTCGCCCTGACCCGGCATCTGACTGAGTGCGGCGAGAAGGTGAGAGATCACATGGTCGCGGACGACCTGTGCATCGGCGACGCCGAACTGTTCGCGTACACGGACGAGATCGTTGGCGCGGATCATGTGAGCGCCTCGATCCGTTCGAGGGCAGCGCCCATTCCGTGTTGTTCAGCGGCGATACGTGCCAGACGGTCGTGATCGAGGCGGGGGAGGAGGTTCCGTAGCGCGGCGGCTGCCTCCTCGGGATGACCGCCACGCCCTGGGTGACGAGCGAGGTCGAGCGCCGTCTGCTCGACTGTGGTGACCAACACTCGGCCGGTGTCCAAGGTTTCGAGACGGGCATCGAGAGCAGCGGTCTGCCGTTGAACAATGTGGAGCCTCCCGCCATCGTCGAGAACTAGGGGTCGATGCTGTCGTGGGGCTGCGATGACGACATCTCCGATGGCGCGGGGGAACGCCCCGTGGATCCGGGCGGCGGAGATCCCCATCATGACGATGTGGTCGATGCCGTAGATCGCGGCGGCGATGCCGGCGCCCGCGGTCTCCGGGGATGGCCGCCACCCCGGTTCCGCATCATCCGGTACGGCCATGACATATCCGGCGGCGAGACGTGCGAGGGCACCTGTGCCGAGGTGATGGGAGATGACCGCTCGCGGATTGGCGAAGGCATCGCTGAGATCACGCGGCCGGAGGGTGCGCAGGGGCGCACGCGCGATCAACTGAGGAGCAGTCACGGGAGACTCCTTTCACTATGCAGATCGTAGCGCCGAGAGCTACGATCTGCATACTTTCTGACCCGCTCGCACGCCTTGCCGGGGACCGATGATGATGCGTAACGGCTGTTATAGCCGCCCCGATGCATCATCATCGGTGCGGAGGTCGTCCACTATCTCGGCACCTCGCCGACCGGATCGGTCTCATAGGAGAAGGGCCGGCTAGGCAAGCTCTTCGGCCGCTGACGCGCGTGTCTCAGGCGTGCGGCTGGGAGGCGAGTAGATAGGCGCTCAGCAGGCGCTTGAGCTCGATGACGGCCTCGGTGTGCTCCTGGCCGTCGCGCACGGAGAAGTTGAGCATCGAGTAGGCGACGTAGACCAGCACCTCGGCCATGATCTGGCGGCGCTCGCGCGGGGTGCCCGGGGTGAGCGGGCCGAGCGCGTAGGCGACATCGGAGGCCAGCTCGCGTTCGGTGACGGCGGCGGTGGCGCGGGTGGCCGGCGTGGACTGCATCGCCATCCAGACCGCTCGACGGGACGGGTCCTCGATCCAGAGCCGGGCCATGTGATCGACCAGGCGATTGAGCAGGACCAGCCAGTCCAGGGTGGGAAGCGCCGCAGTCAGGCGACCCAGCTCCTCGCGGACCGCGACGGCGTTCTGCCGGTCGAGCTCGCAGACGATGACGTACTTGTTCTGGAAGAACTGGTAGAGGGTGCCGATCGGCAGGCCGGCCCGTTGGGCCACCTCTTCGCAGGTGAAGGACTCGAAGCCGACATCCAGCAGCAGCTCACGTGAGACCTGCAGCAGATGATCGAACTTGAGCTGGCTGCGCTCCTGGGTGGGGCGCCTCCGGGGCTCGAGGATCTGCGCGGTCACGTCTCTAGGGTACAGAACCGGAGCCGGAGGTCAGCTCTGTGGTGCGACAGCAACGACACGACCGCCGGAGAATCGCCCTCGCGGCGATCCCTCCGGCGGCCGTCTCGATCACGCAGTGGCGTCGAGGCCGTGCTGCACGAGCGGGAAGATCGAGTCGCCGATGTGGTCGAAGCCCTCGCCGAGCGTCTGCCCGTGGATGTAGCGGTAGTAGATGCCCTCGAGGATGACCGCCAGCTTGAAGTACGCCAGCCCGAGGTGGAAGCCGAGTTCGCCGAGATCGCGCCCGGAGGTCGTGGCGTACCGATCGATGACCGCGTCGACCGATAGATAACCGGGAGCCTTGGGGGCGTCGGTGACCGAGGCGGGAGAGTCGCCACTGTCGTGCAAGGCGAGGTTCTGGTACGCCACCACCAGCGCCACATCGGTCAGCGGATCGCCGAGCGTGCTCATCTCCCAGTCCAGCACCGCCGTGATCTGGTCGGCGTCGTCGACCAACGCGTTGTCGAGCCGGTAGTCGCCGTGCACGATCGTGCCGTCCCCGGACTGCGGGATGGACCGCTCCAGCCGGGCGTACAGCTCGTCGATCCCGTCGATCTCCCGGCTCCGTGAGGCGTCGAGCTGCTTCTTCCAGCGACGGACCTGACGCTCCAGGTAGCCGTCGGGGCGGCCGAACTCCTCGAGCCCCACCGCCGTGTAGTCGACCTCGTGCAGGGCCGCGAGGGTGTCGACGAGCCGCTCGGAGATCGCGCGGGTGCGTTCCTCGCCGAGCTTCTCGAGCTGCTCGGCGCGTTGGAAGGGTGTCCCGGCGACGCTCTCCATCAGATAGAAGGGCGCGCCGATGACGGAGTCGTCCTGGCAGAGCCCGTAGGTGGCCGGCACCGGGACCGAGGTGTCGGCGAGGGCGCTCATCACCCGGTACTCGCGCGACATGTCATGCGCCGTGGCGAGGACATGCCCGAGCGGTGGCCGACGCGCGATGATCTCGCGCGCGCCGTCACTGACGCGGTAGGTCAGATTGGACTTGCCGCCGGTGATGAGCGTGGCCGTGAGCGGCCCGGAGGTGTCCAGCACTCCGGGCTGCTCGGCATCGATCCACCGGGCGAGCGCTCCTGTGTCGAGGCCCTCGGTCATGTCAGTCCTTCGGTCCGCCGGCGACGTAGATGACCTGGCCGGAGACGAAGCCCGCACCCTCGCTGACGAGGAAGGACGCCGTGTGGGCGATGTCCTCGGGCTGGCCGACGCGCTGGACCGGGATCTGCTCGGCGCTGAACTTGATGAAGTCGTCGAAGTCGACGCCGATGCGCTCGGCGGTCGCGGCGGTCATATCGGTCTGGATGAAGCCGGGGGCGATCGCATTGGCGGTCACGCCGAACTTGCCGAGCTCGATCGCGAGGGTCTTGGTGAAGCCCTGGATGCCGGCCTTCGCGGCGGAGTAGTTGGCCTGGCCGCGGTTGCCGAGGGCCGAGGTGCTCGACAGGTTGACGATGCGGCCGAACTTCGCCTCGGTCATGTGCTTCTGCACAGCCTTGGTCATGTTGAACGCGCCACGCAGGTGCACGCCCATGACGGCGTCCCAGTCGTCGACCGTCATCTTGAACAGCAGGTTGTCGCGGATGATGCCGGCATTGTTGATCAGCACGGTGGGAGCGCCCAGTTCGGAGGCGACACGCTCGACGGCGGCCTCGACGCTATCGGCATCGGCGACATTCGCCCCCACGGCGATCGCGGTGCCTCCGGCGGAGGTGATGGCCTCGACGGTGTCGGCGCAGGCCGCCTCGTCCAGATCGAGGACGGCCACCTGGAGGCCGTCGGCGGCGAGGCGCTGGGCGACGCCCCGGCCGATGCCCCGGGCGGCTCCGGTGACGATGGCGGTACGAGTCTCGGACACGATGATCCCTTTCCGTCGGAAGACGATGGTGCGAAGAGGCCACGGACGATAGGGAGAGACTCGGTGGTCGAGTGCGACCGAGGAATGAGGGACCGTATCGAGACCACGTCACGTGGGTGATGTCGATATGCCGCTCGTTCCTCGCGGCTACTCAATCACCGAGGGACCGTCGATCCGCGAAACTCTAAGCGCTTGCTTAGTTAGCACTCTAGCACTTGCCGTGGGTGGGGGACATCACATGCCGGATTCGCCAAGAAGATGAGGAATCCCTCATGTTTGTCCTATAGTTGAGGAAACCCTCACGTTTTAGGAGTCGTTGTGACCGACATCGAGCAGGTGGCCGACCACCGCGCGACACTCGCACACCGCCGGGACGAGCGCTTCGCGCGCGTCGAGCCCCGCGGCAAGCGGGTGCACACCGCCCGCGAACGCGTCGAGCTGTTCTTCGACGACGGCACGTTCAACGAGACCACTCCGATGCGTTCGGCCCACGGCGGCGGCAGTGGCGTCGTCACCGGCTGGGGGCTCGTCGACGGCCGGCCCGTCGTCGTCGCATCGCACGACGCCGCGGTCGCCTCCGGCGCCATCGGCGAGGTCATGGCCGAAGCGATCATGGCCGCCCAGCGGCTCGCGATCGACCGCGGCTTCCCGATCGTCTACATCAATGACTCCGGCGGCGCCCGCGTGCCTGACGGCATCCTCGCGCTCCACGGGTGCGGCGGTATCTTCGCGCTCAACGTCGAGGCGCAGCGCCGGATCCCGCAGATCTCCCTCATCCTCGGCCCGTGCGCGGGCGCCGCGGCCTATTCGCCGGCGCTCACCGACTGGACGATCATGGTCAAGGGCCAGGGGCACATGTTCCTCACGGGTCCGGACATCGTCAAGGCCGCCACGGGTGAGGACGCGACGGCCGACGAGATCGGCGGCTCGCGCCTGCACACCGAGACCAGCGGCGTCGCCCATCTCGAGGTCGAGTCCGAGGTCGAGGCGCTTGAATCGGCGCGCCTGCTGCTGTCCTTCCTGCCCTCGCACGCCGGTGGCGCCCAGCAGGTCAGCGGAGCCGTCCCTGCCAACCCGCGCGCTGCCGAGGCGCTGCCCGACCTCGTGCCGGCCAAGGCCTCGGTCGTCTTCGATATGAACCAGCTCGTCGACGGCGTGCTCGACAACGGTGCCCGCCTCGAGCTGATGCCCGGCCATGCCGGCAGCATCCTCACGCTCTTCGGCCGTCTCGACGGACGCCCCGTCGGTGTCGTCGCCAACCAGCCGGTCTGTCGGGGCGGCATCCTCGATGCCAAGAGCTCGGTCAAGCTCGCTCGTTTCGTCGAGTTCTGCGGACGCTTCGGCGTGCCCGTGCTCACCTTCGTGGACGTCCCGGGATTCCTCCCGGGCACGGTCGAGGAGGGCCGCGGCGTCATCACGCATGGCGCCAAGGTCCTCAAGGCCTATGTGGATGCCGACTCGCCCAAGCTCACCGTCGTTGTGCGCAAGGCCTACGGCGGCGCCTACATCGCGATGGGTGCCAAGTCGCTCGGCGCGGACATGACCTGGGCGTGGTCGAACTCCGAGATCGCGGTCATGGGCCCAGGTGGCGCGGTCGCGCTGCTGCACCGCCGTGCGCTCGCCGCGGCCGATGACCCGATCGCGTTGCGCGACGAGCTGGCGGCCGAGTACCGCGAGAACGTCGCCCGGCCTTACGGCGCGGCCGAGGCCGGCATCGTCGACGATGTCATCGTGCCCGAGGAGACCCGCGGCCGGATGACCCAGGCGCTGCGCATGCTCACCTACGCGGAGGGGGAGCAGTGACCGTCCCCGCACGGGCCGACATCGTCGGCAATGTCTGGAAGATCGTGGCCCGCGAGGGCGATCCCGTCGGAATCGGCGATACCGTCGCGATCCTGGAGACCATGAAGATGGAGATCCCGGTGGTCGCGCCGGCGGCAGGGCACGTGAGTCGCATCCTGGTCGCCGAGGGGCAGATCGTCCAGGAGGGCGATCCGGTCGCCGAGATCGACGCCACGCTCAGCGCCTGACGGCTCTCTGACAGGATCGGCGGGGTGAACGAGCACCGCCATGAGATCCCCATGCGATGGGCCGACATCGATTCGCTGAACCACGTCAACAATGTCGTCTACCTCGAGTACGCCGCGCAGGCCGAGCACGCGCTGATCGCCGATCGGGTCGTGGAGCGGCGCCGGCCCGGTTCGGTGGTGGTCGAGTTCAGCCGCCCGATCCAGTTGAGTCGGCGCCCGGTCGAGGTCGTCACGCAGGTCCGCGAGGACTCGCTCGTGCAGCGGATCGGCGTGCGGGGGAGCGATCGGGTCTTCGCCACGGTCACGTCGTCCTTCGGCGCTCCGGACCGAGTGGAGCCCGCCGCCGGTGTCGCCGAACAGCCGTTGACACTGCGTCCCTCCGATCTCGATCACGATGGGTCCGTCTCGGTGCCCAGGGTCTTCGAGCTCCTGCAGGAGTCGCGCATTCCGTACATGGCCACGCTCTTGCCGTCCGGTCCAGGTGGCGTCGTGCTCGCCACGGTCGCGGTCGACCTCGTACGCCCCATCACCGGAGACGACGTCGTCGAGTCGCGCGCCTGGGTGGACCGGCTCGGCACCTCGTCCTATGCGATCGGCGCGCAGCTGGTCGTGGACGGTGCTGTGTCCGTGTCGTCGCTGGCGGTGCTCGTCGGCTTCGACCCGGCGACGCAGCGTTCTCGCGCGCTCTCGGAGGTCGAACGCGAGGGCATCGCCTCGGGTCTGCGCCCACCCACCCGTTGATGAGCGTGGGTGGAGGACATCGAGCAGTTCGCCGGCAACCGAGTAGTGAATCGTCCCAGGAAACACGGGACGATGCATCCCTGCCCGACCCTGAGCGGTAGGCCACCAACCTCATCCGAGGCTCGAGAGGTTGACCAGATGCCCCCGGGGTGGTCTCAGTCCGGGGTGTTGATCATGAACTGGGCCGCGTGCTGGGCATAGCCCCAGAAACGCGCGTCGTGCTCGGGATCGAGTCCGGCGGCGTCGAGACCGGCCCGGAAATGCTTGAGCCAGTGGTCACGAGCCTCGCTGTTGACTGCGAACGGCGCATGCCGCATCCGCAGCCGAGGATGTCCTCGTTGCTCGGAGTAGGTCGTGGGACCGCCCCAGTACTGCTCGAGGAACATCGTGAACCGCTCGGCGGCCGGCCCGAGGTCCTCCTCGGGGTACATCGGCCGCAGCACCTCGTCCTCCGCGACACCCGCGTAGAACACCTTGACGATGCGCTCGATGGTGGCGCGCCCGCCGATCGCCTCGTAGAAGTTCTCCTCATCGCTCATGCCGGCACCGCCTGGAGAGGAAGCATGGTAGGTCGGTACCGGCATGAGGATGTGCTGATGGTTCGCTCGCTGCGCTCGCTCATGCCGGCACCGCCTGGAGAGGAAGCATGGTAGGTCGGTACCGGCATGAGGATGTGCTGATGGTTCGCTCGCTGCGCTCGCTCATGAATAGCCTCCGGGGGGAACGATCGTGACCGGGATCCTGATGCCCGCCGCGTCGAAGCGGTGCTTGACGCGCTGACGCATGGCGCGGGCCACACCCCACTGCTCGAGCGGAGCGGTCTTGAGCACCACGCGCACGACGACACCGTCCTTGTCGAAGCGCTCGACGCCCCACACCTCGGGGGGTTCGATGATGACGCCTTCGAAGGCCTTCTCGGCGTACATCTCGTTCGCGACATCGTGCAGGATGCGCTGGGCCTCGTCCAGATCGGACTCGTAGGCGACGGTGATGTCCAGGACGGTACGGGCCCAGTTCTGGCTCGAATTGCCGACACGGAGGATCTCCCCGTTGCGCACGTACCAGACGGTGCCGTCGACATCGCGCAGTCGCGTGACCCGGAGACCGACGGACTCCACGGTGCCGGCGGCCTCGCCGAGGTCCACGACATCGCCGACTCCGTACTGGTCCTCCAGCATCATCGAGATGCCGGCGAGGAAGTCTTTCACGAGGGTCTGCGCACCGAAGCCGAGCGCGACACCGACGATGCCGGCGCTGGTCAGCAGGGGAGCGACCGGGATGCCGAAGCTCGCCAGGATGGTGACGACGGCGATGGTGAGGATAATGCCGGTCGCGATGCTCTTGAGCAATGATCCGGTCGCTTCGGCGCGCTGGCGGCGGCGTTGGGCGGCAGGCTCCCCGCGTTCGGCCATCTTGGTGCCGGTCTTCGTCTGGGCGATGGCATTGGGCATCGCCCCCTTGGCGGCTCGGCTGATCAGCCGGTCGATCAGCCGATTGGCCACCCAGCGCAGTACCAGCGCGAAGACGATGATGATGATGGCCCGCAGCGGTACTTCGACGAAGCGGTGGAACCACGGCTCGTCGAGGAAGTCGAGGTCAGGCATGGCTCCCAACGTACCGGCCGATACGATAGGCCCATGAGCCTCGTCCGCGCCTTCACGACCCTCGTGGCCGCTGTGGCCGCCGTCCTCGTCGCCACCGCCGGACCGGCGGCCGCCTCGACCGCCCCCTTCACCTGGGAGCAGGGCGAGTCGCTCAGCACGCTGTACGTCGTCGGCATCTTCGCGGGCGTCCCGCTGGCGCTGTTCGTGGTCATCTGGATCTTCGGTGCCGCGACCGCCCGCAACAACTACGTCCCGCCGGCTCCCTCCACTGAGGTCGAGAAGGCCGACGCCCACCACTGACACGCTCCACGAGAAGGCCCCCGCCGGATGGCGGGGGCCTTCTGCATTCCGGCCGTCGTGGGTCGAGGTGATCTCGCTCAGTTGACCGCGCGGGCGCGCAGGGCGCGGGCGAGGTCGTCGCGCCCCTCCCTCACGTATCGCAGCGCCGCCGCCGGGGCCCGGTTGTCGGCGAGCCAGGCATCGACACGATCGAGCGTGTCCTGCGAGGGATTGGCGAGGGGGAACAAGTAGATCAGCGCGATCTGGCCGATCCACACGCCCTGCTCGTCGATGATCGTCTCGGCCATCTCCAGGTAGCGCTCGACGTACGGCGCCAGCAGCTCGCCCTGTCCATGGACCTGGAAGGACGCCGCGATGCTGCGCCGGGTCTCGTTCGGGGTCGCCGTGTCGACCGCGACCTTCTGCCAGGCGTCCTCCTTGGCCTCGGCGACCGGACGGATCGCCAGCGCCCCGGCGCCGCGCTCGCGGCCGGAGTTCGTCGGATCGCGGTCGATCTCCGCGGCGATCGCGGTCTCGTCGAGCGCCCCGAGGCGGGCGAGAGCGGTCACGAGGGTCCAACGCAGGTCGGTGTCGACAGTGAGCCCGTCGATGCCGTCATGGAGTAGCTCGCGGACGCGGTCCGGGGCGCTGGCGGCAGCCGCCAGCGCGCGGGCGAAGGCGAGCTGGTGATCGGTGCCCGGCTCCGCGGAGGTGAGCAGCTCCCACAGCCCCTCCTCCCAGGTGCGCGACAGCTCCTCGCGCCGTGCATCGGAGGTGAAGGAGGAGACCGCGGTGGTGCCCTGGCGCAGAAGCGAGCCGACCGCGGTCAGATCGCTCTCGGTGCCGACCCCGGACAGCACCAGCTGCACGAAGTCGGCCGAGCCGAGCTCAGCGTCGCGGGTCATGTCCCACGCCGCGCCCCAGCACAGCGCGCGGGCCAGTGAGTCGTCGATGGCCCCGATGCCGCCGATGAGGGTCGCGAACGAGCGCTCGTCGAGGCGGATCTTGGCATAGGTGAGATCGGCGTCGTTCAAGAGCACGAGGTTCGGCTGAGGCTTGCCGACGAGCTCAGGGATCTCGGTCAGCTCGCCGGAGACGTCCACCTCGACGGCGTCGGTGCGCACGATGGCACCGTCGACATCGTCATACAGTCCGATCCCGATGCGGTGACGGCGCAGCGTCGGGAAGTCCGCGTGGGCCGACTGCTCCACCGCGAACGAGGTGAACCGGCCCTCGGCATCGGTCTCGAAGCGGGCGCGCAACGTGTTGACGCCCGAGGTCTGCAGCCACTCGGCCGACCAGGAGTCCAGCTCGCGTCCGGATGCCGCCTCCAGCTCGACGAGCAGATCGCGCAGCTCGGTATTGCCGTACGCGTGCTTGGCGAAGTACGCGCGCAGGCCGGCGAAGAAGTCCTCCTCGCCCACCCAGGCGACCAACTGCTTGAGCGCGGAGGCGCCCTTGGCGTAGGTGATGCCGTCGAAGTTCGCCTCGACGGCGTGCAGGTCGTAGTTGTCCGCCGCGATCGGGTGGGTCGAGGGCAGCTGATCCTGCCGGTAGGCCCAGTTCTTGCGGGCATTGGTGAAGCCCGTCCAGGCATCGGTGAAGCGGGTCGCGTTGACCTGTGCGTGATGCGAGGCGAACTCGGCGAAGGACTCGTTGAGCCAGAGATCGTCCCACCACTTCATCGTCACGAGATCGCCGAACCACATGTGGGCCATCTCGTGCAGGATCGTGTTGGCGCGCTGCTCGTAGGCGGCGACCGTCTGGCGGCTGCGGAAGATCAGCTCGTCGCGGAAGGTCACACAGCCCGCGTTCTCCATCGCGCCCATGTTGTACTCGGGCACGAAGAGCTGGTCGTACTTGCCGAACGGGTACCCCATCTCGAAGGCCCGCTCGAAGAAGGCGAAGCCCTGACGGGTGACCTCGATGATGTCATCGGCGTCGAGGAACTCGACGAGCGACTGACGGCAGAAGACGCCGAGGGGGATCTCGCCGTGCTCACCGGCGTAGGTGTCGCGCACGACGTGGTACTCGCCGGCGACGAGCGCTGTGATGTAGGTCGACATGCGCGCGGTGGGCGCGAAGTGCCAGACGGCGACGCCCTCGCGGACGGCCTCCGGCTCGGGGGTGGGGGAGTTGCTCACGACCTGCCAGTGCTCGGGTGCCGTGACGTGGAAGGTGAACTCGGCCTTGAGGTCCGGCTGCTCGAAGGTCGCGAAGACCCGCCGGGCGTCCGGTACCTCGAACTGCGTGTAGAGGTAGACGCGCTCGTCGGTCGGGTCGACGAAGCGGTGCAGACCCTCGCCGGAATGCGAGTAGGCGCAGGTCGCCTCGACCGTCACCTCGTTCTCGGCGGCGAGGCCGTCGAGCGGGATCCTGCTGTCGGCGTAGAGCGCGGGGTCCAGGCTGGTGCCGTTGAGGGTGATCGCGCTGATCTCACCGTCGACCAGATCGAGGAAGGTCGAGGCCCCCTCGGTCGCGGTGAACCGGATCGTCGTGGTGGAGCCGAAGCGTTCGCTCGAGTCGAGGGTCAGGTCGAGCGCGACATCGTAGGTCTGGGTCTGGACCACCGATGCGCGGGCGCGGGCTTCTTCGCGGGTGAGATTGGTGCCGGGCATACCCCTACTCTCGCACCAACACCACTGCGCGGCCCCGCAGGGTGACGGCGCATCGGGCAGGATGGTGGACGTGGAGATCGGGTTCGCGACCTCGGAGCGCTCGACCGTCGGCATCGAGTGGGAGCTGGCGCTCGTCGACGCGGACTCCGGTGATCTGCGCCAAGTCGCGCAGACGGTGCTCGATGCCCTCGCGGGCCCGGACGGCCGGGAGCACCCCAATGTCAAACAGGAGCTGTTGCTCAACACGGTGGAGATCGTCACGGATGTCTGTCACACCGTCGGCGAGGCGACCGCGGATCTGGGCCGCAGCCTCGAGCTGCTGCGTCCGATCCTCGACCCGCTGCGGGTCGAGCTGATGTGCGCGGGCACGCACCCGTTCGCCCGCTGGACCCAGCAGAAGGTGACCGACAAGCAGCGGTACGCCACCCTCATCGACCGTACGCAGTGGTGGGGGCGCCAGATGCTCATCTACGGCGTGCACATCCACGTCGGCATCGAGGACCGTGACAAGGTCCTGCCGATCAGTCGCGCGCTCATGGCCTATTACGGACATCTGCAGGCGCTCAGCGCATCCTCTCCCTTCTGGGGCGGTGAGGACACCGGGTACGCCTCGAACCGCGCGCTGATGTTCCAGCAGCTGCCGACGGCAGGCCTCCCCTTCGGCTTCGACGAGTGGCCGCAGCTGGAGCGCTATGTCGACGACATGCTGAAGACCGGGGTCATCGACATCTTCGAGGAGATCCGGTGGGATATCCGGCCCTCGCCGAAGTTCGGGACCATCGAGGTCCGGGTCTGCGACGGCATCCCGACGATCGCGGAGCTCGGTGCCATCGCGGCGCTCACCCAGTGCCTCGTCGAGCACTACTCGCGCGAGTTGGACGCCGGGCGGCCGACGCCCACCCTGCCGTCGTGGTTCGCGCAGGAGAACAAGTGGCGTTCCGCGCGCTACGGCATGGACACGATCCTGATCCTCGACGAGGACGGCGATGAGGATCTCGTGACCACCGATCTGACCGAGCGCGTGCTGCCGATGCTGGAGCCCGTCGCCGAGGATCTCGGGTGCGCCACCGAACTCTCGGGAGTGCGCGCCATCATGGAGTCGGGGGCGTCCTATCAACGCCAGCGCCAGGTCGCCGCGCGCGGTGGCGGTGCCTTGGACGCCGTCGTCCGATCGCTCGTCGCGGAGATGCGCGCGGGCCGACCTGTGGAGGTAGAGCTGTGACCGAACAACGCGAGACCGTGGATTTCTGGTTCGACCCGCTGTGCCCGTGGGCGTGGATGACATCGCGCTGGATGCTCGAGGTGGAGCAGGTGCGCGATGTTCACACCCGGTTCCACATCATGAGCCTCGCCGTGCTCAACGAGGACAAGGACATCCCGGAGGACTACCGGGAGATGCTCAAGACCGCGATGGGGCCGGTGCGCGTCTGCCAGGCGGCCGCCGACCACGCCGGCCCGGAGATCCTGCGCGATCTCTACACCGCACTCGGAAACCGGCGGCATCCCGGCGGTCGCGACTACGATCGCGAGGTCTTCGTCGAGGCGCTGGAGGAGGTCGGCCTGCCCGCGTCGCTCGCCGATGCTGCCGACGACCCGCAGTACGACGACGCGATCCGCGCGTCCCACGCCGAAGGCATCGGGCTGGTGGGCGAGGAGGTCGGCACACCGGTCATCGCGATCGCGGGAGTCGCCTTCTTCGGCCCGGTCCTGAGCCCCGCGCCCACGGGCGAGGATGCCGGCAAGGTCTGGGACGGCGCTCGGCTGCTCGCCGGCTACGAGGGCTTCTTCGAGCTCAAGCGCACCCGGACCCGCGACCCCATCTTCGACTGATCCCGCGGGCACCCGGTGGCGGTAGCCTGTCAACCCTTCCTCTCCCGGTGGAGGTAGGTCATCAACCTCTCGTCCCCGGTGGCGGTAGCTGATCAACGTTATCGGGGACGGATGGGGTTGATGGCCTACCTCCACCGGGGGTGACGGTCACGGATGGTTGAGATACTCGCGCCATGGCCCTGCACCCCCAAGCCCGCCGGATGCTCTCCGAGCTGGGCGAGCCGACCGACCCGGCCGAGATCGACCTCGTGGAGCAGCGCCGACAGGCACGTGAGGCCGCTCTCGCCGCCCGGTCCGAGAGTGTGCGCATCGACCATGTCGATGATCTCGACGCCGATGGCGTGCCGGTCCGTCTCTACCGTCCGCGCGGCGGTGCGCCGGTCGCGCTGTACGTGCATGGCGGGGGATGGGTCATGCACGATCTGGAGACCCATGATGCGTTCTGTCGCTATCTCGCCTCCACGACCGGGTGGGCGCTGCTCGCGGTGGACTATCGCCGGGCTCCCGAGCACCCGTATCCCGCTCCGCTGGACGACGTAGTCACCGCGGCACGGTGGCTGCGACGGGAGGCCTCGGGGCACGACGTGGATGCCTCCTTCCTGCCCGGCATCGGGGACTCGGCCGGCGGCAATCTCGTGGCGGGGGCCTGTGTGCGCGATCCCACGCTCCTGGACTTCCAGCTGTTGCTGTACCCGGCCACCGACCCGCGTGTGGAGCTGGACCCGGACGATGACAACGCCGCGCTCGATGCGGCCTCCATGAGATGGATGTGGAGTGCGTACGCCGAGGGAGCCTTCGACCATCCCGAGGTGGCTGTGCTCCGGGCACCCGAGCCGGGGCGTCTCCCACCCGCGATGGTCGTCACGGCGGAGCACGACGCCTTGCGCGACCAGGGCGAGGCCTACGTCACGCGTCTGGCGGAGGCCGGCGTGCGGGCGACCGGCTGGCGAGCCCAGGGAATGGTGCATTCCTTCTGGCGCCAGCCCCATACCTTCGACTCCGCGCAGGACCTCGTCGTCATGGCGGGCGCAGTGCTCGACGCCGCCGCCACACTCAACGGGTGACTGCCTCGGTCGGAGGGCGGGTTGGGATACTGGGCCCATGCGCGTTCATGTCGCGGCGGATCACGCCGGCTTCGAGCTCAAGACCCATCTGATCGCCTGGCTGACCGAGCACGGTCACGAGCCGGTGGACCACGGCGCCTTCGCCTACGATGCGGACGACGACTACCCGCCCTTCTGCGTGGCGGCCGCCGAAGCCACCGTGGCCGAGCCGGGGTCGCTCGGCCTCGTCATCGGGGGATCGGGCAATGGCGAGCAGATCGCCGCCAACAAGGTCAAGGGTGCCCGCGCGGCCCTCGCCTGGAGCGTGGAGACGGCCGAGCTGGCACGCCAGCACAACAACGCGCAGATCATCGGCATCGGAGCTCGGCAGCATAGCGTCGAGGAGGTCGAGGCCATCGTCGCCGCCTTCCTCGCGACCCCGTGGAGCGAGGCCGACCGGCACCAACGGCGTATCGACCTGCTCGCGCGCTACGAGGAGACGGGCTCGTTTGCCTGAGGGGCACACCCTCCATCGCCTCGCCGGAGAGCTGACCGCCGCCTTCGGGAGCCGGGTGATCGCCTCCGGGTCGCCACAGGGGCGTTTCGTGGGGGCCGCGATGCTGGACGACCGGACCCTGGATCACGCCGAGGCGTGGGGCAAGCACCTCTTCGTCGGTTTCGTCGGGGTCGCCGAACAGGTGCACGTCCATCTGGGCCTCTACGGATCCTTCCGCTTCGCTCCCGGCGTGCCGATGGTCACCGGCCAGGTGCGCTGGAGGCTCAGCGACGGCAGCACGACCGCCGATCTGCGCGGTCCCACCGCGTGTAAGGCGCTCACCCCGGACGAGGTCGCGGTGATCCTCGATCGCCTCGGCCCCGATCCGCTGCGCGGTGACGCCGATCGGGACGCCTTCGTGGCCCGGGTGCTGCGGTCGCGGGCGGCGATCGCGACGCTGCTGATGGACCAGTCGGTCATCGCGGGCGTCGGCAATGTCTACCGGGCCGAGGTCCTCTTCCGCCACGGCATCGACCCGCTCACCCCGGGACGGTCGCTCTCGGTACTTGCTCTCGAGGCGATCTGGGCCGATCTCGTGCTGCTCATGCGCGAGGGGGTGCGGACCGGCCGGATCGACACGGTGCGGCCCGAGCACGAGCCGGAGGCGATGGGCCGCCCGCCGCGCCAGGACGATCACGGTGGCGAGGTCTACGTCTATCGACGCGACGGCCAGCCGTGCTGGATCTGCGGCGAGCCGGTGCTCACCCGAGTGGTGGGGGCCCGGAACCTGTTCTGGTGTCCGAGGTGTCAGCCTTCCGGCGATGGCGCGCGGTAGATTGCCAGCATGCCGAAGATCCAGGGACGTACCCTCACGGAGCACCGTGCTCGCGTGCGCCGACAGGTCTTCGAGGCCTTTGCCGAGCTGGTGGCCGATCGTCCCTACGATCAGGTGACTCTGGCGGAGATCGCGAGCGCGGCCGGAGTGAGCCGGACGGCGATCTACAACCACTTCCCCGACAAGGAGTCGATCGTCCTGGCCTTCGCGGCCGATGAGACCGATCGCTATCTCGAGGAGCTCGACGATGCGCTCGATGGCGTGGAGGACCCGGTAGCCGGACTGCGCATCTACGTCGAGCATCACCTGCGGATGCGCCAGTCCTTGCATTTCGGTCTCGGACCGGCGCTCTACGGCGTGCTCTCTGCCGATTCGATGGTGGAGATCCGCAAGCATGTGCGGCTCGTGGAGCGGGCGGTGCGCGCGCTGCTGCACCAGGGGATGGCCGCGGGGGTTTTCCAGGTGGAGGACGTCGATACCACCATCGCGCTCATCCACGCGACCCTCCAGGTGGGTCCCGCGGTCGAGGCCGACGCAGCGGCCTCCTTCGTGCTGCGTGCCGTCGGCGTCCGCTGAGCGGCCGCGGGTCTGGTGCTGAGGTTAGGCATACCATACAATCGTCGCATAAGCTGACATGCTGTCGCTATTGACATGACGGAATGTCAGATTAATATGACGTAGTGTCAGTTAATCTTTCGAGGACTCCGGAGACGCCATGACCCTCACCGCGACCGAATCGCTGTCGACCCTGTTGCGCGACGGATCGAAGGCCGAACACACCTCGGCCGAGGGATCGTCCTTCATGTCGGTCATGTTGGAGGGACGGATCAGCCCGGAGGGCTACACCGCCTACCTGCTGCGTCTCCAGCGCGTCTACGCGGCCCTCGAGTCGGTCGCGCGCCGGCTTGCGGACGACCCGATCGCGAGTGCCGTGATCGACCCGGCGCTCGAGCGCAGCGTCTCCCTCGCGGCCGACCTGGACCATTGGGCCGGGGCCGGCTGGCGCGAGATCGTGGTCGAGTCCCCGGCGACGGAGCGCTATGTCGAGCGCGTCGAGGCGTCGGCGAGCTGGGGCGGTCTCTTCGTGGCGCACCACTACACGCGTTACCTCGGTGACCTCTCGGGCGGCCAGGCCATCGGCCGCATCCTGGGACGCGCCTACGAGTTGGAGACCACTGCGGGCGTGGAGTTCTACGCCTTCGATGAGATCCCCAAGCCCAAGCCCTATAAGGACGCCTACCGGGCGCGGCTCGATGCGCTGTCTCTCGACAGTGCGGAGCAGCAGCGCATTCTCGACGAGGTCAAGGTCGTCTTCGGTCTCAACGAGGCGATCTTCTCCGAGCTCTCGGCTGACCTCGATCGCTGGTCCCGTTGATCCGAGCACGTCCACGAGGACGATACGGACGCTAGAGTTCGTGCGTGGGCAAGATCGAGGGGACCTGACGGGCGTCGCTGCGTCACGCCGACGACCGCATCGCCGCCTGGCGCGTCGGTAGCGCGCAGGGCCAGTCGGGAGTGCTCTCGCTGCTCATCGCGGCGACTGTGTTGATCTTCTTCGCATCGGTCGCCTGGTATCACATCTTCCCGGCGGTCTCCTTCCTCGTGCCGATCGTGGTCGGCGGGCTCCTGCTCAGGTGGAAGCCGCTCGCCACGCTCACGGCGGTGGCGCTCATCGGAGCCTTCGCGGCGGCGGCGATGGAGACGGAGCGTTCGGGCTTCGCCACCGGACGGATCGCGACGGTGGCGATCGTCGTCCTGGTCGCTCTCCTGCAGCTGTACATGGCGCGGATCAACCGCAGTGAGCTGCCCGCTCCGTTGGGTCAGCACATGCTGGCCGAGTTGCGTGACCGGCTCCTCGCCCAGGGCCATGTGCCGGAGTTGCCGGCGGGGTGGCGCGCAGAGCAGCAGATCCGCTCGGCGGGAGGCACCAGCTATGCCGGCGACTTCGTGGTCGCCGATCTGTCGCCGGACGGACGTCGGCTGGAGCTGATCCTCGTCGACCTCTGGGGCAAGGGGGTCGAGGCGGGCACCAAGTCGCTGCAGGTGGCCGGTGCCCTCGGTGGGCTCATCGGGTCCCTTCCGCCGCTGGGGCTCGTGGCCGCGGCGAACGACTATCTGCTGCGGCAGCGCTGGAACGACGGCTTCGCGACGGCCGCCTACGTCATCATCGACCTGGCGACGGGCCGCTACTCGATCGTCAATGCGGGACATCCGCCCGCGCTGCGGTGGTGCTCGCGCACCAATCTCTGGCGCGTGGACGAGGCGACCGGCATGGCGCTCGGGGTCACGTCTCGACCGGAGTTCTCACCGAGCGAGGGCGTGCTCGAGCCGGGTGAGGCGCTGATGCTGTACACCGATGGCGTGGTCGAGACACGTCATCGCGATATCGCGGGTGGGATCGCCTGGCTTCAGGACACCGCGCGCGAGGCCATCCGCCAAGGCTTCCCGGGAGCCGCGGGACGTGTGCTCGATCGCGTGCCGACTCGCGACGACGATCGAGCGCTGCTCATGGTCGAACGTCTGTCCGCGCGCTGATCCCTCGCGTCAGAGGACCGCGATCAGCACCAGGAGAGTGAGCACGAGGACGATCCCGCCGATGATGCCGAAGACGCCGGCGAGGCCGGGACGCTTCTGTGGCTCGGTGCCGATCGCCCCACGCGAGAACTGGTGGTACGGCGGGGCATAGAACACCGGAACGGAGCCGTGCGCGGGGACCTCGACGTCGATACTGGCCTTGCCGTAGGTGAGCATCCACTGGCAGTCGATCTCGATGAAGGCGCGTCCCGGGGGCATCGCCAGCCGGTTGGCGCCGTAGGCGACGCGCATCGGATACCCGTTGACGCGCACCGAAGGCGTGACCGGGGTGGCGGTGACCGCCGACCCTTGCAGGGTCAGCTCGATGAAGCCGGTCGGCGCCGGGGCGGAGGGGTCGGACATGACTCCGCAGCGTGGCAGCGATCGGCCGCGGGCACAAGCAGCCGCGCGGTGACGGGGTGAATCTGCGGGTGAGATGTGCCGTCTTGAGCGAGTAGGTGGCGCCTGCTGTGGCATCGTCGGAGCCGGCGTCGAGGGAGGCCGAGGGAGGGAGCCATGACGATCGTGCTGGTGGGACTGGCCGTCTTGCTGTCAGTCAACCTCATGGCGTTGCTCGTCCTGGTGCTGCGTTACCGGCGCGAGAACCGACGCTCTCCTAAGACGCCGTCCCCTCGGTGCGACCCGATGATCCGGCGTGGTGTTGACTGGCATCCACACCGTCCTCGCCCGCGCTGCACCGGAGTCACCTGGAGATCAAGCTGCTCGTCCCCACGGTGTTCGCCGCGGTGGCCATGGTGGCGATCGCCTGGACCAACTGGGGTCGCTCCTGGCGGGTGCGGGCTCGGGCCGAGGGAGCTGCACTGGGCCGGATCGTGGCCGCGACGGTGGTGATCAACCCCAAGCCGATCGCCCGTGCCGATCCGCATCCCACGACGGTGACGCTGCACATCGAGCACGGCGACGACGAGACCTTCTCGACGACCACTAGCTCACGCCACCTGCCGGTGCGCGTGGCCAGGCGCGTCGTCGGGTTCGCGCATGTCTTCCACGCGCCGCGGCTGCCGGTGGCGGACCGCGACGCGGCCCTGGCCCAAGCGCGAGACGGTGGGGTCACCTTCGCGATCGAGCCGCCGATCGCGGTTACCGTCTACCGCGCCGGGAACGCTCTCACCTGGTCGTGAGCGCCGTCGTCCTGCGTTGACGTGGCGGGGAAACCGGATGGCTCGCGTGGACTCCTGACATGACGAACCCCCGCTCGGCGGTGCCGAACGGGGGGAGGCGGAGCGGAAGACGGGACTCGAACCCGCAACATTCTGCTTGGAAGGCAGAGACTCTAGCCAATTGAGCTACTTCCGCGCGCTGCCGAGGCAGCGGGTTCATTCTGCCATATCCGACCAGGACGCCGTGACATGGGCCAGGGCGGCGTGCCTGAGCGCGTGCGGTTGCCGTCTCGAACACGGAGCCGCATCGGGCCGGACCACGAGAGCGTCGGTGACCATGACAGGGTTCGAGGATGGAGCCGTCCTCGTCCGCCCCGATGGGATGCCCTCGGTGCGCGGGATTCTCGGACGTGCCGATCGGGGGAGTGCACGAGCCGGTTCCGGCGATCACGCAGTTCCAGTCGCCCGAACTCATCGAAGCGATCGTCTATCGAGGACTCGACCCCGCGGAGGACCCGCGGTGGCAGGAGTGGGGCGCGCGCACGGCCCAGGAATACGCCTTCTGGTCGCGTCGCGCGTGTGGGATGACCTGTCTGCAGATGATCCTGCGCCATCGCGGCGATGACGTGCCCAGCCTCGGGCAGCTCATGCGGGATGGTCTCGCATGTGGCGCGTACGAGCTCACGGACGATGACGGGGTGCACGGGATGGTCTATGGGCCCTTCGTCGCCTATGTCTGCGACCGCTTCGGTCTCGATGCTGTCGTCCATCCGCAGCTGAGCGTCGATGAACTCCTTCATGGGTTGGCGCGCGGTCGGATGGGCATCGTCTCGGTGCACAAGGAGATCCGGCGCCCGGAGAACCCCTCGCCGGGCCGCGGCGGTCACCTCGCCTTGGCGATCGGCTACGACGGCGAGAGCATCCATCTGCGCAACCCGTCGGGACACACCCCGGATTCGCGTCGGGCGCTGCTGGCCCCGGAGCGCTTCGAGCCGTTCTACGCCTTTCGCGGAGTCACTGTCGGTTTCGGATAGAGGTCCGGCCGTCCGTGTCCCTCTCAGCCGTTGGGGCCCCACGCGGCGGTCGGCGTTCCCGTGACGTCAGTCCGTGCGGATGACGATGTCGGCGGCCGCCGCGGTCTGTTCGCGGACGAGGTGCTCGTGCTCCTGGGCCGCCCACGTCTCCCACCAGGGCGCATAGGTCGCACCGTCGCGCTCGAGCGCGCGGCTCTTGCGGGTGGCATCGTCCGCCTGGAGCCAGATCAGCAGGCTGAGGAAGGGCCGGATCCTCGCTGCACCCGATCCGACCCCGTCGATGATCAGCAGGGGGCCCGGGGTCACGGTGAGCAGCTCGCCCGGCCGGTCGTCGGCCCAGTCCCAGCGGCGAGCGGTGCCGAGGTCATCGACCGCGAGGGCAGCGAGGATGCCGCGCAGCGAGTGGACCGCCGCCTCCAGGCCGTTCCAGCCGGGATAGAGGTCCTCGAGGGACAGGATCGGCGCGTCGAGCCGATTGGCCAGCTGGTGGGCGAACTCGGTCTTGCCCGCTCCGCTGCGCCCGTCGACCGCCACCACCCGAGTGCGGCCGCACACGGGCTCGCGCAGCATCAGGGTCTCGGCGACATGATCGACGGCATTGCTCACCTCTCGATCGTGCCACGGCGGCCGACATCGGCAGGTGCTCACGGGCGGGCCGAGAGCGCTACCCCTCGTGGCGGTAGGATTTCGGCGTCGATGCCGTGGGCGTCGTCCGGGATGTAGCGCAGCTTGGTAGCGCATCCGCTTTGGGAGCGGAGGGTCGCAGGTTCAAATCCTGTCATCCCGACTCTGTGGTGACACGTAAGGAGTTCCCGTGAAGGCACCCGGCTTGTCGCTGTTCTCACGACATTCCGCCGCCTCCTTCGGCTCGTGGCGTTCGACCGGCTCCTTCCTCTCCGCCGCCTCTATCGCCTCCTCGGGATCGCTGCTCTCCGTTGGGTCGACCGGATCGATCCTCTCGATCGGTTCGGCCGGTTCCATCGCGTCGATCGGGTCGTCCGGGTCGATCCTGTCCGTGCGATCGGAGGGCCGGATCCTCTCCCACCGCGATCGCCGGTTGTCGCGCACCGAGGCCGCTTATCTCGGCGCCGCGGCCCTCGGCATCGCCGTAGTGACCGTCACGTCCGCCCGGTTTCTCGGGCGCCGCGTCCCCGCCTGACGATCAGTTCGAGCCGAACCAGCCGAAGGTGAGCGTCAGGACCGGCACCGTGAACCAGGGCGAGCCGATCCACCCGAATGGCCACATGTCGTGACGTCGCGTTCCTCGATCCGGACTCATTGGTCCATCGTGCCCGGTGTCGCGTGGGGTCGCACGGGGTCGTTCTGCTATCCGCGCCCGCGCGAATAGCCGACGGGGTCCCGTCGAGACGGTCCCCGTGACCACATGTCCGCCGGATGAGCCTTTCTACGATCGGATTGAGCCCGGCGGGCTGTGAGCCGGGCCGTCCACCCCGTCGACTCAGGAGAGATGTGTCCCCCTCACCAGCCCCCTCCCATCACGCCCGTCGCCGGCGCCTGGCAGGCGCCCTCGCGATCGGACTCGTGACCACTGTCGCGCTCACTGCGATGCCCGCCTCCGCGGACGTCCCGGGTGAGCGTCCCGAGCTCGGACCCGACAAGTCGATCGCCTTCTACGTCGGCAAGGACCTCACCGAGGACGGCCACCCGCTCATCGGCGGCTTCGGTCACGAGCCCTCGAGCCACTGGGTGGAGGTCGTCCCGGCACAGGACCATCCCGAGGGCTCCACCATCACGGTCGGGGTCACCGAGGACGCCGACATGCCCGGTGAGCTGACCGAGATCCCGCAGGTCGAGCACACTTTCAGCTACATCACCTCGAACTACTCCGAGTTCACCGGGCTGCCGGCACCGCTCATGAACGGCGGGCTCAACGAGAAGAACGTCGCCGCCCGCGATGTCTGGTCCAACTCCCGCGAAGAACTGTGGGACATGACCCCCGAGGACCAGACCGGACCCCAGTACTCGGACCTCTCCCGCTTCGCGATGGAGCGCGCCAGCACCGCCCGCGAGGCCGTGGAGATCCTCGGCGACCTGATCGACGAGCACGGCTACAGCACCTACGGCGGCAACTCGCACATGTTCGCCGACGAGGACGAGGGCTGGATCTTCATCGAGTACTCCGGCGGCGAGGGGCTCTGGGCGGCTGAGCGCCTCGGCGCCGACGAGGTCCGGGTGTCGTACCCCGGTTACATCCAGGAGTTCCCGACCGAGGCCGTCGACGGCGATGATCCCGACTACCTCGGGTCGAGCAATCTCGTTGCTTTCGCCGAGGAGCAGGGGTGGTACGACGCGGAGGCCGACGAGGTCTTCGACCTTCAGGAGGTCTACCAGCAGCCCTTCCCGACCGATCTCTTCGAGGTCGGTGAGGTCGCCGATCCCGACGACCCGGCGCCGTACCGCAACCCGGTCTCCCTCGGAGCCGAGCTCGAGGAGCTGGCGCCGGTCTCGTTGCAGGACATGATGCGTCTCGTCCGCGACCCGCGTTGGTCCGACGACCGCTCCGGCTACGGTCAGGTCGCCGAACTGCGTTCCGACCTCGCCGACCCGCGACTCGCGACTCTCTGGCTCGCCCCGACGGCAGCCGTCACCGCGCCGTACACGCCCATCGCGATCGGCACCGAGTCGCTGCCCGAGGAGCTGACGCAGCATCGCTACCTCACGGCCGAGGCGAGCGGCACCTATCTCGATCCGGCCTTCGCCGAGCAGGAGGCCACCGAGTATGCGACGCAGACCTACAAACGGCTCATGTACGCGACCTGCGCGCGACCCGAGGAGTATCTCGGCGAGGTCACCGCGGCCTTCGAGGGCTTCGAGACGCAGGCCCTCGAAGAGTGGGCGGACGTCCAGGAGGAGGCGGTGAGCCTCGTCGAGGACGGTGACGACCCGGCCGCCGTGCTCACCGACTACACCACCGACAACGCCCTCGACGGGCTCGCGCTCGGCAATCACCTGCTCGACGACGTGCTCTCGCGCTCCCGCGAGGACGGCGGCCTGCGGGAGCCGGACATCGAGGTCCCGGACGGAACGACCGGCTCGGCCCGCTCGCAGTCGATGGTGCTGGGAGCGCACGGCGACACCGCGAGCTCGCGAGACCGGATGAACTGCGATCTCGGCGGCGGCTGGGCCGACGGCTCCACGCTCGACCGTCAGGGCGAGTACGGCGACCCGGGCGACGTGCCGGACTTCTCCGCCGCTGCCGTCTCGGGCCGTCCTGAGCTCACCGACGATGGCGGCAATGCCACCGCCCTCGTCGTCGGTTTCGGAGGTCTGATCGTGGGCCTGGCGCTCGGCGCGCTCGCCCAGGGACGCCGCAAGCGCGCGTGAACGAGGGGAGGGGGCCCGGCGCTGCCGGGCCCCCTCTCACCCGTGTGCCAGGAACTCGCCCCGTCTGGCGATCAACCGGCGCAGATACGGTCGGAGGACGAGTGCCGCCACCGCCCGGCCCGGTACTCCGAGCGGGGCGGTGAACTCGATGGTGTCGGTCATCGACGTGCCGCTCTCGTGCTCCTCGAAACGATGCTCGTGGCGGAAGGACGAGAACGGCCCCCGCACCTGTTCGTCGACGAAGCGCGTGGGCCGCTCGAACTCGGTCACCGTGGCCGTCATCGTCCACCAGAGGCCGAGATGGCGGGCCCGCCAGGTGACCTCATCGCCCAGTCCGAGCTGCCCGGACGCGGGCCCGCGCACGACGCGTTCACCCGATCGCGCCTGCGAAGCGGTGTGGAGGCCGAGATCGAGCGCGGCGTCGAACAAGGCCGCCGCCGGCCGCCGGCTGACGGTCCGCACGGTGAATCTCGTCATGGCAGCACGTTACCGGCCGATCCGCCTGGGGAGGCCGGATTCTGCCGGTGACGCCTTTCCCCCTAGACTGGAGGGCGGCCCGCGCGAGCCCCGCGCCGCGCTGCCCCATGCTTTCGATCAACTCAGGAGTCAACAACGTGAAGAGCAGCACCGAAACGCTGAGCCCGACGCGGGTCAAGCTCACCATCGAGGTGCCGTTCGAGGAGTTCAAGTCCCACCTCGACAAGGCGTACAAGTCCATCGGCTCGCAGATCACGGTGCCCGGCTTCCGCAAGGGCAAGGTGCCCGCCCCCGTCATCGACCAGCGTGTCGGCCGTGCCGCCGTCCTCGATGAGGCGCTGAACTCCGCGCTGCCCGGCTGGTACAACGAGGCGCTGCAGGAGCAGACGCTTCAGCCCCTCGGCCAGCCCGAGATCGACCTCGCCAAGTTCGACGACGGCTCCGATATCGAGGTCACCGCCGAGGTCGACATCCGCCCGTCGGTCGAGCTGCCCGATCTCAAGGGGATCGAGCTCGAGGTCGAGGACGCCGAGGTCACCGATGCCGATGTCGACGAGCAGCTCGAGGCGCTGCGCGAGCGCTTCGCCACGTACACCGAGGTCGACCGCCCCGCCGCGGACGGCGACTCGGTCACCATCGACCTCTCCGCCGCGCAGAAGGACGGCACCCTCATCGAGGAGGCGCAGGCCAGCGGACTGCCCTACCAGGTGGGCAAGGCCACGATGATCGAGGGTCTCGACGAGGCGCTCATCGGTCTGGAGAAGGGCGCCAGCGCGACCTTCTCGACCCAGCTGGTCGGCGGCGAGCTCGCGGGCGACGAGGTCGACGTCACGGTCACCTTGACCGAGGTCAAGGAGCAGCAGCTCCCCGAGGTCGACGAGGAGTTCGTCCAGATGGCCTCGGAGTTCGACACCGTCGAGGAGCTGCGCGCCGACCTCGTCGAGCGCCTCACCCGCGGTAAGCGCATGGAGCAGGCCGCTGAGGCCCGCGACCTCGTGCTGGAGAAGATCCTCGATCAGATCGAGGTGCCCCTGCCCGAGAGCCTCGTCGAGACCGAGGTCACCGCACGGCGCGACCAGATCCAGCAGCAGCTGCAGTTCGCGGGCCTGACCTTCGAGGGCTACCTGGAGGACCAGAGCCAGACCGAGGAGGAGTTCGAGGCCGAGCTCGAGCGCGGTGTCCGCGACTCGATCGCCGCTCAGTTCGTCCTCGACCAGGTCGTCGAGGACAACGAGTTCGGTATCGACGACCAGGAGCTGAGCCAGCACATCATGCGGCGCGCGCAGGAGTCCGGCCAGGACCCGAACCAGTTCGTCCAGCACATCATGGAGCACAACCACGTGCCCGAGATGGTCGGCGAGGTCATGCGCGGCAAGGCGCTCGCGTCGCTCGTCGAGGGCGCGACGGTCAAGGACAAGTCCGGCAACGAGCTGGACCTCGCCCGGCTGCGGGCCGACGGCTCGGTGGCCGATGAGGACGAGTCGGAAGCCGAGGAGCCGGCGAACTGACCTTCGCTCTCCCACGCTCACGGGCGGCGCGTCGATGATCGACGCGCCGCCCGTTCGCGTATCGGGCCGCGCGGAGGTCAAAGTAGCCGCGAGGGACGAGTGGCGTCGGTGGGGCATTCGGTGGTCGAGTAGCCGCGAGGGACGAGCAATGGAGCCATCGCAACAAGGGCGTCGCCGCGATGGAGTATCGAGACCACAATGGAGCCGATGCCGCTACGCGGCCGGCGGCCCGCGTAGCGAGACGTTTCGACCTTCCGCGTCCCGCGCGGCACACTGGGGTCATGTCCACGACCCCGGCCCGCACGACGGATATCGCCGCCCTGGCCCTCACCTACGGTGACCGGCTCATCCTCGGCACCGTGCGCGACACGCACCGGGCGGTGGCGCGTCGTGCATTCGCGCCGACCCGTGCCCTCGGCGGACATCGCATCGAACGGACGCACGATGCCGTCAGCGACGCGGTCTACGGCACGATCTCCGGTGCGTTGCGCGCGGTGGGCGGTGGCGCTCGATCGCTGTCACGGCGCGGCCTCGGGCGGCCTGTGGAGTCGACCCGTTATGGTCGCCGCCTGCAGTCCGCCGTCAACGGCCTGATCGGCGACGAACTCCGGGCCGTCGACGATCCGCACGCCATCACGATGCAGCTGCGCTCGAAGGGCCGCGATGTCCCGGCGACCCCATGGCCGCTGAGCCAGGCCTATCCGGAGGCCACCGGTCATCTGGTGTTCTTCGTGCACGGTCTCTGCGAGGACGACGAGTCCTGGCAGGCGCGGGCGGGGGAGAACCACATCGAACGCATCCGCCGCGATACGGACGGCACCCCGGTCGTCATCCGGTACAACTCCGGTCTGCACATCTCTGAGAACGGCAAGCATCTCGACACTCTCATCGATGCGGTCGTCGCGGCCTGGCCCACGCGGATCACGCGGATCAGCTTCGTCGGTCACTCGATGGGCGGCCTGGTGGTGCGAGCCGCGACGAACCATGCCGTCGCGGCACAGCGCGAATGGACGGGACTGGTGCGCGACATCGTCTGCCTCGGCACGCCGCACACCGGGGCGGCGTTGGAGAAGGCGGCCCATCTGGGAGCCCGGGCCCTCGGGTTCTGGCCGGAGTCCCGCGCCTTCGGCGAGATCCTGCAGGCTCGCTCGGAGGGCATCGTCGATCTGCGGCACGGGTACATCTCGGCCGACGAGTGGCAGGGGCAGGATCTCACCGCTCGATGGGGGCTCGATCGGATCGCGGCCGCCCCGCTGCCCCACGCGGACTACCACTTCGTCGCGGCGACGCTGGGCGCCCGCAGGGGACATATCGCCAGCCTCGCCCTCGGCGATCTGCTGGTCCAGCTGTCGTCCGCGCATGGGAGCGCGCGTTCCGGGGCCGTGGTCGACGGAGCGCGGCTGGAGTACCTGCCCAGCGCCCATCACTTCGCCCTGCTGCACCATCCGCGGGTCGGTGCCTGGCTCGTGGAATGGCTCAATTCCCGATACCGCTCGCCTCGAGCGCTGCCGACCGGGTAGTCTCCCGCGCATGGTGAACAAGAGTTACATCGGCGCCAGCATCGACATCGCGGCGAGTCCCGCCGAGGTCTGGGCCGTCGTCAGCGACCTGCGCCGGATGGGCGAGTGGAGCCCGCAGTGCCGCAAGATGTTCATCAAGGGCGGTGTCATCCAGCGCGGCACCTCGACGGTCAACATCAACCGCCAGGGCCCTCTCGTCTGGCCGACACGGTCCGTCGTCACGGAGTTCGTCCCCGAACAACGACTGCAGTTCGTCGTGCGCGAGAACAAGACCCGCTGGACCTTCGAGCTCGAGGCCACGCCGGAGGGGACCCGCTTGACGGAGAGCCGCACGACCCCGAAGGGCGTCAGTGATCTCTCCAATCTGCTGACCCGCCGGGTGCTCGGCGGTACCGAACGTTTCGAGGACGGCCTGCAGTCCGGCATCCATCAGACGCTGCGCCGGATCAAGGACGCCGCGGAGGCTCGATGAAGAGGCCGGCGGTCGCGCCGCTGGAGGCCGAGCGCACCATTGCGGCCACTCCGGCGCAGGTCTGGTCGGTCCTCGTCGACGCGGCGCGGATGCGAGAGCTGAGCCGGGAGACGGTGGCCCAGGTGTTCGTGCCGCGGCGGCTGCGCCGTGGCACCTGGAGCCTCAACCTGAACCGCAGCGGCTGGTTCGTGTGGCCGACGGTGAGCCGTTACGCGAGAGTCGTCCCGCGGCGGCGGCTGTCCTTCTACGTCTTCGGTCCATCGGCCTGGTGGACCTACGACCTGGAGGCGGTCGAGGGTGGCACGGCGGTGCGGTTGCGCCGCGACCTCAGCGGCGGCAGGTCGAGCTGGCTGAGCATCGTGGTCGCCGGTGTCGGCCTCGGCGGCGCCCCGGCGCACGATCGTGCTCTCGCGTCCGACATGCGGGAGACCCTCGACGGCCTCGCCCGCGTCGTCGAGCGGTGAGCTGTCCCGCACCCTCCCCGTGGGCGGTGAGCCATCACGCACTTTCGCCGCTCGGGTGCGGGATCACTCACCGCCCATGACGCGAGCGGGCGCCACTCCCGGCACGCGCGGACCCGTCTGCCGACAGCGAACAGGGGTGCCAGCTGCGTGTCTTCGGCCCCCGCGCCGTCTAGGGTCGGTGACGTGAACACTCCGATGACTCCCCAGTTGTCCGCTGAGGTCGGCCCTTCGGATCTTGACGGCCACATCTACAACCGCCTGCTGAAGGAACGCATCGTGTTCCTCGGCGCGGAGGTCCGTGACCAGAACGCCAACGCGATCTGCGCTCAGATGCTGCTGCTCAACGCCGAGGACCCTGACGCCGACATCCTCTTCTACATCAACAGCCCTGGTGGCTCCGTCGACGCCGGCATGGCGATGTACGACACCATGCAGTACGTCTCGAACGACGTCGTCACGCTCGGCATGGGCCTGGCCGCGTCGATGGGCCAGTTCCTGCTGGCGGCCGGCACGCCCGGCAAGCGCTACGCACTGCCGCATACACGCATCATGATGCACCAGCCCTCGGGCGGTATCGGCGGCTCGGCATCGGACATCCGCATCCAGGCCGAGCAGTCGATCCTGCTGAAGAAGCAGCTCAACGAGCTGCAGGCACAGCACTCGGGTCAGTCGATCGAGCAGATCGAGCTGGACTCGGACCGCGACCGCTGGTTCACCCCCGAGCAGGCCAAGGAGTACGGCCTGATCGACCACGTCGTCTCGACCGCAGGAGATGTCCGCCGATGAGCTACTACATCCCGCAGTGGGAAGAGCGCACGTCCTACGGGTTCCGGCGCGTCGATCCCTTCGCCAAGCTTTTCGAGGAGCGCATCATCTTCCTCGGGACGCCGATCACCGACGATGTCTCCAACGCCCTCACCGCGCAGCTGCTGTGCCTGCAGTCGATGGACCCCGACCGCGATGTGAGCATCTACATCAACAGCCCGGGCGGCTCCTTCACGGCGCTGACGGCGATCTACGACACGATGCGCTACATCAAGCCCGATATCCAGACCTTCTGCACCGGGCAGGCCGCGTCGGCTGCCGCGGTGCTGCTGGCCGCCGGCACGCCGGGCAAGCGGTTCGCGCTGCCCAACAGCCGCGTGCTGATCCACCAGCCCTACACCGAGGGCACCGGCGGTCAGATCTCGGATCTGGAGATCCAGGCCAATGAGATCCTCCGCATGCGTTCGCTGTTGGAGAACATGATCGCCGAGGCCTCGGGCAAGACGCCCGAGGAGGTCAGTCGCGATGTCGAGCGCGACAAGATCCTCACGGCCAATGAGGCCAAGGAATACGGGATCATCGACCAGGTCCTCGAGACCCTCAAGACGCCGGGCTTCTGAGCCCGTCGCCCTCGCGACACGGCACGACCCGCCTCGGCGGCGTCTGCACGTTCGCCGCTCGCGCGGTTATCGTGGAGCAATCCACGACGATCCGCTGCGGACGAGATGACGCCGCCGGGGCCGCGCCGCGGCCCACTGGAAAGGAAACGCCTGATGGCACGCATTGGCGAGACCGCCGACCTTCTCAAATGCTCGTTCTGCGGCAAGAGCCAGAAGCAGGTCAAGAAGCTCATCGCCGGGCCCGGCGTCTACATCTGTGATGAGTGCATCGACCTCTGCAACGAGATCATCGAGGAGGAGCTCAGCGAGAGTGTCGAGGTCAGCCTCGGCGAGCTGCCCAAGCCCCACGAGATCTTCGACTTCCTGGGCGGTTACGTCATCGGCCAGGACCGCGCCAAGCGGTCCCTCGCTGTCGCGGTCTACAACCATTACAAGCGTGTCCAGGCGCAGGCCGCTGGCCGGGTGAGCGCCGGCGAGGGCGTGGAGCTGGCCAAGTCCAATATCCTCATGGTCGGCCCCACCGGTTGCGGCAAGACCTATCTCGCGCAGACCCTCGCACGGATGCTCAACGTCCCCTTCGCGATCGCCGACGCGACCGCGCTGACGGAGGCGGGCTATGTCGGCGAGGATGTCGAGAACATCCTGCTGAAGCTCATCCAGGCCGCCGACTACGACGTCAAGAAGGCCGAGACGGGCATCATCTACATCGACGAGATCGACAAGATCTCCCGCAAGAGCGAGAACCCGTCGATCACCCGCGATGTCTCCGGCGAGGGCGTGCAGCAGGCGTTGCTGAAGATCCTGGAGGGCACCACGGCCTCGGTGCCGCCTCAGGGTGGACGTAAGCATCCGCACCAGGAGTTCATCCAGATCGACACCACCAATGTGCTGTTCATCGTGGGCGGTGCCTTCGCCGGCCTCGAGGAGATCATCGAGCAGCGCAGCGGCAAGCAGAGCCTCGGTTTCAATGTCGCGCCGACCGAGGAGGACACCGCGCCTCCGGTCGAGAAGCTGTACTCCTCGGTGCTCCCGGAGGACCTGCTCAAGTTCGGTCTCATCCCGGAGTTCATCGGTCGTCTGCCGGTCATCGCAGCGGTCGACAAGCTCGATCGTTCGGCGCTCGTGTCGATCCTGACCGACCCCAAGAACGCGCTCACCAAGCAGTATGCGCGGCTCTTCGATATCGACGACGTCGAGCTCGAGTTCACCGACGAGGCCTGCGAGGCGATGGCCGATCTGGCCCTCGCCCGCGACACCGGCGCCCGCGGCCTGCGCTCGATCATCGAGGCGGTTCTCCAGCCGATCATGTACGACATCCCCGCGCGCGAGGATGTCGCCAAGGTGATCGTCACCGCCGACACGGTCACCAGCGACGCGCTGCCCACGGTCCTGACCCACGACGAGGTCAACAAGAAGGCCAGCTGACCTCGGATTCGGCGATCGGGCAGGGAGTCCGCTCTGCGGGCGAGCCGTATCGAGATCACGTACGCTGACGCGATGACCCCTGTCGATCTCACCCTCTTCGGCGCGACCGGCTTCACCGGAGGCTTGACGGCCGACTACCTCGCGCTGCATCTGCCTGCCGACGCCCGCTGGGCCATCGCCGGCCGTTCCGCCGACAAGCTCCAGACGATCGCCGACCGCATCGAGTCCGAGGGCGGGGTCGTGCCGGAGGTCGTCGTCGCCGATCACGGTGACCAGGCGAGTATGAACCGGATGGCCGCGGGCACCCGTGTGCTCGTCTCCACCGTGGGCCCGTACCTGCAGTACGGCGAGCCCGCGGTCAAGGCCGCCGCGGAGGCCGGGATCGGCTACCTCGATCTGACCGGCGAGCCGGGCTTCGTCGATGCCATGTGGCTGAAGTACCACGAGATCGCGCGCAGCACGGGCGCCCGCCTGGTGCATGCCTGCGGTTTCGATTCGGTGCCCTACGACCTCGGCGTCCTCGATCTCGTCGAACGGTTGCCCGCTGACGTCCCGATCACCGTCAAGGGCTACATCCGTGCCAACGCCTCGTTCTCCGGTGGCACCTATCACTCGGCCGTCACCCAGTTCTCGCAGATCACCCTGGCCGAGCGCGCGGCCGCCGAGCGCCGGAAGCACGAGCGACGACCGGAGGGGCGTCGGGTGCGCGGCGGTGGCAGGCCGGGGCGGGCATCAGGGGTGCGCGGCTACGCCGTCCCGCTGCCGACGATCGACCCCCAGATCGTCTTGCGATCGGCGCGAGCACTCGACGTCTACGGGCCCGATTTCCGCTACGAGCACTTCGCGCACTTCCATACGGCGCGTATGGCGATTGCCGCCGGTCTCGGCCTCGGGGTGGCGGTGCTGGGGGCCCAGTTCGGGCCGACCCGCAAGCTCCTGCTCACGGCGCAGAAGGCGGGGGACGGGCCGAGCCAGGAGCGGCGGGCATCGTCCTGGTTCACCTTGACTCTGATGGGTGAGGGCGGAGGCGAGCGTATCGAGACGGAGGTCTCCGGAGGCGACCCCGGATACGACGAGACCGCCAAGATGCTGGCCGAGGCCGCGATGTGCCTGGCCTTCGACGACGTGCCGCGGGTGAGTGGTCAGCTGACCACCGCGACCGCGATGGGCCGCCCGCTCATCGACCGGCTGATCGACGCCGGCATCACCTTCCGCGCCCGCTGATCCACACGTCAGCGTGCATGATGACGTTGACGCGGCGAGCGGACCGATGGTGATGCATCGCATCATCGGTGCTGGCCGCCGCCTGGCCTGACCGGGGAGATCAGGCCAGGCGGCGGACGGCGGGCAAGTCGAGAAGGTCGTCGGGCGTGGGCATCTGGGAGCCGGGCAGGGAGGCCGCGGCACTGCCGTAGGAGACCGCGAGCGCGAGACATTCTCCCGGATCGGCGCCGCGCAGCGACCCCAGCAGGTAGCCCGCGAGGGAAGAGTCACCGGCGCCGACCGTGCTCCGGGCCGAGATACGGGGAGCGTCGGCCGCCCAGATGCCGTCCGGGCGTAGCAGCAGCGCCCCTTGGGCCCCGAGAGTCAGCAGGATCGCGCCGAGTCCGCGGTCCAGCAGCGGTCGTGCTCGCTCGCCGGCGCGGAGGGGATCACCCTCGAACTCGGAGGCGGGCACCCCGAGGAGCTCGCCGAGCTCGTCGGAATTGGGCTTGATCAGGGCCAGCGACTCCGGGGCCCGCTCGACCGCGGCGGCGAGTGCGGCGCCCGACGTGTCGAGGGCCACCGGAGCGTCGACCTGTGCGGCGAGATCCCCGTACCAGTGGGCGGGCGCGCCCGGAGGAAGCGAACCGCAGAGGGCCACCCAGGTGGCATCGGCGGCAGCCGCGATGACGGCGGTGGCGAGCCGCTCGCGCACCTCGGACAGGAGCTCGGGGCCGGGCTCGTTGATCTTGGTCGTGGTGCCGTCGTCCTCGGCCAGGGTGAGGTTGACCCGTAGCGGGGCACCGAGGTCGACGGCCTCATGGGGGAGCGCCCGCTCACGCAGCTGACGGACGAGCGGATCGTCGGCATCACCGGGGAGGATCGCGAGCGTCCGCTCGCCGGCGGCGCGGACCACCTGCGCCACGTTGACACCCTTGCCGCCGGGGTCGTCGTGGGTCGACCGGGAGCGGATGACACCGCCGCGGTCGAGCGGCGCGGCGAGCTGGATCGTGCGATCGACGCTCGGGTTCGGGGTCAGGGTCACGATCATGCGCAGAGCACCTCGATTCCGGCCTCGCGCAGACGCGCCAGGGCATGGTCGCTCGCGCCGGTATCGGTCACGAGCACATCGACATCCGCCAGATCGGCGAAGGTGAAGACGGGTTCGGCGCCGAGCTTGCTCGCGTCGGCGACGACGACGACGAGTCGGGCTGCTTCGGCGAGGGCGCGCTTGACGGCCGCCTCGTCGGCATCATGGGTGCTGAAGCCGTGGGAGTCACTGATGCCATTGGTGCCCAGGAAAGCCACATCGATCCGCGCCTGGTGGTAAGCCTCCACCGCCCGTTGCCCGACGGCCGCGCCGGTGATGCCCCGGATGCGGCCGCCGATGACGTGGACGTCCGCCTCCCCGAGGGTGGTCAGCTTCGCCGCGATGGGCACGGCATGGGTGAGGATCGTCAGCTCCGCGTCGGCGGGGAGGAGCTCGACGAGCTGTTCGACCGTGCTCCCGGCGTCGAAGCCGACACTGCCTCCGACGGGGACGAAGTCCAGGGCGGCGCGGGCGATGCGCTTCTTCTGCGCCTGGTACTGGGTCTCCCGCTGAGCGAGTGCGGTCTCGCCCAGGAGCGAGCGGGCCGGAACGGCACCGCCGTGGACCCGCTGCGCGATGCCGTCGCGCTCGAGGACCGCGAGGTCGCGTCGCACCGTCTCGCCGGAGACTCCGAGCTCGCCGGCCACGTCGACGACGACGAGGCGGCCCTCGTGCAGGAGCCGCTCGGCGAGCATCGCCTGGCGTTCGGCGGCGTACATGGCACCCCCTCGGATGACCGATCGTGAGGATCGACGTGGTTTTGTGTGGATATTAGCCCACGGGGCCGCGACCTCGCGACCGGTTGTCGGTAGGCTCTGACCATGGCCCAGATCACGTTGCACGGAACCGCCGTCGTGCCGGGAGTCGGCAGCGGTCCCGTCGTCCGTCCCATGCCTCGCCCGACGATCCCCGCCGATGATCCGCAGCTCGATGCGACCGAGGGCGCCGAGCGTTTCAGCGCTGCCGCCGAGGTCGTGGCCGGACGGTTGCAGGAGCGTGCCGGTCGTGCCAGCGGTGCCGCCTCGGAGGTGCTGACCGCGACCGCCGGCATCGCGCGCGACCGCGGCCTGGTCGCGTTGGTCCAGAAGCGTCTCGGCGAGGCCAACGGTCTGTACGCCGCCATCGACGGGGCCGTCGACGATCTCGCGGCGATGTTCAGGTCGGCCGGCGGTCTGATGGCCGAGCGGGTCACCGACCTGCGCGATGTCCGCGATCGCATCGTCGCCGAGCTCTCCGGCCAGCCCGAGCCCGGCATCCCCGCCCCGGCCGAGCCCGCCGTGCTGCTGGCCGATGACCTGGCCCCTGCCGACACCGCGGGTCTCGACCCGGCGCTCGTCGTCGCGATCGCGACATCACTGGGTGGTCCGACCAGCCACACCTCGATCATCTCGCGACAGCTCGGAATCCCCTGCGTGGTCGGCGTGGAGGGCCTCGACGATGTCGAGGTGGGCCTCCCGGTCCTCGTCGACGGCGCGACGGGCGACATCGTCGTCGAGCCGGACCCGCAGATGGTCGCGGAGCGCACGGAGGCTGCGCGCAAGGTGGGCGAGGCCGCCGCCTCGTGGACGGGCCCGGGCGCCACCTCCGATGGTCATCGCGTCGAGATCCTCGCGAACGTGCAGGACGGCGCATCGGCTCGCGCAGTGGCCGACAAGCCCGTCGAGGGCGTCGGGCTCTTCCGCACCGAGCTGTGCTTCCTCGACCGTGAGACGGAGCCGGGCGTCGAGGAGCAGGCCGAGATCTACCGGCCTGTGCTGACGGCGCTGGGCTCGCGCAAGGTGGTCGTCCGCACGCTCGACGCGGGCTCGGACAAGCCGGTCGCCTTCGCCACGATCCCCGACGAGCCCAATCCTGCGCTCGGCGTGCGCGGCATGCGGCTCGGGCAGCGCGACGAAGGACTGCTCGATCGCCAGCTCGAGGCGATCGCCCAGGCCGCCGCCGACAGCGAGGGGCCGGTGTGGACCATGGCGCCGATGGTCGCGACCGAGGACGAGGCCGCGTGGTTCGCCTCGCGCGCCCGCTCCGTGGGCCTCGTGCCAGGGGTCATGATCGAGATCCCCAGTGCCGCCCTGCACGCCGATCGCCTCCTGCGGCACGTGGACTTCCTGTCGATCGGCACCAACGATCTCGCCCAGTACACCTTCGCCGCGGACCGCATGACGCCGTCGTTGGCCGCGCTCAACGATCCGTGGCAGCCGGCTCTACTGGAGCTCATGGCCATCGCGGCGCGCGCGGGCCAGGAGGCGGGTAAGCCGGTGGGGGTGTGTGGCGAGGCCGCAGCCGATCCGCTGCTCGCCTGCGTGCTGACGGGCCTCGGGATCACGTCGCTGTCCTCAGCCGGCACCGCCGCTCCGCTGGTGGGTGCCAAGCTGTCGACCGTCACCCTGGAACAGTGTCAACAGGCCGCCGAGGCTGCGCTGGCCGCCAGCACTCCCGAGGCCGCCCGCGAGGCCGCCCGCGCCATCACCGGCTGACCCGTGCGGGCCAGGTGCAGCCGTCACAGAGCGCAACCACCCACAGTCCCGTGGTGTCGATACGGGTCGTCCGTGAACGGCTTCTGGCTACTCAACCACCGATGATCGTGCGCTTCTCGGTGGTTGAGTAGGCCCTGGGGGCACCTCCCGCTTGCGGGGGAGGAATGAGGGCCGTATCGAAACCACGCCCGGCTGAGTGGACGCGGTCCTACTCGGCCAGAGTGGCGGTGACGGTGAGCTCGGAGGCCGAGTCGTCGGGGGTCGTCGTGACCTCGCCGGTCACCCGGCCCGCGGCCTTCACATCCCCGAGTGCCAGGCCGAGGGTCTCCAGGTCCGCTGAACGCCCGGCGACCGTCACGGCCGTGACCTCGGTGCGCTGGCTGACCTTGGCGGTCGACTTGGCCCCGCGGATGCCCGCGAGTGCTTGTGCCGCCACCGAGAGCAGCCCGGCGTCCTGCGTCTCGACCGCGAGGTCGGCCTCGACGGTCGGCCAGCCGGCGCGGTGGATCGAGCCCTCCTGCCACCAGGACCAGACCTCCTCGGTCACGTACGGCAGGAACGGCGCGAGCAGACGCAGCTGTGCCGACAGCGCCAGCACGAACGTGGCCTTGGCCGAGTCGCCGGCGGCATCGTCGCGCCGCGCCCGCTCCTTGACCAGCTCGAGGTAGTCGTCGCAGAAGTCCCAGAAGAACTTCTCCGTGACCTCCAGAGCGGAGGTGTAGTCGAAGGCCTCGAAGTGCTCGGTCGCCTCGCGGGCCACCGACTGCAGGCCCGTGAGCAGCGCACGGTCGAGGGGCTCGGTGACCTTGGCGGGGTCGAGGAAGGAGGCGTCCGCGCCGAGTCCGTAGGCGTCCTCCGCGGCGAGCACGAACTTGCTCGCATTGAGCACCTTCATCGCGAGGCGGCGCCCGACCTTCATCTGTGCCTCGTCGAAGGGCGAGTCCGCCCCCGGGCGGGCTCCGGCCGCGCGCCAGCGCACAGCGTCGGCGCCGAACTTGTCGATGATCTCGTCGGGCACCACGACATTGCCCTTGGACTTGCTCATCTTCTTGCGGTCCGGGTCGACCACGAAGCCCGAGAGCGTGGCGTACTTCCACGGCACGGTGCCGAACTCCTGGTGGGCGCGCACCAGCGAGCTGAACAGCCAGGTCCGGATGATGTCGTGGCCCTGCGGTCGGACGTCCATCGGGAAGGTGCGCTCGAACAGATCGTTGTCGCGCTCCCAGCCGCAGACCAACTCGGGGGTGAGCGACGAGGTCGCCCAGGTGTCGAGCACATCGGGGTCGGCGATGAAGCCGCCCGGGACGCCGCGCTGCGACTCCTCGAAGCCGGCGGGAGCCTGCGAGGCAGGATCGACCGGCAGCTCGGCCTCGGTCGCGAAGATCGGATCCTCATAGTCCGGCTCGCCGTCGGCGTCGAGCCGGTACCAGACCGGGAAGGGGATGCCGAAGAAGCGCTGGCGGCTGACCAGCCAGTCGCCGTTGAGCCCCTCGATCCAGTTGGTGAGGCGCGACTGCATGTAGGCCGGCACGAAGGTGATCTCGTCACCGCGCTTGATCAGCGTCTGTGCGAGTTCGCTGTCGCGGCCGCCGTTCTTGAGATACCACTGGCGGGTGGAGACGATCTCGAGCGGCTTGTCACCCTTCTCGTAGAAGTTCGCCATGCGCTGCGTGGGCTTCGGCTCACCGTCGAGGTCGCCCGCCTCTTGCAGCGCCGCCACGGTCAGCTCCCGGGCGGAGAAGACGGTCTTACCGGCGAGCTCCTCGTAGAGCGCGCGGCCGCCGTCGGTGGCGATCCACTCGGGGGTCTCGCGCAGGAAGCGGCCGTCGCGGCCGATCACCGTGCGATTGGGCAGCTGGAACTGGCGCCACCACTGCACATCGGTCAGGTCGCCGAAGGTGCAGCAGTGCACGATGCCCGAGCCCTTCTCAGGGTCCGCGGCGGTGTCGGCGATGACCGGCACCTCGACACCGAACAGCGGCGAGGTCACGGTGCCGCCGAAGAGATGCTGGTAGCGCTCGTCATCGGGGTGCGCGATCAGCGCGACGGCCGCGGCGGTCAACTCCGGACGGGTGGTCTCGATGTAGACGGGACCGTCGGCGTGCTGGTACGCGACACGGTAGTAGTGGCCGGGATACTCGCGGGCCTCGAGTTCCGCCTGGGCCACGGCGGTCTGGAAGGTGACATCCCACAGCGTCGGCGCGTCCTGGCTGTACGCCTCGTCGCGGCCGACATTGCGTAGGAAGGCGCGCTGGCTCACGGTCTGCGCCTCGGCGCCGATCGTGGTGTAGGTCTGCGTCCAGTCGACCGACAGGCCGAGCGTGCGCCAGAGCTGCTCGAAGACCTTCTCGTCCTCGTGGACCAGCTCATTGCACAGCTCGATGAAGTTGCGACGGCTGATCGGGATCTGCTTCTTGGCATCGGGCTTGGCCGGCGGTGTGAAGTCCGGTTCGTACGGCAGCGAGGGGTCGCAGCGCACACCGTAGTAGTTCTGCACGCGGCGTTCGGTGGGCAGGCCGTTGTCGTCCCAGCCCATCGGATAGAACACCTCCTTGCCGCGCATGCGCTGGAAGCGCGCGACGACATCGGTGTGCGTGTAGCTGAACACGTGCCCGACGTGCAGGGACCCCGAGACAGTGGGCGGGGGCGTGTCGATCGAGTAGATCTCCTCGCGCGTCTTGGTGCGGTCGAAGCGGTAGGTGCCGCGCTCCTCCCACGCATGGGACCACTTGGCTTCGAGGCCTTCGAGCACGGGCTTCTCCGGGACGGTGTTCACAATCGCCCAGTCTACGGAAGCGCCGCCATCGCGGGTCACCCCGCGTCCACCCATTCAGTGGTGCAATCTCGACCGCGAGTGGTGGGGGGGGGGGGGGGGGGGGGGGGGGGGGGGGGGGGGGGGGGGGGGGCGGGCGGGGGCGGGCGGGGGGGGGGGGGGAGGGGGGGGGG
>NZ_VLNT01000005.1:0-24136 GCF_007421815.1 Aeromicrobium piscarium | reverse complement strand
ACCGGCCCCCCCCCCGCCCCCGCCCCCCCCCCCCCGCCCCCCCCCCCCCCCCCCCCCCCCCCCCCCCCCCCCCTCGCGGTTCGGGCCAGGGGGAGGATCGAGGCGGGCGATAGGCTGGAGAGGATGAATCCCACCCTGCGCGAGGTCGAGGCAGAGCTGCTCGCCCGCTGGCCCGAGACCAAGCTCGAGCCCTCCTTGGACCGTATCCGCGCGATCTGCGAGCTGCTCGGCAATCCGCAGGACGCCACGCCGCTGATCCAGCTGACCGGCACCAACGGCAAGAGCACCACCAGCCGCATGATCGACGCTCTGGTGCGGGCGCTGGGGCTTCGGACGGGTCGGTTCACCAGCCCGCATCTGCAGTCGATCACCGAGCGCATCAGCATCGACGGCGATCCGCTGACCGATGAGGAGTTCGTCCGAGCCTATGAGGATGTCGCGCCCTTCGCGCGGCTGATCGACGACCAGCAGGAGCACCCGCTCTCCTTCTTCGAGCTCATGGTCGCGATGGCCTATGCGTCCTTCGCCGACGCCCCGGTGGATGCCGCGATCGTCGAGGTCGGCATGGGCGGCAGTTGGGACGCCACGAGCGTCGCCGACGCCCGCGTCGCCGTCGTGACGCCGATCGGTGTCGACCACGCCCGCTACCTCGGCGACTCGCCCGAGCAGATCGCGGTGGAGAAGGCCGGCATCATCAAGCCCGGCGGACAGGCCGTGCTCGCGGGCCAGCAGCCCGAGGTGCTCGACGTGCTCATGCGCCGGGCGATAGAGGTCGGTGCGCCGGTCGTGCGCGAGGGGATCGACTTCGGCGTCGAGAGCCGTGTGCCGGCGGTCGGCGGCCAGCAGTTCACGCTGCAGAGCCTCAGCGGACGCTACGAGAATCTCCTCCTGCCGCTGCACGGCGAGCACCAGGCACGTAATGCCGCCCTGGCGCTCGCCGCCGTCGAGACGTTCACGGGCGCCAAGGAGCTCGATCCCGATCTGGTGCGCCAGGCCTTCGGTGAGGTTCGCTCGCCGGGCCGGCTCGAGGTCGTGCGACGCGGCCCGGCCGTGCTCCTCGACGCCGCCCACAATCCGCACGGTGTCGAGACGATGCTGCTCGCGGTGCAGGAGGAGTTCAGCTTCAGTCCGCTCGTCGGCGTCGTCGCGATGATGGGCGACAAGGATGTCGAGGAGATGCTGCGTCAGCTCGAGCCGGTGCTCGCCCATATCGTCGCCACCGAGAACTCCTCGGATCGCTCGTTGCCGGCCATCGAGCTCGCTCAGATCGCGGCGGACATCTTCGGCGAGGAGCGCGTCTCCTCTGCTCCCCGACTCGACGCGGCCCTCGAGGAGGGCATCGCCCGCGCCGAGTCCGCCGAGGGTTATGAAGACGCGGTCGGCAGTGGCGGCGTCCTCGTCACCGGGTCCGTCGTGACCGTCGGAGAGGCGCGCACACTGCTCGGTGTGACCGGGGAGGAACGTCCGTGAAACACCTGGCGATGGCAGTGCTGTGCTTCGAGTCGATCGTCCTCGGGCTCTCGGCCCCGGTCATGATCATGGTCGAGGACCTCGACCCCGCACTCGGCATCACGATCGGCGTGGGTCTCGCGGTCGCCTGCCTGCTCGCCGCGGGACTGTTGCGCACGCCGGTGGGCGAATGGCTCGGCCACGCCATCCAGGTCGCGGCGATCGCCCTCGGATTCATCACGCCGATCATGTTCCTCGTCGGTCTCATGTTCGCGGCCCTCTGGGGCACCGCCGTCTGGATGGGACGCCGGATCGAGAGCGATCGCGCCCGATGGGCGGCCGCCGACGAACCACCGGCCTGACTCTCACGACCTCGGCGACCGGCGCTCACGCGAGTATTCTCGTGACATGGTCCGCGTGCTGGTCGTCGCCGATGAGGAGGTACCCGCCGCGCGCTCGCGTGCGCCGCGGGTCGGGGCCGGTCTGCTCCTCTCTGCCGGTGATCTGCCCTGGGACTACCTGGGGGCCCTCGCCGACGCGCTGGGCGTCCCCGCCGCCTGCGTGCCGGGCAACCACGATCCGGTCGGTGGAGAGCGTTCGGCTCCGTCGGGCTTCGTCTCGGTCGACGACCGGGTGGTCGACATCGGCGGACTCCGCGTAGCCGGTCTCGGGGGCTCGGTGCGCTACAACGATGGCGCGCATCAGTACACGCAGGAGCAGTACCGGCGTCGAGTGGCGAGGCTGATCGAGGCCGCCGGCGGGCCCGTCGACGTGCTGCTCACGCACGCCCCTCCGTCGGGTCTCGGCGATGAGCCCGACCCGGCCCATCGGGGCATCGAGGCGTTGCACGAGCTCATCGATGCCTTGGCCCCCACGTGGCACCTGCATGGCCACATCCACCCTTACGGCATGAACAAGCCCGATCGCCGGCTCGGCGACACCCTCGTGCGCAATGTCATCCCCTGGACGGTGCTGGAGATCGAACCGCAGGCGGTCGGCTCCCCGTCCACGGGAGCCGGACGCAGCGCCTGACCAAGGAGATTCTCATGGTGAGCAGTTCGGGGTCACCCCGCGTCGACGCCGAGAGCGACTTCATGCGCGCGCGGCGCCATCAGGTCCTGTCATCGCTCGCCGCGCGGATGCGCGGTGACTCCGACACGACTCAGTCGATGTCCTTCGACGATGTGGTCGCGGCGCTGGGGCGCCGAGCCGAGCACTACGCCGGCACCAAGGTCATCCCTCTCGATGCGATCGTCGGCTCGGTGGATCGCATGCGGGACTTCGATCGCCGTTTCCGTCCGACCTCGACACGCAGCCGGCAGCGATGGGAGCGGCTGGCGCGCGCCAGCCGGACGGGCGAGGAGATCCCGCCGATCGACGTCTATCAGGTGGGGGACTACTACTTCGTGCGTGACGGTCACCACCGTGTCTCGGTCGCGCGCAGCATGGGGCTCAAGGTCATCGAGGCCCGCGTGACCGCGATCGACACCTTCCTGCGGCCGGTCGGCATCGGTGGTCGTGAGGACCTGGAACGCAAGCACTGGCGACGGATCATGCTCGAACGCGTGCCGTTCACGGGTGAGGCACGGGCTGCGGTGGCGGTCGATGAGCCGACCGACTACGGGATCATCGCCGAGACGGTCGAGGCGTGGGCGACCCGCACGATGCACGCCGAGGGCGCCTATATGGACAAGAAGACGATGGCCGAGCGCTGGTACGCCGAGGAGTTCGTGCCGGTGCTGGAGATGATCGAGGAGGCGGGGGTGCGCGGCCCCGACGAACGCCCCGCTGCCGCCTACCTGCGTGTCGCGGGCGAGCGCTACCGCCTCATCCGCGAGCACGAGTGGAATGCCGAGATCATGGAGGCTGTCCGCGGCAAGTCCCGTCGCCGCCGCTGAGTCTCGACACCATATACGAGTGGTGGTTTCGATGCGCCGCGCCCGCTGAGCGGACGGGGCTACTCAACCACCGGCGGTCACCTCACAGGCCGACGGTGAGGTTCTCTCCCGTCGAGGGGTCGAAGATGTGAATCTTGTCGGTGTCGATCGACAGCTTCGCCTCGTCGTCCTCGCTGATCTGGCTCGCCGAGTCCAGCGAGACGACGAGCTGCGTGCGCAGCGAGTCGCCATCGCCCTCACGGGCCAGCTCGCGCAACTGGTCCTGCACCTCCTGCTCGGCGTCATACGGCACGTACGCGTATTGCTGATCGCCGAGCCACTCGCGGACATCGATGTGCGCGGTGAAGGTACGCGACTCGTCGACATCGGCCTGCACCGTGGCGTCCTCGAAGTGCTCCGGCCGGATGCCCGCCATCAGCAGGCCCTTGCCGGCCGCGCGCTCGGCCTTGTCCGCGGGCAGCGGGAAGGTGCCGAAGGGCAGCGTGATCTGGCCGTTCTCGACCGTGGCGGGCAGGAAGTTCATCGGCGGGGATCCGATGAAGCCAGCCACGAAGAGATTGGCCGGCTGCTCGTAGAGCTCGCGGGGTGAGGCGAGCTGTTGCAGGACGCCCTTCTTCATCACGGCGACCCGGTCGCCGAGCGTCATGGCCTCGGTCTGGTCGTGGGTGACGTAGACGGTGGTGATGCCGAGCCGCTTCTGCAGCCGCGAGATCTCGGTGCGCATCTGGCCGCGCAGCTTGGCGTCGAGGTTCGACAGCGGCTCGTCGAACAGGAACGCCTTAGCATCGCGCACGATCGCCCGCCCCATCGCGACACGCTGGCGCTGACCGCCGGAGAGATTGGCGGGCTTGCGCTCCAGGTGCTCGTCGAGGTCGAGCGTGCGGCTGGCCTCGCGGACCTTCTCGTCGATCTCCTCCTTGCTGCGCTTGGCGAGGCGCAGTGGGAAGGCGATGTTCTCGTAGACCGTGAGGTGCGGGTACAGCGCGTAATTCTGGAACACCATCGCGAGATTGCGATCCCGGGGCGCGAGGTCGTTGACCCGCTCGCCGTCGATGAGCATGTCGCCGGAGGTGATGTCCTCCAGCCCCACGATCATCCGCAGCAGCGTCGACTTGCCGCAGCCCGAGGGCCCGACCAGGATGACGAACTCGCCGTCCGCGACGTCGATGCTCACGTCGTTGACCGCCGGGTAGCCGTCTCCGTACTGCTTGACGATGTTCTTCATCTCGATGGCTGCCATGAGCTCAACCCTTCACTGCGCCGGCGGTGAGACCGGCGACGATCTTGCGCTGGAAAAACAGGACCAGGAGGACGATGGGCACCGTCGCGACGACGGCACCGGCGGCCAGCAGCGATGCCGGCCGGTTGAACGGATCGTCCCCGACGAAGAAGGACAACGCCGCCGGGATGGGCCGGGCCCGCTCGGTGGAGGTCAGCGAGATACCGAAGACGAAGTCGTTCCAGGCGAAGAAGAAGGTCAGGATCGCCGCGGTGAACACGCCGGGTGCGGCCAGCGGGACGATGACCCGCCGGAAAGCCTGCCAGGCGGTGGCGCCGTCGACCTGCGCGGCCTGCTCCATCTCCCAGGGGATCTCGCGGAAGAATGCCGAGAGAGTCCAGATCGCCAGCGGCAGGGTGAACGACATATAGGGGATGATCAGGCCGGCCCAGGTGTCGTAGATCCCGAACGTGCGCCACATGTCGAACAGCGGACCGACGAGGGAGACCACCGGGAACATCGCGATCACGAGCGCGGTGGTCAAGACGAACTTCTTGCCCTTGAACTCCAGCCGGGCCACCGCGTAAGCAGTCAGCGTCGCGATCACGACGGAGAGCGCGGTGGCGATGAGGCAGATGCCGATGGAGTTGAAGATGGCCTGGCGGAACTGGTCATCCTTCACCACGTCCACGTAGTTTTGCCACCCGGCGCCCCCTCCGCCTGAGGGGAAGAACCCCGGACTGCCGTTGGTGACCGCCTCCTGGCTCTTGAAGGACAGCGAGACGATCCAGGCCACCGGAAGCAGGCACCAGATGACGATGAGGGCGAGCCCGAGGGCGGTGCCGATACGGCTGAGTGTGTCGTTGCGCATGGTGCTCACCCCTGCCTGGCTGCTGACAGATCGACGCGGAAGAGCTTGACGATGCCGAAGGCGACCACCAGCACCGACAGGAACAGCAGGACCGAGAGCGCCGATCCGATCCCGAGCTGGAACTGCTCGATCACCTGACGGTAGGTGAGGAAGGAGATCGACTCGGTTCCCTGGGCGCCGTTGGTCATGACGAAGATGTTGTCGAAGATGCGGTAGGCGTCCAGTGCGCGGAAGAGCACGGCGACCATGATCGCCGCCCGCATATTCGGCAGGATCACCCGCCACAGCCGTTGCCACCAGCTCGCGCCGTCGACCTTGGCCGCCTCGAGCATGTCTTCGGGCACCTGGGCCAGTCCGGCGAGCAGCAGCAGGGCCATGAAGGGCGTGGTCTTCCAGATCTCCGACACCATGATCGCGGCCATCGCGGACCAATAGTCACCGAACCAGTTGAAGTCGGTGTTCATGAACGGGATCCAGTTGTTGACGAAGCCGTTCGTGTTGGAGAAGGCGAACTGCCACGCGAAGCCCGAGACGACGGTGATGATGCCGTAGGGGATGAGGATAGAGGTGCGCACGAGGCCGCGGGCGAAGATCAGCTTGTGCATCACCATCGCGAAGGCGAAGCCGATCACCAGCTCGAAGAAGACCGTGACCACCATGATGAACACGGTGTTGGCGGTGTCGCGCCAGAACAGCTGGTCGCTCAGCGCGGTGAGGTAGTTCTGGAAGCCCACGAAGGTACGGTCGTCGGGTGCCGTGAGCGTGTAGTCGAACATCGAGAGGTACAACGCCCGCAGCATCGGGAAAGCCGTGACGAGCAGCATCAGGGCGATGGCCGGGGCGACGAGTTTGATCGCGAGGCGGTTCTCGGCCCGGGACTTGTCCGACGTGCGAGCCTCGCGTCTCGGCTTCGTCGAGGTTTCGGCGGTGGTGGTCACAGCAGAGCCTCCCCTCGCAGGACCGCCTTCAAGAAGGCGGCGGAACGCTCGGGTGTGGTGTCGGGATTGACGCTCGACGGCGGGTGCCAGCGAGACTGGATCGCATTGGAGATCTGACTGTAGAAGGCGCTCTTGGGCCGTGGTCCAGCCTCATCGATACTGTCCCGGAGGAGTTCCAGGAGATCTGCGGGGAAGGCCTCTGCCAGCTCGGGGGAGTCGTAGACGGACTCGCGGGTCGGCGCGAAGCCGTCGTTGACCGCCAGGGCGGTCTGAGCCTCGGGACTGGCGACGCAGAGCGCCGCCTCCCGGGCGAAGTCCGGGTGCTCGGTGAAGGCCCCGACGCCGATCTCGATGCCGCCGATCGGAGGCTTGGAGTCCTCGCCCTCGACGGTCTGCGGGTAGCGGACCCATCCGAGGTCCTCGAAGGCCTCGTCGTCGGCGGGGCCGCCGGGCTGGCCGATGAGTCCCTTGTAGTTGGAGTAGACGAAGGTCCAGTTGACCATGAACGAGCCGGGGCCTTCGGAGGGGAACATCCGGCCCAGGCTGGTGCCCTCATTGGAGGTACTGAGGTCGGGTTGGGCCGCGCCGGAGTCGACGAGCTTCTGGATGACGGCCGCCGCGTCCTTGCCGGCTTGGGAGTCGATGGTGACCTTGGCGTCGCGCCCGTCCTCCACGGTGTCCGGGTCGAGGATATTGCCCCCGGCACCTTGGATCATCGCGTTGATCCAGACGACATAGGCCTCGTAGCGGTTGGCCTGCACGCCGACGGTGCCGCCCTGGTCGGCCGCGGCGTCGATGACCTGATCCCAGGTGACTGGTTGAGACATATCGAGTCCGGCGGCCTCGGCGAGCGACTTGCGGTACCAGAGCACCTGCGTGTTCGCCCACTGCGGCACGGCGACGACCTGGTCGTTCCACTGGACGATGTCCGCCGGCCCGTCGAGAACGTCGTCGAGGGCCTGGTCGGCGAGGTCGTCCTCGAAGGTCAGGAGCCAATCGGCATTGGCGAACTCGGGAACGAAGACCGGGTCGAGGCTCATCAGATCGGTGGAGCTGTCTCCGGCGGCCAGCCGGCGGGCGAGCTGGGTCCGCTGATCGGTGGCGCTGGCCGGGAGCAGCTGGATCGCGATGTCGTAGTCGTCGGTGCTGCAGTCCTCGGCGAGCTGCGTGAGGGTCTCCTGGCCGTCGGGGTTGATGTACCAGTTGAGTGTGGGCTTGCCGCTGTCTCCGCCGCAGGCGGCGAGGAATGACACCGCTAGGGTCGCGCAGGCCGCGGCGCCCAGCGTTCGGCGGAGTGCGGCGCCCGTACGCCTCATGTCCTGCGTCCCATCGAATCGCCCCTTAGGTCGTCCGTGAACCCGTCGCCGGTGGTCCTGTGACTGACGCCACAGCGGATTCTCAACTTAGGAGAGAACTCAGGGAGCCGCAACTCTCAGGGGCGGTGGGGGTGGTGCAACCAGACGGTCGTGTCGGGAGGGAGCCCTTGGCCGTCGAGCGGACCGCTGGACGCGAGGGGCGTGAGGTGTTCTGGCAGTGGGAGGGTCGACGGGCCGAGATTCGCGATGACCACCGTGTCGAGATCGCCGGATCTGATGTGGAAGGCCACGGCATCGCCGTTCTGATCGTCGATCCAGGAGAGCTCGCCGCGACCCAGCCCGCGGCTCCGGCGCAGTGTCAGGAGCCTGCGGTACAGCTCCAGCGTCGACCCCTCGGTGCCGTCCTGTCGATCGACGGCGAGGGAGCCGAGCTCATCGGGTTGGGGTAGCCAGGACAGGGCGCTCGGCCCGAAGCCGAAGGAGGGTTCGTTCGCCGACCAGGGGAGGGGGACGCGGCAGCCGTCGCGGCCGCGGTCGGTGTGCGCGGAGCGTTCCCAGGTGGGGTCCTGACGAGCATCGTCTGGCAGACGGGTCGCCTCGGGGAGGCCGAGCTCCTCGCCTTGATACAGGTAAGCCGAGCCGGGCAACGCGAGCATGAGGGCCGTCGAGGCCCGTGCGCGCCGTAATCCCAGCTCGGCATCGGGCTGGGGGTCGTCGGCGCCGATACCGGGCATCCGGGCCAGTCCCGGCCGCTGGGGATAGCCGAAGCGCGACGCATGCCGGACGACATCGTGATTGGACAGCACCCAGGTCTGCGGGGCGCCGACCGTCTCCGTGGCGGCGAGTGAGTCCGCGATCGAGGCTCGCAGCTCCCCGGCGATCCACGGTGTCATGAGATAGCCGAAGTTGAAGGACTGGTGCAGCTCATCGGGGCGGACGTAGCGGGAGAGCGCCTCGGAGGGCTGTACCCACGCCTCCGCGCAGAGCACGCGGTCGGCATCATCACCCCAGACGTCCGCCAGATCCTCTGAGTAGTCGTCGACGATGCTCCGCCAGCGCCGATAGATGTCGTGGACGCCGGGCTGGTCCCACATCGGCAGCAGCGTCGTGGTGTCGACGTGGGGGTCGATCGACAGATCCGCGTCGGGCAGCCCCTGGGCTTTGACGAGGCCGTGCGCGACGTCCACACGGAAGCCGTCGACGCCGCGGTCGAGCCAGAACCGCAGGATGCTCTCGAACTCCTCGCGCACCTCGTCATTCGTCCAGTCGAAGTCCGGCTGAGACGAGTCGAAGAGATGCAGGTAGTACTGACCGGGCCGGCCGTCGGGTTCGGTGACGCGAGTCCAGGCCGGACCACCGAAGTTGCTGACCCAGTTGTTGGGTGGCTGCTCTCCTTGATCGCCTCGGCCGTCGCGGAAGACGTACCGCGCCCGCTCGGGGCTGCCGGGCGCAGCGGCGAGTGCGGCCTGGAACCAGGGATGCTCGTTCGACGAATGGTTGGGCACGAGGTCGACGATGACGCGCAATCCGAGCCGGTGGGCCCGGTCCAGCAGCACGTCGAAGTCCGCGAGGGTGCCGAACAGCGGGTCGACATCGCGGAAGTCCGCCACGTCGTAGCCGGCGTCGTGCTGCGGCGAGACGTAGAAGGGGGACAGCCAGAGGGCATCGACGCCCAGGTCGCGGAGATGCTCGAGTCGTGCGGTGATGCCGGGAAGATCGCCGATCCCGTCCCCGTCGGCATCGGCGAAGGAACGAGGGTAGATCTGATAGATCACCGCGTCGCGCCACCAGGGCAAGGTGCTCATGTGGTCCTCCGGCCGACGTCAGAGATGTCCAGATTAACCATCGCGCCATCGGGTGGAGGATCGCTAGTCTGCCTCCTGACAGTGATGTGGATCACTGCCTCCGACGCTTGCGCCGGTTCACCGAGGGAGGATGCACATGACCGTCGATGGATTCCAGGACGAACGCTTCGAGGAGCTGCGACGTGTCTTCGCCGAACATCTCGACTCAGGAGAGGAGCTCGGTGGCGCGATCGCGGTGAACCTGGACGGCGAGACCGTCGTCGATCTCTGGGGCGGTCACCGCAATGCCGCGCGGACCCTCGCGTGGGAGCGCGACACGATCGTGAACGTCTGGTCCACGACCAAAGAGATCACCGCCCTGGCCGTCCTCATGTGCGTGGACCGCGGGCTGATCGACCTCGATGCGCCGGTCGCGCGGTACTGGCCGGAGTTCGCGCAGAACGGTAAGGACGCCGTCACGGTCCGGCAGCTGATGTCCCACACCTCGGGGGTGTCCGGCTGGGAGCAGCCCTTCGTGGTGACCGACATGTACGACTGGGACACAGCGACCTCGCGGCTCGCCGAGCAGGCGCCCTGGTGGGAGCCGGGCACCGCCTCGGGTTACCACGCCAACAATCAGGGCCACCTGCTCGGCGAGGTGATTCGGCGGACCGACGGCCGCATGCTCAAGCAGTTCGTCGCCGAGGAGATCGCCGCCCCTCTGGAGGTGGACCTGCAGATCGGGGCACAGCCCGAGGACGACGACCGCATCGCCGAGATCGTGCCTCCGCCGCCGCTGCCCTTCGACCTCGAGAGCCTGGATCCCGATTCTCCCGTCGTTAAGACCTTCACCGGTCCCGTCGCCGATGCCTCGGCCGCCAATACCGTGGCCTGGCGCCGGGCGGACATGGGCGCGCTCAATGGGCACACCAACGCGCGTGCGCTGGCCCGGACGTTCTCGGCGATCACCTTGGGCGGGACGGTCGACGGCGTCGAGCTGCTCTCGCCATCGACGATCGACCGGATCTTCGAGGAGCAGTCGCGCAATGTCGACCTGGTGCTCGGGGTGCCGCTCAGGTTCGGTATCGGGTTCGCATTGCCCGAACCCGATACCTTGCCGTACATCCCCGACGAGCGGACGTGCTTCTGGGGCGGCTGGGGTGGCTCGTTGACGGTGATGTTCCTCGATCGCGGCCTGACGGTCTCCTATGTGATGAACAAGATGGCCCCGGGCATCATCGGATCGAACCGGTCGGCGGCCTATGTCGAGGCGATTCTCGCGGCCGATCTCTGACCCTCGCAGCGGGTCCGATCTCCTGGACTCGCGGGCCGGGCGATAGGTTCGGGGCATGACACAGCGCACCCTCGTTCTCATCAAGCCCGACGCGGTCCGCCGTGGTCTGGTGGGCGATGTCCTCTCGCGATACGAAGCCAAGGGGCTGACTCTGGTGGCGATGGAGCTGCGTTCGATCGACGCACAGCTGGCCGACACGCACTACGCCGAGCACGTCGATCAGCCCTGGTATCCGCCGTTGCGCGAGTTCGCGGTCTCCGGCCCGCTGGTGGCTCTCGTGCTCGAGGGCGATGAGGCGATCTCCGTGGTGCGCGCGCTCAACGGCGCGACGGATGGCCGCGTCGCGGCGCCGGGCACCGTGCGCGGCGACCTGTCGTTGTCGAATCGCGAGAACCTCGTTCACGCCTCGGACTCCGAGGAGTCCGCGGCCCGCGAGATGGCCCTCTGGTTCCCGAACCTCTGATCTAGCGCCCCGGGTGACGGAGGATGTGACTCCGCGGTTGCTAGCACGACCGCGACCTCACATCCTCCGCGGGCCTGCCCGGATCAGGCGGCGGAATGGCGTTCGAGGGCGTCGAGGTTCAGGAACTCGTCGCGCGTCGACGCCCGACCGGTCCAGCCGCAATGCCGTGCCATTCGCAGCAGTTGGTCGGCGACGACGGCCCGATCGTGCCGGATCGCGAACGAGGTGAACACCAGTACACGGCTGCCGGTGATCGTGACCTCATTGCCACGGACCACGTCGGCATCCCAGCGCTCGACCGCGCGATGTGGCGCGCCGTGGCTCTCGACGGCGAGATCGAGTTCGCGCCAGTAGACGTCGAGGTAGTACCGGCCGTCCGCGCCCTTGACCCGCTGCTGGCGCGCGGGCCGGGCGAGGCCGAGGACGCGCCAGATCCAGGTGAAGTCGCGTTCCGGTAATGACTGGATGCCGCCGAGAGCGTCGAGGACGGATTCGATGATCAATGCTCGATGACGGCATGTGCCGTGCCTCGCCAGGGCCTCTGTCACGGCGTCGGTGTTGACCAGACCCTGCTGGAATGCCGCGATCACCAGCACCCGCACGCGACGTTGATGTGTACTCCGACTGGCCGCGTCCACCAGGCTGCGGGCGAATGTGGTCCGACGGGGCTCGCGCACCGGATGGACGTCGACGCCCGGCTCCAGGCAGGTGCTCCAGTGCAGCTCGGTGGGTGGCAGCGTCGTCGGTCGTCGGCCCTGGGGAAGCGTGAGGAAGACGCGCGTGTCGTCGAAGCCGGTGAGCTCGTCGAGTTCGAGAGCGGTCAGGCCGGAGACGACCGCGCCCGGCGGCGCGGCGAGCCAGACGACGGCGATGGTCTCGAGCCGACTGAGCGGGCCGTTGTGCGTCACCACGGCCCGGGGCCACGGTCGTTGCCAGTGGCCCGTGTCGATGAGCTGGCGGACCTTCCCCCGCCCCCAGCGTCGATTCGCCTCGTTCGCCCGCAGAACAGTCTCCATGACGAGAGCTTCTCGCCCGCAACGCGAACTGACCATCCCCTACCTCGCGCGTTGTGGATAACGAACGATGTGACTCTGCGGTAGCCGGGACGACCACCGAGTCACATCTCCCGTCGGTTCCCGACCGCGGCGGTGCGGCCCCCGCTCAGGCGTAGGTCGGCGGCACGAGGTGGTGGACGACATCGTGGAACTGGCCGCGCACGTCGTCGGGCAGCCAGACGACGTGGTTCGACTCCGAGGCCATGTCGATGTCCTCCTGCAGCGTGACGGCCTCGGTGACCTGACGCGGCTGGTCGCGGCGAACCCGCTCCTCCAGAGCTACCAGTGAGATACGCAGCGTCACGCCGAAGGGATTGGCGTTGACGATGCCGATGCCCCAGAACTGGTCCGGATCGGCGGTGGCCTTCTGGTCCAGGTCGATCATCACGGCCGTGACGTCATGCTCCAATGCCGGGTGGTCGATCTCCTCGGCGCCGGCCAGCTCGACCTGCACGTGACGCACTTGATCGGACCCCTGTCCATCGAAGCGCAGGATGTCGCGTAGCGACCCGCCGACCGGCAGGACGGCGCATCCGGCGTGCGAGCCGTTGACGCCCCGTGTGGTCACGTGGGGGAGCTCCATGCCGTACATATTGTGCGGACGGAAGCGCAGGGTCGGCATCACCGAGACCTCGGTGTTGTTGGTGATCGTCAGGCATTGATCGAGCGAGCCGTCGGCGGCGATGGGCACGTAGCTGACGGCGAACGGCTGGGGCGGGCGCTGGCGTCGTCTCACGCAACGAGCCTAGCCTCGACGTTATCCACCACTGGAGCCCATCGTGCCGACCCGTAGCGGTAGCTGGTCAACCTCACTGCCGTGCGATGACGTTGACCGGTTACCGCCACCCCCGGACGTAGGGGTGATGGCCTACCGCCGCGAGTGAGGGAGGCGGCGGGATCGGGGGATTTCTTCGCCGTGGGGGCACCGCCTACCCTGGAAGGCATGTCCGTCGAGTCTGTCTTCCCACGACTGGAACCCCTCCTGCCGTCGGTGAGCAAGCCCATCCAGTACATCGGCGGCGAGCTCAACTCGACCGTCAAGGACTGGGATTCCGCCCGCGTCCGCTGGGCGCTCATGTACCCCGACGCCTATGAGGTCGGGCTGCCCAATCAGGGCGTCCAGATCCTCTACGAGGTCCTCAACGAGCGCGACGACATCCTGGCCGAGCGCACCTACGCCGTGATGCCCGACATGGAGAAGGTCATGCGCGAGAACGACATCGCGCAGTTCACCGTCGACGCGCATCGTCCGGTCGCCGCCTTCGACATCCTCGGCGTCAGCTTCGCCACGGAGCTCGGCTACACCAACCTGCTCACGGCGCTCGACCTCGCGGGCATTCCCCTGCACGCGGTCGACCGCACCGAGGACGATCCGATCGTCCTCGCCGGCGGGCACAGCGCCTTCAACCCCGAGCCCATCGCCGACTTCGTCGATGCCGCCGTCCTCGGCGACGGCGAGGAGGTCGTGCTCGCCATCAGCGAGGTCATCGGGGAGTGGAAGGACGAGGGCCGGCCCGGCGGACGCGACGAGCTGCTCGCCCGTCTCGCGGCTTCCGGAGGCGTCTACATCCCCAAGTTCTACGATGTCGGCTATCTGCCCGACGGACGTATCGAGAAGACCGCCCCGAATCGCGAGGGCATCCCGTGGACGGTCGCCAAGCACACCCTGATGGACCTCGACGACTGGCCGTACCCGAAGAAGCCGCTCGTACCGCTGGCCGAGACGGTCCACGAGCGCTTCAGCGTGGAGATCTTCCGCGGCTGCACGCGCGGCTGCCGCTTCTGTCAGGCCGGGATGATCACCCGTCCGGTGCGCGAGCGTTCACTGCAGACGATCGGCCAGATGGTCGACAACGGGCTCAAGGAGTCCGGTTTCGAGGAGGTCGGCCTGCTCAGTTTGTCGAGCGCCGACCATTCGGAGATCGGCGATGTCGCCCAGCAGCTCGGCGACCGCTACGAGGGCACCAATACCTCGCTCTCACTGCCGTCCACGCGTGTCGACGCCTTCAACATCACCCTCGCCAACGAGTTCAGCCGCGGAGGCCGCCGCTCGGGTCTGACCTTCGCCCCCGAGGGCGGCAGCGAGCGCCTGCGCAAGGTCATCAACAAGATGGTGTCCGAGGAGGACCTCATCCGCACCGTGGCCGCGGCCTACTCGCACGGCTGGCGTCAGGTGAAGCTGTACTTCATGTGCGGTCTGCCGACCGAGACCGATGAGGACGTGTTGCAGATCGGTGAGCTCGCCAAACGGGTTATCGAGACCGGGCGCGAGGTGTCGGGCCGCAAGGACATCCGCTGCACGGTGTCGATCGGCGGCTTCGTGCCGAAGTCGCACACGCCCTTCCAGTGGGCCTCGCAGCTCGACCACGAGACCACCGACGAGCGGCTGCGCAAGCTGCGCGCGTCGGTCCAGAGCGACAAGCGCTTCGGCCGGGCGATCGGCTTCCGCTACCACGACGGCAAGCCCGGCACGATCGAGGGACTGCTCTCGCGCGGCGATCGCCGCGTCGGACGGGTCATCGAGGCCGTATGGCGCGACGGTGGCCGCTTCGACGGCTGGAGCGAGCACTTCAGCTATGACCGCTGGGCGGAGAGGGCGGCCGAGCAGCTCGTGCCGCTCGGTGTCGACCTCGACTGGTTCACCACCCGCGAGCGCGACTACGACGAGGTGCTCCCGTGGGACCATCTGGACTCGGGCCTCGACCGTGAGTGGCTGTGGGAGGACTGGCAGGACGCGATCGATCCCGAGGGTGCCGTCGAGGTCGAGGACTGCCGCTGGACCCCGTGCTTCGACTGCGGCGTCTGCCCCCAGATGGACCTCGACATCCAGATCGGCCCCACGGGCCAGAAGCTTCTGCCGCTCTCGGTCGTCTGAGCTTGCGTACGTGATGTCAGGGTGGCATCACTATCGGGGCGCCCGCAGGCGATGTGCTCAGATCCGCGACTCGAGCGGTCCAGAACGCGCGATGTAGGTGCCCGTGATGGCGATGATGACACCGGCACACGCCAGCATGATCAGCGAGGCATTCCAGCTGCCCGTCAGGTCGTGGAGGAGGCCGGTGAAGAACGGGGAGATCGCGCCGACGAGATATCCCGGGCCCTGGGTCATCGCCGACAGGGTGCTCGTTCCCGCCGCCGTCCTCGTGCGGTAGCCGATCATCGCGAGCACCCAGGTGAAGGCGCCGCCGCCCAGGCCCAGCAGCACCGCCCACGCCGCGGGCGCTTGGCTGGGGGCCACGAGGACGCCGAGCCAGCCCATGGTCGTGACGCCGCCGAAGCACAACGGCAGGAGCGGGGTCTGGCCCCAGCGGCGGATCAGCCAGGGGAGCGCCAGCGTCATCGGCATGCCCACGGCGGTCAACAGGCTCAGCATCAGGCCCGCGGTCGTGGCGTCGACCCCGCCGTCCGCGAGAATCTGGGCGAACCACCCGAACTGGGCATAGGCGCCACCGGACTGAGCGCCGAAGCACAGCAGCATCGCCCAGGTGAGCGGTGACCGGATCACCGCGGAGGCCGGAAGGCCGCCGGCGCCCCCGATCTTGGTCTTGACATCGTGGCCGATGAGGCGGAGCCAAGGCAGCAGGGTGATCGCGGCGAGCCCCGCCCACATGCCGACCGCCAGGCGCCAGCCACCGGGGCCTTGGGAGACCGGGACGGACACCAGGGACGAGATGGTGCCGCTGCCCATGAGCGCCGCGCCGAAGAGGGCGCTCATCAGCGCGATGCGGTCCGGGAAGTGGACCTTCACCAGCGGCGGGAGGGACACATTGCCGAGGGCCGCGCCGGAGAGCGCGAGGAAGGACATCGCGAAGAACAGCGCCGGCCCGTCGGCGAAGGCTCGCAGGGCGAGTCCGATGGTGATCGCGATGAGGGCGAGGACCACGGTCCGGTGCAGACCGATCCGGCGGACGATGCTGTCTGTCGCCAAGCCGAAGACCGCGAAACAGACCATCGGCAGCGTGGTCAGCAGACCGGCCGCGGTGGGAGAGAGCCCGAGATCCTCCTGCAGTGAGCTCATGACCACGCCGACGCTGCCGACGGCGACGCGCAGATTCAGGGCGAGCAGGATGATGGAGGCGCCGACGAGGACGCGGCCGCGGGAGGTGGACATCGATGCCATTGAACTCCTTGCGTTCGGCTGCGGGGCGAGCGGGGTCTGTCGCCTCTATCGTTAGGCTGGCGGCATGATCGAGCGCAGCGAGCGACCGATGGGGCTTCTCATGTCGGCTTCGGCCTACCGTGGCTCTTTTCGGGCGGTGCAGGCATGAGCGAGGACGGCAGCACCACGTTGCAGGGGACGCCCAATCCCGAGGCCCCCAACCCACAGCTGCCGATCGTGCAGAAGCTCCGCATCCGCTATGCCAAACGCGGCCGTCTGCGCTTCACCAGCCATCGTGACTTCGGCCGCGCCTTCGAACGAGCGGTGCGGCGCGCGGGTCTTCCGATCGGCTACAGCTCGGGTTTCACCCCGCATCCCAAGATCTCCTATGCGGGCGCCTCGCCCACCGGGGCGGCGAGCGAGGCGGAGTACCTCGAGATCGGAGTGACTCGTCCGCTCGATCCACGTGAGGTGGGCGACCGGCTCGATGAGGCGCTTCCCGATGGCTTGGACGTGCTGGACGTGGTGGTCGCCACGCCCGGTGCGTTGGCCGATCGGCTCGAGGGGAGCAGGTGGAGCATCCGGCTCCCCGGGCTCTCGGCCCACGAGGTCGAGGGGCCGGTCGAGACCTTGTTATCGCGCGATGAACTGCTCGTCGAGCGGATGATGAAGAAGGGTCCGCGGACCTTCGACATCCGCGCGTCGATCGTGGCGTTGGCCACTGAGGCCGATCCCGATGATGCGACGTGTGCGATACTGGATCTGGTCGTGCGGCACGGCACACCGTCCGTGCGACCGGACGACGTACTCGTCGGTCTGCGCTCCGAGTGTGGACTGGGCACCGGGTTGACACCCGTGGCGACTCGCCTGGCCCAGGGCCCGCTTGACGCGACGACCGGCTCGGTCGGCGATCCTCTCGCTCACGACCGCGACGCTTCCTGACCGGAAGCCGACCGCGGCGGGCCGAGGTGGTCGTCATCGTGACAGGCCGGACGGCGTTCCTCGGTGCTCGCGCACCGGGATCTCGACAGACTTGTCGGTCCTTGGCGGACCGTTGACCCCAGGCCCGGGGCACGCATGGCGTCTCCGGGCGAAGGAGAGCACATGCTCGACGATGACAACGACACTTCGACCACGCCCGCGCCCCAGGCGCCGGATGAACAGACTCCGGAGCAGGAGACGAGCGGTGAGGCGACAGATTCCACCAGTACCCGGCGCCGAGCGGCCGGCCGGGCGGCCGGCCCGCCCTCGGCGCTGAGCACCGATATCTTCGCGGCTCCTTCCGCGCAGAGTGCCCCGGAGCCCGCTCCGCGACCGGAGCCGGAGGACGCTGCGCCGGAACGAACGGCTGCTCCGGAGGCCGGCGCCGGCAAGGCGGCCGCGACGGCGGCGATGTTCCAGGCCCCGCCGGCTGAGCTCGCCCCACCCAAGCCGAAGCCGGCTCCCGAGCCGCAGTCCTCCGATGAGGACACCGATGACGATGATGACGACTCCGACGACGAGCAGCCCAAGCGTCGTCGTCGCAGTCGCGGGGGTCGCCGGCGCCGCAAGGGCGGAGACGACTCCGAGGACACGAGCGACGAGACCGAGGCGTCCGATGACGGCGCCGACTCGTCCGATGATGACGACAACGGCAATGACAACGGCTCGGGCAGCCGCCGTCGTCGCCGCCGCGCTCGGGCGGGTGAGGGCGCCGACAAGTCGCCCGATGACCCGGAGAACACCGTGGTCAAGGTGCGTGAGGGTCGCAGTGCCGAGGACGAGATCACGGGAGTCACCGGGTCCACCCGACTGGAGGCCAAGAAGCAGCGCCGCCGCGAGGGCCGCGAGGCCGGACGGCGTCGCGCGCCGATCGTCTCCGAGGCGGAGTTCCTCGCCCGCCGTGAGTCGGTCGCCCGCGAGATGGTGGTGCGCCAGCGCGAGGACTACACCCAGATCGCCGTCCTCGAGGACCGCGTCCTGGTGGAGCACTATGTGGCGCGCGAGTCGCAGGTCTCGATCATCGGCAATGTCTACCTCGGCCGCGTGCAGAACGTGCTGCCGAGCATGGAGGCCGCCTTCGTCGATATCGGAGCGGGCCGCAATGCGGTGATCTACGCCGGCGAGGTCGACTGGTCGGGCGTCGAGAACGGTAAACAGCGCAAGATCGAGGACGCCCTCCAGCCCGGTCAGACGGTGCTCGTGCAGGTCACCAAGGACCCGATCGGCCAGAAGGGTGCCCGGCTGACCAGCCAGATCAGTCTCGCCGGACGCTTCCTGGTCTACGTGCCCGGTGGCGGCAGCAACGGCATCAGCCGCAAGCTCCCCGATGCGGAGCGCTCGCGGTTGAAGGGCCTGCTCAAGGAGGTCCTGCCCGAGAACGCGAGCGTCATCGTGCGCACGGCCGCCGAGGGCGCGACCGAGGACCAGCTGACGCGTGACGTGCAGGCGCTGAGCGCGCGCTGGGAGGACATCGAGCGCAAGTCCCAGGGCGGCGGATCGGCGCCCACGCTGCTGTATTCCGAGCCCGATCTGATGATCAAGGTCGTCCGCGACCTGTTCAACGAGGACTTCGCCAAGCTCGTCGTCCAGGGCGACGATGCCTGGGACATGGTGCACGGCTATGTCGACCACGTGGCACCCGACCTGGAGGACCGGCTCGAGCGCTGGACCCGGGACAACGACGTCTTCAGCGAGTACCGCCTCGACGAGCAGATCCACAAGGCGCTGGATCGTAAGGTGCACCTGCCCTCGGGCGGCTCCCTCGTCATCGACCGCACCGAGGCGATGACCGTCGTCGACGTCAACACCGGCAAGTTCACCGGCTCGGGCGGAAACCTCGAGGAGACGGTCACCAAGAACAATCTGGAGGCGGCCGAGGAGATCGTCCGCCAGCTCCGGTTGCGCGATATCGGCGGCATCATCGTCGTCGACTTCATTGACATGGTCCTGGAGAGCAACCGCGACCTGGTCCTGCGCCGGCTCGTGGAGTGCCTGGGCCGTGACCGTACGCGCCACCAGGTCGCCGAGGTCACCTCGCTCGGTCTGGTGCAGATGACGCGCAAGCGCATCGGCACGGGTCTGCTCGAGTCGTTCAGCCACGAGTGCGAGCACTGCAAGGGCCGCGGCGTCGTGATCGCCGACGAGCCGGTCGAGGCCAAGAAGGACGACGCGCGGCGCCGTCGCGGCAACCGCGGGGGCAAGGGCCGTGGCAACGGTAACGGTGATCAGTCCGAGGGCAGCCAGCAGGACGCGGGCAAGCAGAACGGCGGCTCCAAGGGCCAGGACGACTCCGCGCCCAAGCGCGACGAGGATGCTCCGGCGGAGACCTCGCAGCAGAACAAGCGCGGCGGCAAGGGCAAGCAGCGCGGTGGGTCGACCGAGAACACCACACAGACCCAGCCGGACACCGTGCCCGAGGCGGTGAAGGACGAGAGCGCCGCCGAGGTGCCGCAGGAGTCCACCTCCGCCGACGCCGAGGACCGCCCGGCACCGCGCAAGAAGAGCGCCGCCAGGAGCAGGGCCAAGAAGTCGGCTCCGGCCGATGCCGCGCAGGAGCCGCCCGCGCAGGAGCCGGCCGAGGCCGCTGGCCCCGCCGACGAGCCCGTCGCACCGGCGGAGGAGCCCGCTGGCGGTTCGACGACCCGGGCCCGTGGTCGCCGTTCGGCGGCGCGCCCCAAGGCCGAGCAGCTGCCGCTGGACGAGCCGAAGACCGAGGACGCCGAGCAGGTGGCCGAGGACGTCCAGCAGGCGGCCGAGGAGGCGGCCACGCCGCCCGTCGCGCCCGCGCCACCGGCCAAGCCGGTCGTCAAGAGCACGACCCGGCGACGCGCGGCCACTCGGCCGGCGTCGGCCCCAGACCCGGTGGTTCCGCCCACGGAACCAGCCGAATCAGGACCCGTTTTGACCGAGGATGGATCGGGTCAGTAAACTAGACAGTCGGTGCGCCGTGCGCGCCGGTCCGTGCGCGTCTCGCGCACCCCAGACAGACATTTGAGTGAGGATTCCGTGGTGTACGCAATCGTGCGCAATGGCGGCGGCCAGGCCAAGGTCGCGGTCGGCGACGTCATCGAGATCGACAAGGTCCAGGCGACTGAGGGTGACAGCGTCACGCTCCCCGCAGTGCTGCTGGTCGACGGCGACGATGTGACGTCGGCTGCCGACGCGCTCGCCAAGGTCACGGTGAACGCCGAGGTGCTCGGTGCCACCAAGGGCCCCAAGATCGTCATCCAGAAGTACAAGAACAAGACCGGTTACAAGAAGCGCCAGGGGCACCGTCAGAAGTACACCCAGGTCAAGATCACCGGTATCGAGAAGTAAGGGGCTCGCGACATGGCATCCAAGAAGGGCGTTTCGTCCACCAAGAACGGCCGCGACTCCAATGCGCAGCGCCTCGGCGTGAAGCGCTTCGGCGGCCAGCAGGTCAACGCCGGCGAGATCATCGTCCGGCAGCGCGGCACCCACTTCCACCCCGGCGTCAACGTCGGCCGTGGCGGCGACGACACGCTGTTCGCCCTCTCGGCCGGTGCGGTCGAGTTCGGCACCAAGCGTGGTCGTAAGGTCGTCAATATCGTGACGGCTGAGTGACCTTCCACCACTCACGTCGACAAGGGGTAGTCCGCGCACGCGGGCTGCCCCTTGTCTCATTCATCACCCGCTGAGGAGCATCGATGGCCATCCCCACCTTCGTCGACCACGTGACGCTGCACGTCCAGGCCGGGAACGGTGGTCACGGCGTCGCCTCGGTGCACCGTGAGAAGTTCAAGCCGCTCGGTGGCCCCGATGGCGGCAACGGCGGTCATGGCGGCGACGTCGTGATCCGTGTCGACCCCGATGTCACGACCTTGATCGACTATCACCATGAGCCGCACCGCCGGGCCACCAACGGCGCCCAGGGTGCGGGCTCGAACCGCAGCGGCGCCAATGGCGAGGACCTCGTGCTGAGCGTCCCCGACGGCACCGTGGTGCGTGACGAGGACGGGGAGGTCATCGCCGATCTCGTTGGCGCGGGCACCGAGCTGGTGATCGTGGCGGGCGGCCGCGGAGGCCTGGGCAATGCCGCACTCGCCTCGTCGAAGCGCAAGGCGCCCGGCTTCGCGCTCAAGGGCGAGCCCGGCGAGCAGCGCACGGTCCGTCTCGAGTTGAAGGTCGTGGCGGATATCGGACTGATCGGCTTCCCCTCGGCGGGCAAGTCCAGTCTCATCGCGGCGCTCTCTCGGGCCCGTCCGAAGATCGCGGACTACCCGTTCACCACCCTGGTGCCGAATCTGGGCGTCGTGCGGGCCGGGTCGACCACGTTCACCGTGGCCGATGTGCCGGGGCTGATCGAGGGGGCGAGCGACGGCCGCGGCCTCGGCCATGACTTCCTGCGTCATGTCGAGCGCTGCGCGGCGCTCGTGCACGTCATCGACTGCGCCACGGTGGAGCCCGGGCGCGATCCGCTCACCGACCTCGATGTCATCGAGAACGAGCTCGCGCGGTACGGCGAGCTCGCTGGGGTCGACCTGTCCGATCGCCCCCGGTTGGTCGCGCTGAACAAGGTCGACGTCCCCGATGCTCAGCAGATCGCGGACTTCGTGCGCGCCGATCTGCGAGCGCGGGATCTGGAGGTCTTCGAGATCTCCGCCGCCAGCCACGCCGGCTTGAAGGAGCTGTCCTTCGCGATGGCCGAGATCGTCCAGGCGCGGCGCGCCGCCGCTCCCGGGGTCGAGGCGACGCGGATCGTGCTGCGGCCGCCGGCTCCGCAAGGTGTCGACCGGGACTTCACGATCGTCGAACAGGGCGGTCAGTGGTTCGTCCACGGCGACAAGCCCACCCGCTGGGTCCGGCAGACCGATTTCTCCAATGACGAGGCCGTCGGCTTCCTGGCCGATCGGCTCAACCGGCTCGGCGTCGAGCAGGAGCTGCTCGCCCGCGGTGCTGAGCCCGGCGACGATGTCGTCATCGGTGATGTCGATGACGCGGTCGTGTTCGACTTCGATCCGACGATCGCCGCCGGCGCGGAGGTGCTGGGCCGCCGTGGCGAGGATCTGCGCATCGACCCGAGCACGCGTCGCACCAACAAGGAGCGCCGCGAACAGCTCGCCGCGAAGCGCGCGTGGGAGATCGAGGCGCGCGAGGCGCGGGCACGCGGCGAGCAGCCGCCGCCGAAGCCCGAGCTGGACGAGGATCTGGCGTGGTCGGCCGATGAGGAGTACGACCTCGACGAGGAGCAGTCCTCATGAGCGAGCGCAGCGAGGTGTTCTTCGAGGCGGTGCCGGCATGAGCCGTGTCGTCGTCAAGGTCGGGTCCTCGTCCTTGACCACGGACGACGGCCATCTCGATCACGCCGCGATCGGTCCGTTGGTCGACGCCCTCGTGGAGGCGCGGGGCCGCGGCGACGAGGTCGTGCTGGTGAGCTCGGGGGCGATCGCCGCCGGGCTCGGCCCGCTCGGGTTGGGGGCACGTCCCCGCGACCTGGCGACGCAGCAGGCGGCGGCCAGCGTGGGCCAGGGCGCTCTGCTGGAGTTCTACGCGCGCAGCTTCGCCGAATACGGGCTGCGAGTCGGCCAGGTGCTGTTGACGATCGACGACGTCACCCGCCGGAGCCATTACCGCAATGCGCACCAGACCTTCGCCAAGCTGCTCGAGCTCGGCATCGTCCCCGTGGTCAACGAGAACGACACCGTCGCCACATCGGAGATCCGTTTCGGCGACAACGACCGGCTGGCCGCGCTGGTCGCGCACCTGGTCCACGCCGATCGTCTGGTGCTGCTGTCGGATGTCGACGCGCTCTACACGGGACATCCGTCGCTACCCGATTCGGTGCGGATCGAGCGCGTGGGCGGCGAGGACGATCTGGTCGAGGTCGACGTGACGCGGGTGGGGTCTGCGGTCGGCACCGGCGGGATGGTCACCAAGATCGAGGCCGCGAGGATCGCGACGGCGGCCGGCGTCCCGGTCCTGCTGACGAATGCCGCCCAGGCACACGAGGCGCTGGCCGACGAACCGGTGGGTACACGGTTCGAGCCGACCGGCAAGCGTCGGCCGGCCCGGCTCCTGTGGTTGGCTCACGCGAGCGAGACCAAGGGCAGCCTGGTGCTCGATGACGGTGCGGTCCGCGCGATCACCCAGGGCAAGGCCTCGTTACTGGCCGCGGGTGTGAGCGGTGTCGAGGGCACGTTCAGCGCGGGCGACCCGGTCGACCTGGTGGGGCTCGGCGGCACCGTCGTGGCCCGGGGGCTGGTCAACTTCGACGCGACGGAGCTTCCCGCGATGGTCGGTCGCTCGTCCCGTGACCTCGCCGCGGCTCTCGGTCCGGAGTACGAGCGCGAGGTCGTCCACCGGGACGATCTCGTGGTCCTCTAGCTGATCGAGCTGCGGTTCCAGGGCATTTCGGCAAAGGGGGTACCCCCCTGCCGAGGGCCTTGGAGGGGGTGTGTAATGTTCTTCTTGTTGCTGAGAGCGACGGAGCGCAAGGCCGAAAGGCCGGGGGCTCGGCCTCAGAACCACCTCAACCGAAACGGTTAACGCCAGGAGCCCTGTGGGGGGTCCGGAAACTAGCCGCTGACAACGGGGGGTGCGATCACAAGAAGGCGATTTGGTTCGCTGGATATGATGGTCTAGGATAGACAAGCTGCTTTCGACAGCCTTCGAATGAAGGCCGGTCGTTGGTGTGCGTCTGATGTTTGATAACTCAACAGTGTGTCATTTAGTCGACGATTTTTTGAATTAATTAGGCATCCTGCATTCGTGTGGGGTGTCTCGATTCCGAGACAGTTTACTGCCAGTT
>NZ_VLNT01000046.1 GCF_007421815.1 Aeromicrobium piscarium | reverse complement strand
TCGCCCACGAGCGACCGCGACCACGTCATCGCGGAACTCTTGCGGATAGGGAGCAGGCATAGCGACATCCTCTCCTCTGATGCTGCGCACCAGAAGTCAGTTGTCACCTACGGCTGCATCACGCCCCTTCTCGTGATCGGTGGCGCTGTAGCCGAGCATGCCGGCGACGATGAACGGATTTGCTTCGCGGAGCATCTCGCGGATGGCTCGGCTGCGGTTGGTCAGGTTGGGGATGTCGAGGTTGCGAAGGCGCAGTCGTAGGGATGTGGGTGTGCATCGGCTGTCCTGAGGCGCAACCGGGTAATAGCCAGGGACTGGTGGTGTTCGTGGCGGTGGTCTGGTTCCTGCGGGTAGCGACGTGCTGGCAGATGACGCCGTCGAAGGGGCTGAGACAGGGGCGGGTCGCCGAGACGGATGAACAGTTGTCCTTCGTTGTCGGTGGCCACGTCGTAGACGGTGAGTTGTTGGATGCGTACGAGGGATTGCGAGCCTGTCAAGATTTCTGTGTAAGGGCCGGTCATGTGAGGTGGGGGTTGATCCGGTCGGGGTAGGTCAGTGCGAGTTGCTCGAGGGCCTGTTTCCAGTTGGTCACGACTTGGCCCTCGACGAGTC
>NZ_VLNT01000045.1 GCF_007421815.1 Aeromicrobium piscarium | reverse complement strand
CGGCCTGACCGGGCTTCCCGACGCGATCGAGGCGACATGGAAGTCCGCGACGGTCCAGACCTGCGTGGTCCACCTGATCCGCGCCTCGATGCGGTTCGTGAACTACAAGGACCGCAAAGCCATCGCGAAGGCGCTCAAGCCGATCTATCAAGCCGCTGACGCCGACGCCGCCCGCGCCGAGTTCGACGCCTTCACGACCAGCGAGCTGGGCAAGAAATACCCCCACGCGGTCGCGACCTGGGAATCGGCATGGGAACGGTTCATCCCGTTTCTGGCGTTCCCGCCGATGCTGCGCCGGGTCATCTACACAACGAACTCGATCGAGTCGCTGAACTACCAGCTCCGCAAGATCATCAAGAACCGCGGCCAGTTCCCCAACGACCTAGCTGTGGTCAAGCTGCTCTGGCTCTCAATCTGCAACATCGAGGACAAGAGGGCCCGACAACGCGCGAAGGAACGCGGCAAGCCTCCCGGTGAACGCAAAGCACCCGGCCGACTCGTCGAGGGCCAAGTCGTGACCAACTGGAAACAGGCCCTCGAGCAACTCGCACTGACCTACCCCGACCGGATCAACCCCCACCTCACATGACCGGCCCTTACACAGAAATCTTGACAGGCTC
>NZ_VLNT01000044.1 GCF_007421815.1 Aeromicrobium piscarium | reverse complement strand
GTTGAGTGTGGGGCACCTCCCCACACTCAACGCGAACGCGGGTCTTGGGGTTAGAAGATGATCTGTCCGCCGGTGGTGGCGGCGGTGAATCGTTCTTGGGCGTCGGCCCAGTTGGCGATATTCCAGAAGGCCTTGACGTAGTCGCCCTTGACGTTGAGGTAGTCCAGGTAGAAGGCGTGTTCCCACATATCGAGCTGGGAGATCGGGATCAGCGTCGCGGGGATATTGGACTGCTGGTCATACAGCTGGACGATGACCAGCCGCTGGCCGAGGGTGTCCCAGGCGGTGATGGCCCAGCCTGACCCCTGGATACCGAGGGCGACCTGCTCGAACTGGGCGCGGTAGGCGTCGAAGGAGCCGAAGTTGTCCTCGATCGCGGCGGCGAGCTCACCGGTGGGCTTGTCGCCACCATCGGGGGACAGGTTCTTCCAGAAGATCGAGTGGTTGATGTGGCCGCCGAGGTTGAACGCGAGGTTCTTCTCCAGCATGTTCACGGTGTCGAACTTCTCGTTCGCGCGGGCCTCTTCGAGCTTCTCGATCGCGGTGTTCAGGCCGTTGACGTAGTTCTGATGGTGCTTGTCGTGATGCAGCTCCATGATCTTGCCCGAGATATGCGGGTCCAACGCCCCATAGTCATACGGCAGATCCGGCAAAGTGTACTCAGCCA
>NZ_VLNT01000043.1 GCF_007421815.1 Aeromicrobium piscarium | reverse complement strand
GCACCCGAAGCAGCCATCTCGGCCGCGACATCGGCACCGCTCTTCGGTTCCTGTGGTTCAGTCACAAGGTCCATCATGTTTCCTTTCAGACGGACCGATCACTCACACAGAACATCTGACACGCCCTACGCCACTCGTAGTAGCCCGACGTCGAGACCCTCAGGACCCGGCAGATCACCGCGACGGCAAAGCCGTCCGCAGCGAGCTCGTGGACCAGCCGGAACCCTATTTTGGGAGGACGTTCTCCTTGGCGAAGTACGCCGAGGCGCGCTTCAGAATCTCGATCTCCATCGCCTGGACCCGGTTCTCCCGACGCAACCGGACCAGCTCGGACCGCTCGTCCTTGGTCAATCCGGGACGCTCACCGTTCTCGATCTCGGCCTGGGCCATCCACCGGCGCAGACCGGACTCGCTGATCCCCAGGTCCTTCGCGATCTTCGCCACCGGCTTGTCACCGGACCGCGCCAACTCCACCGCCCTGCGACGGAACTCCTCGGGCTTTGCTGCAGGCATCCAGACTCCTCTCGTGAAGCGATTCTCGCTCCAACATCGGTGTCCGGAAAACCCGGGACAGGTCACAAGCGACCCGTGCAAGCGCCTGGTGTTGTACCAGTCGACCCATCCGGCGGTGGCGTACTCGACGTCGGCGATGGTCCGGTAGGGGCCGGTGTGGAAGACCGTGGTGCGGACGCACTCGGTCTTGTAGAGCCCGATCACGCACTCCATGAGCGCATTGTCATACGCATCGGCAACCGACCCGATCGAGGGCCGGAT
>NZ_VLNT01000042.1 GCF_007421815.1 Aeromicrobium piscarium | reverse complement strand
ATTCCGCACCTCTTCCAGCACCCGCAACGCATCCGTCGAAGGCGCGAACGCATCCAACAACGCTGCGGTCTCCCGCAGCCGCCACGCCAGATCCCCCGAACTCATACACCTATAGTATCGAACAAGCGTTCGAACATCAAGAGATGGTGGCGGGCTTTTTCGGCGGACTGCCGGGGGGTACGGAAGATGTGACTCCTTGGTGGTCATAGCAACCGCCGAGGCACATCCTTCGTCACCATCAGACCAGGCGTCCACGTCGTGAAGCGGTCCATAGATGGCCTCACCACGAACGCGACGTTCAGCGAACAGACCTATGACTCGGCGAATACACCCAGCCGATTCCCACTCGGATCGACGAACTCGAACCGACGCCCGCCCGGAAAGTCGTAGGGTCCCGCCGCGATCGTCCCGCCTGCATTCCGGACCGCCTCGACGGTGGCGTCCAGGTCCTCCGAGAACAACAGCACGAGGGGACCGTCGCCGCCAGATGCCGAGCCAGCGGCCAGACCCCCGATCTCGCCCTCACCGTCCGGTGATCTGATCCCGCTGTACGCCGGGCCGTAGTCGTTGAACTCCCACCCGAAAGCCGCCGTGTAGAAGTCGCGAGCCGCGGCGAGATCGGTGACCCCGAACTCGATGTAGCTGATCACATGATGCTTGGGTCCGGGCATATCGCGACGCTACTGACCTTCGCCCCTGATCGCCACCCGCGCCGATGGGTCTACGTCGGCTCGCCGGTGAGGATCCCACCTGGCGCCACCGTCGGCCGCCCGAGGTGCCGCCATGGCTGGCCAACCTCTCGCCGACGCGAGACGCCTACCACCGGGTCCTCCTCGGCCCATCGCACCCGCGAAGCACAGCCGCGATCACGACTGTCCAGGAGCGGTTGCGTCGCCGCCTGCTCCGTCAGCTGAGTTCGCGTTTGAGGATTTTGCCGGTGGAGGTCATCGGCAGCTCGTCGCGGAACTCCACGATCCGCGGGTACTTGTACGCCGCGAACTGCTCCTTGCCCCACGCGACCAGCTCGTCCTCGGTGACCTCGACACCCGGCTCACGCACCA
>NZ_VLNT01000041.1 GCF_007421815.1 Aeromicrobium piscarium | reverse complement strand
CGACTGACAGTGATGATGTGGGTGAGCCCCGCAGCGGTCGTCCTGACTCAGCGACTGACTGACTGAGGGTCTTTAACGGGATCTGTCGGTCGATCCGCTGCGGGGCTCGTGTGCACTCACCAGACGAGGGTCGTGACCTCATAGGAGCCTGTGCCAGCAGGCACCCATCACTGTCTTGTCCGCTCACCTCGGCGGGTGCGTGCCGCCCTGCCAGATCAAGTGAGAGGACGGCGATGACCACCATCGCATGTAAGGACGCCAGGAGCCAGACAGAGCAGACTGAGGTCGCCGCGGGCGTCGACACCCATCAAGACACCCATACCGCTGCGGTAATCGACCGCGCCGGGCGACTTCTGGGCCACCGTCAGTTCCCGGCCACACGGCGCGGTTACATCGAGTTGCTGGCCTGGTTACATTCGCTCGGGCTGCTGCTGGTCGTCGGCATCGAGGGCACCGGCGCCTACGGCGCCGGTCTGGCTCGCCATCTGCATGACGCACACGTGCCGATGCTCGAGATCGACCGGCCCGACCGTAGAACACGCCGTAGCGCAGGCAAGTCCGACCCGATCGATGCCGAAGCCGCCGCCAGGGCAGCTCTGGCGCGGGTCCGCACTGGGGTTCCGAAGGTGCGCACCGGCCGGGTAGAGGCTCTGCGGAACCTGAGAGTGGCCCGACGCAGCGCGGTGGATCAGCGTGCGGACTGCATGCGTCGGATCAAGACGTTGATCGTGACCGCACCCGACGACCTACGCGCACGCCTTCGCGGCTTGGCCAAGCAAGAGCTGCTCGACACATGCACCGGCCTACGTCCGGACGCCTCCCGCGTGGATGAGCCCGAACAGGCGACCAAGGTCGCGCTGCGCAGCCTGGCCGGCCGGCACGCCGCGCTCACCGAGGAGATCGCCGAACTCGACGCGCTCATCGAGCCGCTGGTCGCTGTCATCAATCCCGACCTGCTCGCACTCAAAGGTGTCGGCGCAGACGTCGCAGGACAGCTACTGGTCACAGCCGGCGAGAACACCGACAGGATCCACTCCGAGGCTGCCTTCGCGATGCTCTGCGGCGCTGCTCCCATCCCAGCCTCCTCAGGCAAGACCCACCGTCACCGGCTCAACCGAGGTGGTGACCGACAAGCCAACGCCGCTCTCTACCGGATCGTGCTCTGCCGGCTGCGCTGGGACTCACGCACCCAGGCATACATGCGTCGCCGCACCACCGAGGGCCTCTCGAAGAAAGACATCATCCGCTGCCTCAAACGACTCATCGCCCGCGAGATCTACTACGTCCTCACCGCTGACCACGTCGAGCCCAGACGCCTCACCCTCGCCGCTTGACATCCATAGGAGCATCC
>NZ_VLNT01000040.1 GCF_007421815.1 Aeromicrobium piscarium | reverse complement strand
GGCTCATCCGAATCGAGGGTGTAGTTGGGGTCTGAAGCCGCCGGTCTCGAGCAGGCTCCGAGCGATGTAGTTGGTCAGATTCCTGAAGCCGAGGGCAGAGCCGCGGAGGTGTTCGAGTCGTCCGTTGATCGCTTCGGTCGGACCGTTGGATGTGCCGGGCCGGTCGAAGTAGGCCAGGACGTCAGCGGCTCGCTTCTTCAACGTCCGGCCGAGAGTGATGACCTCGGTCAAGACTTTCGGAACACCGCGGCTGAGGGAGTCGATGAGCTTGCTCATCTGCTCTCGGCCGGCAGCTCTGTCCTTCTCGCGGTAGGCCGCGATCATGTGCTGGTAGACGCCCCAGGTGGCTTCAACGGCGACATGCTGGTCGTCGGCGAACAGAGCCTCGATCCGGTCCCACTGACGATCGGTCAGCAGCCCGGCGCCGGTGTGCAGGACCCGTCGGGCCGAGTAGAGCGGATCACCTGAGCGGCCCCGATGCCCATGAGTGGCGAGCTGGATCCGGCGGCGACACCGGTCGAGCGCGTCGCCGGCGAGACGGACGACGTGGAACGGATCCATGACTGCGACCGCGTCGGGGAGCTCCTCGGTGGTGGCGGTCTTGAACCCGGTGAATCCATCCATCGCGACGACCTCGATCCGCTCCCGGAAGACGTGGTCTTGAACGGCGAGCCAAGACTTGAACACCGCCTTGGACCTGCCTTCGACCATGTCCAACAGGCGTGCTGGCCCGGTGCCGTCACGGATCGGAGTCAGGTCGATGATCACCGTGACGTACTTGTCGCCGTGGCGGGTGTGGCGCCAGACGTGCTCGTCGACACCGATCACCGCAACACCGTCGAACCGGGCTTTGTCGTCGATCAACCGTCGTCGACCTTCGGCCAGGACGGCGTTGTTGGCGGTGTCCCAGGCGACCCCAAGCCCCTCGGCGACTCGAGCGACCGTCAGATGCTGGACCACCAACCCCGCGAGCGCCCAGCGCAGTCCGCGGCGTGAGAGCTTCGCTCGTGGTTCGGCCGCAGCAGAGGTGTCTTGGCGCCACACATGACCGCACTCGGCGCAGCGGTAGCGACGAACCGTGACCTCAAGAAGCGTGGGACGCCAGCCGAGCGGCTCATGCGCCAGCTGCCGCGTGACGGTGTCACGCGGCGCTCCTTCACAGCCACATCTGCGACACCACGAGTCGGGCTCGGCAACCCGACAGACCAGCACGGCACGACCCGGCTCGAGGCGCTGGCCCGTCACCTCCAGACCGAGCTCGTCAAGACCGGCGAAGGTCGTCAGATCAGGGGTCGCGAAGGTAGCGTCAGGCATGTCGAGGTCTTCCAGATGGATAGCGTGAGAACTTCCATCATCGGGAGACCTCGACGTCTATCGCCGGACCGACGCGCTCACTCGTTCTACACCCTCAACTGGGAAGAGCC
>NZ_VLNT01000004.1 GCF_007421815.1 Aeromicrobium piscarium | reverse complement strand
CGCGATGGCTTTGCGGTCCTTGTAGTTCACGAACCGCATCGAGGCGCGGATCAGGTGGACCACGCAGGTCTGGACCGTCGCGGACTTCCATGTCGCCTCGATCGCGTCGGGAAGCCCGGTCAGGCCGTCGCAGCACACGATCAGCACGTCACGGATGCCGCGGTTGGCCAGATCGGCGCAGACACCAGCCCAGAACTTCGCGCCCTCGTGGGTCTGGATCCAGATCCCGAGGACGTGCTTGATGCCGTCCATGTCGACGCCGACAGCGATGTGAGCGGCCTTGTTGATGACGTGACCGCCGTCGCGGACCTTGACCACCAGCGCGTCGAGGTAGATCACCGGGTAGAGCGCTTCGAGCGGCCTCCTCTGCCAGGCCAGGACCTCCTCAAGGACCTCGTCGGTGATCTTGCTGATCGTCTCCCTGGACAACTCGGTGCCCAGTGTGGTCGCCAGATGGTGCTCAATATCGGCGATCGTCATCCCGCCGGCATAGAGGCTGACGATCATGTCGTCGAGGCCCCCGAGGCGACGTGAGCCCTTCGGCACCAGCCTCGGGATGAACGAACCGTCACGATCACGTGGCGTCGACAACTCGATGTCCCCGACACTGGTCGAGACCGTCTTCGACATCGAGCCATTGCGTGAGTTCTCGAACAGCGACGCCTCCGGCGCGCCCCTCTCATAGCCCAGATGCCCTGTCAGCTCAGCCTGCAGGCCACGTTCCAGAGCAGCCTTGACCAGGCCAGGGATGAATCCCTCAGCACCAGTCAGATCGAGCTCACCGGCATCGATCTGGGCGAAGATGTCATCCAGAGCACCCGAAGCAGCCATCTCGGCCGCGACATCGGCACCGCTCTTCGGTTCCTGTGGTTCAGTCACAAGGTCCATCATGTTTCCTTTCAGACGGACCGATCACTCACACAGAACATCTGACACGCCCTGGACGTCGGCAGATCCAGCCGCCTGGCGACACCCAGGCAACGGACTGCGGTCCTCGCCCGACAAGGACACCAATGCGCCTCACCGGGATGCCGGGCACCCGTGGTGCATATCCACCACATCATCTGGTGGTCCCGCGGCGGACCCACCGACCTCGCCAACCTCATCGGCCTCTGTCCCAACTGGAGCCATCGCACAAGGGGCGTAGCCGCGATGGAGCACCGAGCCGTGCACGCCGGAGCACTCGTCATCGACCCCACGACACACGAGTTCACCGACCGCCACCACCGCCTCCTCCCCGGCAGCCACCCCCGCCACCGACGACGACAACTCGCCCACGCCAGCTGACCTGATCTGCTCGGCGTCGACGGACCGACTCCCGTAGGCTCAGCGGAACGCTGTCGACGAGGGGAGTGCCGTGATCGTGGCGTGGCTCGCCGTCGCCCTCGTGGCCGGCGGCATCGTCGCCGCGGTGCTGCGATGGCGGCAGACGGCCGACAGCCCGGCGCTCGCCACTCGCGTCGAAGGACTCACCCGGCGTCACCCGATCTCGCTATGGGGTGTCAACCTCCCCTACCTCGCCGTGCGGACCGTCCGGCGCTGCGGTGACGTGCGGGTCACCGGCCTGGCCGCCGAGATGACCTACTACGTGCTCATCTCTCTCCTGCCGTTGGCCAGCGCGCTCGGTGCCGCGCTCGGATTCGTCGAGAGGATGGTCGGCCGTGCCGAGGCCGATCGTCTGGAGGAGGCGATCGTCGAGACGGTCGGCGGCGTGTTCGACGAGGACGTCGCCACCGATGTCGTCATCCCGATCGTCGAAGGCACCCTCCGTCAGGAACGCGCCGGGTTGGCGATCGGCAGCATCGTCATCGCCGTCTGGCTCGCGAGCCGGATGTTCAGGGCGGCGATCCGCGCACTCGACGATGCCTACCAGGTGCGGGAGCGCCGCACCTTCCTCCAGCAGGTCCTCCTCGGTGTCGGACTGTCCTTCGCCGCGATCGTGACGGTGCTGGTGCTCGTGTCCCTCATCGTCATCGGACCGCTCTTCGGCAGCGGCCGCGAGGTGGCCGAAGCCGCGGAGATCGGCGCCCTGTTCGACGACACCTGGAATGTGCTGCGGTGGCCGGTCGCGGCGGTGGTCTGCATTGCCTTCCTGGTGGCGCTCTACCGGTTCGGTCCCAATACGACGACCACCTGGCGGCAGTGCTGGCCGGGAGCGGTCTTCGGCACCCTCGGTCTGATCGTGGCGGCCTGGGGATTCCAGGTCTATCTGCGGGTGGCCGGACCACGGACCCCGCAATTCGACGACTCCACGGTGGCGGTCGACATCGCGACCCAGGTGCTCGGCTCGGTCCTCGCCGGTGTGCTGTGGGTCTGGCTCAGCAGCATCGTCGTGCTCGCCGGCGGGGTCCTCAACGCCGAGATCACCCGAATCCGCGAGCGGTCGAACACGCCTGACGATGGCGAGTCGCCGGTGAGGGGCGGTGCGTGAGCGCCCATCTCGTCCGAGCAGATGGACGCTAACCCACCGCCCGAGGGGAGGGGCGTCAGGTGGCCGGGGGAAGCGCGACCGGAACGCGGATGAGCACGACTCCCTGATGCACCTCGGCGGTGATCTCGCTGCCCTCACCGACACCGTCGCCGTCGAGTTGCATCGGCACCGGCTTCTCGGCCTTCACGTGCACGCGCTCGCCGCTGAGCCGGGTCAGGCGTTTGTCATTGGTCAGCCGCCGAGTCATCACCCGCGCGACGATGGCCACCCAGCCGATGAACCGCTTGGGCGCCACCACGACGACATCCAGCCGGCCGTCGTCGATCTCCGCGTCCGGGAGCAACGGGATCCCGCCCTGCAGCTGTCCCACATTGCCGACTACGACGGTACGCGCCTTGAAGGTCACCGGCTCCTCGTCGTCGATGGTGATGGTGACCTTGGTGCGCGGGAAGGTGATGGCCCGCGTACCGGAGACGAAGTAGGCGAGGAATCCGACCTTCTTCTTCAGCTGGTCGTTGACCCCCGACATGATCATCGCGTCCATGCCGAGACCGGCCATCACGAGGAAGGCGGTGTCGTCCTCGTCGTCGCGGCGGAAGGTCGCCAGGTCGATCGCCCGGTCCTGTCCGGCATAGACGACATCGAGCGCGTCCCGCGTGTTGACCGGGATGTCGAGATTGCGGGCCAGGAGATTCCCGGTGCCGTGGGGCAGGATGCCGACCGCGACACCGGTGCGAGCCGCCTCCTCGCACACCGCGCGCACCGTGCCGTCGCCACCGGCGGCCACCACGAGGTCGACGCCCCCGGCGATCGCCGCGCGCGTCTGCCCGTGACCGGGATCCTCGACGGTCGTCTCGAACCAGCGTGGCTCGTTCCATCCGTAGGAGGCGGCGACCTGGCTCACCTTCGCCCGGAAGTCGGCCACATCGGCGATCTTCGACGGATTGAGGATCACGGCGGACTGGAAGCGGCCGCTGCCGGTGGCGGTGGCCGTCTCGGACGGTGCGCGGCCATTGCCGCTGACCAGCAGGATCCACAGCAGCATCGTGGCCAGCGATCCGAAGGCCACCCCGGCGACCACATCGCTGAAGAAGTGCACCCCGAGGAGGACGCGGCTGGCGGCGACCGCGAGGGTGAGCAGGGTCCACAGTGTCAGCAGGACCCGGCGCTTCCATCCACGCCCGGTCGCGACGACCGTCAACAGTCCCAGAACGGTGAAGAAGACGCCCGCACCGGCACTGTGACCGCTGGGGAAGGAGTAGCCACCGATCTCATGGAGCGGGTGATCCCAGAAGGGGCGATCGCGGGTGAAGATGAGCTTGATCAGCGCATTGCCGCCGATGACGACGATGCCGCTGGCGATCACCCAGCCTGCGATCCCGCGTTCCTTGCGCCACAGCATCCAACCCGCCAGGACGGTGAGTCCGATACCGGTGCCCCAGTTGCTGGCGACGACAGCGATGATCTCGAGGAGATCGATGAGCCACTCTCGTTGCCGGCTGACATCGTAGGCGGCGTCGGCGATGCTCCGATCGAGGTCGAGCTGGGCGGACCACCCCCACGACAGTCCGATCGCCGGAACGGCGAACAGCAGCGTCAGGACGGCTACCAACGCCGGTATCTGCCACTGCCGGTCGGGGTCAGCGCGTCGGACGTCGATCGCCACGGGGCTCCTCTCGGGTGATGCGGTGCTCGAACAGCGTAATCGACCGGCACCGGACAGTCCCGTCGGCGCGGGCCGGTCGATAGGCTGGCAGCGTGATCGACCCGCGCGTTCTCCGTGACCAGCCCGATGCCCTGCGTGATGCTCTGCGCCGCCGAGGCGAGTCCGTGGACCTCGTCGACGAGCTCATCGCCGCCGACGAACACCGCCGATCGTCCATCGCGGCCTTCGAGCACCTGCGCAGCGAGCAGAAGACGCTCGGTAAGCAGGTCGCCAAGGCCCAGGGCGAGGAGAAGCAGGCCCTGCTGACGCGCACCAAGGAGCTCAGCGCCCAGGTCAAGCAGACCGATGCGGACCGGGACGAGGCCGGCCGCCACTTCCACGCCCTGATGCAGCGCGTTCCGAACTTCACCGCGCCGGAGTCCCCCGAGGGCGGTGAGGACGATTTCGTCGTGCTGGAGACCCACGGCACGCCGCGTGACTTCGCCGCTGAGGGTTTCGAGCCGCGGGACCACCTCGAGCTCGGCGAGCTGCTCGGCGCCATCGACATGGAGCGCGGAGCCAAGGTCAGCGGCTCGCGCTTCTACTTCCTGACCGGGGTCGGCGCACAGCTGGAGCTCGCTCTCACTCAGCTCGCGATGAGCAAGGCGGCCGAGTGGGGCTTCACCCCGGTCATCCCGCCCGCGCTCGTCAAGCCCGAGGCGATGGCCGGCACGGGATTCCTCGGCCAGGCCGCCGACGATGTCTATCGCATCGAGAAGGACGATCTGTACCTCGTCGGCACGTCCGAGGTGCCGATGGCGGCCTACCACAGCGACGAGATCCTCGACCCCGCCGCGATGCCGCTGCGCTATGCCGCCTTCAGCCCGTGCTTCCGTCGCGAGGCCGGGTCGTACGGTAAGGACACCCGCGGCATCTTCCGGGTCCACTGGTTCGACAAGGTCGAGATGTTCGTCTACACCTCCGAGGAGGAGTCCTACGCCGAGCACGAGCGCATCCTCGGCTGGGAGAAGGCGTGGCTCGACGCGCTCGAGCTGCCCTATCGGGTGATCGATGTGGCCACCGGCGATCTCGGCATGTCCGCCTACCGCAAGTTCGACTGCGAGGCGTGGATCCCCACGCAGGGCACCTACCGTGAGGTCTCCTCGGCCTCCAACTGCACCCAGTTCCAGTCCCGGCGGCTCGACATCCGGCTCCGCGGTGAGGACGGCACCGTCCCCGCGGCGACCCTCAACGGCACGCTCTGCGCCATGACGCGCACGATCGTGGCGCTGCTGGAGAACGGCCAGCAGGCGGACGGCTCGGTGCGTCTGCCCGCGGCCCTGCACCCCTTCCTCGGCGAGGTCCTGGAGCCTCGCCGATGAGCTGGTTCCCGAAGCTCGTGGCGCTGGACGTCGACGGCACGATCGTCGACGGTGAGAACCTGATGACGACCGCGGTCGGCACGGCGATCCACGCGATGCGCGAGCGCGGCTCCGAGATCGTCATTGCCACCGGACGGTCCGCCCCCGGTGTGTATGACGTGCTGCACAAGCTCGCGATCGACGACGGCATCGCGGTCTCCAGCAATGGCTCGGTGGTCTTCGATGTCGACCCCTTCCGGGTGCGTCACCTGGTGACCTTCGATGCGCGTGAAGCGGTCGCCCGGGTGCTCAAGACGATGCCCGATGCGATCGTCGCGGTCGAGGACGTCGGTGTGGGATATCGCGTCTCCCAGCCCTTCCCCGCCGGCGAGATCAACGGCACCATCGTCGTCGAGGAGGTCGATGACCTCGTGCGCGAGCCGGTCAGCCGCGTCATCATCCGTTCGCCCGAGCACGACTCGGAGGAGTTCCACGCCCTCGTCGCCGACCTCGGCCTCGACGACACCAACTACTTCATCGGCTACAGCTCCTGGCTGGACCTGGCGCCGGTCGGCGTCTCGAAGGCCTCCGGGCTCGACTACGTGTGCCAGGCGCGGGGCATCTCGCCCGCGGACGTGCTCGCGGTCGGCGACGGCCGCAACGACATCGAGATGCTGCAGTGGGCAGGACGGGGCGTGGCGATGGGTCAGGCGCCCGAGGAGGTCACGCGCGTGGCCGACGCCGTCACCGGCGGCATCGACGAGGACGGTCTCGCCGAGGAGCTCTCCCGCTACCTCTGAGGTCCCCGGGCACATCCTTCGTGGGGGTCAACAGCAGCCATGCTGCACTACTAGGCGGTCTTCTCCAGATCGTCGAAGACGTCGAGCACCTGGGCGATCGTGGGCGGCGGGACCGGACTCGGGGGTGTCGGTGACTCGGTCTCCCGGGCGCGCCGCAGGTGGCGCTTGACCGTGGACAGCGAGCATCCGAGGCGCTCCGCGAGCTGCCGGCTCGTGTCATCAGGATGTGCTCGGCGGGTCGCCATCACCAGATCGTGGTCGACCGGACCGCCGCCCGAGCGAGGGGCGTCCTGGGTGGGATCGTGGAGAGGACCGTCGATCCCGAGCACACGGCGCATCCGCTGACGTTCCCGCTCGCTCGTGCACGCCACGAAACCGGAGACGTCGACCTCGACGACCGCCTGGTACAGGCATTCGGGCAGTACCTCACAGCCGGCGCAGCGACGGTGCGCCGCGTCCCGCTTGGCCTGGAAGTCCCGCCACTGTTCGGCCGAGGACTCGTGCCGGGCGGGAGGGCAGAGCAGTTGCTCGTCCTGGTAGACCTCCGGTCGCATCGCGCACGGAGGAAGCGAGCGTGAGGACGTGATCAGCACGGTGGCATCGCTCCTAGAGGTACATTCCGCCGGTGCCCGGGTCACCGCGCCCGCCGGCAGGATCGGCCGCGGAGGAATCGGGGGCCTGCGCGCCGGGTGGTAGCGCGAGGCGCATGTTCGCGAACTGCGTCTGGGCCTGCACCTGTTGGGCGTAGAGGGCGGCCTGGATGCCGTGGAAGAGTCCCTCCAGCCAGCCGACGAGCTGCGCCTGAGCGATCCGCAGCTCGGCCTCGGTGGGCGAGACCGCGTCGAAGGGGAGGCTGAGACGCTCGAGTTCGGCGACCAACTCGGGGGCGAGTCCGTCCTTGAGCTCGGTGATCGACTGCTCGTAGATCTCGCGTAGCCGGGAGCGGCTGGCATCGTCCAGCGGCGCGGACTTCACCTCATCGAGGAGCTGACGGATCATGCCGCCGATGCGCATGACCTTGGCGGGCTGCTCGACGAGGTCCGAGAGCGGAGTGCCGGTTTCGGCGGTATCGCCCGAGGGCGCGGCGACCGGGTGCCCTGAAGGATCGATCACGTGATCGTCGCTCATACCACCAGTCTAGATGACACGACGGCATGAACGTATCTGGTAGGCGAAGCAGCGACGTCAGACGAGGGTGAGCAGGATCTTGCCCGAGTGGCTGGACTCCTCCATGATCCGGTGCGCCTCCGCGACCTGGCTGAGATCCATCGTGGCGTGCACGATCGGCTTGACCGTGCCGTCCTCGAGGAGCGGCCAGGCCTGCTCGGTCATCTGCTGCACGATCGTGGTCTTCTCCTCGACCGGACGCGCTCTGAGCGAGGTGGCGGTGACGGCGGCCCTTTTGGCGAGGAGAGCGCCGAGATTGAGCTCGCCCTTGACGCCGCCCTGCAAGCCGATGACCACGAGGCGGCCCGCGGTGTTGAGGGCCGCGACATTCTGGCCGAGGTACTTGGCGCCGATGATGTCGAGGATGACATCGGCCTTCAGATCCGCGGCCCGCATCGCATCGACGAAGTCCTCGTCGCGGTAGTTGATGACGTGATCGGCCCCGAGATCGCGGCACAGCTGAGCCTTCTCGGCCGTGCCGACGGTGGTGACGACGGTGGCGCCGAAGGCCTTGGCGAGCTGGATGGCCGTGGTGCCGATCCCGCTCGACCCGCCGTGCACCAGGAAGGTCTCGCCCGGATGCAGGCGGCCGATCACGAACACATTCGACCAGACGGTCGAGTAGGTCTCCATCAGGCCCGCGGCGGTCACCAGATCGATCCCCGCCGGGATCGGGGCGACCTGGCCGAGCGGGACGCTGACGTACTCGGCGTACCCACCGCCGGTCAGGAGCGCGGCGACCTGCCGTCCCACCTGACCGTCGTCGACGCCCTCGCCGACGGCGGTGATCTCTCCCGAGCATTCGAGCCCCAGGATCCGGGTCGAGCCCGGCGGCGGATCGTAGAGCCCCCGTCGTTGCATGACATCCGCACGATTCACGCCGGCGGCGGAGACGCGGATCAACACCTCGCCCGGTCCGGGCTCAGGGATCGGAGCATCGACCACTTCGAGGGCATCGGGTCCACCGGGCTCGTTCACGACGACAGCACGCATGGGACCACCGTAGCGATGCGACACTGGTGCGCATGCGTATCGCCGTGGTCCAGCTCGCCGCCGATATCGACGCGGCGCGCAATCGTGAGCTCATCGCCTCCGCCCTCGCGGGGATCGAGCCCGGGTCGACCGACCTGGTGGTGCTGCCCGAGGCCGTCATGCACGATTTCGGCAGCGCCGACCATGATCTCGCCGCCGTCGCCGAGTCCCTGGACGGTCCCTTCGTGTCCTCGCTGACCGAGCACGCGGCACGTCTCGACACCACGATCGTGGCCGGGATGTTCGAGCGCACCGACGGACTGCCGTACAACACGCTCGTGGTCGTCGGCCCGGACGGCCTACGGTCGACCTATCGCAAGATCCACCTCTACGACTCCTTCGGTTATCGCGAGTCCGATCGGCTGCGTGCCGGGGCGATCGAGCCCGTCGCGATCGACATCGCCGGAACCCGGGTCGGGCTGATGACCTGCTACGACCTGCGCTTCCCCGAGCTCGCCCGGGCGCTGATGGACACCGACCCCGTCCCCGACGTCCTGGTGGTCCCGGCAGCCTGGGTCGCGGGCGAGCGCAAGGTCGATCACTGGCGCACGCTGCTGGCCGCTCGCGCGCTCGAGAACACCGTGTACGTCGTCGCGGCGGCACAGGGAGGCGATCGCTACACCGGTCATTCCTTGGTCGTCGATCCCTGGGGCTCTATCGTTGACGAGGTTCGCGGTACCGACACCGCCGTGATCCGCGCCGATCTGGAACCCCGGGTCGTCGCCCGTTCCCGCGAGGTCAACCCCTCGCTCGCCAACCGGAGGATGCGCTCGACGTGAGCACCACGCAGCCCGGCCGCCGTCGCCGTCTCGACGCGTCGGTCGCCCCGGTCTACGAGCGGCCCACCCGCGGACCGCGCTTCGCCTCGCCGCGCACGGCGCGCACCTTCGAGTGGCTCACGGTCGTCGGCTGGCTCCTGGGCTTCGTCGGGTCGCTGAGCAGCGTCGTGGCGACGCCCGTCTCCATCCCCGAATGGGTGTGGCGGTCGAGCGCCGCCCTCCTGCTGGTCGCGTTCTCGATGATGCTCACGCACCGGGTCGGTGGCCACATGCGGTTGTGGGTGCCGCTCGCGGTCCTGGTGGCCGCGGGAGCGATCGTCACCGAGCGGGGACTGCTGCTGGTGGCAGCCGCCGGACTGACCGCCGTGCTCTCCGCGCTGGTGGCGGTCATGCTGACGCTGCCGGCCCCGACGGTGGGCGCCTCCCTGCGCGAGTACGGCATCTCGCTCCTGCTGGCTGTGAGCGGAACGGTCGGTGTCGCCGCCTGGAACGCCCCGGCGAACGTGCCGGTGTACAGCGGTCTCGTGCTCGCCTCGGCGGTCGCACTGGGCGTGGCGACCATGTGGAGTCTCGGCGCCGGTCTGCACGGCTTGAGCCGGCAGCATCTGTGGATCCTCGTGGGCGTCGCCGTCGTCGCGGTGCTGCTGTTCGTCTACGGCGGCATCGTGCGCCTCTACGGCAGTCCGGGGCTGAAGGAGGCGCTCGATGACTCCATCATCTGGATGCGCCAGAACATCGGCGGGGTCCCCCGGCCCTTCGAGGTCCTGATCGGCTTCCCCGCCATCATCGTGGGCACGTCCTTGCGATCGCGCTACCGCGAGGGATGGTGGGTGTGCGTCTTCGCGGTGCTCGGCACCGCGGTCATCACGACCTCGCTCATCGACCCGGGTGCCTACCCGTCGTACTTCGCCTTCTCGACGCTCTACTCGGCCGCTTTGGGCATCCCGATCGGGCTGCTGCTGCGGCGCATCATCCTCTCGCCGCGCTCGGCGCGAGCCGCCCGTGCGGTGGCGCCTCCGTCCCGGGTCGAGCCCGGACGGTTCAGCCCGCTGAAGTGACCCCCTCTGTCGGCTCGGGGCGGTGATTGGTCAACCGCCACGAGGGTGTGTCAGGTGCACCATGCACCGACATCGTGCCCGAGCGGATCGCGGTGACGTGTCAACCAGCCGATCCCGCCGGTGGCAGTCGCTCGGGAGTTCCGTGCCGTCGCGGTGGTCACGACGGCCCATGGAGCGCGGCGCTGGTGCCGGGTGCGAGAATCGAGATGGCCTCATCTCGCGAGATGAGCCAGGAGGGGTGCCGGAGTGGCCGATCGGAACCGCCTTGAAAGCGGTCGCTGGCAGAGATGTCAGCCGCGGGTTCGAATCCCGCCCCCTCTGCTCCACGACGGGCACCGTGCCGCCTGCTGAAAGGGGACGATCGTGACGAGACGACGCGTAGCGACCCTGGCCGCGGTGGTCGTCCTCCTGATCGTCCTCGTGGCGGTCGGGTGGTTGGTCGGCCGAGGAGAGGATGAGCCCACCGCGGCTCCGAGCCCCTCGCCCACCCCCACCGAGCCCGCCGAGGACCCCTGCACCACGGACGAGCCCTTCACCCCGTCCTCGGCCGTCGTCGACGGCATCGACGCGCCCGTCGTGGCGATGCCACGCGACGGCAACGATGTGCCCGGAGTGCTGCCCCTGGACGGCGAGGGGGCCTCGGCGATCGCCTGGGACGAGCCGCCGGGCGTCTCCCCGGGGGATCCGTCCGGCAATGTGCTGCTCAACGCGCACACCTTCCCCGACGACGGCGCCCTGGGCAATCGGTTCCTCGACGAGCTCGAGATCGGCGATCCGATCGAGCTGCGCGGCGACGACGGACAGCGCCTCTGCTACGAGGTGAGCGAGCGCGTCGAGGTCCTCGCGGCCGATGGCTTCCCCCGTTACTACGAGGACGCGGGATACCCGCAGATCGCCCTCATCGTCTGCTCCGGCGATCGTGTGGGACCCGGTGACTGGACCCACCGCACGATCTGGTTCGCCGTACCGGCCGAGGCCGATCTCGCCTCCTGACTGCGTGCGACACTGGTGTCGCCCGCCATCCGTCCCGACTCCCGATTGGGCCCATCGATCCTGTGACTCAGCAGCCTGAACCCTCCGCGCCCGCGCCCCGCTCGCTCTATCGCCTCGACCGCGCCCACGCGATGCTCAGCATCGGAGCCTATGTCCTGGTGGCCGGTGTCGCGGTCCTGGTGGCCTTCTGGACGGTCCAGTTCGATCCGTGGGGTGCCATCGTCGCCGCGACCGGTGCAGTGGTGGCGGTGCTCGCCCTCGTGCTCGCCGCGCGGCTCGCGCTGCGTCCCCCGGTGGTCCTCATGCTCGACGGGGCCGGGTATCGCGGACGTGTCCGGGCGCAGCGCCACGCCTTCGAGGGACGCTGGAAGGACGTGCGCGACGTGAAGGCCTCGTCCCGCCACCTCCGCTTCACCACCGTCACGAATGATGAGCAGGTCTTCCCACTCGAGACGATCGACACCCGCGACCGCGCCCGGCTGCTGCGCGATGTCTACGATCGCCTGAACACCGCCCACGGATACACCCGCTTCACCTTCGACTGACCCTCACCGACACACACCGCCTGGGCGATGAGTAGGCGTCCTTCTGGCGAGGCGATCGGTGTATCAGCGTCCTTTCGTTCGCTCAGAAGGACGCCTATGCACCGCTCACGGGCGGGGATGGACGCTGACACACCGCCCGCGGGGCGGGTTGGGTGCGGAGCGCTTGGGCGAGGGTGCGGGCTGGGTGGTCGGCTTTGGGGCGGAGCGAGCTCCGCACGCTATCGGGTGGGGTGGACACCAGCATGAGAAAAGCGAGGAGCCAGCTCGGCTGGCTCCTCGCTTGGGGTGCGGAGATGGCGGGATTTGAACCCGCGAGAGGTTTAACCCTCAACCCGCTTAGCAGGCGGGCGCACTAGGCCACTATGCGACATCTCCTGGCGCACCGGATCGGCCGATTCGATGCAACCTGTTCAGGATAGCGGCCGATCACGGCCCGCCCGGAATCGGGGGCGGGTCAGTTCCGCGCGCCGTGGACGAGTGAGTAGTGGTCCCGTCGGGACAGCGGGTCCTCATCGATCGGCGTCGCCTCGTGCGGGTGGGCGCGCAGGCCGTCGAGCATCAACGTGATGAGCCGGTGCGGCACTGACGACTCCTCGCCCATCGGAAGGGTCTGGATGCTCGACATCGTGAACGGGATCGTCGCGATATCGGTCGCGGTGACGTCCCCACGGAGACGCCCCTCGTCCTTGGCCCGTTGCACGTACTCGACGATCGGCTCGCTCCATTTACGTCCCGGCTGGTACTCGGGGTCGTTGTGGTGCTGACGCCGCATGATCGACGCGGTGGCCGGCTGCGCGACCAGCAACTGCACGCTCCGCCGGATGAGTGTCTCGATCGCGTCCCAGCCCGAGGACTGCTGAGCGCATTCCTCGGCGACGACATCGAATCGCTCCACGATGCGGTCGTACAATGCGCGCACGAGATCGGGGTGAGAAGGGAAGTTGCGGTACACGGTGCCGATGCCCACACCGACCCTGTCGGCGAGTCCGTGAAGAGGCGCGTCGATGCCGAGTTCGGCGAAGTAATCTTCGGCACCCACTAGCAGACGCTCGCGGTTCGCGACCGCGTCTCGCCGCGTGGGGAGCCGACGTTCTGGCTTGGTCATGGGTCCACTGTACGAGGCTTTGAGTAACAATGTTTAACGGGACGAATGTTTGAAATTCCAGTGACTATTGCGGGTCATACGGGTCCGGTCCTCCAGGTGGCGGAGGCCTGGTCCGGCATCCTCCGGAACGACCATGACGACCCGCTGATGAGAGCGAGAGGGGTCGAGGGGCAGGCCCGAATTGGGAGACCCGCGAAGGACCGGGTAGAGTAGGCGAGGCCGTTATCGGCAAGCGCCTGTAGCTCAACGGATAGAGCATCTGACTACGGATCAGAAGGTTTGGGGTTCGAATCCCTACAGGCGCGCTCCACATCCCTCACGAGGTCTCCGGCATCCGTCGGAGGCCTTCGTCGTTCCCCGGAACCCTGCGGGCCCGGCTCCGTCTCGGTAGGGTCGCACGGGAGATCGAGGAGGGTCCTATGGCCGAGTCCCAGACGCCCGATGCCGACACCAAGCGGCGCGTCGTCGACGCGCTGACCGAGCGCGTCCGCGAGGAGCTCGCCGCGGCGCAGGCGAGCGTCGAGGCCGAACAGGCCGCCAGCGAGCTCGACCCCGAGGATGTCGTCCGCGCCGATGACCAGTCCCAGGCCGATGATGCCGGCGACCTGAAGCCGCTCTTCGAACGATCCGCGAGCCGTCAGCAGGAGATCCTCGACGCGATCGAGGCTATCGACTTCTCCGAGACCGATGTTGCCCGTCCCGGAGCGGTCATCGGCTTCGACGGCGATCGCTACGTGCTCGGCGTGGTCTCCGATGCCTTCGAGGTCGACGGCATCACCTATGAGGGCATCGCACCCGACGCGCCGGTCGCCGCCGCCGTCGACGGCCTGCGTGCCGGCGACAGCTTCACCGTCGGAACGCGCACAGTCCGCCTCGAGTTCGTCAGCTGACCTCGGGGTCGGCGTCCGCCGCCCCCTGGGCACGTTCCCGTGCTCGCGCCGCCACGCCCTCGTCGGTGCAGAACCCGGTACCCGAGGACTTGAGGCACAAGAGCCCGAGCAGCCGGTCCCCGTCCACGACGGCCAGTCGCCGGCGCCCCTCGGCCACCATCCGCCGCCGCAGCGGTTCGAGCTCGGTCGCCGGGGGAACGGTCCGCTCGGCGAGCAGGCCGTGGACACTCGCCAAGTCCTCGCGCCCGGCTGCCTCCAGATCCTCCCGCTCGATCACGGAGACGAGTCGGTCGCCGTCGGTGATCAGCAGCGCGTGCACGTGGTCGTCGGTGAGGATCTCCAGGGCCTGCGCGACGGTGCAGCCGGTCGGCTCGATGCGTGGAGATCGCAGCATGCCGTCGACGGCCGTCGGGGCGGCCGGCCGTTCGCTCATCGTGGGTCTCCCTCCGATCGATCTCCAGCCTAGGGCGTGGGGAGGCCTACGCTGACCTCGTGACCACTACGCAACCCCGATCGGGGGAGGCCAGGCCCCGAGGAGCGCACCGTGATTGAGCACGGCGCCTGGCGTCGCGGCCGGCCGGTCACCACCCCGCCTCCGTCGCAGCCGCCGAGCTATCCCCGCCCGCCGCGGAAGACGAGCCGCGACTGGACGGTGGAGGACGCCGTCGACGGAGGCTTCTTCGTCGTCGCGGCACTCCTCGTCGTCTGGCTCGGCTGGGAGGTGCTCTCCGGCGAGTCCGGCCTGTCCCTCCTCGGGATCGTGAGCGGGATCGTCTTCTGGCTGCTGCTCGCCTATGTGGGTCTCCCGCGGCTGCAGCAGCTGCTCGCCCGGATCTACGTGCCCGACTACTTCATCGGACGCGCGGTGACCGATGTCGGCCTGCTCGGCGACGTGGTCAACCTGGCCGCGGACGGCTCCGCCGAGGACGTGCACGAGGCGATGACCCGCGCCGGCTGGACGCGCGCGGACGACGTGACGCTCCGGTCCTCGTGGGGCATCGTGGTGTCGGCCGTGCTGCGCCGGTCCTATCCGGCCGCGCCCGTCTCACCGCTGCTCCTGTTCGGCCGCCAGCAGGCCTTCGCCTACGAACAGGAGGTCGACGGCAACGCCTCGCAGCGGCATCACGTGCGATTCTGGCCGGTCCCCGAGGGTTGGGTGCTGCCCGGCGGCTTCCGCGTCGACTGGCTCGCCGCCGCCACCTACGACCGCGCCGTCGGTCTCTCGGCGTTCACCCTCCAGGTCACCCACAAGGTCGACGGCGACGTGGACATCGAGCGCGACTACGTCGTCGGCACCGTCCGCTATGCGGTGCCGGAGACGCGACTGCGCGTGATCGAGGACTTCTCGACCGCCTTCACGTCGCGCGACGGTGGTGGCGACATCGTCCGCACCGACGGCTCCCTCGCCATCGTGGACGTAGACGGACTCAGTGGACAGCACACCGCGCCGTCCCCCGGCGCACCCCGGCGCGCCCCCTGGGAGCGACGGCTACCACCGCCCGCCCTGCTGATCTGCGGCGCCTTCGGGCTCGTCAAGGCGTTGTTGACGCTCATCGGCGCGATCACCCTCGCTCTGCACGGCGGACTCGCCGACACCATCACCGAGGTCGCCGGCATGGCCGTCGGCGCGTCGGCCGTGGTCGCTCTGTGGGGGTTCACCCTCGGCCGCCGACGCTGGGCCCGCACCCTCCTCATGGCGGTCGCCACCGTCGACGCGGTCTCACAGCTCGTCCTGCTCTCCGGGGACGCGCATCCCGGTCTGTTGGTCCTCGCCACCACCAGCCTGTCGGTGCTCGTCATCGTCACGGTGAGCTCGACCTCCGTCCGCCGCTGGGTCACCGGCCGCGCCTGAACCGGTCCGCGCGCTCGTCGCGGGGTCGTGTCGGTGCGACGTGCGACAATCACTGGCGATGTTCAGTGCCATTCTCGGTCGCGATGATTCGACCTCCCGGCTGCGGGAGGACGTCGAGCGCACCGTGTCCAGCCACGGCGGCCTGGTCCTGATCAGTGGCGAGGCCGGCATCGGCAAGACCACGCTCGTCGGCTCCGCGGTCGAGCACGCCCGCGCCATCGGGGCGATCCCGGTCGTGGGCACCTGCTCCAGCTCACCGGCGGCCCCGGCCCTGTGGCCGTGGACGCAGGTGGTGCGTGCCCTCCATCGCGCCCTCGGCACCTCCGAGTTCGGCACCTTCATCGCCGATGCCGGCCTCGATCCCACGGACCTCACCACCCTCGTCGAACCCGGGGCGGATCCTGAGTTCGGTCTCTTCGACTCGATCGCCTCGATGCTGGCCGCGGTCGCCCACGTGCACCCGCTCGTCATCGTCGTCGAGGATCTGCACTGGGCCGACCCGGCGACGGTCGATCTGCTGGGCCACCTCGCCCGACACACGTGGTTCGAGCGGCTGCTGCTCGTCGGCACCTATCGCGACACCGAGATCGACGACGGCGGCAGCCCGGCTCATCGAGCGTTGACCGCGATCTCGCCACAGGCCGGCACGATCGCGGTCACTGGTCTCGATCTCGAGGCCGTCGAGGCGTTGGCCCATCGGGTGTCCGGTCAGCGACCACCGGCCTCGTTCATCGCCGACCTGCACCGGCGCACCGGCGGCAATCCGTTCTTCGTCGAGCAGACCACCCGCCTCTGGGCCGGCGGCTACGGCGAGCACGCCCTCGCCCCCGGGGTCATCGAGGCCGTCCGCCGGCGTCTCGCCCCGTTGCCGGAGAGCACCATCGCGCTCCTGCGGGCCGCCGCGATCGTGGAGAACCCCGCCTCCCTGCGGGTACTCGCGGAGGTGGCGGGGATGCCCTTCGGGCGTGCCTCGGCCGGTGGCGCCGCGGCGCTCTCGGCGCGACTGCTCCGCGTCGACGGCGAGGGCCGGTACGCCTTCGTGCACGATCTCGTCCGCGAGACCGTGCTCACCGATCTCGATGCCGATGCGGCAGCGGAGCTGCACCGTGCCGTCGTCGTGGCACTGGACGAACACCCCGATCTCGTCCTGCCGGGGCAGGCCGCGGAGCATGCCGTCGCCGCGGGTGCCCTGATCCCGGCCGAGCAGACCGTCGACCTGCTCGTCGCGGCCGGTCGCGATGCCAACGCACGACTGGACCTCCCGGCCGCCGCGGACTGCTATCGCCGTGCCGCCGACCTGACAGCCGACCCCGACCGCAGGGCGCTCATCCGGCTCGACCTCGCCACCGAGCTGCACTTCGCGGCAGCACTGCGCCGTGAACCTGACGACGCGGCCACCGATCTCATGGTCGAGCTGCTCGACACCGCCGCGGAGCTGTCGCCCACCGCGGGGGCGCGCCTCGCGCTCGGCCTGCAGCGTTATCCCGATGTCGACTCCGCGCGGGTCCAGGCGTTGCTGAGGCACAGTGCGACGGCTCTGCTCCCCGACACCCCGGACGACGACGCGGAACTCGCGGCTGCCGTCGTCGATCACCTGGCCGCGGCAGCACGAGCCGGGTCCGATCACGAGGTGCTCGCGGCCATGTTGACCGTGCACCACGCCTCACTCTGGAGACCCGGCACGGCGGCCGAGCGGCACCGGGTGATGCACGAGCTGGAGATGGTCGCCCGCCGCACCGGTGACCGCGACACCGAGCAGTTCGCCGCCTCGATGCAGTGGGTGACGATGCTGGAGCTGAACGACCCCGGCTATCTGGAGCAGTACCGGGTCTTCGCCACGCTCGCCGCGCGTTACCGCACCCCGCGGCTCGCGGCGAGCGAACATGTCGACGGCGCCCTCATCTCGGGCTTCCGGGGTCGCTTCGACGAGGCCTGGGAACGCTTCGCCACGGCAGAGACCCTGCTGCCGTCCGAGGACCTCTTCTGGTGGATCACCCGCTATCTGAAGTGGAACCTGCACCTGCTGCGCGGTGATGAGCGATCGGCTCGGGCCATGCTCGAGCCGTTGCTCGGGGGTGAGCTCGACAACGAGCTCCTGCTGGCGACTCAGTGTGTCGCGGAGCGGCGCTTCACCGAGGCCGCCGCGCATCTGCGCCGCGTCGATGCCGAGAGCGACTCCCTCCCGCAGGTGGTCCACGACCGGGTGACGGCCCAGGTGGCGGCCGGCACCGGCGACCCGGAGCTCATCGAACGTGCCCGTGCCCGTCTCGCCGACCTGAGCGGAAGTTGGTCGGTCGACCTCTATGGCATGGACCTGGGCGGGCCGGTCGACCTCTACCTGGCGATGGTGGAGGCGGCCGACGGGGAGCGCGAGCGTGCCATCGAGCTGGCCGAACGGGCGATCGGCCAGGCCGAGCACCTCTCCACGCCCTACTGGGCGACGGCGGCGAGGCTCGAGCTGATGTCGATGCTCGACCCCGACGACCCACGCGTCCCCGTCGTCAGGGAGCGGCTCCGCGATGCCCTCGGCAACATCGAGGCTCCCGCGATGAGGGCCCGAATCGAGAGCCTGCTCGATGACATCGCCTCGACGGTCGCCGTGGCCCACCCCACCGCGGAGGTGATGACCGGCGAGTTCCGTCGTGACGGGCCCACCTGGCGCGTCGGGATCGGTGGGAGGTCGGTGTCCGTGCCCGATGCCAAGGGGCTGGGAGACCTCCACGCTCTGGTCTCTTCCCCGGGCGCCGATATCGCCAGCGTGGACCTACTGACACCAGGAGCCGAGCTCGAGGCATCGGCGGCCTCGCGATTCGGGGGTGACCCGGTCCTCGACGACACCGCTCGCGAGCAGTACCGCATCAGGCTCGATCAGCTGGACGGGCTCCTCGACGCCGCGGGGCAGCGCGACGACACGGAGCGCCGCGACACTCTGCTGGCCGAGCGAGCCGCGCTCATCGACGAGCTCCGTGCGGCCACCGGGCTCGGCGGTCGCTCACGCCGCCTCGGCGATCAGGCCGAGCGCGCTCGCAAGACCGTCGGCGCGCGTATCCGCGACACGCTGCGCCGGCTGGACGACGTGCACCCTGAGCTCGCGGCCCATCTGCGTGCCTCGGTGAGCACCGGCAGCGCCTGCGCGTATCGACCGCAGGAGCCGATCAGCTGGGTCTTGCGATGAGAGAATCGATCCGTCGGAGCCGGGTTGTCGATTCTTCCGCCGCTCGTTCGTCTACCAGGTGAGAGTCCGCATCCGGCGGATGACAACGGAAGGAACACCGACATGAAGTACGTCATGCTGCTGATGGGGAATCTGGACGACGCTCGCTGTGGCGAGGGTCCCGAGGCTCCGAGCGATCAGGACTTCATCGACTTCGACCGGGAGCTGGAGGAGGCAGGCATCCTGCGCGGCGGGTTCGGTCTCACCGATCCCGAGTTGGGCACCACCGTGACCAAGGCCTCGTCGGATGCCGCTCCCGTCATCACCGCCGGCCCGTATGCGGAGAGCCGTGAGTTCGTCGGCGGCACGATCGTGATCGAGGTCGACGATCTCGACGAGGCACTGCGCTGGGCCGCACGATGCCCGGGTGCCGTGGGCGGGCGGGTCGAGGTCCGTCCCATGCTGGAGTTCTGAGCGGGGATGACCGGCCGGCCCGACGAGCTCCTCGCGCGGCTGCACCGCGACGAGTGGGCTCGGCTGGTCGCCGTCCTCGTGCGCCAGTTCGGCGATATCGAGCTTGCGGAGGAGGCCGCGCAGGCGGCGATGGAGACCGCCCTCGTCCGCTGGCCGGACGAGGGCGTCCCCCGCTCGCCGAGCGCCTGGCTGCTGACCACGGCGCGCCGGACGGCGCTGGACCGGGTGCGCCGCGATGCCGTCTACACCGGCAAGCTCGCGGGGTACGCCCTCGAGCACCCGGCCAGCGCGCCGCCGGCGGAGAACGAGGCGATCGCCGGTCTCGAAGACGTTTACGACGAACAACTCGCCATGATGATGGCCTGTTGCCATCCCGCGATCGGTCCGGCCGATCAGATCGCCATGATGTTGCGCTTCGCGGCTGGTCTGACGACTGCCGAGGTCGCCGCCTGCCTGCTGCAGAGCGTCCCCACGCTGCAGGCGCGGATCACCCGCGCCAAGAAGCGCATCGCGGCCAACCGCATCCCGGTCGCCGTGCCCCGGGAGTCCGATGCCCTGGCCGAGCGCCTGGACCTCGTGCTGAGTGCCATCTCGTTGATCTACACCACGGGCTACGACACTCCCGCCGGTGAGCGGGTCGTGCGCGCGGAACTGACGGGCGAGGCGCTTCGTCTGGCGCGCATCGTGGTCGGGGCCCTTCCCGAGCAGGCGGAGGCCGAGGCCCTCCTCGGACTTCTGCTGCTGACCCAGGCGCGCGAGCCCGCACGTATCGATGCGGACGGGGTGCCCGTCGCCTTGGAGGATCAGGAGCGTGGCCGCTGGGATCGCGCCATGATTGCTGAGGGGACGACCCTGGTCGAACGGGCCGCGCGGCGTCCGACCGCCGGTCGCTTCACGATCCAGGCGGCCATCGCCGCCGTGCATGCTGAGGCGGTCTCCTTCGGCCGCACCGACTGGCGCCAGATCGTCGTGCTCTACGACCTGCTGCTCGCCCGAGGGGACGATCCCGTCGTCCGGATGAACCGCGCCATCGCCATCGCTCGACGCGATACTCCCGCAGCCGGTCTGGCGCTCCTGCGCGAGCTGGAGAGCGTACCCGAGCTCGAACGCCACCATCCGTTCCACGCCGCGCTGGCGCTGCTGCACACCGAGGTGGGCGATATCGAGGCTGCGCGGGCATCGTGGGAGCGTGCTCGCGAGCTCGTCGACGGCACGCCGCAGCGGCGGTTCATCCAGCGCAGACTCGATGACCTGCGCTGAACGACCCGCCGCCGTCGGGGGACCGATGATGATGCTTTACGGCTGCCGGGGCGACCCGAATGCATCGATTTTCGAGCGGGACCGCACCGATGATGATGCGTCGTGGCTGCTATGGCCGCCACAACGCATCATCATCAGTCCCCCGAGTACGCCGTGACGCCTACTTGCGGTTGTAGAGGCGCATGGTCGCCGCGCCGAAGACCGCGATCAGGCCGGCGCTGAGGATCGCGAGCCAGAGCAGGTCCGTGCCCGGCCAGTCCCCGCTCATCAACGCGCGGACGCTGTCGACCGCGAAGGTGATCGGGTTGACGTTCACGAAGGCCTCGAGCCAGTTCGGCATCGTCGACGGATCGACATAGGCGCTGGACAGGAAGGACAACGGCATGATCAGCATCATGCTGACGCCCATCACCGACTTCTCCGAGCGGAGCATCAGCCCGAACATCGTCCAGATCCACGACAGCGCGAAGCAGAACAGCAGCAGCACCGCCACGCCCGCGAGGACGCCCGTGACGCCGCCATCGGGCCGGTAGCCCAGGATGAGCCCCATCGTCACGATCACGACCGACGCGATCAGGTAGCGGAAGCCGTCGCCCAGCAGGTAGCCGACCATCGGCGCCGGCCGCCAGATCGGCAGCGTGCGGAAGCGATCGAAGACGCCCTTCTCGATATCGGTGTTGACCGACAGCCCGGTGTACATCGTGATCATCACGATGCTGACGACGAGGATGCCCGGCAGGAAGAACTGCAGGTAGTCCGTCGGCGATCCCGCCAGCGCGCCACCGAACAGATAGGTGAACATCAGCGTCATCATGATCGGGAACAGCGTCACGTCGAACAACTGCTCGGGCACGTGCTTGATCTTCAGCAGGGCGCGCCAGCCGAAGGTGGTTGACGCGGCCCAGGCGGACGGACGCGGCGGACGCTCGGTGGTGAACACCCGAGCCAGGTCGGCCGAGGTCGGCGTCTTCAGCTCGGTGGTGGTGGGAGCGGTGTCCTGAGCAGTCATGCCGCATCCTCCTCTGCTGTCGCGGGTCGGTCGGTGAGGGCGAGGAAGACCTCGTCGAGGCTCGGCTGGCCCATCGAGAAGGCATCGACGACGATGCCCGCGCGGGCGAGCTCGCCGAGGGCCACGCCCGTCTGATGGGCCGCCATCTCGTTGACCGGGCTCGTCCCGCCGTCACCGCTCTCGCGGACGCGTGCGGTGAGCGCCACCGGGTCGGCGTCGCGCTGGATGTCCGCCGCGAGGGTCTCCGCGAGGATGGCCGCGGCCTGCTCGCGTCGTTCGGCATCGCGCAGCCGGACGTGGACGCTGCCGAGCCCGATCGAGGCCTTGAGCTCGCCCTTGGTGCCCTCGGCGATGACCTTGCCCTCGTCGATCACGGCGATGCGGGAGGCGAGCTGGTCGGCCTCGTCGAGGTACTGCGTGGTGAGCAGCACTGTGGTGCCCTGGCCCACGATGGCGCGGATGATCTCCCACACCTGGTTGCGGCTGCGCGGGTCGAGCCCGGTGGTGGGCTCGTCCAGGAACAGCAGCTGGGGCACCGACAGCAGGCTCGCGGCGATATCGAGTCGCCGGCGCATGCCGCCGGAGTAGTTCTTGACCTGACGCCGTGCGGCGGCGGTCAGGCCGAGCGTCTCGAGGAAGAGATCGGATCGCGCAGCGGCCGCCTTCTTCGAGTAGCCCAGCAGCCGGCCGAGCAGGACGAGGTTCTCGTGGCCGGTGAGGTCCTCGTCGACCGAGGCGTACTGACCGGTCATCGCGACGAGACCGCGCACGGTATCGGCCTCGCGGACGACATCGTGGCCGAAGACGCGGGCCTCCCCGTCGTCGGGACGCAGCAAGGTCGCCAGCATCTTCACGGTGGTCGTCTTGCCGGCTCCGTTGGGGCCGAGGACGCCGTAGACCGTCCCGGCGGGCACGGTCAGGTCGATTCCGTCGACCGCGGCGGTGTCGCCGAATCTCTTGACGAGTCCGCGGACTTCGATGGCCGCATCGGACACGGCTCACTCCTCTCGTTGGTTTCACCCAGAAGGCGCGAGGAGCCCGCTAGATCCGATCTAGCGGCCACCACGTCGATACGCGCCAGAGGGCGGTAGGCCATCAACCTCTCGTCGCGGGTAGGGGTAGCTGGTCAACGTCATCGAGGCTGGATGGGGTTGACCAGCTACCGCTGCGCACGGGACGGAGGCGCGAAGGGTTGACCAGCTACCGCCACGAGGCGGGGAGAGCTGGCCTCAGCCGCAGATGGAGGTGTCGGCGGTGGTGGCGCCGGCGCTCGGACCAGTGGAGGAACCGGGCTGTTCGGGCTGCTCGGGGGCCGCAGGATCGGCAGGCTCCGTGGTCTCCTCCGCCGCCGGCTCCTGGCCCGGAGGGACATCGTCGCGCAGCGCAGCGAAGAGCGTGCGAGCCTCGTCGGTCATCTCGACGCGGTTCTCGTCGAAGCTGGCGGGCTGCCAGGGCATGACCTGGAAGGTGATGCCCGAGAGCGGCACCCGCGCGAGCCGGCGCGCGAGCCCGGTCATGTCGCCGACACTCCCCAGCTCGTCGTCCACCGTGAGCGACTTGGTGACCGCGTCGAGCAGCCGCACGAGACGATCGGGACGGGTCAGCACGCCCTGGCTGGTGGCCTTCTGCGCGATCGAGGACATCACCAGCTGTTGATGTTCGAGGCGGGCGATGTCCGATCCGTCGCCGAAGGCGTGCCGGGTGCGCGCCAAGGCGAGGGCCTGCTCGCCGTCGAGCTCGTGCCGGCCCGCGTCCAGGTCGACCATCGAGAGCTCGTCGCGCACCGGCTCCTCCAAGCACATCTCGATGCCGCCGATCGCATCGACCATGCCGGCGAAACCGTCGAAGTCGAGCACGACGAAGTGGTGAACCGGAACCCCGGTCACCTCCTGTACGGCTTTCACGGCGCAGCCGGGACCGTACTCGAAGGTGGCGTTGATCATGCTGAGGCCACCGGCGAAGCCGTCGTCCTCGCAGGCGGGGACCTCGGTGGTGAGATCGCGCGGGATCTGCACGGCGTCGACCCGGGAGTCGTCCTCGGAGAGATGCGCGAGGACCATCGAGTCGCTGCGCCCGCTGCCGTCGTCCTCGCCGTACTTGCCCTCACCGGCCGAGCGGCTGTCCGAGCCGATGATGAGGATGTTCAGCGGACCATCGGGCTCGGAGGCCGCCGTGGTGTCGACATCGATCGTCTTCACATTGCCGGCGAGCTTGAGCGCGATACCGCCCACGAGGAGCACGGGCAGCACGACGGCCACGATCACGCTGGTGATGATCCGTCGTTTGCGCTTGGGGCGGATGATGTGCCGGCCGCGCTTGCCCATGGTGCTCCCTGATTTCTGATGACCGGCTCAAGGGTAAGCGGTCCACACTAATCCCTGTGCCGCCGGAGCGCATCTGGGGGCCCTGTCGCCTTCATCGTGCAGGTGGACGCCCACGGTCGTAGCGTGAAATCCCCGTCCATCTGCGAGGAGCGATCCGTGGAGTCCACCCCGTCCGATCATCTCGAGCCGCAGGTCATCGTCCTGTTCGGCGCCAACGGCGACCTCGCTAGTCGCAAGCTCTATCCGGGCCTGTACGCGCTCGCCGCGGCCGGTCTGCTGCCCCCGGACTTCCGCCTCATCGGGACCGGCCGGCACGAGCCCGAGGGCGGGGACTTCGGTGCGGTCATCGAGGGGGCGCTCGACCGCTTCGTCGGCGATACCGATCCGGCCGTGGCGGAGAGGCTGACCGACCGGGCCTCGTTCGTGACCTCGGCCGACGACGGTGAGGATCTCGCGGCTGCGGTCGGCGATGCACGCGACGAGCTGGGCGGCGACGCCCGCGTGCTCGTCTACCTGTCGGTGCCTCCCTCGGCCATGACCGGGATCGTGCGGATGCTGGGGGAGACCGGCATCGCGGACGGGGCACGGCTCATCGTCGAGAAGCCCTTCGGCAGCGACCTGCCCTCGTCGCGCGAGTTGGACGCGGCCTTGAAGGAGGTGGTCGCCGAGGACCAGGTCTTCCGCATCGACCACTTCCTCGGCAAGGAGGCGGTGCAGAACATCCTGGCCTTGCGCTTCGCCAACGGTCTGCTCGAGCCGGCCTGGAATCGCGGACACGTGGCCTCGGTGCAGATCGACGTGCCCGAGGAGCTCACCATCGAAGGCCGTGGCTCGTTCTACGAGGGCATCGGCGCCTTCCGCGACATGATCGTGACCCACCTGAGTCAGGTGCTCGGCTTCGTCGCCATGGAACCTCCCGTGCACCTCGACGCGCTGAGCCTGCGCAATGAGAAGGCCAAGGTCTTCGCCGCGATGAAGCCGCTCGACCCCGAGCGGGTGGTCTTCGGGCAGTACGAGGGTTACCGCGACGAGGACGATGTCGATCCCCAGTCGCAGGTGGAGACCTTCGTGGCGGCGGAGGTGTTCGTCGACAACGACCGGTGGGACGGTGTGCCTTTCTATCTGCGCACCGGCAAGGCGCTGGCCGCGACCCGCCGCACCATCACCCTCACCTTCCGCACACCGGCCGGCGGCCGCTTCGGCGATCAGATCGACTGCCCGGATCAGCTCGTCCTCGAGATCGGCGACGAGCCCGAGATCGGGATGGAGATCTGGGCGAAGCGGCCGGGCCCGGAGATGTCTCTGGTGCGCTCGGCCGTCGCGATCGAGGTGCCGGCCGAGACGGAGTCCGCTCCCTTGGAGGCCTACGAGCGTCTGCTGCTCGACGCCATGCGCGGCGAGCAGACCCTGTTCACGCGTTCGGACGAGATCGACCGTCTGTGGCAGGTCGTGACACCGGTCTTGGACGACCCTCCCGAGCCGGTGCCCTATGCCCAGGGGTCGTGGGGGCCGGAGGCCGCGCTGGAACTGCCCGGCGCCATCGGGTGGCGGGTCGGACGCGACGATGGCTGAGGAGGACGGAGGCCCGGAGTTCCTGCCCATCGCCGATCACGGTCTCATCGGCGACCTGCGCACCGCGGCCCTCGTGGGCACCGACGGCACGGTCTCGTGGTTCTGTCCGAGCCGCTTCGACCAGCCGAGTGTCTTCGCTTCTCTGCTCGACCCCGAGAAGGGAGGCTCGTGGGCCCTGCGCCCGGTCGACGGCGCGGTCCGCACGCAGCAGTTCTACTTCCCCGACACCGCGATCCTTGCTACCCGATTCCTCACCGAGGAGGGGGTGGTCGAGGTCCACGACCTCATGCCGGTCACCGGCGCACACGATGACGACCACCGACAGCGGCTGGTGCGTCGCGTCACCGCCGTGCGGGGGAGGGCCTGGATCTCGACCCGGGTGGCCGTGAGACCGGACTACGCCCGCGAGGATCCCCACCTGGAGGGGGTCGACGGCGGTGTCCTCCTGACCGGCCCGCGCACGCGGCTGGGTCTCAGCTCGACGGCTGAGCTCACGATCGACGGCCCCGATGTATGCGCCGATGTCATGCTCGACAGCGGCGAGTCCGCCCTGTTCGTGCTCGAAGCGCTCGAGGACGGCGACGTCCTCGAGCCCTGCGGCGACGAGGACACCCACGCACTGTTCGAGAAGACCTCGCGCTTCTGGCGCGGGTGGCTGGCGACCTCGCGCTACCAGGGCCGATGGCGCGAGACGGTCCATCGCTCCGCCATCACCTTGAAGCTGCTGACGCACGAGCCGAGTGGGGCGGTGGTGGCCGCGCCGACCACGAGCCTGCCCGAGCGGGTCGGCGGCGGGCGCAACTGGGACTACCGGTATGTGTGGATTCGCGACGCCGGGTTCACCTTGTACGGCCTGCTGCGCCTGGGGTTCACCGACGAGGCCGGCGCCTTCGTGCGGTGGCTCTCCGAACGACTGGGCGACGAGGAGCACGCCGACCACGATCTCGGTCCGTTGCGGGTGCTCTACGACATCGACGGCGACACCCCGGTCGACGAGCATGCGCTGGATCACCTGCGGGGCTACCTGGACTCCCAGCCCGTCCGGGTCGGCAATGCCGCGGTCGACCAGCTGCAGTTGGACATCTACGGCGAGGTCATCGACTCGATCTACCTCTACAACAAGTACGGCCCGGGCATCAGCCAGGATGCGTGGTCCGACCTGCGTCGCGTGCTCGACTGGCTGCTCGAGCACTGGGACGACGAGGACGCCGGCATGTGGGAGATCCGCGAGGAGGGCCGCAAGCACACCACCTCCCGGCTCATGTGCTGGGTCGCCGTCGAGCGGATGATCCGGATGGCACGCTTCCGCAGCCTGCCCGGCGACCTGGAGGAGTGGTCGCGTGTCCGTGACGAGATCCACGCGGCGATCATGGAGAACTGCTGGAACGAGAAGCTGCAGGCCTTCGTACAGTCCGAGGGCGGCTCGGCTCTGGACGCCGGGGTGCTGCTGATGCCGATGGTCAAGTTCACCTCCCCGGTCGATCCCCGCTTCCTGTCCACGCTCGCCGCGATCGAGGAGCGGCTCGTGGCCGACAGTCTCGTCTTCCGCTACGACATCGACCACGCCCCGGACGGACTCGACGGTGAGGAGGGCACGTTCAGCCTGTGCTCCTTCTGGTACGTCGAGGCGCTGACCCGGGCGGGCCGTCTGGAGGAGGCCGAGATCGCGCTGGAGAAGATGTTCACCTATGCCAACCACCTCGGGCTGTATGCCGAGCAGGTCGGGGCGACGGGCGATCAGCTCGGCAACTTCCCGCAGGCGTTCACCCACCTGGCGCTCATCAGCGCCGCACTCAATCTCGATCGCGCCCTGGGCTGACCGCTCGGCGGGCCGGGGCAGTGGGAGGATGGCGCCGTGGGTGCAGAGGTCATGGTCATCGGTGAGGCTCTCGTCGACATCATCGTGCGTCCCGGACGCGGGGACGACGAGTACCCGGGCGGGAGTCCGGCCAATGTCGCGCTGGGTCTCGGCCGGCTCGAGCGATCGGTGCGGCTGCTGACCGCCCTCGGCGATGACGACCGCGGTCGGCGTGTCCGCGGGTGGCTGGGGGATTCGGATGTCGAGGTCGACGCGCATCCGCTCGCGCGCACCGCGACGGCGCGGGCGACCCTGGCGGCGGACGGCAGCGCCCAGTACGACTTCGATCTCGTGTGGGACATCGCCTCGCTGAGCATCGACGACGCACCGCGGGTGGTCCACATCGGTTCGCTGTCGGCATTGCGCGAGCCAGGAGCCGGGCGTGTCCGTGAGCTCATCGACGGTCTCGGCGACGACATCGTGGTGACCTACGACCCGAACATCCGTCCGAGCCTCATCCCGCCGCGCGAGGAGAGCCGCGCCCTCGTCGAGGACTGGGTGCGGCGCAGCACGCTGGTCAAGGTGAGCGACGAGGACCTCGCCTGGCTGTATCCCGCCGAGCCGGCGCGGGAGGTCGCGGAGCGTTGGGCGGGGCTCGGTCCGGAGTCGGTCGTGCTGACCCGTGGAGGCGAGGGCGTCGAGGTCTTCGGCCTCGGTGACCGCGTGCGGGAGTATCCCGCGCCGCGGGTGGAGGTCAGCGACACGGTGGGAGCGGGGGACAGCCTGATGGCCGCGCTTGTGGATGCCACCCTCTCGGCATCGCCGGCCGCGTGGGATCTCGACGAGGTCGCCGAGCGAGCGCTGCGGATCGCGGCGATCACGGTGAGCCGGCCCGGCGCCGACCCGCCCACCCGCTCCGAACTGGACCACTAGGAACCTGCGGTCGAGCGGTAGCTGGTCAACCTCACCACGTCCGTGGGGGTAGACCGTCAACCCCATCGCGTTCCGATGAGGTTGCTCATGTACCGCAGTCGGGTTCTCGACATGGCACATATCACGGCCGTGGGGTGCTGTTCAAGATGCGCGTCGGCGGTGTGCGCGGTTCACTGGAGACATCAGGCCCCCATCGAAAGGACTGAGTACCCATGGGACTGGACGACAAGATCAAGAACGCGGCCGAGGACCTCAAGGGCAAGGCGAAGGAGGCCACCGGCAAGGTCACCGACGACAAGTCCAAGGAGGCCGAGGGCAAGGGCGACCAGACGAAGTCGAGCTTCAAGCAGGCCGGCGAGAACGTCAAGGACGCCTTCAAGGACTGAGGCTCTCCCTCGACGATGCGGCCCCCGATACGCTCGGGGGCCGCTTCGTCATGTCAGGGGCACCTTCCTCGCCCGTCGTCAGCTGCGAAGTCTCAGACCGCGGGCTTGGGCGGATCCGTGGGGCTCGGCGGCGGGGTGTACGGCGGCACCTGGGCGTCGTCGGCCTTGGCCTTCAGGTAGGCGACGACACCACCGATCCCGGCGGCGACCAGACCGACGACCGCGAGGCGGCGGACGGCCTTGAAGCGCTTCTTCTTCTTGGTCTCGACCGGCAGGCGATCGCTGACATCATCGGGCAGGCGGTCGATGAGCTGGTCACGCAGCGAGACCAGCTCCTTCTTGTCGGGGAGACGATCCACCACCTGGTCGCGGAGATCGGCGAACTCCTCCCGATCAGGCAGATGTCCTGCCAGCTCCTCGACCTGCGCGCGCAGAGCCTTGGCCTTCTTGCGCTTTCCCATCGCTCACTCCTTCGATTCGATGTGGACGTCATCCGGTCCTAGATCTTTCCGTATTCCACGCCAGACTGCATGGCGGAGGATCCCTGAGCCGGTCCAGCCAGCGTAGACGACTTCACCCACAACCGAAGGCGAAGTCCAGATCGCATCCGTCGCGACGTCCGCCGGCACGTCGACGAAAGGCGGCGTCACACGCCTTCCGCGCCGCAGGATCGCGCTCAACTCGGCCCGCTGTCGGTCCGAGAATCCCGTCCCGACACGTCCGATATAACGCAACCCGTCGGGCCCGGGAATGCCGACGAGCAGGGAGCCGAAGCCCTTCGGCGCACCGGGGCGCCAGCCGCCGACGACGACCGACTGGGCATGCTGGTGCTTGATCTTCAGCCAGGCGGGTGAGCGTTCCCCGGCCACGTACCGGCTGTCGCGACGCTTGGCCACGACCCCCTCGAGCTTCGAGCGCCGGCTGGCGGCGATCGCATCCTCCAGGGACCCAGTGAACGCCTCGGGGGTGACGAGGATCTCGGCGCCGAGATCGAGATCGCGCAGCGCGCGGCGGCGCTCATCGTAGGTGGAGTCCTGCAGCGATCGCCCGTCACCCACCAGGAGGTCGAAGGCGAGATAGGTGACGGGCACCTCGTCGATCAGAGCCTGCACCTCGCGCGCCTTCTCCACCCCCATCCGGCGCTGCAGAAGGCCGAAGCTCGGGATCGCCTGCGCGTCGAGGGCGACGATCTCCCCGTCGATCACCGTGCCGGGGGCGATGCTCTCCCGGGCCGCCTCGGCGACCTCGGGATAGCTGGCGGTGACATCGCGGCCAGCACGGCTGAAGATCCTGGCCCGCTCCTCGTCGACCGCGATCACCGCCCGGACCCCGTCCCACTTCATCTCGAACGCCCACCTGCCCTCGCGGACATCGCGAGCGTCGGCCAGCGTCGCGAGCATGGGCCGCACGAAGCCGATATCGGCGGGCGGGTCGGAGCATTGGTCTTTCATCAGGTGGATGAGCCAGTTCTCACCGGTGCGGATGAGGGCGAAGGTGCGGGCGACGCCACCGAGACCGCCGTTGTCGCTCCCATGCAGGGTGGCGATGACCTCGTCGTCGCGCCACTTGCTCGCCGTGTAGGTGCCGCTGTCCCAGATGTCCACATGCCCGGCGCCGTACTGGCCCTTCGGGATGTCGCCGTGGAAGCTCGCGTACTCCAGCGGGTGGTCCTCGGTCGGGACGGCGAGATGGTTGCGCGACGGATCGTCGGGCACTCCCTTGGGCAGCGCCCACGAGACCAGCACGCCGTCTCGCTCCAGCCGGAAGTCCCAGTGCCGGCGTCGGGCCGCGTGCTCCTGGATCACGAAGCGCAGCTCATCGCTCTCGTGGGGACGCGGCCGTTCGCTCGGGACCGGCTCGGGGGTGGCGGAGGCGTCGCGCATGGAGCGATATGTGTCGAGTCGGTCGGGGGTCTGCGGGGCCAACCCGGCCATCGGGTCGCCGCTGTCGCGGAGCCGCTCGAGGACCTCGCCGTACTCGAGCTGGCGGAGGTCACCGTCCAACTCGTCCCAGGACCGGGGCACCGCGACCGTGGGATGTTCGCGACCGCGCAGCGAGTACGGGCAGATCGTGGTCTTGTTGCCGTTGTTCTGGCTCCAGTCGACGAGGACCTTGCCGCCCCGCTTGGCCTTGGCCATCGAGCTCACCACGAGATCGGGGTGCGCCTCCTCCAGGGCGACCGCGAGCTGCTTGGCGAAGGAGCTCAGATACTCCGCATCGCGGCTCCCGTCGACCGAGCAGTATAGGTGGAGGCCCTTGCTGCCCGAGGTCACCGGGACCGCCTCGAGGCCGACATCCGCGAGCAGCTCGCGGGCAGCGTGGGCGACCTCGACGGCCTCGGCCAGCCCGGCGCCGGGGCCCGGATCGAGGTCGAGGACGAGTCGATCGGGACGGAGCGACTCGCCGAGATCGTCGACGCGCCACTGCGGGACGTGCAGCTCCAGCGCGGCGACCTGGCCGGCCCAGGCGAGATCGGCCACGCTCGCGAACACCGGATAGACATTGCGGTGCGAGCGGTGCTGCACGGTGACCCGGCGGATCCAGGATGGTGCCGAATCGGGGAGGTTCTTCTCGAAGAAGACATCGCCGGGCGCGTCCGAGGTGCCGACGCCGTTCACCCAGCGTTTGCGGGTCACCGGACGTCCCGAGAGGTGCGGCAGCATCACCGGGGCGACCTGCACGAGGTAGTCGATCACCTCGGCCTTCGTGGTGCCGGTCGCCGGATACAGCACTTTGTCGGGATGGGTGAGACGCAGCAGCCGTCCGTCGATGGTCACCGTCTGAGCACTGCTCATCGCCATTGCCTCCTCTCGCGGACCTCGCGTGATCTACGCTGAAGCCTCACGATAGGTCGAGAGGATGGCCATGGGCACGTCGGAGTTCTTCTCCGAGATGGCATTGGAGCTGTACGACCAGCCGTCCACGGAGCAGACCGTTGATCTGATCACCAAGTTCGCGCAGTCGGCGATCGGCGGCAGTGACTCGGGGATCATGCTCGTCCACGCACGGCAGCGCATCGAGACCGCGGCCTCGACCTCGCCGCGGGTGGAGGAGTCGCACGAGCTGCAGCGCACCCACGACGAAGGACCGTGTCTCGACGCCCTCGAGGGGGTCGGCAGCTATCTCTCGAACGATGTCGCGCAGGACGAGCGGTGGCCGACCTGGGGACGCGCCGTCGAGAAGCTCGGGATCCGTAGCGCGATCAGCGTCCGCCTGGAGACCCGCCAACGCCGCTACGGATCGCTGAACATCTACGCCGACGACCCGGACGCCTTCACCCCCGAGGATCTCGCGGTGGCCGAGATCCTCGGCCGGCACGCCTCGGTGGCCCTGGCCGCATCGCACAGCGAGGACGGGCTCATGTCGGCGATCGACGCGCGCAAGCTCATCGGCCAGGCGCAGGGCATCCTCATGGAGCGGTTCGATCTCGACTCCGACCGGGCCTTCGACGTCCTGCGGCGCTACTCCCAGGACGGCAACCGCAAGCTGCGCGACGTGGCCGAGGCCATCGTGCGCCATCGCGGCAGCTCGGTCGGCGGGGCCCCCACGGCCTGAGGCCTCGTGGTCAGCTGGACTTGCGCTTCGAGCTCGACGACTTGGCGGTCTTCTTCGCTCCGCCGGTCTTCTTCTTGCGGGCATCGACGCTGCGCTTGAGCGCCTCCATGAGGTCGACCACCTCACCGCCGTCCTCGGAGTCCTCCTCGCTGACGCCGAAGGTCTTCTCGGTGTCGAGCGTGTCGCCCTGCTCGAGCTTGGCGTCGACGAGGGCGCGCAGCTGCTCCTGGTAGTCGTCGGTGAAGTCGGCGGTGTCCAGGTCCCCGGCGAGGGAGTCGACGAGCTGCTCGGCCATCTTCAGCTCCTTGGCGGTCACCTTCGTCTCGCCGGAGAGGACGTCGAAGTCCGGCTGTCGTACCTCGTCGTCCCACAGCATCGTCTGCAGGACGAGGGCGTTGTCGCGGACTCGGAGCACGCCGAGGCGGGTGCGCTGGCGCAGGGCGAAGTGCACGATCGCGGCGCGGTCGGTCTCCTCGAGCGTCCGGCGCAGCAGGGCATAGGGCTTGAGCGCGCGTTCCTCGGGTTCGAGGTAGTAGGAGGAGTCGAGCCGTAGCGGATCGATCTGGTCGGCGGGAACGAACTCCACCACGTCGATCTCGCGGCTCTTCTCGGCCGGCAGCGAGGAGATGTCGTCCTTGGTCAGCACGACGGTCTGCGTGCCGTCGTCATAGGCCTTGTCGATGTTCTTATAGGCGACGACCTGCCGGCACACCTCGCACCGGCGTTCGTAGCGGATGCGGCCTCCGTCCTCGTCGTGCACCTGGTGCAGGGAGAGATCGTGGCTGCTCGTGGCGGAGTACAGCTTCACCGGCACGTTGACGAGCCCGAAGCTGATGGCGCCCTTCCAGATCGCTCGCATGGGTTCAGTATCGGCGCGGCGGCGCGGCGGCGCCACTGCTCGGGCGGTCGAGATCGCGACCGAGCAGCGGTGAGGGTCCCGGTCAGCGGGCGGGCGCGGTGTCCCGTTCGGGGGCGTCGAGGCGGCCGCTGCGCTCGGCCCAGATATCGAAGACGATCGTCGCCAGGGGTGGGATGGAGGCGAACAGGCCCCACAGGAGCGTGGGGATCGACCACCGGAACACGCGCCAGGCGAGCAGGGTGACCGCGACATAGAGCATGAACAGCCCGCCGTGGATGGGGCCGAAGACCTGGACCCCGACCTCGGAGGTGTCGGCGATGTACTTGATGTACATGCCGATCAGCAGACCGGTCCACGAGAGCGCCTCGGCGATGGCGACGGCACGGAAGAGAGGACGCACGATCCGGGGGTTCACGGCGCCGAGCGTACGGGAGCGGGCCAAGACGATCCTCGGCCCGCTCCTGGTGGATCACTCTCCTACTTGGTCGAGTCGGACTTCTTGACCTTGTCGGGGTTACTGATCGGGCCGACCGTGACCGTCCCGACGCTTCCGCCCCCGCCCCCGCCGCCGATGCTCACCGGGGCGCCGACACGCACCGAGGTGACCGGCGGTGGACTGCCGTAGAGCCGGCGCCAGGTGTCGTGCGACATGGGCGGACGCGGACCGCCGATGCCGGCGCCGCAGAGCTCGCCGTCGGGGTACTGCCGGCAGCCAGTGGCAGGAGGGGCCGGTGTCTGGGGCCGCGGTGCCGGCGGGGTGACCTGGCGGTTCAGGTCGACGCCGCATCGCCCGTCCTCGTAGTACTCGGTGATGCCGCTGGAGACGCGTTTGGCATATCCGGGGACATTGCTGCAGTTCTGGGCGCTGGCGGCGGGCGCGGTCAGCACCAGGCCGGAGCCCACGAGGCCGGCGACGGCGATGCCGCGCAGGGTGATGGAGAGTGCTTTCACGATGTTCTCCTCGGTCGAAGGGGTCGATCGGGTCAGCTTCTCTCCGGCAGCCGGATCCGGTCTATCCGTAGTGCTACGGGTTCGTCCGTATCGTGGCGGTTCACGTGCGGGAAACGTGGATTCGACACAATGGGTGCCATGGCATTCCATCTGCGCGTCGAGTTGCCGGACGTTCCCGGCTCGCTGGGCGCGTTGGCGACGGCACTCGGTAGTGCCGGCGCCGACATCGAGGCCATCGAGATCGTCGAGCACCGGTCCGATGGCTTCGCGGTCGACGACGTGCTCCTCGAGCTGCCGCCGAGCGTCATGCCCGATGCCCTCATCACGGCCTGCCATGCGCTGGACGGTGTGCGGGTGCACTGGATCTCACGCTATGCCGCCGGTGCGAACCTGCGGATGGATCTCGAGGCGGTGGAGTCGTTCACCGCCGAGCCGGCGAAGGCCATCGAGCGGCTGGTCGATGTCGTGCCCGATACCTTCCGCACGGACTGGGCGATGGCGATCGTGCGCCGGCGCGGTGCCGTTCAGGTGGCCTACGGCACGGGTGCGGCTCCGCATCTCATCGACGAGGCGGAGCAGTGGCTCGAGCTGGACTCCTCCCGAGCCCTCGACGATGTCGAGGCCTGGGAGTCGATGGTGCTGGCCGGTGCTCCCGGGCGCCTGCGCCGCGGACAGCGGTTCGCTCTCGTGGTCGGACGACGAGGAGGACCCGAGTTCCTGCCCTCGGAGATCGCGCGGCTCGGGCACATGACGGCCCTCGCCGCCTCCGTGCAGGACCCCGACGCCGCCGACTGGTGACCTGAACCGGGCCGTGTCAGCTGTGCCGGTCGGTCATGGGCACGTGGCTGTGGTGGTAGCGGCCGAGCGCGTCGACCTCGGCCTCGAGCTGCGGGACCGTCTTGCGGGTCAGGCGACGGACATAGGGCCAGGTCGCCGGCGAGTTGACGAAGGCCTTGGACCAGTTGGCGATCAAGACCCCCTTGGGCACGTAGACGCGGGCCTTGCGCTTCGCGAAGCCGGTCAGGATGTGCTCGACACATTCCTCGACGCTCGTGGTCGAGTTCGCCGGGTAGGGCAGCTTGCTGCGGATCGCCTTGAACGTGGGCAGATCGTTCTCGGCCCCGCGCACGATATCGGTGTCGATCCACGAGGGGTGGCAGATGCCGACCGTGATGCCGAGGTGGGCCACCTCCTGGCGCATCGCGACGGCGAGGGATTCGCATCCGGCCTTGCTGGCGGCGTACGGCGCCAGGCCGGCGATATTGGAGAAGGCGGCGAGCGAGGAGACGACCAGCAGATACCCGCGCGTGCGTTGCAGATGGGGGATCGCGTGCTTGGCGGTCCGGAACACGCCGTTGATGTTGATGTCGATGACCCGCTCGAAGGCTGAGTCGTCGATCTGGCGCACGGTGCCGTAGGACGCGATACCGGCATTGGCCAGGACATAGTCGAGCCGTCCGAAGTGCTCGGCGGCGCTGTCGACGGCCTGAGCGATGGCTTCGCCGTCGCGGACGTCGGCCTCCCACCAGGCCGCGTCGTCACCGAGCTCCTCGGCCAGCTGAGCGAGGAGGTCCGGCTCGAGGCCGAGGAGCGCGACCTTGCCGCCGTAGGCGACGAACTCGCGAGCGGTGTGAGCGCCGATGCCGCGGGCGGCGCCGGTGATGAGGGCGACTTTTCCGCTGAAGGCGGAGGGACTGAGCGTGGCCATGGGCTTAAGATACCGTTGGTATGTGAAATGTGCCACTGGCGATGTCACATTCCCTCTCCTATCGGGCCGATACCCCCCACATGGTGAGACACGTGTCTCAGCCGGTGGTCACAATCGCGTTTCGTCGCTAGTGTTCGCGAGGTGAAGATCGGAATCGTCACCGAGTCGGTGCCTGGAGAGACGCGTGTCGCGGCGACTCCGTCGACTGCGTCGCAATTGATCAAGCTCGGCTACGAGGTCGTGGTCGAGGCGGGGGCCGGTGAGCTCGCGAGCTTCCCCGATGCTGCCTTCGTCGAGGCAGGTGCCTCGGTCGGAACGGGCGAGGATGCCTGGTCGGCCGATGTGGTGTTGAAGGTGAACGCTCCCGCCGAGGCCGAGCTGGACCGTCTGCGCGAGGGCGCCACGGTCGTGAGCCTGATGAGCCCGGCGCTGAACCCCGACCTGGTCGATCAGCTCGCGGCGCGGCCCATCACCGCGCTGGCGATGGACGCGGTGCCGCGGATCTCGCGGGCGCAGTCGATGGACGTGCTGTCCTCGATGGCGAATATCGCCGGTTATCGCGCGGTGGTCGAGGCGGCCAACGAGTTCGGTCGTTTCTTCACCGGCCAGGTGACCGCCGCGGGCAAGGTGCCGCCCGCCAAGGTCCTGGTGGCCGGTGCCGGAGTGGCGGGTCTGGCCGCGATCGGCGCTGCATCGAGTCTCGGTGCGATCGTGCGCGCCACCGACCCGCGCCCCGAGGTCGCCGATCAGGTCAAGTCCATCGGCGGCGAGTACCTCGAGGTCGTCGTGCCCGATGAGGACAAGGAAGTGTCCTCCGATGGGTACGCGAAGGCCACGAGTGAGGCCTATGACCGCCGTGCCGCGGAGATCTATTCGGAGCAGGCGGCCGATGTCGACATCGTCATCACCACGGCCCTCATCCCCGGCCGCGCGGCGCCCCGGCTGATCACGGCGGCCGATGTGGCCACCATGAAGCCCGGCAGCGTGATCGTGGACATGGCTGCCGCACAGGGCGGCAATGTCGAGGGATCGGTGCCCGGCGAGCGCGTGGTCACCGATAACGGCGTCATCATCCTCGGCTACACCGACCTAGCCGGCCGTCTGCCCACGCAGGCCTCGCAGCTCTACGGCACGAACCTCGTCAACCTGCTCAAGCTGCTGACACCGGAGAAGGACGGCCAGCTGGTGCTGGACTTCGACGATGTGGTGCAGCGCGCCATCACCGTCGCGCGCAACCGGGAGAAGCTGTGGCCTCCGCCGCCGGTGCAGGTCTCCGCAGCCCCGGCCCCCGCGGCCGCCGCCGCGGCTCCGGCCCCTGCCGCCGAGGAGAAGCCCGCGCTGACCCAGCGGGGCAAGTACGCCCTGGTGGCTGCCGGTGTCGCGGTGCTGTTCCTGGTGAACGCCTTCGCTCCGGCGCCATTGCCGCAGCACTTCACCGTGCTGACGCTGGCGATCGTCATCGGCTACTACGTGATCGGCAAGGTGCACCACGCGCTGCACACGCCGCTGATGAGTGTCACGAATGCGATCAGCGGCATCATCGTGGTCGGTGCGATGCTCCAGCTCGCGACCGACGATGTCGTGATCCGGGTGCTGGCCTTCGTGGCCGTGCTCGTGGCCAGTATCAACGTCTTCGGCGGCTTCGCCGTGACCCGACGCATGCTCGGCATGTTCTCCAAGTGAGCAGAGCCCGAAGGACTGATTGGTCGACATGACTGCTTTTAGCGTGGCTACTGCCGCTTACATCGTTGCTGCCCTGCTGTTCATCCTGTCCCTGGCAGGGCTGTCCAAGCACGAGTCCGCCCGCCAGGGCGTGACCTATGGCATCGCCGGCATGGCGATCGCGCTGCTCGCGACCTTCATCCTGGTGGTCGACGTCTCCGACACCCTCGGCATCGTGTTGCTGCTGGTGGCGATGGCGATCGGCGCGACGATCGGCCTGATACGGGCGTCGAAGGTCGAGATGACCGGGATGCCCGAGCTCATCGCGCTGCTGCACAGCTTCGTCGGCCTGGCCGCCGTGCTGGTCGGCTGGAACGGCTACCTGCAGCACCCGGTCTACGCCCTGGAGTCGCTGGAGCGGATCCACAGCGCCGAGGTGTTCATCGGCATCTTCATCGGTGGCGTGACGTTCACCGGCTCGATCGTCGCCTTCCTCAAGCTGTCGGCGCGGATCAAGTCCGCCCCGCTGATGCTGCCGGGCAAGAACTACCTCAACATCGGCGCGCTGGTCGCCTTCGTGGCGCTGACGATCTGGTTCGTGGCGTCCCCGAACATCTGGCTGATGATCATCGTCACCCTGATCTCGCTCGCGCTGGGCTGGCATCTGGTCGCCTCGATCGGCGGCGGCGACATGCCCGTCGTGGTGTCGATGCTCAACAGCTACTCCGGCTGGGCTGCCGCGGCGGCGGGCTTCCTGCTGAGCAACGACCTGCTCATCGTCACCGGCGCGCTGGTGGGCTCCTCGGGCGCCTACCTGTCCTACATCATGTGCAAGGCGATGAACCGGTCCTTCATCTCGGTGATCGCGGGCGGCTTCGGGATCGAGGCCAGCGGCGGTGACGACACCGACTACGGCGAGCACCGCGAGATCGTCGCCGAGGACACCGCCGAGCTGTTGAAGAACGCGTCGAGCGTCATCATCACGCCGGGCTACGGCATGGCCGTCGCGCAGGCGCAGTACCCCGTCGCCGATCTCGTGCGCAAGCTGCGCGAGCGGGGCGTGGAGGTGCGGTTCGGCATCCACCCGGTCGCGGGACGTCTGCCCGGGCACATGAACGTGCTGCTGGCCGAGGCGAAGGTGCCCTACGACATCGTCCTGGAGATGGACGAGGTCAACGACGACTTCGCCGACACCTCGGTCGTGCTCGTCATCGGCGCCAACGACACCGTCAACCCGGCCGCCTCGGAGGACCCGACCAGCCCCATCGCGGGTATGCCGGTCCTGCACGTGTGGGAGGCCGAGAACGTCATCGTGTTCAAGCGCTCGATGGCCGCGGGCTACGCCGGTGTGCAGAACCCGCTGTTCTTCCGCGAGAACACCCAGATGCTCTTCGGCGACGCCAAAGAGCGCGTCGAAGACATTATCCGGGCCCTGTAGGCGAGATAGCAGGCTCGCCGAGCGGCGGGGCCCGGCGAAGCCGCAACCTTTAAGCGAGATGGCGGGCTCGCCGAGCGTTCATCGCGACGGAAGATGTGCCTCTACGGCTGCCCTGGCAACCGCAGAGGCACATCTCTTGTGAGTCGTGTACGGAGGATGTGATTCCGGGGTCGTCATAGCAGCCGCAGAATCACATCCTCCGTCGTTGGGATCAGTCGCGGGCCGTTTCGGGGGCGAGCTCGTGGACGACGGCCCAGACGATGAAGGCACCACCGATCAGCACGGCGCTGAGCGACCACAGCAGACGGATCGTCCCGGTGTAGACGCCGACCGCACTGGTCAGGGCGCGCTGGCTGAAGGCATCGAGCTGGGAAGAGATGACGTGGAGGACGACACTCGACGTCGCCTCCAGGATGATCGCCGCGAGCAGGGTGAGGACTCCGGCGATGAGCAGGGATCGGGCGGAACGTGGCACGAGGATCACCTTCTCGACGGAGCGTGGACCCTCGACTCTAGGAGACCGGGGCTCGCGTCGCACCCGGAAGCGGACCATCGGGTCCGTCACGGATCGCTCAGACGACCCCGTACAGGCGATCCCCGGCGTCGCCGAGACCCGGCACGATGTAGCCGTTCTCGTCGAGGCGCTCGTCGACCGCGGCGGTCACCACGGTGACCGGGACATCGATGTGCTCCAGCTCGGACTCGATCCTGCGGACACCTTCGGGGGCCGCGAGCAGGGTGATCGCGGTGATGTGGTCGGCGCCCCGCTTCACCAGGAAGTCGATCGCCATCGCGAGAGTTCCTCCCGTGGCGAGCATCGGATCGAGCACGTAGCACTGCCGTCCGGAGAGATCCTCGGGCAGGCGCTCGGCGTAGGTCTCGGCCTGCAGGGTCTCCTCGTTGCGGATCATGCCGAGGAAGCCGACCTCGGCGGTGGGCAGCAGGCGCTGCATGCCCTCCAGCATGCCCAGCCCGGCGCGCAGGATCGGCACGACGAGCGGGGCGGGCGTCGAGAGGCGCACGCCCGTGGTCGGGGCGACGGGGGTCTCGATGGCGGCGGGCTCCACGCGCACCTCGCGGGTGGCCTCATAGGCCAGCAGCGTCACGAGTTCCTCGGTCAGCCGGCGGAACGTGGGGGAGTCGGTCGTCGTCTGCCGCAGCACGGTGAGCTTATGGGCGACGAGCGGGTGATCGAGGACGTGAACCTGCATGCCCCGACCCTATCGGTCGCGGCGCCGCCCGAACCGAGAAGCTCGCCGCGTCACGCGGAGGCCGACTCGGCGAGGGCCAATGGCGCACCCGTCGCAGCAGCGAGATCCGCGAAGCTCTCGCCGGGTGCGAGCCGCAGCACGCGCAGGCCTTCGTCAGTGACATCGATGACGGCCCGATCGGTGACGATCCTGTCCACCACGCCGCGACCCGTCAGCGGCACGGTGCAGTTCTCGACGATCTTCGGCGTGCCGTCCTTGGCCACGTGGTCGGTGATGACGACGATGCGGCGGGTGCCGGCGACGAGGTCCATCGCCCCGCCCATGCCCTTCACGAGGGCCCCGGGCACCGCCCAGTTGGCGAGGTCTCCGTTGGCGGCAACCTGCAGGGCGCCGAGGATCGCGATGTCGACCTTGCCGCCGCGGATCATCGCGAAGGATTCCACGGAGTCGAAGAACGACGCTCCGCTCACCGTCGTGACCGTCTGCTTGCCGGCATTGATGAGATCCGGGTCCTCTTCGCCCTCCCAGGGAAAGGGGCCGAGCCCGAGGATGCCGTTCTCGGACTGGAGCGTCACGTGGACACCGGGCGGCACATGGTTGGCCACGAGGGTGGGGATGCCGATCCCCAGGTTGACGTAGTCGCCGTCGCGGAGCTCCAAGGCGGCGATCGCGGCCATCTCCTCGCGTGTCCAGCTCATGCCGCCACCTCCGCAAGTACCGAGATGTGCTGGGTGCTCGTCAACCCTGCACGGTCCCGGTCGACGAATAGGGAGCAGATCTCGACTCTTCGCTCGCTCATGCGGGTGCTCCTTCGGGTCGCGGGCGCGTGGTGTGCTGTTCGATGTGCTTGGGCCGATCGGGAACGTGCACCAGGCGATGGACGTAGACGCCGGGGGTCTGGACCAGCTCGGGATCGATGGCGTCGACGAGGTGCTCGACCTCGGCGATCGTGACGCGGCCGGAGGTGGCCGCGGCCGGATTGAAGTTGCGTGCCGCGAGCCGGTAGCGCAGGTTGCCGAAGCGGTCGCCGGTGTGGGCGTGAACGAGGGCCAGGTCGGCGACGATCGCCCGCTCCTGGAGATAGGTCACGCCGTCGAACTCCGCCGTCGGCTTGCCCTCGGCCACGACGGTCCCCACCCCGGTGCGGGTGTAGAAGGCGGGGATTCCGGCGCCCCCGGCGCGCAATCGTTCGGCGAGGGTGCCCTGCGGTGCGAACTCGACGTCCAGCTCACCGTCGAGATACTGCCGGGCGAACAGCCTGTTCTCGCCCACATAGGACGCGATGACCTTGCTGACCTGACCGTTCTCGAGGAGGAGCCCGAGCCCCTTGCCGTCCACGCCCATGTTGTTGGACACGATCGTCAGTCCGGTGACGCCGCTGTCGCGAACGGCCTCGATGAGCGCGCTGGGAATGCCGCAGAGGCCGAAGCCGCCGACAGCCAGCGTCATGTGGTCGCGCAGGAGGCCGTCGATCGCCTCGCCGGGCGAGGTCGCGAGCATCATGGCGTGCCTCTCGTTCGATGAGCAGATGCGTGATCCAACGTTGCCGTCCGGTCGTTCGATCTGCAATAGCAGGCTGTGGATCGGTCAGGAAGTGTTCACGAGATGGAAGATGGCCTGGTCTGGCGTCCACTCAGTGGACGTTACGATCATGGGTATGGCAGATGGTCCCTCCCCCGTGGTGGCGCGAGCGAGCGCCGTCCTGCGGGCGATCGCCTCGCGCGAACCCGATGGCATCACCACCACCGAGGCCGGACGTGACGCAGGGGTTCCGCGGGCCACCGCCCACCGGCTGCTCGAATCCCTCGCGCGGGAGGGGCTCGTCGACCGTGACCGGCGATCGGGCCGATGGTCGTTGGGCCCGGAGCTCTATCTACTGGGCGTCGCCGCCGCGCGTCGCTATGACGTCACGGAGGTGGCCCGGCCGGTCGTCGAGCAGCTGGCCCGGGAGACGGGCGAGAGCGCGTTCTTCAGCGCCCGGCGTGGCGACGAGACCGTATGCCTGCTGGCGGTGGACGGCAGCTTCCCCTTGCGATCGCATGTCCTGCACGAGGGGATCCGGTTCCCCCTGGGGGTCGCGTCCGCCGGGATGGTGATGTTGGCCCATCTGCCCGATCGTGAGATCGAGGAGTATATGGCGCGGGCGTCGCTGGGGAGATACGGCCATGACCCGGGACAGGTGCGCGACGCGATCGCGGAGACGCGCTCGTCCGGCTACGCCCTGAACCCGGGACTGATCGTCGAGGGCAGCTGGGGGATGGGGGCGGCCGTCTTCGATCGCGACGAGCGTCCGGCGTGGGCCCTGAGCCTGACCGGTGTGGAGGCACGCTTCGGGCCCGATCGTCGGCCGGCGTTGGGCACTGCGCTGCTCGAAGCGGCGCACGTGCTGTCGCGGACGATCGGTGCCTCGACCCGCTGAGATCTCGATATCGCCCGTCCGGCCGGTTCGCCCGTGTACGAGTGGCGGTGTGTCGCCCGCGTCTGTCACGATGGCGGACGGGACCGTGGCGAGCCAGGAGGAATCGTGACCGAGGACGACGTGGACTTTGTGGTGGCCGCCTATCGGGACGATGGCGACTGGTCGGTCATGGAACTGCCGGCCAAGCTGGGCGAGGACTTCGCCGAGCTGAGTGAGGCGTTGCGTCGATTCCCGTCCGAGGTCGGGACCCTCGCACTCGTCTCCATCAGGGACGACTTCTTCGCCATCGTGCGGCGCAGCGGTCAGCAGGTGCGCGTGCTGTTGTCCGACAACACCGCGACCCTCGACTACCCGCTGGCCGCCGATATCGCGGAGGCGCTCGATGCTCCCGATCCCGACGACGACGATCCGGTCGAGCCGATCGGCGACCTGGAGATCCTGGCGGATCTCGGAGTCGCCTCGGTCGAGCTGTCGTTGCTGTGTGAGGACGACGATCTCTACCCGGATGACGTCCTGCTCGATATCGCCGAGCGACTCGGCTTCCGCGATCAGTTGGAGACGATCGTCGGGTGAACGACGAGGCGTGGATGCGGCGCGCGCTCGAGCTGGGCGCGCAGGCGGCATCCGCGGGCGACGTGCCCGTGGGGGCGCTCGTGATCGGCCCGACGGGTGACGTGCTCGGCGAGGGATGCAACACCCGTGAGCGTGACCTCGACCCGACCGGGCACGCCGAGATCGTGGCCATGCGGGCCGCGGCGCGGGCCGTGGGGGAGTGGCGGCTCGAGGGTTGCACGCTGGTGGTGACGCTGGAGCCGTGCACGATGTGCGCCGGTGCGCTGGTTGCGGCACGCGTCGAGCGGTTGGTCTTCGGTGCCTTCGACGACAAGGCCGGGGCGGTCGGGTCACTGTGGGACGTGGTGCGGGATCGCCGCCTGAATCACCGTCCCGAGGTGCACGCTGGAGTGCTCGCCGCTGACTCGATTGCGCTATTGCGCGATTTCTTCGCCACCCGCCGCTGACTCGTGATCGGCCGCTCACGGGTGAGGTGCGTGGTAGCTCACCGCCCGCCGGTGGCAGGGGGCCGTGATCGATGGAGGGAATGCTCGAGGGGTCGCTCGTGTTAGAGTAGTTAAAGATTCAACTACTGAGGAGCGCGCCATGCAGATCGGCATCTTCACCGTCGGTGACGTCACGCCCGATCCGGTGAACGGCACCACGGTCACCGAGCACGAGCGGATCAAGAACACCGTCGAGATCGCCAAGAAGTCCGACGACATCGGCCTGGACGTGTTCGCCACCGGCGAGCACCACAACCCGCCCTTCGTCCCGTCGAGCCCGACCACCACATTGGCCTATATCGGGGCGCAGACGAAGAACCTCATCCTGTCGACCTCGACCACGCTGATCACCACGAACGACCCGGTCAAGATCGCCGAGGACTATGCGACCCTCCAGCACCTCGTCGACGGCCGCATGGACCTCATGCTCGGCCGCGGCAACACCGCACCGGTCTACCCGTGGTTCGGCAAGGACATCACCAAGGCCGTCGAGCTGACGATCGAGAACTACCAGCTGCTGCGCAAGCTCTGGGATGAGCCGGTCGTCAACTGGGAGGGCAAGTTCCGCACGCCGCTGCAGAACTTCACCGCCACTCCGGCCCCGTTGGACGGTGTCGCGCCCTTCGTGTGGCACGGGTCGATCCGTACGCCCGAGGTGGCCGAGCTGGCCGCCTACTACGGTGACGGCTACTTCGCCAACAACATCTTCTGGCCGAAGGAGCACTACATCCGGCTGATCAACTTCTACCGCCAGCGCTACGCCCACTACGGCCACGGCACGGCGGAGCAGGCGATCGTCGGCCTCGGTGGCCAGTTCTTCATGCGCAAGAACAGCCAGGACGCCGTCAACGAGTTCCGGCCCTATTTCGATGTCGCGCCGGTCTACGGCCACGGCCCGAGCCTGGAGGACTTCACCTCACAGACACCGCTGACGGTCGGCAGCCCTCAGCAGGTGCTGGAGCGCACGCTGGAGTTCGCGGACTTCTTCGGCGACTACCAGCGTCAGCTGTTCCTCGTCGACCACGCCGGCCTGCCGCTGAAGACGGTGCTCGAGCAGCTCGACCTGCTCGGCGAGATCCTCCCGACGATGCGCGAGGAGTTCGCCAAGCGCCGCCCGGCGAATGTGCCGGACGCACCCACCCACACCGCTCGTGTCGCCGCCCGCGTCGCCGCAGCCGTCGACCAGGAGGTCACCGTATGACCACGCGGATCGTCGTCATCTCCGCCGGCCTCGGCGAGCCGTCGACCACGCGGATGCTGGCCGACAAGATCGCCGCCTCGGCGAGCAAGGCCTTGGGCGATGCCCAGGTCGAGATCGTGACACTGCGCGACCTCGCCCACGAGATCACCGATGCGGGATTGACCGGCTTCGCCGCGCCGCGCCTGCAGCATGTGTACGACCAGGTGATGTCCGCCGACGCGCTGATCGTCACGGTGCCGATCTTCAAGGTGTCGTACCCGGGCCTCTTCAAGTCCTTCGTCGACGCCATGGACAGCGATGCGATCGTCGGCACGCCGGTGCTGCTCGCGGCGACCGGTGGCACGGCGCGGCACTCGTTGGCGATCGAGACCTCGTTGCGTCCGCTGTTCGCCTATCTGCAGGCCTTCGTGGTGCCGACGGGCGTGTTCGCGTCGCCGCACGACTGGGGCTCGGCGGGAGAGAACGCTCTGCAGCGGCGTATCGACCGGGCGACCGGGGAGCTGGCGAGCGTCCTGCGCGGTGGCGGTACCGGCCGTTCCCGCGAGGAGGACATCGACCTCTTCAGCGACACCATGCTCTCGATCAGCAACCCCGACCTGCGCTGACCCTCAGAACCCGTTGAGTGGGGGGCACCTCCCCCACTCAACGGGTTCGGGGTCAGCGGGTTCGGGGGCGGGTGAGCTCCCCGTACAGCTCGGGACGCCGCCAGGTCATATGGCCGGGGATCGTGCGGTAGGGGGCAGGGACGATGAGTTCCTCGCTCGCCGCCCGTAGGTAGCGGATGCGATCGAGGTCGAGGTCGGCGGTCAGGAGGCCGGGCTCTCCTGACTCGGCGAGCATCCGCTCCGGCCCGTAGATGCCGCCGATCCCGGTGGTGATCGAGTCGCGGGGAGGAGCGAGCTCGACGCCGCTGCGGTTGAACTGCGCTCCTACGGCCGGATCCATGAGGTTGACGAGGGTCGCCGTGTACGCGTGATTCTCGATGGCGCGCGCTCGGACGAGGGTCCGCCAGTTCTCGGTGTACCCGAGCTCGTCGATCAGCAAGCCGGAGGGGTACAGGATGATCTCCGCCCCCTTCAGCGCCAGGATCCGGCTGACCTCCGGCAGGTGGACCTCCGAGCAGATCGAGACCGCCAGCTTCCCCCACCCCATGTCGACCACGGGGAAGGCCTCGGCGGCGACGTAGTCGAAGTTCCACTGCTTGCCGTCGCGGTAGATATAGGGGCCCTCGGGGTGGGTCCGGTGATAGGCGCCCCTTTCGACCCCCTGGGAGTCGACGATCACGGTCGTGATGTGAAAGGAGCCGTCGCGCCCCGGCGCCGGCCGGGACGTGCCGTACGCCACCGCGACCCCGTGGGTGCGAGCCGACTCGGCCATGACCGCGTCGACCTCGTACCGGTTGGACTCCGTGAACGGCCCGGGATAGTTCTCGGCGAAGGCGATCAGGTCGATGTCTTGGCGCGCGGCATGTTCGATGAGCGCGACGGCGTTCTCGAGATTGCGCTCCTCGTCGTCGCCGAAGTGGGTCATGGTCTGCGCCAGACCCAGGCGGACGGTGGACATCACTCGTCCTCCGCCGGCAGCGGCCGAGCGACGCGGCTCTTGCGGGCGGTGATCAGCGGCCGGATGCCGTAGTTGATCAGCAGGTGCAGCGCCAGCAGGAGGATGACTCCCACCATCATGGGGTTCGTCACGATGCTCTCGACCGACGGTCCCATGGTCGCGACGATGGACTCGGGGAGGAACTGCGACCCGAGCGAGATGATGAAGGCCGGAGCGGCGACCATCAGGTTCAGGTCGTCCCACTCGACCTCGGCGAGCATCTGGATCCCGGAGATGGCGATGACGCCGAAGAGGACCGTGGAGGCGGCCGCGAGCACCGGCATCGGGAGCCCGGCGATGAAGAGCCCCACCTTCGGGATGAAGGCCAGGACGAGCGCTACGGCGCCCGCTGTCGCGGTCACGTATCGGCTCCCGACGCCCGACATCCGGACGATCCCGGCGTTCTCGGGATAGGACGTCGTCCCGATCCCACCGAACGCGGCACCCGCGACCGAGCCGGTGAACTCCGCGAACAGGCCGCGGTTGACCCGTTCGATGGGCACGGTGCGGTTTCCCCAGCTGCTGACGAGCCGGAACATGCCCATCGACTCGGTGCCTCCCTGCAGGAAGGCCAGCAGCATCAGGATGACCACGGACCACTCGACGCCGAATCCGAAGGGCAGGAATTGGGGAGTTCCGATGACGGCGACCTCCGAGAGGTCCGGGAGGGCCCAGAGTCCACAGACGGCCGTGAGGGCGGTGCCCGCGACGATTCCCCAGAAGATCGCGCCTCGGCGCAGCAGCGTATTGCCGCCGAAGATGGTGAACGCCATAACGAAGACCACGGTGGCGAGGCTGAGAAGGAAGAAGGGCCAGCCGTAGCCGCTGGTGCCTTCGGTGCCGAACCACCCACTAAGCCCGATCGCGGCGAGCTGTCCGCCGATGATGACGAAGAGGGTCCCGAAGACGAGTGGATCGGAGGCGATGCGGGAAACCTGGCCAAAGAGCCCGAATCGTCGTGACGGGAGGCTCAGGAGGGCGAAGATCGCTCCGGCGACCATCATGGAGCCGAAGGCCGTCCCGAGTCCGAAGGTCGCTCCCGAGGCGATGATCGCCACCATGAAAGCGGCGGTCGGCCCCTGCACGATCGGGAGTTGGAGAATCCGGCTGGACTGCAGGATCGTGATCAGGCCCGTCATGAAGAAGCAGCCCTGCGTGATCCAGCCCACCTCCTGGGCGCTGAGATCGAGTGAGACCCCGATGATGCCGGGGAACAGCCAGATCCCGGTGAGGGCGAGCAGGTGTTGGAACCCGAAGAGACCGGTCTTGGCGGGAGAGAGCTTTTCATCGAAACCGATGCTCAGGAGCGGTGTGCGAGATGGTGTGGTGGTCATGGTGACTCCGGCGTGACTCGACTGGACGCGATCCGGCCAGGGTGGCGTGGATCACATGTCGGTATCTTGGACCACTCGCGTTGTTCAATCAAGTCGATTTAATTTCAGGCTGGTTAACCTTCCGGGTCGTCACCTCCGCTGCCCCTGTCGTTGCATGGATGTGAAGCAGCTTTAACCTCGCTGAAACTTCATCAGGGTTGACTTTCCTTCAATGTGACTTATGCTCATCATCATGTGATGCGAGTCACGTCCACTCTGATCGGGCCCGGGAGTCACCCGCGGCTCGCCGACCAAGCGAGGGTGAACATGAGGAAACTACTTCGGGCGGCGGCGCCACTGGTGCTCGTCGCAGGCCTGGCCGGCTGTGGGTCCGGTGGTGACGGAGCCGGCGGCGACGACGGGCTGACCGTCATGCTCTCGTACAAGAAGTCGATCTACTGGCTGCCGATGCTCATCGCGGAGGATCAGGGCTACTTCGAGGACGAAGGAGTCGACGTCCAGTTCGAGGAGACCAACGGCTCGGGCTTCGTGACACAGCAGCTCATCGCCGGCAATGTCCCGGCCGGCTGGGCCGGTGCCCCCGACGCCGCCGTCGCCTTCTCGAAGGACGACAACCTCCGCGCGCTCATGTGCAACCCGCCGCAGAACATCTTCCGCATCGTCGTCCCCGATGACTCCGATATCGAGAGCGTCGAGGACCTCGAGGGCAAGACCCTCGGCATCGCCGAGGCCGGCGGCGGCGAGGAGCCCATCGTCAATGCGTCCCTGGAGGCGGCCGGCCTCCAGCGGGATGCCGATGTCCGCATCCTGCCGATCGGCGACGCCGGCCCCGCCTCGCTGAACGCGATCCTGCAGGGACAGGTCGACGCCTATGCCGGCAGCTATCCCGATATCTCGACGCTCACGGCCGATGGCCGGCTGCAGACCCGGGACATCACCCCTGAGCAGTACAACGCGATCCCCGGGGACTGCCTGGTGACTACCGCGGACGCCCTCGAGGACGATCAGGTGCGCGACCAGCTCGTCGGCATGGCGAGGGCGTGGGCCCGCGGTGCGGTGTTCGCCGCGGAGAACCCCGAGGCCGCCACCACCATCGCCTGTCGCGTCGTGCCGCAGGAGTGCGAGGACATGGACTTCGCGACCACCTATGTGAAGGACACGATCGGGTTGTCGGGTGTCGCCGACGATGCCGACACTCCCTTCGGTCACGTTGACGACAGCGCGTGGCAGACGACCTTCGAGGTGCTCGCCGAATCCGGCGCGATCACGACAGATCCCGATGCCGGGACCTTCGCCGGAGGCGGGATCGCCGAGCAGTTCGCCTCGGACTACTGGGACTTCGATATCGCCGCGACGCGTGAGGAGGCGAGGAGCAGTGACGGTAACTGAACAGCCGCCGTCCGTGACCCGTGAGGGCATCACGATCCAGTCCCTCAGCAAGGTCTACGACACCGCCGACGGCGGCGAGGTGACGGCCCTGCGCAATATCGACCTGCAGATCCAGCCCGGGGAGTTCGTGTCCTTCCTCGGACCGAGCGGCTGTGGCAAGTCCACCTTGCTGCACATCATCGCCGGGCTGCTGCCGCAGACCGCCGGAACCGTCGACGTCTTCGGCACTCCCGCCGCCCCGGGGCGACAGGACAGCGCCATCATGCTGCAGACGCCGGTGCTCTTCCCCTGGCGGTCCGTGCTCGACAACATCCTGCTGCCGGTGGAGATCCTCGGCCTGGACCGGACGAGTGCCACGGCGCGTGCGCACGAGCTCCTGGAGCTGACCCACCTGACGGAGTTCGCTCAGAAGAATGTCTGGGAGCTCTCCGGCGGGATGCGACAGCGGGTCAGCCTGGCTCGTGCGCTCGTCACCGATCCGGCCCTGCTGTTGATGGACGAGCCCTTCTCCGCGCTCGATGAGTTCACGCGCGAGCGACTCAATATCGAGCTGGCGCGGCTGCACGAGGAGCTTGGCCGGACGACGCTGTTCGTCACCCACAACATCTCCGAGGCGGTGTTCCTGTCCGATCGTGTCGTCTGCATGCGGCCACGTCCCGGGGAGGTCATCGACATCATCGATGTCGATCTGCCGCGACCGCGTGGCGCCGAGCACCTTGCGAGCGCCGCGGCCATCGAGAACGAGAGCCTCGTGCGCGAGGCCATCGCCGAGTACATCTGAGAGGCCACGATGTCGACCAGTACTGCACACAAGATGCCCCCGACACGAAAGACCACTGTCACGAAGGCGGGTCGTCCTGCTCGTCGCGGGCCGTGGGCCAAGGTATGGCCGCCGGTGCTCGTGATCGTCGTGTTCCTGCTGCTCTGGGAACTGGCCTGCCGTGCGGGTCTCGTGAACGAGATCATCGTCCCACCGCCCTCGGATGTGGCCGTCAGCTTCGTGTCGATGCTCGACAAGGCCTACTTCTGGGAGGCCACCTGGGTGACGATGGCCGAGACGATCGCCGGCTTCCTGATCGGGGTGGTCCTCGCCTGGGCGATCGGTACGGCCCTCGGCATGTACGACTGGGCCAAGACGGCGTTCTATCCGATCGTCGTCGGCTTCCAGATCACCCCGCGCGTCGCGCTGGCGCCGCTCTTCCTCACCTGGTTCGGCTTCGGGTTGACGTCCAAGGTCGTCATGGCCGCCACGATCTGCTTCTTCCCGGTGCTGCTCAACGTCATGGTCGGTATGGACACCGTGGACCGGAACGCCCGCACGCTCATGCGATCCCTCGGCGCGAGCCGCTGGGAGGAGTACCGCAAGCTCGTGCTCCCGTCGTCCCTGCCGTTGATCTTCGCGGGCATCAAGAATGCCATCACGCTGGCGCTGATCGGTGCGATCGTCGCGGAGTTCGTCGGTGCCTCGCGCGGCATGGGAGTGTTGATCAAGTCGCTGAACTTCCAGCTGGACGTCGCCGGCGGGTTCGCCGTCATCGTGGCGCTGATGATCTTCGGCCTCATCCTCTACTGGATCGTCGAGTACATCGACTCCAAGGTCGTCTTCTGGCGGTCGCATTCGTGAAGCGACCGGGGGCCGGGGACGGTGACGAAGGCCGAGACATGATGGGAGTCGATGTGGCGAAGGGGGACCTGGACTACACTGTCCGGGATCGACGCGGCGCGCGGGAGGAGACACCTGTGAAGATCCCCGCTCGGAGCGGTACTGGTGAGCCGAATGCGGCTGACGAGACCATCCGCAAGGTGGGGTCGACGATCCGGGCCCGCCGCAAGCAGATCAACATGACGCTGAACGATCTCGCCGAGAGCACGGGCGTGTCGGTGTCGATGCTGTCGATGCTCGAACGCGGTGTGGCGGGTGCGTCGATCGGCACGCTCGTCGCCGTCGCCTCGGCGCTGCGGCTGCAGATGCACGATCTCTTCGATCATCCAGAGGCCGAGACCGTGTCGCCGGTGGTTCCGCGCGCCGCGCAGACCGAGGTGGAGACCGGCGAGGGCGTCGTGCGTCGCATCGCGCACCACGCCGCTGACCGTGGGCTCGAGATGGCGGTCAACGAGTACGCCCCCGGCACCGCGAGCGGCGACAAGCCGGTCCATCACGGGGGACGTGAATACGGCATCGTCATCAGCGGCTCGCTCACCGTCGAGCTCGCTGGGGCCAGTTACCGGCTGCGTGCCGGCGACGCCATCAGCTACGACTCGTCCACACCCCACCGCATCGCGAACGAAGGCCGCTCCTCCGCGCGCGCCGTCTGGGTCAACCTGCTCGACTGAACGCCTCTGTGGCGGATACGGGCCTCCCCATCCCCGTATATTTCAATTACACTTAACAATATTCAAGAAGAGTCCGCGCGGCGGACGAGGGCAGTGAGGAACAGCGTCATGACACACGAAGCAGGCCACGCTCGGATCATCGGGAGCGATGAGTGGGGACCGGAACTCGACATCGTCCTGGGCGACGGGTCGTGTCGCGAGGTGGTCGGGCCTCGCTCCGGGGCGAGCCTGCGCAGCCTGTACGCCATCGAGCTCGTCGAGGGTGCCTCGACCATCGCCATGCGCCACCAGGTGGAGGCGGTCTACTACGTGATCGACGGGAAGGCCTCGGTGGAATCGGCTGCCGCGAACGAACACCTCACACTCGAGCAGGGAGGGATGTTCCACGTCTCACCCGGCACCGACTACCGCATCGTGGCGTCCTCGGCCGTGTTCCTGATCGGCGGGCCGTCCCCGGTCGACCCGGACTTCGGCACGCCGGCCGATCAGGTCGACGCGGCGACCTCGGGCACCCCCGAGCTGCGCGGATTCCACCGTGACGAGCCCGGGCTCATGGTCCCCTTCATCTCCGCCGACGCGCGGCTCGTCGTCTGGTACGGCGCGCGGGCGGCGACTGCCAATATGAACTATGTCGTCCTCGAACCCGGTGAACGGAACACCGAACACGTGCATCGGTACTCCGAGGACACGATCTACATCGTCGAGGGCCGCGGCACGGCCGAGGACGTCACGAACGGCTCGAAGCTGCCCTTCGGCCCCGGCGATGTCGTCCACATCCCCGCCGGGGTCGTCCACGCGGTGGCCGCCGACCTGGGGGAGAGAGTGATCAGCGTCGGCGGGCCCTGCCCGGCGGATCTGGACATGTTGCGTGCCGTCGGCGTCGATGTCGACGGACTGACCGCGGAGCTCGAACTCTCATGACCGTCGTCGCCCTCGAACAGACAGCGCCCGTGCCGGGCCGCTGCGATGACAACATCGCAGACCTGATGGGCCGTGCGAGCACGGCGTTGCGCGAGGGCGCCGACATCGTGGTGTTCCCCGAGCTCGCCTCCAGCGGATATGTCGTCGACCGGGCCAGTGTGGAGGCCGGCGCCCAGGCGCTCGACGGTCCGTTGGTGAACGATCTGATGACGGTCTCGAGCGCCCACGACGGGCTGGTCGCGGTCGGCTACTGCGAGAAGGACGACGGCGAGTACTTCAACAGCGTCGTACTCGTCGGGCCGGACGGTCCACTGCTCAACTACCGGAAGCTGCACCTCTTCGACGCGGAGAAGGAGGCCTTCACGGCGGGCGAGGAGCTGGAGGTGGTCGCTACGCCGCACGGCGTCCTGGGCATCTGCGTCTGCTACGACCTGCGTTTCGTCGAGACTCTGCGGCTGCTGTCGCTCAAGGGCGCGGACATCGTGCTGGCCCCGGCCGCTTGGGTCGGCGGATTCGATGCCGACGTGCCGGCGGAGGGACTGGTCCAGCAGGCGGAGGCCGTGCTGGTCCAGGCCAACCTTGACCAGGTCGCGGTCGTGGCGGTCTCCCAGGCCGGGGAGCACCCCGGCCTTCGGACCCTGGGCGGGTCGGTGGCCGTGGACGCCCGCGGCCGCCTCCTGGCGGGTCCGCTGTCGAGGCGAGAAGCGGACCGCGGGAGCGCGGTCATCGACCTCGCGGAGGTGCGGGCGGCCCAAGAGCGTTCAGCACGGATCCGGCCACGGGCCGACCGGAGAACCGATGTGTACGGCGTCTACGACGGCAAGGAGATCTGGTGAAACCCAGCGCATTCGAGTATGTCCGACCGACCAGCCTCGAGGAGGCGGTGGACGAGCTCGCGGTAGACCCTTACGAGAGCAAGGTGCTGTCCGGCGGACAGAGCCTCATTCCGATGATGAACTTCCGGCTGGCGCGTCCGGAGCGGCTGATCGACATCAACCGGGTTCCCGGCCTCGAGGGCATCGCGCCGGGAGACGAGCGCGTGACGATCGGAGCACGCACCCGCCACCTGACCGTCCAGAACACCCATCTCCCCGGGCCCCTGGGCTCCTTGCTGAGATCGGCCGCCGCCCAGGTCGGGCACCTGCCGATCCGTACGCGGGGCACCTTCGGCGGATCGATCGCGCACTGCGATGCGGCCTCCGAGTGGTGCCTGGTGGCGCGATTGCTCGACGCGGAGATGACGGTGCGAGGCTCGCGCGGGGAGCGCACGATCCCTGCCGCGGACTTCTTCCAGGCGATCTTCACGACCGCGATGGAGCCCGACGAGATCCTCACGTCGATCTCCCTGCCCGCACTCGACGACCACCACGTGACCGGTATCGCCGAGTTCGCACGACGGGCGGGAGACTTCGCGATCGTGGCCGCGACGGCTGCGGTGAAGGTGGAGGAGGGCGTGGTGACGGGGGCCCGCGTCTGCCTCGGCGGTGTCAGCGAGGTGCCGTGGCGCAGTGCGGCCGCCGAGGCCGTCCTGCTGGGCAGCACATGGTCGGCGCAGACGGTGACCGAGGCCGCCGAGGCCGCCGCCGACGAGGTCGATCCGCCCGCCGATTCCCACGGAGACGCCGACTACCGGCGAGATCTCGTGCGGGCATTGCTGCCGCGAGCGCTGAACGCCACGGGGGCGGCGTCATGACCGCGGACGAGCCACGCAGCTGGACGGGACGAGCGCTGCCACGGCTGGAGGATCCCGCCATCCTGCGTGGCTGGGGGCGATATGTCGCCGACGTGGCCGCGGGCGATGACTGTCTGCACGCGCGGTTCGTGCGCAGTCCGCATGCCGCCGGGCGGATCCGGTCGATCAGCGCCCCCTCCCATGTCACGGTCCTGACCGCCGCCGATCTCGCGGGTCTCCGGCCGATCCGCGCCGTCCTCGACCGGCCCGACTATGTGACGGTCTCGACGCCGATCCTCGCCGATGAGGTGGTGCGCTTCGTCGGCGAACCCGTAGCGGTCGTGCTCGCGCCGAGCGAGGCCGAGGCTGAGGATGCGCTCGACGAGGTCGTGGTCGACATCGACCCGCTGCCGGCCGTGCTCGATGCCGACGACGCCAGGCGACCCGACGCACCCCTCGTCCACGACGCGGACTACCCCGGCGACCCGAACACCGTGGTCGACGGCCGCATCCATACGCCGGGTTTCGACGAGGCCGTCGCCGCGGCCGACCGCATCGTGGCCGTTCGGGTGGGCTCTTCCCGACAGAGCGCGATGCCCCTCGAGGCCCGCGCGAGCCATGCGGCCTATGACCGCGCCAGCGGGCGCGTGACTCTGCACGCGACGCTGCAGATGCCGCACATGACCCGGACCGGCATCGCCGACTGCCTCGGCATCCCCGAGGACGATCTGCGGGTGATCTCGCCGGATGTCGGCGGCGGTTTCGGTGCCAAGATGACCCTCGCTCGCGAGGACGTCGTGGTCGTGCACCTGGCCCGGACGCTGCGCCGCAATATCGCGTGGATCGAGACGCGCGAGGAGAACTTCCTGGCGGCGTGGCACAGTCGCGAGCAGGTCTACGACATCGAAGGTGCCTTCGCCGCCGACGGCGAGCTGCTGGCTCTACGCGGTGACCTGGTCTGCGATGTCGGAGCGTACAGCTGTTATCCGGTGACCTTCGGGGTCGAGCCGCTGATGGCGATGGCGGAGCTGCCCGGCTGCTACCGGGTCCGCGAGTACTCGGTGCGTTCGCGCGGCATCCTCACCAACAAATGCCCGATCGCTCCCTACCGCGGTGTGTCCCGGCCGGTGCAGGTGCTGGCGATGGAGCGGCTCATGGATGTCGCCGCCGCCGAACTGGATCTCGATCCGGTGCAGATCCGCCGCAAGAACCTGGTCAGCGAGTTCCCCCACCGCACGCCGTCCGGTCTCGTGCTCGACGAAGCATCCCACCTGGAGACGCTGCAGCTCGCAGCCGACATGGCCGATCTCGCGGCATTCCGGGACCGGCAGCGAGCCGCCCGCGCCGAAGGCCGCTATCTCGGGATCGGATTCTCGAGTTTCGCCGAGCGCACCGGCTACGGCACTCCGGCGTTCGCGGCCCGGTCCGTTCCGATGAGCCTGGGGCGCGAGGCCATCGCGACCGTCACACCGGGTGCCGAACGCGTCATCTGCACGATGGACCCCTCCGGCGGGGTGACCGTGCGGATCGGCGCCTCTCCTCATGGACAGGGACTACGGACGACCCTCGCCCAGGTGGTCAGCGACGCGCTCGGCATCGAGCCTTCCTCCGTGCGCGTGATCGATTCCGACACCGATGTCACGCCCTACGGCTGGGGGAGCTTCGCGAGCCGGGCCATGGTCATCGCCGGTGGCGCCACCTTGATCGCCGCTCGCGAGCTGGCCGAACGGCTCCGTGTGCTGGCGGCACATCGGCTCGGCGGACTGCCCGATGACATCGAGCTGGTGGGCGGACACGCGCGCCGCCGCGACACCGGCGAGGAGATCGCTCTGCGCGTCCTCGCCCGCGACACCTACCACAATGCCCAGCTCATCCCCGACAAAGGCGAGCCGGCGCTGGAGGCGGTGGGCGTCTACGACCCGGCCGGGACCTTCGCGAATGCGTGTCACGTCGCGGAGGTGGAGGTCGATCCGGACACCGGCCAGGTCCGGATCGACCGGTTCCTGGTCGCCGAGGACGCCGGCCGGCTGGTGAACCCCGCCGTCGTCGACGGGCAGATCCACGGTGGCATCGCCCAGGGCATCGCCAATGCGCTCTACGAGGAGCTCATCTACGACGACCGTGGCGTCCTCGTCACCACCTCGCTGATGGACTACCTGCCCCCGACGGTGGCCGAGATCCCCCCGATCCGGATCGCTCACCTCGAGACCATCTCTCCGGCCTCGATCACCGGGGCGAAGGGAGTCGGCGAGGGCGGGACGATCGGCGCGCCGGCGGCCATCGCGAATGCCATCTCCGATGCGCTCTCTCCGCTGGGCATCGGAGTCTTCCACCTGCCCGCCACCCCACACCGATTGCGGACGGCGATCCGGGAAGCCAGCCGAACGAAGGAGGCCGCGTCATGACCCGATCCACGGTGCCTGTGCGCCTGTACGTCAATGGAGACCGTTACGACATCGAGGTCGAGCCACGGCGGACCTTGGCCGATGCGTTGCGGGAGGACTGCTCCCTGACCGGCACTCACCTCGGCTGCGAGCACGGTGTCTGCGGTGCGTGCACGGTGCTGCTCGACGGGCAACCGGTCCGCGCCTGCCTGATGTTCGCGGTGCAGGCCGAAGGCGCCTCGGTGCGCACGGTCGAGGGCCTCGCTCCCGATGACGAGACCTTGCACCCGGTCCAGAAGGCCTTCTGGGAGCACCACGGCCTGCAGTGCGGGTTCTGTACGCCGGGCTTCCTCACCCTGGTGGCCGGGTACCTGGAGGAACATCCACAGGCCGAGGAGGACGAGCTCCGCGACGTGCTCTCCTCGAATCTCTGCCGCTGCACGGGGTATCAGAACATCGTCACCGCGACGATGGCCGCGGCAGAGGAGATGCGGGGGTGATCGGCGCACGAGCTCTCCGGATCGAGGACCGGGTCCTGTTACGCGGGGCCGGCCGGTTCGCCGCCGACACCCAGCGTGCTGGGGAGCTGCACATGCGGGTGGTGCGATCCCCGATCGCCCATGGCCGCATCGTGTCGATCGACGGCACCGAGGCCCTGCGGCTCGACGGCGTGACAGCGGTGTGGACCTACGCGGACATCGCGGATCTCCCGGCGATCGGGTTCCGGTTGACCCCGCGTGAGGAGCTGCTGCCCTACCGTCAACCGGTGCTGGCACGTTCGATCGTGCGCTACGTGGGAGAGCCGGTCGCGGTCGTCTTCGCCGAGTCGTCGTATCTGGCCGAGGACGCGGCCGAGCTCGTCGACCTGGAGATCGAGCCGCTTCCGGCTCACCTGGACCCCGATGCCGAGCCGGTCGACTGGGTCGACGCCGAACAGGCGAGCTGGGCGGCGGGCCACGGGGAGAACCTCCCGGCGCAGGACTCCGAGGCGAGCGTCTTCACGATCGGTTATGGCGACGTGGATGCGGCCTTCTCGTCCGGTGAGGGCCGGGTCTTCACGATGGACGCGCGCATCGGACGCCACACCGGTGTGCCGATGGAATGCCGGGGACTCGTGGCCGTCTACGACGAGGCGGAGGGACAGCTCATCGTCGACGGTGCCGCCAAGGTCCCGTTCTGGAATCGCGAGGCCATCGCCGCGATGAACGGTCTCACCCCGTCGCGGGTCGTGGTGCGCGAGACCCATGTCGGCGGCGGCTTCGGCCCGCGCGGGGAGCTCTACCCCGAGGACGTGCTGGTGACCGTGGCGGCGATGCGTCTGCGGGCGCCGATCAAGTGGATCGAGGACCGCCAAGAGCACCTGATGGCGACGAACCACTCACGCGGACAGCATCACCGGCTACGGGCCCTGGTCGACGACGATGGCTACATCCGCGCCCTCGACGCGAGCTTCACCCTCGATCAGGGCGCCTATGTGCGCACGCACGGGGCGACGGTCGCGTCCCTCACCGCCTCGATGCTGCCCGGGCCGTACGTCATCGACAACTTCCGGGTGACCGCACACGTGCGCCTGACCCACAAGACACCTGCCGGCACCTATCGTTCGCCGGGCCGCTACGAGGGCACCTTCGCTCGCGAACGACTCATCGACACCATCGCGCACGGTCTGGGCCTGTCCCGCGAGGAGGTGCGCCGCCGCAACTTCATCGGCCGTGAGCAGATGCCCTACGAGCGGCCGATCGAGGCGATGGGCACGCACATGGTCCACGACTCCGGCGACTACGCGCTGCTGTTCGACAAGGCGGCCGAGCGTTTCGGCTTCTCCACGATCCGTGAGATCGTGTCGCGCCGCAGGGCCGCCGGAGAACGGGTCGGATTCGGGTTCGGGTATTTCGTCGAGAAGAGCGGGATCGGTCCCTCGGAGGGCGCCCGTGTCGTCATCGACGACGCCGGCGGGGTGACGGTGATCTGCGGGGCCTCATCCGTGGGCCAGGGGGTCGACACCGTCCTCGCGCAGGTCGTCGCCGAGGTGCTCGATGTTCCCCACGACACGATTCGCGTGGTGCGCGGCCGCACCGATCAGTTCCAGTACGGGCGAGGGGCGTTTGCGACGCGGCTGGCGGTCATGGCGGGATCGGCCGCCCTGAACGCCGCGACGGCGCTACGCGACAAGGCCTTCCGGGTGGCGGCGGCCGAGCTCGCCGTCAGCGTCGAGCAACTGCGGATCCGCGGCGGGGTCGTCGAGGTCGAGGGCTCGGAACAGGGCCTGAGCCTGGGCCAGATCGCCGGACTCCTGGATCCGCTACGGGCCAACGACCTCAAAGAGGAGCCGGGGCTGTCGGCCGATGGATGGTTCCACACCGATCACATGACCTATCCCTACGGCCTGCACGCCGCTCTCGTCCGGATCGACGAGGCGACGGGACGGCTCGAGGTCGAGCGGTTCATGGTGGCCTACGACGTCGGCCGGGCCCTCAACCCCACGCTGGTCGAAGGACAGATCGCGGGCGGAGTCGCGCAGGGGCTCGGTGGAGCGCTGTACGAGGAGTTCCTGTACGCCCCCGACGGCACGCCGCTCTGCACCACCTTCATGGACTACCTCATCCCCACCTCGGCCGAGGTGCCCGATGTCGAGACGCTCGTGACCGAGGACGCCCCCAGCCCGCTCAACCCCCTCGGGGTCAAAGGCGCGGGGGAGGGCGGCACGACCGCCGTCGCCGCCGCGATCGCCTCGGCCGTCGACGATGCGCTGCAGCAGCCGGGCGCTATCGACGCCGTCCCCATCACGCCGGGAACGCTGCACCGGCTCCTGCACCAGACCACCACGCAACATCTCACCACCAAGGAGTAAGCACATGCGCATCGTCGACATGACCCATCCGTACAGCATCCACACGCCCGGCTGGGTCGGCTACGCGGGCAACAAGATGTACTACACGCAGAACCTGCAGACGAACCAGATCGTGTCGCAGCGCATCGAGTCCTCCCTGCACACCGGCACGCACCTCGACGGTCCGATGCACGGCACGGACGGCGGCCTGGACATGGCCTCGCTCCCGCTCGACAAGCTCATCCACCCCGGCGCGATCGTCGATGTCTCCGATGTCGTCAGCGACTGGGACCTGATCGAGCCGGAGCACATCACCCGCAATGTGGAGATCAAGAAGGGCGACATCCTGATCATCCACACGGGCTTCATCGACTACTACCAGGACATGCCGAAGCAGGATCTGGTCCGCTACTTCACGATGCACCCAGGGGGCAGCGCCCGCCTGGCCGAGTGGATGGCCGACATGGAGATCCGCTGGTGGGGCATCGACGCCGGTTCAGGGGACCATCCGATGAACACGACCATCCGCAACATGCGCCCCGATCTGCTGGAGCAGTTCGAGAAGCACGTGGGGATGTCCTACAAGGAGTTCTTCGGCGAGTACACCTACACGCACCACATGTCGGGCCGCGAGATCACGTCCGACATCTTCCCGATGCACCACCTGGCCTTCCAGGACGGCTGCATCCATGCGGAGAACGTGGGCGGCGATCTCAAGAGCGTGCTCAATCAGCGCGCGATCATCGGAGCGTTCCCGTGGAAGATCGAGGGCGGTGAGGCCTGCCCGTGCCGCATCATGGCCTTCTTCGACTGCGGCGAGGACGAGGTCATCGAGGGTCTCGCCGGATTCGCCGGCAACTGAGACGGAGAGGAGGCACAGCCATGTTGTTGAAGAACGAGTTCACCATCGACGCGGGGGTGGAGGAGACGTGGGCGCTGCTCACCGATCTGGAACGCATCGCCCCCTGCATGCCGGGCGCGGTCCTGGACGGACGTGACGGCGAGGACTACCTCGGCGGCGTCAAGATCAAGGTGGGCCCGATCGGCGCCCACTTCAAGGGGACGGCTCGCTTCGCGGAGAAGGACGACGCCGCCAAGTCGGCCGTCATCGCCGCGGCGGGCAAGGATCCGAAGGGCCAGGCGGCGGCCAATGCCCGTATCGCGGCACGGCTGGAGTCGGAGGGGGAGGCGCGGACCCGCGTCCTCATCGACACCGAGCTGGACATCTCCGGTCGGATGGCGCAGTTCGGGCGGGGCGCGATCGCCGATGTCAGCAATCGCCTCATCGGCCAGTTCACTGACAACCTGAGCCGTGAGCTCGCCGGTGGCGGAGCCGCGAACCGAGCCGAGGAGTCCACGGCTCGGCCCGGCGCGGGCCCGGCTCAGGCGAGTGCCGGCGCGGGCGCGACGACGACCGAGAGCGCCGACGCCGGCCTGGACGCGATGTCGTTGCTGGTGCCGATGGTGAAGGAGCGGTACGGCCAGGCGATCGCCGGGGGCATCGCCGGCCTCGTGCTCGGTTGGCTGCTGTGGGGAAGGAAGACACGATGAGACTCAAGAAGCTGGTGCCCGGGGAGCTCGACGACGAGCAGCGGGCCGTCTACGATGCGATCGCCGGGGGCGACCGGGCCAAGGGCAAGCAGCTCTTCCCGCTGGTCGACTCCGACGGCTCCTTGACGGGACCGTTCGGGGTCATGCTGCACGCCCCGAGGATCGGGGACCGGCTGCAGGCCCTCGGGTCGGCGATCCGGTTCCAGACGAACCTCAGTGACAGGGTGCGCGAGATCGCCATCTTGCAGGTGGGACACGCGCTCGGGAGTCAATTCGAGTGGTGGGCGCACGAGCGTGTCGCGCGCTCGATCGGCGTCACCGATGAGGAGATCACGGCCATCTCGCTGGGCAGCTTCCAGGGCCGCGACGAGACCGAGCAGGCCAGCTACGAGGTGGTCGCGAATCTCCTGCAGTCGAGTGTGGTCACCGATGAGGAGTTCGAGCGGGCCTCGGCGATCCTCAGCGATCAAGAGCTGGTCGAGTTGTCCGTGCTGGTCGGGTACTACCGCACACTCGCGCAGACGATGACGCTCTTCGGCGTCGGCATCCCTGAGGAGTGACGTGACGATGGTGCAGGCGATGGCCGCGCACGGTACCGGCGGCCCGGAGGTGCTGGGGCTCGTCGACGTCCCGTCGGCGGCGGTGGGGCCCGCTGAGGTGCGCGTCGCGGTCCGGTTCAGCGGGGTGAACTTCTGGGACGTGATGCAACGTCGTGGAGTCGTGCCGCTCGGTCCGGGGTCCGTCCCCGGTGTGGAGGGCGTCGGCGAGGTGATCGAGGTCGGCCCCGAGGTGGACTCCTTGCGAGTCGGCGACCGGGTGGCCTGGAGCAAGGTCGCGGGCAGTTACGCGCAGCAGGTGGTGGGCGCGGCATGGATGTTCGTGCCGGTGCCGACCGAGCTGGCCGATGAGGATGCTGCGCGGGTGCTCATGCAGGGCGTCACGGCGCAGTACCTCGCCGAGTCCACGTGGACATTGGAGACGGGCGACAGCGCGGTCGTGATGGCCGCGGCCGGCGGGGTCGGCACGCTGCTCACTCAGTTCCTGGGAGCGCGGGGCGTGCGCGTCGTGGGTGTGGTCTCACGCGACGACAAGAAGGCTGCCGCCCTCGAAGCGGGGGCGGCGGATGTCGTGGTGGACTCCGAGCGATTCGTGGACGATCTCCGGTCGATCGTCCACGACGGCGCGGGGGCGGTCTTCGATGCCAACGGAGGCGAGTCCGCGTTGCGGGGTCTCGAACTGTTGCGGACTCGGGGTGCGCTGGTGCTGTACGGCGCGGCCGGCGGGCCGGTGCCACCACTGGATCTCGGACGGCTGGGCGATGGCTCACTCTATGTCACGCGTGCTGCGGGTCGGGACTATGCGCGCACGCCAGAAGAGTGGCGGAGCAGGGCCGACGATGTCCTGGCGCGTGCCGGGGAAGGAACGCTGCGAGCCGTGGCCGGGGGTGTGTGGCCGCTGAGCGAAGCGGCCGAGGCACACCGTCATCTGGAGAGCCGAGCCTCCGTCGGCAAGCTGCTGCTCGCCATCTCCTGAGCCTCACCACCCGAGCTGGCCCGAACCCGTTGAGTGTGAGGTGCCCCCACACTCAACGGGTTCGTCAGCCGATCGGGCCGGCGGTGAGCCGGGCGGTGGCGGTGTGGGAGGCTCCTGCCGCGTCGAGCCAGGTGATGTTCACGTCGTCCCCGGCCGCGTGAGCGGCGATCGCCGAGGACAGCTGCCGGGCGGTTGTGACGGTCTCACCGTCGATGCCGGTGATAGTGCTGCCCTGGGCGATGCCGAGATCGGCCGCGGGCGATCCCTCGATCGTCCCCGCGACGATCGGCACACCGCCGCGCTCGTCCAGCTGGAGTCCGAGGAAACCGGTCGAACCGATGGTGATCGTGGCGCTCGTCTGGCCGGAGGTGATCTGGTCGGCGATACCGAGGGCCTGCTCGATCGGGATGGCGTAGCCGGTCACCTCGGGTGCGCCGTTCGAGGCCGCTGTGGTCATGCCGATCACGTCGCCGTCGGCATCGCGAAGTGCGCCGCCTGAGTCGCCGGAGACCACGTCGGCGTCGACCTGGATCAAGCCCGAGAGCTGCCTGCCAGACCCGGTCTGCTCATCCTGCACCGTGATCGACTGGTCGAGTGCCGTGACCGTCCCGCTCGCGGCGCTCGCCGCTCCGCCGTCGCCGTTTGCATTGCCGACCGTGACGATCTCGTCGCCCACGGCCACGGTTCCCGATCGATCGAGTGCCGCCGTGGTCAGCCCGGATGCGTCCTGGAGCTGGAGGACCGCGACATCGTGGGTGGCGTCGTAGCCGACCACCTCGGCGCTATAGGTCTCACCCGTCGTGACGACCTGCACCTGGATGCTCGTGGCACCCTCGACGACGTGGTGGTTGGTGAGGATCTCACCGTCGGAGGTGAGCACGATGCCGGTGCCGGCTGCCTCTGCCCGGCCGTAGTCCACGGTGGTGGTGATGTAGACGAGACTCTGTTCCTGCGCTGTCGTGGCGTTGGTGGCGGAGCTGGTGGTGGTCTCGTCAGCGCGGGAAGGCGGTGGCGGGACGGTGACGGCGATGGGCCGCTGTGCGGTGCTGACGGTGGCCGACTCGCTGTCGGCCGTGGCCGCGTAGGTGAGTCCGGCCACGCCCGCGGTGAGTGCGGCCAGGGCTCCGACGAGGGCGAGCCGAGCGGATCGGTGAGTGTTCATGACGCCTCCTGAGCGGGTTCTCTTCGAGTGAAGTCCCGCTTGCTGTGCGTTCCTTGTGGAAGGGCGATGAGAATCAGAAGAGTCCTGACGATCACCCGCCGCGTGGGTGATCATGGCCGGTCCGGTAAGGTACCTCGCGGTGGCGTGTCCGAGCGGCCGAAGGTGCATCACTCGAAATGATGTGTGGGGTCAAACCCACCGTGGGTTCAAATCCCACCGCCACCGCCGAGGGGAAGGCCCCGAGATCCGTGAGAAAGCAATGGATCCGGGGCTTTCGCCATGTCCGAGACAGGCCGTCATCAGCGACTCCCGCAGCAGTCGTCCTCGCACGCGTCCGCCTCTTGCTCGCCGGTGAGCACGGCGACCGGTGCGGCGCAGCAGGCGTCGCCCTTCCACGCCTCGACGCCCTCGCGGACGGCGAACACAGCGATCACCAGGGCAGCCACGGAGTCCGCCCAGGCCCAGCCGAGCAGGCTGTTGAGCAGCAGCCCGACGAGCAGCGCAGCCGAGAGGTACGTGCAGATGAGTGTCTGCTTCGAGTCGGCGACGGCCGACGCGGAGCCGAGCTCCCGGCCCGTGCGGCGCTCGAACCAGCTCAGGAAGGGCATGACAACGAGGCTCAATGCCGCGATGGCGATGCCGATCGGGGAGTGCTCGGGATCGCGCAGACCGAGCAGCGAGAGCACCGCGTCCACGGACACGTAGGCGGCTAGGGCGAAGAACGACACCGCGATGACTCTGAGCGCGACCTTCTCCCGCTTCTCGGGGTCGGGTGCCGTGAACTGCCAGGCCACCGCGGCGGCAGAGAGTACTTCGACGATGGAGTCGAGCCCGAAGCCGATGAGTGCCGCGGACGCCGCGGCGGCACCGGCGAAGAGAGCGACGATCGCCTCGATGACATTCCAGGTGATCGTGATCGCGACGACGATCCTCACCCGACGCCGCAGCGTTGCGGTGCGCTCGGGCGCCAGCACCGAGGCCCTCACTGCTGGGCTTCTGCGTCACAGCATCCGGGGACGGAACAGGCCGGATCGATGCACGGTGCACTCTCGTCCACGGCGAGGGTCACGTCCAGCAGGGCTGTGAGCGCCGCGGTGAGGTGCGGGTCGGCGATCTCGTAGCGGGTCTGCCTACCTTCCGACTCTGCGACCACGATCCCGCAGTCGCGCAGGCAGGTCAGGTGATTCGAGACGTTCGAGCGGGTCAGTTCCAGTTCGCGCGAGAGCACAGCAGGATAGCTCGGGCCGTCGAGCAGGGTCATCAGGATCCGGGAGCGCGTTGGGTCCGCCATCGCTCGGCCGAGCCGGTTCATGACATCGAGACGTGAAGCAATGGTCAGCATACGCTGAATATACAGCGAATGCTGAATCGTTGTCGAGTTGTCCACGGTGCCGCACACGCTCCGCGCGCTCGTCCCCTGGTGCGCGGCCCATGCACCCTGCCCCTGCGGCTCGGATGCCGAACGGCTGACGGGCCGGCAGGTAGCCTCTGGATCTCGCCGTCCACCTCACTGAGACCACGAACAGCACAGTGGAAGCCGTCAGCTCGCCGAGGGGCCGTCCTGATCGAAGGTGCCAGTCGCACGGTCGATGGCCTCGCCGACGACATCGTTATCGGCCAGCAGCAGTGCGCGCTCCGTCGGCAGCAGAGCGACGGCGATCACCAGTAGGGCGGGCCCCGCCACCCGCAGTCCCGTCAGCAGCGGATCGGGCCAGGTGGCTCCTATGATCTGGAACACCGGCAGCAGGCCCACGAACACCACCACCGCGATGAGAGCGAGTGCCAGGGTCAGGTTCAGCCAGAGGGGGAGCCGCCACGTCCACAGCAGGAGCAGGCAGATGCCGATGATCGTGGTCGGCACGGCGATCGCCGCCCACGAGAGCTGCGAGACGGTCGAGGCGTCGTAGGTGCCAGGGTCCAGCAGGCTGAGCACCCACACGCCGGCCAGAATGAACACGGTGAAGGCGGCGACCATGAGGGCGACGCACACTCGCATCGCCATGGGTCCCGGCGGGCCCGAGAACTCGTGCTTGCCGACAGAGATGAGCGTCCACACGGTCCCCGCCAGCGGCACCAGGAGCAGGAGCGTCGGCCCCAGGAAGGCCGACTGCCACCCGGCGTCGCCGTCCTCCAGCCGGGCGAGCACGGCGATGAGCACCATCAGCCCGAGGATCGTCGCGAGCTCGACCGCCAGCAGCCGGGCGAAGACCCCGGCGACCTCGCCGAGCGGCGCCCGCCGGCCACGATCAGCCCGCAGCTCCGCCTCGCGCGCGGTCAGATACTCCTGCCTCCCGCGTGCGTCGAAGAACCTCTCCGGCTTCTCGGCCACCTGGAACCCCCTTGGTCGGAACGGTCACCAGGCTACGGTGACGTCTCACCCGGAGACGACGAAGGCCCGGACCGCGGGGGCGGTCCGGGCCTCGGTGAGGGAGGAGGTCAGGCGACGGTGCCCGTGCCCTCGGCCTCGATCTTGTCGTCGTGGATCAGGTCGCCGTTCTCATCGACCGGCGTGATCGTGACATCGAAGGTGATCGGCGAATCAGCCTGGTAGTGGAAGTTCTCACCGAAGGAGTAGCTTTCACCGGTGCCCAGCGTGTAGACCGTCGGATCGGCGATCTCGGCGATGGGGCTGGTGACGATGCCCATCTCCTCGGCCAGCGCCGAGTCGGTGATGCCGCCCATGCCCTGCATGTACTCCCAGTCGTCGTAGCGTGCGGAGACGTCCACGAGGCTGGAGCCCAGGTCGATCGGGTCGCCGTTGTTGGTGACCACGTAGTTCAGGAAGACGAGGTCGTCACCCTCGGCGATCAGCGGCTCGTTGGTGTCGGGATCGACCCAGTTGCCGTCCTTGGGCGCCGGTGCGGTGCCCATCTGGTAGACCTCGACCGTGACGTCACCGGCCTCGATGGTGGAGATCAGCTCGCCACCGTCGGTGGGCTCGGCGGCCCAGGACGGGGTTCCCTCAGCGGCCGGGGCGGCCTCGGTCTCTTCGGTCTCCTCGGCCGGGGTGGTCTCGGAGCTCTCGGGCTCGTCGGCATCGTCGCTGCCGCAGGCAGCCAGGCCGAAGGTCGCGAGCACGGTAGCGGCGGCGGCTCCAGCGAGGCGCTGGTGTCGTTTCATGGGGGGTTTCCCTCCAAAGTCGTTTGTGGTACAAGCGGATCATATCGTCACCTTCGGATGGTGTGCTCAGCGACCCGTGTGGGACTCGTCACCGCCGGATCGTCAACGGCCCTGGAGGCGGGAGGTGAGCCGTCCGGCGGCCCCGCGCACGGCTTCGAGGATCGCCTCGGACCGTTCGCCGCGAATCCGGTCCACGGTCCCGCCCAGGCTGATCGTCCCGATACACGTGCCATCGGGGCCGAAGATCGGAGCTGCGACGGCCGCCACATTGCCGAGGAAGTCGCCCTCGCTCACTGCGTACCCCTGGTCGCGGACGCGTGCCACGAGCGCCCGCAGGTCTTCGGCCTCGGTCACCGTGCCGGGCGTGAACGGTTCCCGGTCGTGATGGGCGAGCTCCTCCTCCAGCAGCCCCGGCACGAAGGCGAGCATCGTCACCGGTCCGGCGGCCGCGTGCAGCGGCAGGCTGGAACCGATCGCCACGGCGTTGACGGTGACCGGCGAATCACCGGTCACCGCATCGATGCAGACGGCATGCCGGCCACTGGGCACCATCAGATAGGCGGTGTCGCCGAAGTCCTCGGCGAGCTCGCGCAGCAGCGGCTTGGCCTCCGCCGGAAGCGTCGTGGACGCCAGGGCCACCGACCCGATCTGGAACACCCGCATCGTCGGCCGGTAGGAGTTGCCGTCCCCGCGGGCGAGCCATCCGGCCATCACCAGCGTGTTGAGAAGACGGTAGACCGTCGTCTTGTTCATCCCCGACCGCTCGGCGATCTCCGCCAGCGTCAGGTCGGGGCGCTGGTGGTCGAAGTAGGCCATCAGCCGGCAGGCTTTCAGCACCGATCCGACGTAGTTGCGTTGATCGATGCCGTCGGTCGCATCGGGTTCCGAGGTCACGGGCACCCCTCTCTGTGCGCGGACTGCATGCTGTGGGCACAGAGTAGCGTCGCGGGTGCAGCTGGCCCGCGACGCTACTCTGCGCTGCCGTCACTTGGGCAACGCGGACTTCCCGGTCTCACGCATCGTGAGGACGGTGACGATGCCGACCGCGGCGACGGCCATCACCCAGTACGCCGGTGCCATCGAGCTGCCGGTCGTCTCGACCAGCTGAGCCGCGATGTACGGCGCGCTGCCCCCGGCGATGATGGTGCCGATGTTGAAGCCCAGCGCGACACCGGTATAGCGCACCTGTCGGGGGAACAGCTCGGTGAACTGCGGGAATGCCGGAACCTGCGCGAGGCCGTTGAACATCATGTAGACGATGTACACCAGGGCGACCACCACGAGGCTCCCCGTCGCGCCCATGACCGCGAAGGCCGGCCAGGCGATCACCAGATAGGCCGCGTAGGCCCCGAGCAGCACCGGCCGGCGCCCGAAGCGATCGGTCAGCATGCCGGCGATCGGGAAGGAGGCGCAGGCCAGCGCGATCGCGATGGCGGACGTCCAGTACACCGACTGCTGCGGGAAGCCCACGTCCACCAGATAGATGTTGAAGTAGGTCAGCCCGATATACCCGGTCCCGTTCATGGCGATCGCGATGCCGATGACGCGCAGCACGGAGATCGGATGCTCGCGCACCACCTGCAGCAGCGGGCTGCGGACCACCTCGGCCTGATCGGCCATCTCCTCGAACTCGGGGGTGTCCTCCAGCTTGACCCGCGCCCACAGGCAGAGCGCGGCGAGGGGGATCGATACGAGGAACGGGATCCGCCATCCCCAGGCGGACATCTGCTCGGAGGTCGTCAGCTGGGACACCAGGCCGACCACGGTCGCGGCGACCGCGAAGCCGAGCGTGGAGCCGATCGGCGTGAGCGAGCCGTAGATGCCGCGCCGGCCGGCCGGGGAGGACTCGGCGATATAGGTCGCAGCGCCGCCGATCTCGCCACCGGCCGAGAACCCCTGGGCCAGACGGATGAGGACCAGCAGGATGGGGGCGAGGATGCCGACCTGTGCATAGGTCGGGAGCATGCCGAGGAGCGCACAGCACACGCCCATGGCGACCACCGTCACCACGAGGGCCCTGCGGCGCCCCGTCCGGTCACCGAGCCGCCCGAAGAACCAGCCGCCCAGGGGACGCATGACATAGGCGGAGCCGAAGACGGCGAGGGTCAGCAGGAGGGACACCGCCGGGCGCTCGCTGGGGAAGAACAGCGGTCCGATGGTCAGCGCCAGGAAGGCATAGACGCTGAAGTCGTAGTACTCGATGAGCGTTCCCACACCTCCGGCGATCGCCGCCCGCCGGGCGGTGGACTCCGATACCGCGGGAGTCGCGGTCGGGGTGGACGAGGTCGTTTCGGTCATGATCCTTCTCCGTGTCGGTGCTCGGCCAGCATGAGGTTGAGTGACCCGCCGGCGCTGATGACGCGACGGACGCGATCGCTGGGGGGCGGGCCGGTGAGCGTCTGTGTGCCGTCGGCGCGGGGGATCCGGACGGTGGCGGTACGCCATTCGACGGCGACGGGATCCCCGGTCCGCACCGTCGAACTGATCCCGGGGACGGTCAGCAGCGGCATGCCGTTGTAGGTCTCGCCGCGCCAGAAGCCCGGCGAGAAGGACTCGGCCAGCACGGCGGCGATGCCCAGATTGCGCAGGGCGACCATCGGCGGATAGTGCGGATGTCCGTAGCCGAAGTTGCGGCCTCCCACGATCACATCGCCCGGTCGGACGCGGTCCACGAAGGTGGGATCGTAGGCCGTCATCGTCACCGCCTTCAGCTCATCGGCGTCGTAGGTCTTGATGTTCTCGACGCCGATGACGAGATCGATGTCGAAGTCGTCGCCGAAGATCCAGGCGACCCGGCCCTCGATGATGTCCGCAGGAGGCGGGTATCCCGTCATCGGGGGGCCACCTCCGCCACGCTGATCCGGCCGTTGGCGGCGCTGGCGGCGACCGTGAACGCCGAGCCCATGTAGATCCCCGCATCGGTGCTGCCCATCCGTCCGGAGATATTGAGCACGCCGGTGGAGATGCAGATGTCGTCGGGATCCAGGGGGCGCTCGTAGCCGAAGCAGAAGTCGCAGCTGGAGCGCGCGATCCGCGCGCCGGCATCGCGCAGTACATCCAGGAGCCCCTCGCGTTCGGCCTGATCGTGCACGGCCTGCGAGGTCGGGACGACGTTGAGTGTGACGCCCGGGGCGACCGTCCGGCCGTCGAGTACCGAGGCGGCTGCGCGGATGTCCTCGATCCGTCCGCTCGCGCAGGATCCGATGAAGGCCTTCGTCACACGGGTGTCCGCGAGGTCCTCGGCGTGCATCGTATTGGCCGACCGGGCGGACCCGGGTGTCACGACCCGGGGTCGCAGCTCCGTCAGATCGATGGTGTGGACCGCGGCGTAGGTCGCGTCCTCGTCGGGCCAGACGGGGTCGAGGGGGCCATCGGTGAGACGGCCCACGTGCTCGAGCATCAGCTCGTCGGGCTCGAAGACCGCCGACACGGCTCCGGTGAACATGGCCATACCGCACAGCGACTGACGGTGGTCGATCTTCATGGTTCGCGCGCCGGGCCCGCCGAACTCCATCACCTGATGGGCGCAGCCGTCGGCGCCGAGCCGGGCGATGATCTCGTGGACCAGGTCGCGGCTGTCGACTCCCGGCTGGAACTCGCCGGTCAGCTCGAAGCGGGTGGTGGCGGGGATGTCGAGATAGAGCTCGCCCTTCACCCATCCCTCGAGGAGATCGCGGCGCACGCCCCAGCCGAGCGCGTTGAAGGCACCCGCGCCGGAGATGTGGCCGTCGAAGTGGATGAGGAAACGGCCGGGGGCCGCGTAGCCGCGCTCGGCCATGACCTGGTGGCCGATGCCGTCGGCCTCGTGCAGCGTGATCCCGTAGTAGTCGCACCATTCGCGGGTGACGCGGTGGACGTCCTCCTCGCGCTGATCGCCGCGGGTGAGCATGTGGTCGATGAAGACCAGGTACCGCTCGGGCTCGGCGAGCTCGGTGATCCCGAAGTCGTCGTGCATCTGACGGAACATCACGTCGGTGTAGCCGGGGAAGTCGTAGGCGATCATGTGGTCGGGCCGGCAGGGGAGGTTCTGTCCCGCCTGCACCTCGTCACGCCCCGCGGTACGGGCGAGGATCTTCTCGACGATGGTCTGTGGCACGACTCCTCCTCAGGCGCTCTCGGGCAGATAGGTGTGCTGGATCCGTTCGACATCGGCTGTCCCGATGAGGTCCACGAACCGGTGGTGCGCCATCGCTCCTTCGTCCTCGCCGACCTGCGCCGGTGCCTCGTCGCGAGCGAGGCGGCTCAGGGTGCGTTCGGCGACACCCGCGACCGCCATGAGCAGCTGGGTCGGCAGGATGGCGAGCCCCACCCCGATCTCTCGCATGACCTCCGGCGTGAACGCCTTCTCGGTCCACGCCGACGCGGTCAGGGTCGCCATCAGGGGCACGCCGACCTCGGCATGGCATGCGGCCCACTCCTCGACGGTGTCGAAGGTCTTGGTGACCGGCATGATCAGGTCGGCACCCGCCTCGACATAGGCGACGGCGCGGCGCAGCGCCTCGTCTCCGCGGGCATCGGTCCGGGCGATGACCAGCATGTCGTCGCCGACGGTGTCCTTCACGGCCCGGATCTTCCCGGCGGCGGCGGTGACGTCCAGCAACGGAAGGGCGGCCCCGGTGGTCAGCGGACAGCGCTTGGGGGACTCCTGGTCCTCCATGAAGACGGCCTCGACTCCGGCATCGAGGAAGCGCCGCGCGGTACGGACCGCGTTCACGGCATTGCCGTAGCCGGTGTCGATATCGGCGACGAGCGGCAGGGAGCTGGCCTCGCGGATCGTCCGGACGGCATGGAGATTCTCGGTCATGGTGTAGAGCTCGGCATCCGGGTAGCCGAGGCTCGCGGAGATGGCGAAGCCGGAGGCGCACAGCGCCGAGAAGCCGGCCTGCTCGGCGATGACGGCGGTGAGGCCGTCCCAGACGCCCGGGGCCAGGACGAGATCCTCGTCCAGCTGATCGCGTAAGCGGTTCGACATCGACTGCCTCGTTTCGTTATACGGAATGATGTGCGTAATGCGAATCGATCCTAGACGAGGCGCAGGTCACACTGTCAAGGGGTCACGCGGACTCGATCCCGATGCGCACCGCGGTGCCGACGGGCGAAGATGGGTCCCATGCACCCGCTGCGAGAACTGACGGAGACCGAGCTTCGAGGGCGGACGAGCGTGAAATGGTCGCAGTACCCCGGCGATGTCCTGCCCCTCTGGATCGCCGAGATGGACGCACGGCCGGCCACTGCGGTGACCGACGCGTTGCAGGATCTCGTCACCCGCGGCGACGCGGGCTATGGCGTGGTCGGCCCCTATCGGGAGGCCTTCGCCGATTTCGCACGGCGGCGGTGGACCTGGGCTGTGGCCGACGACGCGATCATCGAGGTCGCCGATGTACTCACCGGACTGGGTGCGGCGATCCGGCTCATCACCGAACCGGGTGCCGCCGTCGTGGTGAATCCGCCGGTCTATCCGCCCTTCTACGAGGTCATCGAGTGGGCCGGCCGGCGGGTCGAGACCGCGCCCCTCGGCGGCGATGGCCGACTCGATCTCGACCGTCTCGACGAGGTCCTCGCCGAAACAGGTCCCGACAGTGGCTATCTGCTGTGCAGCCCTCACAATCCGACCGGTGCCGTGCATACTCGCGAGGAGCTGGAGGCGGTCGCACGCATCGCCGCCGCACGGGGAGCCCGGGTCGTGGTGGACGAGATCCACGCTCCCCTCGTGCCTCATGGCTTCGTGCCTTACCTCGCCGTCCGCGGGAGTGACTCTGCCTTCGTGGCCACGTCGGCATCGAAGGCCTTCAACCTCGCCGGTCTCAAGGCCGGTCTGCTGGTTGCCGGATCCGATGCCGTCCACGAGCTGGCGGCCATCCCTCCCGTGGTCACCTTCGGCGCGAGCCAGTTCGGGCTGGTCGCGCAGACGGCGGCCTTCGGCGGCGGGGATGCCTGGCTCGACGCGGTGGTGGCCGATCTGGAGGACAACCGACGACTCCTGCGCGCCCTCCTCGACGAGTACCTCCCCGACGTCGGGTGGGCGAGCGGCGACGGGTGCTATCTCGCCTGGCTCGACTTCGGCGACCTGCTCGGCGAGGATCCTGCCGAGCCGATCCTCGAGCATGGACGGGTCGCGCTGAGCTCGGGCCTGCCCTTCGGACTCGGCGGCGAGCGACACGCCCGGCTCAACTACGCGACCACACCCGAGCTGCTGGAGCGCGCCGTCATCCAGATCGCCCGCGTCCTGGGGTGACCTCCGGGATCGCGCGCCCATTTCCGCGTCGGCTCCGGTTGCCTTGCGAGGACGCCGATGATTGTTTGGTGGTATGGAATCGATGAGAGTCCGCCGCCCGCTGGCCGTGATCACCGCCGCGCTGGTCGCGGCTGGAACGCTCGTTCTGGGCTCGGCGAATGCAGCGAACGCGGGGACGATACGGACGCACTACTACGGGAAGAACTACTTCTCGTGCCTGTATCAGAGCAACGTCCAGCACACCAAGTACGCCCGCCAGTATCACGACGCGTACATCTCGGTGAACTGCAAGACGCTGGCCTACGGCGGCGACTGGCAGTACGGGAGCCAATTCCGTCTCGGCGAACGGAAATGACGGACCGGACGTCGCCCACGGGGAATGATCCACAGGCGCGGACGTTGACCTCAACGTGAAGAAGATCGGATTTCTGTCCTTCGGCCACTGGCAGCCGGCCCCCGGCTCGCAGGTGCGCACCGCGTCCGACGCGCTGAACCAGACGATCGAGCTGGCCGAGGCCGCCGAGGAACTCGGCGTCGACGGCGCCTACGTCCGGGTGCACCACTTCGCGCGCCAGCTCGGGTCGCCCTTCCCGCTGCTCGCGGCCATCGGCGCTCGCACCTCGCGCATCGAGATCGGCACCGGGGTCATCGACATGCGCTACGAGAATCCGCTCTACTTCGCCGAGGAGGCCGGCGCGGCCGACCTGATCGCCGGCGGCAGACTTCAGCTCGGCATCAGCCGCGGGTCACCGGAGCAGGTGATCGACGGCTGGCGGTACTTCGGGTACGAGCCCTCCGAGGGCGACACCGATGCGGACATGGCCCGACGCCACACCGAGGTCGCGCTCCAGGTGCTGAGCGGGCAGGGATTCGCCGAGCCCAACCCGCGTCCGATGTTCGCCAACCCGCCGGGCCTGTTGCGGATCGAGCCGCACTCGGAGGGTCTGCGCGACCGTATCTGGTGGGGTTCGGGCTCCACCGGCACGGCGCGCTGGGCCGCCACACTCGGCATGAACCTGCAGTCCTCGACACTCAAGGACGACGAGAACGGCAAGCCCTTCCACGTACAGCAGCGTGAGCAGATCGACGTCTATCGCGCGGCGTGGAAGGAGGCTGGACACGAGCGTGAGCCGCGGGTCTCGGTGAGTCGTTCCATCTTCGCGCTCGTCGACGACCGCGACCGCGCCTACTTCGGCGTCAACCGCGATGCTTCCGATCAGGTCGGCATGATCGACGAGAACACGCGCGCCATCTTCGGGCGTTCTTATGCCGACGAGCCCGATGCGCTCGTCGAGCAGCTCCGCGAGGACGAGGCGATCGCGGCGGCCGACACGTTGCTGCTCACCGTCCCGAACACCCTCGGCGTGGACTACAACGCCCACGTGCTGGAGTCGATCCTCACCCACGTCGCGCCCGCCCTCGGCTGGCGCTGACCAGCGTCGGGCCTCGTCGCCGACGAGGAGCGCCGACACCGTGGCCGGTTCCGCGCGACAATGGCGAGTGATGAACACCGACGAGGAGACCCCGCGACACTGGGCGCGCAACCACTGCTTCGGCGGGAAGGTGCCCTTCGGTGAGATCGAGCACCGACTGGGCATGACCACCGAGTCGTACAGCGCCTGGTTCCAGCGGCAGCAGCGGGTGCAGATGGCCGCGGTAATCTGCGGGGTCGCGATCTTCGGCGCCTTCGCGACCGTCGGGCCAGGAGGCTGGATCCCCGGAATCCGGAGCTCCACCTCGGCCGATCCCATGAGCAGCGGGATGCGCGATGTTCTGTTGCCAATCAATCTGCTGCTGGGGATCGTGGGCATGGCGATGTACGCGGTCCAATGGTGGCGGATCGGGCGGCGTCGCAACGATCTCGCGTACGTCATCGCCGTGCTCTCGCTGGTGGTGTGCGGCGCCCTGACCCTGCGCTACACGCCCGACGATCTCGGCGAAGGGGTCTTCGTCCTCATGGGTGTCGTGACGGCGTGTGCGCTGCTGCTGATGATCGCCGAGACCTTCTTCTCCCGGCCCGGCGGCGTCTGGGCATACCGTTACCAGCAGCTCGCCGAGCGGCTGACCACACTCCCCGAGCGCACCCGCGAGGAGCTGCTCGAGGAGCGCGGGCGGATCCTCAACGAGTTGCTCCGCCGCAAGGAACTGCACCCCGAGGACGCCGAGATCCTGCGGAGCCTCCCCCTGGGCGGGTTCTGGGCGATGGAGCCACGATTCGAGAAGGCGGTCACCCGATGACGATCACGCTGCCGGCACTGCCCTCCGGAGTCAGCTGGTCGGTCTGTCTGCGCGACGCCCGGTCCGGCCGGGTGCTTGCCGAGCACGGTGCGGACCAGGTGGTGCCGACTGCCAGCATCGGCAAGGTGTTCGCATTGATCGAGGCGGCGCGACGCATCGTGGCAGGTGACCTCGACCCGGCTGAGGAGCTCGGCTGGGATCTGGACGAGCGCGTCGCCGACTCGGGCCTGTGGCACCTGCTGCGCCAGCCGGCGCTCTGCCTCGACGATCTCTGTGTCCTGATCGGTGCGGTCAGCGACAATCTCGCGGCGAATGTCGTCATCCGCCGGCTCGGGCTGGAGCCCATCGCGGCCACGACACATGCCCTCGGTCTCCGCGACTCCGCACTGCTCGACCGGGCGCGCGACGAGCGCCGACCCGCCGATCCGGCCGCGCTCTCGCGTGGTCGGGCCGATGAGCTGAGCGATCTGATGGCACGTCTGCACCGCGACGAGGTCATCGGCGCCGCGGTGAGCGCACGGGTGCGGCAGTGGCTGGCGGGCACCACGGATCTGTCGATGGTCGGCGGTGCCTTCGGGCTCGATCCGCTCGCTCACCGGGCCGACGAGCGTGGGGTCCGGCTGTGGTCGAAGACCGGCACCGATCCCGGTGTGCGGGCCGATATCGGGGTCGTCGAGGCTTCGGCGAGAACCATCGCCTATGCCGTCCTCGCGCACTGGGACGCGACCGGTCCCGACCGGCGCGACGACGTCCTCGCGGCGATGCGCGCGATCGGCACGCGGATCGCCGGCTGACTTTCAGCAGGTCTCGACGACGTGGCCCTCTTCGCCGGCGGGCAGCAGGTCGCGGTCGCGCAAGGTGATCGGGTGGTCGTCGTAGCGGTCGCGGCAGGCCTCCGCGAAGGCCTCGTGCCCGTTGTCCGTGTACTCGATCTCGATGACGTCCTCGCCGTAGAGATCGGAGAAGGTGCGGCATTCGTCGAAGACGGCGCACTCTTCGGTGACGGCGAAGTCGAAGCCGAGCGAGGGGCCGTCGACCTCCACGGCGTTCTTCTGGCCGATCGCGAGACCGTGCTCGTGGGCGAGCGCGGCGAGGTCTTCGGCGAAGGCCTCGGCATCCCTGCGCGTGTAGAGGCCCTGCGAGCGGGTCCAGGCATCCAGGTTGTCGGCCTCGATCGCCTCGAAGCCGTCCTCGGCGCATCCGGCGACCCACGGCTCGACGAGCTCCAGCACCTCGCTCCGGAGCTCGGGCGTCGACAGGTCGAACAGCTGCTCGTCGGGCCAGTCCGGGTCGTACACCGGCCCGCCCGGCCCGGTCAACAACACCTCGGGACGGTCGCGCGCGAGATCTTCGCGTTCGTCCGGCTGGGTCTGGAAGGCGTTGACGTAGCAGATCGAGTAGCGCGAGGAGTCGGGCTCATCGGTGCGATCGCGGACCACGATCGTGACCTCGTCGTCCGGCTCATAGGCTCCGCCGAGCTGATAGTCGACGATGCCGCCGGCCACCGGTGGGGCCTCGGACCCGGGCGCACCGCACGCGGACAGCGAGAAGGCGACCGCGACGCAGGCGGCTGCGCATCGGCGCATCACGAGTCGTACGCGTCGATCTCGGCCAGCAGATCCCGCCGGACGGCGTCATCGGCGAAGCTCGCCTCGACCGCGGCGCGGGCGAGATCGGCGATCCCTGCCCGGTCCAGTCCGAGCAGGTCCGCGGCGACGGCGTACTCGCGGTTCAGCGTCGTCTCGAACATCGGCGGGTCATCGGAGTTGATGGTGACCGGCACGCCGGCGGCGACGAGCGCCGGGAGCGGATGTTCATCGAGCGAGGGCGTCGACCGAGTGCGCACGTTCGAGGTCGGGCAGACCTCGAGCGCGATGCGGTGCTCGGCGAGATAGGCCAGCAGTTCCGGGTCCTCGGCCGCCGCGATCCCATGGCCGATGCGTTCGGCTCGCAGATGCCGGATCGCGTCCCAGATCGTCTCGGGGCCGGTCGACTCGCCCGCGTGGGGCACAGAGCGCAGACCGGCGGCGATCGCCTGTTCGAAATGCGGCGCGAACTGCGGCCGGGGAACGCCGATCTCGGGTCCGCCCAGGCCGAAGGACACCAGTCCTTCGGGGCGCAGGCGCAGCGCGGTGTCGAGGGTGACATCGGCCGCCTCGAGACCCGACTCGCCGGGGATGTCGAAGCACCAGCGCAGGCTCAGCCCCAGGTCGCGTTCGGCCGTCCGCCTGGCGTCCTCGATCGCCTCGACGTAGGCCTCGGCGGCGATGCCCCGGACGATCGAGGTGTACGGCGTCATCGTCAGCTCGGCATAGCGGACGTTCTGTCCGACGAGGTCGCGGGCGACCTCGTAGGTGAGCGTCCAGAGGTCCTCGGGCGTGCGCAGCAGATCGACGACCGAGAGGTAGACCTCGATGAAGTGCGCGAAGTCGGTGAACGTGAAGTACTCGGCGAGCTGGGCGGCGTCGGTCGGCACGGGGGTGTCGCCGGCGTGCCGGGCGGCGAGCTCGGCGACCGCGCGCGGTGACGCGGACCCGACGTGATGGACATGGAGCTCGGCCTTCGGCAGGCCGGCGATGAACGAGTCGAGGCTCACCGTCCCATCATCGCACCGCCCACCGCGACCGGAGTGGTGTCAGCGGAGCAGATCGACCACGCCGTAGCCGATCGACCAGAGCATCGGCAGCGAGAGTAGGCCGAGGACGATGCCGTTGACCCATCGATGGTCGCGCAAGAGGGCCAGATACTCCCGGACCGTCGCACTCGGCCAGAAGTACCGCGCTGTCGGAGATCCGACGCTGTAGCCGGGTAGACCGGCCTGCCGCATGAGGGTCGCGGCACGGAAGGCGTGGTAGTTGTTGGTCACCACGGCCACGCGCCGTGGCGCCTGGTCGGCGAGGACGCGCGCGGAGAAGGCGAGATTCTCCTCGGTCGTGGTCGAACGGTCCTCGCGCAGCAGCCGGTCGGCCGGCACGCCGTGGTCGCGCAGATAGCGCGCCATCGCGTCGGCCTCGCTGATCCGCTCGTCGGGACCCTGCCCGCCCGATACCACGATGACGGGATCGCGTCCCGCGGCGCGAGAACGGTCCGCGACGGCCCGCGCCTGGTCCAGCCGGGAGGCGAGCAGCGGGGTGACCTCCTCGCCCCGTCGCAGTCCGGCGCCGAGCACGACCACCGCGTCGATGGGTCCGCCCCACCGCTTGTTCCACCACAGGTAGACCAGCGAGTACAACAGGAAACCCGAGAAGACCCACCCGAGGTACATCATCGGCATGCCGAGGAAGAAGGTCCACGCGATGGCCCGCGGCGCCGTGCCCGTCACCGCGATGATCGCGAGGGCGACGTAGCCGACGACCACGAGTCCCAGTGCGAGTGACACCAGGGTCGCCGCGCCGCGCCCCTCTCTTCGCAGCATCGTGACGGCATTGGCGACGAGGAAGAGCCCCAGAAGACTCACCGTCACCACACCGAGCAGCAGCAGGCCCAAGAGGATCCAGGCGGCGGTGAGGTCGTCACCCCACCGCGATGCCAGGTCGAGGATGTCGCCGAGCGCGGCGAGCACGGCCAGCTGGACGGCGACGAGCAGGTACAGACCCGGTCGCAGGCGTCGCGGTTCGCGGACGACGCTCACCGTGAAGATCACGATGACGATCGCGAGAGGGGTCCAGACGCCGAGCCAGGGCACCCGCTCAGTCTGCCAGGGCCGCGACGAAGCCTTCGACGTGCTCGGCCAGCGCGTCGGGACGCTGCTCGGGCACCCAATGGCCCGCGTTCTCGACCGTCCTCACCTCGACCGAGGGCCCTTCGGCGCGACGTACGAGTCGCGGTGTCAGCACGCCGTCGTCGCGTCCCGGTAGCAGCAGCACCGGCAGATCCGCGGGCGGTCGGTTCGCGTAATGTCCCCGCCGTAGGTCGGGCATCTCGTTGAGGAGGAACTGCCGGTACATGGCGACACCGGCGCGAGCGCGGGCGGGGTCGCGGTAGCGGACGAGATAGACCTTCTTCTCGTCGGTGGTCAGCCGTCGACCGCCCCCGGCGCCCAGTTTGAAGACCAGGCGCAGGAAACGCTGTTTGAATCGGCGGTGGGCGGCGTAGCCGAGGGGTCCTCCGGCGACGAGCTGGTAGGCGAAGCGCCACAGGTCGCGCCACGGGATCGGAGCCCAGGGCGCGATGATCGCGGTCGCGACTACGCCGCGCACCCGGTCGGGCGCGATGGAGGCGGCGAGCAGTGACACCCATCCGCCCCAGTCGTGTCCGACGAGGACGGGCCGGTCCAGGCCGAGTGTCTCGCAGAGGTTCAGCAGCTCACGGGCGATGACGCGTTTGTCGTAGGCCCCGTCCTCGGGCGGTACCGCCTCACTCCAGCCGTGGCCGCGCAGGTCCACCGCGATCACATGATGTCGCTGTGCCAGCCGTGGGAGGACGTCGCGCCAGATCCACCAGTGCTGGGGCCAGCCGTGCACGAGCACCAGGGCCGGGCCCTCGTGCTCCGTGCCGGCCTCGGCGATGTGCAGGCGGACATCGCCGACGAGCACGTCACGGTGGATGACATCGCGCAGGGCAGGCGGTTCGACCATGACATCGATGATGTCACATTCCGGCCGGTGGGGAAATCGCTCAGGTGGCCGCGATGATGACCGCGATGGCGGCGGTGAGGGCGAGAATCCCGGTAGCGAGACTGGTCAGCAGGATGCGGGATACCGCCAGATCGGCCGCGGTGTCGACCAGCGGGACCGGCCCGGCGCGGCGGGTCGTCGTGATGGCCAGGGCGAACAATCCGCTGACCAGCACCGGCAGGACCGCGATCCATCCGGCCGACGGCAGCCACCGCAGGAACAACGCGCTCACCACCAGCAGGGCGAGCGAGGTGCGTGACCACGCCAGGGTGGTGCGCTCGGGCTGGGTCTCGGCGGTCATGTCTCGACTCGTAGGGAGGTCATGCGAGTACCAGGCCGAGCACGACACCGGCGGCGAGTGCGGTGCCGAGGGCCAGCAGCGGCAACAGGGCGGGCCACGGCAGGGGGGTGTGGTGGCGCAGGCTCGACTCGACCCGCCGCCAGCGGAAGAGCGAGGTCGCGGCGATGATCAGGCCGATCACCACCGCGACGAGGGACGCCGCCAGGCGGATGTCGTCGTGGAAGAGGTCGCCGCCGAAGGCCTCGAGGGCGACCCCAGCGGCGATGAAGGCGAGTGCTGTGCGGATCCAGGCCAGGAAGGTGCGCTCGTTGGCGAGGGTGAACCGCGGATCGGGCTCCGTGCCTCCGGGAAGCATCCAGCGCGCGACGCGTCCACGACGGTCCTCAGCACTCACACTGACACCCTAGCGGCGGCCCGCGCGGATCGTCCCGATCGGTGGCGGTAGCTGGGCAACCTCAAACCCGCGCGATGAGGACGAGCTACCGCGCCTCGCCTATCCGGTCGTCGGGGCTGATGCTCCGTCGGCGAACAACCGGTGCCATCGGTCCGCGAGCGAGGCCGCGCTCTCGTCGGGATGCCGTTGCCACCAGGAGATCGTCGAGCTGACCGTGCCGTACCAGAGGTGTGTGAGCAGGCTGAGGTCCAGCGCGTCGCGGGTGTCGTTCACCGCCCGGACCCCTTCGGCCCCGAGGCGGTTCAGACGCTCGCGGTAGCCCTGGGCGACCGCGTACCCGGCCGCGCTCCGGGGAAGCGTCGGGTCGTAGATCAGGTGCCAGTCGGACCGGCGCTCCTCCAGCTCCATCAGGATCGCCGAGATCGTCGCCTGCGCTCGGATGCCGGGGTCGGGGCTCGTCTGAGCCGCTGTCACGGCGGTGACGAGTGGATCGCCGACCGCCCGCACGCATCTCTCGTGCAGTCCGTCGCGCGATCCGAAGTACTCGTACACCAAGGCGCGCGAGATGTCGCAGGCTGCGGCGATGCGGGCGACGGACCCGTGCTCGTAGCCCTGCTCGCCGAACTCCCGGCACGCGGCATCGAGGATCTCGGCCTCACGCTCCGCTCTCGGGACGCCTTTGGTGCCGGTGGCCGGCGAAGGGGACTTGCGCATGCGGCCAGTCTACGATGAACTGACGCCTACGTAACTTACGCATACGTCAGTTCAGGAGGCTGTAATGGGGCGTTCATGGTGGGGCTGGGGCACGACGGAGGATGCCCTGAGCTCGTCCGAGGCCGAGGTTCTGGCGGCGAATGTCGGCCAGCTGCTGCCGGGCGCCGACCTGACGGCACACGAGCCCCCGGATCCGCGCGCCATCGCCGTGCCGGCCTCGCGGGTCGAGGCTCCGGTGACCCTCGCGCACCTCTGCTCCGATGACCACGTCGACCGGCTGTCCCACGCGCACGGGCAGGCCTTCCGCGACGTCGTCCGAGCGCTGCTCGGACGATTCGACCATGTACCGGATCTGGTGGTGCGACCGCGCAGTGAGGCCGACGTGGCAGCTGTTCTCGATTGGTGCACCGATAGAGGGATCGCGGTCGTGCCGTTCGGCGGGGGCACGTCGGTGGTCGGCGGCGTCGAGCCACGCTTCGCTCACGATGCCGGAGTGGTGAGCCTCGACCTGCGGGAGATGTCGCGGGTGCTCGAGGTCGACGCCACCAGCCAGGCGGCGCTGATCGAGGCTGGTGCGCTCGGTCCCGAGCTCGAGGAGCAGCTGCGCCCCTACGGATACACCCTGCGCTTCTACCCACAGTCCTTCGAGTTCTCGACCCTCGGCGGCTGGATCGCGACCCGAGCCGGCGGTCACTTCGCCACCGGACCGACCCATATCGACGATCTCGTCGAGTCCGTCCGCACGGTCACGCCGAGGGGCGCGATGGAGTCGCGGCGGCTGCCGGGCTCTGGCGCCGGACCGTCACCGGATCGGCTGATCCTCGGCTCCGAGGGGGCGCTCGGAGTCGTCACGCGGGCGTGGATGCGGATCCGAGAACGCCCGCGCTGGCGTGCTGCTGCCACCGTGTCCTTCACCGACGAGAATGCCGGCGTGCGGGCCGTGCGCACGATCGCCCAGTCCGGCCTGCAGCCGGCGAACTGCCGCTTCCTCGATGCGGTCGAGGCGGCGATCAACGCGGGCGCCTCGTCGGCGATCCTCGTGCTGGGCTTCGAGTCCGCCGATCATCCGCTGGAGCCGTGGATGGAGCGTGCGGTCGAGATCTGCCGCGACCACGGTGGCTCGCTGACCGAACCGCCCCGCTACACCGACAGCGCGGACGAGGTGGCTCGCAGCGGAGCCTCGGATGCCTGGCGCTCGGCCTTCCTGCGCATGCCCTACCAGCGTGATGCGTTGGCGGCGCGGTCGATGATCGTGGAGACCTTCGAGACCGCGTGCACGTGGGACCGCTACGACGATCTGCGCGCGGGCGTCACGGCAGCCGCGGAGGAGGCGATGCGCTCCCTGGGCGTGCCCGGCGTGGTCACCTGCCGGTTCACGCACGTCTATCCCGACGGTCCGGCGCCCTATTTCGGGGTCTACGCCGCCGGCACCTGGGGCAGCACGGTCGAGCAGTGGGACGAGATCAAGGTCGCGGTCGGCGAGGCGATCAACAGGGCGTGTGGCACGATCACGCACCATCACGCGGTCGGCCGCGACCACCGACCCTGGTACGACCGCCAGCGTCCCGATCTGTTCGCGGCGGCTTTGTCCGGGGCGAAGCGGGAGCTCGACCCGGTCGGCATCCTCAACCCCGGCATCCTCCTCGGCTGAAGATCGTCCACCCCGGCCACATCTGGGAAGAAGCGGCGAATGCTCCTAGAGTTGGTCCATGGAGCAGGCGGAGCTTCAGGCGAGGCGCGTGCGGGCGATGCGCGCCTGGACGTCCTTCGTCGAGCAGGGCGATGCCGCCGAAGACCTGGTGCGGCCGGAGATCCTGAGCAGCTGGCGACGATCCGAGCAGGCCGATGTCGAGCGGATCGGCGAAGCGCCCTTGGCCGACGAAGGCGAGGCGCTGGCCTACTGGCGTGAATCCCCTCTACAGGCCGCGGTCGAGCGGATCGAGGCCGAACTTCGCCGGACGGCGGAGGACGGCGACCTCGTCGTCGCCGTCACGGATCCCGAGAGCCGGATCCTCTGGACCTACGGCGGCCGGGTCATGCGACGCAAGGCCGAGAGCGTCAACTTCGTGCCGGCGGGTCGCTGGGACGACAGATCCGCCGGCACCAATGCGCTCGACCTGGCCAATCGGCTCGGCGTGCCGAGCATGGTCTTCAGCGCCGAGCACTATGCGCCGATGGTGCACAACTGGGTGTGCTGGGCGGCACCGGTGCGCGATCCGGTCACGGGGGAGCAGCTCGGGGTCGTCGATCTCTCGACGACCTGGGACCGGACCCATCCGATCGGTCTCGCCACGGCGCGGGTGCTCGCCCGGCTCGTCGAGTCGGCGCTCCCCGCGCGGGGTGCCCCTGCCGCCGCGGACGAAGCGGAGCTCGGGGAGCCGGGACTGGATCTCACGCTGCTCGGCGCGGTCGAGGTGCGGCTCGACGGAGCACGGCTGCTGCTCAGCCGGAGGCAGACCGAGATCCTCGCCCTGCTCGCGCTCCACCCCGACGGCCTGAGCCTCGATCAGTTGCATGCCCTGCTCTACGGCGATGCCGCGGTCACCCTCTCCACGTTGAAGGTCGAGGTCTCGCATCTGCGCGGTGCCCTCTCCGGACAGCTGGCATCGCGCCCCTATCGACTGATGATGCCGGTGCAGACCGATGTCGAGACCGTGCTCGATCTGCTCCGGGCCGGGCGGGTCAGCGAGGCGGTCCACGCCTATCGCGGCGACCTGATGCCCGGCACGGAGTCCCCGGTGCTGATGGAGCTGGGAGAGGTCGTCGCAGTGGCGATACGTGAGGCGTTGCTGGCCGATCCGAATCCGGCGGCCGTCGTGCGCTACAGCGAGCTCGTCCCGCACGACAGCGAGGTCATCGAGGCGGGGCTGAGGGCTATGGGCTCGGCCCCCCATCCCAGTCGTGCCCTGCTGAAGGCTCGCCTCGCGGTCGCCCGGTCACGTCATCTGGGCTGAGCGACCCTCGTGGCCCGCGGCAGGGCGGCAGCGAGTGGTGCAATTCTGCCCGCGAGTGGTGCAGATTCGCCCGGCAAACGCCGATATCAGGGCGAATTCGCACCACTCGCGAACCTGGGACGGGCGGGTGAGTGGACGGGGGGCGGGTGACTAAGGGCTCCCTGGCCAACCGTTCGCCAACCTGCCGGCGCCTAGTGTGAGGTCCATCACACTGACAACGCTCAGGAGCCGCCCCATGACCAGGATCACGATGACCGTCGACGGAGCCACGGTCAGCGACGATGTCGCCCCCCGCACCCTGCTGGTGCACTACCTGCGCCAGACCCTCGGCAAGACCGGCACCGTGGTCGGCTGTGACACCAGCAACTGCGGTGCCTGCACCGTCCACCTCGACGGGCAGAGCGTGAAGTCCTGCAATGTGCTCGCCGTGCAGGCCGACGGGGGAGAGGTCACCACCATCGAAGGTCTCGCCGATGACGGTGAGCTCCACCCCGTGCAGCGCGCGTTCCACGAGTGCCATGCCCTCCAGTGCGGCTACTGCACGCCGGGCATGATCATGCAGTCGGTCGACCTCCTCGCCGAGAATCCCGATCCCAGCGATGACGAGATCCGGATCGGCCTCGAGGGCAATCTGTGCCGCTGCACCGGCTATCAGAATATCGTCCAAGCCGTACGCACCGCGGCGAAGGAGGTGCGGTCATGACCGCCGTCGAGGAGGCCCCGGTCGCCGAGATCGGCCGCGACCGCCGTCGCAAGGAAGACCAGCGCCTGATCACCGGCCGCACCCGCTGGACCGACAACATCACCTTGCCGGGCATGCTGCACGTGGCGATGGTGCGCAGTCCCTTCGCGCACGCCAAGATCGTCGGCATCGACACCAGCGAGGCGGCGTCCTCGCCCAATGTGACCGCCGTGTTCACCGGGGCGGACTTCGGTGAGGAGCTGGGCGCCTGCATCAACGCCTGGCCGATCACGCCCGAGCAGGTCACCCCGGCGCATTCGCCGATGCCGGCCGACCGCGTCGCCTTCGCCGGAGAGATCGTCGCGGTCGTGGTCGCCAGGACGGCGACGGCGGCACGCGACGCCGCCGAGCTCGTCGATGTCGACTACGAGGAGCTGCCGGCGGCGCTCGACCTCAAGGAGGCCGCGACCGCCGACGAGACCGGCGGGCCCCTCGCCCACCCCGACCTCGGCACCAACAAGTCGGCGCTCTGGATCTTCGACTCCGCCGCTGCTGGAACCGGCGGCGATGTCGAGGAGGCCATCGCCAAGGCCCGCGAGGATGGCGTCGTCGTCGAGCGGGAGTTCCGGCAGCAGCGGCTGATCCCGGCCTTCATGGAGCCGCGCTCGGTCGTCGTCGATCCGACCGGCGAGCAGCTCACGATGTGGTCCGCCACGCAGATCCCGCACATCGTGCGCTTCGCGCTCGCCGCCACCACAGGTGTCCCTGAGTCGAAGATCCGGGTGATCGCGCCGGATGTCGGCGGTGGCTTCGGCGGCAAGCTGCAGACCACGCCGGAGGAGTGGGTCGTCTGGGCGCTGGCCCGTCGGCTCGGCAAGCCGGTCAAGTACACCGAGACCCGGTCCGAATCGCTGGTGGCCGGTCACCACGGCCGTGACCAGTGGCAGAAGCTCACGCTCAGCGCCGAGAAGGACGGCACTGTCACCGGCCTGAAGGTCGAACTGCTGGCCGATCTCGGGGCCTATGTCGCCGTCGTCGGCGGAGGCGTTCCGGTGCTCGGGGCCTTCATGTTCAATGCGATCTACAAGTTCCCGGCCTATCACTTCGCCTGCCAGACCGTGCTCACCAATAAGACGTGGACAGACGCCTACCGGGGCGCCGGCCGGCCCGAGGCGACCTTCGGCATCGAACGGATGATGGACGAGCTCGCCGCTGAACTGGGTGCCGACCCATTGGAAGTGCGCGAGAAGAACTGGATCAAGCACGAGGAGTTCCCGTTCACTACCGTCGCCGGCCTGGAATACGACTCCGGCAATTACGAGGCCGCCACCGCGCTCGCCAAGGAGAAGTTCGGCTACGACGAGCTGCGCGCCGAGCAGCGGCGCCGCCGCGAGAGCGGCGATCCGGTGCAGCTGGGCATCGGCATCTCGACCTTCACCGAGATGTGCGGTCTCGCACCGTCGCGGGTGCTGGGATCACTCGACTACGGTGCCGGCGGTTGGGAGCACGCCTCCGTGCGCATGCTCGCCACGGGGACGGTCGAGGTGATCACCGGGGCCTCGGCCCACGGGCAGGGCCACGAGACGGCGTTCAGCCAGATCGTCGCCGACCGGCTCGGGGTCCCGTTCGAGGCCGTCGAGGTCCTGCACGGGGATACGCAGATCGCCGCCAAGGGGCTGGACACCTACGGGTCCCGGTCGTTGGTGGTCGGCGGTGAAGCACTGGTCCGGGCCTCCGACAAGGTGATCGCGAAGGCCAAGCTGGTCGCCGCGCATCTGCTGGAGGCCTCGGTCGACGATATCGAGTTCTCCGCGGGCCGCTTCAATGTGCGCGGCACGGGCCAGGGCATGGCGATCGGGGAGATCGCGGCCGCCGTGTTCGCCGCGCACGATCTCCCTGAGGACATGGAGCCGTCGCTGGACTCCGATGCCACCTACGACCCGGTCAACTTCAGCTACCCGCACGGCACACATCTGTGCGCGATGGAGGTCGACACCGAGACCGGCGCGGTCAGGATGCGCAAGTACACCTGCGTCGACGACGTCGGCACGGTGATCAACCCGCTGATCGTCGCCGGGCAGGTGCACGGCGGTCTGGTCCAGGGCATCGCGCAGGCGCTCTGGGAGGAGGCCGTCTACGACGATGCGGGCACCCTCGTCAGCGGATCCTTCGTGGACTATCTGCTGCCGACCGCGGCCGACACGATCGACTTCGATCTCGGCCACACCGTGACTCCCTCGCTGACCAACTCGCTCGGCACCAAGGGTGTCGGGGAGGCGGGCACGATCGCCTCGACCCCCGCCGTGGTCAACGCGGTGGTCGACGCGGTGCGGCATCTCGGGGTCGAGGATGTGCGGATGCCGTGTACGCCGCAGAGGGTGTGGCAGGCGATCCAAGCAGCCGCCGCGACGGAAGGAGCGACACGATGATTCCCGCCGACTTCGACTATCTGGCACCGACCACGCTCGACGAGGCGGTCGCCGCCCTCGCCGAGCACGGTGACGATGCCAAGATCATCGCCGGGGGGCAGAGCCTGCTCCCGGTGCTGCGGATGCGACTCAACGCCCCCGAGGTGCTCATCGACGTGGGCCGTATCGAGGGCCTGCGCGGTATCCGCGATGACGGAGACGCGCTCGTGATCGGCGCGACGACGACACATCACACGGTCAGTGGCGATCCGTTGGTCCGGAAGCATGCGGCGTTGATCGCCAAGGCCATCGAGCATCTCGCCGACGCGCAGGTGCGTCATCGAGGGACCTTCGGCGGGGCGCTCTCCCATGCCGATCCGGCCGGCGATCTGGGTGCTCCGGTGCTCGCGCTCGGTGCCGAGTTCCTCGTCGCCGGGCCCGGTGGTCGCCGCACGATCGCCGCGGACGACTTCTTCGACGACTTCTTCACCACGTCGATGGCCGATGACGAGTTGCTGGTCGAGGTGCGGATCCCCAAGTACACGGGCTGGGGCGCCCACTACGAGAAGTTCGTGCGGGTGGCGCATCAGTGGCCGATCGTCGCGGTGGCGGCTGCGGTGCGCACCGAGGGGGGCACCATCGCGGAGGCTCGCGTCGGGCTCACCAATATGGACGTGACCCCAGTCCGGGCGAGGGCTGTCGAGGAGGCGCTGGTCGGGCTGCCCGCTACCGATGAGGCGGTGCGGCAGGCAGCGGCCGTCGCGGCCGATGGCACCAATCCGCCGACGGACCTGAACGGCGATGCGGACTATCGCCGGCACCTGGCCGCGGTGCTCACCCGGCGCGCGGTGCTGGCGGCGGCGGAGGTCTGAGATGGCGATGCAGCTGACCCATGAGTTCACGGTCCCGGCCACCGTCGACGAGACCTGGACGGCCCTCAACGACATCGAGTCCGTGGCGCAGTGCTTCCCGGGGGCGACCGTCGCCTCGGCCGATGAGAACGGCTTCGAGGGCTCGGTCAAGGTCAAGCTCGGTCCGATCGCCTTGGTGTACAACGGCTCGGGCACCTTCGTGGAGAAGGACGAGTCCGCGCACCGCATGACGATCGAGGCGAAGGGCAAGGACAAGCGCGGCAACGGCACGGCGGGGGCCGATGTCGTGGCCACGCTCAGCGAGGACGGTGACGGCACTCGCGTGCGGGTGGAGACCGAGCTGTCGATCACCGGCAAGCCGGCGCAGTTCGGACGGGGCATGATCCAGGACGTCAGCGACAAGCTGCTCGATCAGTTCGTCGACTGTCTGAAGACCAAGCTCGGTCCAGCCGCCGCCGAGAGCGTCGAGGACGCGGAGCACACGGAGGAGATCCCCCAGCCGACGGCGGCGACCTCCTCGGCGTCGACGGCGACATCGTCGTCGGCTTCGGCCGGGCAGGAGGACGAACCCCTCGACCTCGGCAGCACGCTGCTGCCGGCCCTGGTGAAGGCCTACGGCAAGCCCCTCGCGATCGGCGCCGGAGTCGTCATCCTGTTCCTCCTCTGGCGTCGCCTACGGCGGGACTGATGATGATGCGTTGTGGTCGTCATGGCGACCACAACGCATCATCACCGCTCGGTCGCTGACGAAGATCGATGCGTTCCGGTTGCTATAGCGACCGCAACGCATCATCACCGGTTATCCACCGGCGGACGGGACCGGTGAGGTCATCCACAGAAGCGACCGAAGGTCTGGCCCTCGGTGTCGGCCTGCGGACACGGTTGGCGTATGTCCGTTCACCGCACCGCCGATCTCCTCAGCACTCACACGCGGGCGCAGATCCGTCACGCCCTCGCGGCGGGCCGGTGGCAACGTCCGGCGCGAGGCGTCGTCGTCACCCACAACGGCGCCCTTTCTGTCAGCGACCAGGAGGAGATCGCTCTCGCGGTGACCCCCGGTCGCGCGGCCCTCGCTGGGGCATCGGCGCTGGCGCGCGACGGTCTGGCGCTCGCCGATCCGCGATCGGTGCAGATCGTGCTGCCCGGAGGCGCCCGGCGACCGGAGCTCGACGGCGTGGAGTATCACTGGAGCACGGAGCTGACCGATGCAGATGTCCATCCGCTGCGGGCGCCTCGACGCACGCGGGTCGCGCGCAGTGCCTGCGATGCGGCGGCGTGGGCGGCCAGTGACCGGTCCGCCCGGCTCTACGTCATCGCCCCGGTACAGCAGGGGCTGATCAACGCCGCCGGCTTATACGATGCGCTGACCCGCCGCGGGCCGTGCCGCCGTCACGGGCTGATTCTCGAGTCGATCCACGACGCCGCGGGAGGTATCGCCTCTCTGCCCGAGGCCGACTTCGACGAGCTACGAGCAAGGACCGGATTGCCTCGTCCCGACCGTCAGGTGGTCCGCAAGGGGCCGGACGGGCGCTACTACCTTGATGCTCACTGAGCGCGGTGGCGAATCACCGCCGAGGTGCACGGTGCGCAACACCAGCAGATCGACCGCTGGGACGCGGACCTGCGTCGGTCCAATGAGCTCGTCATCGCCGGTGACCGGCTCCTGATCTTCTCGTCCTACGCGATCCGTCACCAGCCGCACGAGGTCGAACGTCAGCTTCGCGCCGCCTTTCGTGCCGCCGGTGCCTCACGATGACGCGGCGGGACTGATGATGGTGCGTTGTGGTCGTCATGGCGACCACAACGCATCGTCGCCGCCCGGGTCGCTGACGAAAGTCGATGCGTTGCGGCTGCTAGGGCGACCACAACGCATCATCATCGGTCTCGCGTCGAGCGTGACCGACCCGAGCGCCGTGGTGGCCGCGACGGCTACGGTGTTCCCAACGCGCCCGTCCGACTCGACGCCCGGGGCAGAACGGAGAACCGACATCGTGAAGCGACTGTTGCTGGTCAACGGACCCAATCTGAATCTGCTCGGGACGCGCGAGCCGCAGATCTACGGCCACGAGACCCTCGCCGACGTCGTCGCCCTCGCGGAGCGTGTCGCGGCGGAGGAGGGGCTTGAGATCCGGGCGGTCCAGAGCAATCACGAGGGCATGCTGATCGACGCGATCCACGAGGCGCGCGAGGACTGCGCGGGCATCGTCATCAACCCCGGCGGGCTCACCCACACCTCGGTCGTGCTGCGCGACGCGCTCGCCGGCGTCGGACTACCGATCGCCGAGGTCCACCTGTCGAATGTGCACGCTCGCGAGGAGTTCCGGCACCATTCCTTCGTCTCGGGCATCGCGAGCTGCGTCATCGCGGGCGCGGGTATCCAGGGCTACGAGTTCGCGATCCGGCGTCTCGCCCGCGTGATGGGCGAGACGCCGACGCCGGCCTAGCTGCGCAGGGGGTCGCCATCGGGGATCGGTGAGCTCGCCGGTGGGATGGGCGCGGTGAGCCATCCCGTACTTCGACGACGAAAGCGCGTGACAACTCACCGCCCACCGGTGTTCCCTGCGCGCGGGGGTGAACGCTCGCGGCGCTTGTGGGTGAAGGGGTTCAGCCCTCGGGGTTCTCGAGGTCGATGGTCGGCACGCACACGCTGGTCTCCTGGCCGGCCTCGATCTCGGTGGGCGCATCGGCCCGGAGATCCTGGTAGCCGGACCCGAGGATGACCGTCACAGCGTCCTCGGTATCGATATCGGGTTCGGCGAACTCGACATCTCCGTTGAACTGGCTCGCGACCAGCTGGACCGTCGGGTCCTCCTGGTTGTCGGTGAGGATGGCGACATTGGCGGGGGAGACATCGCTGCCGCTGTTGCCGATCCGCCCGCCGAGGAAGCCTCGGTCCTCGAGGTTGATACGGACCCGGTTGGCGAGGCCGGCGGTCTCCCCGGCGTTGAAGATGTCCACGGTGATCATGCTGCTCTGCACCAGATCGCCCACGGCGATGGCCTGCGTCTCGCATGTGGCGATGTCATCGGAGTCCGCCCCGGTCGGCGCGAGCAGGAGCTGGGTGCCGAGGGCCGCTCCGCCGACGAAGACGACGGCGGTGCCCGCGAGGACGAGGGTCTGCTGGAGCCGGTTCACGACTTCTTGCCTCCGGGGGAGTAGACACGCGCGTGCAGCATGGTGCGCTGTTGGAGGGCGGCGCGGAGTGCGCGGTGCAGGCCGTCCTCGAGGAACATCTCGCCGCGCCAACTCACGACGTGGGCGAACAGGTCACCGAAGTAGGTGGAGTCCTCGTCCAGGAGTGTGGCGAGGTCGAGTTCCTTCTTGGTGGTGGTGAGATCGTCGAGACGGACCTGGGTCGGCGAGATCTGAGCCCAGTCGCTCTGGGTCAGGTGGTGTTCGGGGTAGGGCCGACCGTCCCCCACGCGTCGGAAGATCACGCCGTCAGTCTAGGTGACCGGACAGGCAGGTCGTGTGACGCACGCTGGGAGGATGGCCGCATGGACGACGGACTCGAGTTGTTGACGGGACCTCCGGAGCTGGAGGAGTACCTGCGGTTGCGGGCCGCATCCGGGCTCTCGCCCAAACGCCCTGACCAAGGGGACGCTGTGCTGACCGGCAGCTGGTCGTTCTGTCATGTCCGCGACGTGGCCTCGGGTGAGGCGGTCGCGATGGGTCGGACGATCGGCGACGGCGGCTGGTACTTCCATCTCGCCGATATCGCCACCGATCCGCGATTCCAGCGCCGCGGTCTGGGCCGCCGTGTGGTGGGGTGGTTACTCGATGACATCGTCGCCCGGGCTCCGCATGACGCCTATGTGACACTGCTGGCCGATGCACCGGGACGGCGCCTGTACGAGTCGCTCGGATTCGTGCCCTCGGCACCCGCCAGCGTCGGGATGGTGTGGCGTCCGGAGATATAAGGACCCCTCGCGCACCCGGCAGGGACCACTGACCCTTGCTGCATTCCTGCCCTGGGGGAGTTGGGTGATGTGCCGCCACGCGAGGGGCTGACGCCCATCATACGTGCCGGGATCCAGTCGCGTCCGTGGGGCCGATTCGAAGGTCTCGCCCCGGCCCCGGTACGATCGTCGGCGGAGGATTCGCATAGTGGCCTAGTGCGCTCGCTTGGAAAGCGGGTTGAGTGAAAGCTCTCAGGGGTTCGAATCCCCTATCCTCCGCTGCAACGCAAGAAGCCAGCGCGACTGTCGTCAACTCGACGGTCACGCTGGTTTCTTCGTTGGGCGAGCGATGAGGGGGTTTACCTCCGCCGAGGCGCGAGAAGCCAGCGTATTTCCCGAGTCTCGGAAGTGCGCTGGTCTTCTTCGTTATCCGAGCGTTGAGGAGGCGTTCGGCAGCTGACGAAACGGCCCGGGGCGCCGGGAACTTCGCGTCTCATACATCAGGAGCCGCACACGCACCGGCGGCTGCGGATGCGTTCGCGGCGCGCGCTGACCGAACGAGCGACACTGGAACCGGCCCGGCGATCTTCCGAGAGAGGTATCCATGTCCCAGCGCATCCTGCACGTGGTGACCAATGTGGGGCACTACGACGACCCGTCTCATCCCACCGGCCTGTGGCTGTCGGAGCTGACCCATGCCTGGGAGGTGTTCGAGGAGCAGGGCTATGAGCAGTCGGTCGTCAGTCCGGCCGGTGGTGCCTCTCCGCTGGAACCGCGGTCGTTGAAGTTCCCCAATGAGGACAAGACCGCGAAGGCCTGGCGCGCCGATCCGGCCAAGATGGCGCTATTGGAGAACACGCTGAGTCCCGAGGAGGTCGATGCCGCCGACTACGATGCCATCTACTTCACCGGCGGTCACGCCGTGATGTACGACTTTCCGGACAGCGAGGGCCTCCAGCGGATCACGCGCGAGCTCTTCGAGCGCGGGGCGGTCGTCTCCTCGGTCTGCCACGGCTACTGCGGTCTGCTCAACACGCGACTGTCCGACGGCTCTCATCTGATCGCCGGGCGTGCGATGACCGGTTTCGCTTGGCGTGAGGAGATCCTCGCGCGCGTCGACAAGCTCGTCCCCTATAACGCGGAGGACGAGTCCAGGAAGCGCGGTGCCCGCTACGAGAAGGGCCTGCTGCCGTTCGCTCCGTACACCGTCGTTGACGGCACTCTCGTGACCGGTCAGAATCCCGGTTCGGCCAAGGCGACGGCGAAGAAGGTCGTGGCGGTGCTCCGGGCGATCGCGTAGATCCTCCAGGATCGCGATGTGAGGTGCGTAACCTTCGGCCGGGCGCGTCGTTGAGACGGTCACTAGTCCGTTCTCGTACAAAGGCACACATATGAGGTATCTCGGATCCGGCCTGGTGGCCGTGAGCCTCGGTGCGGCGCTCGTCCTCGCGCCGCTCCCCGCAACGGCAGATGATGCCGTCGCCTACTCGTCGTACGCCGAGTCGCAGTTCCTGGCCGGCAAGAACGCCCTCGGCGAGCTGGTGAACATCGTCGGCGACGGGGTCGAGGAGAAGGGAGCCTCCTCGCAATTCCCCGAGGGAGGCGAGCAGTTCACCGAGAGCCCGCTGCAGGCCCTCGACCGTCTGACGATCCCCGTCGGTGACACGCTGCTGGACAGCGAGATCGGCGCGGTGGGCTCGTACGCGCAGACAGGTGCCGCGGGTCTGGCGTATGCGGCCAGCGGAGCCGTCACGAAGGACGGCATCATCCACATCGGCGGAGGATCGCAGCCCGCGACCAGCAACGCCACTCTCGCTTTGTCGGGTGGGGCGCTCGAGCCGCTGACCGAGTACATCGCCGACCTGCGTCTCGATCTCGGAGCGGTCACCTCGCAGGCCCGCTATGAGAACGCCAGCAGCGAGCTCTCGCGCGGCTACTCCCTCGCCGGTTCCCGGCTCGTGCTCGAGGTGCCTGCGCTCGCGGCGCTCTCGAACGGCCTCGGTGCGGGTGAGGCGCAGATCCCCGAGAATCTGGAGATCAGCGGCACCGCCCTCTGCAGCACCCTCCTGGGCATCCTGCGGCTTCCCGATACGGCCTGCGCCGACCTGCCCGACCTCGGCACGATCGAGGTGTCCGGGCTGAATGCGATCAGCGAGGGCATCGAGGCCACGACCGACAGCGGGATCTCCTTCGACCTGTCCACGGGTTCGATCATCGTGGACCTGGAGACGCTGCTGAAGAGCCTCGGCATGGACCTCAACAACCTGCCGGAGAACACTGACCTGCTGAACACGATCCTCCCGGCGCTCGCCGAGAAGCTTCCCGAGCTGGTGGGACAGCTGGTGACCACGGTCGAGAACCTGGTCGGCCAGCTCACGGTGACGGTCACCGCCCCCGGCGGCTCGCCCGTGGAGCTGCCGCTGGATCAGCTCACCGGACCGCTGGCCGACGCGCTCGGTCTGCTCAGTGCGAACCTCGAGAACGCGCTCGAGCAACTCGCCTCCCCGCTCGCGAATGCGCTCGATCAGCTCACCGAGGCGCTCGCGAGTATCGCTCAGATCCTCGTCAACGTCCCGAACGAGTACGCCGCCCGCTACAACGGGGACGTTCAGCTCAGCGACCACGCCGCGTCGATCTCGGCACTGCGGGTCAAGCTGCTCGCCGTGACCGGCGACGAGGGACAGCTCGCCGATCTGCTGCTCGGCAACAGCCTCGTCGACACCGCTGCCACTCAGGTCCCGGTGTGCACGACGGACTGTGACGGTGGCGATGGCGGACCCGGCGGCGACGACGGAGCCGGTCCCGGTGGGCTACTGCCGAGGACGGGTGCCGAGCTGCTCGCTCCGGTCTTCTTCGGCGGGCTCGTGCTGCTGGGCATCGGCTACCTCCTCGTCGGACGTCGAGGCGATGAAGACGAGGATCCGCTCGCGCTGAGCTGATCCTTCACCGGGCGAAGGGCCGCACCTCGGGGGTGTGCGGCCCTTCCCCATGTCCGGGCGTCGTCAAGCACCCGCCCCGCAGCTTCGCGGTAGCCTGGAGGCGATGTCGTGTCAGACGGCGGGATAGGGTCCCGCCCGAGTACCCCAGGGGGTTGTTGTGGATCAGATCGCTCGTTCATGCATGCGGCGCCCGCCCTCGACCCCTCGATCGCTGGCATGGCCGGTGACCATTCTCCTGGTCGCGTCTGCGCTGATCGGCGGAGCCCTCCCGGCGTCCGCTGCCGCTGCGCCGGTATCGATGGGAGGCGCCGAGTTGCCGGGTACGGGCACCCAGGTCGGCCTCCTCGCGATCCTCGGGGCTCTCGCGCTGCTGGCCCTCGGGCTCGTGGTCCTCCTGCTCGCCCGTCGTAACCGTCACTGACCTCAGCGCGATCGCCCACCCCGGCCCGGGGCGGTGAGCAGTCAACCATCGCGGGGTTCACGGCGGTTGACCCCTCACCGATTTGTTGCCAGGCGCTGGAGCGGTGAGTGGTCAACCATGGCTGGGACGCCGGGATAGGTGACAGCTCACCGCCCTCAGCAGAGAGGACCTTGACGGTCCCTGGCGTCAGCCGATCGGGTCGAGCACCTCGTGGTCGGACACGGTCGCTGCCAGCCGGGCGCGGTGGTGGGCGCCGTCGCCGATCAGGTGCTCGATGGCCGTGAGACGGCTGGTGTAATGACCGACGCTGTACTCGGCGGTCACGCCGATACCGCCGTGCAGCTGGATCGCCTCCTGACCGACATGGCGTCCTGCGCGGCTGACCTGCAGAGCCGCCTGCGAGGCGGCTGCCTCGACATCGACCTCGGCGCCCTCAGCGGCGGCATCGAGCACCATGGTCGCCCATGCGGCGGTGCTGCGGGCCAGCTCCAGGGCCGTGTACATGTCAGCCGCGCGGAAGGTGAGCGCCTGGAAGGTGTTCAAGGTGACACCGAACTGCTTGCGGGTCTTGAGGTAGCCCACCGTGGTCTGCAGCGCCGTCTCCATCGCGCCCACGGCCTCGTGGGCGTAGGCGATCCGTGCTGCATCGAGCGCCCGGCCCAGCAGCGTGGACTGGTCGGTGCTCACATCGCCGAGCGGTGTGGCCGGCGTGCCGTCGAAGCTCACGCGAGCCGCACGAAGACCGTCATGGGTCGTGTATCCGCTGCGCTCGAGACCGTCGGCATCGGCCGACACGACGAACAGGCCGGTGCCCGCGTCGGTCGCGGCGCTGACGATGAGCACGTCGGCCCGGGCGCCCCACGGCACCGGCTCCTTGACACCCGACAGGGTCCACGCGTCACCGGAGGACGTGGCCGTCACCGCGGACGGAGAGGCGTCCCAGCGACGCCCGGCCTCGAACCAGGCGAGGATCGGCAGACTGGTGCCCTCGGCGAGCGGCGTGAGCAGGTCGGCGGCCTGGGCCTCGTCGGCTGCCGCGGCGATGAGGCCGCCCGCGAGAACGACCGACTCGACGAAGGGCTCGGGCGCGAGCACGCGACCGAGTTCCTCGGCCACGAGGGAGACCTCGACGGGCCCGGCACCCATGCCGCCGAGCTTCTCGTCGAAGGGCAGCCCGAGGATGCCCATCTCGGCCAGCTTGCGCCAGGTGCCCTCGCCGTAGCCCGGATCGGCCTTGACGACCTCCCGACGGGTCTCGGAGGAGTCGTAGGCCTTGGCGATGAGCCCGCGGACGGCGCTCTGCAGAGCCTCTTGTTCGGAATCGATGCTGAAGTCCATGTCAGCTCACAGTCCTAGGATCGTGCCGGCGATGATGGTGCGCTGCACCTCATTGGACCCCCCGTAGATGGAGGTCTTGCGGTAGTTCAGATAGGTCGGGGTCGCGAGCCGCGCCCACTCGGGCACGGTGCTGTCGTCGCCCGCGCCCGAGGAGATCGACGCCGGACCGGCGACATCGACCGCGAGCTCGGTGACGGCCTGCTGCAGGACCGAGCCCTGCAGCTTGAGGATCGACGAGGCCGGATCGGGCTTGCCATCGGCGGAGTTACCGGCCACGCGCAGCGCCGTCAGCTCCAAGGCGAGCAGCTCGTTCTCCAGGTCGGCGATGCGCCCGGCGAATGCGGGATCCTCGAGCAGCCCGAGGTCGATCGCGTGCTCCTTGACCGTCGCGAGGTTGCGCTTGGTGGCGCCCACCGAGGCGATGCCGGTGCGCTCGTTGCCGAGGAGGAACTTGGCGTACGTCCAGCCCTTGTTCTCCTCGCCGACCAGATTCTCGGCCGGCACGCGGACGTTCTCGAAGAAGACCTCATTGACCTCGTGCCCGCCGTCGAGCAGCTCGATCGGCCGGACGGTGAGGCCTGGGGTGGTCATGTCGATGAGCAGGAAGCTGATGCCCTGCTGCTTCTTGGGGGCCTCGGGATCGGTGCGTACGAGGGTGAAGATCCAGTCGCCGTACTGACCGAGGGTGGTCCACGTCTTCTGGCCGTTGACGACATACTCGTCGCCATCGCGGACCGCGACGGTGCGCAGGGAGGCGAGGTCGGAACCGGCGTCGGGTTCGGAGAAGCCCTGCGACCACCAGATGTCGAGGCTGGCCGTGGCGGGAAGGAAGCGCTCCTTCTGCTCCTGCGAGCCGAAGGCGGCGATGACCGGACCCACCATATTGGTGTTGAAGGTCAGCGGCGCCGGGACGCAGGCGAGCGCCATCTCCTCGTGCCAGAGGTGACGCTGGAGCTGAGTCCAGTCCTTGCCGCCCCATTCGGCGGGCCACTGGGGCACGGCGAGTCCGGCATCGTTGAGGATGCGCTGGCTCTCGACCATCTGCTCCTTGGACAACTCCCGGCGGGCGCGAACGGTCTCGCGGATCTCCTCGGGGATCTGAGTCGTGAAGAACTCTCGGAGCTCCTCGGCGAATTTCTCGTCCTCGGGCGATAACTGCAATCTCATGACGGTGCTCCCTCGCGGCTGGGCGCTGACTACCTACTGAACGGTAGCCGATGGCTCTGGCACGCGGAAGCTGGGTCGTTCGCGAGGATCAGCGCGGTCGCCGACGCGGTCGCGGACCACCGCCGGGCACGATCTGCTTCGGTCGCCGCCCCTTGTCGCGGAACGGCCCGACCAGGCGCGGCCCGGCCAGTCGACGCTCCAGCCGCCGGGTCTCGCGGGCCAGCGGCTGCGCCAGGTACTCGCCGAAGATCACACCCGCGGCGAGCGCGACGGCGATCGCCGTCGCGGTGATCCCCTGGAAGATGCCCGAGAGGTTGTTCTCCGCCAGCTGTGAGAGCGCACGGTAGATCGTCAGACCGGGCAGCAGCGGCACGATCGCCGAGACCACCACGACTAGGGCGGGGACGCGGCACCAGCGAGCGACGGGATAGCTGACGATGCCGATGAGAATGGCCGCGACTGCCGCGATGAAGGCGCGGTCGACATCGGCGTTGACGCCGGCCACGAAGATCGACGCGCCGACCCCGGCGATCAGGCCGATCGGCAGCAGCGTGCGCCATGGTGCGTGGGTCGAATGGGCGAAGGTCATCGCCGCGATGGCGCCGCCGAAGGTCACCGCCAACAGCTGAGACAGCGGGGGCAGCGATGTCTGATTGGAGATATCGACGCCCAGCCAGCCGCCGGCCATGATCCCGCCGCTCACCCCGACGATGATGCCAGCGGTCGAGAGCATCACCTCGAAGATGCGCGCACCTGCCGTGAGGTAGTACCCGGTCAGAGCGTCCTGGATCGCGCCGATGAAGCCGAGCCCCGCGAGCAGCACCACGATATTGGCCGAGATCACGAGCGAGGGGTTGACGGGCACGTGCAGCGCGGCGGTACCGACCGCGAGCAGGGACGCGCAGAGACCTCCCGCGATCTGCACGTAGAAGTCCGGGAGCCGGAAGCGCGCCAGCCGCCAGCGCATCAGCTCGATGAGCCAGGCCGCGACGGTCGCGATCAGGGCCACGATCCAGTCGCCGCCGATCATGAACGCGACTCCGGCGCTCAGGAGGCCGCCGCTCGCGAGCACCGACCAACGGGGGCGAGTGTGCCCGCGGGTGGAGATGGTGGCGATCTCACGACGCGCCTCATCCAGGTCGACCTCATCGGCGAGCAGGCGCCGGACGAGGTGGTCGACATCGGTGAGGTCCTCGAAGTCGGTCTCCCGGTGATTGACGTTGCGACGCAGTGCGAGCGGAACATCGTCGATGTTCTCCTGATGCATCACCGTGAGCATCACATAGGTGACATCCACGTAGGCGCCGCGGAGCCCGAAATGGTGGCAGATCGACGACATCGTAGCCTGGACATCGGCCGTGCCCGCGCCATTGGCCAGGAGGGTCTCGCCGACGCGGAGCGCGAGGTCCATGATGCGCAGAGTCCGCCTCGGTGTGTCCACGGCTCCCATTGTGGCGGCGTCGGCTACGTTCGACAGGCGGGGTCGGGCCGGCGAGCCGGGTTCGGGCCGCATGCCGGGAAGAACCACCGGTACACATCGAAAGGACACCCGCGTGCTCGACTGGATCATGCTGGTGCCGGCCGTCATCGTGGCGGCGGCCCTGCTGGTGCTCCCCGGAGCGACCCTCGCGGCCGCCCTGGGCGTGCGCGGCTTCGGCATCCTCGCGGCGGGCGTGCCGATCAGCGTGACCGTCGTCGCCGGATCCGCCGTCGTGGCGCCGTGGGTGGGCCTGCGGTGGGGCCTGCTGCCGGTCGTGCTGACGTGGGCCGTCCTGTTCCTGATCGCTGGGGCGCTCTATCGCCTCGTGCGCCGTCTGCGCGCCTTCGAACGTCCACCCGCGTGGCGAGGGCGTCCGGCCTCACCGTGGCCGAGTTTGGTCGCCTGGGTCCTCGGATCGCTCTACATGACCTACCTGGTGGCGCGCATCCCCGGCACGCCCTCGGCCTTCTCGATCCGTTTCGACAACGCCTTCCACCTCGGCGCGACGCGCTACGCCATGGAGACCGGCAATGCCTCGGCCTTCCACGTCTCCGGCTTCGCGAGCCTCGACGGCGTCGCCAGCCTGTACCCGGCCGCGTGGCACGGCTTCTTGTCCTTGATCGCCCAGACCACCGGGGTGAGCCTGCCCGAGGCCTCGAACGCGATGATGATCGCGGTCGCCACGGTCGGCTGGGTGAGCGGCTGCATCTTCCTCGGACTCGTCGTCAGCCGACACCGGATCCTGGCAGCCGTCGGAGGCGCGGCGCTCGCCTGCTGCTTCCATACCTTCCCGTTCCTGCTGCTCAACTACGGCACGCTGTACCCGAACTTCCTCGGGGTCTCGCTGCTGCCCGCGATGGTGGGGCTCACCGCCGTCCTCCTTCGCGTGCGCGGGGTCCAGCCCGAGGTCACACGTGGCACCGCTTTCCTCGTGCTGGGCGCCTCGTTGCCCGGGCTCCTGCTAGCGCACCCCAACACCGCCCTCGTGTGGGCGCTCCTGACCGTCGTCCTCGCGTCCGTCTCGGTCTTCGAGTGGGCGGTCCGGTCCTCGCAGCGGGGTCGTGCGCTGGTGACCGCCACGGTCGTGACCCTCGTGTTGGTCGCTGTCACCGCGACGGCGTGGTCCGTGATGCGGCCTCCGCGTGACGAGTCGCCGTGGTCGCCCTATCGCGAACTGCCGGGCGCGGCGTGGGAGCTGGCCACCAATTCGCAGGTGTTCAGCCCGATCCCCGTCTCGGTGTCGGTGGCGATCATCGTGGGGCTCGTGCTGCTCGTGCTCAAGCGGCGGTTCGCCTTCGTCGCGGTCTGGGTCGTCATCGGGGCGCTGTTCGTGATCACCGTGGGAGCACCCGCCGGGGACCTCCGCTGGTTCGTCTCCGGTGTCTTCTTCCAGGACAACCTGCGCGTGGTGGCTGTCACCGCCGTGAGTGCGATGGCTCCGGCGATCATCGGCTTCGTCGCGCTGGCGCGCTGGTGGATGGCCGCGATCACCTGGCTGGCTCGCCGGGTGGGGATGTCCTCGGCCCGTGGGCGCACGAGGCTGGCGCGGGTGACGCTCGCGATCGTCGTGCTCCTCGGTGTCCTGGTCGCCTACCAGCGGGCCGTCAATCCGGCTCTGCACTGGGCCCGAAACGCCTACACGATCACCTCCGACTCGTATCTGGTGAATGCCGACGAGTGGGCGATGATCCAGCGCATCCCGGATCTGGTGCCCGACGATGCCCTGCTGATCGGTGAACCGCGCTCGGGCACCCCGTTCGTCTACGCGCTCACCGGGGTCAGGGTCGCGCCGGCGTATATGTACGTGATCGCCAATGACGACGAGGAGACCATCCGCACCCAGCTCAACCGCGCTGATTCCAGTCCGCGGGTGCGCGAGCAGGTGTGCGATGCGGTCGAGGATCTCGGTGGCGAGGTCTATGTCCTGAGCTTCCACCACCCCGACGAGTACCCGAGGATGTACCGCGGACTCAACGGCCTCGCCCCGCCGACGGTGCAGGAGGTCGCCCGCGAGGGCGATGTCACCCTCGAGCGGGTCACGATCTGTGAGCAGTGAGGGTGAGAGCGGTACGGTGTCAACCTTTCCGGGGCAGCGGAGGTACGTCGTCAACCTCATCGAGGGGCGATGAGGTTGACGGTCTACCGCCGCCGGCGCGGAAGAGATCGACGACCCACCGCCACCGGCTGGGACGGTCATGCGGCTGCCGGGTACCCCGGTCCATTAGGCTCGTGCTGAGATGACAGACCTGGCATTCCCGCGCACGCTGGTGATCGTCCCCGCCTGGAACGAGCAGGACAATATCGGTGGCACGGTGCGCGAGATCCTCACGGCGACGCCCGATTTCGACGTCGTCGTCGTCGACGACGGATCCACCGACCACACGGCGCGCGAGGCGCGCGAGGCCGGGGCGGTCGTGCTCCAGCTGCCCTTCAATCTCGGCGTCGGCGGTGCCATGCGCACGGGCTTTCGCTACGCCGAACGCCATGACTACGACCGCGCGATCCAGGTCGACGCGGACGGACAGCACGATCCGGCCGATATCGTGCGGGTGCTCGAGGGGTTGAACGAGGCCGATATCTCGATCGGGGCGCGGTTTGCCGATCGTGGCGGCTACACGGTCCGGGGCCCTCGACGCTGGGCGATGATCCTGCTCGCCTGGGTCCTGTCCCGGCTCGCGCGCACCCGGCTCACCGACGTCACCTCCGGCTTCCGGGCGGCCAACCGGCGCGCGATCCGGCAATACGTCACCTACTACCCGGCTGAGTACCTCGGCGACACGATCGACTCGCTCGTCGCCGCCCTCGGGGCCGGGCTGACGGTGACCCAGGTGCCGGTGGAGATGCGGCAGCGGCGTCACGGCAATCCCAGCCAGCATCCGATCGGGGCGATGATCTATCTGCTGCGCTCGGTCTTCGCGCTGGTGTTCGCGATGCTGCGACAGCCGGTGGGCGCTCGCGAGGAGACCCTCTGATGCTCATCGCCATCACCGCACTCACGGTGCTGTTCATCGTCGCGGTCGTCACGATGCTGCTCCGGCGGCAGTTGCAGGAGAAGTACGCGGTCCTCTGGATCGTCATCGGCGTCGCCATGCTGATCCTGGAACTCGTGCCGGGTCTGCTCGGCTGGCTCTCCTCGATCGCCGGCGTGCAAGTGCCGTCGAACCTGCTCTTCGCGATGGGCATCGCGATGCTGCTCGGCGTCTGTCTCCACCTCTCGTGGGAGCTCTCGCGGGCCGAGGACGAGATCCGCCGGGTCGCCGAGGAGGTCACCTTGCTGCGGGCCGAGTTCGAGCACCGCACCGAGGTCGTCGCACCGACCGATGACGCGGAGGCGGAGCCCGATGACGAGTGAGGCGACCTGGTCGGTGGTCTCGGTCTTCGGCCCCGACCGCTCCCTGCTGACCCATCTCGATGCGATCGCGGCGCAGACCGTCCGCGTGGTCGTGGTCGACGACGGCACGCCCGCGCCCGATGCTGAGGTCTTCGCCGCGCTCGAGGAACGAGACGACGTCGATCTCCTCCGCCAGCCGCGCAATGCGGGGATCGCGGCGGCGCTGAACCGCGGCATCCAGGCCGCCTTCGACGGCGGCGCCGATCGGGTCGTGACCTTCGATCAGGACTCGCTGCCCTCGGCGGACTTCGTCTCCGGACTGTCGGACGAGTTCGACCGGGCGACCGCACGTGGGGTGATCGACCCTGCCTTCGTCGTGCCGGAGTTCTGGGCGACGATCCGTCAGGTGAGCCGGACGGCCGAGGACGGCACGCTCATCGCCATCCGTACCATTCAGTCCGGCATGCTGCTTCCACGCTCCACCTGGGAGCGCATCGGCGCGATGCGCGAGGAGTTCTTCATCGACCTCGTCGACGAGGAGCTGGAGCTGCGGGCACTGAGCGCCGGGCTGGCGCCTATCGCCGCCCCCGGGGTGGCCTTGCACCACCATCTCGGCGCCGCGTATCGCCGGCCGTTGCTGTCGGGAGGCTTCCGCGGGTCGCCGCTGCCGCCGATCATCACGCTGAGCACGCCCTTCCGGTACTACTACCGGGTCCGGAACCGGCGCGTCGTCAACCGCATGTACGGGCGGCGGTTCCCCGCCCGGCTCGCGGCTGAGACCTTCATGGAGATCCTGCACCTCGTCGAGGTGCTGCGTTACGCGCGTCCCCGCGGCCCGGTGTGGGCCGCGGCCCGACGCGGCTGGCGCGACGGTCGCAAGGGGTCGGCGATGGGACGTGTCCCCGCCGAGCTGGAACCCGGTCTGCGAGACGTGCGCTGGGCCCTCGAACCGGTGGACCGCGGCTGACCTCCAAGGGCGGTGACTGAGCGTCCTTCCTCCGTCAGGGGCGGTGAGTCAGCGTCCATCCGTCCGAGCGACATGGACGCTGACCAACCGCCCCGATCGGGGAACGGACGCTGACTCACCGCCCGTGCGGGGCGGGAGAGGTCATGCCCTGCGCGATGGCGTGCGGTCGGCGAGCAGCCGCCGCGCCGGGACGACGATCGCGACCATGATGACCAGCTCGGCGGCGACCATACCTCCCGCGATGACCTCCATGGCGCTCATTGCCGCACCGGCGAGCATCACCGAGAGCCCGACGAGCGAGGACGCGCACGTCACGACGAAGACATAGCGGTACCGTCCGTGCGGGATCATGACGTTGCGGATGAACGGTGTCGTGAACGAGATGGCGAAGAAGGCGGCGCCGAACAGGGCAGATGCCGTCCAGGTCGCCGCGTTGTCCGCGCCCATGACGATCGAGCTCGCCCACGGTCCCAGCGCGGCCAGCCCGATGCCTCCGGCCACCCCGAGCGCGCCGTGCGCCACGATGGCCAGCCGGTGACGGGCTCGTGGGTCATCCGCATCGGGCTCCAGGACCCAGCCCTGGAAGGCATTGCCGAAGGCGACGACGGCGATCAACCCGAAGCGGTACATCGTGTTCGCGGACGCGAAGCTGTCGGCCGCGGAGGTCGCCAGACTGCCGGTCGCGATCGGTGTGGGCGTCGAGCCGTAGCTGTTGGAGACCGTGTCGATGGCCGCCGTCGGCACCTGCCGGCGCAGCGCTATGCGGATCTCGGCGGCATCGAGGTGCCCCAGGTCGTGGTCGCGCATGGTCACCCGGGCGTGCCAGCCGAAGGCGACGACACAGCTGAGGGCCAGCACCACCGCGTACCAGGCGATCTCACCGGTCAGGAAGATGAGCGCCGCACCGACGGCGGCGGCGCCGAGCCGGGGCAGCACGTCGTAGACCGTCAGCAGGCCCGGCTGACCGGCGCCGATGCAGAACCATGCCGGAGTGAAACCGGCCGCCGCGGTCGCCACGGCGATGGCGGCCGCGGCGAGGCGATAGTCGGGGGTCGCCACCCACCAGGCCACGAGCGCCGATACCGGGAGGACGACCGCCGCCGCGACGGCCCGCGTCACCAGGCTCTCGAGAAGGATGCGCGCGCGATCCGTCGGGTCGGGATGCTGGGCGATCCGGACCGGTCCGACGATGCCCCAGCCGAAGGTCAGGACGATCATGCCGATCAGGCCGACGCTCTGCCCGGCGGCGAAGCTCGCCCATCCGCCGGCGCCCGTCGCACGGGTGATGACGGGGATGATCAGGAGCGGCGCGAGGGCCGCGAGAACGGGACCACCGGTGAAAGCCGCTAGCCTCGTGGTGATCGACCGTCCCATGATCGAGGAGTCTACGGTGGGGCATCGCAGCGAGAGGGGAACCATGGGTGAGCGGGCGGCGGAGCGGATTCGCGTGAGCGTGTGCCTGGCCACCTACAACGGTGCGGCCTACCTCGATGAGCAGCTGGACTCGATCCTCGCGCAGTTGGCCGATGCCGACGAGGTCGTCGTGGTCGACGACGGAAGCACGGACGGCACGCTGGAACTGCTCGCACAGCGCGATGACCCCCGCATCGAGGTCCAGCGGACCGAACGCAATCTCGGCTATGTCGGGGCCTTCGGACAGGCGATGGGCTCCGCGCGCGGTGAGTACCTCGTGTTGAGCGACCAGGACGATGTGTGGCCCCCGGGGCGTGTCGAGGCGCTTCTGGCGGGGCTGGCCGATGCCGAGGTCGCCGTGGGCAATGTCGTCGACCTCGATGGGCGACAGCCGCTGCCGTCGCCCATGCGCCGGCGTTCCTGGTTGTTGCGGTCGCGCACGTCCCGTCAGCACCGACGGAATCTGCTGCGCATCTGGGCCGGCGTGATCCCCTACTTCGGTTCGGCGATGGCGCTGCGACGCGAGGCACTGGACCGGGTGCTGCCGTTGCCTTCCTATCTGTCGGAGTCCCATGACCTGTGGATCGCGACGGTCGCCAATGTCGACGGGTCGATCCGCCATCTCGACGATGTCGTGGTGTGGCGCCGCCTCCACGAGACGAACGCCTCGACCTCCCGGCCGCGCTCGATCGTCCCGGTGCTGCGGGCCCGGCTCATGCTCCTCCGCCTCGCGCTCGAGGCCCGTCGCCGGCGGTAGGCCATCAACCCTTCCGGCGCTGCAGAGGTAGGCCATCAACCTCACCAGGTCGACATGGGGGTTGATGCTCTACCGCCACCGGAGGTGATCACTGCCGTTCGGAGCATCACACCGGGCGCTGGGGGCAGGCGGCGGAGGTAGGCCCTCAACCCTATCGGGGAGCGATAACGTTGAGGGCGTACCGCTCTCGGAGCGGAAGGGTTGATGACCTACCGCCACCGGGGGCCGGGGCGATCGGCGGTCAGGGGCCCGCCAGGTGGGTGATCGCCGAGGCGATGCCGGCACGGTCGCGCCTGAGCAGCGCTCCCGGCAGCACCGTCGCCGCGTGCAGTCGCGAGAAGATCCGGATCCTGGCCGCCCGCGCGGTGCGTCTCCAGCCGTGCTCGACGGCTAGGCGATGAGCGAGGCGGTAGTAGCGTCGCTCATCGCGGAACCGCGATCCGCCGGTGAGCGCGGCCATCGAGGCGCTGCCCTCATGGCGTCGGTAGACGAAGGCCTGCTCGGGGACGTAGACGAGGGACCCCCCGGCGAAGGCGATGTCCATCAGCAGGGCGAGGTCCTGGATCACCGGGAATCCGTCGCGGAACTCATGCCGTCGCAGGGTATCGGTGCGGAAGGTCAGCGAGGGCCAGTAGAGCCAGTTGCCGCGGATCAGACTCGTCGCGAGATCCTGGCCGGCGAGCACCGTCTCCCCGCGTGGCGCAAGCAGCTGCCGCTTGACCCGGTCGACCAGGGGCAACGAGGGAGCACCGTGCTCATCGATCACGCGGACCCCGGGCTGCACCACGTCGACCCCCGGATGTCGCTCGATCGCCCCCTTGACGATGCGCACGAAGCCGGGGTCGAGGAGGTCGTCGCTGCCGGGGATGCAGACATAGTCGGCGCTCGCCCGCTGTGCCGCCTGCGCGAAGTTGGCCGTGATCCCGATGTTCTCCTCGTGGCGGACGTAGGTGATTCGCGGATCACCGCGGTAGCGCTCGTAGGCCGTGAGGTCCGGGTAATGGTCGTCGAGGATCGTCAGCGTCCAGTCGTCGTCATCCTGCGCCAGCACCGAGTCCACGGTGAGCGCGAACAGGTCCGGGTCGCCCCAGTAGGGCACGACGATGTCGACGGCAGCCACAGTTCGCACCCTAGCCCCTCCACGGGCACCGTCCTCGCGATGGCGCACGGGCGGGACCGATGCCGATGCCTTGTGGTGGCTATGGCGACCCCGATGTATCGGTATCGGTTCGCCGAAGCGCCACCACGGCGAGGCGCGGAGACCTATCCTGGCGACGGCGAAAGGAGCGGACATGAGCGTCGACTGGACCACCGACCTGCTCGGGGAGCCGTACGAACGGCACGTCATCGAGCTCGGCGACGACCCCGACGGCGAGGGCACGATCACCGCCACCCTGGTTCGGCGGGCTTCCACGGGTTCGCCGCGTGCCGCGGTGATCTACGTGCACGGCTTCACCGACTACTTCTTCCAGACCGCGATGGCCGAGTTCTACGCCGATCGCGGCGTCGCCTTCTACTCGCTCGACCTGCGCAAGTGCGGCCGCTCCCTGCGCGACGGGCACACCGCGCACTATGTCTCCGATCTCGCCCATTACGACGCCGAACTCGACGAGTCGCTGCGGATCGTCCGCGAGGAGACGGGTCTCCCGGTCTATCTCGCCGCGCATTCGACCGGCGGGCTCATCGTCCCGCTGTGGCTGCATCGACGGCGTCGCGGCACCGGCAGTGGAGACACCGGTATCGCCGGGATCATGCTCAACAGCCCGTGGTTCGATCTGCAGGGTGCGCCGTGGATGCGCGGCGTGGGCACCCAGGCGATCCGGCTCGCCGCGCGAGTGCGCCCCGGCCTCGTCCTCAAGCTGCCCGAAGCGGAGGCCTACGGGTCGAGCCTGCACACCTCGCGCGGCGGCGAGTGGGACTACGAGTTGGCCTGGAAGCCCCTCGGCGGGTTCCCGGTGACCGTCGGCTGGCTCAGCGCGGTCCGGCGCGGCCAGGCTCGACTGCACCGTGGCCTCGATATCGGGGTGCCGTCCCTCGTCCTGCGCTCGGATCGCTCGCGCATCGTGAGCCGGTACAGCGAGGAGGTCGAGACCGCGGACGCCGTTCTCGACGTTCGCCAGATCGCCCGCTGGGCCGGTTGCCTGGGCGATGAGGTCACCTCGGTGCCGATTCCCGGAGCCCGTCACGATGTCTTCCTCTCCCGCAAGGAGGCCCGTGACCACGCCTACGAGGTCCTCGGCGACTGGCTCGACCGCCACCTGCCCTGAACCGACCTCGGTCCGCGCCGGGCGTGTCCCCGGCGACGGTTAGGCTCGTGGCGTGGACGCACCCCTGGCTCTGTACCGCCGCTACCGGCCCGAGACGTTCGCCGAGGTCATCGGCCAAGATCACGTCACCGACCCCCTGCGGCACGCCCTCGCGGCCAATCGGGTCAACCACGCCTATCTGTTCTCCGGGCCGCGCGGGTGCGGCAAGACCACCAGCGCGCGCATCCTGGCCCGCGCGCTCAACTGCGAGCAGGCACCGATCGCCGACCCGTGCGGGGAGTGCCAGAGCTGCCGTGACCTCGCGCGCGGCGGGCCGGGAAGCGTCGACGTCATCGAGATCGACGCCGCGAGCCACGGCGGCGTCGACGATGCTCGCGATCTGCGCGAGCGCGCGTTCTTTGCGCCCGTCAACAGCCGGTACAAGGTGTACATCATCGACGAGGCCCACATGGTCTCGCCGCAGGGCTTCAACGCGTTGCTCAAGCTGGTCGAGGAGCCGCCGCCCCATCTGAAGTTCATCTTCGCCACCACCGAGCCGGACAAGGTCATCGGCACGATCCGGTCGCGGACCCATCACTACCCCTTCCGCTTGGTCCCGCCCAAGCAGCTCGGCGAGTATCTGATGCAGCTGTGCGCCGCCGAGGGCGTGACCCTCGATCCGCGGGCCCTTCCGCTGGTGGTGCGCGCGGGCGCGGGCTCCGTGCGCGACACCCTGAGCGTGCTCGATCAGCTGCTCGGCGGCGCGGGCCCCGAGGGGGTCACCTATGAGCTGGCCGTCCAGCTGCTCGGCTACACCCCGGACTCGCTCCTGGACGAAGCCGTCTCGGCCTTCGCCGCCCGCGACGGCGGCACGGTGTTCTCGGTGGTCGACAAGGTCATCGAGTCCGGCCAGGATCCCCGTCGCTTCGCGGAGGATCTGTTGCAGCGGCTGCGCGATCTGGTGATCCTGGCGGCCGTCCCCACCGCGATCGAGTCCGGGTTGCTCGATGTCCCCGGCGATCGCGGCGAGCGACTCGCGCAGCAGGCCTCGGGCTTCGGGCCGTCCGAGCTGACGCGTGCCGCCGATATCGTCAGCACGGCACTCGTGGACTTCCGGGGCGCGACCGCCCCGCGGCTGATGTTGGAGCTGATGTGCGCCCGGATCCTCGTGCCGGGCGCCGACAACTCGGTCGAGGGATTCCAGGCACGACTCGAGCGGATCGAGCGACGCCTGTCCGGCGGCGGCACCGCCCCGGCACCCGATCACGCTCCCGCCCCGGCTCGTCCGGCCCCGGCTCCCGCCCCCGCGCAGTCCTCCTCCGCCGGTGGCGGTAGCCCGTCAACCCCATCCGTCCCCGATAACGTTGCTGAGGCACCGCCGGCGTCTCCAGTCGCCTCGCCAGCGGAGGCCCCGGTCGAGGGCGGTGCGTGGTTAACGTCATCGGCTCCCGTTGAGGTTGCCGACGTACCGCCAGCCTCGTGGGCTGGGTCGGTCGGCGAGGCTCCGGCAAGTGGCGGTAGCCCGTCAACCCCATCCATCCCCGATAACGTTGCTGAGGTACCGCCGACCGCGCCAGCCGCCACCGAGCCGGAACCGACGCCGACCCCAGGCCCGACGCCGGAGCCCAAGCCGGCTCCGGAACCCGAGCCGGCTCCCGGTGCCCTCTCGATCGCCGATGTCCGGCGGTTGTGGCCGCAGATCCTCGATCGCATCCAGAACCTGCGCCGGTTCACGTGGGTCATGCTCAGCCAGAACGCCCAGGTCACCGGCGTCGACGGCTCGACCCTGACAATCGCCCTCGTCAACGCCGGAGCCCGCGACTCCTTCATGAACAGCGGCTCGGACCGCATCGTCGCTCAGGCGCTCGTCGACGTCCTCGGGGTCGACTGGCGGATCGAGGCCATCGTCGACCCCTCCGCGCAGCCCGGTCCGGGAGGCGGCGGTCCGGCGCCGAGCGCGCCGGCGGCGCAGCAGGCACCGCCGTCGCCGGCCACCTCGGCAGTGCCGGAATCGGTCCGCGAGGCGCTGCGCAGTGGACCGGCGCCGCGGAAGGCGGCCGAGGATCCCGATGCCGGTGTCGATCCCGATGATCCGATCCTCGACGGCAGCTCCGCTGACGCCGAGGCGCTGCTCGCCGAGCATCTCGGCGCGCAGGTCATCGACGACACGCCACCCTCGTGAGCACGGTCGTCGAGCGCGAGCGCCTCTCGCTCGACGACTCGCCCACACAGCTGCTCCGCCGACTGCGCGGGCGGCCCCGGATCGTGGCGCTCATCGGCTCGGGATGGTCGGCCGGTGAGGCGGTGATCTCCGCCGATCCGGTCCGCGAACTGCGCGACTGGGACGCCATCGACCTCGCGCCCTCGCTCGATCTTCACTTCGGCGGCGGATGGATCGGCTCGTGGGGCTACCGATTGGCCGGAGATCTCGAAGACCTTCCCGGGTCGCCGCCACGGCCGGTGCCACAACCAGCCCTGCGCGTGGGCTTCTACGATGTGGTCGCCCGGCGTGTCGAGGGACAGTGGTGGCTCGAATGGCTCGCCGGAACACCCCGACACCGGATCGATGCCCTGCGCGAGTCGCTGGCGTCCCCCTCGGAGGTGCGCGCGTCGAGCTTGGAGCCGTTGCGCCTCTCACCCGGTGTGGAGGTGCACGCAGATGCCGTGCACCGGACCATCGAGCACATCGAGGCCGGCGACATCTTCCAGGCGAATGTGTGCGGCCGGTTCGAGACCCGCCTGCACGGCGATGCGCTCGACGCCTTCTGCCACGGGGTCGAGCAGCTGAGCCCTGCCTACGCGGCCTTCGTCGCGGACGACCAGGGCGCGATCGCCAGCTGGTCGCCGGAACTGTTCCTGCGGCGTGAGGGGGAACGCGTGCAGACGTCCCCCATCAAGGGCACCGCTCCACTCGACGCCGATCCCGTGCGACTCACCGGGTCGTCGAAGGATCGCGCGGAGAATGTCATGATCGTCGACCTCATGCGCAACGATCTGGGACGCGTGGCCCGGCCCGGCAGCGTCGAGGTGCCCGCGCTGACCCGCCTCGAGCGCCACGCCGTCTGGCACCTGGTCTCGGACGTCACGGCTCAGGTGTCCGCTCCCGACTCCGCTTTGCTGCGGGCGACTTTCCCGCCGGGGTCGGTGACGGGCGCTCCCAAGATCCGTGCCATGCAGCTCCTCGCCGCCGAACTCGAGACCACCGGCCGCGAGGCGTACACGGGAGCGATGGGCTATGTGAGTCCTGGCCGGGGCATGGAGCTCAATGTCACGATCCGGACGCTGGAGGTGGCGGCCGACGGCCGGGCCTGGATCGGTGCCGGCGGCGGCATCGTCGCGGCGAGCGATCCGATGGCCGAGGTCGTGGAGTGTTTCGACAAGGTCGCGCCGATCGCCGCCGCCTTCGGCGCCGCCCTGGTGGACCGCCCGGGCCACCACGGCACCCCGCCTGTCCTCGTCGAGCCTGCGTCGGCGGCCGATTCCTCGCGTGGAGTGTTCACCACCGTCCTGGTGGAGGACGCCCGGCCCGCGCGGTTGGACGAGCATGTCGTCCGCCTGGCCGCGAGCGGTCGCGAGCTCTACGGCATCGACGTCGGGACCGAGATACGTCGCGCCGCCCTCGCCGCCTCCTCGGTGACGACAGGCAGGCGGAGGCTTCGTGTCGAGCTCCACCCGGATGGGCGTGTGGAGACCACGATCGCTCCGCTGGATTCAGCGCCGGAGTCGTGGGTCCTCGATGTGCATCGTCTGCCAGGAGGCCTCGGCGCCCACAAGTGGGTCGACCGCGGCGCGCTCCCCGATCATGCCGCTCTGCTCGTCGACGCCAACGACGAGGTGCTGGAGACCGACCGCGCCTCGTTCTTCGCGGTATTCGACGACGGCGTACACACGCCACCGCTGGACGGCCGCATCCTGCCGGGCACGGCTCGCGCCGTGGTGATCGAAGCAGCCCGGCGGCATGGATTCCCTATCCGGGAGCGCTCGATGCGGCTCTCCGAGCTCAGCCAGGCATCCGAGGCGTTCGCGGTCAATGCGCTGCGCGGCATCGTCCCGGTCTCATCGCTCGGTGGCGTCGCTCGGTGGCCGGTACCGGGTCCGGTGACGCGGCGCTTGCGCGGGCCGGAACGGGAACCTCCGCCCGTCGCGCGGGTCGAGGACGTCCGGCTGCTGGTCGTCGACAACGAGGACTCGTTCGTGTTCAACCTGGTGCAGTACGCCCGCGAGCTGGGGGCCGAGGCATCGGTGGTGCGTTCGACCGTACCGCTACCGGATCTCGCGGGCTTCACGCACCTGCTCGTCTCCCCGGGGCCGGGCGCGCCGCTGGACGCGGGCACGAGCAGGGCCGCGGTCGAGTCCGCGGTAGCGGCGGGTGTCCCGGTGCTCGGGGTCTGCCTCGGCCATCAGGTGATCGGCGAGTTCCTCGGCGGGACCGTGCGACGGGCCGACCCCGTCCACGGGCATCCCGCGCTCGTCCACCACGAGGGAGCCGGGGTTCTCGCCGGGTTGCCGACACCCTTCGCTGCCGCGCGCTATCACTCCCTCGTCGTCGACGATCTGCCTGAAGAGGTGGAGATCACCGCGCGCACAGCGAGCGGGATCGTCATGGGTCTACGCCACGCCGGGCTCGGAGTCGAGGGGGTGCAGTTTCACCCCGAGTCTATCCTGACGAGCCACGGACACGCGGTGATCTCGAACTTCCTGCGCCGGCCGGTCCGCTCAGGGCCGGTCGACTCGCCCCGTGCGGGCTGAGAGCCGCTGGGCGTGCCCGGTCAGGAGGCCCAGCCCTCATCGAGGTCGGTGAAGACGGCCGGGGTGATGGTCTTCGCCAGCAGCAGCGGTGTGTCCCCGGAGGTATCGACCAGGTCGTCGTAGCGTCCCCAGCCGAGTGCCGAGCGTCCGGGCTCGCGGCTCGTGTAGAGGAAGTACGCGCTCAGGCCGACCGCCGAGGCGACTTCGGTGGCATGTGTCGCGACGTTGGTGACGAAGTGCCGGCGGTCGGCGTCGGCCACGCGGCTAGCGTAGAAGGCGGCGATCTCCGTGCGTCCCCGCAGCGTGCCACTGGGAATGGTCAGGGTGCCGTCGGGAGCGAATAGTGCCGCGATACGGTCGGCATCGCCTGCGTCGACCGTTACGGCGTAGGCGGCTGCCATCGACCGCGCGAGCTCGTGACGTTCGAGCCGGTCGAGTCGCTCGTGCAGGTCATCGGTCATCGTCGTGCCTTCCGTTCCCAGGGTGCGCTCTGCAAGAGCTCGTCGGTGGTCGCGCCGGCTATGAGGGCCGCCCGGCAGCGGTTGACCGCGGCGGGCATGTTCCAACCGACCACGCCGGTGACCTCCTGTCCGCGGACGGCGATGCGCAGCCAGCGTCCCGCCTCAGGGTCCTCGACCGCCGGGATCAGGCTGCCGTCGGGGTCGAGATGGCCGAGGATCTGGAGTTTGACGTCGTACTGGTCGCTCCAGACGTAGGGGAGCTCAGTGAGGGTCGGCGGCGTCTCGCCGCGCCGGCGAGCGAGGATGCCCCGTGCCGCGACGGCGGCCGTATCGCCCGCATTGGTCCAGTGCTCGAGGCGCCGGCGATCTCCCGGGCCACGTTCGACGCGGGCGACGTCGCCGATCGCGAAGATACGCTCATCGGACGTGCGGCAGCCGGCATCGGTCTCGACCCCGTCGTGTCCGGCGAGACCGCTGCCCTGGAGCCAGTCCGTCACCGGAACGGCGCCGATCGCCACGACGAGGACGTCGACGACGTGTTCGGTGCCGTCGGTGAGCCGCAGCGTGATCGCTCCGTCGCCGTTCTCGGTCGCGGTGTCGATGCCGACACCCAGATGGAAGCGTACGCCGTGCTCGCGATGGAGGTCGGCGACCGGCGTGCCGAGCTCGGGGCCGCCGATCCGCGCGAGTGCGTGCGGCGCGGTGTCGACGACCATGACCTCGCGGCCCAGTACGCGGCTCGTCGCCGCGATCTCGAGTCCCAGCACCCCGGCGCCGATGACGCCGATGCGCGCTGCTTCCCGCACGGCCTCCCGCAGTGCCAGTGCATCGTCCCATGTGCGCAGGTAGTACGGACCGACCTCGTCTAGCGCCGGCAACCGGCGAGGATCGGAGCCGGTGGCGATGACGAGGTCGTCATACGAGAGGGTCTCGCCGGTCTCGAGTTCGACTCGGCGTGCGGCCTGGTCGAGGCGCACCGCGCGGCAACCTGTCACACGCCGCACGCCGAGGGCGCCGAGGGCCTCCTCGGTCGCCAGGTCGGGTCGTCGCGGATCGTCGTCGAGCAGTACGCCCTTGGACAGCGGCGGACGGTCGTAGACGAGTCCGGGCTCGGCGGACACGATGGTGATGGGGTCCTCGTCTCCGGCGCGGCGAAGTCGCTCGGCGAGTCGAATCGAGGAGATCCCACCTCCGACGATCACGGTTTCGGCACTCACGGCATCCTCCTGGTCGCATGTGTCCCGCATCACTGTAGATGTTACCTTTCATTATCAGCAATCCCGGTTGCCGTAGTGGGGTGGTGTGGGACGGGCGGGCTGGCGCCGTGGCACTGGCGACAGGGTTTCAGGAAATTCCTGGGTGGGGAACTTGACTGTCGGTGAATCTAGGCGAATGATATTCATATCTTGTGACCGTGGTCACGAGAGGCAGGTCACGGCACGGAGATGCCGACAACCAACGGAGACGACATGATCGCTATGCGTACCAATCGAAGGTCCACGCGCCTTCTCGCGATGCTGGCTGTGGCCGGCGTCGTCACTCTCAGTGCTTGCGCTGAGCAAGGGGGAAGTGGCGGCTCGGGTGGAGGCGAGGGCCTCGACCCCGGGGCGTCCAAGGAGGACTACATCGCCGCCTTCGAGAGCGTCGACCCGATCACGATTCGCACGCAGTCGCCTGCTCCCAAGGGCTCCGCGACGGGCAAGAACATCGAGGACTACCTGGCGAGCATCGAGGAATGGTCGGACGGCAAGATCAGCTTCGACATCGCCTACGCCAATGCCGTGGCCGACCCGGCGGAGATCGACGATGCCCTGAACGACGGCCGCCTGGACCTCGGCCAGGTCCTGCCGATCTACGAGCCCTCGGAATACCCCGCGACCGTGGCGCTGATCGAGACCGGTTTCATCTCCCATCAGAGTCCGGTCGTCGGCGCGCTGCAGTCCAATGCGTGGCCGAACGAGGTCGCCTTCGACACGCCGGAGATCCTGCAGGAGTGGGACGATCACGGTCTCGTGCCGCTCGTGCCGATCTACAACTCGGGATCGAACGGGCTCTTCTGCAGCCAGGAACGCAACTCGCTCTCGTCCATCTCCGGACAGGCGATCGGGTCCGGCGGCTCCGCGCAGAGCAAGCAGATCGAGTCGCTCGGGGGATCACCGGCCTCGATCGCGTACACCGAGCTCTACGAGAGCCTCGAGCGGGGCGTAGTCGGCTGCACCGTGTCGAGCCCGACCGTGGCCGTCCTGGGCGGCTATCTGTCCGAGGCGCCGAATGTCGTCATCGACGACCAGGCGGGCTTCGCGTTGGCCCCCGGTGGCATGGCCTTCAGCAAGGCGACCTGGGAGACGCTTCCGCTCGTCGCTCAGCAACTGTTCTGGGACCGTCTGGATGTCTTCATCGGCGGCAACATCTCCAGCAAGATCTGGCCCAACACCGTGGAGGCCGCGGCGACTGTCACCGAGGCCGGCGGCAGCTTCACGACCTTCGATGACGAGGCGCGCGCGGCGATGCAGGAGGCCAACGAGGGCCTGCTCGACAGCGTTCGCCAGGCATCGGCCCTCGATGACGCCAATGCCTTCGTCGACGGTGCTCAGGAGTCCGCTGACCGATGGTTCGAGATCGTGACCGACGAACTCGGCTACACCGACGAGGTCGGCTATGAGGACTTCGACACCTGGTACAGCGAGGACGCCATCGACATCGATGCGTTCCTGCAGAAGCTTCTCGACGACACGTTCGCGGAGCACCGTCCATCATGATCGGCGTGGATGGTCGCCGGCGCTGCCGGCGGCCGTCCGCCCACGTCACCGAGGAGTAGGGTGATGAGTCTGTCCGTCGACGCGCGTCCGCGTCGTCTCAACCTCGATCTGTTCATCGAGGTCCCCGCAGTCATCTTGACGTTCGTGATGATGGTGCACATCTCGCTGAACGCCGTCATGCGAGCCTTCTGGTCCTCGCCGCTGCCCAACACGCTGGAGATCACGCAGTACTGGTATCTGCCGGTCATCGCGTTCCTGGGCTTCATCGCGGCGCAGCGCCGCGGCCAGCATGTGAGCGCCGATCTGATCTACGAGATGCTGCCGCTGGTCACCAAGCGCTGGGTGCAGGCCGTGTCCTTCGTCCTCGTCGGTACCGTCTGCGCGGGCTTCGCCTGGTTCGGCCTCCAAGAGGCCCTGCACTCCTTCGACATCCGGCGCACCGCCGGTGTCAGCGACCTGCCGGCCTGGCCGCCGTACTTCCTGGCTCCAGTCGCCTTCGGCTCGCTGACCATCCAGTTCTATCTTGCCGCCGTCCGCGCCGTGTTCCGGCCCGAGCCTCCGGTCGGCGCTGAGACCCAGGAGGTGTCGGTATGAGCGAGCGAAGCGAGCGAGTGGTCGGCGTGGTCTCATGCCGACGCCGTCCTATCGTGCTGTTTTCCCAGGAGGTGTCGGTATGAGCGAGCGAAGCGAGCGAGTGGTCGGCGTGGTCTCATGCCGACGCCGTCCTATCGTGCTGTTTTCCCAGGAGGTGTCGGCATGACTGTCGACCTCGATCCGATCCAGAGCCCCGATGGTGCGGGGCCGGCCATCACCCAGCCTCCGCCTCCGGTGGTGTCCGGGCGCCGTTCCTGGATCGTCTTCGCCGTGACGATGACGCTGCTCGTCGGGAGCACGATCGGCATGTTCCTGCCGCTGGTGCCCGAGGCGATCGGCGGCATGGCCATCGTCATGATGCTGTGCCTCATCTTCCTGCGCGTTCCCGTGGCGATGGCGCTCCTGATCCCGGCGCTGCTGGGCATGTTCTCCCTCCGCGGCAGCGCTCTGGTGCAGAGCACCATGACCACGTTGCCGTACGGCGAGGTCGCGAGCTGGTCGTTGAGCGTCGTGCCGATGTTCATCCTCATGGGGCTGCTGCTCTGGCGCGCGGGGCTCACCGAGAGCGTCTATGACGCGGCACGGCTGTTTCTCAGGCGTCTGCCCGGCGGCCTGGCGGTCGGCACGAACCTCGCCGGCTCGGGTCTGGCCGCCGTGAGCGGCTCGTCGGTCGGCACCACGTACGCGCTGTCGCGCATCGGCATCCCCGAGATGCTCAAGGCCGGCTACGACAAACGGTTGGCCCTCGGGTCGGTCATCGTGGCGGGCTTGCCCGGCCAGCTCATCCCACCCAGCATCATGCTGGTCATCTATGCCGGCATCGCCGAGGTCCCGGTCGGTCCTCAGTTGCTCGCCGGCGTCGGCCCAGGCATCCTCGTCGCGATCATGTTCACGATCATGCTGGTGGCCTTCGCCAGCCGCTGGGCCACCGACGAGTCCAAGGCCGCTCAGGCGCCCGACCCGAGCAAGTCCCAGAATCGCTGGCGCGTTCTCGTGAGCGTGTGGCCGATCCCGGTGCTGGTGGCCGTGATCATCTTCGGCATGTTCTCGGGTGTCTTCACGGCCACCGAGGCCGGCGCCGTGGCCGCGCTGCTCTCGCTCGTGGTGACGATCATCTGGCGACGTAACACCGGCCCGATGCGCGCCGTCGCGGACGCGGCCACCGGCGCCGTGAGCAGCGTCGGAGCCATCTTCTTCATGCTCGTCGGTGTCGCGGCGCTCTCGCGGATGTTCACGCTGACCGGCATCAGCGACGGCTTCGCCGAGGTCGTGCAGTCCATGAATCTCAACCGGGTGACATTCCTGCTGCTGATGATGGTGGTCTACATCGTCCTCGGCACCTTCATGGAGCCGCTCGCGATGATGGTGCTCACCATCCCGATCCTGGTGCCGACACTCGAGGCACTCGACATCTCGCTGCTCTGGTACGGCGTGTTCGCGGTCTTCATGGGCGAGATCGCGGTGGTCACGCCGCCGGTCGGCATCCTGGCATTCATCATCCACTCGATCACCCGCGAGCCGGAGGTCAACCAGGGCCACAAGATCACCCTGAACGACGTCTTCATCGCGACCGCGTGGTTCCTGCCGATGGCGATCGTCGTCACCGTGATCCTCATCTTCTTTCCCGAGATCGCCACCTGGTTGCCAGGCGTGGCGGCCGGGGGCTAGCCGACCGACTCCTGAAGGAAGGGACAACCCATGACTGACACGACCCATCGCGGGTGCCCGGTCACCCATACCGACTACACCGGGACCACGCCCATCTACGAGCACTACGCGCTGCTCAACGCCGACCGTGAGCGCGAGCGCTTCCTGTTCAACGACTCGACCGAGCGCGGCTTCTACATGCTGCAGCGCTATGAGGACGTGCAGGCCGGATTCCAGCAGCACCAGAACTGGACCACGGCGGTGCGCAGCGCGCTGCGCCCGGGCCTCGGCGAGCCGCTCCTGCCGCAGGACCTCAACGGCGAGGAGCACCTCAAGCTGCGCAAGATCCTCAACCAGTTCTTCGCTCCCGCGGCCGTGCGCCGGCTGGAGCCGCTGGCCACCCAGCGCTGCATCGAGCTGATCGAGGAGCTCAAGCCGAAGGGCTCGTGCGACTTCGTGGCCGAGTTCGCCATCCGGTACCCGACCGACCTGTTCCTCGCGCTGCTGGGGCTGCCGGTCTCCGATGGCGAGCAGTTCCTGGAGTGGTCCGAGGACATGTTCTCGGCGATGCTCGCCGGCGAGCCCGAGCGGGCGGCGGCCGCGAAGAAGAACATCATCGAGTACTTCGAGGCGGCGCTGGAGGACCGGACGGCTAACCCCGGGGATCCGGAGACCGACATGGTGACGCGGCTGCTCGAGGCCCGGATCGACGACGAGCCCCTGACGCGCGACCAGATCCACACGATCCTGCTCACGCTGATGCTCGCCGGCCTCGACACCACCCGGTCGGCGCTGGGCTATATCTACACCCATCTGGCGACGCACGACGAGCACCGCGAGGAGATCGTCGAGGACCCCGATCTGATCGGCAAGGCCGTCGAGGAGTTCCTGCGGCTGTATCCGCTGGTCTTCCAGGCCGGGCGTGAGGTGCAGTCCGACCAGGAGTTCGAGGGTCTGGAGCTCGAGAAGGGCGATGTCGTGTGGATGGGCATCGGCCAGGCGAACCGCGATCCGCGCAAGTTCGACGACCCCGACGAGTTCATCATCGATCGTCCTGGCGCCAACCAGCATCTGGCCTTCGGCGGCGGTCCGCACCGCTGCCTGGGCATGCACCTGGCCCGCCTGGAGCTCAAGGTCGTGCTGGAGCAGTGGCATGAGCGCATCCCGGAGTACCGGATCGCCGAGGGTGCCGAACTGACGGAACGAGGCGGCCAGCTGACCCTGTCGACGCTGCCGCTGGAATGGGAGGTCTGAGGTGTTCATCGAGATCGACGCAGCCAAGTGCATGGGACACGGACGCTGCTATGCCGTGGCGCCGGACCTGTTGAGCGACGATGACGAGGGCTTCGTGGCCGAGCGGGGCACGAGCTGGGAGGTCCCGGCCGATCTGCTCGACCAGGCCCAGGAGGCTGCCGACGCGTGCCCCGAGGGAGCGATCGTCGTCACCGCGACGGCTCCGGCCGATGCTTGACGGGCTGCGGGTCCTCGACCTGACCGATGAGCGCGGCCTGCTCTGCGGGCGGCTGCTCGCCGATCTCGGCGCCGATGTCGTGCAGGTCGAGGACATCGGCGGGTCGAGTGCCCGGGCGGCCTCCCCGGTCGATCCGAGCACCGGCATCTCGTTCACCTGGCACAGCTTCGCGGCGGGCAAGCGGGGGATCGCCCTGGATCCCCAGCGGCCCGGCGATCATGATCAGCTGCGCGAGCTCGCGGCGCGCGCCGATGTCGTGGTCACATCCTGGGACCATGCCGAGCTCGAGCGATGGTCGATGACGCCCGCGGAGGTGCGGGCGCTCAACCCGAGCTGCGTGGTGGCGGCGATCACCGCCTTCGGATGGGACGGCCCCCGGGCCCGTCTCGCGGCCAGCGACCTGACCGTCTGGGCGGCCGGCGGCCCGCTCGCACCGCATCGCGACGGTGAGCGCGCTCCCCTGCGCATCAGCGTCCCCCAGGCCTATCTGCACGCCGCGGCCGATGCCGCGACCGGCATCCTGCTCGCGCTCGTGGAGCGCGACCGCAGCGGTGAGGGACAGTTCGTCGACGCCTCGGCGCAGGTGTCGGTCGGGCAGGCCACCCTCGCGCGGATCCTCGCGCACGCCGTCGGCGACGACCATCCCGAGTGGCAGCAGCAGCCGACCGCACGCGCCGATCAGTCCGGCAGCGGGGCGGCGACGCCGAACAGCCTGAAGAAGTGGCACTGTCTCGACGGGATGATCGAGCTGCACCTCTCGATGGGCCCCGCGGCCGGTGCATTCACCAACCGGCTCTTCGGCTGGCTGTCCGACGAAGGGGCCGTCGATGAGCGCATCGCCTCCTGGGACTGGCGCGAGGTGCCCCGGCTGGTGGCCGAGGGTGAGCTCGAACTCGCCGATCTCGAGGAGGCCCGCGCGGCGGTGCGCGCCTTCCTGGCCACCAAGACCAAGGCCGAGGTGGTCGAGCAGGCCCTGCAACGGCGGATCTTGTCCATGGCGATCTTCGATGTCTCCGATGTCGCCGCCAGTCCTCAGCTGGCTGAGCGCGGCTTCTTCGACGCCCTCGACATCGAGGGCACGACGGTGCAGGTGCCCGCGGTCTTCGCGCAGGTGACCGGCGCCCCGAGCCCGCATCTGCGGGGGCGTGCGCCCAAGCTGGGTGAACATCACGACGAGGTGCTCGCCGAGTGGCTGTCCACACCTCGGCCCGAGCTGCGCCGGTCCACGCGGAGCCGGACGCTGCCGCTCGACGGTGTGAAGGTCCTGGACCTGTCCTGGGTGGTCGCCGGGCCGCTGATCGGCCGCACCCTCGCCGACTTCGGCGCCACGGTCGTGCGGGTCGAGTCGAGCACCCGCATCGAGACCGCACGGATGATGCAGCCCTTCCACGACGGCTCACCCGATCGCGAGGGATCGGCCCTCTTCGGCAACTGCAATGCCGGCAAGCTCGGCGTGACCCTCGATCTCACCTCCCCCCAGGGCCAGGACATCGTCCGCGACCTGGTGCGCTGGGCCGACGTGGTGATCGAGTCGTTCTCACCTGGCCAGCTGACGCGCTGGGGTCTCGACTACGCATCGCTGCGCGAGATCGACCCGGGCATCGTCATGCTGAGCAGCTCCATCGCGGGACAGCGAGGCCCATGGGCGAAGCTCGCCGGATTCGGCAACGTCGGCTCATCGCTGAGCGGCTTCCAACACCTGGTCGGCTGGTCCGATCGGCTACCCATGGGACCCTTCGGCCCGTACACCGACTACCTCGGCCCTCGTACTGCGCTGGTGGCGCTGCTGAGTGCCCTGCGACATCGCGTGGCGACCGGCGAGGGGTGTTATATCGATGTCTCGCAGGTCGAGGCCGGCGCCTACTTCCTCTCGCCACAGCTCGCCCATCACGGTTTCGACGGCACGATCGCCGAACGGCGTGGCAATGCCGATCCCGCCTATGCGCCGCATGGCGTCTACCCGGTGGCGCCCGACGATCACGGCGACCGCTTCATCGCGATCAGCGTGACGGATGATGCTGCCTGGACCCGGTTCGCGGGGCTCGCGGACATCGGGGAACGGCTTGGCCGGGACTATGCGACACGGACCGACCGCCAACAGGCCGCCGATGCCATCGACGAGGCGATCGCGGCCTGGACGAGCGGACAGGACGGCGACGAGCTCGTCGATCGGCTCCAGGAGATCGGCGTGGCCGCCTATCTCGCGTTGAGACCGGAGGACTATCCCGGTGATCCGCAGCTGCGGCACCGGCATCACCTGGTCGAGCTCGCCCATCCGCTGCACGGGATGACGACCGTCGAGGGCGCGCGGGTGCTGTTGACCGATACGCCGGGGGGACCGCGCTCCTGCGCGCCGACCCTGGGTCAGCACAACCGACGGGTGCTCGGGGACCTCCTGGCCTATGAGGCGGAGGTCATCGACGAGCTGGAGACGAAAGGAGTCCTGCGATGAGCGACCAGACGATGAGCACCACGGACACTGAACCCGACTGGACGGCCGAGTGGCAGCCGGTCATCGACGCGATCGGCCGAGACTTCGCCGATGGCGAGGTCATCTGGGGTGGCGATCCGGTCGAGCCGGGGGCGATCCGGCGCTATCTGGAGCCCCTGGAACTCGACTGCGCGCTCCACACCGATCCCGAGGCCGCGCGCGCGGCGGGCTTCGAGGACGTCACGATGCCCTACACGGGGGTGATCGCCTGGACGATCCCCACCGCGTGGAAGCCCGGCGAGGTGCTGTTCGACAGCGATGATCGTGACGCGCAGCCGGTGCACACGGCGATCAACAATGCCGACATGCCGCTCGGCCCGCGCACGACCGGCTTCTTCGGCACCGATATCGAAGTCGACTTCCATCGTGAGGTCGTCGCCGGCGAGCGGATCGGACGCCGTGGACGACGTCTGTTGTCGTGCACGCCGAAGCAGACGGGGGTCGGCCGCGGTGCCTTCATGACCTGGGAGAGCGAGATCGTCAGCGACCGCGGCGATGTCGTGGGCCTGATCCGCATCGGCACCTATGCCTACGTGCCGCACGAGAAGGGAGACGAGGGTGAGTGACACCCGGACCACCGGTCGGCCGTTCGACGAGATCGTCGTCGGTGAACAGCTGCCCGCGGTGCGCCTACCGCTCACGGTGTATCGCCTCGTCATGGCGGCGGGCAGCAACCGTGACTTCAACTCGATCCACCACAACAGCGAGTACGCCCGATCGACCGGTGCGCGCGAGATGTACGCCAATACCTCGTTCCTGATGAGCTCATGGGAACGGTTGGTGCGGGACTGGGCTGGACCGCGCGCCCGGATCCGGGCGATCCGCGGATTCCGGATGAAGTCTTTCAACTACGTCGGGGAGACGATGTCCGTGCTCGGAGAGGTCACCGACCTGCGCCGCGAGGGCGATGAAGGTGTCGCCGAGGTCGAGGTGCGCTGTGAGACGTCCACGGGAGTGACCGTGGGCCCCGGTGTCGTCGAACTCGGCTTCCCCCTCGACGAACAGGAGCAAGGATGAGCGAACGGACGATGGGCACGGCGATCGCCGGCCTGGGCATGACCGAGATGGGCAAGGTCTACGGCAAGACGGCCACGCAGTTCGCGGTGGAGGCCATCGGGGCCGCCGCGGCTGATGCGGGCCTCTCGCTGTCCGATATCGACGGTCTGCTGGTGAACCCGGGAGTCAAGAACGACACCGATCTGCGCCTGCAGTCCACCCTGCAGATGCGAGACACCCGTCTGCTCGCAACGATCCAGGGCTTCGGATCCTCCGCCGGGCAGATGGTGCAGTACGCCTCGATGGCGATCGAGGCCGGCATGGCCGATGTCGTTGCCTGCGTCTACGCGGACGCCCCGCTGAAGGAGGGCAAGCGCTCCTCTGATGCCTATCCGGGTCAGGCGCGCGCGATGGTCGGGACGGCGTCGCTGCCCTTCGCCGCGGGACTGAAGGCGGCGCCCGAGCGATATGCCGTCGCGGCGCGGCGACATATGGAGACCTACGGCACGACGAGCGAGCAGCTCGGTGCGGTTGCGGTGGCGGCTCGGCAGTGGGCCGCGATGAACCCGATGGCGCAGATGCGCGACCCGATGACCCTCGAGGATCACCACGCTTCGCGGATGATCGCCGACCCGTTGCGGCTGCTCGACTGCTGTCTGGTGAGCAACGGTGCGGTGGCGATCATCGTGACGAGCGCCGACCGTGCGGCGAGCCTGCAGCAGCCCCCGGTCCATATCTGGGGCTGGGGCCAGGCGCATCCTGGGTACGTCCAACATCGGGACAGCGAGTTCGGTCTCGTCACCGGTGCCGCGAAGTCCGGTCCCGATGCCCTGAAGATGGCCGGGGTCGGCGTCGACGAGGTGGATCTTCGCCAGCTCTACGACTGCTTCACGTTCACGACCCTCGTGACCTTGGAGGACTACGGCTTCTGCGCCAAGGGCGAGGGCGGCGAGTTCGTCGCGAGCGGCGCGCTGGCGCCCGGCGGCTCGCACCCGACGAATACCGGCGGGGGCGAGCTCTCGTCGTTCTACATGTGGGGCATGACGCCGCTGTCTGAGGCGATCATCCAAGCGCGCGGTCAGGGCGGAGAACGCCAGGTCGACCGCAACGACGTCATCATGGTGTCGGGCAATGGCGGGGTGCTCGACTTCCATTCCACCCTCGTCCTCAGCCCGCATCAGAAAGGTCGGTGACACCATGACTCTCGCCGCCGTCGTTCGCGACGATCACTCCGCGCCCTTCTTCGAGGCGACCGCCGAGGGCCGCCTGCTGCTGCGCTACTCACCGAGTCAGGACACCTGGTCCGATCCTGCCGCACTCGTCTGCTCGACGACCCAAGCCGACGATCTCGAGTGGCGCGAGGCGGCGGGCACCGGTCGGCTGGTCACCTGGACGATCAAGCCAGGACGTCGGCGAGACGATGTCGTGGCCCCCGACACGGTCATCGGCATCGTCGAACTCGACGAAGGCCCCTGGATGTCCCTGCAGTTCCCGGACGCCGCTGCCGCCGATCTCGCGGTCGACCGCGCGGTACGGGTCGGCTTCGTCCAGCCCGAGGGCAGTGAGCACCTTCCGGTGGGCCATCTGGCCTAGCGCCGGCTCTGCCGCGCCCGCGCGCTGTCAGAAAGTGATGACCGTGCGGGCGCCGGTGGGGGCGTCGAGGTCGGCGAGCGCCCGGTTGACATCGTCCAGGCCGATCGTCTCACTCAGCAGTGGATCGAGGTCGAGCCGGCCGTTCAGGTAGAGATCGCAGTAGAACGGGATGTCGAGTCGGAATCGCGTCGACCCCATCTTGGTGCCCTGCAGCCGCTTCTCCAACAGCAGCTGGGCGGCCGGGATCTGCACCGTGAGGTCCGGGTGCGCCACCCCGACCACGGTCGCGGTGCCCATGGTGTCGAGCATCGCGAAGGCCTGCTCGATGGTCGGGCCGATGCCGACCACCTCGATCGCGTGATCGACGCCGCCGGTCAGCTCGCGGACGGCCTCGACCGCGTCGGCCCGCGAGGCGTCGATCGTGTCCGTCGCGCCGAGCCGCAGGGCGAGGTCCAGCTTGGCCGGGAGGCGATCGATCGCGATGACGCGGCTCGCGCCCACCAGGCGCGCCCCCATGACGGCGTTCAGCCCGACTCCGCCGCAGCCGATGACGGCGACGGTGTCACCGGGCCGCACCTGCGCGGCATGGCGGACGGCACCCAGGCCGGTGATGCCGGCGCACCCCAGGAGGGCGGCCTTGTCCAGGGGCATCTCCCTGGGAAGCTTCACGAGGGTTCGCTCGTGGACCAGGAGCTGTTCGGCGAATCCGCCGAGCCCGACGAATGGTTCGACGCCGACCGCGCCGAGACTCAGACGCGGCGCCCGATCCTCGGGCCGGGACCGTCCCTTGTTCTCGCAATGCTGGAGTGCCCCGCGCTGGCACCAGCGGCAGGTGCCGCAGAAGGAGGAGGCGCAGGTCGCCACGTGGTCGCCGGGGCGGACATAGGTCACATTCCGGCCTACGGCCTCCACGACTCCGGAGACCTCGTGGCCCAGAATGAGGGGGAGGGGCAGCGGGTTGGCGCCGTTCTGCATCGTCCGATCGGTGTGGCACACCCCGGAGGCGACGGTCCGCACCAGGACCTCGTCGGGATCGGGGGCCTCGACGGCGACCTCCTCGAAGGTGAGGTCCTCTCCGAATGTATGAAGCACCGCCGCGCGCATGAGCCGCCCTTTCGTTGACACTGTGATGCAGGCTACCCTAGATTGCTGATCATCAACACCATAGTTTTCGAGGAGCAGTGTGAGCGCCATCGACGTCGAACGCCGCGGCGACGCGGTCTGGATCACGATCAACCGCCCGGAACGGCTCAACGCCTACGACCTCGAGATGGCGAAGGCGATGATCGCCGCCGTCGAGTCCGCGGCCGATGCCGATGCCGTGGTGCTCACCGGCGCCGGCGGTGCCTTCTGTGCCGGTGGAGCCCTGGACAACCTCGGATCGCCCGATCCCGAGGCCCTGCGGGCGCTGTTCACCACCTCTCTGCGTCTCGTGGACGCCCTGCGCGCCTGCCCTCGCCCCGTCATCGCCGCGGTCGACGGGCCGGCGGCCGGTGGCGGCAATGAACTGGTCGTGGCGTGTGACTTCGCCATCGCCACGCAGCGTTCGACCTTCGGGCAGACGGGCCCCAAGGTCGGCTCGGCTCCCGTGCTGGGCGCGACGAATCTCATGGCGGTGCAGATCGGCGAGAAGCGCGCGCGAGAGATGGCGATGCTGTGCCGCCGCTACTCGGCCGAGCAGGCGCTCGACATGGGCCTGATCAACGAGGTCGTCGCCGATGACGGTCTCGAGGCCGCCGTGGACCGCTGGCTCGGGGAGATCCACCGGCTGAGCCCGCGCTATCTGGAGATCGTCAAGATCAGCGCCAACCAGTGGTGGAACCAGTCCAAGGACAACATGTCGTCCGGGCTCGGCATGCTCATCCAGGCCATCGGCAGCGAGGACATGATCGAGGGCGCCAATGCCTTCTTGGAGAAGCGTCGCCCCGACTTCCGCGGGGCGCGGGACGCAGCAGGAGAGGACGCGCGATGAGCTTTCGCTACTACCGGGATCTGAAGCCGACCTTCGGCGATCGCGCCGACTGGGCGCTGCCGACCGTGCTGCGTCATCACGCCGCGGAGCGCCCCGATGCCGTCTGGCTGGACGCGCCGGAGGAGGACCGTAGCTGGACCTTCGCCGAGACCCTCGTCTCGGCCGAGCGGGTCGGGCGGAGCCTCTTGTCGGCCGGCGCGACCGTCGGTGACCGGGTCGTCATCGTCGCTGCCAACTCGTCGCAGTTCGTGCGCTCCTGGGTCGGCACGGCCGTCGCCGGTCTCGTCGAGGTCCCCATCAACACGGCCTACGAGCACGACTTCCTGGCCCATCAGGTCAGGACGGTCGAGGCGACACACGCGATCGTCGACGATGTCTTCGCCGCACGGTTCGTGGACGTGGCCGAGGCGGCCTCCACGATCCGCAAGTTCTGGGTGATCGACACCGGACAGCGCGATGCAGCCATCGAGACGCTGCGTGCTGCCGGCTGGGACGCCGCGCCGTGGGAGGAGCTCGACGAGCACTCCGCCGTGGGCGCGGACGTCGAGCTGCCCGAGGTCGCACCCCAGGATCTCGCCTCGGTCCTCTTCACCTCCGGTACGACCGGACCGAGCAAGGGCGTGGCCATGCCACATGCCCAGATGTACTTCTTCGCCGACGAGTGCGTCTCGCTCGTCCGTCTGACCGATGCCGACGCGTGGATGTCGGTCACCCCGCTGTTCCACGGCAACGCGCAGTTCATGGCCGCGTACCCGACTCTCGTGGCGGGAGCCCGCTTCGTCACCCGCAGCCGCTTCTCGGCGAGCCGGTGGGTCGACCAGCTGCGCGAGAGCAAGGTGACGGTCACCAACTTCATCGGCGTCATGATGGACTTCATCGCCAAGCAGGACGAGCGCCCCGATGATGCCGACAATCCGCTGCGCTGTGTCTTCGCCGCTCCCACCGCCGCGACACTCGTCGAGCCGCTCAGGCGCCGTTTCGGCATCGAGGCCTTCGTCGAGGTGTTCGGGCTGACGGAGACCTCCGCGCCGATCATCTCTCCCTACGGCGAGGACCGTCCCGCCGGCGCCGCGGGTCTGGCGGCCGACGAGTGGTTCGACGTCGCCCTCGTCGACCCCGAGACCGACGAGGAGGTCGGTGTCGACGAGATCGGCGAGCTCGTGATCCGGCCTAAGGTGCCCTTCATCTGCTCGATGGGGTACTTCAATATGCCCGAGAAGACCGTCGAGGCCTGGCGCAACCTGTGGTTTCACACCGGCGATGCCCTCAAGCGCGATGCCGACGGCTGGTTCTACTTCGTGGATCGCTTCAAGGACGCCCTGCGTCGCCGCGGAGAGAACATCTCCTCCTATGAGATCGAGACCTCCGTGCTGAGTCACCCTGCGGTCGTGGAGACGGCGGTCATCGCGGTCCCCGCCTCGGCAGAGGCCGGGGAGGACGAAGTGATGGCCTATGTGATCCTCCGCGACGAGGTGACGCCGCAGGAGCTCTGGGAGCATTTCGCCAAGCGCATCCCGTCGTTCGCGATCCCGCGGTACATCCGCTTCGTCGACGAGCTGCCGAAGACGCCCTCGCAGCGGGTGCAGAAGGCCAAGCTGCGTGAGCTCGGTGTCACCGATGACACGCACGACCGCGAGGCGGCCCTGACTCGATGACCATGCCCATCTGCTGCTGAGGAGTTCCGATGCACCCCTATCGATCCGTCCTGTTCGTGCCTGCCCACAAGCCGGACTGGGCCCACAAGGCCGTCGCCAGCGGCGCCGACTGCGTCGTCATCGATCTCGAAGACTCGGTGCCGGTCGATCTGAAGGAGCAGAGTCGCGAGACCGCTCGCCAGACGTTGCGCGAGGTGCGCTCGCGCAACCAGCGGGTCGGCCTGTTCGTCCGCCCGAATGCTCTCGACACCGGTCTGACCGGGGGCGATCTCGAAGCGGTCGTGGGCCCGGAGCTCGACGGCATTTTCGCTCCGAAGATCCGCGACGGCCGAGATGTCGTCCGGTGGGAGACCCTGCTCGACTGGTTCGAGCTGCGCGGTGGCGCCGACGGTCTGGAGATGATCGTCCCGGTCGAGATGGTCGATGCGATCGTCAACTGCTACGAGATCGCGGCGGCATCGCCGCGGGTCGGCGCCATGATCGGACCGACCTCCGAGCATGCCGATATCGCACGCGCCGTCGGCTTCCGGCAGTCGCCCGAGGGCAGCGAGACGCTGTACCTGCGCAGCCGCATCCTGCTCGCGTGCCGCCAGTACGGGCTCCATGCGCTCACGGCTCTCTGGGAGGACCTCGCCGACCTGGACGGTCTGCGGGCGTTCGCCGACTACGGGCTCCAGCTCGGCTTCCGGGGCCAGATCGTCATTCACCCGTCCCATGTGCCGGTGGTCCACGAGGTCTACACGCCGACGGACGACGAGGTCGCCTATCACGAGGGCCTCGTCGCGGCGGTCGAGTCCGCCACCGCTGAGGGCCACGGGGCGGTGCGGTACCGCGGACAGCACGTCGACCTGGCTCATGCGGACAAGGCGCGCGACTGGCTCGCGCACGCCCGCCTCGTACGCGGCGAGTGAACGGCGACGGCCCGCCCTCATCGAGGACGGGCCGTCGTCGTCTCGTCAGCTCGGCCGGTGGTCGAGCAGGACCTCGTCGAAGATCGCATCGATATAGGGCTGGAGATCGGTCTCGCCCGGTGACCACTCCGCCGGGAAGTCGTCATAGGCGATCTCCTCGCCGTACAGCTCGACGAGCGTGTCGTCCCAGCTCTCGATGCTCGCGTTCAGGTCATCGATCCACGCATCGCCATCGGCCACCGCATCGGTGTCACGGAGGGACTCCATCCGTGCCTCGTTGATCTCGGCGATGGCGTCGCGGACCTCGGCCGGGTACTCGGTGATCCCGCCGCCGGCGTCCTGCATGGCGCCGACGGCCTCGGAAATGGTCTGCCACACCGACTCCAGGTTGGACTCGATGAAGGCGTCGATGCGATCGAAGAGGAGCTGCTGGACGACCAGCGGGTAGGACTCCCACGATGCGGTGCTGAACGCCCAGGTCCCCGGGCCCGATCCGAAGCCGGCACTTGAGTCGATGATGGCGTGCGGTGTCAGGTCGGTGAAGCCGCCGAGGACGCTGACGAGCAGGCTGTTCATGCTGCAGTCGGCGACGCCGCGTTGCAGCGCCTCGTAGATCTCCGGGTAGGCCATCGAGACGCCGCTCGCACCCAGCTCGCCGAGCGTGTCCGCCTGGGTCGCCGTGCCGGTGATCACCTGCAAGCCGTCGAAGTCGTCCAGCGAGTCGATGGGGTCGCCGCAGTTCAGCGCGATGAGACCGCTGTTGAAGGCCGGGACCAACACCGTGGCGCCGGCCTCCTCGAACTCCTCGAAGATCTCATCGGTGGCGTACCCGACGTCCATCCACCAGGCATTCGATTCCAGCAGTCCGAGGAAGGCGCCCTGGCTGCCCGCGAAGGTGGCCTCGGCGAGGTGCGCGCTCGCCGGGAACTCCTCGCGCTCGTAGGCGGGCACCACCGAGCCGAGGTCGAGTCGGCCGTCGTTGAGGGCGTTGTCGATCTCATCGGGCGGCGCGATCGCATTGGAGTACGCGATGTCGAAGCTGATCTTCCCGTCCGACCACTCCTCCACCGCCTGCATGTAACCCTCGAACTTGGCTCCGGTCAGCGAGCCCTTGGGTGAGGGCGACTGGGCCTTGATGGTGATGGGGTCGATATCGGCGAGCGCCTCGGCGTACTCCTCCTTCGAGGCGCCGAAGTCAATGCCCTCGCCCCCGCCTCCTCCGTTGGTCCCACCGCTCTCGGCGCAGGCGGCCAGCAGGCCCGCGCCGACGGTGGCGCTGATCGTCAGACTGGCGATTCTCAGAAGTGATCTCGGTGTTGGCACGGCAGGCTCCACTCGGCTCTGTGATCAATATCACGCTAATCATGATCAAAGAATGGGCCTGCGGTCAAGATCTATGCGCACCAATTTATCGAGTCATCCGTTCCAGACGACCGCGGCGTCGAGTGCCTCGATCTGGGTTCCCCGCGCTCGCAGCGGATTGATCTCCACGGCCGCCAGCTCGTCCCCGAGCGATGTCGCCAGTGCGGCGACGCGGCCCAATACCTCGACGAGGGCGGTGATATCGACCGGCTCCGTGCCCCGGACGCCGTCGAGCAGGGGCCACGCCCGCAGGCGGCGCAGGGCCGTCTCGAATTGCGCGGGAGAGGCCGGCAGTGCGATGCGCTGCACATCGCCGAAGACCTCGGCCCAGACGCCGCCGAGTCCCACGGCCAAGACTTGTCCCCACTCGGCCTCGCGCACGACGCCGACCAGCAGATCGACACCCGGCTCGCGCATCGGCGTGACCAAGACCCCTTCGACGGACGCGTCCGGCGCAGCCGTCCGGACCCGCTCCAGCAGCGCGGTGGCGGCCTCCTCGACGTCCGCCGTGGCGATGTCCAGGGCCACGCCCCCGATGTCGCTCTTGTGCACGATGTCATCGGAGACGACCTTGAGCGCGATGGGACCGCCCCAGGCGGCGGCAGCCTCCTCCGCCGCCGACGGAGACGCCGCGACGGTCGCCGGAACCACCGGGACCCCGGCCGACTCCAGCAGCGCGCGGCTGGTCGCCTCCGACCACGTCCCCTCGCGCGGTGCGGTGACCGCCCCGGTCTGGACGCGCACGTCGTCCGCCCCGGGAGACATGTCGCGTGCGGTCCACTCGGTGATCGCGGCGATCGCCGGGAGGATGCGGCTGACACCGCCGAAGACCGCCGGAGCGCCCGCGGCGGCCCGGATCTCGCGGACCCGCTCGTTGACGTACCGGACGGTGGTGTTGGCGAGGATCGCGGGGCACTCCGCCGCGGACGCCTCGGTGCTGAGCTGCTCGAGGGCCTCACGTCCCCACGCCAGGTTCTCCGCCTGGTGGTCCATCTCCTGGGCGACGAGCACGATGCCGACGCCCGGGTCGCGGGCGACCACGGCGAGGGCACGCGCCATCAGGGTCGCGTCCGTGACGGCGGCACCGGTGACGTCGAGGGGATTCTGTGCCGCGGCGAGCTCGGGAAGCACCTGCTTCAGCTCCGTCACCGTCTCCCCGGTGAGCTCCGCGAGCTCCAGGCCGATGTCCTCGGCGGCGTCCGCGACGATGTCGCATGTGCCGCCCGAGATCGTCAGCAGGGCCATCGCGCCGTCGATGGGCCCGGTGTGGGCGAAGGTGTCGGCGACGACCAGCAGCTCCTCGAGCGAGGACACGCGCACGACGCCGGCAGAGCGCAGGAAGGCGTCGATGACGGCATCGTTGCCGACCAGCGAGCCGGTGTGCGCGAGGGCGGCCCGGGCGGCCGCCTCGCTGCGTCCGGCCTTGAGGCAGACCACGAGCTTGCCGGCCTCCCGGGCGCGACGGCAGGCCGCGAGGAAGGCGTGCGGCTCGGGGAAGGCCTCGGTGAAGATGGTGATGACCCGTGTCGGCTCGTGGTCGACCAGGAAGTCGACCACGTCGGCGATGCGCACGTCCATCTCATTGCCCGTGCTGACCGCCAGGCTCACGCCGATATCGAAGGAGCGAGCCATGTTGAGCAGCTGAACGGTGACATTGCCGCTCTGCGAGACCACGCCGATCGACCCCGACCTCAGCGGCTCACCGGGCGGGAAGGGCTTGAGCGCCACCTTCGCGTCGGTGTTGACGTAGCCGAGGGCGTTCGGGCCGAGGACGGTGATGCCGTGCTCGGCGGCCAGGGACTGGAGCTCCTGCTGGGCTCGCCTGCCCTCGTCCCCGAGCTCGGCGAAGCCCGAGCTCAGGACGATCGCGGAGGTGATGCCGGCCCGCGCGACATCGCGCATCGCGTCGAGCACCGCCTTGGCCGGCACCATCACGAAGGCGAGATCGGGGGCCTCGGGGATGTCGGCGGCGCTGCGGAAGAGGGATCGCCCGTGGGCCTCCCCGCCCTTAGGGTTGACGTAGTGCACGTCGCCCTCGTAGCCGATCACGCGAAGGCCGTCGACGATGCGATGCGACCAGTTCGATCGGTCGCTCGCGCCGATCAGCGCGATCGACCGGGGCTCGAAGAGACGTGTCAGTGTGGACTCGGTGGCCATGGGGTTCCTCTCTGAGGGTCAGTGGTGGGCGAGGATGAGCATCGACCCGTCCGACATGTCGCCGTAACCGGTGACGACGCCGAGGTGCGCATCGCTCAGCTGGGCATCGCCCGCTTCGCCGCGCAACTGGCGCACCGCCTCGACGACGTGGTTCATCCCCGCGATGTGGGCCTGCGACAGCAGGCCGCCGTGGGTGTTGATCGGGAATGAGCCACCGGGCCCGATGCCGTGTTCACGCACGAAGTCGGGTGCCTCGCCACGCGCGCACAGGCCGAGTTCCTCGATCTGGCGCAGGACCACGAAGGTGAAGCAGTCGTAGAGCTGGGCGAAGTCGAGATCCTGCGGGGTCACACCGGCCTCGGCGAAGAGCCGCGGGGCGAGCTTGGTCAGGCCCATCTGCATGATGTCCGGACGGGTGACGAGGTCGTCGGGAACATCCGCGTGACCCTCGCCCGCGGCGAGGACTGTGACACCCGCCGCGTCCTCCCGGGCGCCGTCGCGCTCGACGATCACGGCGGCCGCGCCGTCGGACTCCTGGCAGATGTCGAACAGGTGGAAGGGGTCGACGAGCACGGGGGAGGCGTCGTACGCCTCGGTCGTCAGCTCGCGTCCGCGGAAGTAGGCCTGGGCATTGCTGTGGGCGTGCTCACGGGTTGCGAGCGCGACCGCGCGCATACCCGCTGGATCGGCCCCGGTCTGGGTGAGCCAGTAGTTGGCGTGCAGGCTGTACCACTGCATGGGGACCGACAGACCGTACGGTCGCTCCAGGCAGTCGCGGATCCCTTGACCGGGCCAGGGGATCGACATGGCGGCGCCCCCGGCGTCGCTCATACGACGGTTGCCGCTGAACTGCGTGCCGCCGGCCGCGACCACGACACGCTCGGCGACTCCGGCCCGCACCGCGGCCGCCGCGATCGCGACACATCCGACCGGCCCCGCTCCACCCATCGCGTTGTGCGCGTGGAAGCGCAGGTCGCGGATGCCGAGGGCGTGGACGAACTGCTCGGACTCGGCCTTGCCCTGCGGGGTCACGGCCCCGTCGATGCTGCTCGGATCGATGCCCGCGTCGGCGCACGCACGTAAACCGGCCTGGAGCAGGAGCGCGGTCGCCGTCAGGTCGGTGCCGCGCGTGTACGCGGTCTCGCCCACCCCCGTGATCGCGGCGAGGGGCGTGCTCATCGCTCAACCTGCCCAGGTCGCCAGACGAGTGCCGGTGCGTCGCCCAGCGGCTCGACGGACCCCTGTACGGGGAGTCCGGCGCGCAGAGTGTCGACCTCGGGGCCCGCGTACCAGCCGGTGAGGCGGAGGCCGACCGTCGTGTCGACGACGGCCACGCCGTACGGCACACGGTCGGCGAACCAGGGGTGGAAGGCGCGCCGGACGATCGTCCACGTCGTGACCTCACCGCGGAGTTCGCCGAGCACGACCTGCTCGAACTCGGTGCCGGCGCACTGTCCGCACACGGTCCGCGGCGGCCATTGAACGGCATCGCAGGGGCGGCATCGCGGGACGACGAACTCGCCGCGGAGCAGGCCTTCGACATGGCCCGCGAACTCGGCCGGGGTCTCCTGGGGGAACGGTCGGCCGGTTCTGGTGCTCATGATCGCCGGGGTGCTCCTTCGCCGCGATGAGGGGCTGAGCGGGCGCGCGGGGGTGGTCGCTCAGCCAAATTGCTGATCATCAAATTAACCTAGAAGAGCGCCCCGCGCCATACCCTCGCGTGATCCCGCTCACGGTCGGGGCTGTGGTGGCAGAAGATCTATGGCACAATCATGCATATCAATCGCAGCAACCTGTGGGAGACACCATGCCGTTGACCTTCGGCCTCGCCATCATGAACGACTTCCCGACCGACGTCGTGCCCGCAGACCGCATCGCCGCGATGCGCGAGCAGGTGCGGGCGGCCTCCCAGAGCGGAATCTCCTCGGCCTGGGTGCTGCAGCACTATCTGGGCGGTATGCCCACGCTCCAGCCGGTCCCCACGCTCGCGGCTCTGGCCGCCGATGCCGGTGAGATGCAGCTGGGCACCAATATGTTCATCCTCCCGCTGCGCCACCCGGTCGCCGTGGCCGAGGAGTTCTCGACCCTCGACCACCTCACCGGCGGACGGGCGGTTGCGGGCTTCGGCATGGGCTACCGCGAGAACGAGTTCGAGTCCTTCGGCATCGGCCTGGACGAGCGGGTCGGGCGCTTCGAGGAGAGCATCGCGATGATCCGCGATCTGTGGAGCGGTGCATCGGTGACCCGCGATGGCGAGTACTACCGGATCAAGGACCAGCACATCAGCCTGCGTCCCGTGCAGGAGGGCGGGCCCGAGATCTGGATCGGAGCCGGACCGCACAAGAAGGGCGCGCAGCGCGCCGCACGCCTCGGCGACGCCTGGATCGTTCCGCCCCATGTGGACCCCGAGCGGCTCAAGGTCGTGCTCGGACACTATCGCGCGGAGAAGGAGCGGCTCGGCCTTCCGGTCAAGAACCTCGTCGTGCGCCGCGAACTGGTGCTGGATCACGACCCGGAGCGCGCGCGGGCGATCGGCCTGCAGGCGCGCGGCGATGTCACGGCTCAGTACGCGCAGTACAACGCCCCGCAGCAGGGAGCCGGCTACCGCCACCTGCAGTCCGAGCAGACCGCGACCGAGGTGGCCGACGCCTCCTACCTGTTCACCGATCCGGCCGGTGCCATTGCGGCGCTCAAAGACCTCGAGGCGCAGGGACTCACCTACATCATCTTGCGGATGCAGTGGTACGGGCTCCCGCAGGAGCAGGTGCTGGCGACCCTCGAACTGTTCAAGAACGAGGTCCTGCCGGCCTTCCGCTGATCCGACCCACGACCCCTGAGGAGCACTCATGACCGATGCTGTCATCGCCCCCGATCTCGCCGACCGCAGCCGGCTGTTCATCGACGGCCAGTGGCATGACACCGAGGGCGGCAAGATCATCGACGTTCTCAACCCCGTCGACCAGTCCGTCGTCGGGCGGTCGGCCGTCGGCACGTCCGCCGACGTCGACCGCGCAGTGGGAGCCGCCAAGGCCTCCTTCGAGGACCGCCGCTGGCGTGATCTGCCCGGCCCCGAGCGGGCCGCGGTCATGCGACGGGCCGCCGACATCCTGGAGTCACGACTCGACGAGATCGCCGTACTGCTGACCTCCGAGCTGGGCTGTCCGCTGTGGTTCAGTCAGCAGGCGCATGTGCCCAACCCGATCCGCCACACCCGGTACTACGCCGATCTGGCCGAGTCCTATGAGCTCGACGATGTTCGCACCGATGCCAACGGCATGCGAAGCATCGTGACGCAGGAGCCGGTCGGCGTGGCCGCGGCGATCACCCCGTGGAACGGCCCGCTCAGCACCCCGAGCATCAAGATCGCCCCGGCGATCGCCGCCGGCTGCTCGGTCGTGCTCAAGCCGCCGACGCAGACCCCTCTGTCGGCCTTCGCCTTCGCGGACGCTTTCGCGGAGGCGGGGCTCCCGGAGGGCGTGCTGAACATCGTGCCGGCCGATCGTGAGGCGGCGCAGTCGCTCATCGAGCACCCGCATGTCGACAAGCTCGCCTTCACCGGCTCGACCGCCGTCGGCCAGACGCTCATGCGGGCAGCGGCCAATCGGGTCGCCCGCGTGACGCTGGAGCTCGGCGGCAAGTCGGCCGCGGTGGTGCTGCCCGATGCGGACGCCGAGACCGTGGCGAAGGCCGTTCTGCCGATGGCGCTGGTCGTCAACGGCCAGCTCTGTATCGCCCAGTCGCGGATCCTGGTGCCCCGCAATCGCGAGACCGAGTTCACCGAGGCCTTCGCCGAGGCGCTGCGGGCGTGGACGGTCGGGCACCCGATGGACCCGGCGACCAAGATCGGCCCGCTCGTCTCGAAGAACCAGCTGGACACCGTGCAGGGATACATCTCGCTGGCGCGCGACGAGGGAGCCCGGATCGTCTCGGGAGCCGAGACGCTGGTCCTGCCGCCGGAGCTGGAGAACGGCTGGTTCGTGCCCCCGACCCTGCTCGCTGGAGTCGACAACTCGATGCGCGCGGTGCGCGAGGAGATCTTCGGCCCGGTGCTCGCGCTGGTGCCCTATGACGATGTCGAGGAGGCGATCGATATCGCCAACGACTCGCCCTATGGGTTGTCCGGCTCGGTCTGGGGTGCCGATGTCGATGACGCTGTCAGGGTCGCGCGCCGCATCCGCACCGGCATGGTCAGCATCAACGGCTTCCCGCAGGCCTACGGCTCGCCCTTCGGCGGCTACAAGATGTCGGGCATCGGCCGCGAGATGGGACCCGAGGGTTTCCGTTCGTATCTGGAGACCAAGTCCATCGCGATCGGCCCCGCCTGATCCACGGGCACCCGTCCTCGGGGGGGGGGCGACCACCCCCCGCTGTCGTGGTTTTGATGGCGTACCGCGATAGGTACCGCCCACCGGAGGCGGAGAACAGAAGAACGCCCCCGAGCCTGAGCTCGGGGGCGTTCGCAGCGAGGGTGCGGGTCAGCGGCCGGTCCACTGGGGGTCGCGCTTCTCCACGAAGGCGCGAGCCCCCTCCCTCGCATCATCGGATTCGCGGATCGGGTTGACGATCGCCTCCTGGCGATCGAACTTCTCCGGCAACGGCCAGTCCACGGACTCCACGAGGACGCGCTTGGAGGCGGCGAGCGCCAGCGGCGCGTTCGGGGCGATCTGTTCGGCGAGCTCGAGCGCCGTGGCCAGCGCCTCTCCGGGGCCGGCGAGGCGGCTCACGAGTCCGGCCGTGTGTGCCTCCGGTGCCGGCCACATCCGCCCGGTCAGCACCAGCTCCATCGCGAGGTGATAGGGGACGCGGTGCTGGAGGCGTAGCAGTCCGCCCGCCGCGGCGGTCAGCCCGCGTTTGACCTCGGGGAGCCCGAAGGTGGCCTCGCTAGAGGCGACGATGAGGTCGCACGAGAGCACGATCTCGAATCCGCCCGCGAGCGCGTAGCCCTCGACGGCGGCGATGATCGGCTTGCGCGGCGGGCTCTTGACGATGCCCGCGAAACCGCGGCCCTCCACCACCGGCCGCTCGCCGCGGGCGAAACCCTTCAGATCCATACCCGCGCAGAACGTGCCGCCACCGCCGGTGATGACGGCGACGCTCAGATCGTCGCGCCGGTCGAAGTCCTCGAGCGCCTCGGCGATCTGGTGAGCCATCGTCATCGACATCGCATTGCGAGACTCGGGACGGTGCATCGTCAGCACCAGCACGCGTCCCCGCTCCTCGACGAGGAGCTCGCGGTCGTTCATGGGGGTCTCGGTCATTTCGGGGCCATCCTGATCGCGCCGTCGAGGCGAATCGTCTCGCCGTTGATCATGGCGTTGTCGATGATGTGCAGCGCGGTGCTGGCGTACTCCTCGGGACGGCCGAGACGGCGTGGGTGCGGGGTCTGCGCCGCGAGCTTGTCGCGCACGTCCTGACCGAAGCGGGCCAGGATCGGGGTGTCGAAGGTGCCGGGAGCGATCGTCGCGACGCGGATCGCCTTGCTGGCCAGGTCGCGGGCGGCGACGAGCGTCATGCCCACCACGCCGGCCTTCGCCGAGGCATAGGGGATCTGCCCGATCTGCCCCTCGTACGCGGCCACCGATGCGGTGAGCACGATGACCCCGCGTTCGTCGTCCACGAGATCCAGGGAGGCCATGCGAGCGGCGGCCAGTCGCAGCACGTTGAAGCTGCCGACGAGGTTGAGTCGTACGAGCTGCTCGTAGGTCTCCAGCGAGCCAGGCTGCCCGTCGCGTTCGACCACGCGGACCGTGCCGCCCTTGCCCGCACAGTGCACGACGGCCCGCAGCGGGGCCGCAGCCTCGGCCGCATCGAGCGCGGCCTCGACGGCGGTGGTATCGGTGACATCGGCGAGCGCGAATGTCCCCCCGATCTCCTCGGCGACGACACGTCCGAGATCCTCGTTCAGGTCGACGATGACGACGTGTGCGCCGCGTGCGGCCAGAGCGCGGGCGGTGGCTTCACCGAGACCGGATGCTCCTCCCGTCACGACCGCCGAACAGTGGGCGATGTCCATGGGCGTCCCTTCTCCTTGCGTGATGGGTTCGGGCGCCTAGAGGCGCTCGATGATGGTGGCATTGGCCATGCCGCCGGCCTCGCACATGAGCTGTAGCCCGTAGCGACCGCCGTCATCCTCCAGCGCGTGCAGCATGGTGGTCATCAGTCGCGCTCCGGAGGCCCCGAGCGGATGACCGAGGGCGATGGCACCGCCGCGCGGGTTGACCCGGGCGGGGTCGGCATCGCCGAACTCGGCCATCCAGGCGAGGGGCACCGAGGCGAATGCCTCGTTGATCTCGATGTGGTCGATCGCCTCGAGCGGAAGTCCCGAACGGGCGAGCACGCGGTGGGTCGCCGGGATAGGGGCGGTGAGCATCAGCAGCGGATCATCGCCGACGACCGACATCGTGTGGACGCGCGCCCTCGGCGTCAGCCCCAGGCTCGCGGCGCGCTCCGCGCTCATCATCAGCAGGGCGCTGGCGCCGTCGGTGATCTGCGAGGAGTTGCCTGCGGTGGTGTGCCAGCCGACCTCGGGAAAGCGCTCCGCGAGCGCTTCGGTGCCGAAGACGCTGCGCAGGGTGGAGAGCTTCTCGACAGTGCTCCCGGCACGGACGGTCTCGTCTCGGTCGAATACGCCGGACGGGGTGTCGATCGCGATCGTCTCGCGGGCGAAGGAGCCGCTCTCGAGTGCGATTCCGGCGCGGCGGTGGGACTCGACCGCATAACCGTCGAGGTCCTCGCGCTCGAGCTTCCACCGCGCGGCCACGAGATCGGCGGCCACCCCCTGGGAGACCAGGCCGGGTGCGTAGCGCTCGGCGACCATCGCGCCGTACGGGTCGGCACCCATACGCGCCGACCCCATGACCACGCGGCTCATCGACTCGACGCCGCCGGCGATGGCGATGTCGTAGGACCCGGCGGCGATGCCCTGGGCGGCGAAGTGCACGGCCTGCTGGCTCGATCCACACTTGCGGTCGATCGTCGTGGCGGGCACGTGTGCGGGGAAGCCGGCGCCGAGCCAGGCCATCCGGCCGGGTGTCGCGGACTGCTCACCGACCTGCGACACGCAGCCGATGAGCACATCGTCGACCTCGCCTGGATCGAGCTCGGGCGTGCGCTCGGCGAGCTTGATGAAGGTCTGTGCCAGGAGGTCGACCGGGTGCAGCTCGGCGAGACCACCTCCGTTACGGCCCTTGCCGCTCGCGGTGCGGACGGCGTCGACGATCACGATGTCGCGGGGCTGGAGTGACATAGCTAACTATTATCATGATAGTCATCTGTGTGTCACGCCGTCCGGTGCCGGTTGACCCGGGTCGGCTAAATCAGGATAATCATTACCACTAGAGGAGGTGGTCGTCGTGGCTCACGATGATCTGGCAGAGATCCGGTCGCTCGCGGCGCAGGTGGCACGCGAGCGGTACGCGCCGATCGCGGAAGAGCTGGACGTGCAGCGCAAGGCGATCACACGCGAGCAGCGCATGGAACTGGGAGCGCTGGGATTTCTCGGTATCGCGCATCCCGAGGCGTACGGCGGATCGGGGGCGCCGCTGGAACAGGCGCTCGCCGTCGTCGAGGAGTTCGGCAAGGTGTGCCGTCCGGCGGCCTTCCAGGTCTTCGAGGCCAACACCGGCCCGGCGCAGGTCATCTCACATCTGGGCACCGAGGAGCAGAAGCGACGCTGGCTCCCCGATATCGTCAGCGGCGCCAAGACCATGGCGGTCGCGATCTCCGAACCGGACGCCGGCTCGGCGGCCACCGACATGGTCACGGCCGCCAAGCCCGAGGGTGATCATCTGATCATCAACGGTGCGAAGCGCTGGATCTCCAACGGCGGCGAGGCCGATCAGTATCTCGTCTACTGCCGCCTCTCGGATGCGCCGGGCTCGAAGGGCATCGGTGCGGTCCTGGTCGAGAAGGGCACCCCGGGACTGAGCTTCGGCGCGGGCGAGCGCCTCATGGGCTTCCGCGGGATCCCGTCGGCCGACATCTACTTCGACAATGTCCGGGTTCCCGTGGAGAACATCGTGGTCCCCGCTGGCGACTTCTCCAAACTCTTCGGGGTCTTCTCGGTCGAACGCCTCGGCAACACCACCATGAGCATCGCGATCGGACAGGCCGCCCTCGACAAGACGGTGCAGTACGTCCAGGAGCGCGAGCAGTTCGGCAAGCCGCTCGTGGAGTTCCAGAGTGTGCAGGTGCTCTTGGCGGACATGGCGCTGCAGGTCGAGGCGGCACGCCTCCTACGGGATCGCGCCGCCGCCTCGGCAGGGGTCGGGCTCCCGAACTCCTATGAGGTCTCGCTGGCCAAGTGCACGGCCAATGAGATGGCCAAGCGCGTCACCGATATCGCCATGCAGTTGCATGGGGGCAACGGTTACACCGAGGAGTACGGCATCGAACGGCTGCACCGCGACGCTCACGGCTGGGCGATCGCGGGCGGCACGCCGGCGATGCAGCGGATCCGCATCGTCTCGGAGCTGCTGGGCCGTAAGTTCGATCAGCGAGCCTGAGGAAGAGAGCCATGTTCGACCTGACACAAGAGCATCGAGACATCCAGGCGCGCGCGCGTGCCGTCGCCGAGGCGGTCGCCCCGTACGCCGCCGAGGCCGACGAGTACACGCAGGTGCATCCGGGCGTGCTCGCCGAGCTGCGCGAGAGCGGACTGGCGCGACATGTGGTGCCCGCGGCCTACGGTGGCGCGAGCGAACGGCTCGACCCGCTGGCGATCGCCGTGGTGCGCGAGGCGCTGATGTACTCCTCGGCGCACCTGGACTCGATGTTCGGGATGCAGGGGGTCGGCAGCTACTCGCTGTCGGTCGGCGGTTTGGAGGAGCTCAAGGAGCAGTGGCTGCCCCGGGTGGCCACCATGGACGCCATCGCCGGCCTGGCGCTCACCGAGCCCGATGTCGGATCGGATCTGCGCGCCGTCACCACAACGCTCACCGCCGACGGCGACGAGGTCGTCATCGACGGCCGCAAGTCCTTCATCACCAATGGCGGGGCCGCCGACTTCTACTGTGTCCTCGCCCGCGAAGGCGACGGCTACTCGATGGTGCTGGTGCCGGCCGACAGCGACGGGCTGACGATCGAGCCGGGCGCGGATCTCATCGCCCCGCACATCCTCGGTGAACTCGCCTTCCATCAGGTGCGGGTGCCCTCGACCCATCGTCTCGGTGTGCCGGGGAAGGCGTTCTCGCTCATGCTGCAGACGCTCGCGGTCTTCCGGGTCACCGTCGCCGCCTCGGGCGTCGGCCTGGCTCAGGCGGCCCTCGACGAGGCGGTGCGGCACGCTCAGGAACGCTCTCAGTTCGGGCGCCCGTTGGCCGAGCTCGGTGCGGTGTCCCAGTCCCTCGCGCTCTCCTGGACCGAGACCGAGGCGGCTCGCTCCTTCGTCTACCGGGCCGCAGCGCTCGCGACCGAGGATCCGCTGGGTCACCTGGACTTCTCGTCCATGGCCAAGGTCAGCGCGACGGAGACCGCCGGCCGCGTCGTCGACCGGTCCGTGCAGACCATGGGACGCTTCGGCCTGGTGCGCGGCAGCGCGATCGAACGCCTCTATCGCAATGCTCGGCCCCTCCGGGTCTACGAGGGTGCCACCGAGGTCTTGCTGGACTCGCTCGCGCGGCGCCTCGTCAAGAAAGGACGCTGAGATGGAGTTCGGACTGCGCGACACTGTCGTCCTGGTGACCGGCGCGAGCCGAGGGCTCGGCGCGGCCATGGCGATCGCGCTAGCGGAAGAGGGGGCCCACGTCGTCGCCGCGGCGCGCTCCGTGGGCAGCCTGGAGGAGGTCGCCGCTCAGGGACACGGCCGGATCAGCACGATCGAGGCCGATATGAGCGACGAGACCTCGGTCGCCGCGGTCGTGCCCGAGGTCATCGCCCGGCACGGACGGATCGACGGTCTCATCAACAATGCCGGCATCGCCCCGGCCGGCAAGTTCGTCGACCAGGACCCGCAGATCTGGAGGGACGCCCTCGCCGTCAACGTCGTGGCGCCGATGCTGCTCGCTCAGGCGGCCGGCCGTCACATGATCGAGCAGGGCGGTGGACGTATCGTCAACATCGCTTCGACCACCGGTGTGCGGGGCAAGCCCCACCTCGTCGGCTACTCGACGTCCAAGGGTGCGGTCGTCCGGATGACCGAGGCGCTGGCGGCCGAGTGGGCTCGGCACAACGTCCAGGTCAACTGCATAGCGCCGGGTGCCTTCGTCACGGAGGCCCAGAAGGCCGTCACCGAGTCGGCCGACCTGCATGCCCGCCGAGTCGCCAAGATCCCCGCCGGCCGGATGGCCGATCCGGGCGAGCTCGTGCCGCTCGCGGCCCTGCTGGTCTCGCCGGCCTCCCCGTTCACCACCGGTGGCGTCTTCGTCGTCGACGGCGGAGAGTCAGGAAAGCTGTGATCCGATGATCATCGACGCCCATACCCATGTCTGGCCCGACAAGATCGCCCACGCCGCTCTCAGCGGCAACCGTCTGCCGGGCCTGGTGGCCCGCGGTGACGGGACCGTCGACGGCCTCATGCAGGACATGTCCGGCAGCGGGGTCGACGCCTCGTGCTGTCTCGGCATCGCGAACGAGGCCCGGCACGTCGACCGGGTCAACGAGTTCGTGGCCGCGCTGCGCTCACCGGAGCGCTTCGGCTTCGGCACGGTGCACGTCGACCTGTCGGTCGAGGACAACCTGGCGAGCCTGCGCCGGCACGGCATCACTGCGGTCAAGATCCACCCGTTGTTTCAGCGCTATGCACTGAACGATCCGCGGCTGTGGTCGATCTTCGAGGCCTTCGGCAGCGACATCGCCGTCATCACGCATGTGGGCGAGGGCGGGTCAGCCGAGGCCAACGCGCTCTCGAATCCCGGCATGATCCGCGACATCGCCCGGCAGTTCCCCGACCTGCGGCTGATGGCGTGCCACTTCGGCGGCTACAAGCTGTTCGACGATGCTCGCGAGATCCTCGAGGGGGTCGATGTCGTCCTGGAGACCTCGTGGCCACCGAGCCTGGCGACGCTGCGTCCCGAGCGCGTCCGCCAGCTGATCCAGCGACACGGCGCCGAGCGCATCGTCTTCGGCTCGGACTGGCCGATGACGAGTCCCGTGGAGGAGATCGCAGCCATCGAGGCGCTGGGTCTGAGCGATGACGAGGTCAAGCTCGTGCTCGGCGGCACGATGGCCCGCATGCTCGACATCCCGTCCCCCTGGCGCCCCTGAGTCACGTCCCCGGTCGAGTGCGGCGGTCGCTCAGCGGCCGGAGCGTATCGAGACCACGTGGGTTGAGGTGATCGCGCTACGCGGAGGCCATCTCCCTTGTGCCACGGCTCCATCGCGACGTGCTCGCAGAGCTCGCCGTCGCACTCGGTCACCGAGTTGCGGCTCCCGGCCCTCGGTGGTCGAGTGCGAGGGAGCGCCAGCGACTGAACGTATCGAGACCACACCAGGTTGAGGTGATTGCGTTACGGCACAAGCTCGGTGGACGCGGAGCTGCTGGAGCGGGGTGGCTCGGGTCAGTGGGCCCAGGTGATGGGCTCGTCGAGGACATCGGGGAACTTGCGCTCGGCATAGCGCATGTACTGGTCGATGTGATCGGACATGGCCTCGGTGGCGGCCAGTGGGTCGCGCGCGGCGATCGCCTCGTAGATCTGCGCGTGCGCCTCCTGCACGGCCTCGCGCCGTACCTCCGGATAGTCGATGCCGATCGCCGATCCGTCCAGGATGTCGAGCAGGGCATCGACGAGATAGCCGAACATCGCATTGCCCGAGCCGTGGGCGATCACATCGTGGAAACGCTTGTTCTCCTCCAGGAACACCCGCTGGTCTCCGAGATGGAGCTTCATGGTGTCGACACTCGCCTTGAGATCGGCCAGCTGTTCCTCGCTCATGCGCTCGGCTGCCAGTCGCGCCATGATCGGCTCCAGGCCCACTCGCGACTCGGCGATGGTGCGGAACGGCGCGTTCTCGAACTGCAGCAGCAGGGTCAGGGACGTGGCCAGGGCCGTGGAGTCGGGCTGCTGGACGACCGGTCCGCCGCCGGGGCCGGGACGCAGGCGGATGACTCCCTGGAGCTCCAGGAAACGTAGGGACTCGCGGAGTGTGCCGCGTCCGACGTTGTACTCCTCAAGCATCAGACGCTCCGGAGGCAGGCGGTCGCCGACGCGGTTGCCGCGCCGATTGATATCCGCCACGATCTGCTGCGCGAGCAGCATCGCCGTCTTGGGCGGTCGTGAGTTGGCCACAGACACTAGTGTTCTTCCTCCGTTGGACCCTGATATCGAACTGCCGACGGCTGGTCGCTCATCGAATCATATGCATCAATCCGCTCTGGAGGCGAACTATTCGTCGCTCAAGGAACACGGAATCATGCACGGGACCGCGGATCGGCCGCCGACGGTGACCGGTCGAGGGCGACGAACCTCGCGATGTCCGCGACCAGCCGGTCCCGGGCGGCGCGCACACCCGACGAGATCCGCGAGGAGCGGAGGAACCCATGACACAGGGTGGGCTCGTGCCGGTGCTCCACGAGGACGCCACGTTCGGTGAGCCCCTCGGCGTAGGCGAAGCCCTCGTCGCACAGCGGGTCGTGTCCAGCGGTGAGCAGATAGGTCGACGGGTGGTCGTCGCGGATGGCCCGCAGCGGACTGATCCGGGGGTCGGTCCGGGCCTCCGGCGGTGCGTAGTGATCGAAGAACCAGGCCATGTCAGAGGCGCCGATCGGGAAGCCCTGCGCGTGATGGCGATAGGACGGGCGCGTGGGATCGTGGTCGACGACCGGATAGATCGCGACGAGCCCCGTGATGCCCGGATGTCGCTGCGCCGCCGTCGCGGCGAGATTGCCGCCGGCGCTGTCGCCGCCCACGAAGACCGGATCGCCATTGGCCAGCGCCATCGTCCACTCGACCGCCGCATCGATGTCGTCGACAGCAGCAGGGAAAGGATGCTCCGGCGCCAGTCGGTAGTCGACGCTCACCACCCGCAGCGACGCCGTCGCGGCGAGATGCCGGCAGAGCTCGTCGGCGTACTGCAGATCCCCGGTGACCCAGCCGCCCCCGTGGGCGTACACCAGGATCGAGTGCGACGCGCCGTTGTCATAGGACCGGATCCGCACCCCTGGAGCGTCGCCGATCGTCAGGTCCTCGACCTCGCGCACGACCGGGCCGCCGTCGCACGCCACGTCACCCCCGCTGACCCGCTCGCGCGCTTCGTCGGGGGTCAGCGCGACCAGCGGCGCGGCGCCGGAGGCCCGGACCTGATCGCGGAGGGCCGCGAGATCGGGGTCGAGCGCCTCATGCCGAGATGACATGGCGCTCGGTGAGGTCGTGCAAGCGGTCGTCGTCGTAGCCGAGCGACCGCAGGATGTCGGCCGTGTGCTCGCCGACGGCCGGCACGCCGTCGTACTGCGGTCCCTCGTATCCGGCGACATGCAGCACAGGGCCGGGCACGAGCGCCGGACCGAGAACGGTGTCGCTGAGGTGCTGCAGTGTGCGTTCGAGGAAGTGCGGGTCCTCGCTGATGTCCCTCGAGTCGTTGACCGCCGCCGCGACGACCTCGTGATCGTCGAGGATCTTCAGCACCTCGTCGCGATCGCGCGAGCGCACCCATTCGCTGACGATCGTCTGCAATGAGGTGTTGTTGGCCATGCGGGCCGTATTGGTGGCGTAGCGCTCGTCGGTCTGCAGCTCCGGCCGGCCCATCGCCTCGAACAGCCGCATGGCGATCGCCTGGTTCGAGGCGGCGATGGAGAGCCAGCCGTCGTCGGCGGCCTGATAGATGCCGCGCGGTGACGCGGCGCCCGAGGCATTGCCGTGGCGCTCCATGATCGTTCCGCTGGCGGTGTAGTTGAGCACCGCATCGCCGAGGATGAACATGAGCGGCTCGTACAGGGCGACGTCGACCTCCGAGCCGATGCCCCCGGACATCTCCCGGCGGAACAGCGCCATCGCCGTGCCGAAGGCCGCCGAGATGCCCGCGATCGAGTCGGCGAACCCGAAGGGTGGTGCCGTGGGCGGAGTCTCGGGCCATCCGTTGAGGAAGGCGAAGCCGCTCGCCGTCTCGGCCACCGTTCCGAAACCGGGCCGCTGACGGTAGGGGCCGGTCTGCCCGAAGCCGCTGACCCGCGTCATCACGAGTCCCGGGTGGTCGGCGCTCAGCTCGGCGTAGGACATGCCCCACTCCTCGAGCCGTCCCGGTCGGAAGTTCTCGATGAGCACATCGGCCTCGCGGACCAGGTCCCGAACGATGTCGCGGCCGGCCTCCTCGCGCAGGTCGATGCCGATCGACCGCTTGCCGGAGTTCAGCCGGGCGAAGCCGATCGCCATCCCCTCGTGCGCGGGCTGCCACTGGCGGGCAAAGTCGCCCTGGCGCGGGTCCTCGACCTTGATGACCTCGGCACCGAAGTCGCGCAGCATGCGCCCGGTAGTGGGGGCGGCGTACATCGATCCGAGTTCGACGACGCGCACACCGGCGAGGGGTGCGGCGGAAGTAGGGGCGGACATGGGAGCTCCTTGTCAGGTGGTCGCGAAGCCGGCGTAGTCGCGGGCGGCGACTTCATCGCACACCTCGCGATAGCGTCCGACTCCGCCGAGGTACAGCGAGAAGACCCGCGGCTTTCCGGGGACATTGGCACCGAGATACCAGCTATTGCCCTTCATGAACAGGGTCGGCGCGGCGGTCTCGTAGACGTGGTGGGTCCACTCGTCCTGTGCCTCCTCGGTCGCCTCGGACCGGTCGAGATCGTGGTCGCGGAGCCAGGCGATGTGATCGGTGATCCACTCGACGTGCTGCTCGATGGAGATGAGCACGTTGCTGATGACCGATGGACTGCCCGCGCCCGCGACGAAGTAGAGGTTCGGGAACCCGTGCGTGGCGACGCCGAGATAGGTTCGCGGACCGTCCTTCCATGCGTCGGGCAGGGTGAGGCCGCCGACCCCGGTGATATTGGCGGAGAACAGCGCCCCGGTCAGCGCGTCGAAGCCGGTGGCGAAGACGAGGGTGTCGAGCTCGATCTCGGTGCCGCTGCGCAGCACGACTCCGTTCGGCGCGATCCGCTCGATCGGATCGGCGCCGACGTCGACGAGGTCGACATTGTCGCGGTTGTAGGTCGTGTAGTAGTCGATCTCGAGGACCAGGCGTTTGGAGCCGAAGGGATAGCCGCGCGGGCAGAGCCGTTCGGCGGTGGCCGGGTCGTGGACGATGCCGCGGATCTTCTCGCGCACCAGCTCGCCGACCCGTTCGGCGGCTCGCTCGTCGGTGCGCAGGTCGGTGTACGCGGCCAGGACATCGGGTCCGCCCCGGTCCCAGTAGGCGTCGAAGGACGCCCGCAGCTCCTCGTCGGACACCTCGAGCGCGGAGGAGGTGCCGAACTTGCGGTGCGTGCCACCGGGATGGTGGCGGGCGATCTCGCGATACTCCTCGAAGCGCGTCTTCAGGTCCTCGGCGTACTCCCGATCGAGCGGGTGGTTCTCCGCGGGCATCACGAAGTGCGCGGTGCGCTGGAGCACCGTCAGGTGCCCGGCCTGCTTGGCGAGCTGGGGGATGACCTGCACACCCGAGGAGCCGGTCCCGATGACGCCGACCCGCTCGTCCGTGACATCCACGCCCTCGTGGGGCCAGGCGCCGGTGTGCAGGGTGCGACCCTCGAAGTCCTCGATGCCGGGGATGTCGGGTAATTGCGGCACCGCGAGCTGCCCGGTCGCCATGATGACGTGCGAGACGGTGATGTCGTCACCGCGATCGGTGGTGACGTGCCAGCGGCGGTCCTCCTCGTCCCAGGTAACGCTGTCGACCCGGGTGCCGAAGGTGAAGTCCTCGCGCAGCTCGAACTTGTCGGCGACGAAGTTGATGTAGCGCAGGATCTCCGGCTGCGCGGGATAGCGCTCGGTCCAGTCCCACTCGCGGACGAGCTCGTCGGAGAAGGAGTAGCAGTAATCGACGCTCTCGATATCGCACCGCGCGCCGGGGTAGCGGTTCCAGTACCAGACGCCGCCGACGTCCTCGCCGGCATCGATACCGTGCACGCGGAAGCCGAGCTCGCGCAGGCGGTAGACGCTGTACAGGCCGGAGAAGCCGGCGCCGACGACGAGGACGTCGAGATCGCCGGGGACGGCGGTACGGTCGGGAGTGGTCGCCATGGTCATCCTCCTCTAATCATGCGTATGAATACTACGGATATCGCGGCGTGACGGCAACCACGGGTGTCAGCGGCCAGTGTGGGCGATGTAGACATCGCAGGGTGCGTGGTGTGCGACCGCTGTGGCGATGCTGCCGAGCACCCGTGCCACCGCGCTCTGCACGCGCCGATTCCCGACGACGATGAGGTCGGCTCCCAGCCGCTCGGCCTCGCTCACGAGCGCATCGGCCGGGCGGCCCTTGACCGCGCTCGACGTGATGTCAGGGGTGATCTCGCGGAGGGCTGTCGCGGCCTCCTGGGCGATCTGCTCGGCCTCGGCCGCGACATCGACCTGGACGTGGTGCTGGCCGTCCTCGTAGTCCACCGTGTCGCGCGGGGTCGCGGAGATGACGTGCAGGCGTGCGCTCGTCGTATGGGCGAGCGTGGCCGCGGTCCGGGCCGCGGCGAGAGCGGTCTCGCTGCCGTCGACGCCGACGATGATCAGGTCCATGTCTTCCTCCTCGGGAAATCTATGACTATCGTATACCTCAAATAGTCTTTGGTGTGAGGAAGGTCTCCTTCAATGCCCTACGTGATCACCCGGAGTTGCTGCAACGACGCCTCGTGCGTGCCGGTCTGCCCGGTGAATTGCATCCACCCGACTCCGGACGAGCCGGACTACCGCACGGCGGAGATGCTGTACATCGACCCGGACGTCTGCATCGAGTGCGGGGCCTGCATGGATGTCTGCCCGGTCTCGGCGATCGCCCCGGACTACGAGCTCCCCGAGTCGATGGAGCGCTATCAGCAGATCAACGCGCGCTACTACCTCGATCCGGAGAATGCCGACTACCCGCAGACCGCCAATGCCCCACGCAAGCGTGAGTGGAGCGGTGACTGGGAGGGACCGCTGCGCGTCGCGGTCGTCGGCTCGGGGCCCTCCGCGTGCTACGTGGCCGAGGAGCTGCTGGAGACGCGGGGTCTGGAGGTCAACGTCGACATGTTCGAGCGGCTGCCGGTCCCCTTCGGCCTGGTGCGGTACGGCGTGGCCCCGGACCACCAGGACACCAAGGTGGTGGCCGAGCAGTTCGGCTCGCTGTTCCGGAGGTCGGGATTCAGGCTGTTCCTCAACGTCGAGATCGGCGCTGATATCAGCTTCGAGCAGCTCCAGGATCGCTATCACGCCGTCGTGTACGCGGTCGGCGCGATGCGCGACCGGCGGCTCGGGATCGAAGGCGAGGACCTGCCCGGGAGCCACCCTGCCACTGACTTCGTCGCCTGGTACAACGGGCATCCCGATGCCGCCGACCACGAGTTCGACCTGAGCGGCGAGCGGGCCGTCATCATCGGCAACGGCAATGTCGCCCTCGACGTCGCCCGTGTCCTGACGGCGGATATCGCCACGCTGGAGCGCTCGGATATCGCCGATCACGCCCTCGAGGCGCTGCGTTCGTCGAAGATCCGCGAGGTGGTGGTCCTCGGACGCCGTGGCCCGGCCGAGGCAGCTTTCACCACCCCGGAGCTGCTCGGGCTGCTGGCCACCCGGGGTGTCCACGTGCGGGTCGAGGGCGCCGAGGGTGCGCTCCGCGAGCCCGCCGATGACATCGCCCGGTTGAAGGCCGAGGTGCTCGACGAGGCGGCGGCCACGGAGCCCGAGGACGGCGATCGCACGGTCACGCTGCGCTTCCTGAGCTCGCCCGCCGAGATGCTGGGTGACTCCCACGTGACCGGCCTGCGTGTCGGCCGCAACGAGCTGGTCGAGGAGGGCGGGCGCACGGCCGCACATCCCACGGGGGAGTTGGAGGACCTCGAGTGCGGGCTCGTCCTGCGCTCGGTCGGCTACTTCGGCGAGCCGGTACCCGGGCTCCCCTTCGATGCCGACCGCGGCGTCGTGCCCAATAGCGAGGGCAAGGTCGTCGATCCGGCGGGAGAGTGGGCCGGTCGCGCGTATGTGGTGGGCTGGATCAAGCGCGGTCCCTCGGGGGTCATCGGCACCAACAAGCTGTGCGCCCAGGAGACGGTCGCCGCATTGCTCCACGACGTGCGCGAGGGAACGATCCCTGCGGGGCTGGCGGTCGAGGAAGACCTCGAGTCGCTCGTCCCCGACCGGCTCGACGCGGCGGCCTGGAAGCGCATCGATCGGCATGAGCGCGCCGCCGGCCGTCCCGACGGACGGCCGAGGGTCAAGACGGTCCGGGCCGAGGACCTGGTGCAGATCGGACGCGGCGATGCCTGAGCCGACACAGGTGGCGGTGGTGACCGGAGGCGCGCGCGGTATCGGCGCCGCGGTCACCCGGCGGGTCGTGGCCGCAGGCGGGTGTGTCGTCCTGGGCGATCTCGCGGCGGACGAGGGTGAGCTGTTGGCGCGCGAGCTCGGCCCCGCGGTGCGCTTCGTCTCTGCCGATGCCACCAGCGAGCGCGACACGGTGGCGTTGTTCGAGGCGGCCTCGGCCTTCGGCCCGGTCGACGCCGTCTACGCCAATGCCGGAGCGGTCGGCGTCACGGGCCGCGTGGAGGACACGGAGCTGAGCGACGCCCGCGCCACGATGGATCTGCTGTTCACCAGCGTGTTCCTGGCCTTCAAGCACGGGGTGGCGCGGATGCGACCGCAGGGTCGCGGTGCCCTCGTCGCGACCGCCTCGGTCGCGAGCGTGCGCGGCGGACTCGGACCTCATCTGTACACCGCCGCGAAGCACGCGGTGAAAGGTCTCGTGGAGTCCCTGGCCGTCGAGGTCGCGCCCTATGGGCTCACCGTCAATGCCGTAGCGCCCGGAGGCACCGTGAGCTCGCTGTCGGCCGGCCTCGTCGGCAGTGGGCCCGGTGACGTGGAGCGGGCCTACGAACAGTTGGCCTCTCGTTCGTCGTCCGGTGTGCCCACGACGAGCGAGGATGTCGCCGAGGCGGCCTATTTCCTCTCCGGGGCGCGCCGGATCAACGGGGCGACGCTGGTCGTCGACGGTGGCGATGCGGTCCCCGGATCAGCGGGAAGGTCCTACTACGGCTGAGCTCGTCGTGCGACCCGTCGCCGGGGAACTCGTGAGCCGAGGTCCTCAAGGTGAGTTGCTGCTGTGCTTGCTCTGACTCGTCGCCATGAGCCGGATATCTAATAGATCTAGCGACCTCTAACGTGTATCGTCATATCTAATAAATCTAATGATTTCTAACGGTGGTTTGATCATGGCGAACCCGTTCACTCCTACTTTCGCGATGAAGTGATCGAGGATTTCGGCGATGCCCTCGACAGCAGCCCCGGCGACCCGGCGCGGGCGATGCTCTTCACCGGAGCGCGCGGTGCCGGGAAGACGGTCATGCTCAACGCGCTGGAGGACCAGGCGAGACGGCGGAACTGGGTCGTGGTGTCCGAGACGACACGCCCCGGAGTCGCCGAGGAGATAGCTCGCAGTACCCTGCCACGTCTCCTGGCGAAGCACGCTGGTGGTTCTACCGAGTGGCATGCGACGAGCGCGGAGCTCAAGGTGAGCGGCACTGGTCTCGGGATTTCGAGGGAGTTCACTGAGCGTTATCCGGCCACTGCCACCTTTCGGTCCCAGCTCGAGGATCTCGCCGACCACCTCGCCCCCATTGGCTCTGGCGTCGTCATCTCCCTGGATGAAGTTCACACGGCCGCCCGTGACGATCTACGGGCTATCACTCAGGCAGTGCAGCATGCTTTCCGGGACGGCCGCCAGGTCGCATTCGTCGGTGCTGGTCTCCCGGGGTCGGTCGATGACGTCCTCAGCGATGAGGTCATGACATTCATGCGCCGGGCTGAGCGGTACGGCATGACAAGCGTGTCGCCTGGCGACGTGAGGCGAGCGCTGCGCGAGCCAGTTGAGATGGCCGGCCGAACGATCGGAGACGAGGCCTTGACGGTCGCGGCTGATGGAACCCAAGGCTATCCCTTTCTGGTGCAGCTCATCGGGTTTCGCATGTGGGCTGCTACTCCAGACAGCGATGAGATCTCGCCGGAGGATGCCGATAAGGCCGTCGCGGGCGCGATCCGGCGCGTTGGGCAGCTGGTCCACGAACCAGCGCTGGCTCCTCTGTCGCCGATCACTCGCTCGTTCCTTCTGGCGATGGCTCAGGATGACGGGCCGAGCAAGATGGCTGACATCGCGCGCCGGCTCGGGGTCGATGCGAACTACGTCAGCCAATACCGGCTCAAGCTCCTGGCTGCGGAAATGATCATGTCGACGAAGCACGGCTATGTCGACTTCACGCTCCCGTATCTGCGGGACTACCTGCGCAGTCACGTGGCGTCCCGGACATTCGACACTGGCGAGGGCCACGGCGAGTGAGTGGCAGAGCAACGCGCAGGAACCTGCGTGTTGCTCTCAACGCTGCCGGGCTCAACGGCGGGGATAGGCGGAGGCGCCGGCGAGGACGAAGTCGACCATCGCCGCGGCATGCCGGGCGAGCGCAGGCTCGGTCAGGTGTGCCGCCGATACCGCCACGGGGTGGAGCATCGCCGCGCCGCACAGGCTGTCGAGGACGAGCGCGACCGGGGCGTCGGTCGCGAGCTCGCCGCGCTCGACCGCGCGCCGGACGATCGAGCGTGTGGTGGCGATCTGCTCGGCTCGCACGGTCGCCCATCGCTCTCTCACCGCCTCCGTCACCTCCGACTCGACGACGATGCGCCGGGCGGCAGTGCCACGCACGCCATCGGCGTAGAGGGTGAGCAGGAGCAGGGCGAGCTGTTCCAGATCTCCGCGCAGGGTGCCCGAATCGATGTCCGCGATCGGGGCGAACACGGCCGCCATCGCGTCGGTGAGCAACGCCTCCTTGTCGGTCCAGCGCAGGTAGATCGAGGCCTTGCCGACGCCGGCGGTCCGCGCCACGGCGTCGAGGCTGAAACCGCTCCATCCCTGGCGGGCGAAGACCTCGACGGCTGCCGCGGTGATGCGTTCGCCGACCGCGGGATCGCGCGGCCGGCCCGGTGACGTCGTCTCCACAGCGCGAGAGTACCGCTTGGGTTTCAGACGGCTATCGTTCATGATGTCATTCATGGACGATGATCGATCAGGAAATGCCGAGATCCGCGACTTCGCTCGGGCGGTGGCCGGCGCACTCGACGGAGTGTGGCCCGATGCGACCGCCGCAGCGACGGCGGACCTGGACGAGCTCCATGCCATCGCCGCGCAGCAGGGATGGTTCGAGCTGGGTGAGGCCGGGGCGGTGGACTATCTCGCGGCCGCCGAGGGAGTCCTCGGCGAGCGGGGATGCTCGCTTCCGCTCGCCGATGCCTATGTCGCCGCGCGGCTGGTGCCCGGCCTCGACCTCGGCACCGCTCGCCCCGCCGTCAGTCTCGACCCCACCGCGGAGGCGCTGGTGCCCGCCGGCACCACCCATGTGCTCGAGCTCGATGCTGCCGGGACGACGACACGGCTCGCCCCGGTGGCCCGGGCGGTCCCCGCTCCCGGCCTCGCGGTCCCCTCATGGCACCGCGTGACCCTCGGCGCCGGTGAGGAGCTGGAGGTCGGCCGGACGCTCATCGAGGAGTGCATCGCCGTGCTGCGGCTGGCAGCCGCGGCACGGCTCGGCGGCGCCTCCCGACGAGCGCACCGCCTCGCGGTCGGACACGCCACCACACGTCGCCAGTTCGGCCAGGTCATCGGCGCCTTCGGAGCCGTGCAGCAACGGGTTGCCAGCGGGCAGATCGACGTGCTCGCCCACGATGCCCTCGTGGACGAGGCCGCACGCACCGCGACAGACGGCCCGGCGCCGCTCGCCTGCGCCCTCGTCGCGCGGCACGCCCGCGATCACGTGGTCGGTGTGCTGGCCGGGGCCCAGCACACCCTCGGTGCGATCGGCTACTTCGACGAGCACGAGGTCGCGTGGCTGTTCCGCTTCGTCCACGCCGAGGTGTCGCGGCTGCGGGCCCTCGAGAGCGCCGTCGCCCCATCCCACGGACTCGAACGGTTCCTCCTCGCCGACGACGGCGCACTGCCGCCACTGGACCTCGGCGAGGACGCCGAACTGCTGCGTGCCGAGGTGCGCGCCCTGCTCGATGCTCACCGAGGCGATGACGGTTTCGATACGGAGGGGGTACGCGCCGCTGCCGCGGCGGCGGGTCTCTTCGCGCTCTCCTGGCCGGCCGAACACGGAGGCCGCGGAGCCTCCCTAGAGGAGCAGGTCGTCCTCAACGAGGAGATGAAGTACGCCGGTGGCCCTGTCGACCGGGCGATGAGCGCGACGATGCTCATCGGCCACTCGCTGCTGCGGCACGGGAGCGCCGATCAGAAGCAGGAGTTCCTGCCGCTGCTGCGGGAGGGGCGGATAGCCTTCTGTCTGGGCTACTCCGAGCCGGATGCCGGTTCGGATCTCGCCTCGCTCAGCACGCGAGCCGTGTGCGATGGCGATGCGTGGGTGATCCGCGGTCAGAAGCTGTGGACCACGCGGGCCCACACCGCCTCGCACGTATGGCTGGCGGTGCGCACCGACCCGGAGGCACATCCACGCCATGCCGGCATCACGATCTTCCTGGTGCCGATGGACACCGCCGGCATCACGGTGCAGCAGCACCGGGCGTTGTCCGGGGAGATCTCCTGTTCGGTCTTCTACGACGATGTCCGTGTGCCGGATGCGGCGCGCGTCGGCGAGGTGAACGGCGGTTGGCGCGTCATCACGGACGCCCTGGCGGCCGAGCGCGTGCTCATGGGCGGCATCGCCGCGACACTTCTCGGCCACTTCGATGCTCTGCTGCGTGACCTGCGCGCCCACCGGAACGGCGATCCCGTCATCCTCGACCGACTCGGATCGGTCGCCGCGCGTCTCCAGGCGGCACGCGTCCTCGTGGTGGAGGCCACCCGGGCGATGGACGGCGACGATGCCCGGATCCTCGGTCCGGTGTCGGCGGTCCTCAGCGGTCACCTCGCCGAGGAGTTCGGCCGGGTCGCCCTCGATCTGCTGGGGCCCGAGGCCGCCCTCGATGGTCGTTACGAGGCGATACTGCGTCTGGCACCCATGTATGTCATCGGCGGCGGCACCAATGACATCCAACGCGGCATCATCGCCCGAGCTCTGGGACTGCCGCGATGAGCGCGATCATCGATACGCGGTTCACGACGATGTTCGGCCTCGAGCTCCCGCTCGCCGGATTCAGCCGTTCGCCCGGGGTCGTGGCCGAGGTGAGCGCCGCGGGCGGTCTGGGAGTGCTGGCGGCCACGCCGTACGTTCCCGACGAGCTCGATCGTCACCTCACGTGGATCGCGGAGCGGTGTGACGGGGCGCCCTTCGGGGTCGATCTGCTCGTGCCGCCCGGCCCGATGACGGGGGTGGCGAGCGGCCCGTTGCCGGTCACCCACGTCGACTTCGTGCGCGAGCTGCTGGCTGAGCACGGCATCGCGTCCCCGGGGCTCGGGCAGCTCGGGCACGGCGCGACGACGACCACCTCGCTCTCAGCGGACGGCGTCGAGGCGCTGCTCGACGTGACCTTCGCCCACCGCCCGGCGCTCGTGGCCAATGCGCTCGGCCCCGCCCCGGCACGTCTGATCGAACGCGCGCACGCCGAGGACGTGCCGGTGGCAGCGCTCATCGGCTCGTCCACGCATGCTCGCCGACAGCTCGACCTCGGGGTCGACGTGCTCGTCGCTCAGGGCACCGAGGCCGGCGGCCACACCGGCTCGATCGCCACGATGGTGCTGACCCCGGAGATCGTCGATCTCGCCGGAGACGTGCCGGTGCTGGCGGCGGGCGGGATCGCCGACGGCCGACAGCTGGCGGCGAGCCTCGCTCTGGGCGCCGCCGGGGCCTGGTGCGGTTCGGTGTGGCTCGCGAGCGAGGAGGACATCACGCCGACGACCGTGAAGCGGCGTCTGCTGCGTGCCGGCAGCGGCGACACGGTGCGTTCCACCGCGCGGACGGGCAAGCCCGCACGCCAGCTCAGATCGGCCTGGCACGACGCCTGGGAGAGCGCCGATGCGCCACCGGTCCTGCCGATGAACCAGCAGCTGCTGCTGTCCAAGGACGCCTGGGCGCTGATCGAGGCCGCCGCCGAGGAGGGGCGGGATGTCGACGAGCTGACCTCCTTCTTCGTCGGTCAGGTGGTGGGCCGGATGACCGAGATCCGACCCACGCGCCAGATCGTCCACGACATGGTCGCCGGCTGCGTCGAGGCGATCGGAGGACTCGGCGGCCGGCGTTGATCGGCCCGTGCCCCTGTCTCAGCCGTCGGCTGCCTCGCAGGTGAAGCTCCCGGCGTCGTCCACCTCGCCGCCCTCATAGGCCTGCTTCGCCGGGAAGGCGCAGAGGTCACGGGTGCGGACGACCTCGCCGTCCTCGTCGCGGTCCTCGGCGAGCAGGGTGTCCGGAGCGGTGCCATCCTCGACCCAGGCGACGAGTGCCGCGAGGGGATCGGCGGGGGCCGGCCCGTCTCCGCCGCCGCAGTGATCGACGCCGGGAGCCAGGAACAGCCGCAGGAAGTCGGCGGTGCTCTCCCCGGTGAGCTGGGTGACCTCCTCGACATAGTGGACGGACTGCTGAGCGGGGAAGATGGCGTCCGCGAGGCCGTGCCACATCAGGACCTTGCCACCGGCATCGCGCAGCCGGCTGAGCGAGGGGTCGGCGGTCGCGAGCAGTTCCAAGCGTCCTTGCAGGCGCGGCCTGACCGAGGTGACGAGATCCGTCGAGGAGACGGTCGTCCAGTCGTGATCGAGATCGGCGAAGGCGAAGTTCTGCAGTGCGAAGGACGGTGGTGTGCGGATCGCTCCGCCGGCGAGGTCGATCCCCGGCTCGAATCCGTACCAGACCGCCTGGCCGTCCGGGGTCGTCGGACCCGCGAAGATCTCCAGCGCGACGGCGACCTCCTCGGAGGTGATCGATCCGCAGGGGGTCTCGGTGCCGACCAGTGGTTGCAGTGCCGCGGCGACATCGCAGGTGCGAGGGTCGCCGAGTAACCCGTCCTCGGCTCCGTCGTCCGCATCGCAGTGATCGATGATCGCCGTGTTCATGGTCGTCGCCGTGCACTCGTCCATCAGACCCCCGAGCCGCTCCTGCTGGACGATCGCGGGCCACGACATGGTCATGTTCAGCCGGTCGGCGCCGTAGAGGGCGGGTGCGGCCGCGAGGACGCCGTCGAAGAGATCGGGATAACGCTGCGCCGCAGCCAGCCCCTGGCGGCCCCCGTTCGAGCAGCCGTTCCAGTAGGAGTACTCGGCCGGCTCGTCGTAGAACGCCTCGATGGCCGCTTGCGCGAGCAGGCCGGTCTCGCCGATGCTGCGGTGGGTCCAGTTCTCGAAGATCTGCCAGTCGAAGGTCTCCTGATCGGTCAGGAAGATATTCGGCTGGCGCTCCTCGCCGATCCCGGCATCGCTCGCGGTGACCGCATACCCCGTGGCCAGCGCCTCGCGCATCACCTCGGGGCCGTTGGTGGCATAGGTCCCGCCGCCACCGATCGCCTGCAGGCGGCCGTTCCAGTCCTCGGGCAACCAGACCCAGAGGCCGACCTCGTCGGGTCCGAATCCACCCTCCTCGCCGTGGGTCAGCGTGACGGCGACCTCGCAGAAGGGGTCCGTGTCCACCTCGGTCTCCTCCGGAGGGGTGACCCGCGTCGAGGCGCCGTCGTTCCAGACCCCGGTCGCGTCGGTGATCTCCGCCGAGCCGATCGAGAGCGACTCCCACGTCGCCGGGTCCTCGCACCGGTCCGGCGCGTCGGTTGAACGGCGTTGGTCATCGGTGCCGGTGCAGCCCGCCGCCACGATGGCCATCAGCGCCAGACCGACGACGGTGGACGTCCGGCGACTTCCCCTGAGCAAATTCATGATCATGATCTATATCACTGAGCGGGCGTGACGGCAATGGTGACGCCGGGGGGCCGGGCCCTAGCCGCGGAATGTTTCTCTATATATCGTTAGCATGGATTTAAGGAGGCCGAAGATGCACGGACTGAACGAAGCGGTGGTCATCGTCACGGGGGGTGCCACCGGGATCGGTGCCGCGGCCGTCGCCCGGTTCGTCGACGAGGGCGCCCACGTCGTCATCGCGGACGTGCAGACGGACCCGGCGCGTGACCTCGCCGAACGGCTGGGCGACCGGGCAGAGTTCGTCGTCACCGATGTCACGGACGAGGACAGCATCGCCGGTCTCGTCGACACCGTCGTCGAGCGACACGGCCGACTCGACGTCTTCATCGCCAATGCCGCCGTCTTCGGCGCGATCGGCCCGATCGCCGAACAGCGCACGACCGATGTCGATCTGACGATCGCGGTGAACCTGCGCGGCGTCATCCTCTCCCTCAAGCACGCGGCGCGCGTCATGCAGTCCCGGGGCTCGGGCAGCATCATCGTCACCGCCAGCCCCGGCGGGATCGTCGGAGGAGCGGGCCCTCACGTCTATAGCGCCACCAAGGCGGGTGTCATCGGTCTGGTCCGCTCCGTCGCGGCCGAGCTGCGGCCCTTCGGCATCCGTGTGAACACCGTCGTGCCCGGCGCGGTGGTCTCGCCCATGACCGCCTCGGCGATCGTCGGCGACGCCCAGGCCCTCGAGCAGACCACCGAGGCGATGACGTCATCGGCCATGCTCGACCGCGCCGGCCAGCCCGAGGACATCGCCGGGGCGATGGCCTTCCTCGCCAGCGACGATGCGCGCTACATGACCGGCAGCGAGATGTTCGTCGACGCCGGCTACACGCACGCCTCGGGATCGGCGGCCTTCGCTCAGCCGACGCACGCCGGTCGCGGCGCCCTGCTGGAGGGCGGACGCACCTCATGACCTCGAAGGGACACGACATGCTCGACGACAAGCGCATCCTCATCACCGGGGCCGCCCAGGGGATGGGGCGCGAGATCGCCCTGGAGGCCGCGCGCCGCGGAGCCTCCCACCTGGGGATCGCCGACCGCGATGTCGAGGGTCTGCGAACCCTCGCCGCCGAGATCGAGGCGCTCGGCGCTCGGGCCGCCGAACTCGAGGTGGATCTCGCGCAGGGCACGCAGGTCATCGCGATGGTCGATGACTTCGCCCGGCAGGCGGGCGGCATGGACACCCTCGTCAACAATGCGGGCGTGCTCGACCACGTGTTCACCGATCCCGATCGCGTCCGCGTCCATGAGCTCGAGGAGACGGCCTGGGACGCCGTGATGGACATCAACCTCAAGGCCGTCTGGCTCGCGATCAAGGCTGCCACGCCTTATCTGATGGAATCCTCCCGTGGCCCGTCGGTCGTCAACGCCGCCTCCGTCGCAGGCATGAACGGATCGCCGATGACCGCGTACTCGGTGAGCAAGGCGGCCGTGCTGCAGCTGACCCGCACGGCAGCCGTGGGCCTGGCCCCGCACATCCGGGTCAATGCCTTCTCGCCGGGATCGATCCGTACGCCGATGAGCCAGTCGCATCTGGACGCCGCGGACGACAAGGTCGCCCGGGCCCGGGCCATGTACGGCACGCATCTGCTGCCGCGATTCGGCGAAGTGGAGGAGATCGCCGCTGCCGTCTGCTTCCTGGCGAGCGACGCCGCCTCCTTCATCACCGGTGCGAACCTGCCCGTCGACGGCGGCACGACCGCGTGGCGGGGGGTCCGCGACGACGTCGAGGTCGACTGAACGCGACACTGGTGTTCATGCAGAACATCGTCGTGCTCACCGGCGGGGTCGGTGGAGCGCGCTTCCTCGAAGGGATGCGCGCGGCGCATCCGGACACCCAGATCACCGCCATCGTCAACACGGCCGACGACCTCTGGGTCTTCGGCGTTCGCGTCTGCCCGGATCTCGACTCGGTGATGTACACGCTCGGCGGCGGGATCGATCCCGAGCGGCGCTGGGGCCGCCAGGACGAGACCTGGAATGCCCGCGGGGAGCTGGAGCGCTATGGCGAGCCCGAGGCATGGTTCGGCCTGGGCGATCGCGATCTGGCGACCCATCTGGTGCGCTCGGACCGCCTGCGCCGCGGCGCCACCCTCTCCCAGGTGACCGACGAGCTGTGCGAGCGGTGGCGACCGGGTATCCGCCTCGTTCCGATGACCGACGACGAGGTCGCCACCCGTCTGGTCGTCGACACGCCTGAGGGCGAGAGTGACGTGCACTTCCAGGAGTACTGGATCCGCTATCGAGCCCAGGTGCCGATTCGGTCGCTGCGATACGAGGGCATCGAGTCGGCCGCCCCTGCTCCGGGTGTCATCGAGGCCGTAGAGGGTGCCGACGTGATCGTGGTCGCGCCCTCGAATCCGATCGTCTCCATCGCCCCGATCCTTGCCGTGCCGGGCATGCGGGAGCTCCTGCGCACGGCAGCGGCACCGGTGGTCGGGGTCTCCCCGATCATCGCCGGTGGCCACGTGCGCGGTATGGCCGATCAACTGCTCGGCGGGCTCGGTCTGGAGGTGAGCGCCGCCGGTGTCGCCGAGTTCCACGGCGCCCGATCGGGAGGTGGAGTGCTCGACGGCTGGCTCGTCGACACCGCGGATGCGGGGACAGTGTCGCGGATCGAGTCCGCCGGCATCGCCGCGCGGGCCGTCCCCCTCTACATGAGCGACGACGACACGACCCGAGCGCTGGCCGAGGATGCGCTGGAGCTCGCCCGGCCCCTGGCGGGGGAGCGCTGAGATGGTCGAGCTGATCGCGGTCGACGGTATCGGCGAGATCGCCCCGGGGCATGATCTCGCGGCGCTCCTGACCGAGGCCGCCGAGCTCGTCGACGGCGATGTCGTGGTCGTGACCAGCAAGATCGTCGCCAAGGCCGCGGGACTGGCCACGCGTCGATCCCGCGATGAGGTGCTCGCCGAGGAGACCGATCGGGTGGTGGCGCGCCGCGGCGGCACATCGATCGTCCGCACCCACCACGGGTTGACGATGGCGGCCGCCGGAATCGACGCCTCCAATGTCGAGGAGGGTTATGTCATCCCCTTGCCCCGCGACCCTGACGGTGATGCGCGGCGGTTGCGCGCCCGCATCGCGGAGCTGGCCGGGGTCACCGTGGGCGTCGTGATCGCCGACACCGCGGGGCGGTCATGGCGCAACGGCCAGACGGACATGGCCATCGGCTGTGCGGGTGTCGTCCCGGTCGCGTCCTTCGCGGGGAAGACCGACGGCCACGGCAATACGCTCGTGGTCACCGCCCCTGCCGTCGCCGACGAGATCGCAGGTGCCGCCGAACTGGCATCGGGCAAGCTCGGTGGTCGTCCCTTCGTGGTCGTCCGGGGGCTCGATGCCTCGTTGCTCTCCGCCGATGACGGGCCCGGGGCCGCCGCCCTCGTGCGCGACGAGGGCCAGGATCTCTTCGGCCTCGGCAGTCGCGAAGCCGTGCTCTCCGCGGCGCTGCGGGAGTCGAGGCGGGGATTCCTCGACGCCGCCGACGAGTGGGAGGGACTCGATGAGGTCCTCGCAGCGGCGTCGGTGCCCTGTCGCCGCGACGGCAGCAGGGTGCTGATCGAGCGTGGTGACGACGATATCGAAGCGGGGGCGACCGCCGAGCGGGTGTGGGCTGTGGCCTTCGCCTATGGGCTCGACATCGAGATTCTCGTCTCGACAGATTCGGGGGACTGAGCCGCGGATCGCTTCGGCGACGGACTCCTCGCTGCGGCTATCCGGCCAGCAGGCTCTCGACCTGCGCGCACAGACACTGAAGCCCGAACTCGAACTGCGAGTCCGCCGGCAGGTCGATGATGGAGTCGCGTAGGGCGATCAATCGGGGGAACTCGTCCATCGGCAGGGCAGCGAAGCGATGGCTCTGCTGGCGTCGTCGCTCGTCGCTCTCGGCATCGTCGCCGGCCCAGTTCCTCGGCGCTTGGTAGCTCTCGAAGCCGAGCGTGTAGATGATGATGAACCCATAGCACTGGACGGCGAGCGGGCCGGGGATGCCGCTGGCGATGAGCCGGTCGATGACGGCCTCCATCGCTCCTCGACGGGCCTGCGGGCTCTCGGTGACGCGCGTGACGAGGATCTGCGCGACGGCCGGATGGTCGTGCAGGAGCTGGCGGAAGGCGTTCGCCATCGACACGATCGCCTCGGACGGCGTCTCGTTCGTGCTGCGGTCGGGCAGGACGAGGGACCCGAGCGCGAGATCGGCCATCGCGTCGAGGATCTCCTCCTTCGAGCGGAAGTACCCGTAGAAGGTCATGGTGCCGATCCCGATGCGAGACGCGAGGCGGCGGACGGTGAGCTTCTCCAGCCCGTCCTCGTCGGCGAGGGCGAGCGCGTGAGCGGCGATCGTCTCCGGGGTGAGCCGGGCGCCGTCGGTCGAGTTGGGAGACACCTGCACTGCCTTTCCTCTAGACGTCCGTACGCCGAGTCCGTACATTGTACCGTGTGTGGTTCTTGTGTCGATCACAGGGAACCGTGTGCACCACTCTTGCAGAAAGAGAGCGTCTCATGACATGGAATCAGCCGGTCGAACGGGACAGCGCCAACATGCTGGAGAAGAGCCTGCGCATCCTCCAGGCATTCCGCGCCGGCGATCAGAAGCTTCGGCTCAACGACCTGGTCGAGCGCACCGGGATGCCGAAGTCGACCGTCCACCGGCTCGCGCGGCTGCTCATCGAGCACCAGCTGATCGCTGTCGACGGGGACGGCTACGAGCTCGGCATCGGACTCTTCGAACTCAGTGGCCTGGTGCCGATCAACCGCGGCCTCCGAGAGACGGCGCTGCCGTTCCTGCAGGACCTGTTCCTGAGTACCCAGGAGACCGTGCATCTCGGGGTGCGCGACGGCCTCGACGTGGTCTATGTCGAGAAGATCCACGGTCACTCCGACCTGGGTCTGCCGTCGCGCATCGGCGGGCGGATGCCTCTCACCTGTACCGGTGTCGGCAAGGCGCTGCTGGCCTTCAGCAATGAGCAGGTCCGCCAGAGCGTCCTCGCCCGTCCGCTGCGGCGCATCACCCCGAAGTCCAATACCGACCTGGTCGCCCTCGGGCGGGAGCTGGCCGAGATCCGGGCCACGGGCTTCGCCTTCGAGCGGGAGGAGGCCACCCTGGGCCGGGCGTGTGTCGCGGCGCCGGTCCTCGTGCGGGGCGAAGCCGTGGCCGCCATCTCGGTCTCGGTTCCGGTCACGCAGTACCGCGTTCCACCGCTGGCCGCGGCAGTGAAGACCGCCGCTCTGGGTCTCGCGCGCCGACTCCGGCCCCCCATGGAGGCCGAGCGACTGGCGCCGGCCTCCGCCCGCACGCTTCCGCACCGTGTGGACACGTCGCGCCGCGCACATGCCTTCGGCTAGACGCCCATCCCGCGGCGCGGGATGACGCTTCCGCGGTCGCGAGCGATGCCGTGAGATGGATGCCGAGGCCGCGTGCGCAACGACGACAACTCGCTGTCGACGGGACGGATGCCCGTGACGAGCGCGGCGGCGGTGCGGTGTCTCGCCGCCAGCGACACGAGAGGAAGTCATATCCGTGAGCCAGATCGTCGGCGGTATCGCCGCGTCCCACAGCACGTTGATGAACACCCACTGGGCCGAGGTCGACCACCTGCAAGGACCCCACCGCTTCCGGGAGGGGCTGGACCGAGCGCGCGAGATGGTGGCCGAGCTGCGGCCGGATGCGATCGTGGTGATCGGCTCCAATCACTTCCGGGGCCTGTTCCTCGACCTGATGCCGTCGATCACCGTCGGGGTCGCCGAGGTCCTCGGCGCCGGTGAGGCCGGAACCCCCGAGGGGCCGCTGCCGGTGGATCGCGAACTCGCCAAGCGAGTCGTCGACGGCCTCGTCGACGAGGGCTTCGATCCCGCCTTCTCGCTGAGGCTCACCGTGGACCACGGCATCACCCACAGCCTGCAGTACCTCGTCCCCGATCTCGACATCCCGATCGTCCCGGTCATCATCAACATGTTCGCGCCGCCGCTCATCGGCCTGCCGCGCGCCGCCGCACTCGGTGCCGCGATCGGGGCAGCCGCCCGCAGCGACGAGGCGGACAAGCGAGTGCTCGTCATCGCCTCGGGCGGACTCTCCCATCGGCTGCCATGGCCCGACTGGTCGCAGACCCTGTCCGATGACGATCGCTTCCTCGTCGAGGCGTGGCTGCACGGCCGCACCCAGTGGAAGGAGTTCGAGGTCCGCCGGCGGGAGATCATCCGCGCGGCCGAGCCCGATCTCAATCCCGACTTCGATCGCGACTTCCTGGCGCAGCTCGAACGCGGAGATCTCAGCGAGATCCTCTCCTGGTCCAACGACAAGCTCGAGGAGGTCGCGGGCAATGGGGCGCAGGAGATCCGCTCGTGGATCGCGATGACGACCGCGGTCGGCCCCGGCCGAGGACGGACCCTCGCCTACGAGCCCATCGATGAATGGCTCACCGGCATGGGTGTCGCCTCCTTCGAACCCACGCAGCACGATCCCGCCTGAACCGGTACCAGCAATCCGAGGAATGAGAGAGAGCAACGATGACGATCTGGACTGAACTGCGCAATGTCGCGTTCACGGTCGACTATGTGGACGCAGGCGGTCTGCGGACGCGTTCCCTGCGTGCCGGCCAGGGGGAACCGATCGTGATGCTGCACGGCACGAGCGGGCATCTGGAGGCCTTCGTGCGGAATGTCGCGGTGCTCAGCGAGCACTTCGAGTGCCACGCGATCGACATGATGGGCCATGGCTACACCGAGAGCCCTGGAGTGCCCTATCGGATCGCGGGTTATGTGCAGCACGTGCTCGACTATATGGACGCGGTCGGCCTCTCCTCGGCGCACTTCCTCGGAGAGTCGCTCGGTGGTTGGGTCTCGGGCAGGCTCGCGGCCGACCATCCCGAGCGGGTCAAGACCCTCGCCCTGGTCGCGGCGGGGGGCACGGTAGCCAAGCCGGAGGTGATGGAACGCATCAAGGGCAGCACCCGCAAGGCCGTGCTCAGCGATGACATCGCCTTCACCCGCCAGCGTCTCGAACTGCTCATGTTCGACTCGGCCAATGTCTCCGACGAGCTCGTCGAGATACGACACGACATCTACCACCAGCCCGGCTTCGTGGAGAACATCGACCACCTGCTGTGCCTGCAGGAGATGGAGAACCGCACCCAGGATCTCCTCACGGCCGAGCAACTGGGACGCATCACCGCGCCGACCCACGTCGTGTGGGGAGCGGAGAATCCTTTCGGCGACGTGCCCGAGGCGCGCGCGATGGCCGATGCCATCGGCGACGCGACGCTCGACATCTACGGCGAGTGCGGGCACTGGCCGCAGCATGAGCACGCGGATCGTTTCAACAAGGAGACCATCGCGTTCATCGAGGCGCACAGCCGATGACCGCACCGTCGTTGGGGATCCGCGTCCCGGCCTGCCGGCCGGCGACCGAGATCGCCGACTTCGCCGCGCGGGTGGAGGAGATGGGCTTCGACGAGCTGTACATCCCGGACTCGCAGCTGCTCTGGCGTGACCCCTATATGGCTCTCTACGGCGCTGCGTTGCAGACCTCGAGGATCAAGCTCGGCACGGCGGTGAGCAATGTCGTCACTCGGCATCCGAGCGTCGTCGCCTCGATCGCCCGGACGATCGCCGAGGTCGCGCCCGGGCGATTCCGGTTGGGCCTCGGGGTGGGCAACAGCTCGGTCGAGCCGGTCGGGCTGCGTCCGAGTAAGCAGGCCGAGCTACGGGCCGGGATGACCCAGATCCGAGGGCTCCTCGAGGGCGCCGAGATCGACTTCGGCACCCGCCGGGGCCGCCTGCGGGATCCCCAGCCTGATGTGCCGATCTACATGGCGGCGACCGGGCCGCGCAATCTCAAGCTCGCCGGCGAGATCGCCGACGGCGTGATCCTCCTCTCCGGTGTGTCGACACCGCTGCTCGAGCGCGCGATCGGTCTGGTGCGTGAAGGTGCGGCGGAGGCGGGCCGCCGACCCGAGGATGTCGGTGTGGTCGTCTCCGCCCACGCGATGGTGACCGATGACGTCGAGCGGGACGCCCGGATCCTCAAGCCGATCTGCGCCGGGATCGCCCAGCAGGGCGGCGGAGCCGCTCTCGCGTCCACGGGCATCGAGATCGACGTCCCGTCCGAGGTGCCGGGGGTCTACCCGGATCTCGTGCATGCGGAGGACTGGGATCTGGCCGTCGAGGTGTGCGGACAGTGGGTGAGTGATGCGGACGCTGTCCGTTTCGCCGAGAATTTCTGTCTCTTCGGCACCGCCGAGCACATTGTCGAGAGGATCGGCGAGGCTCAGCGTCTCGGGGTGACATCGGTCTTCTTCCAGCACGTGGGCTCCTACCACCTGCCCGAGCAGCTGGCTGCCGACGTGGCCGGGTCGGTGCTTCCCCTCCTGACGGATTGAGAACGTGTCGACGGTCGAGGTCCTGGCCGAGGTCGCCTCCCGCACCGTACGGGAGGCGACCTCGCAGACGCGCGCGGATGCGGCCACGGAACTGCTCGACAGTGTCGGATGCATGATCCGCGGCGGCGACCATGCGATCAGCGGAGAGTTCCTCGACTACGCCAGGTCCTGGCACCCGGGCGACGACACTGAGGCCATCGCGGTGGATGCCGCGCTTCCGCTCGAGCAGGCGGTGGTGCTCGACGCCCTGGCGTGCCATGTCGATGAGTTCGACAGCCTCCACGCGGGCTCGGCCACCGTCCCGGCTGCGGTGGTGGCGGCACCGGCTCTCCACCTCGGGCGAGCCATGGGGGTCTCCGGCCGGAAGGTGATCGATGCCGTCATCGCCGGCTATCAGGTGACCGGCACGGTCGCGGCCCGATTCGGCGGATCAGGACTTTACGCGGCGGGGTGGTGGCCGACGTCCACCTTCGGCTCTCTCGGCTCGGCGGCCGCCGCCGCGACACTGCTGGGGCTCGACGAGGAGCGGACCTGCCATGCGCTCGGCATCGCAAGCATCGGCTCCGGCGGGTTGCTGGCCGGGGACCGGCTGGGGGGTGGCCACTATCTGAGCGCGGCACGCGCCGCAGCCGCGGGTGCGGCCGCGGCCCTGCAGGCCAAGGCCGGCGTGCAGGCCTCGTGGAAGGCGCTCGACGATCCGGCTCGTGCCGCCTTCCTCGGTTCTGGCTCGGACCCGTTCCCGGCGCCGAGCTCCACGGCGGTGGTCTCCGAATGCGTGACCAAGTGGTATCCCTGTGCGCGGCCGTTGCACGCGGTCGTGGAGGCCCTGCGATCCCTGCGGGACCGCTACGTCGATCTGTCCACGATCACGCGCGTGGAGATCGGACTGGACCCCGGCGTCCTCGCCTTCGTGACCGATCGGCGGGACGTGATCGGACCCACCGAGGCGGCCGCGAGCGCGGCCTTCGTCGTCGATGCCGTCTGCGGGGGACACGAGGCCGAGGTCGGTTGGTTCAGAGAAGCGCGGTTGCGTCCGAGCGCGCCCGAGGTCGTCGTCGAGGCCCTGGAGACCGATGGACCGGCCACCGCCTGGTCGGCGCGGGTGCGGTGTCGGACATCATCGGGCGCCTGGCAGGAGGTCGCCGCTGCGTCGCGCACGGATGCCGATCGCGAGGGAGTCGGCGCCAAGTTCCTCGCCAATGTCACGGCCGCGGGATTCGATACCGAGGCTGCCGACGACCTCCGTCGCTCACTCGTCGACCTCGACGATGCCGATGATCTCGGCTTTTTCGCTGCGGCCCTGCGCCGGCGACCCTGAGGTTCTCGCGACGGGGTCGCCGACCGGACGGGGATCAATCGGTCGGACGCGAGCAGACGTCGATCGCGGTGCGAACGAGGTGCCGGGTCAGGCGGGTCATCTCGCGCACATCCACCACGTTCATGCCTGCCGGGAAGTCCAGCGGCATCGGAGCGTCGGCACCGATCCTGTCCATGCCGATGCGTGCGGTGGGGATGCCACGCCCACGCAGGATATTAGCGTCCGTGGCACCGCTATTGGCCACGATGGTCTGATGCGGTCGTCCGTCCTCGGCTTCCCACGCGCTGATCGCTGCCTGCACGACGGGATCGTCGACGGAGGTGCTCGTCCCGGGGATGGCCAGGACCATCTCCCAGGACACCTCCAGCCCCTCATGGCGTCGACGGATGCCGTCGACGGCCTGGCCGAACTCACGGGCCACCTCAGCGGGTGTCACCCCTGGGCTGGTGCGCAGGTCGACCATGAAACGGGCCTGTGAGGCAGAGACCGCCGGCATGTGCATCCAGCCGCTGCGGATAGCCCCGATATTGCCCTGGGGCGCCACCAGGCCACGGGTGTGGCGAGCCGAATACTCGGGGAACCACTCCTCCAGGCCATCGATGACCTTGCCGGCCTCGACGATGGGATTGGCATAGGGCATCCGATGCCGGCTGCCCACATAGTTGAAGGTTCCGCCGACGGTCACCTCGAACCAGCAGAGGCCCACCTCCTCCCAGGCGACGGTCCATCCCGGCTTGGCGATGAGCGCGTGGTCGGGGTAGACACCCTGCTCGATCATGAACGAGCAGCCGGCTCCCTGCCCCGTGTTCTCACGGACGAGGTCCGAGCCGAGACGACGGTTCGTCGGCATGCCGCCGGCGCCGAGACCGAGCCACAGATCGCCGGGCAGTGCGATGCCGCTGCGGTGGATGGCCTCGACGGCCGCCAGCACACAGGCGGCATGTCCCTTGGGGTTGCTGGCGCCGAGGCCGATGACGAAGTCGCCGTCGACCGTCGCCGCGGGGCGCATGTCGGGTCTGAGCGTTGCGGCCGCCCACGGTTCGTCCTCGTCGGGGTTGCCCGTCGTCAGCGTGTCGATCGGTGCGTAGAGCAGGAGGCTGCGTCCGCCGCCGGTGCCCTCGAGCTTCGCGACGGCATTCGCCTGCCGATCGTCGAGGGGCTGTAGGCGCGCGGGGATCCCCTGGATGTCGAGCTCCTGCACGGCCCATCGGGCGAGTGGTAGCTCCTCGCCGGTGGGGCTCGGGATGTCCACGACGCCGACGGCCAGCTCGCGCAGCCGCTTGGGGCGGATCTGGGACAACGCCGCGTGGGTGAGGTCGTCGAGATCGGGTGCGATGCTCATCGATCGTGCGTCTCTTGGCGGACGACGGTGCTGGTCAGGCGCAACAGCGCGACACGTACGAGGCGGATCGCGAGCAGCGCTCCTCCGATCGCCGCGGCACCGAGGACGGCATCCCTGGGGGTCGGCTTCATTGGTCTTCCTTTCGTTCCAAGAACTCACGGACGATGCGTCCGTAGGCGTGGGGTCGTTCCTCCTGCGGATGGTGCGAGGTGCGTGCGAGCACGGACACGTCGGCGTGCGGCATCGAGGCGGCCAGCGCCACGGCGTAGTCCGGTCCGGCGAAGGGATCGTGCGATCCCCAGAGCCAGAGGGTCGGATGCTCGATCCCGGCGAGCAGGTCCGAGAGGTCCTGGGGTTCCCCGCGGCCGGAACCGTCGGCTCCGGCCATCGCCCAGGGGGTGATGCTGTGCTCGTAGCGCAGCATCACCGTCGAGGAGGGCAGTCGCTCGGGGTGGAACCATTCGAGCCGGGCGATCAGCGCGCGCATCTTCTCCGGCGTCGGGCCCTCACCGCCGTAGTAGCGGCTGCGGGCCTCCCGGACCAGCGCCCTGGCGGTCGCCGCGGAGTCCGGCGCGGGCACGGGCTGGCTCCCGGTGACCACGAGCCGTCCGACCCGATCGGGATGCTGGGCGGCGAGAGTGAGGGCGACTGAGCCGCCCAGCGACTGGGCGACGATGTCGACCTGCCCGAGGCCCTGAAGGTCGAGGGTGTGGAGCAGGCAGGCCGCCTGATGGTCCCAGCCGGGACCGGTGATCGGCCCGTGCGCCGAGTCCCCGTACTGCGCGAGATCGACGAAGAGCCGTCGGCGCTGCGGGGCGGCGATCTCAGCGCTCTGACGGAAGTCGGCCCAGCTGGAGCATCCGGGCCCTCCGCCGTGTAGGAACACGACGGGTGGCCCGGATCCCTCCAACCGGACGTGGAGCTCGATGGGGTCAGGCATCGGCCGGGAGAGGACGCTTCGAACCCGGTGTCGTGTCGACCTGCACGGTGGGCTCGATCTGCTCGATGTGGCGGCGGATCGCCGTGAGCGAGAGGTCGGGGCGGTAGAGCTTCTCCGGCGGGGCGTTCATGACATCGACCATCCACGCGTCTTGTCCGGTGAACTGGCCATGGAACAGCCAGCGGATCGCCGCCAGGTACTTGGCCTTGAAGAAGCCGGCCTTCACGCCGTCCTCGAATCTCACCATGATCTGGACATAGCGCACGTGATCCTCGTCCACCGGCACGTACCACTCGTAGTGGATGAACTGCGGGTAGGCGACGCGAAGCAGCCCGGGGAGCCGGAAGGAGACGAAGCCCGGGATGTTCAGCGATTTGATCACCGGGTTGACGTCCTTGCCCTTGCCGGGCGCATCCGGCAACGGCATCCGCTTCCACCAGCGCTTGTTGGTCCAGCGGCCGAGCCCGGGGAAGTCGGCCTCCCAGTGCACGGCGTCCTGGACGCGGATCAGCCAGCCGTCCTCCTCGACCACGCGAGTCTCGTTCCAGGCGGGCATCACCTTGAACAGTCGCCAGAGTGCGGTGTTGTGCAGGTACTTCGCGTGGCCCTCGTCGAAGCCGTTCTCCGCCGCGAAGCGCCAGTTCCCGTCGCGGATGTCCCAGCGACCGCCCATCGCGAAGTCGTGATCGACCAGTTCGCGCGGGATGTCACGCTCTACCGGTGGCGGGTCCTCGGTGTCGTCGCCGACGTAGACCCAGACCAGGCCCAGCCGCTGTGCCACCGGATAGGTGGACACCGAGACCCGATTGTTGATGGGGGAGTCGGGGCCGTCGGTGAGGGCCGCGCACATCTTGCCGCTGTCGAGGCGGTAGGTCCACCCGTGATACGGGCAGCTGATCGTTCCTTCGTACTGGCGTCGGCCGAGGGACAGGGGGACCCCGCGGTGGGGGCAGCGGTCATGCAGGGCGAAGATCTCGTCGTTGTCTCGGACGAGCACGATCTTCTCGCCGAGCAGTTCGATCGGCACCGGCTTCTTGCCGACCTGCTCGGCCCACATGATCGGGTACCAGTAGTTCCGGAAGCCGAGTTCGGCCTGGTCGTAGCGGGGCCAGGAGGTCCAGTCGTTGCCGTGCGGATTGACCTTCTTCTTGCTGCTGGGGCGCGAGCGTGGGGCGCGTCGCTGGGCGACCTTGGGTGCCGGTGCGGCGGATACATCGTTCGTGGTCATCGGGGATCTTCCTTCCTCAGGTGTCAGATGTCGAGGACGAGTTCGGGGGTGCGGGCGCGCGAGACGCAGACCGCCAGGCTGGTGGTGTCCTCGAGCTCGGCGGGTGAGCGGTAGGAGTCGCGGTGGTCCGGTGTCCCGGAGAGGACGGCGACATCACAGGAGCCGCATACGCCCTCGCGGCAGGCGTTCGGTACCCCGAGCCCAGCTCCCTCCAGCGCGTCGAGGATGCTCTCCGCCGCTGAGACGTCGAGCTCGATGCCGGAGCGCTCGCAGGTGACGTGCACGGGCGTGGAGACCAGGTCGGAGAGGTCCTTGGCGACGAAGCGCTCGACATTCAGCGAGCCCGTCGGCCAGTGGCCGCTGTGGTCCTCGACGGCATTGATCAGGCCGGAGGGGCCGCAGCAGTAGATGAGCGCGTCCTCCTGGGGATCTCCCAGGAGCGATGCCACGTCCAGTCGACCTACCTCGTCCTCCGGCTGCAGGAGAACCCGGTCGCCGTACTGTCCCAGCTCGTCGACGAAGGCCATCGATGACCTGCGTCGCCCGCCGTAGACGAGGCGCCAGGGCACACCGTCGTTCTCGGCCTGACGCAGCATCGTGAGGATCGGCGTGATGCCGATGCCGCCGGCGAGGAAGAGGTACTCCTTCGCGGGCGCCAAAGCGAAGTGATTGCGGGGGCCTCCGACCTCGACGACCTCGCCGGGGTGGGCCACGTCGTGGATATAGGAGGATCCACCGCGCGACTCCTCCTCGAGGAGCACGGCGATCAGGTACCGTTCCCGATCGGCCGGGTCCCCGCAGAGCGAGTACTGGCGCACCACATCGGGCAGTCCCAGGTCGATATGGGCGCCGGGTGTCCACTCCGGCAGCCAGGCTCCGTCGGGGTCGACGAGCTCGATGCTCATCACGCCGTCCGCCTCCAGGCGCATGCCCCGGATCATGAGATCCAGAACGCCGGTCTCCTCGTCCCAGTCGGTCATCGTGTTGTCTCCCCTTCGGTTCGGGTCCAATGTCGTTGCGCGAGCCACAGAGTGGCCGCGGCGAGAAGGGCGGCACCGGCGATCGCGGTCCACGAGGGTCCGAAGGGACCCTCGCCGGCGATCGCGGCGAAGACCAGAGGTCCGCAGACGCCGCCGAAGAACACGCCGCCCTGGGTCATCCCGGTCGCTGCGGCGATGCGGTCGGGACGGGCATAGGTGACGCTCAGATTGAAGAGCCCGTTCCAGCCCCAGCCGAGCGCGTAGGCCAGCACGACCCCGGCGACATAGGTCCACGCGACTCCCCAGGCGATCAACAGGTAGCCGACGGAGCCGAGCGCCAAGAGCCAGGCCACGAGTGACAGTGCCCCAGGTCCGTCGCGGCGTCCGCCTCGCCAGGCGACGACGATGCGCACCGAGATGCAGGCGAGGCTGCCGGTGATCTGCGCGGCGGCGATCGTGGTCGGCGACAGCACCAGTTCCTCGCCTGTCACAGCCACGAAGGAAGGCAATGTGGTGGCGGCGAAGGACGCGAGGAAGGCCCCGAGTACGAGACCGATCATCAGCAGCGAACCGCCGGCCTGGATCTGTGCGGGCGCCGGGCCCGCGCCAGGCCGAGTCACCCGGGCCGGCCGCCGCGGCCCGGCGGGGATGACCAGCTGTGCGACCAGCGTCAGCGCGACGACGATCCAGATCGCCGGTCGCCAGGAGGCCGCGTTCCCGAAGACCGCCAGCAGCAGGCCTGAGGTGAGCGTCGCCAGCGGGATGGCCGACTGGACGAGTCCGAAGGCAAGACCTCGTCGGGGTTGGTCGATGGTGGAGAGCACGTGGTTCGATGATGGCTGCACCAGGCAGTTGGGGAGGCCGAGGAAGGCCAGCGCGATGATCACCGCTTCGGCCGATGAGGCGAGCGCGACGGCCGCGAGGCCGACCGAGCTGCCGGCGGCGGCCAGGCGCAGCGAGTTCTGTGGTCCGAGCAGTGCCACCAGATGGCCGCCGATCGGAGATAACGCGGCCGACACGATGTAGTAGGCCGCGACCGAGAGCCCGAGTTGGGCGGGCGTGAACGAGAAGCTCCGACCGATCTGGATGGCGATCGTGCCGATGAGGAAGGGAGGCAATGATGCGGCCACCATCGTCCAGACGACGCCGGTGACGGCCCTCGTGCCGTTCTGCTGCCGAAGCGCGGACGTTGCCATATCGCACCTCCTCTCGCGACGACGTACAACGTACGGTACGTCACATCACCCGCACGGTAAAGGCGTCCCGCAGCTCAGTCCCGTGTGGTGGAATCGAGGAGCTCTTCCAGCTCGGGTCGCGCCAGGGACAGGGCCAATCCCAGGCTGAGGCCGATCCTCGCCTTCTGCGGGGTCAGGCCATTCGCCCGCAGCGCATCGCCGTCGACCGGTGCCACCGAGCCGAAGGGCGTGCGCGCGGCCCGGCAGACCACCACGCCTGCCTCGCTCGCCTCGTCGAGGGCCTGCTGTTCGGCTCCGGTCACGAAGCCGGCGCCCATCCCCGCGATGACGAGACCCTCCGAGAGCGCGGCGAGCGCCCGTACGCTCGAGCCGTCGCTGTCGAGGTGCGACTCCAGGAGTGAGACACGCGGCAGCGTCGAGGGCAGCTCGCGCCGTGCGAGCGGTGAAGTGGGGGTCGCTCGTCCGGTGATCCGGACCCGGCGATGTGCCTCGATGATGCCCATCGGCGGCGCCGACCGGCTGAAGGTGTCGACCCCGGTGGTGTGCGCCTTGAAGGCTTCGGCCGGATGCAGCACGGTGCCGTCCGAGACCACGGTCACGGGGGACGACGCCGACCCATCGCGTGCGACGGCGAAGGAGTCCAGCAGATTGGGCAGAGCATCGCTGCCGATGGCGCTCGGGGGTCGCATGGCGGCGGTGACCACGACTGGCACGGGTCCCGGATAGAGCAGCCAGAGCAGATAGGCGATCTCCTCCAGCCCATTCGATCCGCAGCTCACGACGATGCCGGCCGGAGGCGCCGGGTGATCCGCGATCGCCCGCAGATGGGTCACCAGATCCCTCACCTCATCCCACCCGAGCAGGTGACTCGGGCGGGACGCCCAGGCCTGCACGTCGACGGGTCCGGCGTACTCGGCCACGGGAGCGAGCAGCTCCTCGGGACTGAGGGTCTGTCCGGTGAGGAAGTACCGCTCGGCGTCGAGTGGATCGTGGCCGACCGACTGGATCGTGCCGCCCAGTGCGATCCACCGGACGAGATCCGCGCTCATGGTCGCGACCGGGCGGCGCCGGCGATCTCGGCCACGAACTCCGAGACCAGACGACCGAACTCCTCGGGCCGGTGATCCACTGCGGGTACTCCGGTGCCCTCGATGATCGCGGTACGGGCGCCGTCGAGGTGTTCGAGGAACCGGGGGATGTCGGGGAGCGAGTAGGAGTCGAGTTCGCCACAGACCACGAGGGCCTGCGCCGTCACCGAGGTGATCCGCTCCTCCATCCGATAACGGTTCACGGCCTGATGGCCCTCCTCGACCCGGTCGATGACGCGCAGCGCGTCCGCGACGAAGCGATTGACCAGGTCGGGCCGGCCCGGAGGGTAGAAGTCGGCTCGCCGGGCCCATAGCGCGGCGAGGTGGCTGCCGTCGTCGTGGACCTCGACATGGTCGATCGGTGGCGCGAGGCTGACACGGTCCCGCCGTGCCGCGTCGACATAGGGCACGCCGGACAGGACCAGGCCGCGAACCCGATCGGGATGCCGAGCGGCGACCTCCAGGGCGATGACTCCGCCGGTGTGGTGGCCCACGATCACCGGCCGATCGATCGACAGAGCGTCGAGCAGATCATCGACGGCATCGGCGAAGAGCTCGATACTGAAGGGCTCGTCGGTGCGCGCCGAAGCACCGAAGCCGAGGGTGTCCATGGCGATGGCGCGTGCGGAGGAGCCGACCAGGGGGAGGACATCGCGATATTCATCGCTCGATCGCGGAGTCTGGTGGAGCAGGAGCACAGGGACGCCGTCGCCGTGCTCGACGTAGTGCAGCGGCCCGAAACGCGAGGGCGCGTAGCCCTTGATCATGCTGTCTCCTCTGTTCCTGAGCGGCCGGCCGTCAGCAAGCGGCCGAAGCGGGGGATGGGGTCGTCGATGCGCAGGGTTCGCAGCACGTCCCAGAGCAAGGCCTGGTTGCTGGTGATCAGCGGTAGCCCGGTGGCAGCCTCGATCCAGTGATGCGCCTCCGCGACCCGGGTGCCGGCGCAGCTGAGCAGGATCGCGTCGGCCTCGCGGCGGTCGAATTCGAGGGCCGCGGTGAGCCAGTACTCCGGCGGGATGAGGCCCTGTTCGACGGGGGTGAGGCAGCTGGGGCCGCGGGCGTCCAGCACGGTGAACCCGAGCCTTTCGAGGTGGTCGATCTCCCGTTCCTCCACCTCGGGTGGGTAGGGGTCGAGCAGCAGGATCCGTTCGGCGCGCAGGTGCCGGAGCGCCTCGACCACCGCCTCGATCGTCGTGACGACCGGCAGCGAGGTCTCCGCGGCGATGCGACGCCGCAGGGTTTCCGGACCGAGCAGCATGCTCGCGGCGGTGCAGTTGAAGGCGATGAGGTCGACCGCGGCGTCGGCGAGCAGACCCGCGTGGAGTTCCAGGTCATCGGCCAACGCGAGGTCATCGGCCACTCCGGTGGCGCGGAAGGGCAGCCGGGTGGTGAGGAACTGCACCCGGTTGGGGGCCATCAGCTGGATCTCGCCATCGCAGAGCCCACCCGATGGATACAGGTGGCCCACCCGTGCGACCCGGGATGCCGGGGTCTTCACCTCTCCGTACATAGTACCGAGCAGTGTACGGCCGGGTGCCCCGCTTGCCTAGGCCCTCGCCGCGGCCCGCTGCCGGCGCCAGAGTTCCCGGCGCTCGCGCTGCTGTTCGGGATCGGCGAAGGGCACCGCCGAGATCAGCTCCCGCGTGTAGTCCTCCTGAGGCGAGAAGAGGATCTGCCGCGTCTCACCCACCTCGACCAGCGCGCCCCGTCGCATCACCGCGACGCGATCGGCGAGCATCGCCACCACCGCCAGGTCATGGGTGATGAACAACGAGGCGAAGCCCAACTCATGTTGCAGGTCCCGGTAGACCTCGAGGACGGTCGCCTGCACGCTGACGTCCAAGGCGCTCGTGGGTTCGTCGGCGATCAGCAGCCGGGGTCGCCGGACCAGCGCACGGGCCAGGCTGACCCGTTGGCACTGTCCGCCTGACAGCTCATAGGGCATGCGCTCGGCGAAGGAGCGGGGGATCTCGACGGCGTCCAGCATCTCCTGCGCGCGGGTGTGCATGTCCGCGCGGGACAGGCCGGGGGTGTGGCGCAAGGGAGCGGCCACCGATTCGATCACGGAGTGATACGGATTGAGCGACCCCGCCGGGTCCTGGAACACCATGCCGACCTCTCGGCGGATCGCGCGCAGGTCCCGACCGGAGGCGCCGATCACCGGGCGGCCCAGGATCTCCACACGACCCGAGTCGGCCGGCTGCAGTCCGGCGATCGCCCGGCCGGTCGTGGACTTGCCCGAGCCGGACTCCCCCACCAGCGCGAGGGTCTCACCGGGCAGGACCTGGAAGGAGACCTCGTCGACGGCAGTGACGCCCCCGGGGGAGAGCGCCCCGCCGCCGAACATCACCGTCAGCCGATCGACCGCCACGACCGGGTCACCGGCACCGACCGCGGTGGCGGGCCTCTCGCTGATGGCCTCCTCGGTGACGTGCGGGACATCGCGCAGCAGATGACGCGTGTAGTCGGCCCGGGGCGCGGAGAAGATCTGGTCCACCGTGCCGGTCTCGACGAGCTCCCCGCGGTACATGACGGCGACCCGGTCCGCGATATCGGCCACGACGCCCATGTTGTGGGTGATGAGCAGGATCGACATCGTGAAGCGGTCCTTCAACTCACGCAGGAGTTCCAGGATCTCCGCCTGCACCGTGACATCCAATGCCGTGGTGGGCTCATCGGCGACCAACACCTCAGGGTCGCAGCAGAGGGCGAGGGCGATGGCGACCCGCTGCTTCTGCCCCCCGGACAGCTGATGCGGGTAGTAGTCCACCCGCGCCTCCGGGTCGGGGAGGCCGACGAGGGCGAGCAGCTCGCCCGCGCGTCGTCGAGCGCCCTTCGCCGAGATATCCGTATGAGCACGCAGGGTGTCGATCAGCTGCGCGCCCACCGTGAAGACGGGGTTCAGGGCCCGGGAGGGATCCTGGAAGATCATCGCCACCCGATCGCCCCGCAGCGCGCGCAGCTGCTCCTCGGTCATCGTCGCGACATCGTCCGCGCCGAGCAGGACGCGTCCCTCTCGTTCCGCCGCCGGTGGCAGAAGCCCCAGTGTGGACCACGCGGTCATGGACTTCCCCGACCCCGACTCCCCGACCAGGGCCAGGACCTCACCACGTCGCAGAGACAGGTTCAACCCGCGCACCGCGGTGACATCGATGCCCGCGGCGCGGAATCGGACGCTGAGGTCGTCGATGTGCAGGACGGTGGGGGAATCGGGGTGGTGCTCGGGTGAGGTGGTCATGGTGGTCCTTCCGGGAGGCTGGTCTCCGGGGCGGAGTCGGACAAGGGGCCACGTCATCGGCATCGAGGGACCGCGCTGTCCCCGCCGGTGGCCGACCTCTGCGCGCCGGGGCGAGGTGCGTGCCGCCGGGCACTGTCCAGGGGTGTTGTGGGTCGATACTAGTGAGCCGACAGCGGCAAAGGTCGTTCCGGTTTGACATGTTTCGGGCATATGAACGGGCCGAAAGTCCAGGATCCTGCACGACCGGAGGGATGTTGGCGGAAGTGCCGTCATCTGTGTCCGCCGGGCCTCCGATTCGGGTTCTATGGATCGACACCAGCACGCTCGATCGAGGAGACGGTCCGCTCTTATGGAACTCGGCCCATTGACGGAGATTCGTCGGGATCTGCATCGCCATGCGGAGCTCGGATTCATGGAGTTCCGCACCGCATCGCGTGTGGAGGATCACCTGGCCGGTCTGCCGTTGACCTGGCGGCGGGGAGCCGAGGCCATCGATCTCTCGCAGATCGCCGTGCTGCCTGAGGAGGCTGAACAGGACTTCTGGGCACAGGCCGCGATCGATGCGGGCGTCTCGCGTGATCGTGTCGACTACTTCCGGCGGCATGGCACGGCACTCGTGGCCGAGATCGAGGGGACCCGAGATGGTCCGATCTGGGCCGTCCGCTCGGACATGGACGCATTGCCGATCGCCGAATCGGCGCAGCCGGAGCATCGCCCGCAGCAGCTGGACTTCCGCTCACGGACGCCGGCCATGCACGCCTGTGGTCACGACGCCCACACGGCCATCGGCATCGGTCTGCTGCATCGCCTCGCCGCGGACCGAGACTTCCCGGGCACCGTGCGCGTCCTCTTCCAGCCGGCGGAGGAAGGGGTGCGGGGAGCGCGGGGGATGATCGCCGCCGGAGTGCTCAAAGGCGTCGATGCGATGCTCGCCGTGCACGTCCTCGGTGACCGGCCGCTCGGGACCCTGATCGGCAGTGTTACCGGGGCGATGGCGACCGAGAAGCTGAGGATCCGATTCCGTGGCCGGGCGTCGCACGCGGCCGTCTCGCCGGAGGACGGGCGGAACGCGCTGATCGCGGCGGCGATGGCCTCGCTCGGCATCATGTCGCTCCCGCGGTTCAGCGCCGCCGACACCCGGCTCAATGTCGGCACCCTGCACGCGGGAGACAATGTCAACATCGTCCCCGAGACCGCCGAGCTCACCTGCGAGGCGCGAGCCGCGGACGACGACGTCCTGACCGAGCTCATCCGCCGAGTCCGCCGAGTCGTGGAGGGCGTCGCCCACACGCAGGAGGTCGACCACGACATCGCGGTCGTGGGAGCCTCGTGCACGATCTCACCGACACCGAGCCTCGTCGAGGAGGTGCTCCGTGCGGCGCAGCACGTCGAAGCCCTGCAGGATCGTCTCCCGACGCATTTCCAGCCTGCCAGCGATGACATGCACCTGATGGTGCGAGAGGTCCAGGATCATGGTGGCCGGGGAGCCTATATCAACATCGGGGGCGCCAGCCCCGGGCCACACCACAGTCCGACCTTCGATCTCGAGGAGAGATTCATGCTCGATGCCGTCGACGTCCTCGAGGCGGTCGTCCGTGGACGGGGTGACACCGAGGGCCCGAAGGGTGGAGACCGATGAACACGACACCGCGCAAGGGGTACGCCGACGCGCCGACGGGACAGGTCCACTACGCCGAGTGCGGCACCGGGTTCCCGGTGCTGCTGCTGCATCAGACCCCTCGTTCCTGGCGCGAGTTCGTGGACGTGCTGCCGCTGCTGGGGCAGCACGTCCGCGCCATCGCGGTGGACACCCCTGGTTTCGGGGAATCAACTCTCGAAGGACCGGTGACGATCGAGCGGTTCGCCGACGGGATCGCCGGTCTGATCGACAGCCTGGGATTGGAACGCCTCGCGCTGGCCGGCCACCACACGGGGGGAGTGGTCGCGGTCGAGCTGGCAGCACGACTCGGATCGCAGGTGGAGGCACTCGTGCTCTCGGGTACCTCGTTCATGACCGCCGAGAAGCGCGCGCGTGCCCATGAGCGACCGCTCGTCGACTGGGTGGACCCCCGCGCGGACGGAGGCCATCTCGTGGATCTCTGGCAGCGCCGCCGCGACTTCTACCGACCCGGCGAGGAGCGCTTCTTGAACACCTTCGTCGCCGACGCCCTGCGGGTCCTGGACGAGGTGGAGGAGGGCCATCACGCCTGCCGGCGTTATGTGATGGAACCTCGGCTGCTGGAGATCACCGCCCCGGTCACCGTCGTCTCCGGCCGCGACGATCGGTTCGCCGAGCCCTCGCTGGCGCCGATGGCGGAGGCCTTCGGGGTGGAGTTCCACCTGCTCGACGGGCACGTCCCGCTGCCGGAGCAGAACCCGGAGGGATTCGCCCGCGCGGTGCTCGACGCCCTCGAGCGCGCCACGGCGGGCTAGGGGGTCATCAGCCCACCGGTTGGTCGAGCTGCCAGGACGAGGTGACGGTGTCCGGCAAATCCGTGGTCCCGGCATTGCGCCCATCGGGCCCTAACAGGTGCATCACGCGCTTGAAATAGCGGATGCCCACAGCGCGATCGACCACCCTTACCTGGGGGAACTGAGACAGCAGATGGCTCTCCACCGCGCTGGCCTCCGAAGGCTGGTTCACCAGCAGGCTGAAGACCAGGTTGGCCTCCGTGCCGAGGGTCTCCGCCACGATCCGGGTCTGCGGTTCGGCGGCGAGCATCGTGCCGACGTCCGACAGCTGAGGCGCCGGCACCGATGCCCAGAGCGTGATGCTCTGTGAGAGCGGCAGGTACGGTCGCGCGCAGTCGACGCGCAGAGCGATCTGGCCGCACTGGCGCAGGATGTCGATACGCCGTTTGATCAACGTCGGGTTGCCGTCGAGGCGTTCGGCCATCGTCCGTACCGGGGTGCGCACATCGTGGAGCAGCAGTGCGATGATCCGGCGATCCAGCGGGTGGGGCCGGTATCGGCTCACGATCGGCCGCGTGGTGCGGTCGTAGTCGATCCGGCGGTAGGCGGCCTTCTCCAGCGCACCCACCCGCCAGCGCGATCCGTCCTTAAAGGTGCGCAGGATCAGCTGTTTGCGCTGCCTGCGCACGCCGGTGATCGCCGCGAGCTCGCGATCGAGCACCTCCACGGTCGACGGCTCGGCCGATTGGAGCACGGTCAGGTGCAGGTCGTAGTCGCCGAGCACCATCTCGGCGCTGGTCACCGACGGCAGCGCGGACAGCTGCTCGCCGACTGTCGCGGCATGTCCAGGCTGACAGGACAGGTCGATGAAGGACGATGACACGCCCGTGGCGCTGAAGGGCTGGGCGACCAGCCAGGCCAGACGGGTCTCCTCGAGGCGCTTCCAGCGTCGTGCGCAGGTGGTGGCATCGGAGTCGACCGCTCGCCCGATCTCCTTCCAGGTGGCTCGCGGATCCGCCGCGAGTGCATCGATGAGCGTCAGGTCGGACTCTTTCAGGACTACGCTGTTTTCCGGCAACGTCAGCCTCCTACGTTGAGATTTCCTGCGTGAGGTGTCGTCGTTCATGACGATTGGCGCGGATCCCACCAGTGGTGCACGTCACCCACCGCAGAATCATGGACATCCCCCGGCGGACCATTCCGGGACCTGATGAGGAGGAAGCGGTCATGCGTGCACATCGAACGCTCAAGACGATAGCCGTAGGCGCGGCGGCGATGGTGATCCTCGCCGGTTGCGGCGACTCCGGCGCCGATGACGACGAGGACTTCACGCTCGACATCGCCATCACCACCGACCTGCAGGCATTCAACCCGTTGTCGGTCACGAATGCGACGGACATCCAGGTGATGAACACGATGTACCTCCCCCTGATGCGCCTGAAGGAGGGCGGTGGCCTCGAGCCGGGGCTGATGAGCTCGTGCACCTATGAGGACGGCAATCAGCGAGTGGAGTGGACGATCGACGACGGCTACCAGTGGAGCGATGGCGAACCGGTGACCGCCGATGACGTCGTCTTCACGATGCAGACCGGTATCGCGAGCGACATGTACGGTCTCTGGCAGGGCAACGTCGAGTCCGTCGAAGCCCTCGACGAGTCGACCGTCTCGGCGAACCTGCTGACCCCCGCGACCACCGCCTGCGAGGACTCCTCCCAGGTGCTCGTGGTCCCGCAGCATGTCTGGGGCGATGTCGTCGAGGAGCAGGGCGCCGACCAGATGGGCACCTTCACGCTCTCGGAGAAGGACGCCCTGTGGGTCGGCAACGGACCCTACGTGCTCGCCGAGGAGCGCAAGGGGGATCGCTACACCTTCGAGCGGAACGAGCACTGGCCCACGGAGCACGGCGAGGTGAAGGCGTCCTCGGTCGTCTACCGCTTCTTCCCCGATGCCAACACCGCGCAGGTGGCGCTGACGAGTGGGGAGGTCGCGGCGATCGCCCCGGCCGTCTCGGAGTCGGCTCGGCGGACCCTCGAGGGGTCCGGGGGCGTGGAGCTGAAGACGGTGGCACCGGGCACCAGCTACGCCAAGCTCACCGTCAACACCGACCGGGTCCCCGAACAGGAGCTGCGCAGCCTGCTGCTCAGCTTCGTCGATCCCGAGCAGGTGGTGAAGAGCGTGCTGTTGGACACCGGAGAGCCGCTCGTGACTCCGCTGGTCTCCGGCGGTCTCACCCCCGATGTCGACGAACGTGAGTTCTCCACGGCCGAGGCGGAGCGGATCGTCGCGGAGACCGGAGCCGATGCCCGGGAGTTCAGGGTGCTGTGCGACTCCGGCGTCGCGAACTTCGTCAAGATCCTGGACCTCATGACGGAGAAGGCCGCCGAGGTCGGCATCACGCTGGTCAACGACTGCCAGGAGCGGAACTCCGCGCGCAGTGCCAGCAAGGAGGGCAATTTCGACCTCTTCATCAATCCGCTCGGAGCCGGTTACCTGAGCCCGTTGACCTTCACCACGATCAGCTGGGACCCCCGACAGGCCGATCTCGGGGTGTTCTACGGCGGTCACTACGAGGATCCGGTGATCCAGCAGGCTGCCGACGAGGCCAGGGCCTCCGGCACCTCCGAAGCCGGTGAAAAGGCCGCGAAGACGATCGTCGAGCGCGTCTACGAGCAGGGTTACGCGCGGGGGATCTACAGTCCCGAGATGGCGTTCGCGGTCTCGAGTGACTACAGCGGCTGGGAGACGGCCAATTTCGAGTCCTTCTCCATCACCAATGCGTGGTCGCTGGCGAACGTGACACGTGCTGACTGATGGCGTACCGAGCGGCAGGAGGTTGACAGCAGATGCGTAGGTTCATCCTGATGCGCGTGCTGCGCGCGGTCGCGACGATCTGGGCCGCCGTCACGATCACCTTCCTGATGCTGCGTCTCCTCCCCGGCGATCCAGCCGAGCTGATCGCCGGGGAGGGGGCCTCGGAGGCGCTGATCGAGAACCTGCGCAGCTCCTACGGCCTCGACCGGCCGCTGCTGACCCAGTACGTCGACTTCCTCGGCGGGCTGCTGCAGGGCGACTTCGGCATGTCCTATGTGCAGAACGTCGAGGTGGCCTCCCTGATCGTCGACCGGCTGCCGTGGACGCTGCTGCTCACCGGCAGCGCCTTCATCCTGACCATCCTCGTCGGGATCCCCCTCGGGACCATGGCGGCGGTGCGCCGTGACGGGTTCCTCGATCGAGGCCTGAAGAGCTTCGGTATCGCGAGCTCGGCGCTGTTCGTCCCCAGCGTGGCCGTGCTGCTCCTCATCGTCTTCGCCGCCGACCTCGGCTGGTTCGCGATCGGGTCCACCCAGGATCCGAATGCCAGCGGACTCGCCTGGCTGGGCAGCGTGGCCAATCGGCTGGTGCTTCCGGTGCTGACCCTGGTGATCATCAATGTCGGCCCCTACGCGCTCACGCTCCGCACCAATATGGTCGACGTGCTCCAGCAGGAGCATGTCCGTGCCGCCCGGGCCCGGGGCATCGCGGAACGTCGCATCATCTGGCGCTACGCACTGCGCAACGGGATGCTGCCCGCGCTGGCGCTCATGGGTCTGCAGCTCGGAGCGCTGGCCGGCGGATCGGTTCTCACTGAGACGGTCTTCGCCTACCCGGGCATCGGCCAGCTCACCCATGCCGCGGTGATGCAGCGCGACTACCCGGTGTTGCAGGCGGCCTTCGTGGCCCTGGCCGCCTCCGTCGTGCTGGCGAACCTACTCACCGACGTGATGTCCCGCGTCCTGGATCCGAGGGTGACGACATGACCGACGCCATTCAATCCGCTGAGCCCGCTGAGGCCCCGGTCGCCCGCCCCGGCATCCGGCACGAGCTGGTGAGGCGACCCCTGTGGTGGGTCGGTGCCGTGCTCGTCGTCGGCTTCGTCCTCCTCGGCATCCTGGGACCGTGGCTCGTCGACGCGCCACGCTCGGACCAAGGCCCCCTGTTGGCCGGCCCGAGCGGAAGCGACCCCTTCGGCACCGATGACCTCGGCCGTAGCGTGTTCTCGCAGGTGGCATGGGGTGCGAGGACGTCCCTCCTCGTTGCCGTGGTGGCCTCGGTGATCGCGACCGTGGTCGGTGCCGCGGTGGGTCTGCTCTCGGCCTTCTTCCCCCGCCTCGACACGATCTTCGGCGTCATCGTCGATGTGATGCTCTCCTTGCCTCCGCTGCCGTTGATGATCGTCGTCGCGGCATCCCTCGGGGCGAACCTGCGGACCACGATCCTCGTCATCGGCCTGACCGCCTGGCCCGAGGTGGCCCGCCTGATCCGCAGCGGCGCCCAGCAGGTGGTGTCGATGCCCTTCGTCGACGCGGCCCGCATCGTCGGCGAGCGGGCATGGACGATCATCATGCGCGAGATCGTGCCCTCCGTGGTGCCGCTGATCATCGTCGCGGTCCTGATGATCGCCTCACGCGCCATCATCACGGAGGCAGCGCTCTCCTTCCTGGGGCTCGGCGATCCCAGCGCCTGGTCGTGGGGGCGGATCATGCAGAACGCCCAACGATCCAATGTGCTGTCCTTCGCCTGGTGGATGACGCTCTTCCCCTCGCTGGCGCTGCTGCTCACCACCTTGGGTGTCTCACTGGCCGGCAATCAGTACAGCGATGCCCGCAACCGCCGGCTCCATCAGCGTCGATAGGAACGAAGATGCCCGAGTCCCTGTGCTTCCACCACGGCCAGCTCATCGACGGCACCGGGCGAGAGCCGGTGCCCGATGGTGTCGTCCTCACCGACACGGACGGACACATCACCTACGCGGGCCCCGCGGACGGTGCGCCCGATGCCGGTGACGCGCGGCGGGTCGACGCGGCCGGGGGGACGATCCTGCCCGGGTTCATCGACTGCCACGTCCACGTCTTCGCCTCGGGCCGGTGGGAGCCGCTGGCGGTCGCCATGGCGAAATTCGACGACTACCGCCACCTGGAGGCAGCGGTGCGGCTGCGGCAGACGCTCCTGGCCGGTGTGACGACGGTCCGCGACCTCGGCGGCACCACTCCCGGCATGCGCCGGGCCGTCGCCGACGGACTCATCGACGGTCCGCGCCTGCTGGTCTCCCATGGCATCCTCAGCCATACCGGCGGACATGTGGACTGGACCTTCCCCAACGGCCAGGCGGTGGAGCGGTCCGACTACGCCATCAGCGCCCTCAACCACATCGTGGACTCGCCGCAGGAGGCGGTCGTGGCGACACGACAGCTGGTGAGATCGGGTGTCGACGTCATCAAGGTGTGCGCGACGGGCGGCATGGGGAGTGTGTCCGATGACCCGGACGATCAGGGGCTCACGGTCGAGGAGATGCGGGCGATCCACGCGGAGCTGGGCCGCTACCACGGCAGGAGGCTGCCGATCGCCGCGCACGCACAGGGCCGCCGGGGCATCCACAATGCCCTGATCAGCGGCGTGCGCAGTATCGAGCACGGATACGGGATCGGCGAGGAGGAGTGCCAGCTGCTGATCGACTCGGGCGCCTTCCTCGTGCCGACCCTGTCGACCATGGTCTTCGACCCAGAGGACCAGCAGCGCATGCCGGCCGACTATGTCCGCAAGAAGCTCGGATGGATCGAGCGCGGGCGAGAGAACATCGCCAATGCCATCGATCAAGGCGCCTCGGTGGCGCTCGGAACCGATGCGGGTGCCGGCCCGCACGGGCTCAACCTGCGCGAACTCGGGTACCTGTGCGATCTCGGAATGACACCGCACGCGGCCATCCAGTCCGGCACCAGAGTCGGCGCGGAACTGCTGGAACTGGATGACTCCATCGGCACCCTGGAAGCCGGCAAGCTCGCCGATGTCGTGGTCTACGACGGCGACGCGATCGCCGATATCCGTGGCCTCGGCGATGCTGAGCGCATCAGTCACGTGGCGACCTCCGGGCGTCTGGTCAAGGACGCCGGCACCTACCGTCCACGCGTCCTGTCGATCTAGACCGAGCGGGACACCACAACGGTTCTCGCCGAGCCCGGATGGGGTCATCGGCCACACAGGCGATCCCGCATTCCCCGATGTGCGCGCGATGGAACCGTTCCGTGGCGCGGGATGTGGTCTTTCTATCTGCGCCCGCGCCCGGTTACATCGGGGGCACTTCTCAGCGCGGGCCATCCGCGGTGTGGCGACAACAGAGGAGCCGCGGCGGTCTGCGTCGGTGTCCTCGGACCTGGGAGCCTCTTCTCCGATGGTCCAGTTCACGTGAGGAACCGAAGGAAGTGGTGTCGATGAAGGCAACAGCGATCGATCGCGATGTCGAGCGCGGAAAGGGACACAGCGTGACAGACGGAGAGAGGATCCTGCAGGTCGACGGGCTTCGTAAGCGCTACGCCCCCGATGCGCCGCTCGTGTGTGATGGGCTGGAGTTCGATGTCAAGGAAGGCGAGTTCGTCGCCATCATCGGCCCGTCCGGCTGCGGCAAGTCCACGCTGCTGCGGATGCTGTCGGGGATCCTGGCGCCGACGAGCGGCCAGGTCCGCCTGCGGGGTCAGCTGGTGAACAGCCCGCCACCGGAGATGGCGCTCGTCTTCCAGGACTACACGCGCTCGCTGTACCCGTGGCTCACGGTCGAGAAGAACGTGCGTTTCCCGCTCGCACGGAGGCGCGACATCGCCGCGGCCGACAAGACCTCGCGGGTCGCCGAGGCGATCGCGACGGTCGGGCTCAGCGGTTTCGAGAAGTACCACCCCGGGCAGTTGTCCGGCGGGATGCAGCAGCGGGTGGCCATCGCCCGCGCGCTGGCCTTCCAGCCGGAGATCCTGCTCCTCGATGAGCCCTTCGCATCAGTCGACGCCCTCACCAAGGAGGGCCTCGAGGACACCCTACTGGGCATCCGCGACCGGCTCGGCGACTCCGGCAACACCATGTTGATGGTCACGCACGATATCGACGAGGCCATCTACCTGGCCGACCGCATCGTCGTGCTCAGCAAGCCTCCGTGCGTCGTGGCCGAGGAACTGATCGTCGACATCGACCGGCCGCGATCGCAGGTGGAGACCCGCAGCCATCCAGAATTCCTCCGGATCCGCGCGCTCGTCCACGACATCATGGGGCTCACGGACCAGCGCCACGGCTCCCACTGAAAACAACACTTCGAAAGATTGGGTCAGACATGTTCATTGCTATGAGGCGTGGTGCGACGGCGGTCGCGGGTGTCGCGGGGCTGCTGGTTCTCGCGGCCTGCGGGGGCGGGTCCGGGGGAGGCGGGGGTATCGAGGAGAGTGAGGACGGCACGACCAAGATCACCATCGCCACGGTCGGCTCGGACTCGGGGTCACAGGCGTTCTACGCCGACAAGCAGGGCTTCTTCGAGGACGAGGGGCTCGATGTGGAGGTCAAGATCGTGGCCAATGTGCCCGAGCTCGCGGCCGCGGTCGAGTCCGGCGATGCGGAGTTCGCGTTGACCTCGCCGACCTCGGTTACCTCGGCCTCCGTGGCCGGTATCGACTTCCAGATCGTGGCCGGCGGGGCGATCTACACCCAGGACAACCCGGGAGTCTGGGTCATGCTCCCCGAGGACAGCGATGTCACCTCGATCGAGCAGCTCGAGGGACGCTCATTGGCGGTCAACGCGCTCAACACCATGCCGCACCTCTCCACCCTCGCCACGCTCGAGGACGCGGGTGCGGACATCTCGAAGGTCAATGTCGTCACCTTGGACTTCACCCAGGTGGGGCAGGCCTTCGAGAGCGGTCAGGTCGACGCGGCCACCGTGACGGCGCCGTTCAACTACCAGATCGAGGCCGACGGACTCGGCAGCACCTTGCTGGCCCCCTATGACGCGGTGAACGCCGGGGAGGACTTCTACAACACGATCTGGTTCGGCAGCGAGGAGGTCGTCGACGCCAATCCCGAGGCGGTGGAGAAGTTCCGGGCGGCGCTGAAGGCGGCCAATGCCTGGGCCAACGATCCGGCCAATGAGGAAGAACGCAAGAGCATCCTGCAGGAGTACACGTCGCTGACCGACGAGACCCTGGCGACCATGCAGCTGCTGCAGTTCGGTGACGAGGTCACCGAGGACATGGTCCAGCCCACGATCGACATCATGGAGCGCTTCGGAGTGATCCCCGAGCCGGTGGAAGCCGCCTCCGTCATCGCCGAGTGACGCTCCGCACCGTCCGAAAGGAGAGGTCATGACCGTGACTTCAGCGCCGGTCGCCGACACGGCCGATGATGGCACCGCGGTGGTGCGACGGCGGTTCTCCTCCGCGAGCTTCAACTGGCGGGGTCTGGTGTTCGTGGTCGCCCTCGTGGCGCTCATCGAGCTGCTGACGATGACAGTCGTGAACTCGATCTACGTCCCGCGTCCGAGCCAGATCGCCGAGGCCTTCGTGGCCGAGATCGGTCGCGGGGAGATGTTGTCGGGGATCGGCGGCACGCTGCTGGCCTATGCCCAGGGCTTGGCCATCGCGACCGTCCTCGGTGTGATCCTGGGCGCCGCGCTGGGTGCCTTCCAGCCCGCCTACAACACCTTCAGGATCGTGATCGAGTTCCTGCGACCACTGCCCTCGGTCGCGCTGATCCCGTTCTCGATCCTGCTGCTGGGCGTCGGACCCACGACGACCGTCGCGATGATCGTCTACGCCTCCTTCTGGCCGATCCTGTTCAACACCTACTACGGGGTCCGCGATGTGAACGATGTCGCGGTCGACACGGCCCGGATCTTCGGGCTGAGCCGGCTGGCGGTGTTCTTCCGGGTGCAGATCCCGAGCGCGGCGGTCAACATCGCCGCCGGCATCAGGATCAGCGCGGCGATTGCGCTCATCCTGGTGATCACGGTCGAGATCCTCACGCGCAGTGGTGGCCTCGGCTACTACATCATCCGCATGCAGGTCGCGATCAGGACCGAGGACATGTACGCGGGCATCTTGCTGGTCGGCATCATCGGCTACGTCATCAATCTCGCGATGGCCGGGCTCGAACGTCGGCTGGTCTTCTGGAACGGCGATATCAGGACGAACGGAGGATCCCGATGAGGTCCACGATGCACAGGGTCGTGCCCTGGGCGCTGCCGGTGCTCATCCTGGTGCTGTGGGAGGTCGGTGGCCGGGTCAGTTCGTCGATCTACCTACCGCCGTTGAGCAAGGTGATGACGGTGTTCGCGCAGGATTGGTTGTTCGACCACACGGTGAGCGATCTTCTGCCGAGCCTCCAGCGGTTCGCCATCGGCTATCTGGTGGGGGCGCTGCTCGGCATCGTCATCGGGCTGTCGATCGGCACCTCACGTCGAGTCGCCGAGTACACGGGTCCGACCTTGGAGTTCATGCGATCACTGCCGGCGGTCGCCGTGATGCCGGTGGCGGTGCTGCTCTTCGGTCTCGGTGACGGGATGCGCATCTCCATCATCGCCTTCGGCGTGCTGTTCCCGGTGCTCGTGAACACGGTGTCCGGGGTCCGCAGCTGCAGCCAGGAACGGATCGACGTGGCCCGGTCCTATGGACTGAGCCGTCCCGCCATCATCCGGCGGGTGATCCTGCCGTCGGCCGTCCCGATGATCTCCGCGGGACTGCGGATCGGATTGCCCATCGCCCTGATCATGATGGTCGTCTCGGAGCTGATCGGCGGCCAGAACGGGATCGGCTTCTATCTGACGCAGGCGCAGTCGGTCTTCAATATCGCCGGCATGTTCACGGCGCTGATCATCCTGGGTGTCGTGGGCAATGTCATCAACACCGTGTACACCCGGATCGAGGCGCGCCAGCTGCACTGGGCGAAGAACCTGTGACAGCTGACGGCACCCGCTCCCTGCGGGTCAACGGCGATCAGGTCGAGGTGGACCTCGGCGGTGCCACGCCGTTGGCGGAGGTGTTGCGCGATGCTCTGGGTCTGCGGGCGACGAAGCTCGCCTGCCGACGAGGAGAATGCGGTGCCTGCACGGTCTTGGTCGGCGAGCGCCCCGTGATGTCCTGTGTGACGCCGGTGGCGCTGGTCGACCAACCCGTGACGACCCTCGAGGGGCTCGCTGAGGAGATCGCCGATGTGCGTGCGGAGTTCGCGGACCGGGGCGCCTTCCAATGCGGTTTCTGCACGCCCGGCCAGCTGGTCCACATCGCCGCCCTGCTGTCCCGATCATCCGAGACGTTGTCCGATGAGGACCTCGCCGAGAGCATCAGGGCCCAGCTGTCCGGCAACATCTGTCGGTGCACCGGCTATCAGGCGATCACCGCCGCCGTCTGCGCGGTGGTGTGGCGACGTGAGGCAGACGAAATGGAGTCACGGTGACCTGGATCGGTGAACGGGTCCGCCCGATCGACTGGGAGGCACGCACCGCGGGCGGCGTGCAGTACACGGCCGATCTCGACCTCCCTGGAACGCTCATCGGCAAGATCCTCCGATCACCGCATCCCTATGCCGAGATCATCGACCTCGATGTGAGCGCGGCGGAACGGCTGCCCGGCGTGCGAGCGGTCATCACGATGGCCGACTTCGAGCCGGGTGCACGGTATATCCACCGTGGTCATCCGCTCTCGGATCGACCGCCGCTCGCCGATGGCGTGGTGCGCCACGTCGGACAGGAGGTCGCCGCCGTCGCCGCCGATTCCGCGGCGATCGCCGCGGCGGCGATCAACGCGATCCGCGTCCGCTACCGAGTACGTCGAGCACCGCTGACTCCAGGGGACTCGCTGCGGGCGCGGGCACGTCGATTGCACGAGCGCACGAGCGGCGAACCCAATGTCTCCGTGTTGTCGGCGATCGACTGGGGCGACGTGGAGGCCGGACGTCGGGCCGGTGTCGTCAGCGTGCACGGCCGCTATGTGTACCCGAGCGTCTCGCATGCGTGTATGGAGACCAACACCACGCTGGCGAGCTGGAATGCCGAGCGCGGCTGCGTCGAACTGTGGACCTCGACGCAGGCACCGTGGTTCATCGCCAAGGAGGTCTCCCATCTGCTCGGTATCGCCCACGAACAGGTGATCTGCCGCGAGGTGGCGGTGGGCGGCGGTTTCGGATCCAAATCCAAGGCCTCCGAGCACGAGGTGCTGGCGGCGGCCCTCTCGCGGAAGGCGGGCCGACCGGTCCTCGTCGAGCTCACCCGAGACGAGGAGTTCGGAGCGAACAAGCCGCGGCATCGCTTCGAGACGACTCTGACGACCTCGGCTGATCGTGACGGGATCATCCGACTGTTCGAGGCAGACCTGCTCGTCGACAACGGCTCCTACAATCACATGGGCTCCTCGGTGATGCGGGTCGGCCTGATCACGCTCGGGTCGATGTACCGTCCCGACGGGGTGTCCTTGACATCGCGGCTCGTCGACACGGCCACCCAGCCGGGGGGACAGTTCCGCGGCTACGGCACGCCGCAGGTCTCCTTGGCGGTGGAGTCCCAGGTCGACGAGCTGGCCGAGCGCCTCGGCGTCGATCCGCTCGACCTGCGACTCCGCAATACCGGGCCCGAGTTCGCGCCGACCTTGTGCGGATACGAGGTGACGACATCGAGACTGGGTGACTGCCTGGAGTCGGTGCGCATGGAACTGCGCTGGGACGAGCGGAAGGCCGAGCGGATACCGGACCGGGGAGTCGGTGTGGCTGCCGGCATGCACGGCAGCGGGGCGTTCGCCTATGAGCAGGCCAATCGCAGCGATGCGGCCATCGACGTGTTCAGCGACGGCCGGGTGCGCGTGCGTCATGGCAGTGCGGACGCGGGCACCGGCCAGAACACGATCCTCGCTCAGGTGGCCGCCAGCGAGCTCGGCATCGCAGTGAGCGATGTCGACGTGGTCTCGATGGACAGCGAGAGGACACCGTTCGAGTTGGGCGCGTGGTCGTCCCGGGGGACCCATATGACGGGTTCGTCGGTCGGCAAGGCGGCACGCGAGATGGCGGACATGCTGCGAGCGGTGGCCGCGCAGAAGCTCGGTACCGATGCGGTAGAGCTCCGCGACGGGCGCGCGGTGTCCGAGAACGACGCCGTGGATCTCGGCGATCTGGTCGAGTTGAGCGATGACGCAGTGGATGGCTGTCTCAGCCATGAGACGAGCTATCTCCTGGAAGGCACGGAGATGATCACACCGGGTAAGGACCGGTTCAATCTCTCTCCCTCCTATGCCTTCGCCGCCCACGGTGCCGTGGTCGACGTCGACCGGCGCACCGGCAAGGTGTCGGTGATCGACTATGTGGCGGCCCATGATGTCGGCACGGCGATCAACCCGACGGCGACCGAGGGGCAGATCGTCGGCGGCGCGGTGATGGGCCTGGGTGCTGCATTGGGCGAGGAACTGATCCGCGAGGGCGGTCGGATCGTCAACACGTCGTACCTGCACTATGCGATGCCGAGATCGGCTGATCTGCCGTCGGTACGGCCGGTCATCGTCAACGGCAGCGATCCTGCCGGTCCCTATGGGGCGAAGAGCGTCGGCGAGATGTCCATCATCCCGCCCGGTGCCGCGATCGCCAATGCCGTCTACGACGCGGTGGGCGTGCGGATCACCGATCTGCCGATCACGCCCGACAAGATCCTGACCGCGCTCGCGCAGCAGGAGGGTCGCCGGCGACGTCATCGACTCTGGCGCCGTCCTTCGCGATGGTGGGTCTCCGGCATTCGAGCCCTCTATCCGCTCGGCCTGCACACGATCCTGCATCGCTACGGCACCAAGCTCGGACGCGGCGTCGGTCATCGAGGTTCCACTCCTGCGGAGGAGCCGCGGATCATCCGCGCCCGGACGGACGATGAGTTGACCTCGCAGCTGGGACGGGACGCTCGCCCGGTGGGCGGCATGACCGATGCGCTGGTGGCGCGCCGCAGCGAGGCGCGCCCGGCCCCCGTGCTGATCTCGACCATCGGCATTCCGGCCCGCCGAGTGATCACGGTCGACGAGCGCGGAGCGTTGCGGATCGGCGCCGCGGTCACACTGGCGGAGCTCGCCGACCACCTGCGAGACCGACTACCCTTCGTGTCCGAGGCGATCGACTCGATCGCCTCGCCGCAGATCAGGAACACCGCCACGGTGGGCGGGAATCTGGCTCAGGAGAAGCGATGCTGGTTCTTCCGCAATGGCTTCGCCTGTTACAAGCGCAACGGGGCGACGAGCCCCTGTTACGCTGTGGAAGGTGATCATAGATTCCAGCACGCTGTCATCGACGGTCACCGCTGTCAGGCGGTCACCCCGTCCGACCTGGGGACTGTGCTCGCCTCCGTCGATGCCGAGGTGGTCGTGGGACGCACCGGCGGCCGACGTACCCTCCGGATCGGCGAACTCTACTCGGGACCGGGTGAGCTCAGCCTGGAGCCGGGCGAGGTGATCCTCGAGATCGTGATTGGCGCGGAGGATCTGGACAGGCAGGGAGGGTTCGCCAAGCTCTCGCTTTACCACGGCGATTTCGCCACGGCCTCGGCCACGATCACAGCCCTCGGAAAGGAGGGTCGACTCCGTGATGTGCGGATCGTGCTGGGCGCTGTCGCGCCCACGCCGTGGCGGGCGCGGGAGACCGAGAGAGCACTGGAGGGAACGGTCGTCTCGAGGTTGAGGTTGCGAGCGGAGCTGGATGCGGAGCTGGACCGGATCGCCCACCCGCTTCCGCGCAACGGCTGGAAACTCGATGCGGTCGCCGGGCTCGCCGAACAGGCACTCGAGCAGGGCTGGCCGCCCGGGTGGCGAGGCTCTGAGGATGCCGCGCTCTGCTGAGCTCGCGGCGACGACGTGAAAGGTGAGTGGGAGTACATGACGAAATATCGCATTGCTGTGGTGGGTGGTACGGGTCCGCAGGGGCGTGGGCTGGCGTATCGGTTCGCGTTGGCGGGTCATGAGGTGGTGGTCGGGTCGCGTGATGCGGGTCGGGCGAAGGAGAAGGCCGATGAGATCGCCGAGCGGGCCGGGGTGGCGGTGGCGGGTGGTGAGAATGCTGCGGTAGCGGCTGCTGCTGATGTGGTGTTGTTGGCGGTGCCGTGGGATGGCCATGGTGAGTTGGTGACGGGTCTGGCGGACGCGTTGGCGGGCAAGGTGGTGATCAGCTGCGTCAATCCGCTGGGCTTCGATGGTGGCGGTCCGTATGGGCTGGTGTTGGAGGAGTCGGCGGCGCAGGAGGCGCAGCGGCTGGTGCCCTCGGCGTGGGTGGTGGGAGCGTTCCATCATGTCGCGGCGCTCTCGTTGTGGAAGACGCCGGATGCGCTGAGCCATGAGGATGTGCTGGTGTGTGGTGATGATGTGGAGGCGAAGGAGTTGGTGGCGGGTCTGGCGACCGCGGTGACGGGTAAGCCGGGGATCGATGCCGGTGCTCTGCGGTTGGCGCGTCAGCTGGAGCCGTTGACCGCGGTGCTGATCTCGATGAATAAGCGCTACAAGACCCGCTCGGGCATCGCCATCACCGGCATCCAGGTCTAAACACCCGATTTCGAGGAGGAGGCGGCGATGCCCACGCAGCGGGAGGTCACGCGAGCGGTCGCGCGTGCCGAGGCGGCCAAGACCCTGAGCCGCGATGAGATTGCGGCGTTGTTCGGGGCGCGGGGCACGGAGCTGGAGCGGTTGATGGCCGCGGCGCGCCGGGTGCGTGATGCGGGTCTGGCTGATGCCGGTCGCGCGGGCATCGTCACCTACTCGCGCAAGGTGTTCATCCCGCTGACCAAGCTCTGCCGCGATCGATGCCACTATTGCACCTTCGTGGAGTCGCCGGCCGTGCTCGCCGCCAAGGGCGAGTCGGTCTTCCTGTCGCCTGATGAGGTCGTGGAGATCGCGCGCCGGGGTGCTGAGCTGGGCTGTAAGGAGGCGCTGTTCACTCTGGGTGACCGCCCCGAGGACCGCTGGCCGGAGGCGCAGCAGTGGCTCGAGGAGGCGGGATACGACTCGACGCTGGAGTACGTGCGGGCGATGGCGATCCGGGTGTTGGAGGAGACCGGGCTGCTGCCGCATCTGAACCCCGGGGTGATGAGCTGGGCGGAGCTGGCTCGTCTCAAGCCGGTCGCACCGTCCATGGGCATGATGTTGGAGACCACGAGCACCCGGCTCACTGAGAAGGGACAGCCGCATTACAAGAGTCCGGATAAGGATCCGGCGGTGCGCCTGCGGGTCCTGGAGGACGCGGGCCGGCTGGCGGTGCCGTTCACGACCGGGCTGCTGATCGGGATCGGCGAGGATGAGACCGAGAGGGCCGACAGCATCCTGGAGTTGCGGCGGATCAGCCGGGAGCACGGCGCGATCCAGGAGGTGATCGTGCAGAACTTCCGCGCCAAGCCCGATACCGCGATGCGTCATGCCGATGATCTGGGTGTCGAGGAGTATCTGGCGGCGATCGCCACCTGCCGCCTCGTGCTGGGACCGTCGGTGCGGTTGCAGGCGCCCCCGAATCTCGTCGAGTTGGACGAGTGCCGCGGGCTGCTGGATGCGGGGGTCGATGATTTCGGCGGCATCAGTCCGCTGACCCCCGATCATGTGAATCCCGAGCGCCCGTGGCCGCAGATCGACCGGCTCGCCGGACTCTGCAAGTCTGAGGGGTTCACGCTCCGCGAGCGGCTGACGGCACATCCGGGTTATCTGCGCGAGCCGTGGCTCGATCCGCGGCTGCGGGGGCACGTCGATGCCCTCGCCGGACCGGACGGCCTCGCGGCCGCCGACGCGCCGGTGGTGGGCCGGCCGTGGCAGGAGCCCGATGGCGGATGGGCGGACTCCGGCCGTACCGATCTGCACACCACGATCGACACCACCGGCCGGACCGAGGACCGCCGCGGTGATTTCGACGAGGTCTACGGCGACTGGTCCGCGCTGCGCGAGCAGGTGCGCTCCGCTCCCTCCCTCGCGGGCGAGCATCTGGGCTCGGTTGAGGTGGCTGCGGCGTTGCGGGCGGCCGAGGCCGACCCTGCCGGGCTCAGTGCTGGGCAGGCGTTGGCGTTGATGACTGCCGACGGCGCCGCGCTCGACGCCGTGTGCTCGCTGGCGGACGACCTGCGGCGCGAGGCGGTCGGCGATGACGTGACCTATGTGGTCAACCGGAACATCAACTTCACCAATGTCTGCTACACCGGCTGCCGGTTCTGCGCCTTCGCGCAGCGCGCCTCCGATGCCGATGCCTACACCCTGTCCCTGGACGAGGTCGGCGCGCGGGCGGTCGAGGCCGTCTCGGTGGGCGCCACGGAGGTGTGTCTGCAGGGTGGGATCGATCCGGCGATGCCGGCCACCTCCTATGAGCAGATCGCCCGGGCCGTCAAGGCCGCGGCACCGTCGCTGCATCTGCACGCGTTCAGTCCGATGGAGATCATGAACGGGGTCGCGCGCACCGGCCTGTCCATCACCGACTTCCTGACCTCGGTGCGTGAGGCGGGGGTCGACTCGCTGCCCGGGACTGCGGCGGAGATCCTCGACGATGAGGTCCGCTGGATCCTCACGAAGGGCAAGCTCCCCACTGCCCAGTGGATCGAGGTCGTCACCACCGCCCACCGGTTGGGGCTGCCGACCACCGCGACGATGATGTACGGGCACGTCGATCAGCCGCATCACTGGGTCGCGCACCTGCGTCTCATCGCCGATCTGCAACGTGACACCGGTGGGTTCACCGAGTTCGTGCCGCTGCCGTTCGTGCACCAGTCCAGCCCCATCTATCTTGCCGGCGTCGCCCGGCCGGGACCGACCGCGCGCGACAACCGGGCGGTGCATGCGTTGTCGCGGATCCTGTTGCATGGGCTGATCGACAACATTCAGTGTTCCTGGGTCAAGCTGGGACCGCCGTTGTGCGCGCAGGTCCTTGATGGTGGTGTGAATGATCTGGGCGGCACGTTGATGGAGGAGACCATCAGCCGGATGGCCGGCTCGACCAATGGCTCACGCAAGTCGGTCGCCGAGCTGGAGCAGATGGCGGCCCTCGCCGGCCGCCCCGCCCGCCAACGCACCACCCTCTACACCCCAGCGCCCGCATGAGTCCGGCATCGAGGACACCCCACGCGGTAGGCCATCAACCCTTCCGTCCCGTCCGCGGTAAACCATCAACCCCGTCGGCCACCGATAGCGTCGACCAGCTACCCCTGGGGACCGTCCGATGACCCGGGCCGCAACGGGCCCGGGGTGGACAGTCATCGTGCCCATCAAACCCTTCCACCACGCCAAAACCCGCCTCGCCCTGGAACCAGCACACCGCGAGCGCGCCGCACGCGTGTTCGCCGACCACGTCCTCGGCGAGTTGAGGCGGATCCCGACGGTGGAGACCATCGTCGTCGTGGGCGTCGCTCATCCGGCCGCGGATATCGGACTCGCCGACCCGGGGACCATGGCCGCAGCGGTCGACCGGGGCCGATCGTGGGCGGCCGAGCATCGCGCGGAGCACCCTATCGCGGTGATCCCCGCTGACCTTCCCGCTCTCACCGCAACCACCCTGGGCGCGGCCCTGGACATGGCGGGCGACCACCGTCGCGCCTTCATGCCCGACCGCAGCGGCGAGGGCACCACCCTGCTCACCTCGTCATCGCCGGCCGAGCTGATCGCCTCCTACGGCCCGGGATCGGCTCGTGCGCATCGCGATCTCGGCATCGTCGAGATCGCCGGCGACTGGCCGGGTGTGCGCGACGATGTCGACACCCTCGCGGACCTGGAGCGCATCGCCCGTCAGGGGCCGGCCCGGGAGATCGACCGTCTGATCGCCTCGTGACGACTCAGGCGAGTTCCAGGACGACCCTGCCCTCGATCTGCCCGGCCTTCATCTCCTCGAAGATCTCGTTGATGTCATCGAGCCGCCGCGTGTGCACGGTGGGGCGGATCTTGCCGGCGGCGAAGAACTCCAGCGCTTCGACCATGTCCTGTCGCGTGCCGACGATCGAGCCGCGGATCGTGAGCCCGCGGAGCACGGTGTCGAAGATGTCCGCCGGGAAGTCGCCGGGTGGCAGGCCGACGAAGACGATCGTGCCACCGCGCCGCGACATGGCCGCTGCCTGACCGAAGGCGGAGGGGTGGACCGCGGTGACGAGCACGCCGTGAGCCCCACCGATCTCGTCCTGCACCGCCTGGCCCGGGTCGGCTTCGCGGGCGTTGACCACGAGCTCGGCTCCGTGGCGCCGTGCGAGCTCGAGCTTCTCGTCGTCGATGTCGACCGCGACCACCCGCATGCCCATCGCGATGGCGTATTGCACGGCGACATGGCCGAGACCGCCGATGCCGGAGATCACGACCCATTCGCCCGGCATCACCTCGGTCTCCTTCAGCGCCTTGTAGACCGTCACTCCCGCGCAGAGGATCGGGGCGACCTCGACCGGGTCGACGCCGTCGGGGATGCGCGCTGCGTACCGCTCGTCGACCAGCATGTACTCCGCGAACGACCCGTCGACGGAATAGCCGCCGTTCTCCTGCTGCTCGCAGAGCGTCTCCCAGCCTTTACGGCAGTACTCGCATCGACCGCAGGCCGACCACAGCCAGGCGTTGCCGACGCGGTCGCCTACCGCGAGGTCGGTGACCTCGTCTCCGACAGCCACCACCTCGCCGAAGCCCTCGTGGCCGGGCACCAGCGGTCGTTTGGGAGGGACGGGCCAGTCTCCCTCGACGGCATGGAGGTCGGTGTGGCACACACCGGTCGTGAGCACGCGGACGAGGGCCTCGTGAGGGCCTGGGGTGGGGACGTCGATCTCGTCGATCGTCAGCGGCTCCCCGGCCTCGCCGCTGACGGCTGCGCGCATGCGGAGGGGATGCTCATGATGACTCCTTCGGTGATACTCCGACGGTACGACCTGAGGGGGGTCAGCCGCGTGGCTCCTGTTGTCGAAGGCCCGGCCGACTAGGCTGGCGGAGTGTACGAGAGCGTGATCCAGGACCTCATCGAAGAGCTCGGCCAGTTGCCGGGCATCGGTCCCAAGAGCGCTCAGCGCATCGCCTTCCATCTGCTCGACGCCGATCCCGAGGATGTCAAGCGGCTCGCGGCCACGCTCGTGGACGCTAAGACGCGGGTGCACTTCTGCGCGATCTGTTTCAACGTGACGGTCGAGACCGAGTGCCGGATCTGCGCCGATCCGCGCCGCGACCCCGCGATCCTGTGCGTGGTCGAGGAGAGCAAGGACGTCATCGCGATCGAGCGCACCCGCGAGTTCCGGGGGCGCTATCACGTGCTCGGCGGTGCGATCAGCCCTCTCGCCGGGATCGGCCCCGATCAGCTGCGCATCAAGGAACTGCTGGGGCGACTGCAGGACGGCACCGTCACCGAGGTCATCATCGCCACCGATCCCAATCTCGAGGGCGAGGCCACGGCCACCTATCTCATGCGCATGCTCATGCCGCTCGGCCTGCGGGTCACCAAGCTCGCGAGCGGTCTGCCGGTCGGCGGCGATCTCGAGTATGCGGACGAGGTGACCCTCGGCCGCGCCTTCGAACACCGCACCTCCGTCGGAAGCTGAACCCGGCCTCGCCAGGTGAGGTGTTCAGGAGCTCGCTCCGTCGGAAGCTGAACCTCTTCTCGCCGGGTGAGCCGTTCAGGAGCTCGCTCCGTCGCTCTCGGACGAACGATGTGACTCGGTGGTCGCCAGGGCAGCCGCGGAGTCACATCCTCCGTCCAGCGCCGCCCGTCGCGCGTACGAGGTGGGACGGATATCATGCCCGTCGCTCGGATGCGTAGACTAGGGGCGGCGCAGCGTGGCGTTCAGTTTCCTCAACGATCCGAAGGAACCTCCGTGGGCATTGTCGTGCAGAAGTACGGCGGCTCGTCCGTGGCCGACGCCACGAGTATCAAGCGAGTCGCCGGGAGAATCGTGGCGGCCAAGAAGGCCGGCCACGATGTCGTCGTCGTGGTCTCGGCCATGGGCGACTCCACCGATGAGCTGATCGACCTCGCCAACGAGGTCTCCCCGATCCCTCCCGCTCGTGAGCTCGACATGCTGCTCACAGCCGGTGAGCGCATCTCGATGGCGCTCCTCGCGATGGCGATCGGCAACCTTGGCCAGGAGGCGCGCTCGTTCACCGGCTCGCAGGCCGGCGTCATCACCGACGACTCCCACGGCCGCGCCAAGATCATCGACGTCACCCCTGGGCGTCTGCAGAATGCGCTGGACGAGGGCGCCGTGGTCATCGTGGCCGGCTTCCAGGGCGTCTCGCAGACCACCAAGGACATCACCACGCTCGGCCGCGGAGGCTCCGACACCACGGCGGTGGCGCTCGCCGCGGCGCTGAAGGCTGATGTCTGCGAGATCTACACCGATGTCGACGGCATCTTCACCGCCGATCCGCGGATCGAGCCGAAGGCCCGGCGCATCCGGGCGATCTCCTATGAGGAGACGCTCGAGATGGCCGCCAACGGGGCCAAGATCCTCCACCTGCGGTGCGTCGAGTACGCCCGCCGCAATGATATGCCCATCCACGTGCGCTCCTCCTTCTCGGAGAAGACCGGCACGTGGGTCGTCGCCGCCGATCAGGTCGCGCGGCACCTCGAGCAGGAAGGTGACTCCGATATGGAGCAGGCCATCATCTCCGGCGTCGCGCACGATCGCAGCGAGGCCAAGATCACCGTGGTCGGCGTCCCGGACCGACCGGGCGAGGCGGCCGCGATCCTGCGTGCCCTCGGCGATGCTGAGATCAATATCGACATGATCGTGCAGAACGTGTCGGCCTCGGCCACCGCGCTCACCGATATCTCCTTCACGCTGCCGCGGGCCGACGGGCAGACGGCGATGACCGCGCTCGCGCGGCTGAAGGACCAGGTCGGCTTCGAGCGGTTGCTCTACGACGACAGCGTCGGCAAGGTGTCGATCATCGGTGCCGGCATGCGCTCGCAGCCGGGCATCACCGCCACCTTCTTCGAGGCGCTCGCGGCAGCCGGTGTCAACATCGCCATGATCTCCACCTCGGAGATCCGGATCTCGGTGACGGTATCCGAGACCCATGTCGACACGGCCGTACGCGCCGCCCACGAGGCCTTCGGGCTCGGGACCGGCGAGGTCGAGGCCGTGGTGTACGGAGGGAGCGGACGATGAGCCTCTCGATCGGAGTCGTCGGCGCGACCGGGCAGGTCGGCGCCGTCATGCGCCAGCTGCTGGAGGATCGCGATTTCCCGGCCGATGAGGTGCGTTTCTTCGCGTCCAGTCGATCGGCCGGAACCACGCTGCCGTGGAAGGGCGGTGAGATCGTCGTCGAGGATGCGGCTACCGCCGATCCGTCCGGGCTCGACATCGCGCTGTTCTCCGCCGGTGCCACGATGAGCAAGGTGCAGGCACCGCGCTTCGCGGAGGCGGGTGTCACGGTCATCGACAATAGCTCCGCCTGGCGCAAGGATCCGTCGATCCCGCTGGTCGTCAGCGAGGTCAACCCCGGCGACATCCCGTCCGCCGACGGGCCCGGTGGACGGGGCATCATCGCCAACCCCAACTGCACCACGATGGCCGCGATGCCCGTGCTCAGGCCGCTGCACGAGGAGGCGGGTCTCGAGCGGCTCGTCGTCAGCAGCTACCAGGCGGTGTCGGGATCGGGTCTGGCCGGTGTCGAGGAGCTGCATGGCCAGGCGCTCGCGGTGGTCGAGAAGGCCGATGCGCTGACCCACGACGGCCGTGCCGTCGCCTTCCCCGATCCGGTCAAGTACGTCGCGCCGATCGCGTTCAACGTGCTGCCGATGGCCGGTTCGGTCGTCGACGACGGCTCGAACGAGACCGACGAGGAGCAGAAGCTCCGCAACGAGAGCCGCAAGATCCTCGGCATCCCCGAGCTCCTGGTGGCAGGGACGTGCGTGCGCGTGCCGGTCTTCACCGGTCACTCGCTGTCGATCAATGCGGAGTTCTCTCGGGACATCTCGCCGGAGCGGGCCGAGGAGATCCTGGCCGCGGCCCCCGGTGTCACGCTCACCGATGTGCCGACCCCGTTGGAGGCCGCCGGCCGCGATGAGAGCCTCGTCGGCCGCATCCGTCAGGATCAGTCGGTCCCCGGACAGCGCGGTCTCGTGCTCTTCGTGGCTGGCGACAATCTCCGCAAGGGTGCCGCCCTCAACACCATCCAGATCGCAGAACTCCTCGTCTGACGAGTCCCAAATTTGGCCAGTTGTGGCCCGTTTTCATCACCGAAAACGGGCCACAACTGGCCAAATCTGGGCTGGGTCCGGCAGTTGTTTCAGTTGGTGGGATCAGGTGAAGGCGGTGTAGTCGTCGAGGACCTCGGGGTTCTGGAGAGCGCCCTTGGCCGCGGCGTTGTCGACGGGGGCGCCGCGCAGGATCTTCTTGACCGGCACCTCGAGCTTCTTGCCCGACAGCGTGCGCGGCGTGCCCCGGACCTGGTGGATCTCATCGGGAACGTGGCGCGGTGAGAGCCGGCTGCGTAGCTCCGATCCGATGCGCCGGCGGAGTTCCTCGTCGAGCACGGCCCCCTCGCTGAGTGTCACGAAGAGCAGCAGCCGCCCGGCGCCGCCCTCGGCGTCCTCCAGGTGTACCACGAGACTGTCGGCGATCTCCGGCAGTGATTCGACGACGACGTAGAACTCCGAGGTTCCCAGGCGCACGCCACCCCGGTTCAGCGTCGCATCGCTGCGGCCGGTGATGACACTGCTGCCGTAGTCGGTGATCGAGATCCAGTCGCCGTGACGCCACACGCCCGGGATGTCCTCGAAATAGGCGGCGCGGTAGCGCGATCCGTCGTCATCTCCCCAGAAGCCGATCGGGAAGGACGGCATCGGTCGGGTGATGACGAGCTCGCCGAGCTGTCCGATCACCGGCCGGCCGTCCTCGTCGTAGGCCTCGACCGCCGCCCCGAGGCAGCGACAGGAGATCTCGCCCGCGTAGACCGGCACGGTGGGTGCGGAGCCGACGAAGGCCGCGCACGTGTCCGTGCCGCCCGACAACGAGCACACCTGGACCTCGGACCCGAACTCCTCGTGCGCCCACCAGAATCCCTCGGCCGGCAGCGGCGCACCGGTCGACCCGATCGTCCGTAGCGCCGACAGATCGTGGTCGCGCGCCGGGTGGAGCCCCTGCTTGCGGCATTCGAGGAGATAGGGCGCGCTGGTGCCGAAATAGGTGACGTCGAGATCATCGGCCATGCGCCAGAGCTCCCCGAGATCGGGAGCGCCCGGGTTGCCGTCGAACATCACGATCGTGGCACCGGCACCCAGCCCCGAGACGAGGAGATTCCACATCATCCACCCGGTCGTGGAGAACCAGAAGAAGCGGTCCTCCGGGCCGAGATCGTTCTGCAGCGCCAGCGCCTTCAGGTGCTCGACCGTGATGCCGCCATGGCCGTGCACGATGGGCTTCGGCAGGCCGGTGGTGCCCGAGGAGAACAGGACGTACAACGGTGCGTCGAAGGACAGCCGCTCGAACTCCAACGGTCCGGTCTCCGACGTGAACTCGGCCCAGCTGATGGACTGATCCGGGGGTGTGGCCGCGGCGTCGAGATAGGGCAACCAGACGGTCGTGCGGATGCTCGGCAATGCCTCGCGGATGGTCTCGACCTCGGCGCGGCGATCGATGGCCTTGGCGCCGTACCGATAGCCGTCCACGGTGAGCAGCAGCACCGGTTCGGTCTGCCGCCAGCGGTCGATGACACTCTGGGTGCCGAACTCCGGGGCACAGGAGGAGAAGATCGCCCCGATGCTCGCCGCGGCGAGCAGCAGCACGAGGGTCTCAGGGATATTAGGGGCGTACGCTGCCACCCGATCACCACGCCGCACACCCGCACGAAGGAGTCCCGCCCGTGCCCGGGCCACCTGATCGCGGAGCTCGGCGGCGATGAGCGCCACGTCCCCGCGCGACTGCGAACGGGCCAGCACCACCACGTCGTCGTCGGCGCGTCCGGGCAGGCGCAGCATCGCCTCGGCGTAGTTCACGGTGATATCCGGGAACCAGCGGGCGCCGGGCATCGAGTCATCGGCGAGGGCCACGGCGGGGTCGCCATCGGCGGGGATCTCCAGGTAGCGCCACACCGCCGACCAGAAGCCGTCGAGATCGGTGGTGGACCAGTGCCACAGCGCCTCGTAGTCGCCGGTGTCGACGATGCCGGTCTCCCGCAGCCAACGCTGGAAGCCCTCCAGCCGGCTCGATCCATCCAATGGCGGCTGCCAGAGCACGGGTGCGGTCACTCGTCATCATCTCCAGGGGCGTCGGCGGCCATGGACAGGACTCGGTCGGCGGCGGCGAAGCATCCGGCACCGAGGAGGGGGAGGAGTAGGAGGGCCCAGGCGGACCCGGCCGGCCCGAGGAAGAAGGCGAGCACCAGTGTCAGGAGGGCGATCATGCCGAGGGCGGGCACGGTCCACGGCCGCCGGAACCCGATCCAGCGCAGGAAGACGGCACTGGCGGTCACGACGAGGACGAGCAGAAGGACGATGAGAAGGAGTCCGGCTCCTCCTGCTCCTCCCGCGACGCCGCGGACACCGGAGATGCCCCAGGTGGTGACCGCGCCGAGCGCTGCCAGGAGGAGCCCGGCCGCGGCGCCGACGACCGCGGCAGTGACGCTCGGCGGCCAGGCCGGCCAGCGCAGCGCACGAACCTCGCCGATCAGCAGATCGATTCCGAGTCTGGCGCCCGCAGCGCTCCGGCGGGTGACGGCGGCAGCGCGTTGACGCAAGGGGACGCGTGGCGGCCGCGGTGGTTCCTCGCGCTCGCGGCGTGGAACACGAGGTCGTGTGAGGGTGCGGGTCTGTTCCGGTGCCGGCTTCTCCGGGCTGGGCTGTTCGCGGGTGACACGACGGACGACGACCTTCTTCACGCGAGGGGCGTCATCCTTCTCGGCCATATCAGCAGTGTGGCATATCGCACGAGCCGCGGGGTCCGAGGAATCCGCGTGGGGAGCGCATGGAGTAGCGGTGATGTACACACGTCTCAGACCGCGTGAGGGGTGCGCCGCTCACCGGAGGTGTCGTCGTCCCCGCTCGTCCGCCGCCCAGAGAACGACGAAGCCTCCGAACCCTGAGGGTTCGGAGGCTTCTATGTCCTGAGACAAAGCGTCGGGGTGACAGGATTTGAACCTGCGGCCTCGTCGTCCCGAACGACGCGCGCTACCAAGCTGCGCCACACCCCGTGGCCGATTCGATTGCTCGAACCTCATCGAGTCTACCCAGTGAGGGTCAAGAGCGTTGCCTCGGGTCGGCACGCGACGCGGATCGGGGCGTAGGGCGAGGTGCCGAGGCCGGCGGAGACGTGCATCCACGAGGCGTGGTGACCGGGTGTCCGGTGCTGGTGGAGGCCTTTGGCGCGGCGGGTGTCGAGATCGCAGTTGGTGACCAGCGCCCCCCAGCCCGGCAGGCACAGTTGGCCGCCGTGGGTGTGGCCGGCGAGGATCAGCGGGTAACCCGAACGGTTCCAGCGGTCCAGGACGCGCAGGTACGGCGCATGGGCGACGCCGATGGCCAGATCGGCGGAGGGGTCGGCGGGCAGATCGTCGAGCTCGTCGTACTCCAGGTGCGGATCGTCGACCCCGACGAAGGCGAGCCGCCGGCCGTCGACGGTGAGATCGTCGTGGCGATTCGACAGGTCGAGCCAGCCGCGGTTCGTAAAGGCGGAACGGAGCTCCTCGAAGGGCATGTCCCGGGGACGCTCCCAGTCGCCCCCGGCCTGGGTTCCGCTCCCTCCCCGCAGATAGGCGAGCGGGCTCTTCCGCCGGGGGGAGAAGTAGTCGTTCGAGCCGAAGACGAACACGCCGGGTAGGTCGAGCAGATCGCCGTAGGCGTCGAGGACGGCCGGCGCGGCATCGAGATGGGCGATGTTGTCGCCGGTGTTGACGACCAGGTCAGGCTCGAGCGCGGCGAGCCCGCGCAGCCACTTGGCCTTGCGATGCTGGCCGGGGAGCATGTGCGCATCGGACAGGTGCAGGACGCGCAAGGGACGGGAGCCCGGTTCGAGGACCGGGACCGTGAATCGCCGCAGCGTGAACGCCCGGACCTCGTACAACGCGCCGTAGGCGAGGGTCGCGGCACCGGCGACGAAGGGCGCGGCGAGGGCGAGAGAGCGGGCGGTCGGCACCCGTTCAGCCTACTGATCGGCTGGAGGTCCGGCTGGCCTCATCGTCTCACCCGGTGACGGTAGACCTTCAACCCTTCCGATCTCGCGGCGGTAGGTCAGCAACGTTATCCGGGAAGGATGAGGTTGATCAGGTACCGCCACACGGGAGGTGAGGTTGATGACGTACCGCCAGACCCGGCCGCTCAGATCCACCCGTGCTGCCAGGCGATGTCGGCGGCGGCGTGACGGGAGTCCGTGCCGGTCTTGGTCATCGCCGATGACAGGTAGTTGCGCACGGTGCCCTCCGCCAGATGCAGTGTCGCGGCGATCTGCTGGACCGGCAGGTGGGTGCGGGTGAGCCGGAGGGCGTCCAGCTCGCGATCGGTCAGCGGACACGCCTCGCTGTTGAGGGCTTGCGCGGCGAGGTCGGGATCGACATAGCGTCGGCCGGCCGCGATGTCGCGTACGACGACGGCCAGCCGCTCGACCGGTGTCGACTTCGGCACGAAGCCGGTGATGCCGGCCGCCATCGCCCGCCGCAGCACACCGGGGCGAGCGTGCCGTGTCATCAACACGATGTGCGTGTCCACTGAGCCGAGGATCTGACGAGCGGCCTCGATCCCGTCCGTCGGAGGCATCTCCAGGTCGAGCAGCACCACGTCGGGTCCATGTGTGCGGGCGAGCGCGACCGCGTCGGCGCCGTTGTCGCTCTGCGCGACGATGTCGAGATCGTCCTCCATCGCCAGCAGAGAGACGATGGCGGTGCGGATCATCTCCTCGTCATCGGCGACCACCAGTCGGATCACGTGTCACTGCCGATCGCGACGAGCTCGAACTGGTCCTCGGTGTGCGCGGTGCGCAGATCGCCCCCGGCGGCGGCGAAACGTTCGGCGAGGGAGGCGAGACCTGAGCCGGGGTTGGTGGCTGTGCCTGTGACGCCGTCGTTGACCACCCGCAGCGTCGGCGGATCGACCGAGCCGGTGATGCCGACCCGGACGGCGTTGCTGTGTCGCAGGATATTGGTGGTCGCCTCGCGCAAGGCCGTGGCGAGCAACGGATCGTCGAGGCCATCGGGAATGTCCACATCGACGACAGCACCGGCGGCCTCCAGCACCGAGGCCGCGTTCACGATCTCGTCGCGCAACGAGACCTGCCGGTACCCCTGGGCGAGGGTGCGGGTCTCCTCCAGCGCGGTGCGGGCGATCTGCTGCGCCTCGTGGATGGTGCGGCGGGCCTCCTCGGGGTCGCGGTCGATGAGGCGCTCGGCCAGCTCGGTCTTGAGCGCGAGGACCTGCAGGTGGTGGCCCTGGATGTCGTGGAGGTCCGCCGCGAAGCGCAGCCGCTCGCGCACCCGCGCGAGCTCGGCGCGGGTGTTGCCGGCATCGCGGACGTCGATCGTCAGCTCCCAGACCCACATCTGGATCCACGCCGCGGCTGGGAGGAAGAGGCAGAAGAATCCGAGCAGATACCAGGCGGCGAAGTCGTCGGGCAGGTAGTCGTGCAGGTCCCCGCCGCTGACCACGAACACGCCCCACCGCAGCGCGGCGAGCGCCACCGCCCACACGATCAGCCACAACACATATCGCGCGCGGTCGAAGTCGAGGCCCAGCACAGTGGCGGCGGCCCAGGGGACCAGCAGGTAGCCGATCGGCGATGAAGGGTCCCAACCGCTGACGACGACGAAGACGATTGCCAGCACCGCAGCGCCGAGGAAGGCGATCCGCGGGATCACCTGCCGTCCGCGGCCGACGATCAGCGAGCGCACCCACCATCCTGCCCAGCCGATGATCGCCGCCATCAGCGCGACGACCAGAACGCGTCGCGTCGTGCCGAAGGGCGCGAGGCTGAGCGCATTGGCGAGCGCCCCGAAGGAGCCGAACCCGAGGTAGATCCACAGCGACCAGTAGTTGTACCGCCACGTCTGCTGGAAGCTGTCGCGGCGGGGCGGGCGGTCGAGATCGTCGGAGACGGGCAGCGGGTCGGTCATCGCCCTCAACCGTAGTGCAGATCGGCGATGACATATGTCATCGGAAGCGGTGACGGCCGCACACTACGGCCGGGTGCTCTGAGCGGTGAGGCTGGAGACATGACCACGACAACCGACCTCGCGATCCAGGCACACGACCTGCGCTGCGCGTACGGCGACTTCGAGGCTGTGCGGGGGATCGACCTGGAGATCCGCTCCGGCGAGATGTTCGCCCTGCTCGGCACGAACGGCGCAGGCAAGACCACGACGATGGAGACCTTGGAGGGTCACCGACGCGCCAGCGGCGGCTCGCTGAGCGTCCTCGGTCACGATCCCTACACCGAGCGTCCCCGTGTGCGCCCGCGCCTGGGGATCATGCTCCAGGAGAGCGGTTTCGCCGGGGAACTGACCGTCGTCGAGACCGTCGACATGTGGCTCGCGCTGTCCTCCTCGCCGCTGGGGGAGAAGCACCGGCGCGCCGACACCGTGGCCGAGGCGATGGATCGTCTCGACCTGGCCGACCGGGCCGACACCCGCGTGGTGCAGCTCTCCGGCGGACAGAAGCGCCGCCTCGATCTGGTGCTGGCGACCGTCACACGGCCCGATCTGGTCTTCCTCGACGAGCCGACGACCGGCCTCGACCCGGAGTCGCGTCGTCGCACCTGGGACCTCATCGAGACGCTGCGCGGGTCGGGCACGACGATCGTCCTGACGACCCACTACCTCGAGGAGGCCGAACGCCTCGCCGATCGCATCGCGATCATGCACGCCGGCCGGATCGCCGTCGAGGGCACCCTCGCCGAACTGGTCGACGACCGGCCGACGCAGATCTCCTTCCGGCGACCCGAGGGCGTCTCCAGTGCCGACATCGACCGCGCACTGCGCACCGTCATCGGACCGCGGCATCTGGAGACGGTGGGGCGCGACGGGCTCGTGCTCGATGTCGTCGATGCGCAACAGGCGCTCGTGCGTCTCCTCGGGTGGGCCGAGTCCCATGGCCACCGCCTCGACAACATCACGGTCAGCCAGGCCTCGCTGAGCGATGTGTTCGCGCAGATCGCGGCCGGTGAGCAGAAGCAGGAGGTGGCGGCATGAGTACCGCACAGCAGACCAAGGTGATCGCCCGTACCGAGGGGAAACTGATCGCCCGCAACAAGACGGTGCTGTTCAGCGCCACGCTCTTTCCGTTAGCGCTGACCGCGCTCTATCTCATTCAGGACGCCGAGGGGCCGCTGGCGGCTGCGGGTCTGACCTCGATCATGGTGGCGATCTTCTCCAGCATGACGGTGTACATGACCGTCACGCTGACCGCCGTCTCGCGGCGACAGGACCTCTACCTCAAGCGGTTGCGTTCGGGCGAGAGCAGCGATGTGGCGATCTTCGCGGGGATCACACTGCCGACGGCGCTGCTCTGCGTGGCACAGATGATCGTGGTCGTGGTGGTGCTCGCGATCATCGGCTTCGAGGTCCCCTCGGAGCCCTGGTGGATCGTGACCGCGGCCCTCGGATCGATCATCTCCTGTCTCGCGATGGGCCTCGGTACCGCATCGGTGACCCCGAATGCCTCGGCCGCGCAGATGACGACGGTCCCGTACTTCCTGTTCGTCATCGGCTCGGTCTTCGCGACCCCGTTCGCGGACAGCCAGCTGATGGATCTCACGCCCGGTGGCGCGATCGTCACCTTCGCGCGCATGGCATTCGACGTGCCGACCCCGGGGTCGGCCCTGACCGCGGCAGCCGGACTCGTGATCTGGACCGTCATCGGCATCGAGCTGGCGCGCCGGTTCTTCCGCTGGGAGCCGCGCTCCTGACGCACGCTCCGTCCGCACGGCTCCGTCCCGATCCCGGGACGGGGCCGTGCCGTCATACTGGAGCCATGTCAGCTCTCAAGGACCGCCTGCGCGCGGAACTCACCACGGCCATGAAGGCTCGCGATTCCCTGCGTTCCTCCACCATCCGCATGGTGCTCACGGCCATCACCAATGCCGAGGTCGCCGGGTCCGAGGCGCGTGAGCTGAGTGACGAGGATGTCATCGCCGTGCTGGCTACCGAGAGCAAGAAGCGCCGGGAGGCGGCGGAGGCCTTCGATGATGGCAACCGTCCTGAGCTGGCGCAGAAGGAGCGCGACGAGGCCGCCGTGATCGCGGACTTCCTGCCCGCTCAGCTGAGTGAGGACGAGATTCGCGACCTGGTCGCCGCGGCGGTCGAGCAGACCGGTGCCGCGGGTGAGGGCATGAAGGCGATGGGCAAGGTCATGGGCGTCGTGACACCGCAGACCAAGGGCCGCGCCGACGGTGCGCAGGTCGCCGCCGAGGTGCGCCGCCAGCTCACCAGCTGACGCCGGGCGGTGGATAGGCGTCCGTTCACGCTGGTGAGCGGTGCGGCAGCGTCCGTCGCCTCGCGGGGATGGACGCCTATCCACCGCCGCGAGAGCGGGACGGGTCGCCGGTGCCATCTGGTGGGTGATGGCGCACCGCGATCGGGTCACGTGCGTTATCGGTGAGCTATCACCCACCAGATCGGTCGGAGTGGGTGACAGCTCACCGCCCGCTGGCGGGGGCACCCTGGGAGTCAGTCGTCGTCGCCGCCGTCATCGGGCTGCGGGGCCTCCTCGGCCGGACGCGGCGGAGGCCGGTTGGCCGGCTGACGTCGCGGCGGCGGAGCGAAGTCCACCGGAGCGAGCTGCCCCTGGATCGCGCGCATCGCCTGGCCCCACATCGGTCCGGCGAGGCCGGAGCCCGAGGCGATCCCGCCCGGCACGCGCCCCTTGATGACGACCCCGCGCAGATCGTGCGGCTGTCCCTGCTGGTTGGCGCCGGCGATTATCGCCGCCGTGGCGAGCTCGGGGGTGTAGCCAGCGTAGGTGACGCTCATGGTGTCGTTGGTGGTACCGGTCTTGGCCGCCGAGGGGATCGACAGACCGGCGGTCTGATAACCGAAGCCGCCCGGCTCCTGCACGCCGCGCAGGATGTCATTGATCTGCGCGGCCTCCTCATCGGTCAGCACGCGATCGCACTCGGGCTCGTACTTCTTGACGACATTGCCCTGACGGTCGAGGATCTCGTCGATCGGCTGCGGCTTGCAGTACATGCCGCCGGAGGCCGGCACCGCATAGGCGGCGGCCAGGTCGAGCGGGCTGACATCGGTGGCGCCGAGCGTGAACGGGCCGACCTTGTCCTGATCGGGCACCTGGATGCCCATCGCCTCGGCCATGGAGACCGTCTCGCACAGGCCGGCGTCGCGCTCGAGTTGCGAGAAGTAGGTGTTCACCGACTGCCGCGTCCCGGTGTACATGTTGAAGGTGCCCGCGCCGGTCGAGTTGGCCAGCGGCCACGGGCCGACGCCGTTGCCCTCGCAGGTGAAGTAGCTGCCCGCCGGCATCGTCATGTTCTGCGGCGAGTTGTAGCTCTTGGTGACCGGGATGCCCTTGCGGAGCGCCGCTGCCACGGTGAACATCTTGAAGGTCGATCCGGCCTGGAAGCCGTTGGCATCGCCCCACTGCTTGGGGACGGTGTAGTTCAGATAGGACTGGCCGGCCTCGGCATTGTCGCCCATCGGCCGCGACTGGGCGAGGGCACGGACCTTGCCGGTGCCCGGCTCGATCATCGCCAGCGCGCCGATCGCCTGATCGGTGGGGTCGACGTGATCGGAAGCGGCCGCGTTGGCCGCGTTCTGCATGCCGATGTCGATATTGGACTTGATCGTGAGGCCACCGCGCTGAAGCTGCCGCAGCCGTTCGTCGCGGGTGTCGCCGAGGGCGGGCTCCTCCAGCAGGAGCCGCTGGATGTAATCGCAGGAGAAGGCCGCCACCGAGCCGTAGCAGCCGTTGGCGAACTCCGTCTCATTGAGCCCGAGCGGCTCCTCGCTGAGCTGTGTGGCCTCGTCGGGGCTGATCTTGCCTCGCTGGGCCATGACGGCCAAGACGGTGTTGCGGCGTTGGAGGGCCCGCTCGGGATAGACCCGGGGGTCGAACTGGACCGGGTTCTGGACCAGGCCGGCGATCAACGCGGCCTGTCCGGCCGTGAGCTCGGCCGGTGAGACGGAGAAGTACCGCTGTGCCGCCGCGTTGACGCCGTAGGCGCCGCTGCCGAAGTAGGCGATGTTGAGATAGCGCTCGAGGATCTCGTCCTTGGTGTACTTCTCCTCGAAGTTGATCGCGAGCTTGAGCTCGCGGACCTTGCGGGCTGCCGTCGTCTCCACCGCGGCCGCGCGCTGCTCGGCGGTGGTCGCCTGTTGGAGCGTGGTGAGCTTGACGAGCTGCTGGGTCAGCGTCGAGCCGCCCTGAGTCCCGCCTCCTCCCGCGTTGTTGACGAGCGCGCGCAGGGTGCCCTGGAGGTCGAGGGCGCCGTGCTCATAGAACCGGTAGTCCTCGATCGAGATGATGGCGTCCTGCATCACCGGCGCGATCTCGTCGAGGGGGATGTCCTGACGGTTCTCCTCGTAGAAGTACGCCAGTCGGTCGCCATTGGAGGCGAACAGCTCGGTGGTCTGCGGATTGGGGACGTCCTCGAGGGTGAGGGGGAGCTCCATGACGTCCTTGGTGACCTCGCGCGTGGTCATGGTCGCGGCGGTCGCCGCGGGGACCGCCACCGCTGCCACGATCAGGCCGGCGAGGGCGGAGAGTCGCGCGATGGAGAACAGCGCGGACGAGGTGGAGCCGGCCTTGGGCTGCGTCTGCGCGGCCTTCTTCATCGTCGACTCGATATCTCGCCATGCCATGCATCGAGGATAAGCGACGTCGCCAATGTGTCGGCGGCACCGTGGCGGGCAGGTCGTCTTCCCGTGTTCGCAGCGGATCGCCGCCGATGGAACATCGAAGATGGCCCATTCGGACTATGACGAACCATCCCCCCGCATCTCAACTGGACAGCGTTCTCCCCTTAGGCTGATCCGGACGAATCACTTCGGTCGCTGGTGACCGATCTCTCGGGAAGGGTTCGACCATGTGGAATGCCCAGTGGGCCCAGGAGGCCGCGTGCCTCGGTCGTCCGGACGATCTCTTCGTCCAGGGTGCGGAGCAGAACCGCGCCAAGCAGTTGTGCAATACCTGCGAGGTCACCGCCGAGTGCCTTGCCGAGGCGCTCGATCACCGGATCGAGTGGGGCGTCTGGGGCGGCATGACCGAACGGGAGCGCCGCGCCCTCCTGCGCCGCAAGCCCCACGTGACCCGATGGCACGAGGTGCTGAAGCCCGCCGCTGCGGAGCGCGAGCGCGGCACGAGCCGGCAAGTGGCCCGCTGACCGATCCGGCGGGCGCTCAGCGCGCCGCGGTGAGGTGCTCCGCGATCGTCCGTAGGCCGTCGAGATCGTGGACATCGGTGGAGAGGGCGGGAACGATCGCCGTGGCGACATCGCCGTGAGCGGCGGCGAAGCGACGCCGTACCCGGCCCTCGCGAGCCGCGAGCCGGACACGATCGGCGTGCACGGCCAGCAGATCCGAGGTCAATCGGTCGGTCGCGGAGCCTGAGGCCAGCCGGGGCGACGCCGACTCGGCGTCGGCGGCGGTGATGCCCGCTGCCCGTTCGTCGTGGCAGCGGTTGACGACGAGCCCGGCCAAGGGCATCTCATCGGCCTCCAACCGCTCCACGAAGTACGCGGCCTCGCGCATGGGCGCGTCATCGGGCACCGCGACCACCAGAAAGGCGGTCTCCTCGGCCTGCAAGAGGGCGTAGGTGGCCTCGGCGCGCTGACGGAAGCCGCCGAAGAGCGTGTCGAAGGCGGCGATGAAGGTCTGCATGTCGGTGAGGATCTGGGCGCCGATCACCTTATTGAGCGCCGCCGTCACGACGCCGAAGCCCGCGGTCAGGAATCGGGCCGGGCCCTTGGCCGGAGCGAGCATCAGCCGGATGAAGCGGCCGTCCAGCATGGACGAGAGCCGCTCCGGGGCGTCGAGGAAGTCCAGCGCGGACCGCGAGGGCGGCGTGTCGACGACGATGAGATCCCAGCGCCCCTCGGCGTGCAGCTGTCCGAGTCGCTCCATCGCCATGTACTCCTGGGTGCCGGCGAAGGAGCTCGAGAGCGCCACGTAGAACGGATTCTGCAGGATCTGCTGCGCCTTCTCCGGCGACGCGTGGGCTTCGACGACGTCGTCGAAGGTGCGCTTCATGTCGAGCATCATCGCGTCGAGGGAACCGCCTGCGCTCGCGTCGATGCCGTCGACGGGCCGTGGCGTGTTGTCCAGCTCGGTCAGTCCCATCGACTGGGCGAGCCGGCGGGCGGGATCGATCGTGAGCACGCAGACGCGGCGCCCGCGCTCGGCGGCGCGCAGCGCGATCGCGGCGGCCGAGGTGGTCTTGCCGACGCCCCCTGAGCCGCAGCAGACCACGATCTGCGTGCGCTCATCGTCGATGAGCCGGTCGACGTCGAGGGCGGGTGCCGTGCCGCGGCGTGCCTGTCGTGCGCGGCGCGCGGCGGGTCGCGGCCGGGTCTGAGCGGGCCGGGTCATCGCGTCATCTCCTCGAGGTCGTCGGCGAGATCGTAGAGGGCACCGAGGTCGATGCCATCGGCGAGCCGCGGCAGGTGCACGATGTCGCGTCCGGTCGCAGCCAGCAGGGAGTCCTGCTCGTCCTGCAGTCGTTGACGCTCGAGGTGCGCGCTGCCCTCGTCGAGAAGGTCCTGTGCCGCCGCGGAGGGGAGGCTCACGCGAGCCAGGGAGACCGCCACCTCGTCGACGTCCACGTCCGCGGAGTCCAGCGCCTCGACCGACTCCTCGCTGAGCAGGCTCGGGCGCACCATGTTGACGACGATGTGCCCGATGGGGAGGGACGCGGCGCTGAGCTCCTCGATCCCGTCGACGGTCTCCTGGACGGGCATCTCCTCCAGCACCGTCACCAGGTGGACCCGGGTCTGCTCCGAACGCAGCATCGTCATGATCGACGTGGCTTGGTTCTTGACCGGTCCGACCTTCGCGAGTCCGGCGACATCGTCGTTCACCCCCAGGAAGCGGGCGATCCGACCGGTCGGCGGCGCGTCCACGACGATCGCGTCGTACACGAAGTCGCTGTCGGGGCCGTCGGTCCGTCGGCGAGCCGCCTCGTAGACCTTGCCGGTCAGTAGCACGTCGCGGACGCCCGGCGCGATGGTGGTCGCGAAGTCGATGACCCCGAAGCGATCGAGGGCCTTGCCCGCGCGGCCGAGGCGGTAGTACATGGCGAGGTACTCCAGGAGGGCCGCCTCGGCGTCGACCGCGAGCGCATAGACCTCGCCTCCTCCTCTCCCGGTGCCGGCGATCGGGCGCTCCTCATAGGGCAGCGGGGCGATATCGAAGAGCTGGGCGATCTGCTGCCGTCCCTCGACCTCGCAGAGGAGCACTCGGCCTCCCTGGGAGGACAGGGCGATCGCGAGGGCAGCCGCCACGGTGGTCTTGCCGGTGCCGCCCTTGCCGGTCACGATGTGCAGAGGGGTCGAGAGAGCCACGTCCCCGAGCGTAGGCGCTCTGAGGTCGTCCCGCTGCGGGACCGGTAGGCGCCCCTCGGTTGGCGGCGACCTACGCACCTCTCCTCAGCTTGGGCGGTGGGTTACGCACGTCTCCACCCATCCGAGAGGTGCGTGACCCACCGCTCCCTTGCCGGCGCGCGCACGTCCCGTCCGACGACAGCCGCCGAAACCGCGGGCCGCGCCAGGTCTCGATCATCTAGAGTCGGCACATGACCAAGTGGGAATACCTGACCGCGCCGGTGCTCGTGCACGCCACGAAGCAGATCCTCGACAATTTCGGCCAGGACGGATGGGAGCTCGTTCAGATCGTGCCGGGACCCAATCCTGAGAACCTCGTCGCCTATTTCAAGCGCCCGGTGGCCTGACGTGGCCGCGGTTGAGCAGCGCCTGGCCGAGCTGGGCCTGACGGTGCCCGCCGTCGCGGCGCCGGTGGCCGACTATGTCCCGGCGCTCCGCACGGGTGCCTACGTGTACACCTCGGGCCAGCTGCCCTTCGTGGACGGCGAGCTCGCCGTGACGGGCACGGTCGGCGCGGGCGTCTCACTCGACGAGGCCGCCTCGGCCGCCCGTCAGTGCGCGCTGAACGCCATCGCCGCGGTGGCATCGCAGGTCGATCTCGATGAGGTCGTGCGTGTCGTCAAGGTCGTGGTGTTCGTGGCGAGCGACCCGGCTTTCACCGATCAGCCGAAGGTCGCCAACGGTGCCAGCGAGCTGATCGGCCAGGCCTTCGGCGAGGCCGGCCGCCACGTCCGCAGCGCCGTCGGGGTCGCGGCGCTGCCGCTGGGCTCCCCGGTCGAGATCGAGATCGTGGTCGAGGTGGGCTGATGCTGATCCCGCTGCCGGAGCGTCTGCGCGAGCACGTCGCAAGGGCGGCATCGCCCGTCCCGGCGAAGGATGCTGCCACGATCGCCGTGGTGCGCGACGGAGCGGAGGGGATCGAGGCCTTCCTCATGCGGCGCCAGTCGTCGATGGCCTTCGCGGCGGGCATGTACGTGTTCCCCGGCGGCGGTGTCCACGACGATGACTTCGGGTCGGTCGACTGGGTGGGACCCACGCCCGAGGAGTTCGGCGAGCGGCTCGGCTGCGCGCGGGATCTGGCCCATGCGCTCGTGGTCGCGGCCGTGCGCGAGACCTTCGAGGAGACCGGTGTCCTGCTGGCGGGCCCCGATGCCGACACGGTGTTCGGGGACACGACGATCCCGGAGATGACCCGGGCCCGCGAGGACCTGGAGGAGCACCGGCTCGGCTTCGCGGAGTTCCTGCGGCGCGACCGCCTCGTGCTGCGGGCCGATCTGCTGGGAGTCTGGGCACACTGGATCACCCCCGCCTTCGAGTCGCGTCGTTACGACACCCGTTTCTTCGTGGCGGCGCTGCCCGAGGGCCAGCGGATCGACAGCGTCAGCCGGGAGGCCGACCGCTCCCTGTGGGCGCCGCTGACGCGGGTGCTCGAACGCGTCGACGCGGGTGGCGCGGCGATGATGCCGCCGACCGTGACCACCTGCCGCGAGCTCGCGGAGCACCGCGCCGATGAGATCCTCACCGCGTCCACGAAGCGGATGGTCACGCCGATCGAGCCGCGTATCGTCGAGGTCGACGGGGAGCTGTACTTGCAGACCGACAGTCAGGAGCACCTGTGAGTGAGCGGAGCGAGCGAACGATGGGGTTTCTCATGCCGGGGCCTGCCTATCGTTGTTCTTTCTGGCAGGTGGCGGCATGAGTGAGCGGAGCGAGCGAACGATGGGGTTTCTCATGCCGGGGCCTGCCTATCGTTGTTCTTTCTGGCAGGTGGCGGCATGAGTGAGCGGAGTGAGCGAACGATGGTGACCGCGCGGGCCTCGGTCGTGCGAGCCGACAATCCGGGCATCATGACCCTGGACGGCACCAATACGTGGATCCTGCGCGAGCCCGGTGCGGAGCGTTCGGTCGTCGTCGACCCGGGTCCGGCCGATGAGCAGCATCTGGCGGCGGTGCTGGAGGCAGCCGGTGAGGTCGGGCTGGTGCTCTACACGCATCATCACGGGGATCACACCGAGGCCTTCGACCGGATGCGGGAGCTGACGGGTGCACCGGCGCGCGCGATCGGCGAGCAGTTCTGCTCCGATGCCGAGCCGATCACCGACATGGAGGTCATCGAGGTCGACGGGCTGCGCATCGAGGCCGTCGCGACTCCCGGCCATACGACGGACTCGCTGTGCCTCGCGCTCCCCGCGGAAGGCTCGCTGCTCAGCGGCGACACGATCCTCGGGCGAGGCACCACCGTGGTGGCGTGGCCCGACGGCGCGCTCGGCCCGTACCTCGACTCTCTCGCCCGCCTGCGCGAGATGACCGAGGAGGGGCTGGTCCGGCGGATCCTGCCTGGGCACGGTGCGGTCATCGAGGATCCCGCCGCGGTGCTGGACTTCTACATCGTGCATCGCCAGGAGCGGCTCGACCAGGTACGTGCGGCGCTCGACGAGGGTGACACCACGGCGCGCGAGGTCGTGGAGCGGGTCTACGCCGACGTGGACCCCGTGCTGTGGCCCGCCGCCGAACGCAGCGTCGAGGCTCAGCTCGCCTACCTGCGCGACTGACCTGCTCTGCCCTGGGCCATCCCTGGGGCGGTGACGTACGCACCCCTCAGCGCCCTGGGCGGTGGGCTGCGCACGTGTCAGCGCTATTGAGAGGTTCGTACGTCACCGCTCGCGAGGTTGAGGGGTGCGTACGTCACCGCTCCCTTGGGGGCAGGATCAGCGGGCGCGCTTCTGGAGGCGCTCGAGATCGAGGATGACGACGCTGCGCGGCTCGAGGCGCACCCAGCCGCGGGAGGCGAAGTCGGCGAGGGCCTTGTTGACCGTCTCGCGGGAGGCGCCGACGAGCTGGGCGAGCTCCTCCTGCGTGAGGTCGTGGTTGACGTGGATGCCGTCCTCGTCCTCGCGACCGAAGCGGTCGGCCAGGTCGAGCAGGGCCTTCGAGACGCGGCCCGGGACATCGGAGAAGACCAGGTCGCCGACGACCTCGTTGGTGCGGCGCAGGCGTCCGGCGAGCTGGTGGAGCAGCGCCTTGGCGACATCCGCGTGATCGTTGAGCACCGGACCGAGAGCATCGTGACCGAGGCTGCGCAGCTCGACATCCGTGACCGCGGTGGCAGTCGCCGAACGCGGACCGGGGTCGAAGAAGGAGAGCTCGCCGAACATCTGACCCGGGCCGAGGATCGCGAGCAGGTTCTCGCGGCCATCGGGCGAGGTGCGCCCGAGCTTGAGCTTGCCATCGACGACGACGTACAGCTTGTCGCCGTCATCGCCCTCATTGAAGAGGATCTCGCCGCGCCTCAGCGACAGCGACTCCATCGAGGACTCCAAGGCGCTCGACGCGGCATCGTCGAGTCCGTTGAACAGGGGCGCTTGGCGCAGTACGTCGTCGGTCACGGTTCTTCCTTCTCGGTCACGGCCCAGTGGGGTCCGTGTCACAGTTTTTCACACTCCACCACATGACGGGGGACGCAACGCCCGCAGTACAGGGGTTGCAGGGGATAACAGCCACGCCGATCCTCACGGGTCCTCGTCTCGGGGGCGCTGCCTCTTCGCGGAACCTCTACGCTATCGGTGTGACCACGACCGACACGGGCCGCCGCGACACCGCGCTGGTGCGCCGCGCCCGCAAAGTCGATCGGGTCCTCGCCGAGACCTATCCCGATGCCCGCCCGGAGCTCGACTTCTCCTCGCCCTTCGAGCTGCTGGTGGTCACGGTGCTGTCGGCACAGACCACCGACCGCCGCGTCAACGCGGTCAGCCCGGCGCTCTTCGCCGCCTGCCCGGACGCCGCAGCGCTCGCCGCAGCCGACCGCACGGAGCTCGAGGAGATCATCCGTCCCACCGGGTTCTTCCGGGCGAAGACCGACAGCCTGCTCGGTCTCGCAGCGGCGCTCGTCGAGCGGTTCGACGGCGAGGTGCCCCCGCGTCTCGACGACCTCGTCACGTTGCCGGGTGTCGGTCGCAAGACGGCCAATGTCGTGCTGGGCAATGCCTTCGGCATCCCCGGGATCACCGTCGACACGCACGTGGCGCGCCTGACCCATCGGCTGGGCTGGCTGGACGAGGCCACCGCGCGGCAGCCGGTCAAGGCCGAACACGCCCTCGGCGCCCTGTTCCCCCGCCGCGACTGGACCGACATGTGCCAGCGGCTGATCTGGCACGGACGGCGCCGGTGCCATGCGCGCACCCCCGCCTGCGGCGCCTGCCCCGTGTCGCGCTGGTGCCCCTCGTACGGCCTCGGACCGACCGACCCGGTCGAGGCCGAGAAGCTCGTGACGACCCAAGGACGCGCATGACCACGACCCTGCCCGGTTGGCTCCAGCCACTGGCCGACCTCGCCGGCTCCGTCGAGGCCGAACAGCTCGCCCCGAGATTCCCGCATCCGCCCGCCGACGCCCGGCCATCGGCGGTGCTCATGCTGTTCGCGGAGAGCCCGCGGGGCCACGAGCTGCTGTTGACCGAGCGGGCGAGCACGCTGCGCAACCACGCGGGGCAGATCTCCTTCCCCGGAGGTCGCGCCGATCCCGGCGATGTCGACCCGCCGGCCACGGCTCTTCGCGAGGCGCAGGAGGAGGTCGGCCTCGACCCGTTGGCCGTGCAGGTCTTCGGCGAGCTGCCGACCTTGTGGATCCCGCCGAGCAATCATGCGGTGACCCCGGTGCTCGGCTACTGGCGCTCCTGGAGCCCGACCTTGCGTCCGGTGAGCCTCGCGGAGGTCGCCGAGGTGCTCTGGACGCCGATTGAGGAGCTGATCGACCCGGAACGGCGCTTCAGCGTCGTGCATCCCTCGGGATGGAAGGGTCCCGCCTTCGACATCGGCACCGAGACCCCGCTGTGGGGATTCACCGCGGGGATCGTCTCGCGGGTGTTCGAGCGGGTCGGCTGGTCGAAGCCCTGGGACGAGTCCCGGGTGCGGCCGCTTCCGGAGATCCGCTGACATGAGCCGGCACCGACCGATCCTCCACGAGGCGGCGGCGTGAACAGCCTCGACCTGATCCTGCTGGCACTCGTGGCGCTCTACGCCGCCTCGGGCTTCGTGCACGGATTCGTCGTCAACCTGATCGAGGGCATCGGACTGGTCGCCGGCGGCGTGATCGGCATCATCGTCGCCCCGCTGATCTTCGGCGGGGGCGATGCCGCGCATCCGCTGCTCTCGTTGCTGCTGGTCGTCGCCTTCCTGCTGCTGGGGCAGTTCCTCGGGCGTCTGGTCGGCCGCGATCTGCGGGTCACCGAGGGGCCATGGCGGTCCGTCGACGCCGTCGCGGGCGCCGCCCTCGGCGTCGTGGCCGTCCTCGGCGCGGCGTGGGCACTCGGGTTCGCCGCGAGCGGAGCCTCGCTGCCGTATCTGAGCCAGGCGGTCCGCACCTCGGTGATCCTCGAGCGCGTCGATCGGGTAATGCCGTCCCAAGCCTCCGATGTGCTGGCGGCCTTCAGCCGGTCGCTGACCGAGGACGTCTTCCCGCGGTACCTCGAGCCCTTCGAACCCGAGGTGATCGCCTCGGTGGAGCCCCCGGACGAGGCGACCCTCGCGCAGCCCGGGGTCAGGTCGGCGGCGGGCAGCGTCGTCAAGATCATCGGCTCGGCCGAATGCGGTCGGGGCATCGAGGGATCGGGCTTCGTCTACGCCGACGGGAGGGTCATGACCAATGCCCACGTCGTCGCGGGGGTCAGTGATCCGGTGGTCCAGATCGGCGGCCGGTCGGTGGATGCCGTACCCGTGCTCTTCGATGCCGAGATGGACATCGCGGTGCTGCGCACACAGCGCCTGGACGTGCCGAATCTTCGATTCGACCTCTCCGGAGAGGCAGGCAGCGAGGCGGCGGTGCTGGGCTATCCGGAGAACGGCCCCTTCGACGCTCGCGCGGCGCGCATCCGCGACCTCACGACGATGCGCGCGCCGGACATCTACGGCCAGGGAGAGCATCCGCGGGACGCCTTCTCCGTGCGCTCGCTCGTGCGTTCGGGCAACTCCGGGGGACCGCTGGTCTCGGCGGCCGGCGAGGTCTATGGCATCGTGTTCGCCGCCTCCATCAGTGACTCGTCGACGGGCTATGCCGTCACCGCCGAACAGGCTGCGGGCAACGCCCGGGCGGGTGCAGAGGCGACCGACCGCGTGTCCACAGGAGGATGTGTCCGATGAGAACCCTGACCTCGGTGATCTGCTGGGTGATCGCCGTGCTGGCCGGGATCGTGGCCCTGCCGGTGACCTGGATCGCCGACAATGTCGCCGAGGAGACCGGTTACGTCGAGCTCGTGCGCGATCTGCGCGATGATCCACGAGTCGTGGAGGCGGTCGCCGACACGGCGGCCTCGCGTGTCGCCGGCGATCTTCCCGAGGCGGTCCGCGATCAGGTGGCCGCTCAGTTGAGCCAGGCACTCGGCGCCCTCGAGGAGGTGCCCGGCTTCGACGAGGCATGGGACGACTCTCAGCGTCGCAGTCATCAGCTCTGGTTCGGCGGCCGGTACATCCCCGAGCAGCTGCAGGTCGATGTCACACCGCTGGTCGACCTCGCGCTGCAGCAGGTGACGACGGCGCTGCCCATCGCGATCGAGTCTCCCGAGGAGGTCCGGGTGCCGGTCGCCACGGCTCCGCCGGGACTCCGCTTCGTGGAGACCACGCCGACCTGGAAGTCGATCACGCTGCTGGCTGCGGGCGCCGCCGCGGTGCTGTGCTTCGTGTTCGCGCGGCATCGTTCGACCGGGCTCGCCTGGATCGGGGTGGGGGCTCTCGTGATCGCGGGCGTGACCTACGTCGGCACGCGGGTCACGGTGCCGGCCGTGCTCGACGGTGCCGCGTCGGGGTCCTCGCAGTTCGGCCAGGTGTTGACCGATGCGGTGGGCGACCGTTTCACCGCCTCACTCGACGGATGGGTCGAGCAGCTCGCGTTGGCGGGCGGCGCGGCGATCGTGCTCGGCCTGGTGTGCCGGGGCATCCTGGCGCTCTGGCGGCGCCGTCGCCGGTCCGCCTGACTCTCCCTCGGCTCGGTCGTGGGTCTCGCCGAGTGGTGCATATCTGCCCGCGAGTGGTGCTGGAGCTGGGGCCGGGTCAGGCGACCTTGCCCTTGAGGGCGGTGGGGATCTGCTTGGTGGTGTCGATCGTCTTCTGCGGGATGGTGACCTTCTTGAAGCGGCGGATGCCGACGAAGGCCAGTAACAGCGCCAGGAGCAGGTAGCCGCCCGTGACGATGAGGAATGCCCACGCGGGGTGGAGTCCGGTCATCGTCAGGAAGAAGCCGATGGTGATCGACGCGAGGATCACCACGAGCAGCAGGATGAACGCGGCGACCGCGAGCAGCGCCGCACCCATCCCGCCGGCGCGGACGCTGACCTTCATCTCCGACTTCGCCAGCTGGATCTCATGCTGGATCAGCGAGGAGAGATCGCGCGTGACATCGGCGACGAGGTGGCCGATGGTGGGTTCCTCCGAGACGGGCTGCTGCTCACTCATAGAGCGAGCCTACCGAGAACAGGCCGTGACGACAGCACAGCACTCCGTCTGCCTCACCGGATCGGTCCCGTTCGGATCGGCACCCCGCCTCGCGGAGCGGTGAGTTACGCACCGGTCCCACGCCAGAGCGGTGGGTTACACACCTGTCCCACGCCAGAGCGGTGGGTAACGCACCTGTCCGAGGTTGCGGGAGGTGCCTCACCCACCGCCCGGCTGGGTGAGGGGTGCGTAACTCACCGCCACCGCGCGGATCAGTCGTCGTCGGAGCCCTTCTTCATGCCGGCGGTGATCTGGTCCATGACCGAGGAGTCCGCGAGCGTGGTGGCGTCGCCGACCTCGCGGTTCTCGGCCACGTCGCGCAGCAGCCGGCGCATGATCTTGCCCGAGCGGGTCTTGGGCAGCTCGGCCACGACCATGATCTGTCGCGGCTTGGCGATCGGCCCGATCTGCGTGCCGACGTGGTTGCGCAACTCCGCGACCGTCTCCTCGCCGCTGTCCACGGCCGACTCCCGCAGGATCACGAAGGCCACGACCGCCTGACCCGTGGTGTCGTCGGTCGCCCCGACCACGGCCGCCTCGGCGACACTCGGGTGCGAGACCAGCGCGGACTCGATCTCGGTGGTAGACAGCCGGTGTCCCGACACGTTCATCACATCGTCGACCCGGCCGAGCAGCCAGATCGCGCCGTCCTCGTCCTTCTTGGCGCCGTCACCGGCGAAGTACACGTCGCTGAAACGCGACCAGTAGGTGTCGATGAAGCGCTGGTCGTCGCCCCAGATCGTCCGGAGCATCGCCGGCCACGGCTCGGTGAGCACGAGATAGCCGCCCTGGCCGTTGCCGACGGGATGGCCGGCATCGTCGACCACCTCGGCGCTGATCCCCGGCAACGGGCCCATCGCGGAGCCCGGCTTGGCGGCGGTGACACCCGGCAGCGGGCTGAGCATGTGAGCACCCGTCTCGGTCTGCCACCAGGTGTCGACGATCGGGGTGCGGCTGCCGCCGATGTTCTCGCGATACCAGACATAGGCCTCGGGATTGATCGACTCACCCACGGTGCCGAGGATGCGCAGGCTCGACAGGTCGAACTCCGCGGGGATCTCGGCACCCCACTTCATGCAGGTGCGGATCGCCGTCGGGGCCGTATAGAAGAGCGTCACGCCGTACTCGGCGACGATCTCCCACCAGCGACCCTTGTGCGGGGTGTCGGGTGTGCCCTCGTAGAGCACCTGCGTGGCACCCTCGGCGGTCGGCCCGTAGACGATGTACGAGTGTCCGGTGACCCAGCCGATATCGGCGGTACACCAGTACACATCGGTGTCGGGCTTGTGATCGAAGACCGCGTGGAAGGTGTACGAGGCCTGGGTCAGATAGCCGCCCGAGGTGTGCAGGATGCCCTTCGGCTTGCCGGTGGTGCCCGAGGTGTACATGACGTACAGCGGGTGCTCGGCGTCGAAGGCCTCGGGCGTGTGCTCGGGTGATGCCGAGTCGACGACCTCGTCCCACCACACGTCGCGGCCCTCGGTCATAGAGGTCTCCTGACCGGTGCGGCGGACGACCAGCACATGCTCCACGATGCCGTCGACCTTGCCGAGCGCCTCGTCGACCGCCGGCTTGAGGCTCGAGGGCTTGCCGCGCCGGTAGCCGCCGTCCGCGGTGATGACGACCTTCGCCTCGCAGTCGGTGATCCGGCTGGAGAGGGCGTCGGAGCTGAAGCCGCCGAACACGACCGTGTGCGGTGCGCCGAGTCGTGCGCAGGCGAGCATCGCGATGACGGCCTCGGGGATCATCGGCAGGTAGATCGCGACGCGGTCCCCGGCGCGCACACCGAGGTCGGTGAGCGCGTTGGCCGCCTTGCTCACCTCGTCCTTCAGATCGGCATAGGTGAGCGTGCGGGTATCGCCGGGCTCTCCCACGAAGTGGAAGGCGACCTTGTCGCCGCGGCCCGCCTCCACGTGGCGGTCCACGCAGTTGTAGGCGACATTGAGCTTGCCGTCGGCGAACCACTTCGCGAAGGGCGGGTTGCTCCAGTCCAGCACCTCGGTGAACGGGGTCTGCCAGTCGAGCCGCTCAGCCTGCGTGCGCCAGAAGCCCAGCCGGTCCGCGGCGGCTTCCTCGTACGCGGCCGCCGTGACGTTCGCGTGCTCGGCGATCGCCGCCGGCGGCTCGAAGACGCGATCTTCGCGGGCGAGGTTGTCGATGCCTGTCTCGGTCACGGGATGTCTCTCCTTGGATGGGTTCCTGTTCATGATTGTGTCGCACACCACGCCGCGGGGCGAGGGGGGCCGGGGAGCGCCCACCCCCGACGGGGCGCTCCCCGGGGTCTCACTTCTCCGCGCCCGCTCCGGTGAGGGAGCGCACCTCCAGCTCGGAGAACCGCTCGACCGAGCCCTTGTCCGAGGAGGTGACGGTGCCCAGCCAGCCGAGGAAGAAGCCGAGCGGGATCGACACGATGCCCGGGTTCTCCAGCGGGAACCAGCTGAAGTCGACGCTCGCAGGGAAGAGCGAGAGGCTGGCGCCCGTGTCTGGATCGACCTTGCCGGAGACGACCGGGCTGAAGAACACCAGGCCGACCGCCGAGATCAGGCCGCCGTAGATGCTCCACAACGCGCCGCGGGTGTTGAAGCGCTTCCAGAACAGGTTGTAGAGCAGGGCCGGGAGATTGGCCGACGCCGCCACCGCGAAGGCGAGGGCCACGAGGAAGGCCACGTTGAGGCTCTGACCGGGGATGGCCAGGGCGATCGCGACACCGCCGATGATGAACGCGGAGATCCGCGCCACCCTGACCTCGTCCTTCTCCGTCGCCTTGCCCTTGCGCCAGACATTGGCGTACAGATCGTGGGCCACCGAGGAGGCGGAGGTCAGGGTGAGCCCGGCGACCACCGCGAGGATCGTCGCGAAGGCGACCGCTGAGATGAGGGCCAGCAGCACGGCGCCGCCCAGGGAACCGGGACCACCGCCGATCGCCTCGGCCAGCAACGGCGAGGCGAGGTTGCCGCCCGAGGCGGCGATCTGGTCCTTCGCATCGCCGGTGACCAGGGCCGCGGCGCCGAAGCCGAGGACGAGGGTCATCAGGTAGAAGGTGCCGATCAGGCCGATCGCCCACAGCACCGAGACACGCGCCTGTTTGGCGGTGGGCACCGTGTAGAAGCGCACGAGGATATGCGGCAGGCCGGCCGTGCCGAGCACGAGCGCGATCCCGAGCGACAGGAAGTCGATCTTGCTGGTGGTCGACACGCCGTACTTCAGGCCGGGCTCGAGGAAGGCCTGCCCCTTGCCGCTGGCCTCGGCGGCCGTGCCGAGCAGATCGGAGAGGTTGAAGCCGAACTTGGCGAGCACCAGGACGCTGATCAGCAGGGTGCCGAACATCAGCAGGACGGCCTTGACGATCTGCACCCAGGTGGTGCCCTTCATGCCGCCGACGACGACATAGAAGATCATCAGCACGCCGACCGACACGATGGTGATGTTCTTGGCGGCCTGCGAGTCCACGCCCAACAGCAGCGAGACGAGGGCACCGGCGCCGACCATCTGAGCCAGCAGATAGAAGATCGAGACCACGACGGTCGAGATCGCCGCGGCCTGGCGGATCGGCCGCTGCCGCATCCGATAGGCGAGCTGGTCGGCCATCGTGAAGCGACCGGAGTTGCGGAGCAGCTCGGCGATCAGCAGCAGGGCGACCAGCCAGGCGACGAGGAAGCCGATGGAGTAGAGGAAGCCGTCGTAGCCGGACAGCGCGATCGCCCCGGAGATGCCGAGGAAGGAGGCGGCCGACATGTAGTCGCCGCCGATCGCGAAGCCGTTCTGCACGCCGGAGAAGGAGCGTCCGCCGGCGTAGTAGTCCGCGGCGGTCTTGGTGTTGCGGCTCGCCCAGAAGGTGATGCCCACGGTGAGCACCACGACCAGGCCGAACAGCGACGCGGTCAGGGCCTGATTCGATTCCTCGCTCGCGGCGAGGAGGGCGTCGGTGGCGATCACTGGCCGACCTCCTGCTCGAAGCCCTCACGCAGGTCGTCCGCCAGCGGGTCCATCTTGCGGGCGGAGTACCGGGCGTACCACCACGCGATGCCGAAGGTGGTGATGAACTGCAGCAGGCCGAAGAGCAGCGCGATGTTGATCGTGCCGAAGACCTGGGTGTTCATGAATCCGGGCATCCAGTTCGATGCGATGACGTAGAACAGGTACCAGACCATGAAGGCCACGGTCATCGGCAGCACGAAGCTGCGGTAGTTGTTCTTGAGCTCGGCGAACTCCGCGGTCGCGTGGATGCGCTCGTAGGCGGCGTGGGTCTCAGGTGAGATCGGTTCGGCCATGGCTCCCCCTTCCGTTGTCGGCTCGGCGCGCGGCGATGGCGCCGTGAGCCGACGCTAGGGCCGTCGCGCGGGGGCGTGCCAGGTCGTTCGCGAGCGGGTCGCCCAAGGGCCGATCGAGGCCGATGTGTGGCGTGGATCACGCGATGAGCGGTGCGCTGGAGACGACGAACGGCACCGTCTCGTGGCGGTACCTCAGCAACCTTTCGTCGCCGGGGGAGGTAGTTGGTCAACCTGATGACGTGACGATGGGGTTGGTGGTCTACCGCTGCCGGTGGGCTGGGCGGACGGGAGGCGGAGCACTGGCCGCACGGAACGGCGGCTCCTGGCACAGCCGCACGAAGGCGGCGGCGGTGGGCGAGAGGTCCTCACCCGGATGGACCAGCCCGGCCCGCCGGTAGAGCGCGGGATCGAAGTGCACGGTCTCGCAGCCGAGCTGACGGGCGACGAGCGCCTGTTGTCCGTGGACGAGGGTCGCACCGATGCCCTCGGCGACGAGGTGGATGAGCGACGGACGGTGGTCAGCGAGCACGGTGATGTGATCGGAGATCCCGCGGAAGGCGCTCTCCAGCAGCGGATAGGCGGTCGACGTCTTGAAGAAGGGTCCGACGACCAGCCCGATGGCGGCGAACTCCGCCGCCGTGATGGGGCGGCCCTCCCGCCCTGTCCCGGGTGGGAGGGCGGCGACGAACTCCTGCCGGTCGAACTCGATCGCGCGTAGGCCGCGAGTCTCCACCGGGAACTCCGTGATGCCGATATCGGCGTGTCGGGTGCGGACGGCGTTGAGCACCTCGGTGACCGAATGGGTGTGCGGCGCGGTGATGTCCACGCGCACGCCGCGGTACCGGGCCCGGTAGGCGCCGACGAGCTGCGCCACCGGTTGGGCCGACATCGTGGACAGCGTGCAGATGGTGAGCCGCCCGGTGAGGGAGTCGGGGTCGGTGGAGGCCACGGAGGAGAACATGCCGAGATCGCGCAGCGCCCGGCGGGCGATCGGCTCGGCCGCACGCCCCGCGACCGTGAGCCGGAAGGGGCGGGCCGAGCGGATGAACAGCTCGGCCCCGACGACCCGTTCCAGCTGCCGCAGCGCCTGCGCAACCGCCGAGGGGGTCTTGCCGAGCCGGTGGGCGGCGGCGGTGAAGCCTCCGTGGTCGACCACTGCCAGGAAGGCCTCGAGGTGGCGGCGTTCGGGAAGCTGGCCGGCGATCGTGCTCATCGGCTCGCCCCCTCCGCCAGGGAGATGAACTCCGCGGCCGCCGCCGTCGGTGTACCCGTCGGCATCGCGATCGCGACGTCCAGCTCGGCGCGCGGGACCAGCTCGCAGACAGTCAGGCCCGGCAGCGATGCGGCCGCGGCAGCATGCCGTGCGGGCACGATGGCTGCCCCCGCGCCGTTGATCACCAGCGGCAGGATCGCCTCGGTGTACTCCACCTCGACCGCGACGGCCTCGTCGACCGCCGCCGACTCCAGATGCCGGGACAGGAAGATCCGCGAGGCGCTGTCGACCGGGGTCGTGACCAGGCCGTGGGCGATGACCTCCTCGAGGGTCGTGGTGCGATCGGCCGGTCCGGGCAGCACGGCGGCGAGCTCCAGCGGAGGCAGCGGCACGGTGGTCGTGGACGGGCCGGCGAGCTCGCCGAACACGATCGCCAGGTCCACGCCGAGGTCGAACAGCTCCCGCTCGGTGAGGTCGCGCTCGGGCACGTCCCTGACCCGCACCGTGACGTCGCTGAAATTCCGGTGGAAGCGGCCGACCAGGGTGGCGGTGGGGTCGATGGCGAGGGTGGAATGGCAGGCGATCTCGAGTGCTCCGCTCTCGATGCGGTCCGCCCGCCGGGCGGCGTCCGCGGCATCGCGCAGGGCTGCGAGCGCGGCACGGGCGGGCACCTCGAACTCCCGGCCGGCCTTCGTCAGACGCACCCCGTGGGGCGAGCGCACGAAGAGCGCGGTCCCGACCCGGCCCTCCAGCGACGCGATGGCCTGCGACAGGGCGGGCTGGGAGACCCCGAGCTCCGTGGCGGCCCCCGAGAACGTGCCGCAGGTGGTCACCGCCAGGAAGAACTCGAGCTGTCGGGTGCGCACGGGCCCTCCTTGGGATATAAGAAGAACTTATCTCTACTGGCACTAGTAACAGATTGAAGCCTAGACGAGTGTGATGGACGCTACTCGGAGCACCCCATCCAAGGAGCCCACGTCCATGCATCCAGCCTCCACACCACGATCTGCGAGCGTCTCGGCGCCCGGATCCCGATCTTCGGTTTCTCCCACTCCCTCGAGGTCGTCGCCGCGGTGACCGCGGCCGGTGGCATCGGGGTGTGGGGAGCGACGCGCAGCACGCCGGAGGAGATCCGCGACGGCCTCGCCTGGCTCGCCGAGCAGGCCGACGGGCGGCCTTTCGGCATCGACCTCGTCCTGCCCCAGGGCATGCCCGAGACCGATGACCGGGCGCAGATGGAGGCCGCGATCCCCGAGGAGCATCGGGCCTTCGTCACCGGCCTGCGCGACAAGTACGGCGTGCCCGATGACGGACTGCCGGGCACCCGCTCGCGGTTCGTGCGGTCCGAGGAGATGGCCGACCGACAGTTCGCCGAGATCCTCGCCTCACCGGTCGCGATCCTGGCGATGGGCGTGGGCTCGCCGCCGGCGAAGGTCACCGAGGCCAAGGAGCACGGCAAGACCGTCATCAGCCTGGTCGGAGCGCCCAAGCACGCCGAGCGCGCGCTCGCCGCGGGGGCGGACATGCTCGTCGCGCAGGGGTACGAGGCGGGTGCCCACACCGGAGACATCGGCACCTTCGCCCTCGTGCCGCAGATCGTCCGGCTCGCCGGTGATGTCCCCGTGGTCGTGGCCGGCGGCGTCGCCGGTGGCGAGCACATCGCAGCCGCACTGGCCCTCGGGGGCGCGGGAGTCTGGATGGGAACCGCCTGGCTGTTCACCCGCGAACACGGGATGGACCCGGTGGTCCGGGCCAAGCTCGAGGCCGCGGGCTCGGCCGACACGATCCGCTCACGGGCCGACAGCGGCAAGACGCTACGTCAGATCAAGACCGCCTGGACCGAGGAGTGGGAGGCCCAAGCCGCGCCCACGCCGTTGAAGATGCCCTTCCAGGACATCCTCGTCGGCGACTTCCTCGGCGCGGTCGAACGCCACCACGTCGAGCCGCTCCTGAAGTCCGAGGCCGGCCAGAGCGTCGCCTACTTCGACCAGCTCACCGATGTCCGCTCGATCATCAACTCGCTGGAGCGCGACGCCACCGCCGCCCTCCAGCGCATCGACCAGTAGTCCCCTCACCGACAGGAATCACCGACATGACCTCATCCCTGCGCCGCGGCCTCGCTCTCGGCTCGGCCCTCGCGATCGGCTCCCTGGCCTTGGCCGCCTGTGCCACGAGCACCGGCGGCTCCGAGAGCGACTATCCGACCAAGTCGATCACGCTGACCATCCCCTACGCGCCGGGCGGCGGCACCGACACCGCCGGCCGGCTGCTCGCCACGGCCCTGGAGCAGGAGCTCGACACCTCCGTCGTGGTGGTCAACAAGGAGGGCGGTGGCGGCGCCATCGGCGTCGGCGAGGTCGCGAAGGCGAAGGCGGACGGTTACTCGATCGGCGTCGCGACCGACTCGAATATCGTCCTGCAGCCGATCATCAACGAAGACCTGCCCTACGGGCCCGATGGCGTGGAGACCTTGGGCGTCGCGCCCTCGCGCTTCGTGATCGTGGCCTCCGCGGACAGCCCGTACCAGTCGCTCGCCGATATCGTCGACGCGGCCAAGCAGAACCCCGGCACGATCCGCATCGCCCACCCGGGCACCGGCGGCTCCAATGACCTCACTGCCCAGGCCTTCGCCCTGGCGGCGGACATCGACATCGTGCCGGTGCCGATCACCGGCGGCGGCGCCGAGATCAACAAGGCCGTCGCCTCCGGGCAGGTCGAGCTCGCGATGACGACCGTGCCGGTCGCCCAGGGATTCGTGGACGCCGGCAAGCTCGTCATCGCCGGCACGATGGGCGACGAGCCCGCCGAGGGCGCCGAGGATGCCGAGACCCTGGCGTCCATCGACGTGCCGACCGATCTCATCCCGAAGGCCCAGCTCGTCATGCTGGCCCCCGCCGGTATCGACGACGAGGTCGCCGACAAGCTCAGCGAGGCGCTGGAGACGGCGACCAAGGGCGACTTCGGCGATCAGATGGCCAAGATCGGCTTCCCGGTCTCCTACCTCGATATCGACGACAGCTCCGCGGCGATGAGCGAGCTGCAGAGCCGGTACGAGCAGATCATGGAGCAGTTCGGCGGGAAGCAGTGATGACGGCCGAACCGCTGGAGACCGCCTCCCCGAGCGCGCCCGAGGGGAGGGGCAACCGAGGACGCATGATCATCTCGGCGGTCACCGTCCTCGGCGGGTTCGGGCTCGTGGCGGCCAGCTGGGGTGTCGAGCGCGGCGACCTCGCCCATCCGGGCCCGGGCCTCTACCCCCTCGTGGTCGGCGTGCTCGCGATCCTCGCCGGAGCGACGGGCCTCGTCGAGGAACGGCGTTCCGCGACGGCCGTCGCGAGTCCCCCGGTCTCCGCCGACCCGAAGCCGTGGATCTTCGTCGCCGCGATGTTGGTCGGCATCATCGCGCTGCCAACCCTCGGCTATCTGATGAGCGCGCTCATCACCGGCACGGCCGTCAGCTGGGCCGCGGGCCAGCGAACCTGGTGGAAGGCCCTGCTCACCGGTGCCGTGCTCGCGGTCGTCTCGTCGCTGATCTTCCGTGACCTGCTCGACGTCTACCTGCCGGCCTCCGTCCTCGATGAGCTGATCTGATGGACATCCTGCAGCAGCTCATCTACGGCTTCGAGGTCGTGCTCACGCCGGAGAACCTCGCCGCCGCGCTCATCGGCTGCCTGGCCGGCACCATCGTGGGCGTCCTGCCCGGGCTCGGCCCGACGGCCGGTGCCGCGGTGCTCCTGCCGCTGACCTTCACCCTCGGCCCCGTAGCGGGGCTCATCATGATCGCCGCGATCTACTACGGCGTGCAATACGGCGGCTCCCTCACCTCCGTGCTGCTGAACATCCCCGGCGAGACCAGCTCGGTGATGACGACGGTCGACGGCTATCAGCTGACCCGACAAGGGCGTGCCGGAGCGGCGCTGTTCATCATGACGATCGGCTCGTTCATCGCCGCCACCGTCGCGGTCATCCTCGTCACCTGGATCGGCCCGCCGGTCGCGGAGTTCGCGATCAACTTCGGTCCGCCGGAGTTCCTCGCCCTCGCGGTCATCGGCCTGATCTTCCTGGTGCGGATCATGGGCGGCAGCCTCGCGAGCGGCCTGATCCCGATGGTGATCGGGCTCGCGCTCGGCACGGTCGCCATGGACGCCGTCTCGGGCACCAATCGCCTCGAGTTCGGCATCCCGGCGCTCGCGCAGGGCATCGACGTCGTCGCGGTGGCGGTCGGCGTGTTCGGCATCGCCGAGGTGATGCGCCTCGTCGCCGACGACGCCCGCCTGCCGACGCCGCAGAAGGTCAGGATGCGCGACCTGCGCCCGACCCGCGAGGACGTGCGCCGCTCCTGGGCGCCGTGGGGACGGGGCACGATCACCGGCTTCATCTTCGGTCTGCTGCCCGGCCCCGGGCCGACGGTCTCGACCTTCGTCGCCTACAAGTTCGAGCGGATCTTCTCCAAGAACCGCGATCAACTGGGCAAGGGCGCGATCGAGGGCATCGCCTCGCCGGAGGCCGCCAACAATGCGGCAGCCACCTCGGGCATGGTGCCGTTGCTGTCGCTGGGCATCCCGTTCACGCCGGTCCTCGCGCTGATGGTGGCCGCGATGATGATCCAGGGCGTCACGCCCGGGCCGTTGCTGTCGGTCCAGCATCCGGAGATCTTCTGGGGCGTCATCGCGTCGATGTACATCGGCAATGTGGTGCTCGTGATCCTGAACCTGCCGCTGATCGGCGTGTGGGTGCGCCTGCTGCAGATCCCGCGCAGCATCCTGATCTCGGTCATCACCGTGGTCTCGATCGTCGGCACCTATGCGCTCAACAGCAGCATGCTCGATGTCATCGTGCTGGTGCTCGCCGGCGTGCTGGGCTATGTGCTCAGTCACTACGGCTACCACATGGCGCCGCTCGCGCTCGGGCTCATCCTCGGCCCCTTCGCGGAACGGTATCTGCGTGAAGGACTGTTCATCAGCCAGGGCGACGTGACGTATTTCGTCACGAGTCCGATCGCCGCGGTCCTGTGGGTGCTGCTGGTCCTCGGACTCGTCGCCCAGGCGGTCTTCTCGATGCGCGCCCGTCGCGCGGGCCGCACGCTCGTGGAGGTGGTGCCCGAATGACGCGCGATGCTGGAACCGGCAGCGGTCCGCTGGCGGGGGTCCGCGTCGTCGACGTCACGCAGTACATCGCCGGCCCGGGGGCGACCTCGGTACTCGCCGATCTGGGCGCTGATGTCGTCAAGGTCGAGCCGCTGCGTGGTGAGGCCACGCGCCACCTCGGGTCCTTCGGTCAGGGCATGTTCCATGCCTACAACCGGCGCAAGCGCTCGCTCGCGGTCGACCTCTCGACGGCTCGCGGCCGAGCGGTGGTGGCCGAGCTGATCGCCGATGCCGATGTCGTCGTGCAGAACCTACGTCCCTCGGCGATGGCGGCGATGGGTTTGGACGCCGCCGGGCTGCGGGAACGCAATCCTCGGTTGATCTATGTGTCGATCAGCGGCTTCGGCGCGGAGGGTCCGGACGCTCGCCGCGCCGGTCTCGACATCGCCGCGCAGGCTGAGAGCGGCATCATGTCGATCACCGGCGAGGCCGCGGGGGAGCCCCAGCGGGTGGGCTTCGCCGTCGTCGACGTCGCCACGGCGCAGGCTGCCGCTCAGGCGATCCTCGCTGCGCTCTACGACCGCGAACGAGGCGGCACCGCGGCCGACATCGAGCTGTCGCTCATCGAGACGGCGGTCAACATCCAGGCCGCCCAATGTGACCGAGTACTTCGTGACGGGGCGCGCCCCGGTCCGCAGCGGCAACGGGCAACCTGGTGCGGCTCCGGCCGCCGACCTGATCCGCACCAAGGACGGCTTCGTGGTGCTCTCGGCCTACACGCCGCCACACTGGGCACGGCTCTGCGAGCTCATCGGCCGACACGACCTGGTCACCGATGAGCGGCTCGCGACGGTGGAGGCCCGGGTCGCGCATCGGTCGCTCCTGCATGAGGTCCTCGACGATGCGTTCTCGGCGATGACGACCGATGAGTGCGTGGAGCGGCTCACCGGCAACGGGCTGGTGGCCGGCGCGGTCCGCGACTACGACGGGATGGTCGGCGACGAGGTGGTCGAGCGGCTCGGCGTCGTGGGCCGGTTCGACCGCGCTCCCACCGGCACGCCGGGCCGTTATATCCGGTTGCCGTACCGCATGTCGACCCTCGAGCCGACTCTCGGCGGGGTCCCTGCGCCGGCCGTCGGCGAGCACACACGGTCGCTGCTGACCGAACTGGGATACGAGCCGGCGGACATCGTGACATTGGTCGACGAGGGTGTGGTCGCCGATCACCCCACTGCCGGCACGGCCGGCACTCGGATCGCGAACGGAGGGGTCGTGTGAGCAGCCCAGAGGGTCAGGTGGCGATCGTCACGGGGGCGAGCCGGGGAATCGGCCGGTCCTGTGCGGAGGTGCTCGCTCGTAGCGGCATGTGCGTCGTGCTGGCGGCGCGCTCCGTCGATGCGGTGGAGCGAATCGCCGAACAGCTGCGTGCGGAAGGCCATGAGGCGGCGGCGGTCGGCTGTGATGTCGACGACCGCGAGGCCTGTGAGCGACTGGTCGCCACCACGATCGAGGCCTTCGGCCGTGTCGACGTGCTGGTCGCCAATGCGGGGGTGGAGACCTCGCGCACCGTGGTGCGCTCCGATCCGGACGCCTGGATCGGCACGATCTGGACCAACACCATCGGCGCATACCTGACGGCTCGCCCGGTCGTGCAGGCGATGAAGGATGCCGGTGGAGGACAGGTCCTGTTCGTCGGATCAGGGGCGGGACATTCCGTCGTGCCCGGTATGTCGGCCTACGGTGCCTCGAAGGCCGCGGTGAGCTACCTGTCGGCGGCGCTCTCACAGGAGGTGTGGCGCTACGGGATCTCCGTCAACGAGCTGGTGCCGGGGCCCGTCGCGACCGAGATGACGAAGGATCTCTTCGAGCCCGGCGAGGCCCCGGAGCATCTGCCGAGCGAGCGCGTCAAGGAGCCCGAGGAGGTGGCGTCCTTCGTGCTCGACCTGTTGCGTCTGGGACCTGCGGGACCGACCGGCCAGATCTTCAGCCTGGCGCGCCGCCCGCTCTGAGCGGATCGTTCACGTGCGGCGCCGGCTGGCGGTACCTGGTCAACCTCATCGAGGCCCGATCAGGTTGATGGTCTACCGCCACGGGAGGGGTGAGGTTGATGGTCTACCGCCACCGCCACCGTCACGGCTCAACGCGGATCAGCTGCGATCGAGGCGGAGGCCTTCGGGGGTGTGCAGGCGCACCATCGTCCGGCTCACATCGGCCGGGACCCGCGAACGCGTCAGGAGGGAGCCGCCGATCATGAGGGCGAAGCCCAGCGGCACCGACCAGGCGGCGGGCTGCGCGAGGAGTGTTCCGAGCCAGCCCCCTGGGGCGATCGTGAGGGTCAGCAGAGGTGCGGCCGTCGCCGCGAGCCCGCCGCCCACGAGCCCGGCGACGGCACCGGGCGCGGTCAGGCCTCGCCACCAGATCCCCAGGACCAGCAGCGGACAGAAGGTCGAGGCGGCCAGGGCGAAGGCGAAAACGACCGAGTTGGCGACCGGGATGGGCTGCGCGAGCAGACCGAGCGCGAGCGGCACCGTCACACATGCCGCGGCGGCCCACCGCAGCGCAGCGACCGCGGAGAGCCTCACGCGCCATGGTCCGCGCCGGCCCAGCCCCTGTCCGACCACGCCGGCCAGTGCCATCGTGACCCCCGACGAGGTTGAGAGGAAGGCGGCGAACGCGCCACCCATCAGCAACGCCGCGAGCGCGTCTCCGCCGACCCCGTCGATCATCCGTCCCGGCAGCTCCAACACCACGGTGTCGGCGTGTCCGGCGTCCACCAGATCGGGCGCGTAGATCCGTCCGAGCACCCCGTACGCGGTCGGCAGCAGGTAGAACATGCCGAGCAGCGCGAGGACCAGCAGCGTGGTGCGGCGCGCCGCGCGGCCGTCGGGATTGGTGTAGAAGCGCACCACCACGTGCGGCAGCCCCATCGTCCCGAGGAAGGTAGCGATGATGACCGCATAGGTCGTATAGAGGCTCTGCGGGGTGACCGCGCCGAGCGGGGCGAACCATTGCTCCGCGGCCACCGGGCTGGGCGAGCCGTCGGCCCGCCACACCAGCGCCAGGAAGGCGAGCGGCACCAGCATCGCCGTGAGCTTGACCCAGTACTGGAAGGCCTGCACGAAGGTGATGCTGCGCATTCCTCCCGAGACGACGTTGACGAGCACCACGACCGCGACGAGTGCCGTGCCGACCCACTGCGGAGCGCCGGTCGTGGCCTGCACGGTCAGCCCGGCCCCCTGGAACTGCGGCATCAGATAGAGCCAGCCGACCCCCACGACCAGCCAGGTCGAGGTCAGCCGGACCCCGCTCGACCCCAGCCGCAGCTGGGCGAAGTCCGGGATCGTGTAGGCCCCCGATCGCCGCAGCGGGGCCGCCACGAAGACGAGCAGCAGGAGATAGCCGGTGGTCCAGCCGATCGGGTACCAGAGCATGTCGGCGCCGAAGGTCAGCACCAGACCGGCGATGCCCAGGAACGATGCGGCCGACAGGTACTCGCCGCTGATCGCCGAGCTGTTCAGGCCCGGCGAGACCGATCGCGAGGCGACATAGAAGTCGCTGGTGGTGCGACTGATCCGCAGGCCGAGGGCGCCGATGGTCACTGTCGCGGCGGTGACCACCACGATCGCGGCGATCGCGGCGCCGGGGCTCACGACTCCTCCTCCGTCGCGGAGGCCTCCACGAGAGCGGCGAAGTCGACCTCGGCGCGCTCGGCGAAGCGGACGTAAAGCCATCCCAGGACGAAGACCGCCGGGTAGACGGCGATGCCGAGCACGATCCACGGCAGGCCGATGCCGCCGACGGTCACCCCCGACAGGTCGCCGAAGACCACGAAGACGACCGGCAGCAGACCGATCGTCAGGGCCACGCTCGCCACGACCGTCAGCGCGGCGCGCAACTGCGATCGGACCAGGCTGCGCACGTACACCTCGCCCACACCAGTCGACTCGTGGATCTCCTGGCGGACCGTGCGTGGCACATGGGTCCGCGCGCTCGTCAGTGGGCTGGTGATCCGCTCCCGCCGAGGCTCGCTCATGGGCTGAACTCGCCGATCATCTCGCGGAGGTCGCGGAGGTGGCGTCGCGAGACCGGTACCGAGGTGGTTCCCTCACCCGACGGCACCACCAGCGAAGCTCCACCACCCTGCGAGCGTGCCTCGATCAGGTGCGCACGGTTGACGACGATGCTGCGATGGACCCGCCGGAACCCGGCCTCGTGCCATTCGTCGGCGAGCGAGGTGAGAGCGGCGCGGATGAGATGGCTCGTGCCGTCGAGAAGATGTAGGCGCACGTAGTCGCCCTGCGCCTCAACGTAGGTGACATGCGACCGGGACACGAAGCGGGTCACCCCGGCGAGCTCCACGGCGATCGTGTCGTCGGCATCGCCTCCGGCATCGCGCTCGGCCGCGGCGCGACGGATGCTCTCACGGAGACGCTCGGGGCGCAGCGGTTTGAGCAGATAGTCCACGGCATGCAGCTCGAAGGCCTCGACGGCGTGCGCGTCGTGGGCGGTGACGAAGATGATCTGCGGCGCCTGCGTGAACCGGCCCAGCAGCCGCGCGATCTCGATGCCGCTCAGCCCCGGCATCGCGATATCGAGGAACACGAGGTCGATGTCGCCGTGCTCAAGCCGGCGCAGGGCCTCGGTGCCCGAGTGCGCCGTGGCGATCGGGCCGGCGATGCGATCATCGCGTTCGAGCAGCCAGACGAGCTCGTCGAGCACCGGTTGCTCGTCGTCGACAACGAGAGTGCGCAGAGCGGTCACTCTCGTGATGGTAGTCACATGAGGTCGTTGTCGCCTCGACCGCGCGGGGACGGCCGACGAAGGATGCGCAGGCGTGGTTCTCCCAGCAGCCACGAAACCACATCTTGCGTGCCTAGTCGTCGAGGCCGCGGGCGGCGAGGGCGTCGCCGGTGGCATAGGCGTGTGCCACGACCCGGATGACGAAGGGCACGAGCAAGGCCCGCGGACTGCGGTCCAGCCCGCGAGCGCGCGCCGCCGCGCGGGTCTCGCGCGCGACATCGAGCACGGCGGGGAGGGCGCGAAGGACCAGCGCGAAGGCGAGGGCGATCCGTTCCGGCCGGATGCCGACGAAGCGCAGGGGAGCGACGAGCCGTTCGACGGTGCTCAGCAGGTCATCGGCCGCCGTCGTCGCGGTGAAGGCCAGGCCGACGAGGAAGAGGGCCAGCAGACTCGAGACCACCGCGATGGCGACCTCGGGCCCGCGCTGCCAGGTCTGGAAGGCCGCGACCAGGGCGAGCATCAGGAGGAATCCGCGCATCGTCCGCAGCGACCGTCGCAGGTGGAGCCCGGACCACGCGGCGATCGCGATCGCGATGACCAGGAAGGCCGGGGAGGCGGTCGGCCCGCGCAGGATCACGACCGCGATCGACCAGAGTGCGAGGAAGGCCAGCTTCGGTCCGGGGCCGATGCGGTGCAGGAACGTCGTCCCGGGGCGGTACACGCCCAGCAGCTCGCTCATGCCCGCCCCATCTCGGTTCTGGGTGCGGTCATGGGGTGGCCTCGGCCAGGGCGATGTAGTGATCGACCGCGGCATCGGACGCACCGTCGAACACGACACGGGCGTCGTCGACCACCAGCACCCGGTCGCAGCGGCGGGCGAGGTCGAGATCGTGTGTCACGAGCACGAGTCGCTGGCGGAGCCCGAAGAGCCGGTCGGCGACGAGGCGGGCATTGCGCAGATCGAGCAGGGTGGTGGGCTCGTCGGCCACGACGATCTCGGGGTCGGTCGCGAGCACCCCCGCGAGGGCGAGCAGTTGCTTCTGGCCGCCCGATAGCGCGTGCACCGACACCTCCGCGCGGTCGGCCAGCCCGATCCCCGCGAGCACCTCGCGGGCTCGTTCGCGCCGTTCGCGCTTGTCCGTGACGCTCCGGCGTAGCGAGAGGGTCACGTCCTCCAACGGTGTCGGCATAACGAGCTGGGCGTCGGGGTGGGTGAAGACGAAGCCGACCCGGCGGCGCACCTCACGACCCTCGTGGCCGGTATCGAGTCCGTTGATCAGCACCTGGCCCGCCGCTGGGAGGACCAGACCGTTGAGCAGGCGGGCCAGTGTCGACTTGCCCGATCCGTTGGGACCGATGATGCCGATCCGGTGCTCGGTCAGGCTCAGGCTCGTCGGTTCGAGCAGGGTGATCGGGCCCTGGGGGGAGTCGACCACGACGCTCGCGCTCTGCAGCTCGATCACGGGTCGACGTTACCCGCGCAGCAACTGGGGGAAGGCCCGGTGCACCGCCGCGGCTACGACGGCGGCGATCACGCCCTTGACGATGTCGGCCAGGAAGAACGGCGTCGCATAGCCCCAGGCCACGCCGAGGGGGACGTCCATGGCGCGGGCCATGCCGAGGGTGCCGAGCGTGCCGACCACGCCGACCGTCACGATCGCCGCTACGACGGCCACGGTGACCGTGAACACCGCCGGGCTGCGGCGCGCCACGAGGGCGGCCGCGGCACCGACCAGCAGCGCGGCGAAGGGGAAGGCGAGCAGATAGCCGCCGGTGGTGCCGGCCCACACGCCCGGTCCGGCCTGGCCCTGCGTGAAGATCGGCACCCCTGCGGTCGCGACGGCCAGGTAGAGCACGACGGCGAGGAACCCGCGGACCGGTCCGAGCAGTGCACCGGCGACGAAGATGCCGAACATCTGCAGGGTGAAGGGGACCCCGGCCACGCCGGTGATCGCGGGGAGCACCGCGCAGACGCCGATGATCGCGGCGAAGGTGGTGATGAGGGCGAGGTCGGCCGCCGACGAGCGGCGACGGACCGGGCTGCGGGTCGTCATGGAGTCTCCTCGCGAGAACTGAACAGTGTTCACCTGAACGGTGTTCAGGCTACCCGATAGGATGCTCGCATGGCCAACAGCCTCCCCGATGTCGTCGCCGCGGCCCTGCGCGTGCTCGACTCCTATGGGCTGGAGTTCTGCTCGATGCGCCGGGTCGCGGCCGAGCTCGACGTCCAGCCCAGCGCGCTCTACCACCACGTACCGAACAAGCAGACGCTGCTGGCGTTGATGGCCGATGACCTGGTGTCCGAGGTCGACGGCGACGACGCACGTTCGCTGTGCCACGCTCTACGGCGCTCGATGCTCGCGGTGCGCGACGGCGCCGAGGTCGTCGCCACCGCCTCGGCGTTCCGGCTCGGGGTCTCGGGAGTCGAGAAGCAGCTCGCCGATCTCGTGGGCGATGACGGAGCCCGCACGCTGTTGCTGTTCACCTTCGGTCACACGCAGTCCACGCAGACCCATCGTCAGGCCAGCGCCGTCGGCGCCATCGACGAGGACGCGGACCTCGACGCCTCCTTCGACCGCGGCCTCTCGATCATCCTCACCGGCCTCACCCACCGGGCGACTTGCAGGTGAGTTAGCGTCCGTTCTGTGGTGGGAGGCGGTGAGTAGGCGTCCATCTGCGTACCTCGATGGACGTTGAGGCACCGCCCATTGTCGGTCGGGTGCGGTGGAGGTTATCCACAGTCTGGCGACACGGCTCTGGTCAGATTCGCATTTCCTTGGGATGACTGGTCGCATGACACGCCCCATCCCGCCCGAGCTCATGGCCGGGCCTTTCACCCACGCGACGGCACATGAGTTCGGAGTCACCGAGAAGATGCTGCGCGGTCGACGATTCGTTCGACTATTCCCTCGTGTGTGGCGCGTCGCGGGGGTTGACCTGGACGTCCACGGATGGATCCAGGCGGCGCGGCTGGCGTTGCCTGAACGCGCACACGTGAGCCATCTCAGCCGCGTCCACGACCTCGGCCTGTTCATCGGCGATCCGCGCCCCATCCACTTCACGGTGAGCGGTGACCTGCACCTGCGTCTTCCTGGCGTCTTCTTGCACCGGACCGAGGTGCTCCCGCCCTGTGACGAGCGCGGTGTCACTCCCGCCGCGGCCTTCGTTCAAGCCTGCGCCACCGGGCGACTGCTCGATCTCATCGTCATCGGCGACTGGCTGATCCATCGGGAGCATGCGACGACTGATGAGATCGCCTGGATCGCCCGCACCCAGTCGTGGCGGCCGGGTGCGGCGCAGAGTCTGCGGGTTCTGCCCCATCTGGACGGGCTCAGCCGGTCGCCGAAGGAGTCGCGGGTGCGTGCCTATCTGGTGTTCTCGGGGCTGCCGGTGCCCGATGTCAACGCACCGGTGTACGACGGTGCACGGGAGATCGGGATCGTCGACCTGCTCTATCGCGTGTGGATGCTCGCGATCGAGTACGAAGGTCGCCAGCATGCGGAGGATCCGTGGCAGTTCGCGAGGGATATCGAGCGGTACGCGGACTTCCGCGCTATCGGCCTGGCGTATCTGCAGGTCACCGCGGCGATGGAGAAGCACCCGCGGTCACTGGTGACACGGATTCACCGGTTGCTGGCCGAGCGCGGTTACTCAGGCCCCGCACCGATCTTTGCCGGACGCTGGGACTCGCTGTTCGCTCCTGTGCGAGCCGGGCGGTGAGTAGGCGTCCCTCCACAGCTTCAGAAGGACGTTTAGCCACCGCCCGGTCGCAAGGAAGGACGCCTATGCACCGCCCGGGAGCGGGTCACCAGCTGGCGTGCAGGGGACGGCCTTCGTCGTAGCCGGCGGTGGACTGGATGCCGACGATCGAGCGCTCGCGGAACTGCGCCAGGCTGCGCGCACCGGCGTAGGTGAAGCTCGACCGGACGCCCGCGGTGATCTGGTCGATGAGGTCCTCGACCCCCGGTCGTTCGGGGTCCAGGAACATCCGTGAGGTCGAGATGCCCTCCTCGAACAGCGCCATGCGGGCCTTCTCGAAGCCCGCCGCGTCACGTGTGCGGTTGGCGACGGCGCGCGACGACGCCATGCCGAAGGACTCCTTGTACGCGCGGCCGTCCGAGGCGATCTTCAGGTCGCCTGGGCTCTCGTGCGTGCCGGCGAACCACGAGCCGATCATCACGCTTCCCGCCCCGGCGGCGAGGGCGAGGGCGACATCGCGCGGGAAGCGCACGCCGCCGTCGGCCCACACGCTCGCGCCGAGGGCATCGGCGGCCTCGGCGCACTCGAGCACGGCCGAGAACTGCGGGCGTCCGACGCCGGTCATCATGCGGGTGGTGCACATGGCGCCCGGGCCGACGCCGACCTTGACGATGTCGGCTCCCGCGTCGGCCAGCTCGCGGGTGCCGTCGGCGGAGACGATATTGCCGGCCGCGATCTGGACCCGACGCCCGGTGCGCTCGGCGAAGGCGTCCCGCGCATCGGCGACCACGCGCAGCGCCTCGATCATCTTCTTCTGGTGCCCGTGGGCCGTGTCGACGACGAGGACGTCGATACCCAGGTCCAGCAGCGCATCGGCCTTGCCGCGCACGTCACCGTTGATGCCGACCGCGGCGCCGATGAGGAGCCGTCCCTCGGCGTCGACGGCCGGGGTGTAGATCGTCGATCGCAGAGCGCCCTTGCGAGTGATGACGCCGAGCAGGTCCCCGCCGTCGAGCACCGGCGCGAAGGGCACATGCTGGGCGGAGAGCTCGTTGAAGTACTCACGCGGGTCGAGGCCGGCGGCGACCGTGAACGTGTCGGTGCGCATGACCTCGCGCACCTGTGCGAAGCGGTCGATCTCGGCGCCGTCGCGGGGGGTGAGGACGCCGACCAGCTTGCCCTCGTCGACGACCACGGCTCCGCCGTGCGAGCGCTTGGGGATCAGGCTCAACGCCTCGCCGATCGTCATCGACGGGGACAGCGTGACGGGGGTGTCGAAGACCGTATGGGCGCCCTTGACGCGGCGAACGGTCGCGGCGACGACGTCGACGGGAATGTCCTGCGGGATGATCGCGATGCCACCGCGGCGCGCGACGGTCTCGGCCATGCGGCGCCCGGAGATGGCCGTCATGTTCGAGACCACCAGCGGGAGAGTCGTGCCGGTTCCGTCGGTCGCCGAGAGATCGACATCGAAGCGGCTGGTCACGTCCGATCGGCTCGGCACCATGAAGACGTCGTTGTACGTCAGATCGTGCGTCGGCTGCTGCCCGTTGAGGAACTTCACCCAGCGAGTCTACGGCCAGGCGGCTGATGGGGACCGTCCTCTCGTCCCAGCGCTTGGCGGTGCGCTGTCAACCTCTCCCGGCCCGGGGCGGTACGTGGTCAACCTCATCGGGCGACGGTGAGGTTGACCGGCTACCGGGCTCAGTCGACGCCCGGTGCGAACTTCGGCACGCGCATCGTGACCTTGGTGCCGAGCCCGGGACCGGTCTCGACCACGATGCCGTGGTCGTTGCCGTAGACGGTGCGCAGTCGCTCGTCCACATTGGCGAGGCCGACGGACGTGGAGTCGCCGTGCCCGGAGAGGACGCTACGGACCACCTCGGGTTCGGCGCCCACGCCGTCGTCCTCGATCCAGATGAGGCACTCGGCCCCGGCGTCCTCCGCGACGACCGTGATCGTCCCCACGCCGTCCTTCTTCTCCAAGCCGTGCCGCACCGCGTTCTCCACGAGCGGCTGCACGGACAGAAAGGGCACCGTCACGTTCAGCACCTCCGGGGCCACCCGGGTCACGACCCGTAGCCGATCGCCGAACCGCGCCTTCTCCAGGACGAGATAGCGCTCGATGGAGCGCAGCTCCTCGGCGAGGGTCGTGAACTCGCCGTGCTGGCGGAAGGAGTAGCGCGTGAAGTCCGCGAACTCCAGCAGCAGCTCGCGGGCTCGTTCGGGATCGGTCCGGACGAAGGAGGCGATCGCTCCGAGCGAGTTGTAGATGAAATGTGGTGAGATCTGAGCCCGCAGCGCACGCAGCTCCGCTTCCATGAGCGCTGTGCGGGAGGCGTCGAACTCGGCGAGCTCGAGTTGGCTCGAGACCCACCGAGCGACCTCGGTCACCGTCCGCGCCAGCCCGGCCGAGGGGGAGTCGTCGGCCACGACGAGGGTGCCCACGACCCGCCCCTCCACCGTCAGCGGCGCGGCGAAGGCATCACCGGCGGCCTGAGGCCGTCCACTGTCGAGCACGTCGTGGACGGCCTGTGCGGTCTCGGCCCAGGCCGGTTCGCCCGCCCAGGCCAGAGGCCCCTGCGCGTCGGTGAGGCCGGCGGTCCGGGCACCGATGAGGGCGCGCAGATGTGGCACCGCCCGGCTGGCGCTGTCGGCGGTGAGCCCACCGCGCAGCGCCGGCGCCGCGAGGGACGCCGTGTGGAGGGTCGCGTAGGTGGCTCTCTCCTCCGGGGACCCGAGCCCCCGTCGCCGGCCGAGATAGCGCCAGCGGATCAGCAGAGCCGCTCCGAGCCCGGCGACCAGGAGCACGGCGGCGAGCGCCAGGTCGGTCATGTCACCGGAAGTCGATGAGAACGGTGTCGGGAGGGTCGGGCTCGGCCGCGAGCTGCGACTTGTCGACGCGCGCGCGCAGGCAGATCGTCTCGTGACGCAGTCTCAAGGATCCGGTCTGCTCGCCGTACTCGCGCCAGAGATCGCGCACCGCGCCGAGCGCGGACCCGGGCACCGAGGGATGCTTGGTCGTCTCCGCGAAGCGCATGAGGTTGGGGAAGTCCAGTTCCTCCCAGGCGTTGAACTCCTGGCGCTCGGGCTCGCCGAAGAGCCCCGAGGCGGTGAACGTGGCGACCGGCGTGATGGCGCCGGAACGGTCGCCGGTGATCGTGCGCAGCTTGCGCATCCAGGGGATCGAGTCGTCGTAGCGGCGGGCAATGGTCGACAGCAGGCCGTCGTCGGTCAAGACCCGGGCGTACTCGCCGAGGGCGGTGACCTCGTCGTCGATCTCGGGCGCGACGACCGCCTCGAAGCTGCGCGACCGGAAGGGCAGGAGATCGCCCTGGGAGCGGACGTAGGAGATGTGCTGGTGTCGGACGGTGGTGACATCGTCGCCGACGATCGTGACATCGTGCCCTTGGTCCGCGAGCTCATAGGCGAGAGGGCCGTCGCCGATGTGCAGCACGAGCGCCAGGTGGTCACCGACCAGCCAGTTGAGGGCGCGTGCTGCGGGAGCGACGGGGTTCACCCTTCGATCGTAACCGTCACCGTGACCCGATCAGGTCAGATCCCGCGCGCCGTCGCGGTCGCCGGTGTGCCCTTCCGGTGCGGTGGGTCAGCGTCCGTCTGCCCGCTGAGATGGCGATACGCTGCCGTGGTGTCCGATCCGTTCATCGCCGCCGCCTCGTTGGAAGGTGTTCCGTCCGCCGTCGCCGCGGCCCGGGACGGGATCGACGCTGTGCTGCGCGATCGCGGCCTGCGCAAGACGGCCCCGGAGGACACCGCGCAGGCGTTGCTGCTCGGCGCCTGGGCGAGCGCGACCCTGGAGGGCTCGGCCTACACCGTCGACGAGCTCGCCGCGGGTGCGGGAGATGCGACCGCCCGTGGCGCGGTGCGGTTGTCGACTGAGTTGCTGGGGCTGTTGCCCGCCTGGCAGCGTTCGCCGGTGCAGGCGCTTGCCCGCATCCACGCGATCGCCGCGGCGGGCAGCGTCGACGACGCCGAGCTGGGTCGCCCGGTCAACCCCGAAGGTGTCGCCCGGCTGACCAATCTCGCCAGACTCCTCGGCCAGGCCACGGAGGCGCCCGGCCTAGTGGTGGCCGCGCTGGTGCACGCCGAGATCGCCGACGCCGGGGCGTTCGTGTCGCACAATGCCGTCGTGGCGCGAGCCGCCGAACGCCTGGTCTGGGTGGCCAAGGGCATCGATCCGGCCTCGGTCACCGTGCCGGAGGCGGGGCATGTCGCCGACGCTCCCGCCTATTTCGCCGCCCTGGAATCCTATCGGTCCAGTGACGGCACCGGGGTGCATCAATGGCTGCTCTACGCGGCCGACGCCGCCACCCGCGCCGCCGAGGCATCGCCGCTCTCGCGCTGACCCTCAGCCGACGAGGTCGGCGGGAGCGAAGGCGAGCGGGAAGGGAGCGTCGAAGGTGTGGAGCTCATCGCCGACGATGTGCGCGCTCTGGCGATACGCCCCGTCGGCGAGGGACCAGACGATGATGGAGGGCTCGTCTGCGTCGACCACCCAGTAGTGGGCGCATCCGGCGCGCTCGAGCCGGTCCTTCTTCAGCAGCAGATCGATCGAGCGGGTCGAGGGTGAGAGCACCTCGACAGCGAGCAGCGGTGCTCCCGGAAGATCGCGCTCGGTGAACTCGGAGCGCGCGGCGACGAGCAGATCGGGTTGGATCACGGTGTCCTCGGCCAGGACCACGTCGAAGGGCGCGGTGAGGACAGCCAGGTCCGGAGGGCAGGCGGAGAACAGCCGGTGGGCGAGGCGCACCACCGCGTCCTGATGTCGGAAACGCGGTGCCGGACTCACGACGAGCACCCCGTCGAGGAGCTCATAGCGGTGCCCGTCATCGGGCATCTCCGCCAGATCGGCCCGAGTCAGCGCGCGCCCACGGGGGAGTCCTCGCATCTCGGTGGTCATAGTCGTCATGGTAGATCGCCTCCTCGCGCATGACCATGATCGAAACAGGGTCGAGGCCGCCACGACAGGGCTCCGCCGGCATCTGTGGACGGTCGTCGGCTCCGTCCAGGCTGTGGATATCCGGGCGCACACAAGGCGGCGGCGCCACCCGCGTAGGGTGACGCCGCCATTAACCCGGTGATCGGCTACCAAGCGTGCCTTCGTCGAATCATCGCCGCGGGGCCGCTATGCGGATGTCCCGAGACGACTGCCCTGTGGGACGGGAGATCGCCGCGTGGGTACCGGAACCGGGTCGCTGTGGAGTTGTTCTGCTAAGCCCAGCATGCACCACTGTGATCTAGTTCACAAGAGGCGATGTGGGTGCTCGACGAATGGGGGAGGTGTCCGGGCCGGCGACCTAGTTAGGTTAGCCTCTCTTATAGCGATCGATCCTCGATCGCGGCCGTGCCCGTCAGCTCGACCCAAGGAGACATCGATGCCCTTCCGCCGTCCGATCGCGACGCTCTCATTCGTCGCGGCGTCCGCCCTCGTCCTGGCCGGGTGCTCCTCGGCCGACTCCGATGACGACACCGCATCGAACGAGAGCAGCACCGTCGAGGTGGAAGACAACAACGGCGCGCAGACGGTCACCTCGCCACCGGAGTCGGTCGTCGCCCTCGACAACCGCACCTTCCAGACCCTGTCGGACTGGGGAATCGAGTTGAACGCCGCGGCCGTCTCGTTGATGCCCGACACGATCGACTACACCACCGATGACTCGATCATCGATATCGGCACGCACAACGAGCCCGACCTGGAGCAGATCGTGGCGGCCGAGCCCGACCTGGTCGTCAACGGCCAGCGCTTCGCCCAGTTCCACGACGACATCGCCAGGCTCGTGCCCGATGCGACCATCCTCGAGCTCGATCCCCGCGACGGCGAGCCCTTCGACGAGGAACTCAAGCGCCAGGTCACCGTGCTCGGCGAGGTCTTCGACAAGCAGGACGAGGCCCAGCAGCTCGTCGACGACTTCGACGAGGCCGTCGAGCGCGCGCAGTCCGCCTACGAGGGCGCGCAGAGCGTCATGGCCGTCAACACCTCCGGGGGCGAGATCGGCTACCTCGCCCCGACCGTGGGACGCACCCTCGGCCCGGTCTTCGACATCCTCGGCCTGACGCCCGCGTTGGAGGTCGAAGGAGCGTCCGACGACCACCAGGGCGATGACATCTCCGTCGAGGCGATCGCCGACTCCAATCCCGACTGGATCCTCGTGATGGATCGCGACGCGGCCGTCGGCGAGGGCGATGTGGAGCCCGCCGCCGACATCCTGGAGAACTCCGAGGCGCTCGCGGGCGTCACCGCCGTGCAGAACGATCAGATCGTCTACATGCCCGCCGACACGTACACCAATGAGGGCATCCAGACGTACACGAAGTTCCTCAACGACTTCGCCGACGCGCTCGAGGGCGCCAACAGCTGACATGTTCTTCGGTGGTCGAGCAGCCACTGGGGCACCTCCCGCCTGCGGGGGAGGAACGAGTGTCGTATCGAGACCACATCACGCGATGTGGTCTCGATACGTGACGGGGAGGGACGATGAGCGGGGCTGAGAGCACATCGCAGGTCGCCGCCGATCCGTCGGCCGCTCGTTCCAAGGGCAAGCTCTTCGACTGGAAGCTGCTGGTCGGCATCCTCGTCGTGGGCCTGCTGCTGGTGCTCTCGCTGTTCACCGGCGTCTATGACATCTTCGGCGCCGACGACGGCGGGCAGATGTTCGCGATCACCCGCATCCCGCGGACGATCGCCCTCGTGCTCGCGGGCGCGGCCATGGCGATGTCGGGTCTCGTGATGCAGTTGCTCACCCAGAATCGGTTCGTCGAGCCGACCACCACGGGCACGACCGAGTGGGCCGGTCTCGGGCTGCTCGCGGTCATGATCCTCATCCCGGGAGCCAGCATCACCACCCGGATGATCGGCGCCGTCATCGCGGCGTTCATCGGGACGATGGTGTTCTTCGCCTTCCTGCGCCGGGTGTCGCTGCGCTCCTCGCTCATCGTGCCGATCGTCGGCATCATGCTGGGTGCGGTTGTGAGCTCGATCTCCACCTTCGTGGCGCTCGAGACCGACATGCTCCAGAGCCTGGGTGTGTGGTTCGCGGGCAGCTTCACCTCCGTGCTCCGCGGCCAGTACGAGATGCTGTGGATCGTGGCCTTCGTGGCCGTCGCGGTGTTCGTGGTCGCCGACCGGTTCACGGTGGCCGGCCTCGGCGAGGAGATCTCGACGAATATCGGCGTCAACTACCAGCGCGTCGTACTGCTGGGCACGACCCTGATCGCCGTGGCCACCGGTGTCGTCACCGTGGTGGTCGGCAACCTGCCGTTCCTCGGGCTCATCGTGCCCAATGTCGTCTCGATGATCCGTGGCGACGACCTGCGCAGCAATCTGCCGTGGGTGTGCCTGCTCGGCATCGGCATCGTCACGGTCTGCGATCTCATCGGTCGGACGATCATCATGCCCTTCGAAGTGCCGGTGTCGCTGATCCTCGGGATCGTCGGCTCGGTCGTCTTCGTCGGGCTCCTGCTGAGGCAGCGTCGACGTGGCTGAGACTCTCGCTGCCCCTCCTCCGGTCGACGATCGTTCGTCGCGCTCCCTCGGCACCCGGCGAGCACGCCGCCGCTACTGGGCCGTCCTGAGCGTCCTGATCCTGCTCGCCGTCGGCTTCGCCTTCGGGCTGCTCGCGTGGGACAACCCGATGCCCTTCGGCACCTCCGGCTTCTGGCGGATCGCCGAGCTGCGTGCCACCAATATCGTGGTCATGGCCATCGTGGCGATCTGCCAGGCGACGGCCACCGTGAGCTTCCAGACCGTCGCCAACAACCGCATCGTCACGCCCTCGATCATGGGATTCGAGTCGCTGTACGTGGCGGTGCAGACGTCGGCGGTGTACTTCCTCGGCGCCGCAGGGGTCATCGCCTTGCAGGGCCTGCCCCAATTCCTCCTGCAGATCGCGCTCATGGTCGCCTTCGCGCTGGCGCTCTACGGCTGGCTGCTCTCGGGCCGCTACGCGAATCTGCAGATCATGCTGCTGATCGGCATCATCATCGGCGGCGGCCTCGGCTCCATCGCGACCTTCATGCAGCGCCTGCTCACCCCCAGCGAGTTCGACGTGCTCGCGGCGCGGCTGTTCGGCAATATCTCCAACGCCCACACCGAGTACCTGCCGGTCGCGATCCCGCTGTGCCTCGTCCCCGCGGCGCTGCTGTGGCTCAACGCCAGGCGGCTCAACATCGTCTCGCTGGGCCGCGAAGCGAGTATCGGCCTCGGACTCAACCACCGCGCCGAGCTGATGAAGGTGCTGTTCCTCGTCTCGGTCCTGATGGCCGTCTCAACAGCCCTCGTGGGGCCGATGACCTTCCTCGGCTTCCTGGTGGCGACGCTGGCCTATCAGTTCGCCGACAGCTACGACCACCGACTGGTCTTCCCGGTCGCCGCGCTCACCTGCTTCGTCGTGCTCAGCGGGGCCTACTTCATCATCCGCAATGTCTTCTACGCCCATGGCGTCGTCTCGATCGTCATCGAGCTGGTCGGGGGAGCGGTGTTCCTCTTCGTCATCCTCAGAAAGGGCCGTCTGTGATCACTCTGGCCGAGGTGCTCAAGGAGTACAGCAGCGAGGTCGCCATCGGGCCGGTCGACCTGGAGATCCCGCGCGGGGGCATCACCGCCCTCGTCGGGCCCAATGGTGCCGGCAAGTCGACGCTGTTGACGATGATCGGCCGGCTGATGGGCATGGACGCCGGCACGATCGAGATCGCCGGCTACGACGTCGCCAGCACGGCCTCGAAGGACCTGGCCAAGATCGTGTCGATCCTGCGGCAGGAGAACCACTTCATCACCCGGCTCACGGTGCGTCAGCTCGTCGCGTTCGGACGGTTCCCGTACTCCAAGGGCCGGCTGACCGTCGCCGACGAGAAGATCATCAGCGAGGCGATCGACTTCCTCGACCTCGACGCCCTGGAGAACCGCTATCTCGACCAGCTGTCCGGCGGCCAGCGTCAGCGCGCCTATGTGGCGATGGTGCTGTCGCAGGACACCGAGTATGTGCTGCTCGACGAGCCGCTCAACAACCTGGACATGCGGCACTCGGTGCAGATGATGCAGCACCTGCACCGTGCGGCCGAGGAGCTCGGCCGCACCATCGTCATCGTGCTGCACGACATCAACTTCGCCGGGCACTACGCCGACCGGATCTGCGCGATGAAGGACGGCCGGGTGGCCGAGTTCGGCCCGCCCGAGGAGATCCTGACCGATGACGTCCTCACCCGCGTCTTCGACACCCCCGTGCGGGTGATCGACGGGCCGAACGGCCCCCTCGCGGTCTACTACTGACGCGCCACCTCGGAGGTACCCCCAGGCGCTACTCGGCCACCGAGGGACGGTGTTCGTTGGTTGAGTAGCCCGACCGGCGACGGAGGAGCTCGGTCGGGCGTATCGAAACCACCGACGGCCGGCTCAGACGAGGCGTCGCCGGAGCAGCGAGGCGACGGCGGCTCCCGCGAGCGAGACGCCGGCGGCCACTCCGAAGGCGGCCACGGCCTTGCCTGTCGGGGAGCTCAACCGGCCGCGCAGCGCGACGGGCCGAGCGAAGAGCAGGACGGGCCATCCTTCCGCCTCGGCCTGCTCGCGCAGGACCTTGTCGGGATTGACGGCGAAGGGATGGCCGACGATGCGCAGCATCGGGATATCGGTCTCGGAGTCGGAGTAGGCGTAGCAGTCGGCGAGGTCATAGCCCTCGGTCTCGGCGAGATCCTCGATGAGCTCCGCCTTGCCGTCGCCGTAGGCGTAGTGGAGGATCTCACCGGTGTACCGGCCGTCCTCGATGACGAGGTCGGTGGCGATGACCCGGTCGACGCCCAGCATCGCCCCGATGGGCTCGACCACCTCGCGGCCCGATGCCGACACGATGACGACATCGCGGCCGGCGGCGTGATGCTCGGCGATCAGGTCTACCGCCTCGGCGTACACGATCGGCTCGATGGTCTCGTGCAGCGTCTCGGCCACCACCTGGCGGACGGTCTGCACATCCCAGCCGCGGACCATCTCGGTGAGATAGCCGCGCATCGCCTCCATCTGCTCATGGTCGGCGCCGTTCGCGGCGAAGACGAACTGGGCATAGGCGCTGCGCAGCACCGCACGGCGGCTGAGCAGTCCCTCGGCGAACAGCGGACGGCTGAACGCGAGCGTGCTCGACCGGGCGATGATCGTCTTGTCCAGGTCGAAGAAGGCGGCGGTGCGGCCCATGCCACCAGGGTACGGGGTCTGATCGGGCGGCGGTGCCGATGTTGTCCACAACCCCGCGCGAGAGGCCTTGCCGATGTCGGCGGTCGCGGTGACGCTGAGGCCATGTCATCCATCGGGGTCATCAGCCAGAACACGTCGCTCATCGAGCGCGGCCGTCGCTGGGGCGCGGCCGTCGGCGCGGAGGTGGTCGATGTTGCGGAGGCCTCAGCGGTCCGCCGGGTGTGGCGCACGGCGGGTGCGATCGTGGTCGGCGGCGACGAGCTCGCGGCGTTGGCCACCGCGGGGCTCGCGCGACGCGACCACGTGCTGGTCGTCGAGGAGGCCCCCGCCGAGCGGCTGTGGCGCGATGCGGTCGCGGTGGGCGCGGTGGGGGTGTTCGCCCCGCAGGACGACGATGCCATCACCGGTGCGCTCACCGCCGCGCTCGACGGTCGTGGAGCGGCGTGTGTCCTGAGCGTCGTCGGCCTCACCGGAGGTATCGGCGCATCCACTCTCACGGTCGGGTGCGCTCAGCTCGCCGGGCAGAGAGGCATGCGGGCCCTGGCCGTCGACGCCGATGCCGAGGGCCCGGGCCTGCACACCACGGCCGGCAACGAGAACACCCCCGGACTGCGATGGCACGACATCGCCCGGGCCGACGGGCATGTGGCCGCGCGGGCGCTCGCGGAGGCTTTCCCGATGGCCGCGGGATCGGCCGTGCTCTCCTTCGGACCGGAGGATCGCCCTCCGGTCGCTCCGGGGCCCGTGCTCTCCGCGGTCGAGCGCGGATTCGATGTCGTGATCGCCGATGTGCCGAGGCACGCGGTCTCGACGGAGCTGGGGGCCGACATCATCGCTCGCTCCGTGGCCCTCGTGTTGCTCGTCCCCGAGAACGTGACGGGCGTCAGCGCCGCGCGCCGTTCGGTGGCCCGCTGGCGAGAGCTCAACGATCGGCGTCTGGTGGTCTCCCGTGCCGTGCGCGCCGGCCTGGGGCCCGGTGACGTCGAGCGATCCCTCGGACTTCCGGTGCTCACACGCCTGCGCCGCGATCGCCGTCTCGCCGAGGACGTCGAGGCCGGCCGCGGCCCGGTGCGATCGCGGTCGCTGCGGCGCGTGGCGGGTCGTGTCCTCGATGCGGTGGGAATCGAGGACGCGTCATGACGCCCGACCCGCAGATGGTCGAGACGGTCCGGCGCAGGCTGGCCGCCACGGGCGAGGAGGCCACACCGGCCACGGTGGCGGCGGCGGTCGCGGCCGGACACGGTGTGGTGGGCGCGCAGCAACTCTTGGCGGTGGTCGACCTGCTGCGCGCCGAGGCCCTGGGCGCTGGTCCCCTCGAGCCTCTGCTGAGGCTCGAGGGTGTCACCGATGTGCTGGTCAACGGCCCCGACGAGGTGTACCTCGACCGTGGGCGCGGGCTGGAACGACAACGGATCGGCTTCCCCGACGATGCGGCGGTGCGCCGTCTCGCGCAACGTCTGGCCGCGCACGCCGGGCGTCGTCTCGACGAAGCGAGCCCGTGGGTGGACGCGCGGCTCCCGGACGGCACGCGTGTCCATGCCGTGCTCGCGCCGCTCGCACGCCCCGGCACCACCATCTCGCTGCGGATCCCCGCTCGTCGATCCTTCTCCCTGACCGATCTCGTGCGCACCGGCGCGATCGACGAGGAGGGCGCCGCCCTGCTGCGTGCGCTGGTGGCCGCCCGGGCCGCCTTCGTCGTCACCGGCGGAACGGGCTCGGGCAAGACCACGGTGCTGGCGGCGCTGCTGGGCGAGGTCCCGGCGGACGAGCGTCTCGTGGTGGTGGAGGATGCCAGCGAGCTGCGTCCCGACCATCCGCACGTGGTGGGTCTGGAGGCGAGGCCACCCAATGTCGAGGGTGCCGGCGCGGTATCCGTGCGCGATCTCGTGCGACAGGCGCTGCGCATGCGACCGGATCGGCTCGTGGTCGGGGAGGTGCGCGGCGGCGAGGTGGTCGATCTGCTCGCGGCGCTCAACACCGGTCACGAGGGCGGCTGCGGCACCGTGCACGCCAACGCACCGGGGGTCGTCCCCGCTCGGTTCGAGGCGCTGGGCGTGGCCGCCGGCTTGGCTCGCGATGCTGTGCACAGCCAGCTCGCCGCTGGGTTGGATGCTGTCGTCCACGTGGGCCGTGCCGCCGGTCGCCGTCATATCGCCGAGATAGCGGGGGTGACCCGCTCGCCGGGCGGCCTCGTCGAGGTCGTGACGGCGTGGTGCGCCCGTCGAGGGTGTGTCTCCGTGGGGTCGGACGTGCTCGGCCAGGTGCTCGCCCGATGACCACCATGGCGATCGTCAGTGCCGTCTGCGCCTCCGGAGCCGTCTGGTGCCGGTTCTCGGCGTTGCGGGCTCGTGTTCAGCGGCCCGAACCGCCGCCCCCCGGGGTCCTCGTCCTGCTTGCGGGTGCTCCGGCGACCCTGGCGGTGGCGATCGTGATGACACCGGCGCTGGCTCTCCTCGGAGTCGGGAGCGCCGCGGTCGTCGCCACGGCCGCGCTGCGTTGGCGCAAGAATCGCCAGCGGGCTCGACGCCAGGCGCGGGCCGGGCAGGTGACCGAGCTGATCCTCGTGCTGGCCGCGTCCCTGCGCGCCGGGCTCCCTGCCCCTGCCGCTCTGGGGCATGCGGCCGAGGACGAGCCGGTCGTCCGTTCGGCGGCGACGGCCGCGCAGCGCGCGGCCGATGTCCCGCAGGCATTGCGCGCGGCACGTCGCGGCCCGGGTGATGACGGCCTCGAGCGGTTGGCGATCGCCTGGCAGGTCGCCGACCGCACCGGCGCGCCCCTTGCCGGGGTGCTCGACCGGCTGAGCGAGGTGGAGCGCCAGGAGCGCGATCTTCGTCGTGAGGTCGCCGCGGGCATCGCTCCGGCGCGTGCGACCGCTGCGTTGATGGCATTGCTGCCGGTCTTCGGGCTGTTGCTCGGCTCGGGATTCGGTGGCGATCCCCTCTGGGTGGTGATCACAGCACATCCGGTCGTGGCCTTCTCGGTGGCTGTGGGCGCGGGGTTGGCCTGCATGGGCGTGTTGTGGATCGATCGGATCGCCGATGGGGCGGAGACCTCGTGATCGCCGCGATCTGCGCGGCGCTGGCGATGTGGTGCGGCATACCGGCACGTCCTCGACACCGCACGCGGGTGCGTCAGGGACGCCGGGTGTCACGGCTGCACCCCGAACACCTGGCCTGGGCGATCTGCCCGTTGCTCGGCCTCGTGGTCGCCGGCCTCCTCGGCGCCGTGGTCGGTGCGATCGCAGCGCCGTTGGCGGCCCGATGGATCGCCCGGCTGGAACCCGCGGCTCGCCGTCGTGAGCGCTTGCGGGTGGCCGAGCAGTTGCCCTTGGCCGTCGAACTGCTGGTCGCCGCCATGGACGCGGGGGTGCCGCTGCGTCGCGCGCTCGAGTCGGTGGCCGCGGCCGTGTCCGATCCGCTTCGCGGCCAGCTCATCGCCGTCACCCGCCGGCTCGCCGTCGCCGGCGAGGACACCGCGGTGTGGGCGGAACACCTTCAGGGGCCGCTCGCACCGCTCGCTCGTTCCCTGATACGCGCGGAGCGTCATGGCGTCCCGGCTGGCTCGGTACTGCAGGACAGCGCCCGCGAGCTGCGCCGCGAACGGTACGCCGAGCGTCGTGATGCCGCGCGGCGGGTGGCGGTGCGCACGGCCGCGCCATTGGGGGCATGTTTCCTGCCGGCTTTCTTCCTGGTCGGCATCGTGCCGATGCTGGCGGGAGCGCTGTCGTCGATCTCCTGGTGGTGAGGTTATCCCCAACTCGGCGGATGCCGAGTGTCGTCCCCAGATCGGCGACGACACCGCAGGCAGCGGGCCGCGGGCGTCATCTTCCGGTGTCAGTTGTTCACGACCCATCGGAGGTTGATCATGTTCCGTCTACGTCGCCGAGCCCAGGAGCGCGGCATGTCCACCGCTGAGTACACCGTCGGCACGCTCGGCGCGGTCTCGATCGCGGGGCTACTGGTGTCGAACAACCCGATCAGCGATTTCGTCACCACGGTGTTCCGCGAGGCAGTCCGGATCGTGGTCGCCGGGGAGGTCGAGGATGTGCTCACCTTGCCGCGGCTGATCATGCGTGCCGTGGGCGACGTCCTGCCATGGTGAGCCGTGAGCGGGGCATGGTGACGGCCGAGACGATGATGGTCGCGCCCTTCGTCGTCGCGGTCGCGGTCGCCGGGATCTGGCTGGTCTCCTTGGGCGTCACGCACGCCCGGGCCACCGATGCCGCGCGTGAGGCAGCCCGATCGCTCGCGCGCGGCGACTCCCAGGAGGTGGCGGAGCGGCACGCTACGGATGCGGCTGCTCGCGGTTCCCGTATCGAGATCAGCCGGCAGCACGATGCCGTGGAGGTCACCGTCTCCACTCCCGCGCGGCTCCCGCTCTTCGGTGGGGTCGGCACCACCGTGTCGGGACGAGCGGTGGCGAGCCTGGAATGAGGACAGAACACGGGAGCGCCACCGTGTGGGCGGCCTTCATCGTCACCGGGATCGTGGTCGTCGCCGTGATCGGGTGGCAGATCGCGCAATTGGTCGGCCTGCGACATCAGGCGAGTGCCGGGGCCGATCTCGCCGCATTGGCGGCCAGCCGGGCGAGTCTGGCCGGCACGGCGCCGTGTGATCGTGCCGAGCAGGTCGCCCGCGACAACGACACGATCCTCGTCCGGTGTCGGATGGACGCAGATGTGGCCACCGTGACCGCGCGAGCGGAAAGCCCACGCTGGTGGGGCGGACAGTGGGCCGTCGAGCAGCGAGCTCGTGCGGCGCCCGTCAGCTATCTGCCGCCGTGACGTCCCCAGCGAGCTCGCCGAGGAGGGCGCCGAGCAGGCGGACCGCACCAGTCTTGTCGAGGGGGTGATTGCCATTGCCGCACTTGGGCGACACCACACAGGAAGGGCATCCGTCACGGCATCCGCACGCCGCGATGGCGTCGCGCGTCATCGTCAGCCATTCCTCGGCCGCGGCATAACCCCGCTCGGCGAATCCGGCCCCGCCGGCATGGCCGTCGTAGACGAAGACGGTGAGGGTGCCGGTCTGCGGATGCAGCGCCGTGGACAGCCCGCCGAGATCCCATCGGTCGCACGTCGCGACGAGCGGCAGCAGCCCGATCGCCGCGTGCTCGGCCGCGTGAGCGGCACCGGGGATCTGCTCGGGATCCAGGACCTCGGCCACCGCAGCCTCGTCCAGGGTCCACCAGACCGCGGTGGTGGCGAGCCGTCGCTCCGGCAGTTCGAGGGGGTTTTCACCGATCACCCGCCCGCTCTGCCGGTCGCGGACGGCGTAGGAGGTCACCTGATGGGTCACCTCCACATCGCCGAAGCTCAGGGTGGCCGCACCCGCTCGGCGATTCCCACGGGACTGCACGATCGTGACGGTCGTCGCTGCCCGCGCGGAGGTCGAGTAGGGCACATCCCCACGTCGCACCACCGCGATGCCGTGGTCGACGTCGTACTCCTCGACCGTGAACATCTCCTGCTGATGGACGTAGACGGCACCCTCGTGCACCTCGCCGTCGGCGGAGGCCGCGTCGACCGTGCCTACGAGGCGGCCGGTGTCCGCGTCGACGATCTGCACCGGGGAGCCGCCCGAGGACCGCAGGTCCGCAAGGTCGCTGGCGCGATCGCGGGAGGTCCAGTACCAGCCGTTCGCGCGTCGGCGCAGCAGACCGGCTGCCTCCAACGCGGCCACGCCCTCCTCGGCGCGAGGACCGAAGATCGGCAGGTCCTCAGGAGTGAGGGCGATCTCTTGCGCTGCCGCGGCGAGATGCGGTCCGAGCACGTACGGATTGTCCGGATCGAAGACGGTCGCCTCCACCGGAGCGCCCAGTACGGCCTCGGGATGGTGCACGAGGTAGGTGTCGATCGGCTCGTCGCGGGCGATGAGCACGTGCAGGCTTCGGTCGTCCACGCCTCCGCGCCCGGCCCTGCCGAACTGCTGGAGCAGGCCGGCGCGAGTCCCCGGGAACCCGACGGTGACGACCGCGTCGAGCCCGGCGATGTCGATCCCCATCTCCAGGGCGTTGGTGCTCGTGAGGGCGAGCAACTGGCCCGACCTCAGCCGCTCCTCCAGCTCGCGGCGCTCCTCGGGCAGGTAACCGCCGCGATAGGTGGCGATCCGCTCACGCAACTCCGGGGCGACCTCGCCGAGCCGGTCGCGGGCGATCGAGGTCAACTGCTCGGCCCCTCGCCGCGATCGCACGAAACACAGCGTCCGGGTCTCCTCGACCGCCAGATCGGTGACCAGCTCGGCGGCCTCCGTGGTGGCCGACCGGCGGGCCGCCGGACCGTCATCGCGTCCCGGCAGCAGAGGAGGCTCCCAGAAGACGGTGGTACGAGGGCCGCGAGGAGACGCATCGTCGACGACGGCCTTGAGGTCGAGACCGATGAGCCTGCTCGCCGAGTCGGCCGGATCGGCGACCGTCGCCGACGACGCGATGAACTGCGGCGATGCCCCGTAACGGTCGCAGACGCGTCGCAGCCGGCGCAGCACCTGGGCTACGTGGGCACCGAAGACGCCCCGGTAGTGGTGACACTCGTCGATCACCACGTACTGCAGCCCGGACCAGAACCGCGACCATCGCTCGTGACCGGGCAGGAGGGTGTGGTGCACGGTGTCGGGATTGGTCAGCACGTAGGTCGCATGATCGCGGGCCCACGCCCGTTCCTCTCGCGAGTTGTCGCCGTCGACCGTCGCCGGGCGCAGGCCCTCCGCGTCGTGGGGAAGGCGACGCCACTGGTCGGCGGCGAGCGCCTTCGTGGGGGCGAGGTACAGCACGGTCGGCCGTTTGCCGCCATCGAGGGCGCCGGCGGAACGCCCCCGGGACAATGCCTGCAGTGCGGGAGCCATGAACACCAGCGACTTGCCCGAGGCGGTGCCGGTCGACACGACCACGTGCCGTCCCTGTTCGAGGTGGCGCAGGGCCTCGGCCTGATGCGCCCAGAGGACTTCCGCGCCCTCGGCGACGAAGTGCTCGCGCACGGAGGGATCGATCCACTCTGGCCACGGCTCGATGACCGCGGCGCGGACGGGGTCGTCGACGCGGTGCAGGATGCGGTCGGCACGTCGTTGCAGGATCGACGGCGCCAGGGTCTCCACGTCATCGAGTCTGACGCATCGTCGGTGAACGGTGGCCCGAGGCCGACGGGTGGCGCGTGGCATCGCTTGGGTGCGGTGGTCGGCGGCGCATGATTGAATAGCCATCGATTCGCGTCGGAGAAGGGATGACATGGAGCTCACGCTCACCGAACGCCCCGCACCGCCCCACCACATCATCGCGGTGGAGGGGGAGATTGACGTCTACACGGCCCCGAAATTCCGGGAGGCCGTGGTCGCCGCCATCGACGCGGGCCATACACGTCTGGTCGTCGATATCGAGAATGTCGCGTTCCTCGATTCGACCGGCCTGGGCGTCCTCGTCGGTGCCCTCAAGCGCGTCCGTGCCGAGGACGGATCGCTGGACATCATCTGCACGAGCGATCGTCTGCTACGGATCTTCAGCATCACGGGCCTGGACAAGGTCTTCGGGCTGCACGAGTCCTATGAGGCGCTCGCCCAAGCCGACTCCGCGTGACCTTCGCCGGCGACGAGCTCACCGACACGCAGGTCGCTGCGCTGCGCGATCGACTCGACGGGTTCACCGTCGATGCCGTTCACGCCGTGCTGGGCGACGACGCCTGGTATGCCCTCGCCCGCGGTGAGACGACCCCCGGCCGGCTGGCCACCGCCGATGGCGGACGGCTCTCCACCCTGATCCGACTGTTCCAACTGCAGGTCCCGACCGGCCGTGCGGCCGCCGAGACCGTCTTCGGCGAGCTGCTCGGACCGTTGACGGGCGCGGGCCTCCTCACTGCCTCAGCCGGCGAGATCCGGGCAGCCGTGGACGTGCGCCCCTATGGCGACGAGGACCACGACTGGTGGGTGGTCTGCAACCTGACCCCCGGGCTCGACGGCCGCCTGTCGCCTATGGACCCCGCCTATGTCCTGGGCATCAGCGAGGCTTCCTCGTCGCTGGCTCAGCTGACGAGCCGGGGCGAGATCGACAGCGCCCTCGACCTGGGCACGGGATGCGGGGTCCAGTCCCTCCATCTCTCGTCGCACGCAGCGCGGGTCGTGGCCACCGATGTCAATCCTCGGGCGCTCGCGATGGCGCGCCTCACCGCCCGGCTCAACGAGATCGAACTCGATGTGCGCGACGGCAGCCTCTTCGAGCCGGTGGCGGGGGAGCGGTTCGATCTGATCGCCACCAATCCGCCCTTCGTCGTCTCACCACCGGACGGGGATCGACTCGTCTACCGGGAGACCGCCTTCCCCGGCGACGATGTCGTGCGACATGTGGTGCAGGGGGCCGCCGCACATCTGCGCGATGGCGGCTGGTGCCACGTCCTGGCGGCGTGGATCCATGCCGAAGGCGAGCCGTGGGAGGAACGGCTCGCCCGCTGGATCGAGCCGACCGGACTCGACGCGTGGGTCGTGCAGCGCGAGCGGGCCGACCTGGCCACCTATGCCGAGATGTGGCTCGCGGACGGCGGTCACAAGGGTGCGCCTGACTACGTGTCCCGCTACGAGCGCTGGATACGCTGGTTCGCCGATCAGGGCGTCGAGGCGATGGGCTTCGGCTGGATCTCGTTGCGCAAGGCCGATCGCGACGTCCCCGCCGTGCGGATCGAGGAGTGGGCCGGCGATGTCGGTCAGCCGATGGGCCCGGCGACGGTGCAATGGGGCAGCCGTGTGGATGCCCTCGACGTGAGTGACGACGTCCTGGCCGTGCCCTGGCAGCTGGCCGATGACGCCACACAGGTCACCTACGGAGCGGTGGGGGCCGAGGACCCGGCGGCGATCACGGTGCGACTCGAGCACGGGCCGCGGCGCACGGCCCGCCTCGACACCATCGAGGCGGGGTTGCTGAGCGCGTGCGACGGTGAGCTGACCGCCGGGCAGATCCTCGACGCGTTGGCCACACTGCTCGGCCAGGACCGCGCCGAGTTGCGCGCTAGCTATGCGCCGGTCGTGCGCGAGCTCATCGCCGACGGCTTCCTCTACCCCGCGCACTGACCCTCGCCACCCAGCCCCAACTCACCCCTCTCCCCTGGATCGCCCCGGGAACTCACCTCCCACCCGTCCCCTCGCGAGTGGTGCACATTCGCCCTCTGAATCGCGTTTCTGGGGCGAACGCGCACCACTCGCGGGGCGCGGGGACCCGGGCGAGGATATGGACGCCTACTCACCGCCCGGGCGACTCGGCCTCAGTTGAGGGAGCGGACGACGTCCTGGCTGCCGAGGCGCTGACCGATGAGGGCGGTGACCGCGATCAGCGCCGCCAGCCCACCGCCGACGGCGAATCCGCCCAGCGCACCGTAGTGGTCGATGCACCAGCCGACGACCGGGCCCGCGGTCGCCCCGCCGATCGTGAAGGCCGTGCCCTGCCAGCCCATCGCCACGCCGCGGCGGCGCTCGTCGACCAGATGCGTGATCCATTCCGTGGCGGCGGCCAGGGAGGGGGCACACATCAGTCCGGCGGGCAGCGCCGCGAGGGCGAGCAGCCACACCGAGTCGGCGAGGCCGATCGGCATCGTCAGCAGACCCATCGCGAGCAGGAGATAGGTGGGCCGGATGGAACGGTTCTGCGCGCCGTAGAGCAGACCACCGACGAGCGAGGCGGCGCCCCAGACGGCATAGACCACCCCGACGAGTCCGACGGCATCGAACTCGCGCAGCGCCGCGATGATGCCGAGATCGGTCGCCATGAGCGCGAGCATCGTGCCCGCCGAGATCGCGAAGAGATAGCCGACCGTGGGGGTGAACCAGCGCACCGGAGCGGGCGCGGAGTCATCGATCGTCTCGACCTGCGTGCGGGTGGGCGGATCCATGACGAAGAAGATGAGGCCTGCCACGAGGGTCGAGCCGCCGACGACCAACAGCGCGATGAGTGGACTGGCCTGGACCACCAGCACTCCGCCGACCGCCGGACCGACGATGAAGGCACCCTCGGCCACCACACTGTCGGCCGCGAACGCCGTACGGCGCTGGGTGATCGGTGTGAGGATCCCCAGCGCGAGCCGGGTGATCGTCTGCACCGGGATGAGGAAGACCCCGGCCAGGAAGGCGAGCGGCAGCAACCCCCAGAAGCCGACGAAGGGCACCATCGGGTAGAGGACGAGCACCGCGACGAGCGAGGGGATCAGCGCGCGACGTACACCGAAACGGTCGATCAGCTTGCCCCTCCACGGGGACCCCACGGCTGCCCCCACGGTCTCGACGGCGGCCACGATCCCGGCCTCGGCATAGGTGCCGCCGATCCCCTCGACGATGTAGAGGGTGAGGACGAGCGGCAGCGCCAGCATCGGGATACGGGCGAAGAACGAGGCGATGAAGAGGACGCCCACCCGGGGGATCCTCAACAGCTCTCGATACACCCCTAGGCTCACGGACCGATCCTGCCACGCGGCGCCGACAGTCCGGAGTCGAGGCGTAGGCTGCGCGGGGGCGGTTGACACGGCACGCTACGGTGTGCTGCGTCCCCCTCTATTATCCGCGTGGGATCAGGCAGGAAGTGGCTCGTGACCAAACTCGTCATCGTCGAGTCGCCGAATAAGGTACGCAGCATCCAGGCGTACCTCGGCGACGACTACGTCGTGGACTCCTCAGTGGGCCACATCCGCGACCTCCCGCGGGGCGCCGACCAGGTGCCCGAGAAGTACAAGGGCAAGGCGTGGGCGCGTCTCGGCGTCGACATCGACAATGGCTTCGAGCCCGTCTACGTCGTGTCCGCGGACAAGAAGTCACAGATCACCAAGCTCAAGAAGCTGCTCAAGGATGCCGACGAGCTCGTCCTCGCGACCGATGAGGACCGCGAGGGAGAGGCCATCGCCTGGCACCTGCTCGACGAGCTGAAGCCGAAGGTGCCGGTCAAGCGCATCGTCTTCAATGAGATCACCAAGGAGGCGATCCAGCGCGCGATCGCCCAGCCTCGCGATGTCGACATGGATCTCGTCGATGCCCAGGAGACGCGTCGCATCCTCGATCGTCTCTACGGCTACGAGGTCAGCCCGGTGCTCTGGAAGAAGGTCATGAGCGGCCTGTCGGCCGGGCGCGTGCAGTCGGTGGCGACCCGCCTCGTGGTCGAGCGCGAACGTGAGCGGATGGCCTTCGTCTCGGCCTCCTATTGGGACCTGGAGGCCACCTTCGACGCCGGCGAGGGACATGAGCCGCGTCGCTTCGGCGCCAAGATCGCCTCGGTCGACGGCAAGCGGGTCGCCGGCGGGTCGAACTTCGGCCCCGACGGTCAGCTCAAGGGCAAGGCCGATGTGGTGCACCTCGACGAGGCCGCCGCCGGCGTGCTCGCGACCGCGCTGGAGGGCCGCGACTTCGCGGTCCGCTCGGTCGAGTCCAAGCCCTACACGCGTCGTCCGTACGCCCCGTTCCGCACCACCACGCTCCAGCAGGAGGCCTCGCGCAAGTTCGGCTTCGGCGCGCAGCGCACGATGTCGGTGGCGCAGCGCCTGTACGAGGGCGGCTACATCACCTATATGCGCACCGACTCCGTGACGCTCTCGCAGACCGCGATCAAGGCCGCTCGCGCGCAGGTCAAGGAGCTGTACGGGGATTCCTATCTCCCCGAGAAGCCGCGCGTCTACACCGGCAAGGTCAAGAACGCGCAGGAGGCGCACGAGGCGATCCGCCCGGCGGGGGAGTCCTTCCGTACCCCCAAGCAGACCGGCCTGTCCGGCGACGAGTTCCGCCTGTACGAACTGATCTGGAAGCGCACGGTCGCCTCGCAAATGGCCGACGCCAAGGGCGAATCGGTGACGATCCGCATCGGCACCGAGGCTGCCGACGGTCGCGACGTCGAGTTCTCGACGTCGGGCCGCACCATCACGTTCTACGGCTTCCTCAAGGCCTATGTGGAGTCCAGCGAGGACCCCGATGCGGCCGACGACGACCAGCAGACCAAGCTGCCGGTGCTCGCCGAGGGCGATCGGGTGACGGCCGTCGACCTGGAGGCCGCCGGCCACCAGACCAAGCCGCCTGCGCGCTACACCGAGGCGAGTCTCATCAAGGAGCTCGAGGATCGCGAGATCGGCCGCCCCTCGACCTACGCGTCGATCGTCAACACGATCCAGAACCGCGGATACGTCTACAAGAAGGGCACCGCCCTGGTGCCCGCGTGGATCGCGTTCAGCGTCGTGCGGCTCATGGAGAGCCATTTCGGCCGACTCATCTCCTATGACTTCACCGCCGAGCTGGAGGACGTCCTCGACGAGGTGTCGCACGGCCGTGAGGATCGCGTCGCGGTGCTGACCTCGTTCTGGGCCGGTGAGGGTGAGGGCAACACGGGACTCAAGCGCCTGGTCGAGAACCTGCCGGAGATCGACGCGCGCGAGATCGCCACCTTCGACCTCGGCGAGGGCATCCACCTGCGGGTCGGCCGGTACGGGCCGTATCTGGAGGGCCCGGAGAAGACCACCGGCAAGGACGGCACGGAGCAGCCGGTGCGCGCCAACGTGCCCGAGGACCTGCCGCCCGACGAGCTGACCATCGAGAAGGCCCGGGAGTTGCTCGCCAATCCCGCGGGAGCCGAACGCGAGCTCGGTGAGCATCCCGAGACCGGTCTGATGATCACGGCCAAGAACGGCCGCTTCGGACCGTTCGTCACCGAGAAGCTGCCCGAGGACGCTCCGAAGGCTGCCAAGCCGCGCACGGCGAGCCTGTTCGCGTCGATGGATCTCGACACGATCAGCCTCGATGATGCGGTGAAGCTGCTGACCCTGCCGCGGGTCGTGGGCACCGGCGAGGACGGTACGGAGATCACGGCGCAGAACGGCCGGTACGGCCCGTATCTGAAGAAGGGCACGGACTCGCGCTCGTTGGAGTCCGAGGAGCAGCTGTTCACCCTCACCGAGGAGCAGGCCCGCGCGATCTACGCGCAGCCCAAGACCTTCGGGCGCCGGGCCGCTAAACCGCCGCTCAAGGAGCTCGGTGAGGACCCCACGAGCGGCAAGCCGATCGTGGCCAAGGAAGGGCGCTTCGGCACCTATGTCACCGACGGCGAGTACAACGCCACCCTGCGCAAGGACGACGACATCGAGTCGTTGACCCATGAGCGCGCCGTCGAGCTGCTCGCGGAGCGCCGTGCCAAGGGTCCGGCCAAGAAGGGCGCGAAGAAGACCACCAAGAAGTCGACCGCCAAGAAGTCCGCCGCGAAGAAGACCACCGCCAAGAAGTCGGCAGCCAAGAAGTCGGCAGCCAAGAAGAGCACGGCGAAGAAGGCCACCAAGAAGTCCTGACGGTCGTGTCGCCCCGGCTGGTGGCGGTACGTCATCAACCCTTCCGTGACGTGTGGCGGTAGCTGGTCAACCCCAAGGCTCTTTCATGAGGTTGACCAGGTACCGCCACCGTCCATGAGGTCCGGGTAGGGCCCGGCGAAGGAGCGGGCGGCGGATGTCCCCGCCTCGTCCGGTTGTGGGCGGCGGCCATTAGGCTCGCTGACATGGACTCTTCCACCGCCCCGGCGCTCTATACCGAGACGGGTGTCTTCGTCGCCTTCGAGGGCGGTGAGGGGTCCGGCAAGTCCACCCAGACCCGGCTCCTGGCGGGATGGCTGACCGAGCACGGGCGTTCGGTGGAGGTCACCCGTGAGCCGGGAGGCACCGCGGTCGGACAACAGCTGCGGCGCATCCTCCTGGACCCCGCCACCGGCGAGCTGTCCCCGCGTACGGAGGCGCTGGTCTACATCGCCGACAAGGCCGAGCACGTCGACCATGTCGTGCTCCCGGCGCTCGCCGAGGGCAAGGTCGTGGTAACCGATCGCTATGTCGACTCGACCTTGGCCTACCAGGGTGCCGGGCGGGCCCTACGGGCTGCCGAGCTCGAGCCGATCGCGCGCTGGGCCACCTCGGGTCTGCGTCCCCATCTGACGATCGTGCTCGACATCGATCCATCGGTCGGGCTGGGCCGCGCCGGATCGCCCGACCGCATCGAGAGCGAGCCGCTGGAGTTCCACCAGCGGGTGCGACAGCACTTCCTCGAGCTGGCCGGTGCGGACCCGGCACACTATGTCGTCCTGCCGGCGGATCAGGATCCTGAAGCCGTGCACATCGCCGTCCAACAGGCCATCGCCCCGTGGCTGTCGCAGGTGTCCGCATGACGGTGCTGACGGGGGTGTGGTCCGAGTTGGTGGGCCAGGACGTCGTCGTGGAGTCGCTGCGCGGTGCGGTCGAGGCGAGTGTCGCGACACCCGATCCGGACGCGAGCGCGCACGGCATGACCCACGCCTGGCTGTTCACCGGACCTCCGGGCTCCGGGCGATCCACGGCTGCGGTCGCCTTCGCGGCGGCCCTGCAGTGCGATCGTGGTGGATGCGGCGAGTGTCGCTCGTGCCAGACCGCGCGCGCCGGCAGCCACCCGGACATCACCGTCATCAACACCGACGGCCTCTCTATCGGGGTCGCGGAGGCGCGGGAGATCGTGCGCACGGCGGCTCTACATCCGGCCGTCGGCCGCTGGCAGATCCTCATCGTCGAGGATGCCGACCGGCTCACCGATCAAGCCGCCAATGCCCTGCTCAAATCGGTCGAGGAGCCCTCGCCGCGCACGATCTGGATGCTATGTGCGCCGGCGGTCGAGGATGTCATCACCACGATCCGGTCGCGCTGCCGGCCCGTGCTGTTGCGCACTCCGTCGGTCGAGGCGATCACCAGGCTGCTCGTGGAGCGCGATGGCCTGGAGGCGGAGGCGGCGCACGCGGCGGCCGCTGCGTCGCAGGGCCACATCGGACGCGCCCGCGGTCTGGCTCGCAATGCCGAGGCACGCCAGCGCCGGGCTGACATCCTCGCGCTTCCGCGCAGTCTGCGCACGCTCGGCGACTGCCTGCGTGCCGCACAGCGTATCGACGCCGAGGCGAATGCCCGGGCCGATGCCTATTGCGATGCCGCGGACGAGCGCGAGAAGGCCGATCTGAAGGCGTCGTGGGGCGTCGAAGATCGGGGCAAACGTCCCGCGGGATACGCGGGCGCGCTCTCGAGCCTCACCAAGGAGCAGGAGCGGCGTCGCAAGCGCATGGCCCGCGACAGCATCGACGGGGTCCTCCTCGACCTGCTCTCCTATTTCCGCGATGTCATGGCCGTGCAGCTCGGCTCGACGCAGTATCTGATCAATGCCGATGTCACCGACGATGTCGTGTCCATGGCGCGCGAGCGTTCTCCAGAGTCGATCGTCGGGGCGATCGATGCCGTGGGCGCGTGCCGGGAGGCTCTCGAAGCCAATGCCGCCCCGCTCCTGGCCGTCGAGCACATGATGACGAGGTTCTTGCCGTGAATCGTTCTGCCGCTATCGCCCTGGGCGCAGCCGGGGTCGTCCTCGCCCTGATCGTCGCCGCGGCGGTCTATGTCATCGGCGACTGGGGCGAGGACGATGCCGCCCAGCCCTCCACGCCCACCGGCGAGCAGGCTCCCGAGGGTCTCGATGCCTTCTACGACCAGCAGATCGACTGGACGTCCTGCGACAGCGGCGATGCTCGCTGCGCCACGGCCGAGGTTCCCGTCGACTACGACGACCCGAGCGGCGAGACCCTCGATCTCGCCCTGCTCAAGGTCGAGGCGACGGGGGAGCGGCAGGGCACGATCTTCGTCAATCCCGGTGGTCCGGGAGGCTCGGCCCAGGACTTCGCGCTGATGATGGGTACGCGTTTCCCGTCCTCGGTGCGCGAGGCCTACGACATCGTCGGCGTGGATCCCCGCGGTGTCGGGGAGAGCACGCCGCTGCAATGCCTCGACGATGCTGACTTCGATGCCTTCATCGGGCTCGATCCGGATCCGGAGACTCCCGAGGAGATCGAGGAGTCGCGCGACGGCATCGTCGCGATGGGCGACGCGTGCCGGGAGAACTCCGGGGACCTTGCGGCCCACGTGTCCACCGCGGAGGTCGCCCAGGACCACGATGTCCTCCGGGCCGCGCTGGGTGAGGAGGCCTTCAACTGGTTCGGCGCCTCCTACGGCACGCAGCTCGGGGCGCAGTACGCCGAGATGTTCCCGGACCACGTGGGTCGGATGGTGCTCGATGGCGGCCTCGATCCGGCCCTCAGCTCGATCGAGGTCTCGCTCGGGCAGGCGGAGGGATTCCAGCGCGCTCTGGACGCCTATATCGCCAGCTGCGTGGCCGATGGCAACTGCCCGCTGGGCTCGAACGAGGATGAGGCGCTGGACACGGTCGCGGGCTTCATGGCCGATCTCGAGCAGGAGCCGCTGGTCTCGGGCGGGGGCCGTGAGCTGACCGAGGGCCTGGCCTTCTACGGCGTGGCGGTGACGCTCTATGCGAAGGAGTCGTGGAGCTATCTGACGGCGGCCTTCGAGGCGGCGCTCGGCGACGACGATCCGGGGGTCTTCCTCCAGCTCGCCGATATCTACTTCGACCGCAACGCGCGGGGTGAGTTCCAGAGCAACTCCGGTCAGGTGATCTATGCGGTCAACTGCCTCGACGGACCGGTCGACGTCACGGTCGACGAGGTCGAGTCGGAGTGGCTGCCGCAGTTCCGCGAGGCGTCGCCGGTCTTCGGCGGGGCGCTGGGCTGGGGTGTCATGGCGTGCGCCGACTGGCCGATCGAGTCGACGAACCCGCAGGAACCGGTCGCTGCCGAGGGCGCTGATCCGATCGTGGTCGTGGGCACCACGCGCGATCCCGCGACACCCTATGAGTGGTCGCAGTCGCTCGCCGAGGAACTCGACTCCGGGGTGCTGGTGACGCGCGAGGGTGACGGCCACACCGGTTACGGCATGGGCAGTGCCTGCGTCGACGACGCGATCAACGCCTACCTGGTCGACGGCACGGTGCCCGACGACGGCCTCGTCTGCGGCGAATAGTCCTCGGCAGCGGAGGATCGTGGGCAAACGGGCCCGTGACCGATGACGATGCGCTGTGGCTGCTAGGGCGACCCCGGTGCATCATCACCGGCATTCTTGAAGTCCGCCATCGCTGCGTGACGGGTCAGGCGGTGGTGTCGCGGGCGGCGGCCTCGTGGTGGTGGATGACCTCGTCGATGATGAAGTTCAGGAACTTCTCGGCGAAGGCCGGGTCGAGGTCGGCCTCGAGGGCCTTCTCGCGCAGGCGCCGGATCTGCCGCGCCTCGCGGTCCGGATCGGCCGGCGGGAGCTGGTGCGCGGCCTTGAGCCGACCGACCCGCTTGGTGCACTTGAAGCGCTCGGCGAGCAGGTGCACCAGGGCGGCGTCGATGTTGTCGATGCTGGCGCGGATCTCGTCGAGTTCGGCGCGGATGTCGTCGTCCACGCCCCGAGTCTACGAAGTCACCCCCTCGGTGGAGTGCAGTCGGGGTGGCGGGTAGAGTTGCGGTGGTTCGACGGGCGATCCCTGTCGACCGCGCCGCCTTAGCTCAGTCGGTAGAGCATTTCACTCGTAATGAAAAGGTCGTCGGTTCGATTCCGACAGGCGGCTCCATCATCGCAGGTCAGACATGGTTCTCGGTCCCTAATAAGGGAGAGAAACATGACGAACTGGACGAAAATTGGACGCGTGAGTGTCCGGCACTGGGATTCTCGGTGTCGTTCCCTGGACAGCCTCGTGATGCCTCGTCGGCGCTTGGAACGGCTCGTGCGGTCGGGCTCAAGACGTCCATGCCGCCTTATGGTCACCATGAACGACCTATCGCGCCCCACCATCGGCCTGGAGCCGGTGCTCACCACGTCCGAACTGGCGGCGCATCTGGGTGTCCCGGTTCAGACCATCCACGACCTGCGCCATGGCGGCCGCGGGCCTCGCGGCTTCCGCATCGGCCGGGAACTGCGCTACCGCGTGTCCGAGGTCGAGGCCTGGTTGGCCGAGCTTGAGCAGTCCGACGACGCCGCTCGCCCCCACGAGGGGAGTCGGCGATGAGCGCGGGACGCGACCGGCTGCAGATCGGCACCTACGGCGATGTTCACACGACCCGAACCTCGGCGGGGACGGTTCGCGCGCTGACTCGTTACCGCGACTGGGACGGAGAAGTCCGCAAGGTCACCGCGACTGCGGGTAACGCACGTGCGGCCAAAAGGGCGCTACGTGAGAAGCTCGTTCGGCGTGCTGAATCGAGCGGATTCGGCGCGGAGCTCTCCTCCGAGAGCACGGTCGCCGAGCTGGCCGAGGCCTGGCTGGAGGGGGTCCGGACTCGCTCCGACCTGGCCGACGGCACCAAGGACGTCTACCGCCGTGAACTGAACAGCCTCGTCCTGCCGACGTTCAAGAAGCTCCGGTTGTATGAGGTCACCGTTGGCCGGGTCGACCAATTCCTCAAGCGACAGGCGCTCGTCTCGGATGCCTACGCACGCCACAGCAGGTCCGCCCTCAAGAGGCTGTTCGACTTCGCGCTGCGTCGTGACGCTATCCGCAGCAATCCGGTGTCCGGTACCGCGCGGCTTGCCGCAGCGAACGACAAGAAGCCGAAGGCACTGAGCCTAGAGGAGCTGGATCAAGTCAGGCACGCGGTGTCCGTTTGGCGCACGGGGGCGGGCGTGATGGGCCCCAAACCGGACGGGCAGGTACGCGATGTCATCGAGGTTCTGCTGGGCACCAGTGAACCGCCCCAGGTTCGCTGCCGCTCCTATACGGGTTGCGGCTCTCGGTTGAGGGCCGCGTAGTGGGCTTGCTCGAACTCTGTTGGTGTCATCATCCCAAGAGAGCCGTGCAAGCGCCTGGTGTTGTACCAGTCGACCCATCCGGCGGTGGCGTACTCGACGTCGGCGATGGTCCGGTAGGGGCCGGCGTGGAAGACCGTGGTGCGGATGCACTCGGTCTTGAACAGGCCGATCACGCACTCCATCAGCGCGTTGTCATACGCATCAGCCACCGTCCCGATCGAGGGCAGGATGCCCTCGTCGGTGAGGTGGTCGGTGAACGCGATCGACGTGTACTGGCTGCCGGCGTCGGCGTGGCCGATCAGTTCACCGGGGATGACGGGGTGGCCTTCGCGGCCACGCTGCCACAGCGCCATCCGCAGCGGAACATCGACCAGCTCGACGGCCTTGGTCGAGCCGATGTTCCAGGCGATGATCTTCTGGGCGAAGACGTCGAGGATGAACGCGACGTAGACGAACCCGGCCCACGTCCTGACATAGGTGAAGTCCATGACCCAGGTTCGGTTCGGGGCCTCGGCCGTGAAGTTGCGGTCGAGCAGGTCGCCAGCTCTCTTGCCGTCCTTGCCGGGAATCGTGGTCCGGATCCCCTTGGAGCGTCGAACCCCTTGCAAGCCCAGCGATCTCATCGCCCGGTCCACCGATCCAGGCGACGCTTCCGGGCTGGTGCGCTGCACGAGCGCGGTTATCTTCCGACGCCCGTAGAGCCCTTCGGGCGTCATCCTGCGCACGCCCTCGTGGTCGATCGTCCAGGCCAGGTCACGGACCTGGTTGGTGACCTGTGCGTCGGTGATGGTCCGGGCGGCGACAGGGCGGTCGAGGCGCGCCCAGTCGCGGTAGGTCCGCGCGGCGACCTGGCAGCCCTGCTCACGCAGGACCCGGCAGATCGACTCGACCGCGTGGTCCTCGGCCCGCAGCTCGTCGATGAACGCGACGATCATCGATTGCGGGGGTCGAGTTCCCCCGCGAAGAAAATCGAGGCCCTGCGCAGGACCTCGTTGTCCTCCTCGAGCCGCCGGACCCTGGCCTTGAGCTCCTTGATCTCAGCCAGCTCCTCGGACGTGGCGCCCTGGCGCTGGCCGCCGTCGATCTGGGCCTGGACAACCCAGCGACGCACCGACTCCTTCCCGAGCCCCTCGCGACGCGCGACGGACTCGGCAGCTGCGGTCAGCGACGGATACTCCGGCAGATGCTCCAGCACCTGCCGCACGCACCGCTCCTTGACCTTCTGATCGATCTTCTTCGGCATGGTCTGCATCCTTCCAACTCACAAGGATGCGGCGGGAAACCTGGGGCGGTTCATCCTGCCACTAAGTCTGACGCGCGACAAGACTCCCAAACCCCCTGCGAAGGCCTCAAACAGAAAGCACAAGACCCACTGTCATAGGCGTCCGTCAGTTGCACAGCCGCTCTCGCTCATCAGATACGAGCAAGGCGGTCTCAGTCCGATCTCCGTTGGAGAAGATGCAGTTCCAGGGCGATGATGAGATCAGCGTGGCGATGGGGGAGCTCGAACGGTCCTGTGAGCCGGCTGATGGTGGCCAGGCGCTTGTAGAGCGCCTGGCGGGAACAGGAGAGGGCTTCTGCCGCCGCTTGCTTCTGTGAGCTGTGGATCAGGTAAGTATGGAGCGTCCTCACCAGATGGGTGCCGTGACGCGCATCGTGCTCGATCAGTTTTCCGATCTCCGTGTGAACGAGGCGTTCGGCCAATACGTCTCCCGCCAACCGATTGAGCGCCATCCTCCCTGAGATCAGTGGAGACATCAGCACCCGGTCCTCGATGCCGAGGGAGGCTGCTAGCGAGAGGGCATTGCGGGCTTCCGCAAGACGAGGCGCTGCTTCAAGCATCGGTCCCGCTCGGCCCAAAGCGATTCGGCAGGTGGCCGCTTCTCCTTGAGAGCGCATGAGCTCATCCAGTGTGGCTAGCAGCCGGGAGCCGAGGTTGTGGGGAGCGTCGGCGGGCATCACGGCAACCACCTCGCCGGAACCGCTCGCGGAGAGTACCGAATGCGTTTCGACGACGCGAGAGAGGGACTCTTCGACCGCGGCGGCCATGGCGAGACGAAATCCACGGATGACGACGCCGCAGAAGCTCTGCCCGACGGCTGTGATGCCTACGGCGGCGAGGCGCCTAGTCAGGGCTGGACCACTCACCTGGCTGGTTTCGAGATCGTTGAGCAGTCGAGCTTTGGCGGAATTGGTACTAGCGGCGCCGACGGCGGATGCCCTGAGGCGGCGGGTGAGGATCGCTTCCTGGGCTGTCTCGGCGAGTTCCACGAAAGGCACGACGTTGTGGATGGCGATCACGGGAACATCGTGTTCACGAGCTGCGTGCAGCATCTCCGTGGGGATCTGAGTGAACGTCCAGCCGAGCTCCATCGCAAGAGCGGCGCGCCGCTCACCAAGAGCCGCGATGTACATCCGCAAGCCGGGGGCGCCACGCCCGCTCAGCCCCAGCCCGGAAGTCAGCAGCAACTCCTCGCCCCTGAGCAGGGTGGCCGCTTCGGCCAACTCGCTCGTGTGGACCCAGCGGACCGGTCGATCCAGGAGGTGCTCCCCGCACACCACCTCTGGCTGGGTCCGCCGGAACGAGTCGAGCTCAAGCAGGTCGATGAGGGTGAGCGGGGTTGACATATTGACGCATAGTACCGCTCAAGAGTGTTGACTGTGTCAACCCTCATGCTCCGCCAGGGGGGGCATACTGGTCTCACATCCGCTTCTTCAAGGAGGTCCCGTGGTATTGGCGCCCTTCGATTACGCCCGCCCTGAAACCATCGACGCCGCCGCTGACGCGCTCGCCGATGGACGCGGGCAGGTACTCGCCGGAGGGCAGAGCCTCGTAGCGGCGATGAACCTCGGTCGGCAGTCGCCCGTCCGGCTCGTCGACATCAACCAGATTCCCGAGCTGACCGAGGTCACGTACGCTGCCGATCGCATAATCATCGGCGCGACGGTCCGGCTCGCCGAGCTCCGGGAGTCACCGAGGCTCCTACGCGAAGCCCCGCTCCTCTACGCGGCGCTGCGGCATGTGGCACACGTGCAGATTCGTACTAGAGCCACCCTCGGTGGAAACCTCAGCCAGGCCGATCCGTGCTCGGAGCTCCCGGCGGTCATGGTGGCGCTCGGCGCCACTGCCACCCTCCGAAGCCAACAGGGGGAGCGCGACGTGGCGATGGCCGACTACATCGTCGGACCGTACAGGACGTCTGGAGACCAGACGGAGCTGCTGACTCGAGTCACAGTGCCGCTGCCCTCGGGAGCCGCGGCAGGTTTCTATGAGATCGCTCGCAAGGCCAAGGATTGGCCGGTCATCGGCGCCGGCGCCCAGGTCCGGGTCAACGCCGACGGATTCATCGACGACGCCTGGGTCGGTGCCTGCGGTCTGGCCGGCAGGCCGCGGAAGCTCATCGAGGTGGAGCAGGCATTGCGCGGGAAACCCGCGGATGCGGACGCCTTGCGGAGCGCGGCGAGCGTGGCCACGGGAGCCGAGGAGTATCCCGGGGCTCGTGCTGGAGCGCGGTATCGGGAACGAGTGCTACCAGTGGTGGTCGAACGAGCACTGGTCACCGCGGTGGAGACGACACGAGAGCAGGAGCACGTCGCATGAGACAATTCACCCCCATCGAGCTGACCGTGAACGGCCGGCCCGTGGAAGCGAGCCTCAAACCGAACCTGACCTTGGCGGACTATCTCCGCGATGAGCTCGATCTCACCGGGACCCACGTGGGCTGCGAGCACGGGACGTGTGGTTCCTGCACCGTCCTGGTCGATGGCCAGCCGATCCGGTCCTGTCTCATGCTTGCTATACAGGCCGATAGCTGCGAGGTCACCACTGTTGAGGGGTTGAGCGAGGCAGGCGAACTCAGCAAGGTTCAGCGGGCGTTCAACGCTAACCACGCCATGCAGTGTGGATTCTGCACCCCGGGCTTCGTGGTCTCCTTGACCGCGCTGACGCGACAGGAGCCGGCGGCTACCGAAGAACAGCTCAGGGCAACACTTGACGGGCACCTCTGTCGCTGCACCGGTTATCAGAACATCCTCAAGGCCGGGAGAGAGGCCTTGAGCCACGGGGAGGGATCATGACCTCGGTCCCCAGCCCGGTACGGCCCAAGTACGTCGGGCGCGCGGTCAGGCGGAAGGAGGATGCGCGTCTGCTGCGCGGTGAGGGGAGTTATATCGCCGACCTGAAGGTACGAGGCACGCTCCATATGGCGGTGCTGCGATCGACGCATGCCCATGCAGACCTCGTGACCGTCGATGCCACCGCCGCCCGAGAGGCGACGGGAGTCGTCGATGTCCTGACGGGCACCGACATTCCTGATGTGGGGCACATCCCGTGTATCGATATGTATCCGGACACTAAGCCGGCGACCCACCCGGTGCTCGCCCAAGGTCGTGTGCGATACGTGGGTCAGCCGATCGCTGCCGTCGTCGCGGACTCTGCCCTGCATGCCTCCGCTGCGGCTCAGCTGATCGGCGTCGAGTACGCAGACCTGCCGCCGGTGGTCGATCTCGATCAGGCGGTGTCCGAGAACGCCGAACTGCTCTATCCGCAGTTCGCTTCGAACATCGTCAACACGATCGCGCAGGACGTCGGTGACTGTGCGGCGGCTTTCGCGGACGCGGATCGCGTGTTTTCAGAGACCTTCCGCATTCACAGGTACGGTCCCATGCCGATGGAGACCCGGGGTGTGCTCGCCCAAGTCGACTCTGTCAGCGGCCGGCTAATCCTCTATACGTCAACGCAATTTCCGCACCTCGTCCGCCAGTTCCTCGGCGGCGTCCTCGATTTGCCCGAAAGTCAGATCCGGGTGGTGGCCCCCGATGTCGGGGGTGGATTCGGTGGCAAATGTGAGTTCTATCCAGAAGAGGTGCTGGCCCCGCTGTTCGCGCGACGCCTGCGTCGGCCGATTCGATGGATCGAGAGCCGGGCCGAGCACATGGTCGCGTCCAGCCAGGCGCGAGAACAGCGCCACGACGTGCGGATAGCCATCAGCCGCGACGGTGTCATCTCGGCCATGACCGTGGAGTCGTGGACCAACAACGGGGCGGCGCTGTGTACCCTCGCGACCACGCCGGCGAGCATCTCGTCGGCGATGGGCCGGGGTCCTTATCGAATACCTCATTACCGGGCGCGCGCACATTCGGTGGTATCGAATAAGACGCCCTTGGCCGTATATCGCGGCGCTGGACACCCGCAGGCGGCCCTCGTGCTGGAAAGGATGTTCGACATCATGGCGGCGGATCTGGGTCTAGAGCCGCTCGAGCTGAGGCTCAAGAACATGTTGACCCCCGAGGAGCTCCCGGCCGACCGCGGGACCGACATCATCCTCGCCGGCCACGTGGAGTACGACAGCGGCGACTATCCACGGGTTCTGACGCGCGCTGCCGAGATGATCGGCGATGCCGATAAAAAGGCGGCACAGCAGGACGCCCGGAACCGCGGGAAGTATCTCGGCATCGGGTTCTGCTGCTTCGTCGAAGAGACCTCCATCGGACCGTACGAGTCGGCGACCGTCAGGGTCGACTCCACCGGGAAGGTCACCCTGCTGACCGGCTCTTCCCCGCATGGACAGGGCCATGTGACGACCTTCAGTCAGCTCGTCGCCGACGAGTTGGAGGTTCCGATCGAAGATGTCACCGTCCTCTACGGCGATACTGACGTGGTTCGCGACGGTGTCGGCACGTTCGCGTCCCGGAGCGCGGCGATGGGGGGAGCCGCGGCACGACGGGCGAGCGAGGCGGTTCGAGACAAGGCTTTGCGGATCGCCAGCCACCTTCTGGAAGTCGACGTCGACGACCTCGAGTGGCGCGATGGCGGGGCTCAGGTGAAGGGATCGCCCACCTCGCGCGTAGAGCTGGGCGCGCTCTCGTCTGCGGCGACGCCCTGGAATCCTCCGCTTCCCGACGGTATGGACTGGGACCTCGCGGCTGACTACCGCCACCAGGCCGCGGGCATCGCCTTCGCCAACGCCACCCATGCTGCGAAAGTCGAAGTCGATGCCGAAACGGGCGTAGTCGACATTGTCGACTACGTGGTTGTCCATGACTGTGGCACGGTGATCAACCCCCTGCTCGTCGAGGGCCAGGTCATTGGCGGCGTCGCCCAGGGCATCGGCGGTACTCTCTTTGAGGAACTCGCTTACGACGAGCAGGGCCGACCGTGCTCGCCAACATTCAACGACTATCTGATGCCGACCGTCTCGGACATGCCTTGGGTCCGTACCGACCACTTCGAGTCGCCTTCGCCTTTGAACCCGTACGGATTCAAAGGCGCGGGGGAGGGAGGCGCGGCGGGCGCCCCCGGTGCACTCGTGAACGCGATCTCCGATGCCCTGTCGCCACTGGGCGTCTCCTTGAAATCCGACGGGCCGTGGACTCCGGAGAACTTGCTCGGACAGATCGACGAAGGTTGATGACGCGAAGATGACTGACCAGCTACTGACGCACGCGACGATTCTCACCTTCGATGAGCAATCTCGAGTGATCGAAGACGGCGCGATCGCGTTCGATGACGAGACGGGATTGATTGTGGATGTCGGACCGACATCGAAGGTGATCGCGCGGAGGCCCGGGGCCACGGTCCGCGAATGCCGTGGGGCGGTCATCATGCCCGGCATGATCAATACCCACACGCACCTGTTCCAGACCCTCCTGAAGGGACTCGGCGACGACATGGTGCTGTCGGAGTGGTTCGCGTCGATGACTGGACCGAGCGCGAGCGAGCTCACCTGGGACGACTGCTACCTCGCGGCCCTGCACGGGTGTGCCGAGGCGTTGACGACCGGCACCACCACCCTTCTCGACTTCATGTACGTCCACCCGCGCCGGGGCCTTTCCGACGCGGTCATCGCAGCCATGGAGGAGACCGGCATCCGCGGCATCTTCGCGCGCGGCTACGTGACCGCCGGAGACGATGTCGGAATGCCGCCGGCTCTGATCCAGCCGCTCGACACGGTGCTTCACGATGCTCATCGACTCATCGACCAGCACAATCGTCCGGGCTCGCTCGTGGAGATCGCCTTGGCCCCTTGCATGAGCTGGTCCGTGGACGAGGACACGCTCCGCGAGACCGCGAGGCTCGCGGACGACACTGGAGCGCTCATCACTATGCACCTCGCGGAGTCGCCGTTCGACATCACGGAATCGTTGCGGAGATTCGGTTGCCGGGACACTGAGCTGCTGCGGCGCACCGACGTGCTCGGTCCACGTCTACTGGCGGTCCACTGTGTCCAGTGCGATCACGATGATCTCGGGCAGCTGGCGCATGCCGGTGCCGCCGTCTCCCACAACCCCTGCAGCAATCTTTATCTAGGCTCGGGCGTCGCGCCTGTCTCCGACATGCTTACCGCTGGCCTCCGGGTCGGCCTGGCCACGGACGGCCCGGCCAGCAGCAATAACCTGAGCATGTTCCACGCACTCAAGTTCGCCGCTCTCGTCCCCAAGGGTGTCCATCGTGATCCTCAGATCATCACCGCGGGGCAGGTTCTGCGGATGGCGACCCGAGGTGGCGCCGAAGCCCTCGGAATGGCCGATCGCATCGGCTCGCTCGAGCCAGGCAAAGCCGCTGACATCGTCTTGCTCGACCCCTCGACGTTGAGCATCACGCCCATGCATGATCCCGTCTCTTCGCTCGTCTACTCGCATCGTGGCGACGAGGTACGAGATGTCTGGGTCGCCGGCCGCCAGGTGGTCTCGGATGGGACACCATTCCTTGTCGACGCGGGCAAGATTCGTGAGAGTTCAAGCCGCGCGGCCCTCGCTCTCGCCGAGCGAGCCGGCACAGCTCGTTGAACCTGGACTCCGAGCTGGGCTGTGGCTCACCGACGTGTTGAGATGGATGTGCCCACGGAGGGGAGCTGCTCACGGGGCATGGGCGCGCCGGGCTCAGAGCTTCCCCGAACTAGCAAGTGACGGGGGTGGCTTGCAGGGTGTAGGCAGAGTTCTCCAGCTGTACGAGAATCATTTGATGGGGTCCAAAGCCTACTTCCGCCAGATCATCGGTCAGCCGGCAGCCGTCTCGGCCGCACTGGAGCGGACCGACGCTCCTGAGCTCGATCCGCATCTCCCGATCGTCTTCACGGGTGTCGGCTCGTCATTGCATGCTTGCCAGACGGCCGCGGCATGGGTGGTCGAGATCACCGAAGGGAGGGTGCGTCCGGCGGTCGTTGACGCGCTCGAACTGGTCCTGGCGGGTGGTGCTCGTGCGGGCGAACAGTTGATCGTCGTGTCCCACCGGGGAGACAAACGCTTCACCCATGAGCTGATCGTGGCGGCGAGTCGGGCAGGTGCCTCGACGGTTCTGGTCACGGGGGAAAAGGTCGATGAGCCGTTGGGCGACACCGTGCTCCGCACGTGCCAAGACGACGCGGCGAGTGTGCGCACACCATCAGCTACACCACGGCGCTGGCTATGCTCGGTAAGCTCGTGATCACGCTGGGCGGCCCGCGCGCGGACGAGCTCGAGAAGGCGCTCTCGTTGGTGCCCCAGGCGATGTGGGAGACGTTGGATCTTTCTGGGGCGTCATCGGTCGCCGACCGCCTCGCCGGGGTCGAACTAGTGCTTATCGCCGGAAGCGGTATCGACACGGCCACCGCCGAAGAGATCGCTTTGAAGCACAAGGAGAGCACCTTCTTGTGGTCCGAGGCGATCGGCGTGAAACTCGCCCTCCAGGGACACCCGCCTGTTACCGCCCCACTATGGCGGGGCTGATCATCACACCCGAGCACGACGATCACGGGCGCGAGCAGGAGCTTGGTGACTTCCTGCGCACGCTGGGTGCTCCGGTCTTCGAAGTGGCCGCCGGCGGGGGAGACGTCCCCTTCGCCCCAGCGCCGAGGCTCGTCCGCCCGCTGGTCAGCGCCTCGTCGGAGCGGTTGCTGACCGAGTGGCCGGCGATCCCGATGCGACACGTGCGGGTCAGGAGCCCTGGGCGACCGCTCTCGCACGGATCACTCTTTGACGTGCCCGTCGGTGTCTGTGGATCGCGATGTTGATCCGCCGGCGTGACGCGCGATCTAGACCGCTGAAGGTCACACGGTCGGCGTGCTATTCGACGGCTCGTTTCGACGGAGCTCCCGGGAGGCTGTCGATAAGCGCGGCACAGCATCACTCAATCCGGGCGAAGACCTCGGCATAGGTGTCCTGCCCGAACTCCACCGGATCGATGAGGCCGACGTCCAGTGAAGGCTCGGGGTCGAAGGCGCCGAGAAGAACGAGCCGGTCCTCCTTCGCCCCGAGTCTCCTCAGGTTTGCGGAATGGTACCGCTCCATGGCGACGAACAGGCCTGCTCTGGCATGTCGGTCGCCCGGAGCTGGCGAGCGCGATGACCGCCGTCATCTAGCCCGATGCTTCCGAGAGCCTCCCGTGCCCGCTGGTCAGCACGCGTCCCGTCGGTGGCGGCATCGGTGCCTCTGGCGAAGGCTGCCAGGTGGTCTGCGAGGCCAGCAGCGGCGGGCTGAGCGTCGAAGGCGTGTGCGCTCATCGTCGAGCGACAAGTGTTACCCGTGCAGACGAACACCACTCGTAGTGTTGGCTGGGTGCCCATGGCTCTCAACCTGGCGGTGTCGGGCGGGCCAGATAAATGAACCGCTCATCGAAGCTTGGGCGAAGGAGCCGGAGCCTCGTCTGTTTAGGGACACGCGGCGGCCGGGCGTTGGCGCGGCTTTGTGGGGCTCGGCCTTGAATCGGTGGTTGGGGCTCAGTTTGAGCCGTCCCGGTGAGTCCGTAGAGCTGGTTTCTGGAAGGATCACTCTCACGGCACGTTCCTCGAAGTGCACCCCGGAGCTGCGCGAGAGCGCGGCGCGGATGGTGATGGAGCCGCGGGCGGAGTATCCGAACGAGGCTGTGACGATCCGGTCGATGGCTGCGAAGCTGGGCATCACCTCGACCGAGTCGTCACGCAAGTGAATCTGGCAGGCTGACATCGACGTTGGGGTCCGGCCCGGTAAGACCAACGAGGAGATGGCGGAGATCAAGGTGCTGAAGGGGAAGGTCGCCGAGCTGCGGCGGGCCAACGAGATCTTGAAGGGGCCTCGGCTTTCTTCGAGGCGGAGCTCGACCGCCCCAGCTTTCACGGCAGGTTCTGATCGACTTCATCAACGATCACTGCGAGGGGCGCGGGGTCGAGCCGGTCTGTCCCGTGCTCGGCGAGCACGGGATTAAGATCGCCCCATCGCGGCCGCCTTCGAAACGGCAGGTATGTGACAGTGAACTGGTCGCGTTGGTCAAGTCCTAGCGTGCGTGGCAGAAGCTGCGGGCTAGGTTCGGAAGTACGCAAGATGCGGCTCCATTTACGTGGAAAGGGCCACGACGTAGCCAGGTGTACGACCGAGCGGCTCTACCGCGAGCAGGGCTATCTTGACCGCTGTTGACGGCGGGCAACCATCGCCGACAATCAAACTCGCCAAGCGCAGACGAGCGTGTGGGGTGAGGGCAGCGTTAACGATGGGACACGAAGGCCTCCTGGTTCGTGAAGCGGTTCTTGAACAACTTCACTTCACAGCCGGAGGTCTTCACTTCTCAGCGGGCCAAGGTCGTGTTGCCGAAACAACGTCCTTGGACGTTATATCTAGCGTCTCGGGCGTTCCCAGAAGTGGGGGATCGCCTTACGGGGTTGTGACAATGTCGCTGCACAAGCTCACGGCTGGGAGAGGGTACGACTACCTGACCCGGCAGGTCGCTGCGGTCGACGGTACGGACAAAGGCCACACCTCGCTGGCGACGTACTATGCGGAGAAGGGCGAGAGCCCCGGCCGGTGGGTGGGCTCCGGGCTCGGTGGAATCGATGGGCTCAGCGCCGGGGATGTCGTCACTGCCGAGCAGATGAAGTCGTTGTTCGCCTACGGATTGCATCCCTTGGCGGATGCACGTCTGGCTGCGCTGCCGCCAGACGCGACGACGGCTGAGATCGATGAACCGCCCCAGGTTTCCCGCCGCATCCTTGTGAGTTGGAAGGATGCAGACCATGCCGAAGAAGATCGATCAGAAGGTCAAGGAGCGGTGCGTGCGGCAGGTGCTGGAGCATCTGC
>NZ_VLNT01000039.1 GCF_007421815.1 Aeromicrobium piscarium | reverse complement strand
TGTCGACGACGCTCGAAAACTGGACAGTTGTGACGCTTGAAAAGTGAACACTCACGACGATCGGAGAGTGATCACTATGGAGGACTGGGCGTTGATCCGTCGGCTTGCCGGCGAGGGAGTGCCGAAGAGACAGATCGCGGCGCGGTTGGGGATCTCGCGGACGACGGTGGTCAAGGCGGTGGCCTCACAGAGCCCACCGAAGTACGAGCGGAAGGCGGCACCGACCTCGTTCACGCCGTTCGAGCCGTTGGTGCGACAGCTGCTGGTTGCGACGCCGGACATGCCGGCGACGGTGATCGCCGAGCGGGTCGGCTGGAGCGGGTCGATGACCTGGTTCCGCGACAACGTCCGTCGGCTTCGGCCTGAGCACCGGCCGGTCGACCCGGCGGATCGGCTGACGTGGCTGCCCGGGGACGCCGGGCAGTGCGATCTGTGGTTCCCGCCGGCCAAGATCTCGCTGGAGGACGGCACGAGCACGCTGCTGCCGGTGCTGGTGATCACCGCGGCCCATTCGAGGTTCATGCTCGGGCGGATGATCCCGACCAGGCGCACCGAGGACCTACTGCTGGGGATGTGGGCGCTGCTGCAGCAACTCGGCGCGGTGCCGCGGCGACTGATCTGGGACAACGAGTCCGGCATCGGCCGAGGCAAGCGCCATGCCGACGGGGTCGGGGCGTTCACCGGCACGTTGGCCACGAGACTGGTGCGGCTCAAGCCCTACGATCCAGAGTCCAAGGGTCTGGTGGAACGCCGGAACGGGTTCTTCGAGACCTCCTTCATGCCCGGACGGGACTTCAGCTCGCCGGCGGACTTCAACGCCCAGTTCAGCGACTGGCTGGCCAAGGCGAACGCTCGGGTGGTGCGCACGACCAAGGCCCGCCCGGTCGACCTGCTTGATGCCGATCGGGCGGCGATGCTGCCGCTGCCACCGGTGGCGCCGACGGTCGGCTGGGTGAACCGGGTCCGGTTGGGTCGGGACTACTACGTCCGCGTCGACTCCTCGGACTACTCCGTGGACCCGGCGGTGATCGGCCGGTTTGTCGACGTGAGCGCCGATCTGGCCCGGGTCGAGGTCCGCCACGAAGGACGTCTCGTGGCTGCCCACGAGAGGGTCTGGGCACGAGGCATGACGATCACTGACCCCACTCATGTCGCCGCGGCGAAGGTGCTGCGTGAGCAGTTCGGGCAACCACGTCCGACCTCCGAGGTGCACGAGGAGCTGGTGCGGGACCTGGCCGACTACGACCGCGCCTTCGGTCTCATCGACGGCAGCCTGAGCGAGACGGAGGTGGCCTGATGAGCGCCAAGAAGCCCACCGCCAACGAGGCGCTCAAGCAAGTCACCTATCTCGCGTCGGCATTGAAGGCGCCACGGATCACCGAAGCCGCCGCCCGGCTGGCCGACCACGCTAGAGATGCCGGCTGGACCCACGAGGAATACCTCGCCGCGATCTTGGACCGCGAGGTCGCCGCCAGGAACGCCTCCGGCGCCCAGCTGCGGATCCGGGCCGCGGGGTTCGCTGCAGTCAAGACGATCGAGGAGTTCGACTTCGACGCCCAACCTGCCATCCGCCAGCAGGTCGCCGCTCTGGCATCCGGAGGGTTCCTGGCCGAGGCCCGCAACGTCGTGCTGCTCGGCCCGCCAGGCACCGGAAAGACCCACCTCGCGACAGGCCTGGGGATCGCGGCAGCCCACCACGGCCACCGGGTCCTGTTCGCCACCGCCACCGAGTGGGTCACCCGACTCACCGAGGCCCACCGCGCCGGCAGGCTTGCCCAAGAGCTCGCCCGGTTGCGGCGCTACGGACTGATCATCGTCGACGAGGTCGGCTACCTGCCCTTCGAGCAAGACGCCGCGAACCTGTTCTTCCAGCTCGTCTCCAGCCGATACGAACACGCCTCGCTCATCCTGACCAGCAACCTGCCGTTCTCCGGCTGGGGCGGTGTCTTCGGCGACCAGGCCGTCGCCGCCGCGATGATCGACCGCATCGTCCACCACGCCGACGTGCTGACCCTCAAGGGAGCCAGCTACCGACTACGCAACCGCGGCATCGAGACGCTGCCCAGCATCCGCGAGACCGCCGACCGAGACAACGACTAGGCTGCCCACACACCGTTCACTTTTCGGGCGATGCAATCGTCCAGTTTTCGAGCGTTGCCGACA
>NZ_VLNT01000038.1 GCF_007421815.1 Aeromicrobium piscarium | reverse complement strand
AAGGTAGCGTCAGGCATGTCGAGGTCTTCCAGATGGATAGCGTGAGAACTTCCATCATCGGGAGACCTCGACGTCTATCGCCGGACCGACGCGCTCACTCGTTCTACACCCTCAACTGGGAAGAGCCTACAAAGCAATGCGACCCGGACGGGATCAGGCGGTGGCGTCTCGGCTTGGACTTGGCTGCGAGCCAGATCCCGGTAGTAATGCCAGTCGCAACCGAGACGCCCGCTGGCACATATGCGGCAGCCCGGTTGATTGCTTCGGCCGATGCTGCCAGGCCGCTTGCTCCGAGGGCGATGGCTAGCAGACCGGCCCAGTAAGAATCGCCAGCTAGCCAGGTTCGGACTCTTGGTTCGCAAACACTGTCGATGTTGAAAGCGATCCGAGCGGGGAGGAGCTGAAGGAACACTGCAATGCTCAGGCCGAAGCTGGCACTGGACAGAAGTGCGGCGCATAGTGGCGAGTCGACGAGCACTACGCCCACTAGTACTCCCACCGCTAGGGCGATGAGGTAAGGGCTGAGCACGCTGACGCTTCCTGTCCCTCGCCTGCGCCCGGTGATCGGCCTGGTGCGGAGGTCTGCTGGCAGGACCATTCCTCAGTCCGTGCCGTAGATGTCTCGGGTGTAGACCTTGTCGCTCACATCGGCGAGGTTGGGGGTGCGGCGGTTGGCGATGATGACGTCGGCGCGTTTCTTGAAGTCGTCGAGGTCGTTGACGACTTCGGAGTTGTAGAAGAGGTCGTCGTCGAGGGCGGGCTCGTAGACGATGACCTCCACGCCCTTGGCTTTGATGCGTTTCATGACGCCCTGGATGGATGAGGTCCGGAAGTTGTCGGAGCCGGCCTTCATGATGAGCCGGTAGACGCCGACGGTGGTGGGGTTGCGACGCAGGATGTCGGTGGCGACGAAGTCCTTGCGAGTGGTGTTGGCGTCGACGATGGCCTGGATGAGGTTCTGGGGGACTTCGTCGTAGTTGGCACGCAGCTGCTTGGTGTCCTTGGGCAGGCAGTAGCCGCCGTATCCGAAGGACGGGTTGTTGTAGTGGTTGCCGATGCGGGGGTCGAGGCCGACGCCTTCGATGATCTGTTGGGTGTTGAGTCCGTGGTGGGAGGCGTAGGTGTCGAGCTCGTTGAAGTAGGCGACGCGTAGGGCCAGGTAGGTGTTGGCGAAGAGCTTGATCGCCTCGGCCTCCGTCGAGTCGGTGAGGAGGACGGGGACGTCCTCGTCGAGAGCACCTTCCACGAGCAGGTCGGCGAACCGTTGTCCCACCTCGCTGCGATCGCCGACGACGATCCGCGACGGGTGGAGATTGTCGTGGAGTGCCTTGCCTTCGCGTAGGAACTCGGGGGAGAAGATGATCGATGCGTCGGGGTGCTGTTCACGCAGTGCAGCGGTATACCCGACCGGCACGGTGGACTTGATGACGATGTGCGCGCTGGGGTTAATGCGGAGCACGTCATCGACCACGGCCTCGACAGACCGGGTGTTGAAGTAATTGGTCTCCGGGTCGTAGTCCGTCGGTGTCGCGATGATGACGAAGTCCGCGTCCGTGTACGCCTCGGCCGGGTCGAGGGTCGCGGTGAGCTTCAACGGCACTTCAGCTAGATAGCGCTCGATTTCGGTATCCTCGATCGGCGACTCCCGCTGATTCACCTGCTCGACCTTGATCGGATCGATGTCCACGAGGTAGACCTCATGGTGCTGCGCCAACACGACAGCGTTGGACAGTCCGACGTATCCGCTACCCGCGGCCGCGATCTTCATGGAGCTAACGGTAGTAGCCACCAGCGGTGACGCGGTGGAGTGTGTGCTGCTTCACGAGGCCGGTGGGTCAGATTGTGGAGACACAGAGTCTGGTCAACACCTACGCTTGGGATGTGCTGCTGTTGGAGAACTCGGTCCAGAACTACGACTGGGGGTCGTTTCATGAGATCCCGGCGTTCCTCGGTGATGCGCCGTCGAGCGAGCCAGTGGCCGAGTTGTGGATCGGGACGCACCGACTGGGGCCGTCGTCGGTGGTCGACTCCAATGGCGTCCGCCGGTTGCTGAGCGACGTGGCTGGTGAGCTGCCTTTCATGCTGAAGGTGTTGTCGGCGCGTCGGCCATTGTCGTTGCAGGTGCATCCGGGTCTCGATCTGGCGCGTGAGGGTTTCAAGGCGGAGAACGCTGCGGGGATCCCGGTTGGAGCGCCGGAGCGCAGCTTCAAGGACCCGAATCACAAACCGGAGATGGTGTACGCACTGTCGACCTTCGACATGATGGCCGGCTTTCGTCCCACGGCGGAGATCTTGCGAGTGCTGGCGCCGATCGAGACGTCGCTGGCGCGTCGGCTGCGGGACCGGTTGACGACCGATCCGGGGTTTGCGGGGATCGTCCAGCTGGTGGAGTGGCTGGTCACGGAGCGGCCGTCGGCTGATGAGATCGAGGCGCTGGTGCGGGCGTGCCGTGACCTGTTGGACCAGGGCGTCGACATCAAGCGCGCGTACGCGACGGCTCTGATGGTGCGTGAGGAATTTCCGAACGACGTGGGGGTGGTGGTCGCTTTGCTGATGAACCGCCTGACGTTGCAGCCCGGTGAAGCGGCTTTCCTGGGCGCGGGGATGTTGCATGCGCATCTGAAGGGCCTGTGCCTGGAGGCGATGGCGAACTCGGACAATGTGCTGCGCGCGGGGTTGACGACGAAGCATATCGACGCTGAGGCGTTGGTGCGGTGTCTGGACGCGGGGATGTCCCGGCTAGCGCGGGTGACGCCGATGGTGACCTCTGCGGGTGTAGAGGTGTTCGACCCGGCAGCTGGCGAGTTCGCACTGGCCGTGGCGCAGTCGTCGACGGCGTATGCCGAGGGTGTCGAGTTGTTCGGTGAGGGGCATCGGCTGGTGATTTGCTCGGCGGGGGAGGTCGAATGCGTCAACGCGAGCGAGGAGCGTACGAAACTGCGCCGGGGAGAGTCCCTGTACGCCGGCCCCGAGGACGGAACGCTCACGGTTCACGGGACCGGCGAGACCGCCCAGGTTTTCCTCCCCTTTCAAGGTGGTAGGAATACGCTTATCGACTTGGTCTGAGTTCGCCGGAGCAATCAGAGATTCGACGCATTGCATAGAGCAGCCGCAGCACGAAACCAGCGGACAGCGGTATCGTAGGGGGTGCCGAAGTCGTCACTTTCCGTTAGGGCGAGCTGCTCGGGACTTTCGTTGTTGAGATACTCGCACTGAGCCAATGCCGTCAGGCCTACATTCTCGAGGTTTTCCGGGTAGGCGAGCATGTCTTCGCTTATGTAGCCGGTTTCGAGCGCCACAGCCAGGTACTGTGACCAGGCTGTCGCGCTAACCCCATAAGGGACGAGCGCAGAGTGAAGCGCCCCAGGTTTGATGCCGCATCCTTGTGAGTTGGAAGGATGCGAACCATGCCGAAGAAGATCGATCAGAAGGTCAAGGAGCGGTGCGTGCGGCAGGTGCTGGAGCATCTGCCGGAGTACTCGTCGCTGACCGCGGCCGCCGAGTCCGTCGCTCGCCGCGAGGGGCTCGGGAAGGAGACCGTGCGTCGCTGGGTCGTCCAGGCCCAGGTCGACGGCGGGCAGCGCCAGGGCGCCACGTCCGAGGAGCTGGCTGAGATCAAGGAGCTCAAGGCCAGGGTCCGGCGGCTCGAGGAAGATAACGAGATCCTGCGCCGGGCCTCGATTTTCTTCGCGGGGGAACTCGACCCCCGCAATCGATGATCGTCGCGTTCATCGACGAGCTGCGGGCCGAGGGCCGCGCGGTCGAGTCGATCTGCCGGGTCCTGCGTGAGCAGGGCTGCCAGATCGCCGCGCGGACCTACCG
>NZ_VLNT01000037.1 GCF_007421815.1 Aeromicrobium piscarium | reverse complement strand
CTCGATCGGGTCGGTTGCCGATGCGTATGACAATGCGCTCATGGAGTGCGTGATCGGGCTCTACAAGACCGAGTGCGTCCGCACCACGGTCTTCCACACCGGCCCCTACCGGACCATCGGGGACGTCGAGTACGCCACCGCCGGATGGGTCGATTGGTACAACACCAGGCGCCTGCACGGCTCTCTTGGGATGATGACCCCAACAGAGTCCGAGCAAGCCCACTACGCGGCCCTCAACCGAGAGCCGCAACCCGCATAGGAGCGGCAGCGAACCTGGGGCGGTTCATATCGACGCCCACCACGGCGACTACGCCGACGCCCGCGCCCACCTCGACGACGCCCTCGGACTCCTGGCCAACTGCGCCGACATCTACCAACGGTGCGACGACGCCAACCGGCGCCTGTGCAACCAAGCCTTCTTCACCAAGGTCTACATCGACGAAGACAACGAACTCCGCGTCGAGAACAACCGGCCCTTCGAGATGCTCCTCGACCCCGAGGTCAACGCCAACGCCCTCAACTGGACCCAGAACGGCGACAAGGCCCGAACCCCAGCCAACGATTCCATTGGCAAGGGTTCGAGCCTTGTGCACAGGGTGGAGCTAAGGGGATTCGAACCCCTGACCTCTTCCATGCCATGGAAGCGCGCTACCAACTGCGCCATAGCCCCGTTGAACCTCGTCAACTCTATCGGATGGGACCTAGCCGCCCCACCCCGGGGGTGCCGTCACGCTTCCTCGTCATCGGACAGCACGGGCTCGGGCAGGCTGCCGGTGTTCCATTCGGCGAGGCGCCACTCCGACCAGTCGCGATAGCGGCTCTCCTCCAGCACCGACCAGTTGCAGTTCGCCATGCCGCCGAGGGTCCGCCACGAGCTCTCCGGCAGATCGAGGAAGGACGAGACACCGGTGCGGATGACGGCGCCGTGGGCTACCACGACGAGCGTCTGATCGCGGCCGATCGAATCGAGCGTGTCACGCAAGGCGTCGGCGAAACGGTCCCCCGCCTGACGATGGGTCTCGCTGCCCGGCACCTTCGTCTCGTCCCCGTCGACCCACGCCTGCATCGCCTCGGGCATCCGGTCCCAGGCCTGCGGCCAGGTCAGGCCCTCGCGAGCACCGAAGTCCATCTCACGGAACCGCCGGTCGAGCTCGACGGGCAGACCGGCCACCTCACCCAGGGCCGCAGCGGTCGACGCCGCCCGCTTGAGGTCAGACGACACGATCCTGCTCGGGGCGAGCGCGGCGAGATAGCCGGCCGCCTCCTTCGCCTGCGCTCGTCCCACCTCATCGAGCGGCACATCGCTCTGCCCCTGGACGCGTCCCGCGACGTTCCAGGCCGTACGGCCGTGCCGCCAGACGATGACCCGTCGATGCGCCACGTCAGCCCAGCCCGAGGTCGACCGTCGGGCAGTCGCTCCACAGGCGCTCGAGGCCGTAGAACTCCCGTTCCTCAGAGTGCTGGATGTGGACGACGATATCGGCATAGTCGAGCAGGACCCACCTGCCCTCGCGTTCGCCCTCGCGGCGGACCGGCTTGGCCCCGAGGGACAGCAGCTTCTCCTCCACCGCGTCGCGGATCGCGGACATCTGTGGCGGGTTGGCGCCGGTGCAGAGCACGAAGATATCGGTGATGTACAGCTGCTCGGAGACGTCGAAGGCCACGATCTGCGTGGCCTTCCTGTCGTCGGCGGCCTCGGCAGCGGCACGGGCGAGCTCGACGGCTCGTTCGGTAGCGGTCATGATGGGTCCTCAGGTTGGTACAGACGGTGCTTGCCGATGTACTGCACGACCCCGTCGGGCACGAGATACCAGACCGGCTCGCCCTTGTGCACGCGTACACGGCAGTCGGTCGACGAGATCGCGAGCGCGGGGATCTCCACCAGCGTGACGCGGTCGTGCGGGAGCCTGCGGATCGTCTCGGCGTCCATCTCATGCCCTGGCCGGGTACAGCCGACGAAGTGCGCCAGATCGAAGAGTTCGTCGTGATCGCGCCACGTCAAGATGGCGGCCATCGCGTCGGCGCCGGTGATGAAGTACAACTCGTCATCGGGGTGCTGCGCGGCAAGGTCGCGCAGGGTGTCGATGGTGTAGGTCGGGCCGTGCCGATCGATGTCGACCCGGCTGACCTGGAAGCGTGGGTTGGCTGCCGTCGCGATGACCGTCATGAGGTACCGGTCCTCGGCGGGCGACACGTCACGGTCGGCCTTCTGCCACGGTTGCCCCGTCGGCACGAAGATGACCTCGTCGAGGTCGAACCAGGACTGCACCTCGCTCGCGGCGACGAGGTGACCGTGGTGGATGGGGTCGAACGTTCCGCCCATCACCCCGATGCGGCGGCGTTCGTCGGCCATCTGGCTCAGGTGTGCTCGCGGCCCTTGCCGAAGGCGACGAGGATCAGCAGCAGGATGAACAGGAACACGAACGCGCCGACGCCCACGAGCGGAGCGGCGATCGCCGGCTCGTGACCGGCCTCCTCGGCGAACTTCAGCAGATCGAGCATGGGGACAATCTACCAGCGGTCATCGCAGCTGGCCGTCGCCGGTCACCAGATAGGTGGTCGTGGTCATCTCGCGCAGGCCCATCGGACCCCGGGCGTGGAGCTTCTGCGTCGAGATGCCGATCTCGGCGCCGAAGCCGAACTCTCCTCCGTCGGTGAACCGCGTCGAGGCATTGACCATCACGGCGGCCGAGTCGACCCCGCGCGTGAACCGCTGCGCGGAAGCGAGCGACCGCGTCACGATGGCCTCCGTATGCCCCGAGGAGTAACACCGGATGTGATCGATCGCCGCGTCGAGCGAGTCGACGACCCGTGCGGAGATCTCCGAGGCCAGGAACTCGGTGGCATCGTCCTCCTCGGTCACGGGGACGATCGATGGATCGGCTGCCTGGAACGACGCGTCACCGTGGATCAGCACATCGCGTTCGTGGAGGGCCGCGACGATCTTCGGGACGAACTCTTCGGCGATATTCGCATGGACCAGCAGCGACTCGGCCGCATTGCAGACACTCGTGCGCTGGGTCTTGGAGTTCACGACGATGTCCAGCGCCATCTCGAGGTCGGCATCGGCGTCGACGTACACGTGGACATTGCCGGTGCCCGTCTCGATGACGGGAACCGTCGACTCCTCTACCACGGCGCGGATCAGTCCCGCTCCTCCGCGTGGGATCACCAGGTCCACCAGGCCACGGGCTTGCATCAGGTGCGTCGCCGAGGAACGGTCATCGGCCGCGATGGCCTGGATGAGGTCGGCCGGCAGTCCCGTGGCAGCGAGAGCGTCGCGCATGACGGCGACGATCGCGGCATTGGACCGTGCCGCGTTGCGCGATCCCCGCAGCAGCGAGGCGCTCCCTGCCTTGAGACAGATCGCCGCCGCATCGGCCGTGACATTGGGTCGTCCCTCGTAGATCATGCCGATGACCCCCATGGGCACGCGGATCTGCCGCAGCTCGAGTCCGTTCGGCAGGCTGGAGCCGCGGACCACTTCGCCGACGGGGTCGGGCAGCGCGGCCACCTGGCGCACGCCATCGGCAAAGGCGGCCACGCGACCGGCGTCGAGGGACAGCCGGTCGACGACGTTCTCCGGGGTCCCCTCCTCGCGGGCACCGGCGACGTCGAGCGCATTCGCCGCGAGGATTTCCTCCGTCGCAGCGACCAGCGCCTCGGCCATCGCGATCAGCGCGGCGTCCTTCTCCGCGCGCGAGGCCTGCGCGAGTACCGTCGCCGCGGATCGCGCCCGCCGCGCCGCATCGTGGACCATCTGCTTCATGCGGGCAGTCTAGATGACCTGGAAGGATGCGTTACGTCCTCGGTCACCGCCGGCGGTGACCCCCACGCACCCGGCGGGCGGTGAGTTATCCCAGACCGCCCACCGGCGAGGGCGCGCAAGGCCAGTGCGGGTCAGCCTTCGAGCTCGGCGAGCCGCTCTTCGGCGTCGGTGAGCTTGTCGCCGTCGACCGCGACCACCCGGTGGAACCAGCTCACGGCTTCATCGCGACGTCCCGCCGCCAGCAGGGTGTCGGCATAGGCGTAGCGGAGCCGAGCCACCCAGTCGGCGCGGCTCTTGCTCATCAGGTTCTCGGCTTCGAGCAGCTGCAACGAGGCCTCGACCTGTCCCATGTCACGCCGTGCGCCGGCGACGACGATGGTGAGCTCCGCATTGCCGCCCTCGTCGAGCTGCGCGCGGATCTCGGACGTGTCGTACTCAAGAGCCTTCTGCGGACGCTTCAATGCGCGCTCGCAGTCGGCCATCATCGGGGCGTAGATCGCCCGGCCGGTGATCCGCCGGGCGGCGCGGAACTCCGCGAGCGCCTCGGACCAGTTGCCGAGCGCGTACGCGGTCTCGCCGGTGGCCTCGCGCACGAGGCCGTTGCGCATCGCGCGCGCACGGGCAGCGAGAGCATGCTGATGGGCCAGCGCCGGGTCTTCGTGCAACAGCGAGCCCGCCATCACCAAGTGCCGGGCGACCTTCTCGGCCAGCTTCGGGGGGATGTTCTGCAGTTCCTGGCGAGCGAAGCGATCGAGATCCTTCGCGCTGACGTCATCGGGGATGGGAGGTCCGTCGTAGACCTTCTGCGCCTCGGTGCGCTCGCGGGGCTCCTGCCGACGATCGCGCGGCGCCCCGCCCTGGCGACCGCCGCGGCTCTGCGCCGGCTTGCCGTCTCGACCGGGCTTGCCGTCCTTGCCTGCTGGTCGACCGCGTCCACCACCGGGACGTCCGGACGCGCCCTGTGGGCGCTGCTTGCCGCCGGGGCCCCCGCGGCCCTGGCCCTGACGTGGTCTCTTCGATTCAGCTGACATAGTGCTTCCTTGATACATCTGGTGAAATGCGGCGAGGCCGCCCCAGGTGTGTTTGGGGCGGCCTCGCGCTAATGTTTGTCCGGCGACGTCCTACTCTCCCACACCGTCTCCAGTGCAGTACCATCGGCGCTGAAGGGCTTGACTTCCGGGTTCGGAATGTGACCGGGTATTTCCCCTTCGCTATGGTCGCCGTAACTCTATCAACCATCCAACTATCCAATTAATAGTCGGTGATGGTCTGGGAACCTCATAGTGGACGCGAACAACTCGAAAAGTATGTGTTGGGTGACAAGCCCTCGGCCTATTAGTACCAGTCAGCTCCACACATTGCTGTGCTTCTACTTCTGGCCTATCAACCCAGTGGTCTGCTGGGGGCCTTAACCCATGGCGGGTGGGAAACCTCATCTTGAAACGTGCTTCCCGCTTAGATGCTTTCAGCGGTTATCACTTCCGAACGTAGCCAACCAGCCGTGCACCTGGCGGTACAACTGGCACACCAGAGGTTCG
>NZ_VLNT01000036.1 GCF_007421815.1 Aeromicrobium piscarium | reverse complement strand
GGTCGTTGGTGTGCGTCTGATGTTTGATAACTCAACAGTGTGTCATTTAGTCGACGATTTTTTGAATTAATTAGGCATCCTGCATTCGTGTGGGGTGTCTCGATTCCGAGACAGTTTACTGCCAGTTTTTGGTGGTTCTGTGTTTTGGGGTTGAGCTTTTTGTTGTTTTTCAACGGAGAGTTTGATCCTGGCTCAGGACGAACGCTGGCGGCGTGCTTAACACATGCAAGTCGAGCGGTAAGGCCCTTTCGGGGGTACACGAGCGGCGAACGGGTGAGTAACACGTGAGCAACCTGCCCTTCTCTTGGGGATAACCAGTGGAAACGCTGGCTAATACCCGATATGACTATCTCACGCATGTGGGGTGGTGGAAAGTTCTGGCGGAGGAGGATGGGCTCGCGGCCTATCAGCTTGTTGGTGAGGTAGTGGCTCACCAAGGCGACGACGGGTAGCCGGCCTGAGAGGGTGACCGGCCACACTGGGACTGAGACACGGCCCAGACTCCTACGGGAGGCAGCAGTGGGGAATATTGGACAATGGGCGAAAGCCTGATCCAGCAACGCCGCGTGAGGGATGACGGCCTTCGGGTTGTAAACCTCTTTCAGCACCGACGAAGCGAGAGTGACGGTAGGTGCAGAAGAAGGACCGGCCAACTACGTGCCAGCAGCCGCGGTAATACGTAGGGTCCGAGCGTTGTCCGGAATTATTGGGCGTAAAGGGCTCGTAGGCGGTTTGTCGCGTCGGGAGTGAAAACTCAGGGCTTAACTCTGAGCGTGCTTTCGATACGGGCAGACTTGAGGGATGCAGGGGAGAATGGAATTCCTGGTGTAGCGGTGGAATGCGCAGATATCAGGAGGAACACCGGTGGCGAAGGCGGTTCTCTGGGCATTTCCTGACGCTGAGGAGCGAAAGCATGGGGAGCGAACAGGATTAGATACCCTGGTAGTCCATGCCGTAAACGTTGGGCGCTAGGTGTGGGGACCTTCCACGGTTTCCGTGCCGCAGCTAACGCATTAAGCGCCCCGCCTGGGGAGTACGGCCGCAAGGCTAAAACTCAAAGGAATTGACGGGGGCCCGCACAAGCGGCGGAGCATGCTGATTAATTCGATGCAACGCGAAGAACCTTACCTGGGTTTGACATATGCCGGACGACTGCAGAGATGTGGTTTCCCTTGTGGTCGGTATACAGGTGGTGCATGGCTGTCGTCAGCTCGTGTCGTGAGATGTTGGGTTAAGTCCCGCAACGAGCGCAACCCTCGTCCTATGTTGCCAGCACGTGATGGTGGGGACTCATAGGAGACTGCCGGGGTCAACTCGGAGGAAGGTGGGGATGACGTCAAGTCTTCATGCCCCTTATGTCCAGGGCTTCAAGCATGCTACAATGGCCGGTACAAACCGCTGCGAAGCCGTGAGGTGGAGCGAATCGGAAAAAGCCGGTCTCAGTTCGGATTGGGGTCTGCAACTCGACCCCATGAAGTCGGAGTCGCTAGTAATCGCAGATCAGCAACGCTGCGGTGAATACGTTCCCGGGCCTTGTACACACCGCCCGTCACGTCATGAAAGTCGGCAACACCCGAAGCCGGTGGCCTAACCCCTTGTGGGAGGGAGCCGTCGAAGGTGGGGCTGGCGATTGGGACGAAGTCGTAACAAGGTAGCCGTACCGGAAGGTGCGGCTGGATCACCTCCTTTCTAAGGAGCATGTAGCGCGGCTGCGCCCTGTTGGGTGTGGTTGCTGTTGTCGCCGTTGGTGCCCGTGTGTGGTGCCCGGTGGCTGCTCATTTAGTGGACGTCGATTACGTTGCTCTCTCTTTGGAGAGGGTGCTCATCATGCATGCTGTTTGGGTGTGGTGGTGGGGGTGGCACACTGTTGGGTTATGAGGCATCGGGCGTTGTTGTCTGGTGGCTTGTTCGGGCTGCGTGGTCTTCATACCACTGCCGGGTTTTCTGGTGGGTTTGGTGGGGGCTGGTGCGTGGTGCCGGTGGTGTTTTGAGAACTTCATAGTGGACGCGAGCATCTTTGTAGTGTTGACAAGCTACTAAGTGCACATGGTGGATGCCTTGGCATCGAGAGCCGATGAAGGACGTTGGAGTCTGCGAAAAGCCCTGGGGAGTTGACAACCGAGCTGTGATCCGGGGATGTCCGAATGGGGAAACCCAGCACGAGTTATGTCGTGTTACCCGCGCTTGAATATATAGGGCGTGTGGAGGGAACGTGGGGAAGTGAAACATCTCAGTACCCGCAGGAAGAGAAAACAACCGTGATTCCGGGAGTAGTGGCGAGCGAAACCGGATGAGGCTAAACCTCAGGTGTGTGATAGCCGGCAGGCGTTGCATCTGGGGGGTCGTGGGGCCGTGCTGATCGTTCTGCCGAGCGGTCGAAGAGTGAGAAACCGTCAGTGAAGGTGAACCGGCTGGGATGTCGGGACAGAGAGGGTGAGATCCCCGTAGCTGTAAGCTGGTGGCTCTTGTGCGTGACCCCGAGTAGCACCGTACTCCTGAAATTCGGTGTGAATTTGGCGGGACCACCCGTTAAGCCTAAATACTCCTCGATGACCGATAGCGGACTAGTACCGTGAGGGAAAGGTGAAAAGTACCCCGGGAGGGGAGTGAAAGAGTACCTGAAACCATGTGCATACAATCCGTCGGAGCATTCACTTGTGGGTGTGACGGCGTGCCTTTTGAAGAATGAGCCTGCGAGTTAGTGTTATGTAGCGAGGTTAAGCCGTTGGGGTGGAGCCGTAGCGAAAGCGAGTCCGAATAGGGCGTTTGAGTTGCATGATCTAGACCCGAAGCGGAGTGATCTATCCATGGGCAGGTTGAAGCGCGGGTAAGACCGCGTGGAGGACCGAACCCACCTAGGTTAAAAACTGGGGGGATGACCTGTGGATAGGGGTGAAAGGCCAATCAAACTCCGTGATAGCTGGTTCTCCCCGAAATGCATTTAGGTGCAGCGTGACGTGTTTCTTGCCGGAGGTAGAGCACTGGATGGGCTAGGGGGCCTACCAGCTTACTGAACTCAGCCAAACTCCGAATGCCGGTAAGTGAGAGCGTTGCAGTGAGACTGCGGGGGATAAGCTTCGTAGTCGAGAGGGAAACAGCCCAGACCATCAGCTAAGGCCCCTAAGCGGTTGCTAAGTGGAAAAGGATGTGGAGTCGCAGAGACAACCAGGAGGTTGGCTTAGAAGCAGCCATCCTTGAAAGAGTGCGTAATAGCTCACTGGTCAAGTAATTCCGCGCCGACAATTTAGCGGGGCTCAAGCAATCCGCCGAAGCTATGGCATTCACACATGTGATAGGCCTTTGTGGTCCAGTCGTGTGGATGGGTAGGGGAGCGTCGTGTCGCGAGTGAAGCAGCCGGGTGACCGAGTTGTGGATGCGACACGAGTGAGAATGCAGGCATGAGTAGCGAATGAAGAGTGAGAAACTCTTCCACCGGATGACCAAGGGTTCCAGGGTCAAGCTAATCTTCCCTGGGTAAGTCGGGACCTAAGGCGAGGCCGACAGGCGTAGTCGATGGACAACGGGTTGATATTCCCGTACCGGCGATAGATCGTCCCTGGCGAGGTCAGTGATGCTAAGCACCCGAAGCCATCTTCAGTCTCTTCGGAGACAGGGATTGGTGGAGCGTGTGACCCGAGCTGGTAGTAGCCAAGCGATGGTGTGACGCAGGAAGGTAGCTCATCCTCGGCGATGGTAGTCCGAGGGTAAGAATGTAGGACTGACGGTAGGTAAATCCGCCGTCTGTGTGTCTGAGATTCGATGCCACTTCACCTACGGGTGTTGTGTGAGTGATCCTATGCTGCCGAGAAAAGCATCTAGCGAGATCTGTAGCCGCCCGTACCCCAAACCGACTCAGGTGGTCAGGTAGAGAATACTAAGGTGATCGAGTGAATCATGGTTAAGGAACTCGGCAAAATGCCCCCGTAACTTCGGGAGAAGGGGGGCCGGATACGTGAACACCCTTGCGGTGGGAAGCGTTGAAGGCCGCAGAGACCAGGCCCAAGCGACTGTTTATTAAAAACACAGGTCCGTGCTAAGTCGTAAGACGCCGTATACGGACTGACTCCTGCCCGGTGCTGGAAGGTTAAGGGGACGTGTTAGCCGCAAGGCGAAGCGCAGAACTTAAGCCCCAGTAAACGGCGGTGGTAACTATAACCATCCTAAGGTAGCGAAATTCCTTGTCGGGTAAGTTCCGACCTGCACGAATGGAGTAACGACTTGGGCGCTGTCTCAACCATGAACTCGGCGAAATTGCACTACGAGTAAAGATGCTCGTTACGCGCGGCAGGACGGAAAGACCCCGGGACCTTTACTATAGCTTGGTATTGGTGTTTGGTTCGACTTGTGTAGGATAGGTGGGAGACTGTGAAGCGGCCACGCCAGTGGTTGTGGAGTCGTCGTTGAAATACCACTCTGGTCGTACTAGATATCTAACTTAGGTCCGTTATCCGGATCAGGGACAGTGCCTGGTGGGTAGTTTAACTGGGGCGGTTGCCTCCTAAAATGTAACGGAGGCGCCCAAAGGTTCCCTCAGCCTGGTTGGCAATCAGGTGTTGAGTGTAAGTACACAAGGGAGCTTGACTGCGAGAGTGACGGCTCGAGCAGGGACGAAAGTCGGGACTAGTGACCCGGCGCTGGCATGTGGAAGCGGCGTCGCTCAACGGATAAAAGGTACCCCGGGGATAACAGGCTGATCTTCCCCAAGAGTCCATATCGACGGGATGGTTTGGCACCTCGATGTCGGCTCGTCGCATCCTGGGGCCGTAGCAGGTCCCAAGGGTTGGGCTGTTCGCCCATTAAAGCGGCACGCGAGCTGGGTTTAGAACGTCGTGAGACAGTTCGGTCCCTATCCGCCGCGCGCGTAGGAAACTTGAGAAAGGCTGCCCCTAGTACGAGAGGACCGGGGTGGACGAACCTCTGGTGTGCCAGTTGTACCGCCAGGTGCACGGCTGGTTGGCTACGTTCGGAAGTGATAACCGCTGAAAGCATCTAAGCGGGAAGCACGTTTCAAGATGAGGTTTCCCACCCGCCATGGGTTAAGGCCCCCAGCAGACCACTGGGTTGATAGGCCAGAAGTAGAAGCACAGCAATGTGTGGAGCTGACTGGTACTAATAGGCCGAGGGCTTGTCACCCAACACATACTTTTCGAGTTGTTCGCGTCCACTATGAGGTTCCCAGACCATCACCGACTATTAATTGGATAGTTGGATGGTTGATAGAGTTACGGCGACCATAGCGAAGGGGAAATACCCGGTCACATTCCGAACCCGGAAGTCAAGCCCTTCAGCGCCGATGGTACTGCACTGGAGACGGTGTGGGAGAGTAGGACGTCGCCGGACAAACATTAGCGCGAGGCCGCCCCAAACACACCTGGGGCGGCCTCGCCGCATTT
>NZ_VLNT01000035.1 GCF_007421815.1 Aeromicrobium piscarium | reverse complement strand
CGAACGCAAGTACCACCGGCAACGCCCCCAGGACTCACTCGGCGGGTTGACCCCCATCGAGTACGAGGACAAGATCACCACCAACGCAGCAGCCGCTGCCTAAACAACAACTGTCACCCACGGCTGCATCACGGCCCAAGAAGCGGTCCAAGCCCGGCAGCACCGGGCCGCCACCGCACGACGACCTGCTCGCCGTGGTCGACGAGCACGGCGTCATCCGGCACGAGTTTGTCGCTGACGCCCCGAACAAGGTCTGGCTATGGGATATCTCCGAGCATCCCACCCGCGAGGGCAAGCTCTACCTCTGCGCGATCAAGGACGTCTTCAGCAACAAGATCGTCGGCTACTCCATCGACTCCCGGATGAAGGCGTCGCTGGCGCAGTCGGCCATGCGCAACGCGATCGCCCTACGGTCGCCGCGGGGCACGATCTGCCACTCCGACAGAGGCGGTCAGTTCCGTGCCAAGCGCACCCAGGCCCTCCTGGCGAACCATGGCGTGGTCGGCTCGATGGGCCGCTCCTACGGCGCCGGGGACAACGCCAGCATGGAGTCGTTCTTCAGCCTGCTGCAGAAGAACGTCCTCAACACCCGCCGCTGGGACACCCGCGACGAGCTCCGCCTCGCGATGGTCCGCTGGATCGAGACGAAGTACAACCGCCGACGCCGCCAACGCGGCCTTGGCAAGCTCACCCCGGTCGAGTTTGAGATGATCTACACGACCGCAACCGCGGCCTGATCAGCACAAACCCCGAGTGTCAACCAAACCGGGGGCAGTCCCCTTCGTGCCTACATCGGCGGTGAACTCGGGAATGACTTCCTGGGGATTGAAGACGTCATAGCCCAAAACGAGAGAGATAAACGGCATCACGAAGGCGTTCTTGGTCGCCTCCTCCGTCTCGATGCTGTCTCCCTGCGCCTCAATCTTCGCGGCGAGACTCGACAGCCGCTCTCGGATCTCCATAGCACACTCCGATGCTCCCCGGTTGACAATGCTGAGGCTGAGCCTAACCGGAATATCTCGTCCTAGGTTCCGAATCCGAACACTCTCTCCGCGTTCCCGCGTCCTGCCCGGGCTCGTAGCAGCGTGTCGAGCGCATGCGCTACCAGCTGGTGACGTTCCACCGCTTGACGACCGGCGTGCCGCGATCGGCGCTGAGCACCGAGTAGGTGGCGGTGTCGAGGTCGAAGATCCGGCCTTGCTCGACGACGAGGCCGAGCCAGCGGGCCGCGAGGACGCGCAGGCTGTGGCCGTGGGCGAAGACCAGCGTGCGGCCCGGCTCCCGTGCGAGGTCGACGACACGGTCCAGCCGCACCCCCACCTCCCGCGCGCTCTCGCCGTTCGGGCACGGATGGGTCCAGACGGTCCAGTCGGGGACGCTCTCACGGATGGTCTCGGTCGTCAGTCCCTCGTAGTCCCCATAGTCCCATTCGACGAGGTCCGGGTCGACGATCGCCTCGTCGAAGCCGGCCAGCTCTGCCGTGCGCTGGGCGCGTTGCCGAGGACTCGTCAGCACCCGGTCGAAGGCGATATCGGCGAGGGCCGGCCGCAGCGTCTCGGCCTGCCGCTCGCCCTCCTCGGTCAGCGGCAGATCCGTGAACGACGTGTGTCGCCACTCACGACTCCACTCGGTCTGACCATGTCGGACGATCCACAGCTCGGCGTCGGGAGCGAGTACGTTCACGCCGCCACGCTACTGCGCGGGACGGCGGTCGGCTCATGTGGCATTCCACAACGCCCGGTAGTAGTCGATGCGCTCGATATCGGGTTCGAGGCCATACGTCTCCCAAAACAGGCCTTCATCGGGGTCCTCGAAGTTCCACGCCAGCGACATCGTGGCCACGGCCAGATCCGCCCATCGATCGGCCACCCCCAATCGCCCCACGTCGACGGTCGCCGCGAAACGCGCGTCGTCGCCGAGGAGCGTGTTCGGTGCACAGGCATCGCCGTGGCAGACGACCAGCAGGTCGACATTGGGGGCGGTGAGGAGCGAAGCAGGCACCTCGCGCCCCGCCGACACCGCTTCGGTGATCCGAGCTTCCACACCCCAGTCGAAGGGGCACGTGGCGACCGGTAGGGAGTGGAGGGCCCGCAGCCCCTCGGCCACGGCCCTGACGGCGTCCTCGGGACGACGCGTCCACTTCGGGTCGACCGCCGAGCGCGCCGGGAGAGCTGCTGTGACCAACAGCTCCTCGTGGCCCCGGACGACGAGATCGAGCACCGCGGGAACCGGATGCCGGTCCGCCAGCCAGCGGAGTCGCTCAGCCTCGGCTGAGAGGGACTCGCCCGAGCCCGCCGGGTTCCATTTGAGGTACCGAGGGCGCGTACCGCCGACTCGGCCGGTCAGCCCGCCCACCTCGTTCTGCCAGACCAGCGTCACCTCCCCCGCCGCCATCTCACGCATGAGCGCCGGAACGGGGTGGCCGGGAGGAGGCGCGCCGGCGAGGCTCACCGGGGAACGAGCACCCAGTAATCGAGGTCGAGCAGCACGTGCGGCAGGTACTTGCCATCCTCGCCACGCAGTGTCATCGACTCGTCACGCCCCTTGGTGGCGACGAGCCTCAACCGCAGCGCGCCGGCACCCGGGGCGGTGGTCTCTGCCGTGTCGAGCACCTCGGACCAGGCATAGACAGTGTCACCGGCGAAGGCGGGCGATGTGTGTGCCCCGGCATTGATCGCCGCGATCAGCTGCGCATTGGCGAGTCCGTTGAAGGAGAGCGCCCGGGCCATCGAGATGACGTGGCCTCCGTAGACCAGCCGGCGGCCATCGGGACGCGCCTCGGTGTTGAAATGCACCTTGGCGGTGTTCTGCCAGAGCCGCGTCGCCATCATGTGCTCGGGATCGGTCAGGGTGACCCCGTCGACGTGGTCGATCTTCTCTCCCACCGCGTAGTCGTCGAAGCGGTGCGGCTCGCCGGCGGCGACGAGGTCGTAGTCGGTGAAGTCCAGACCATCGGGAATGACCAGATCATCGGCGGCGACCACCGTGGCGAGGTCGGGGACGAGGGCCTCGCGAGCCGGAGCGTCGATATCGCGCTTGTGCACCATGACCCAACGCGCCCACTCCAGCGCGATCTCGCCCCGCTGGTTGGTGGCGGTCGAGCGCACATAGACCACGCCGCTCTTGCCATTCGAGTTCTGCTTGAGGCCGATGACCTCCGAACGCGTCGAGAGCGTGTCTCCGGGGACCACCGGACGGTGGAAACGGCACTCGGCATAACCCAGGTTGGCGACCGCGTTGAGCGATACGTCCGGGACGGTCTTGCCGAAGGCGATGTGGAAGGCCACCAGATCCTCGACCGGGGCGGGCTTCAACCCCACCGAGGCCGCGAACTCCACCGACGACGGGACGGCGAAACGCGTCGGGTAGAGCGCCTGGTACAGCGCCCGGTCGCCCTCGGTGACGGTCCGCGGAGTCGCGTGCTCGATCACCTGCCCGACGGTGAAGTCCTCGAAGAAGTTGCCCGGATTCGTCTTGGTCATGTCATCCTCGCGTTCGGTGGCCTACGGCACACATCATGGCCGATCGCGAACGCGAGAAAGTTACTGCCCCGTCACCTCGGGGCGTCAGAACGCCGAGGCCGCACCCGGTCGGTGCGCGAGCAGGTCCTGGCCCTGGGCCAGGAACTTGTGCTCCACCAGCACCTCGAACTTGCTGGGCAGGATGGTCTTGACGCTGGAGAAGTCGCGCTGTCCGCGCTGCATCGCATAGGACACGGCGGCGAGGATGCCACCCCAGACGATGCCCAGCACGAGGCCGGTGAGAACCGCACCGAACCACTGGCCCTCGGCCGCGAAGATGCCCAGCAGCAGGCCCACCAGCAGGCCGAGCCAGGCACCGGCCCCGACACCGCCGAGGATCGCGCGACCCCAGGTCATGCGCCCAGTGACGCGCTCGAGCTGCTTGAGCTCGGTACCGACAATGAGGACGTTCTCGACGGGGAACTCATTGTCCGAGAGGTAGTCGACCGCCTTCTGCGCGTCGGCGTAATCGTCGAAGACGCCGAGCGACTGCGGGTACTCGAGGGAGAAGATCTGTGCCATGCCATCAGTTTAGTCCGTCGAGCGGGTCCGGGCAGTGAGTCGAGCGTCTCCCCCGGCCCGCTGGGGTGACGGCCACCTCGGACGGGAGAATGGGATCATGCGACTGCTGATGCTCCGTCACGGCCAGACCCCGGCGAACGTCGCGGGCGCCCTCGACACCGGTGCTCCGGGCCCTGGGCTGACGGCCCTGGGACAGTCACAGGCCGAGGCCGTCCCTGGGGCGCTCTCCGACCTGTCGATCGACGCGCTGATGATCTCGCCTCTGGTCCGCACCTCCTTGACGGCCACGCCCCTCTCCCGGGCACTCTCCATGGAGCCGCAGACCCTCGAGGGCATCCGGGAGGTCGAGGCCGGCGATCTGGAGATGAGGACCGACGGCGCTTCGCATCGGGCCTATCTCGAGACGGTGTTCTCGTGGGGTCGCGGACGTCTCAACCAGCAGATGCCCGGAGGGGACGATGGTCACGCCTTCTTCGACCGCTTCGATCGTTCCATCGCCCAGATCGCCGATGCAGGCTGGCAGCGAGTCGTCATGGTCTCGCACGGCGCGGCGATCCGCTGCTGGGCGAGCGCGCGCGTCGCCGGGGTCGACATCGACACGGTCGAGCGCACGCCCCTGGCGAACACCGGGCTCGTGGAGATCGAAGGCGACCCCCGCTCGGGCTGGCGTCTGGTCAACTGGAGCACGACTCCGGTGGGCGGCGCACATCTGACGGCTCCCGCCGCGGACGATCCCACCGGCGACACCATCGAGAACGCCTGACGCCCGCCGGGACGCTGAGGGTCCCCGAGGACCCGGTGTTCGACCAGGGCGGTGGTCCGGGATCGACCAGTCGGAGCGCCGTCACCGTGCTGAAGCGCCCCAGGTTTGATGCCGCATCCTTTTGAGTTGGAAGGATGCGAACCATGCCGAAGAAGATCGATCCCGCGGTCAAGGAGCGGTGCGTGCGGCAGGTGCTGGAGCACCTGCCGGAGTATCCGTCGCTGACCGCAGCCGCCGAGACCGTCGCGCGTCGCGAGGGGGTCGGGAAGGAGACCGTGCGCCGCTGGGTCGTCCAGGCCCAGATCGACGGCGGCCAGCGCCAGGGAGCCACCAGTGAGGAGCTCGCCGAGATCAAGGACCTCAAGGCCAAGGTCCGCCGACTCGAGGAGGACAACGAGGTCCTGCGCCGGGCCTCGATTTTCTTCGCGGCCGAACTCGACCCCCGCAATCGATGATCGTCGCGTTCATCGACGAGCTGCGGGCCGAGGACCACGCGGTCGAGTCGATCTGCCGGGTCCTGCGTGAGCAGGGCTGCCAGATCGCCGCGCGGACCTACCGCGACTGGGCGCGCCTCGACCGCCCTGTCGCGGCCCGCACGGTCAGCGACGCCATCGTCACCAACCAGGTCCGAGACCTGGCCTGGACGATCGACCACGAGGGCGTGCGCAGGATGACGCCCGAAGGGCTCTACGGGCGTCGGAAGATGACCGCGCTCGTGCAGCGCACCAGCCCGGAAGCGTCGCCCGGGTC